>OZ242382.1:0-1473301 GCA_965209235.1 Gammaproteobacteria bacterium | reverse complement strand
CGACGTTGACGACCAAGGGTGTGCATAACCTCGTGCAGTTTTGGCTGGGGTCTAACGGATATGGGCAATTCATCCGGCGGTTACGTGCCCGTGATCACATCGACGATTTGAGAGACCAGTCATGACCACACAGACGTTATCGCAATCGGTCAAGAGCGGATGGCCGCTCGCGGTCGAGCCGCTGGTTGCCAACAACCCCATTGCCCTTCAAATCTTAGGAATCTGTTCCGCACTCGCGGTGACATCGCAGTTGACGGTGACGCTGACGATGTGTGTGGCGCTGACCTCGGTGCTGATGGCATCCAACGTGATTGTGTCCTTGCTTCGCCATTGGATCCCCACCAACATCCGCATTATTGTTGAAATGACGATCATCGCGAGCTTAGTCGTGGTGGTCGATCAGATCTTGCAAGCGTACAGCTACGAGATCAGTAAGCAGCTGTCGGTGTTTGTTGGATTGATCGTGACTAACTGCATCGTGATGGGAAGAGCAGAAGCCTTTGCCATGTCAAACCCACCGATTCCGAGCTTGTTTGACGGTCTCGGCAACGGCCTTGGGTACTCCGTGATCCTGCTCGCCGTGGCCTTTATTCGCGAATTGTTCGGGTCAGGATCGTTGTTTGGCTGGACCATTTTGGATCCCGTGACAAACGGCGGGTGGTATGTCGGTAATGGCTTCCTGTTGATGCCGACGTGCTCATTCTTCTTGATTGGCTTCTTGATCTGGGCCATCCGCGCCTATGACAGTAAGCAGGTGGAAGAAACAGAGTTTGAGCTTGCCCCTCACGACTTCAACCCACTGCACAAAAGCCACTGATGGAATATTACATTGGGTTGTTGCTGAAGGCAACATTTTCCGAGAACATCGCACTCAGTGTCTTTTTAGGCATGTGCACGCTCATCGCCATATCGAAAAGCCTTAAGGCTGCGATTGGCCTTGGCGCTGCAGTGATCGTGGTGTTGCTACTTACGGTGCCATTGAACAACGTCTTGTTTGAGTATGTCTTGCGAGATGGAGCGTTGTCGTGGGCCGGACTGCCGGAAGCGAACCTTGAGTTTATTGGCTTGATTACATACATCGGTGTGATCGCAGCTTCGGTGCAGATTCTGGAGATGTTCCTCGATCGCTTCATTCCCGCGTTGTACAACGCACTCGGTATCTTCTTGCCTTTGATCACCGTGAACTGCGCGATCCTTGGGGCGTCACTGTTTATGGTTGAAAAAGCCTACACATTCGGTGAGAGTGTCGTGTATGGAGCCGGTGCAGGGATCGGCTGGGCACTTGCCATCATCGTGTTGGCAGGGTTACGCGAAAGGCTGAAGTACTCCAATCCGCCGCCGGCGTTACGCGGGTTGGGGATTACGTTCATCACGCTTGGCCTCGTCGGCATTGCATTCGCATCTCTTGGTGGCGTTGCGTTTTAGGTCACTGGCATGCTTGAAATTTTGTCTGGCGTTTTCGCCTTTACCGGAGTGATCACGCTACTCACGGGCGTGATCTTGTTGGCGCGCAGGGTGATGGTCCCGGAAGGGAATGTTCACATTGAAGTGAATGGCGACACTGCGAATCTGATTGAAACAGGCACAGGTAGCAAGTTGCTGAATGCGCTTGCTGATGAGGGTATGTTTCTGTCGTCTGCCTGCGGTGGCGGCGGTACATGCGGTCAATGCCGGTGTCAAGTCGTTGAAGGTGGCGGTGATATCTTGCCGACAGAGACGGCTCATTTTGCTTTGCGTGAAATCAAAGACCACTGGCGGCTGGCCTGCCAAGTGCCTGTTAAGCGCGATCTGAAGATCAAGGTTCCGGAAGAGGTGTTTGGAATCAAGCACTGGGATTGTGTGGTTGAGTCCAACAACAACGTGGCAACCTTGATCAAGGAATTGGTGTTGAAATTGCCGCCTGGTGAGGAAGTGAATTTCCGAGCAGGAGGCTTTGTTCAGCTTGAAGCTCCTTCGTTTCAACAGAAATTTGCTGATATGGATGTTGGCGAGTTTTCATCAGACTGGAAGCAGATGGGCCTGTTGAATGACGTGGCCAACAGCGAAGAGCAAATCGTCCGTGCATACTCCATGGCGAATTACCCTGAAGAAAAAGGGGTCCTAAAGTTCAATATTCGGGTGGAGGTGCATCCGCCAGCCCGCAAGATCCCACCAGGAAAGATGTCATCTTATGTCTTTGGATTGAAGCCAGGAGACCACCTTCAGGTGTTTGGTCCATATGGCGACTTCTTTGCTAAGGACACCGATACAGAGATGATCTTCGTCGGCGGCGGCGCGGGAATGGCACCCATGCGGTCTCATATTTTCGATCAGCTCAAACGCGTCCACTCCAAACGGAAGATCTCATTCTGGTATGGGGCACGTAGTCAGAAAGAGATGTTCTACATGGATGATTTTGATCAACTGGCGAAAGACAACGATAACTTTGACTGGCATGTTGCGTTGTCAGATGCGTTGCCTGAGGACAACTGGACAGGCATGAAAGGCTTTATCCACCAAGTCCTGCTTGATGAATACCTGTCCAAGCATGACGCGCCCGAGGATTGTGAATACTACCTCTGCGGACCGCCGCCGATGCTGGCCGCCGTGAGGGCCATGCTCGACTCATTGGGAGTGCCAGAAGAGAACGTTCTCTTCGACGATTTCGGATCGTAATATCCATGCGGAGTCCCATGCGATTCGTTGGGTGGTTTGGGCTTGCGTTCATCCTCGTTGCCGGCTGCAGCGGGGAAACCGCTCAAGGCGGCGGCGAGGCGATGGGCACGTTCTGGAGCGTCTCATACTACTGTGAGGCTGATTGTCCTGACGACCTTGTGGTCATCGAACGGATGAGCGCCCGCATTGATGAGATGGAGCAGATTTTCTCCACGTACCGAGCGGACAGCGAACTCAGTCAATTCAATCAGCGCCCGGTGGGCGAGTGGGGGCTGATCAGTACGCATTTGCACGAGGTGCTGCGTCTGTCTGCTCAGATCATGGAAGAGACAGGGGGAGCGTTCAATCCTTCCGTCGGTGCGGCGGTCATTCGTGGTGGCTTTGGGCCTGATATTGATCCGGAGCTTGTGGCGGGGCTGCCGGTCATCGGCCGACCGTCTTGGGAAACCAACGACCTATCGCAAGGGCGTCGAACGGTGAACGTCTATCTTGATTTATCCGCGATTGCCAAAGGATATGCTGTCGATCGAGCGGCAGATCTGCTTGAAGAGTTTGGCATCACCAACTATCTGATTGAAATTGGCGGCGAGCTGGTGGTTCGAGGAACCAAGCAGTATCAGCAACCATGGAACATCGCGATTGAAGGGAGTGATCGCTATCAGGCCACCGTTTCCACTGTCTTGTCGATCGTAGCGCCGGATGAGCGCATCGCGCTTGCGACATCAGGAGACTACCGTAATTGGGTCGATACGAATGACGGCGACTTGGTTTCGCATTTCATCGACCCCAATACCCAGCGCCCCCAGCCTATTGGGTCGATCGGGGCCGTCTCTGTGGCGCATCGTCAATGCGCGGCAGCCGATGCGTACGCGACGGCACTGATGGTGATCGGCGAACCTTGGTTTAACACCGCGGTGCAATTAGATCTGGCGGCTCGTGGAATTAGGCGGACATCTCATGGCGATCAACCGGAAGAAACGAGAGCGTGGCATCGCACGTTCGAGTGATATACGGCAAGAAGATCAGATGACCGCGACAATACGTTGCAGCCAGCGCACAGACGGAGTCTCGGTATGATTACGACAATGGTGTTAGTCTTCGTCGTTTTTGTCGCCTGCGCTGCGGTGATGGCTGTTGGCGTGATGGCGGGGAAAGCGCCTATCGCAGGTTCATGCGGTGGCATTTCGGCAGCATTAGGGCAGAGTCACACCTGCTCGTTGTGTGGAAAGCACATCGATGCGCCAGGCGCATCACCAACCCCTTCACGTGGGGTACGAACCATATCGAAGGCGTGAGTGCTTTAAAAGCAAACCGACCTCCGCACGAATGCGGAGGTCGGTTCAGTCCTTAGAACTGTTCAGCTTCCGTTGAACCGGACATGGCGGTTGTCGATGACTGACCACCGTGAATGATGTCCGTCAACCGGTCAAAGTAACCCGTTCCCACTTCCTGTTGGTGTGAGACGAAGGTGTACCCTTTCTCTTGATCCGCGAATTCACGTTCTTGGAGAGCCGAATATGCTGTCATGCCATTGGCAACATAGTCTTTCGACAAGGAGAACATCGAGTGCCACATGGCGTGTACGCCAGCCAGCGTGATGAACTGATACTTGTAGCCAAGGGCTGCCAAGTCATCCATGTATGTCGCAATCTGACGATCAGAGAGGTTAGCTTTCCAGTTAAAGGAAGGCGAACAGTTGTACGCCAGCATCTTGCCGGGGAATTTCTCATGGATCGCCTGAGCAAACGCTTCAGCTTCCTTGATGTCCGGTTTGGCCGTCTCGCACCACAGCAAGTCGGCATACGGTGCGTATGACAACCCGCGGTCGATCGCTTGGTCCAAGCCAGCTTTCACGTTGAAGAAGCCATCAGCTGTGCCGCTACCGACAGCGAACTTCCGGTCGCGTTCATCGGTCAATGCCGTGATCAGAGCCGCTGCGTTTGCATCCGTGCGAGCTACGAGGACTGTCGGCGTGCCTGCAACATCGAAGGCCAAGCGGGCTGCAATGAGCTTGTTCACAGCTTCAAATGTCGGAACTAGCACTTTACCGCCCAAGTGGCCGCATTTCTTGGCGGATGCCAGTTGGTCTTCAAAGTGAACACCTGCAACGCCAGCTTCCACCATGGAGGTCGCCAGTTCGTAGGAATTCAAAACACCACCGAAGCCTGCTTCAGCGTCAGCCACGATGGGAGCAAAATAGTCCTTGTCGTGTTTGCTGCTGATGCTTTGAATCTGATCAGCGCGTTTGAATGCATTGTTAATGCGGCGAATCACAGCTGGGACGGAGTTGGCCGGATACAACGATTGGTCTGGGTAGGTTTGTTCTGCCAGGTTCGCATCTGCTGCCACTTGCCAACCGGACAGGTAAATGGCTTGTACACCAGCTTTGACTTGCTGAACAGCTTGTCCACCTGTCAGCGCGCCAAGAGAGCGGACTGAAGGTTGGTTTTCCAACAGATCCCACAGCTTGCGCGATCCACGATCGGCGAGTGTGTATTCGACATTGACGGATCCACGGACTTCCATGACATGTTCGGGAGAGTACGGGCGCGTGATGCCTTTCCAGCGCGGGTTATTGGCCCAATCGTCAGCAAGTGACTGAGCGGAGACTTGAGTAGGGTGCATAAAAGTGTCCTCTGGTAAGAGTCGTGGTTAATCGCGAAGGTACGAATACGCTTCAAGAGTGAGAAAGTCCGGCATGCTTGATGCAAGCGTGAGACCTTCAAAAATATCCGCTGCTTCGCCGAAGCGGCCGGTGGAAAACCGGTCCTCTCCAACTTCAGAGCGAATCGCTTGGGTTTCCTCAAGCAACATTCGTCGGAAGAGAGTTGGCGACGCACGTTCGCCAGAATCAAGTGTCACACCGTGATGGATCCATTGCCAGCACGATGCGCGGGAGATTTCTGCTGTGGCAGCATCTTCCATCAATCCGTAGATCGGCACACATCCGTTGCCGCTGATCCAAGCTTCCACATATTGCAGACCGATGCGGATGTTGTCACGCATTCCGGTGGTTGTGCAAGCGCCAGCGCTCGGACTTAAGAGACGAGAGGGGTCAAGCTCAAGGTCATCTGGCCGCTGGCGATCCATCTGATTGATGCGAGATCCTAACGTCTCGTCAAACACATTCTGCACGGTGGACGCAAGGCCCGGGTGGGCCACCCATGTCCCATCGTGCCCGTTATCAAGTTCCAGTTGCTTGTCGCGTCTGACTTTCTCGAAAATGGCAGCGTTATCCCCAGCGCGCTGAGGAATAAAGGCACTCATGCCGCCCATGGCTAGCGCGCCACGCTTGTGGCACGCCGCGACCAGAGACTGTGAGTAGGCTTTCAAGAACGGCTTATCCATGGTCACAAGTCCGCGATCTGGCAGGATGCGGTCGGAGTGACGAGCGAGCGTCTTGATAAAGCTGAAGATGTAGTCCCATCGCCCACAGTTGAGCGCCGCAATCCATTCCTTCAGTTCATACAAGATCTCCTGCATTTCAAAGACGGCGGGTAACGTCTCGATGAGACACGTCACGCGGACCGTGCTTTGACTGAGGCCAAGCGTTTTCTCGGCATAACGGATCACATCTGCCCACCACGCCGCTTCTTGGGATGATTCCAGTTTGGGAATATAGAACCAAGGTCCTGCGCCGCGAGCGAGAAGTTCACGCGCGTTGTGAAAGAGGTAATACCCAAAATCCACCAGACACCCTGGGGAGTGCTCACCATCAACAACAACGTGTGCTTCATTGAGGTGAATGCCACGGACTCGACACAGCAAAGTTGCGGTCTGATCGGATAACGCGTACGTTTTTCCACGTGCGGGATCTTCGAGGGTAATCGTGCGGCGAACAGCGTCGTGGAGGTTTTGTTGCCCTGCTGAGATGTTGGACCACGTGGGTGATAACGAATCTTCAAAATCCGCCATGAAGCAATTCACGGGCGAATTGAGTGCGTTAATCACCATCTTGCGGTCCACTGGACCCGTGATCTCAATGCGTCGATCTTGGAGCGCAGCCGGCAAATCGGCCACTTTCCATGATGGGTCGCGGCGAATATCGGCCGTCGATGTCAGATAGTTGGGTAGCTCACCTGCGTCGAACCGCTCTTGGCGCTCTTTGCGTTTTTGCAGTAATGCATCGCGGGCTGGCCGAAAGCGGCGCACCAAGTCGTGAACAAAGGCGTCGGCTTGCGACGTGAAGATTGATTCGCTAGGAATGAGCGTGTCGGCCAACTTTTGGTCAGCGTCTTGGTCAGCGATATGGAATTTTAGTCGTTTCTGTCAGATGAGGTGAGGAGCCAGACCAATATAAGTCGCAGGCGTCAGTTCTTTCAAGCGTTTCTGTGCGTCAGGAGACACCGGTAAGGCATGCACCGCGTTGAGCCATTGCTGTTGTGACCACGCTTTCCCTTGAGACAATTGCTTAAGGACGTTATAGGCGTCGGCTACTCCTTCCGCTCTCAGGACTGACTGCGCCGCTTCAGCTAACACTTCCCAGTGATGGTCGAGGTCTCGGCGCATCGCATCGGCATTGCACGACACGTCAGCGAGGCCATCGACCAAGGTCCGAAATGCCAAAGTAGCATGGCCAAATCCGGTGGCAAGAGAACGAGATGACGTTGAATCGGCGAGATCTCTTTGCATGCGCGAGACAGGGAGCGTGATGGCGAGGTGTCCCAAAAGTGCAGAAGCTACGCCCAGATTCCCTTCCGCATTCTCGAATTTGATCGGATTTACTTTGTGCGGCATGGTGGAAGAACCCACTTGCCCCGGTTGGATCCGCAGAGCGACAAATCCGAGCGATATGTACTGCCACATGTCACGCGCTAGATCAATTAGGATGGTGTTGATGCGCACCGTAATATGGCACAGTGCGGCCGTTGCGTCTTTGGGTTCGACCTGAGTGACAACGGGGAGTGGGATGAGCCCGTGGTCCTTCACCACCCGCTGACAGACCGAGATCCAGTCGATGTCGGGGCGGGCGATGTCCATGGCTGCGTAAGTGCCTGTGGCGCCAGCGATCTTTCCTGTCGGTTGCCAGCTCCGAAGATCAGCCAGTCCGCGTTCAAGGCGCGCATGAAAGACTGCCATCTCTTTCCCAAACGTCGTCGGCGTGGCCGGTTGGCCATGGGTCCGGGAGAGCATGGGGGTGTGGGCATGCGCAACCGCGTCGGCGCGCAGCTGGTCAAGAAGGGTGGTCAAGTCGCCCAGCATGAGGTTGCGGGCATCGTTCAACATCTTGCCGTACGCCATGTTGTTGACATCTTCTGACGTGAGCCCGAAGTGCGCAAATGGCACCAATTCCGCCGCGCCTCGTTCAATTAACTGGTCTGCGAGGGCCAGCTCAACGGCTTTCACATCATGTCTGGTCACGCGTTCGTGCGCGCGAATAGCTGTCACCACTGACTCATCAGCGACCAAAGATGACAAGACTCCATGATCTGGCGGGGCGACACCGGCTTCTACCAATGCGGAGAGCCACCGGACTTCAAAGTCATATCGTTGTTTGTGCAGGGCATTTTCGCTCAAACACGCGGTCACGTCTTTGAGTTTTGAGGCGTATCGCCCATCGAGCGGTGTCAAAGCGGCTTGGGTCATGTGTAGCTCGGTGTGATTAGGGGAACGAGGGGAGACGTTGTGTGATTGTGCCGCCGCCGAGACAGGCATCGCCATCATAGATAGCGGCATACTGGCCCGGCGTGGCGGCGTGAAGAGGCTGGTCCCCTCGCACTTCCCAGCGTCCGTCACCCAAACTGCTGAGTTGACATGGGACGACAGGGGAGCGCGAGCGAATCGCGACAGACACGCGGTCGGTGACAGGATGGGTCGATATCCACCTCATATCGTCAATGATCAGCCCGTTCATGCGTAATTCTGAATGATCGTGTCCTTGAGCGACCACGACACTGCGGTCAGATACGCGCTTATCGACGACATACCAGGCTTCGCCCGGGCCGCCGATCCCAAGGCCCTTGCGTTGGCCGATAGTAAAGAGATGGAGCCCTGCGTGACGACCGAGGATGTCACCGTCAAGGGTGACGATGTCCCCAGGCGATTCATCAATGTGCGCTTGGACAAACTCCGAGAAATCTCGTTTGCCAATAAAGCAGATCCCCGTACTGTTTTTACGATCCCATGTGGGGAGTCCGACGTGCTTCGCCAGTCGGCGCGCTTCTGACTTGGTGAGCTGGGCCAGAGGAAAGACCGTATGCGCTAGCCCGATGGGGTCTGCATTGCACAGGAAGTAGGTTTGGTCTTTGTCCATATCAAAGGCCCGTGCCAATTGCCATGGCTCATCGATCGCTGTGGGGAGGTGGGTGAGATGACGGTCACTTGCGGTCATAAAGGAGGCGTAGTGACCTGTAGCAAGCCATCTTGCGCCGTGATGTGAAACAACATCCCAAAGCGCCTTGAACTTGATATGAAGATTGCACATCACGTCCGGATTGGGCGTGCGTCCCGCCTTCAGCTCCGCAATCATGTCATTGAAGACGCGATCGCGGTACTCAGAAGAGAGGTTGACATACCGCAGTTCAATGCCAAGATGATCCGCCACCTTTTGAGCATCGGCGTAGTCTTGAGCGGCTGGGCATTGAGGATCGCTGGGATCTTCCCAGTTGTGCATAAAGACCGCATCGATGTCTCGTCCGGCTTCTTGCAGCAGCCATGCGGTGGCCGAAGAGTCGACGCCTCCAGAGAGTGCGATCGTAACGTGGCCTTCGACGGCAGATAATGACGAGATTGAGGCAGTCAACCGCTCATGGCTGATATCTTGAGTCACGGTCCTGTCGCACAGATGGTGGATGTGGCAGACAAACCGCTCACGTCGCGAACCGCTGTTGCATCAGGATGCATTGATATGCGGGCAGCCACGCTAAAAGCCGCCAAAGCGGGGCTAAGCCCGAAAGGCGATCCGTTTGGGCCGTCGCGCATTGCTGGCATTCTGGCTGCGAAGCAGTGCCCAACGTTTTTACCACTTTGTCACCCATTATCCTTGGCCCACGTATCTGTGGCCTTCGCGTTTCCGGCCCCAGAACCATCCTCTGACTGCGATGATCATGAAATCGTCTCCGTCAACGTGTCTTGTACTGCTCGTGCGCAGGGTCAAACTGGCGTAGAAATGGAAGCGCTTGCGGGAGTGAGCGGTGCCCTTTTGTGCATCTATGACATGCTAAAGGGCATGGATAAGGGAATGACGCTACGAGCGATACAGCTCGAGCGAAAAGTGGGCGGAAAGTCGGGAGACTACAGGAGAGATCATGACTGACACAGCACCGGGTGCGCGGAATTTTGTTCGAGTACTGCTCTTTGGATCGGCAGCGGAGTTGCTGGATTGCCGAGAAGTTGGGGTCGCCGTTCCGGATGAAGGTTTGGAAACGACGCAGATCATTCAAATATTTGTGGGACCGCCGCACCGGGAAGCCTTTCAGGCACTCGGGGCATCGTTTGCAGTGAATGGCAAGGTGGTTGAGGCATCGTATGTACTGAAACCGGGTGATGAGTTGAGTATCTTGCCGCCGGTATCAGGGGGATGACGCTTCAGGTGGATGCGCAGCTCACCGAGGAGCCTGTCCACGTTGCTCAGATGATCGCGGCGCTGAGGCCTAATGGCGCGACGCACGTTTTTATTGGAGCCGTAAGGCGCGATGGCGCCGACGATAGCGCTGTGCATACGTTGCTCGTCGATCATCATCCGGTGTACTCCCGTGTTCAGGTTCAAACGGTGGCGGAATCAGTCGCCCGCAACGGGGGAATCACGCAATTGATGGTTCACCACCGTATCGGTGAGATTCCGGTGGATGACGTCATCGTGGCCGTGGCGGCGGTTGCGAACCATCGCGCGGAGGCGAAACGCGCTGTGGAAGCTGTCATGGATGGACTGAAAGGGTATGTCTGGCTGTGGAAGCAAGAGCGGAGGATCACTGGTAGTCGATGGGTATCAGGATTGCGCCCACGGGCTGGCGTGAGTAGCAGCGATCGGCCTGAGAGGGATCGGCAGAATTGACGCGCCACGTTGTCAAAGTACAATCGCACAGAGCGTGAAAAAAAGTCAATCAGTCAGTATGGCCCATACCAGTCAACTCATAACGAAGGGTAGCGATGGTTCGCTATCTGTTCCAGACTGCCCCCAGATTGCATACATTGAGGGAGATGGCATCGGCCCAGATATCACGGTTGCCATGAAGCGCGTGGTTGATGCGGCTGTCGAACGAGCCTTTGATGGGCAACGCAAGATTGAGTGGGTGGAAGTGCTGGCTGGGGAAAAATCATTTGCTGCAACAGGCGAATGGCTGCCAAAACAGTCAATTGACGCGCTACGTGAACACCGGGTTTCGATCAAAGGGCCGCTGACAACGCCGGTTGGTGGCGGAATTAGCTCTCTGAATGTGGCTATTCGGCAGCAGATGGAGCTCAATCTTTGTATTAGGCCGGTTCGGTACTTCTCTGGCACCCCATCTTTCATGAAGCATCCCGATGATGTTGACATGGTCGTGTACCGGGAGAACAGCGAGGACGTGTATATTGGGATCGGTTGGCCAGCTGGCTCGAAAGAAGCACGACAGGTTCGCGACTTCTTAACCCAAGACATGGACGTTGAAAAGATTAAGGCGGATCGAGACTACGGGATTGAGATCAAACCCATGTCTGAGTATGCGAGCAAACGGCTGGTGCGCTCGGCCATCCAGTACGCCATAAAGCACGATCGTCCTTCCGTGACCTTAGTTCACAAGGGCAACATCATGAAGTTCACAGAAGGCGCGTTTCGCAACTGGGGTTATGAAGTTGCGCGCGACGAGTTTGGTGGCACCGTCATTGGCGACGGCCCGTGGGTGTCATTGAAACACCCCACGACCGGTGCTGAGATCGTGGTGAAAGACGTGATTGCCGATGCTTTCCTACAACAGATCATTCTGCGGCCGGCAGAATATTCGGTCATCGCGACCATGAATCTCAACGGTGATTACATGTCCGACGCTCTTGCGGCGCTCGTTGGGGGCATTGGGATGGCACCAGGTGCCAACATGAATGAAGACTTCGCTGTTTTTGAGGCGACGCACGGCACGGCACCGAAATATGCCGGGCAAGATAAGGTCAATCCGTCTTCGCTCATTCTCAGCGCGGTGATGATGCTAGACCACATGGGCTGGACAGATGCGTCAAAATTGATTATTGCAGGTCTCGAAGAGGCGATTCGGTCCAAAACAGTGACTTATGATCTGGCGCGTTTAGCGCCTGGAAGTACGAAGGTCTCCTGCTCAGCCTTCGGACAACGCATTATTGAGTGCATGCCATGACGTCTTTACGTCATGGCTGTCGCTAACCGAGCGAGCGATGCTCAGCGTCACCATGGAGTCGGCTTTTCGTAGCTCTATTGATGCAGCAACCCGCAATAAACACGCGGTCTATACGGTTGAGCATCTCTTGTTGGCGTTGCTGGATGAACGCGACGCGGGTGTGGCATTTGATGCGTACAGAATCGACCGCATTCAGCTTCGAACGCGGCTGGAAGAGCACCTAGACTCGAAACAATTGAAGGTCAAGGGCAGTAAAGAAACAGCTGTGCTGAGCCCTGAGGTTGAACATATTCTTCGCGATGTGAGGCTTCATCTGGGGCTTCCAGGGTTGAGCCATTCCAGTCGTGAAGCCACCGGACTAGACGTACTCGCTAGTCTGTATTCGCGGCCGAATACCGCAGCAGCCAAGATGTTGTTGGCGAGCGGCATGACGCGGCAGCAAGTGCTGGATGCGAGACGGCAGTTCGCGCAAGACGCGCAAGAAGATTTTCCAAATGCTGACGATGATATGGCTCACCGCTGGATGGCGGATGTCGAAATGTCGGGCGTTTCGAAGATTAACGAACGCTACGCGGGCATTGAGTCAGCAGCGCAGGCCAAGCAACACGGTCAGCCGCCAGAAGCGCAGCAAGCATTCACCCGTAATATGGTGTCGTCCGTGCAAGAGGAGCCAAGGCGACCGTTTGTCGGACGTGAGCGTGAGCTCGACATGCTCATGACGACCCTTCAGCGATTCTCAGATCCTCATGTCCTGCTTGTTGGCGATCACGGGGTTGGAAAAACATCGCTTGTGGAGGAATTCGCATCGCGGGTTGCCTATGGAAACGTCCCTGAAACGCTTCAAAACGTGCGACTCCTTTGCGTTGAGTCATTGGCTCTCATGGCGGGGACGCGCTATCGAGGAGATTGGGAGGAGCGCGTGCTGTCGGTCGTGAAGGAGGCAGAGCGTGGACCAAAAACCATCTGTTTCTTTGATGACATCCATGCGCTAACAGGGGCCTCGAAAACATCCGACAGCTCCGTGGGGCTTATGACTTTGATTGCTCCGGCTCTGCGTCGTGGCCGTATCAGAGTTATTGGAGCGACTACATGGACGGGGTTGCGGCGGCATATGGAAGCCGAGCCAGGCGCCATCCGTGGCTTTGAGCGCATTGAAGTGAGCCCAGTGTCTGCGAAAGCGGGATTAGTCGCGCTCAAGGCGTGGGTTCCAGAGATCGAAAACCATCACGCGGTCACGATCAATGAACCGGCCATTGAAACAGCGCTTCGATTGTCGGAACGCTTCATGCCGGAAGGCACGCTCCCCGATCGAGCACTGAAGCTGCTAGATGAAGCGTCGACCATTCGTGCATCTGAGTCTTCTCATCCTGATGACACCACGGCTAAGACAAATGTCAGTCATGACGACGTTGTGGCCGTATTGTCGCGTCGCGGCGTGATTCCTGATGACTTCTTTGACTTCGAGGCGAAAGGCAGCAAGGATGTGGAAGCCTTTCTGAAGGATCGCCTATTTGGTCAAGATGAAGCCGTGAAGTGTGTCGCTGATGCGATTGCATTGGCGCGCGTTGGCTTGGGGGATGTTGATCGCCCGGCATCGATCCTGCTATTTGCCGGTGCCACTGGGGTTGGGAAGACCGAATTGGCAAAACAGGCGGCAGCTGCACTTGGTGTCGAGCTTGTGCGTATTGACATGTCTGAGTATGAGGAAGCGCACGCAGTGTCGCGGTTGATTGGCGCTCCGCCAGGCTATTTAGGCCACGATGCTGGTGGGATTTTGACAGATACGCTAGCCAAGCGACCGAACTGTGTTTTGCTACTCGATGAGATCGAAAAAGCCCACTCGAATATCCATCACCTCTTTCTGCAGCTACTCGATTATGGTCGTATCACAGACGGGATGGGACGCCAAGTCGACGGGCGCCGGTGCTTCATCGTGATGACGACAAATTTGGGAGCACGAGAGTCACTGAAGTCGTCCATGGGATTCAATCCGTCGCAGCATCATGATGCCGCATCTCAAGCAATCGAACGTGAATTTTCGCCGGAATTCCGCAACCGCGTGGATCGGGTTGTGCACTTTCAACCGTTAGGCGTTACGGAGTTGCAACGAGTTGCCCGCAAAGTGGCAAAAGGGCTGATTGAGCGCACCGCAGCACGTGGTGTGAAGGTGACGGTATCCAGCGGCGTTCTCGCTCACGTCGCGGCCACGGGGTCTGACGAGAAAATGGGCGCGCGCCCGATTGCGCGCACGCTCAACCGCTTGGTAGGGGTGCCGCTCGCGCACCAGATCGCTGCCGGCCAAGTGTCAGAAGGTTCGGGCGTTCGGGTTGTGATGTCACGCCAAGGAGACGTCGCCTTCCATGTCGTGCAAGCCTCGAAATCGCGTCTCGAAGACGATGAGGGGACCGCGATTGACAGTCTCGCCGCAGTTAGTGCGGCGGTAGCGACGTAATTTCCGTATCTAGCGGGCTCTAAACGTGATTCGACCTTTCGTCAGATCATATGGTGACACTTCCACTTTGACTTGATCACCAGTCAACACGCGAATGTAGTATTTGCGCATCCTCCCAGACAAGTGAGCGTTCACGACATGCCCGTTCTCAAGTTTGACCTTAAATCGCGTGTTGGGGAGGGTCTCGACGACTTCGCCGTCAAGCACAATACCTTCGTCTTTCACTACAAGTGGCAACTGCCACAGTGAGTTTTCTGTCGGAATTGTAAGGTGGAACGCCAATTGAGCCGCGGATCAGGCTCCTTAAATCAAGATGATCAAGCTCGTGTTGAAACGTACCTCAACTCGTCGGTACACACTGTTCGGCGGATTCCGTTTCAACTTGGGCGGATGTGGATGATGCTATTTGGCGTCATGGCGGTCTTTGCGCTGGTCGCTCTGATTACAGGCTGGGCGTACGGCTTTTGAACGAAACCTTTACCAGTGCAACATCGCGTGCCGCGCTGTGTGCTTTGGTATCGGTGGCATGGATCATTCTGGCAACAGCGCAAGAGGTGCCAAGGGATACGCTTCGGGTCGTGACCTGGAACGTGGAAAACCTATTTGATGCCATCGACGATCCTCATATTGATGATGCGACGTTCTTGCCGCTCTCAGTGAAAGATGCCGAATTCCGCCAAGCCTGTGCACGCATTTTCATTCCAACATATCGACTCCAGTGCATGCATGTCGACTGGAATACGGATGTGGTCGAGAAAAAACTGCACCAACTAACGTCTGTACTGGCGCAAAACGCTGCAGATGTGGACGTGATCGCATTACAGGAGGTAGAGAATCGAGGGATACTCCATCGGCTTGCGCGGTTGTTAAATGCCGGTTTGGGGCTGCGCGCAGGATTCGGTTTCTTGCCAATTCACGTCGCAGGGCCTGATCGACGTGGCATCGATGTGGCATTCCTAGTACGGCAACACGCACTGGTAGAGGGAGAGGCGGATCTGTACTTGGGTAGTCAGTCTGAACGCTTGTCTCGGGGGCTGTTATCAGTGCGCGTCAGACTGCCCGGAGGCGCGAGAGTGCTGCTAATAGGGGTTCATTTTTCGTCCGCAGCATCACCGTGGTCACGACGCACGCTCCAGTGGAAAGCGGCATTTGATCTTGCAGATCGAGCACAGGGGGATGGTGAATCACTGATATTGATAGGCGATTTCAATACCAACTCCCGTGAGTATGAGAAGCATATCGAGCTGTCATTAGCAACGCGGGGATTTGTGATTGCGCACGACTTGTGTGACGGTTGCATGGGTACTTATCTCTATCGAAATTCATGGTCTTTCTTAGATATGATCTTGTTTCGGCCAGCGGCTGTTTGCCCTGAAAATGCAGTGCATGGAGTGACATCATCTAGGGTCATTCACAGTAAAGATCAGGTCAACGAAAAGGGTGGTCCAAAGAGATTTGACCCCATCACGGGAGCAGGCGCATCCGATCACTTTCCGCTTGAAGCATCCTTTCAATTGTCATCTTGCGTATCGACTGAAAACAGCTGACAATGCTTTCGGTCTCTGATTTTTAGCTTACCCACACCGTGGCAGCTCTCTGTCTCCGGCTTTCTTACTTGAGGTGCCGCGAGGCGCACTCTGCAACAATGCGTGCGGCGTAAGAAGATCTCCTGACTAAAAACAGCCACCAATCTAGAAGTCTTTTCGATCGCTTCCTCATGACCAGTGCGCCTTACCCGAAAGACGTTTCAACTGGCTAAGATCGCATCTCTGTGAGATCGCAGGTGTAGCGTATACCCAATCGTATCCAGCAGTCGATAACTTTCCCAGTTCATCAGCCAGAAAAATACTGATTCCATCGCATAGGTAAGCAGGCACCTTACTGAAAGCATCGAAAAACAAGAATTCTGGTACACAAAATCAAAACACAATGTGATTTTCAAAATCCATGTCTATATCGCCGCTCAGCGCACATCAGCACAAGAACTGACCAATAACTCCTTGGTGGCGTCTGATTCTCATTCACAGGCGTTATGAGAGTCGCGTTTTTCAGACAGAAGATATGCTACTGGGCAGCCGAATAACTCATCTTCTTATGGCTGTTCTGAATACCAGGGCACGACCTCTTCGCTTTTCTGATACCAGATCAAAAAAGAACGTAACAAATTATTGATAAGGTCATCGCTCGCAAGTGACAAACGTCAATTTCCACCGTTAGCGACCGAGGTACCGCCGAGGGTGTCGCTTGACCAGTAATGAAGTGGTTCAACAACTTCGGCCAATTTCCCCTTTTGTCACGTCCTAGTTTTCCAAGATTCATCGCACCAACTTCGACGGCAAAGAATCTCGTTGACTTTACCCACTGCAACGCATACTTCCAGGAAAAACCGCTCTATTACAAGGTAACTTCCACAAAATCACGACGTACTACCTTCTTACACCTCCCAATTGGCATAAAACCCGCAACATACCTAATGGATGTATGCATATTCGTTCCAATCCGTCGATAAATAACTCGTCTTTGAGCGATGACCTGATACACACCGATGATATCAATAGACATCTCTCTTAACTAACACCTTTACAATGTCTCACCATCAACCATTGATTTCCCACTGAAAAATAGGTAGAAAAATCAGCTATAGCAATCGATTCGGGGTGCCAATTCTGGATTGACAAGCTCAGCCACGCTGTGTGCGCCTCTTTTTGGATTCGCTATACAACATAATATTTATTAGACGACATTAATAAACACAAAAAGATGACGGCTGTAACGCCTGATTCCATGGTCTGAACCAGACGTGTTAGTTGGTTACTAATCTGAAGCAGGATGGTTCTCATTTATCTGGCAGAAGTTCCGTAAGTTAGTCAGAAATTGTCGCATGACACATTACGTGGTTGATTCAGTCTTTGAGAAATAGTTCAGGGTTCTGGCGCTTTTATCTTTCTGTAGTTCGTTGGCGCCTCTCACTTGAATGTAACCAGCTCCTCAGCAATCGTAGGATGAACAGCGATAACTCGGTCGAGGTCTGATTTTGAGAGTTTGCTTGAGACAATCACTGCGACTAGCTGAATTAGCTCAGCGGCCGCCTCCCCTATCAAATGAACACCTACAACCTGGTTATCGCTGTTTGCACAGATGAGCTTCATAAATGTTTTTGCTGCTTTTGGCGTGAACGAGTCGTGTAATGACCGAAACGCTGTTTTGTAGACACGGACTGTTGTGTGTCTTTCAGACGCTTGCTCTTCGGTTAAGCCAACAGTTCCAATCTCGGGTGTGGTGAAGATGCCTGTAGCGATTGTTTGGAAATCGATATCGGGTTTTGTGCAGTTAGTGATATGTGCAGCTGCAACTTTGGCCTGGGCGATGGCATAGGGTGTGAGCTGGGGTGCGTGGCTGAAATCTCCCAAGATATAGAGATTCTTTAATGTTGCTTCAAACGATGTATGTTGGTTAACCACTTGGTCTTTTTTATCCCCTAGCATATGACTAAACCAAGGTTGAGCATCCAGTCGTGGCACCCGACCTAATGCACACAATGCGAATTCGCACGGAATCGCTTCTCCTTCAGTCGTATCAATATGTATGGTGGAAACGCCATCTTCCCCTGTCGTTTTGCGAACAGAAGCGATTGAGGTGGCCGGTTTTAGCGTGACGCCGGAACCTTTAAGATTTTCAGCAGTTGCAGTTCGAAGATCGGTGTCAAAGCCGCGTAACGGGCTTTCGGCCCGATAGATCATGGTGACGTCACAACCAAGCGTTGCAAACATGGAAGAGAACTCTGTCGCTATGTATCCACCACCCCAAACCGCAATGCGCTTTGGTAGGGCTGATAGCTGAAAGACTTCATCCGAGTTTGATAGGAAACTGGCACCTTCCACTGTGGAGATAACAGGTTCTGATCCCATCGCGAGTGCGAGACGATCTCCTGTGATCGATTGAGATTCGCCATTTGCCATATATATAGAGGTGTGAAACCGACTGTCTCGGTGTTCACAGTGATCGGCGTGACCAGAAATGACTTTCACACCGCTGCCTTGAAGGAGATTCCCGTAAATGCCGTTGAGTCGAAGGATCTCGGTATCTCTCAGGTTTCGGAATTGATTCCAGTCAAGTGTTCCTTCTGGAACATCCCATCCGTAGTCACGCGATGTCTCGCGAGCGTGGGCAAAGCGTGCGGCGTACACAGACAATTTTTTTGGTATGCAACCGACATTGACGCACGTGCCACCGAGTGCACCACTTTCAACAACGGCGACCGACTTTCCTGCTTGGGCGACCAGGCGGGCCAACCGGACGCCGGCCGACCCCGCGCCAATGACCACGAGATCGAAATGATGTTGACGAGGCATGTTGCTTGTGAAGCGCGAACCCATAATTAGAAGTCACCTCAAACCCCTCGGTTTACCGATTTCACGCTATGGACATTACGAACTCACTATTTAACCTCTCCGGCAAAGTGGCGATCGTCACTGGTGGGAGCCGCGGTATTGGCCGTTCCATCTGCCACGAGCTAGCCAAACATGGGGCTAGTGTTGTCGTATCAAGCCGCAAACTGCCTGCCTGTGAGGCCGTGGTCAGCGAAATTGCGGAATTCGGCGGCGAAGCCCATGCCGTATCCTGCAATATTGGGCATCAAGATCAAGTTGAAAATCTCGTCACGCAGGCCACGGCCAAGTACGGGAAAGTGGACATTCTCATCTGTAACGCGGCGATCAACCCGTACTTTGGCCCGTCTAAAGACATTCCAGATAGTGCACTCGACCGGATCTTCGCCTACAACATCAAGTCGAATTTGTGGTTGGCCAACGGCGTGTTACCAGGAATGGTGGAACGTCAAGATGGCGCGATCATCGTGGTGTCATCCATTGGCGGGTTGCGTGCCAGCACCACCATTGGTGCCTATGCGATTTCAAAAGCTGCGGATTTGCAATTGGTGCGAAACCTGTCTGCAGAGTACGGCCCTCACAACATTCGAGTGAACGCGATCTGCCCGGGTCTCGTGCGTACGGACTTTGCTCGCGCTTTGTGGGAAAACCCAGAGATCCTGAAAGCCAGTACGTCAAGCACCCCTTTGCGCCGTATTGGGGAGCCGCATGAAATGGCTGGTGCTGCTGTGTTCCTCGCGTCGCCTGCTGGCTCGTTCACCAGCGGCGCAACGATCGTCTGCGACGGCGGGCAAACCGTAACCTGACGAATGTCGGGTGACGCTTATCGTTCTTGGTGAGCGTCACCCATCATGAGACTGAGCATGCTGGAGACTTGGTTGATTGTCGTGAAGTGAACACCTTCGCGAATCCAAGAAAGCAGCTGTTGAGCCTTATCAGTTGCGCGCCATAGCGACTCGTTAGATAAGGGACACGATTCTTGCAAAGCGGCGATTGTCTCGTTAGGTGACGTGGCCCTGCTCAGTCGATAACGCAAACAGGCGCGACCAAAAGCTGACACCAGCTCCGCAACGAGCGGCAGCTGTTTTGGACTGAAGTCCGTGATGGCTTCGCGTCGGCCTCGCTGAGCCCGAGGGATCCAACAAGATTGCAGATGTGCGAGGACTTGCTTGGTGGTCGCTATGTGTGAGTCAAGTTCGTGATCTGGTTCGGATATCACGGCCAGCTCTGTCAATACCGCCAACAGAGCGGGTGGATTCACTAGTGGTGCGGGGTTGCCAGGAAGGGTCGCCGCTATGTCGCGTAACTTCCCTTGGTGGATGGGCGAATCAATTGCCATTTGCTGGCATCGACTCCGTAAGGGGAGCGGTAAGCTCCGCTTGTTTCGGACGGACAATACGACGCAAGAATGTCGTGGCGGTTCTTCTAGCGCTTTGAGAAGCGTGTGATATGCCCGCCAATGTAGGGCATCGCTATCTCGCAAATACAGCACTTTCGTCTGGCTCCCAGGAGATGCTAGGTCCAGCCAATGTAAGGCTGTTGTGACAGCTTCCAATGAAATTGATGATCGATCACCGTCGCGATCAACGACACGTAAATGATCAGTCAAACGGTGTGAAGATTTGCCAAACAGCCGACACGCTGGGCACGATCCGCAGACTGTGATGTCGTGAGGCGCGCTGTTCCAGCACAGCAGCGTGCCGACAAATGCGTCGCATAATCTTGGTCGGTAGCATCCGTCTGTGGCGTATAAGAGATAGGAGCCATTCATGACGAGCATGATCCTGAGAAGCGTTCACTGAGGTGCTGCATCGCTTGATCCACAACGGCATCAACGGGTTTCGTGGCATCTAATACATGAATGCGATCAGGGTCGTCTTGCGCTCTTTGTTGATACACCTTTTGTACTTTCTCGAGATCAAGTTCGAGACGGTTGGTTGACTTTCGTGTGGAGCGCCGGGTGCCCGCGACCTGCAATGATGTCGTAAGCAAGAATGTCACAGTTGGCATAAGGAGCTTCAAGCTGGTGGCTAATGCATCAATGTCACCAGGCTGAACCTGATTGTGGATGGTTTGGTAGGCGTACGTCGAGTCGATATAACGATCGCTGACCACCCATATTCCAGCTTGCAATGACGGTGCGATCACGCGGGTAATGTGTTCGACGCGATCGGCAAAGAAGAGCAGAGTATCCGCCATTGCAGATTGTTTGTCAGAACTCAGTAACAGGGTGCGGATTGACTGCCCAAACTCAGTGGCTCCTGGCTCAATGGTTGCAATTGTCGATACACCGCTCTCCTTGAGTCGCGTCACCAACTGCTGACAAAACGTCGATTTTCCCACGCCATCAATGCCTTCGACAGAAATAAACCTAGCTGGTATCGGCTCAATCATGTGGTTAGTCATGCGTCTGGTACTTATTGACGGCTTCTAAGTGTTCACGCAGCGTCTTTGAGAAGTAGTGACTGCCGTCACCGCGTGCGACAAAAAAGACATTGCCATTTTCCTTGGGATGTAGTACAGCTTCAATGGATCCCTTTGATGGTGCGCAAATCGCAGTGGGCGGTAGCCCCGGGTTTCGGTATGTGTTGTACGGATGATCCCGGCGGAGTTCAGAAAGCCTAATCGGGCCTGATATTCCCTTGGGGCGATCGTATAGCAGCGTTGGATCAGCATCCAGTGTCATCTTTCTGCGTAGCCGCGTCATGTATACCCCTGCTATTTGGGGACGTTCAGCTGCCAACGCGGCCTCTTTCTCCACAATGGACGCAAGGACAATAGCCTCAACCGGGGTACGAATGGGCAGGCCGATCGCTCTCGAATCCCAGAGGTCTTGAAAGTGGCGATGGCGTTGACGCCAAGCAGTCTCCAGTAGCGTCTTGACTGAGCTACCGGATGCGACGAGATATGTGTCGGGGTGGAGCCACCCTTCTGCTGAATATGGGATACCCAGTTCAAGTGCCAAGCTATCTGCATCGGTGGCTGTGACGTCGTACACCAGATGTTTGGATTGTCTTAAAAGATCGAGGAATTCGCGAATCGTCTTCCCCTCGGGGAGCCGGATGGCTTCAAGCTGTACTTTCGATTCGGCCAATAGTTCAATCAGCCCTACCGGCGTCACATCGCTGGGGATGACATAGTCGCCGACGTGCAGTGAGATCGCCTCCGCATGCAGTTTTGTGGCTAGCCTTGCGCACGCATCAGACGGAAACAGTCCACAGTCTGGCAACACGCCCTTTTCACCGAGTCGATTGAAGACTCGATAAATACCGTCCCCTGTCGCTACCGACAGTACGCTGCCTTTAGGCAGCGACAAAGGTTGGGTCGTAAAGGACAGGTAGGTGACGATCGAATAGACAACACCCGTTGCAACGAGTGCGCCAATTGATGCGATTCCAATAAAAAAAAGTCGCACCGCTGGCGCTTAAAGCGTTTCCCAGCGGTGCGACAACTGAACGGGATTAGCCGTCAGTTTTTTGTTTGTCCTGAACATACTTGATCGCGTCTTGGACAGTGGCGATCTTCTCAGCCTCGTCATCAGCGATTTCTAGGTCGAACTCGCGTTCCAGCCCCATCACAAGTTCGATGGTGTCTAGCGAATCGGCCTCAAGATCGTCGGCAAACGACATGTCCTGTTGGACAGCATCAGCTTCAACCCCAAGAACTTCACAAATCACCTTAGTGACTCGGTTTTCTATGCTCTCACTCATCTCATCTCTCCTCTTAACTAACAAAGGCGCAGGCAATATCTCGCCCTGCGTTCTGCGCGTATTTTACCAAATGCGGTTTCGCGGCGTACGCTTACTGTGACGGCTGAGGTCTCTGGATGTGGGCTTCGACGGAAGTCACGATGTCCCCGACCGTGACCCATGCTAGCGCTTCCTCATCGCTAAACTCAATTCCGCGCCCAGCTTCGAGGTGCACGAGAGATTGGATAAGGTGAAGCCCGTCTAGCCCTAGCCCTGACGAGAGGTTGTCGTCGTTGGAAACGGATGCGGGATCGCGCTGCAAGACTTCGCCGAGAACGCAGTGAACAGCGTCAGCTGCGGATAGCTGGGAAATATCTGTCTTCATAGGTAGGTCCTTACGCAGGTGGCTCAAAGAAAACTCAACCGCCCGGCTTTGCGCCAGATCTGTGCTTGCGTCGTCTCGCGTGTGCTCGGCTTTCGGTTGCATGGCTGTGGGGTGTGTCTTCACTCGTCTGGGCGCGCTAGCCTTTTAGAACAACAAGCCGCCATTCACGGCGAGCACATGCCCCGTGACGTACGACGCATCGTCGCTGACGAGATAGCTCGCAGCACCGGCGACATCCTCAGGTTGCCCAACGCGCTTGAGTGGAATGTTCGGAAGCAACGCGCTCGTGTCCACATTCTCAACCATATCTGTTGCGATATAGCCAGGTGCGATCGAGTTGACAGTAATGTTTCGAGATCCAAACTCTACAGCTAAGGCACGCATCAACCCGTCTAATCCTGCTTTCGCAGTCGCATACCCAGCTTGCCCCGGGAAGGGGCGGCTGACAACGACTGACGACAGCATGACAATGCGACCCCATCGAGCCCGCATCATGTGCCGAACGAGCAGCTTGGTGAGATGAAAGACCCCTGTTAGATCAGTCTTCAACACGTTGTCCCAAGCATCTTCAGTAATGCGCAATGCCAATGCGTCAAGCGTGATGCCGGCATTGTTAAGCAAAATCGTTGGGCTATGGCCATCGGCTTCAATCGCTTTGATGCAAGCCTTGATTGAGTCCATGTTTTCGATGCGAAGGACGTAACCAGACCCAGGTCCGAGCTCCGCATTGATACGATCAACCCCAATCTGGCCAGTGGCCGTGCCGATGACCTTGTATCCATCGGCGTGTAAGCGTGCAGCGATGGCCTTTCCAATGCCCCGGCTGGCGCCAGTCACGAGTGCAGTTTTTGGTTGATCTGTCATTGCTGGACTTCCTGTTGTGGAGGGGATCGTGAGGGCATGCGGCTAGCCTGAGTAGGCTTGGGCAACGTGCTTAGCAGATTCGATGGCAGATAACGCTTGGCTGTAGGCACCTTTACGACAATGCCCGATCAGCCCTGTGAGGACTGCGCTTGGGCCGCATTCCACGAACTTCGCATCGTCTGACGTTTGTTGAACCATGGTGGAAAATCGCACGGGCGACGTGAGTTGTTGTTGAAGCGCGACTTTTAAACCATCAATTGATGTGGCGGCTTTTGTGGTGGCATTGTGCCACAGAGGAATTTTTGGCAACGACAACTGAATCGTCTCAAGCTCTGCAGCCACTTGTTCAGCGGCAGGTGCCATCAGAGGGCAATGCGACGGGACGCTGATCTTGATAGGAATCACTCGCCGAAATCCGTAGTCCCGTGCCATCGATTTCAGATGGTCAACGGCGCCAGCAGTCCCTGCGACCACGACTTGTTTGGGGGAATTGAAATTGGCCGGCCAGACGTCGAGATTTTCGCCGCGGGCATCTGCGCACATGCGTTCAGCCTCAGCTTCAGACCCACCAATCAGCGCTGCCATCGCCCCCTCTCCAGCGGCCACGGCGTTTTGCATCGCTTGGCCGCGGATGCTCGTGAGTCGTACAGCGTCTTCAAACGCGATGGCAGCCCCTGCCACCAACGCGGAATACTCACCTAAGGAATGTCCAAACATGAGGTCAGGCGCCGGGCCACCAGCGCTTTTGTAGTACTCGTGCCACGCGACACTGGCGGTGAGGAGTGCCGGCTGCGTAAAGGTTGTTTGCCCAAGTCGTTCGTCTCCCGAGGCCACCATTTCTGCCATGTCGTATCCGAGGATCTCGCTCGCTTGTTCGAGCAGCGGTTTCGTGAAGTCCGTCGGAATGCCGTCAAACATCGCGGGGTGCTGGGAGCCTTGCCCCGGAAACATCATCACGTTCATGCCGCTTTCCTCGTTGTGATTGTGGTGTCTTGGATGGGTGTGGAGAGTGTCTGCATGGGATATTGAGATTGAGCAATCGCGTATTCGATACTCCGCGCGTACTGTTCAGCATCGACATGCCCGTGCGCTTTGATCACAACGGGAACAATGCCTAGGAAGCGCGCCCCTGCATATTCCGACGACGACATCAGATGCCGGATGGCGTCTGTGATTCGTTGTCGGCCAATCAGCTTGCCAATCAGACGATACAGGGTGAGCGAGCGTTGGGTCTTTTCGATGAGTGTCTTACCTAGCCCTTCGAGAACTTTGATCATGGCGTTCCCGGTCATCGGATCGCAGACCACCACATCGGCGACGTCTGAAAACAGTTGGTGGGCTTCCACGTACCCCACGTTGTCACAGCCGGGAATGGCATTGATCAGTTCATCCGCGCAACGGTGCACGTGATCCCCTTTGTTCTGCTCTCGGCCAAAGTTCAAGACACCGACTCGTGTTCGATCCCCTTGCGACATGGCATTGAGCCAAGACAACCCCAGCATGGCGTTTTGTGCCATGCGCTCGGGAGTCGTCGACACCAAAGCGCCAATATCCAAGAGGCAGGGATCCCTGTCACCCGAAGACGGGAATTCGGTGGCGAGTGCCGGGCGGTCAATCCCAGGCACGCGATCAAGTAACGACCAACTGAGCGCTACGATGCCGCCGGTGCCAGCTGACGTGACCATCGCGCATCCGTGACCATCGCGCAAAAGCTCAAGGGCCACTCGTTGGGCGCACGTGTGATCACTACGTAACGCTTCCTGAGCGCGGCAGTCGTTCGGCAGAGACATGGGAGCGTGCACGAACGTGAGCCGAGCGCGGATGCGCGGCGCCACATGGGCGAGTTGAAGCTCAGCGAGGCGAGCGTTGCCGACCAAGACGACGGACAGATCTCGACGACGAGTCATCGCGCGAAAGACACCATCTACACATTCGTGTTGACCACGATCCGATCCTGTGACATCAACGATGATGTTGTGGCAGTGATCTTGCGCAGGAGCGTTATGTAGCTCCTTCTTCCTCATCGTCGTTGGCTGCGAAACGACCGGTGATGTCTTTGACAAGACGACCTTTGAAAAAACCGTCCGGCGTCATTTGATGACGACGGTGAATTTCGCCAGTGTCTGCGTCAATCGACAACGTCGGTTTTTTCACGTGTTGATGCGACCGGCGCATGCCAGCTCGCGATGACGACTTTTTACTTTTTTGGACGGCCATGAGACCTGAAATGAGACTCTCTACTGAATTATCCACGTCTGGACGACTCCGCGCGGTTTCGAGGGAATTCTTACAATCGGTCATTGGGTTGGATTGGACGTATGGCAAGCGATTTACAGGTGGCTGTCGAAGCCGCCCGGGCAGGTGCACGACTGGTGGCACGACTGGTGACGGATCGGCATCGTGCTTCACCGGCATACCGGGATGTTGATCAGTTGAGCACGGCTGAGATGCGTTACGCCATCTCCAAGCTGCGCCGGCAAGACATCGTTTTCTCTGAAGAGGATGAGAATGTCGAAGCTGATCTTCGCCGCGAAAGAGAACCCTACTGGTTGCTTGACCCGTTAGATGGGTCAAGGAATTTCCAAGCAGGGTATCCCCACTACGCCACAGTTGCGACGAGAATAGAGGACGGCATTCCCGTGGCCGCAGCTGTTGTCGACGTGACGAGGCGGACTGAGTACTCGTGCCAGATTGGCAGTGGTGTTCGGCAAGGGCAGATTTCGTTGCGCGCTGATACGCACGGCACATTGCGCGATGCCATGGTTTCGTACACCTTCCATGACACACAGAAGATCAGCGTCCGCGATTGGGTCGTGCAGATGTACACCTCCGGTGCCAAGCTTCGTCAGACGGGGTCGGTGGCCTTGGACTCCTCATATGTCACAGGCGGCATGCTGCATGGTTTTGTTGGCACCGGACTAAAACCGTGGGACATTGCTCATGCTCTGCTCTTTGCCAACTCCTCAGGCGCAATCGCCACCCGATTTGATGGCCACAGTGCCAACATTTTTGATACGGAACTCCTGATTTCAGGACGTGAACTGCATCACCGTCTGCTCCGCACCATTAGCCATTAATGACTGAGGCTGCTGCGTTTGACAGCACCTCGCCCAGCATCCGTCGTTCCTTGACCATCTTGGCGCACAGACTCTTGCAGGTGATCGGGTTTCACTTGTAAGAGCACGGCCACGAGCGGTGCGATGTAAATCGATGAGTAGGTTCCCACGATGACCCCACAGACAAGCGTGATCGCGAGCGGGAACAGCGCGGGTCCACCAAGCAATGCCATGGACGCGACGACCAATAAAGTCGTCCCTGACGTCACCATGGTTCGGGACATCGTCTCATGAATGGCTGTGTTGATGAGCGAGACAATGCTACGCGACGTTCTTCGTTGTTTCCGGCGCACCACTTCGCGAATGCGGTCAAAAACGACGATCGTGTCGTTGACGGAATATCCAATCAGCGCCAACAGCCCGGCCACAACAGTGAGGTCTAACGGAACGCGCAGCAGCGTTAAGACGCCAAGGGTGATGGCGACATCATGAACGATGGCTGCCAAGGCTGCAACGCCAAAGCGCCATTGGAAGCGAAACCCCACGTAGATCATCATGAGAAACAACCCAACGATGAGGGCGATTCCACCTTGGTCTCTCAGTTCCGCACCAGCTGCTGGTCCCAAGATTCGCAAACTTTCGATCGTAAACCCTTGCTCAAGCGCACCCAGTTGCAGAGCGTCCACGACTTCTGAAGGGATGTGCCCTAACAGTGAAATGATGAACTGGCCATCAGTGGAGCCTGCATTGATGTCGGCACTTCCAACCCGAAACTCATCCAGGATGTCATCCAATACACCCGCTGGGGCGTTGAGATCAGCGGGAGCTTGCACCGTGATCACGGTGCCACCCAAGAAATCTTGCCCAAGCACCGGCGCAGGATTGATCATGGCAATCACGCAGTACAAGAGCAAGATGCTACTGATGATCCCTGCCCATCGGTAGGAGTTCGTATTAAAAATCGAGAAGTTGTCCGACGGTGCGAGGATCGTCTCCAGCAGGTACGTTCCGTTTTTGGGAGGTGAACTCATATGCGAATCTTTCGGACGTACGGGATGATAAACGACAAAACACTACGTGAGAACAAGGTTGCCGAAAAGACTGAGGTGACGATGCCGATCATCAAGGTCACGGCAAATCCGCGAACCGGCCCCGTGCCTACTGCAAACAGAACAACGGCCACCAGGAACGTTGTGAGGTTAGCGTCAAAGATCGTGATCCACGCGCGATCGTACCCTTCAGCAATAGCGCGTTGCAAACGGTAGTTCGCGCGCAAGAACTCACGGATTCTTGAGAAAATCAGGGTATTCGCATCCACTGCCATGCCCATGGTCAACACGATCCCTGCGATGCCGGGCAGCGTGAGCGTTGCGCCGACAATCGACAGTATCGCGGTGAGCAGGACAAGGTTGGTGGCCAGTGCGAAGATCGCGAGTACACCCATCGCCTTGTAAATCACCAACATCGCGATGATGACTAAGAGCGTCCCGATCGCGAGCGACAGGACGCCGACACGAATGTTCTCGGCGCCAAGGGTTGGTTCAATGATCTGTTCTTCCACGAAGAACATGGGAGCCGCCAGAGATCCTGATCGCAGGAGCAATGCGAGATCTTGTGCTTCGTTAAACGCTCCGATACCTTCAATCTGGAAGCGAGCGCCAAAAACTGCGGCAATACGTGGCGTGCTTATGATCTCAGAGACCTCGCGGAAACGCTCGCGGGTCTCAGTGCGGCCATCCGACATGCGGACGGTTTGAACTTGGGGGACTTGACGAATGAGCAAGACAGCCATCCGTCGGCCGAGGTTCTCCTGCGTCGTGAGCGCCATGCGAGCTCCGCCCTCTGCGTCCAGTTCAATCGGGACAACGGCGGCGCCTGTGTCATCAAATGAGGCGCGGGCTTGCAAGACGTTTTCACCGCGGACGATCACTTGCTCTTCAAGGGTTAGTCGTTGACGTGACGCAACTGTTTCACCAGATTCACGGCGGTAAGGACGGCTAATCGTTCGTACGGGCGTGCCTTCGCTATCCGCCGTTTCGTACACCATGTGAAACGCCAGCGTGGCGGTTTCACCGATCAATCGTTTGGCGCGAGCACTATCTTGGATCCCCGGAAGCTGCACCAAAATCCGATTGGCGCCTTGGCGACGGACGACGGGTTCCGAGACACCGAGGCTGTTGACGCGATTGCGCAATGTTGTCAAGTTGCGCAATAGTGCCTGGTTGGTGACGTTCGTCTCTTCCGCGCCGGTGACGCGCGCAATAAGAGCGGTAACGGAGTTGGGATCTGGAACGACTTGCAGCCAATCGTTCTCGCTCATCAGGGTGCGGCTAATCACATTGCGATCCACGGTTGGTGGCAGCGTGACGCGAATCGCAGGTTCGCCAAGCACTTCGCTGAACTTCATAGAGCCTTGGTCGACCGGAAGCGTTGTTGACTGAACTGCGGCGCGGATGCGTGACTCAAAGATGAAGTCGGTATGGACTTCCAACAAGAACTCCAGTCCGCCACGCAGATCCAACCCTAGGGTAAGTGGAGTTGCCTGCACACGTTTCAGAAGTTCAGGAGTGCGATTTCGAAAGTTGAGACTGACTGTGCGAGGGTAGGGAAAGCGAACTTCTTCTGCCAGCTTCCTAGCGCGCACTTGCTGGCCGACATCTTCGAAATCCATCTCAAGACTATTGCGGCTCTGAACGATCTGCTGGAATGTCGGCTGTATGCCATCGTCTTCGAGGCGCTTGGAGATGATGGATTCCAGTGATTGCAAGTCCGCAACAGCTGGGTTGCCTTGCACGGCAATTTGGAGTGTCGGAACGGAAGGCCATAGGTTAGGCAGAGCGTATACGCCGAGCACGAACACGACGATAAACGTCGCGATGATCTTCCAAGTGGGGTATCCAAACACCAGCCTACATCCCCTCGATAGTACCGCTTGGTAACACGACTCCAATACTGGCTTTGGTCACTTTGACTTCTTGCCCCGATGTCAGACGAACGATGACAAACTCACCGCCAGATTCAACGACTGTGCCAAGCATTCCGCCGCAGCACACCACTTCGCTATTTGGCCTGATAGCAGTCATCATGGCTTGTCTTTCCTTGTTTCGCTTCATGCGTGGAGGCACGACAAATAGCCAGAGCAAGACTGGAAAGAGGAGGAGTAAGACGAGGGTCGGGTCCATTGCCTATGGGTGCTCTAGCGCACCCCGCTACGTCAAAGATGTTGACAGCTGCTTCGATTCTACTAGCCGAGCATGGAACGTCCCATCACGAATGCCGGCGCGCGCTCGTTTCATCAGGGTTTGGTAGTACGCAAGGTTGTGTCTCACGAGCAACGCCCCTCCCATGGCCTCTTTACAAGTAATGAGATGGTGAAGATATCCGGTGCTGTGATTCCGGCATGTTTCGCACTCACATGTGTCACTGAGCGGTGTGTCTTGTCCGCGAAAACGCGCGTTCCTTAAGTTCAAACTGCCTTCGTCCGTAAACGCTCGACCGTTTCGCGCATTTCGCGTCGGCAACACGCAATCAAACAAATCAATGCCGCGTGCGATGGCTTCTAGGAGATCATGCGGCGTGCCCACGCCCATGAGGTAGCGTACTTTGTGGGCGGGGACCACTGGAGCGACTCCCTCAAGAACGCGAAGCATGTCGGTCTGAGACTCGCCCACGGACAACCCTCCAATGGCATGGCCCTCAAATCCCATATCCCCAATAGCTTTCGCACACTCGCGGCGCATGTGTGGATCCAATCCGCCCTGAACGATACCGAACAGCTGCATCTCTCCGGCATCGGCAGCGCGTGCACGCTTTGCCCAATTGACGGTGCGCTCAACGCTGGCACGTAAACGCCTCTTAGTGGCCGGCAATGCCGGGCAATCATCTAGGACCATTGCAATGGTGGATCCCAATGTGCGCTGCTGAAGAACACTGTCTTCTGGTGTCAGACGAAGTTTTGCGCCATCCAAGGGCGAGCGGAATGTCACGCCATCATCGTCTAGCTTCCGGTACTTGGACAAGCTAAAGACTTGAAATCCACCTGAATCCGTCAGGATCGGTCCTTTGAAGCCCACAAATTTTTGAAGACCACCAAGCGTGCGGACGATGTCCCGTCCGGGTCGCAGGTCTAAGTGAAAAGCATTGCACAGCATGATTTGGACCGACAAACCCGGGAGCTCGCCGATGGATAACGTGCGGATCGCGCCTCGAGTTGCGACCGGCATGAAGGCTGGTGTTTCGACGTTGCCATCTTTCGTGTGAAGGATGCCGGAGCGTGCAGCGCCAAGAGTGGCCTGCGCGGTCCAAGTTGAAGATTCCATGGTCAAGTCGTTCATCCGCGCCTGCGATCAGCGCATGACGCAACGTGAGGGGGTCGCCGCGCGATCACAACTTCGCCGGCGTGGCATCGAAGTGGTAGGGGCAGAGGGACTTGAACCCTCACTCTGTCACCAGAAACGGAGTTTGAGTCCGTCGCGTCTGCCAATTCCGCCACACCCCCTAGCCGACTGATTCTAGATTTGCGACACGCGGTCGCGCGCCATCATGATCAGGCAAGCAGTAAAACTGTAGCAATTACCGCAGATAGCGCAAGGCGGTACACGACGAATGGCCACATTCCAACCCCTTGAACGAAGGCGACAAATCGATTGAGAGTGAGCAACGCAGCCATCATTGCCGTGATTGTTCCAAGCGCCAGCAGGCTCCACGAGGTGGTGATGTCTTCCACGCGGGTCGAGACGACCTCCAAAATGACGGCACCAAGAACCGCTGGAATTGCAAGCAGAAAGATGTATGGCGCTGCGATGCGAAGCGGCCACCGCAGCGCTAATGCAGCTGTGAGGGTGACCCCCGCTCGTGACACGCCTGGAACCATTGCCGCACACTGCGCCAATCCAATGAGCGTCGCGTGCCAAAGGATGGTTTGCGGTGGAAAGGATGGGAGGTTTGACGCATCATCCTGATGGCTTCGCCGTGACCAAGCGATGGCGAGGAAGATCGCAAAAAAGATATTGACGACCGCAATGATGTCCGCAGAGCGCGTGTTTTCAATGAGGTCTTTCACGAACGGGGCAATCAGCACCAATGGAAGGGTCGAGACCACAAGCGCGTATCCAAGCAAGCGATCAGAGCCCCCTGTTGACTTCCACTGGATGAAAGAGAGAGACACGTTTCCGATGGTTTTCCGGCAGAACCACATGACCGCGACGAGAGTACCTGCATGCACGGCCACAGCCATGGTTTGCCCCATGGGATCGGTGAGACCCATTGACTCGATGAGCGCGATGTGAGCGCTACTTGAAATCGGCAGGAATTCCGTTACCCCCTGCACCAGCCCCACGGCAATGGCGAGAAGAGCATCAACCATCTGCGGCTTTCCAATGCTGCCAGGGCTGTCCACCCGCGTACATCACTTGAGGTGGGTCAAGCGCCTGTCCGGCTGCTACCGCACTCACGAAATCACACGGCATGATGTCTTCAAGGCGCGTGGAAGGCACAGCATCAGGACGAAGTTCGACGATATGAATATCTCCGAATGGTTCGACAAGTGCGCCGTCACAGTGAAAAGATTGCTTTGCTGCACCACGTTTTCCCATAGGAATCACTACATCAAAGGTCGTCACATCACGGTGCAACCGGCACTCTGTATGCGCCATGGCAACCGTAGTGAGAACGCCGCGCACAGGCACGTTGAGCGCGGCTCCCATGCCAAGGGCCGTCGCAAGTGCGTTTCGCAAAGACGTATAAGCGCCAGGCCCGCAGTCCACGACGACACCGTCAATGTCATCCCGCCATTGAGGGACGAGCGAATCCAGCGCCCCAATCGGGTGCGATGGATCCGTTGTCACAAGATGCGAGACCTCGCCCCTTCTTGTCACCCCAATCGCAATGGATTGGGGACGATGATGAACTGTTAAAAAGCGGCCGCCGAGATCAGAGCTCTTGGAGTCGACCACTCAGGTGCTTTTCTTGCGCTTTGAGTTTGCTGATCTTCATCTGAAGTGCTTTTTGGCGTTCTTTCAGAGCGACTTGCTGCTTCTCTAGCGATTCGCGACTGGCGCGGCGCCCCGGGCGCTTTTTGGTGCCTGGACGCATCTTGTCTTGAGAAGACAGGAGCCGCTGCAAACGGTTTTCAACACGTTCAACTTCAGATCCCGTGGCTTTTTTGACAAACACAGATTGCTTGCTTGTGCGTTTCTTCATGCGCTCACGCAGCCTTCGCTCATAAGAGCGACGATACTTTGCAAGCCGTTCCTCTCGCGTGCTTTCTAGCTTTCGCCGGAAGTTTTCAAGCTGCCTTTCCACAGTCTCGATATCGCGCTGTTGTTGAGCATCGGCTGCATTGTCAATCTTGGATTTGACATCTTCGTCTGTGATGCCGAGATTTTCGGCAGACAGAAGATGTGCAACCTGAGAGCGTGCCACAACTTGCTGGTGCTTCAGGTCTTCAAAGCGCTTCATAATGTCGTTGAGTGCATCACGAGCTGCCACCGCCTCCTTGGACGTGGGGCCGCTCATGGTTTTTGCGAGTTCATACGCTCTTTGCGCAGGAACATACGTTTTTGCCATGTAGTCGTAGCTGATATCACGGCAGCTACGGAGGCGATGATTGGCTTGCTGAATCACCGCAGATACGGCCTTTCTAGGTTTTCGCGTTTTGGGTGTACCTAGATTATGAGTTGAGTCACTTGACATACGGTTCTAATAGAACAGTTAGGGCGCAATTATAAGTCGACGCCATACGTTTTAGCCTGCTGTTGAATTTGCCCGAGAACGTGGGTATACACTTCGTCTGGAGCGAGTGTGGCATCGACATCAATGATGGTTGATGAACCTGAGTTTGCTGTCTCAGATCGCAGGGCGTCGAGCACTGGTTGCGTTTGAGAGTTATAGACTTGCAAACGTTTACCAATAATTTCCGGATCATCATCTTTCCGTCGTGCCAAATCACGACCTGATAGATCGTCTTTCATGGCTACTTTCGGCGGCATGTACCTTTCGTGGTACACGCGGCCACTTGGTGCGTCATAGAGGCGACCGGATAACCGATCCACGATGACGGAATCTGGCGTTGTGAGGTTGAGCACAAGATGCGGTTGAATGCCGCGCTCCAGCAACAATTTCAACTGTTGCACGGTACGTGGCACGCCGTCAAGCAAGATGATTTGAGGTGACGACACCGTGTCCATGGCTTCAATGAGAAGGTCAATGACTGCGGTGTCAGGGACGAGCTCCCCTTTCTCTACGTAAGACTGCGCGGCTTTTCCTGCTGGTGTTCCCTGAGCGATGGCCTCTCGTAGCAACGTCCCTGTCGCATACCAGCTGACATTGGGATGCTCAGCCAAGCGTTCCGCTTGTGTCCCCTTTCCGACACCGGGTTTTCCAAACAGCAAGACGATAAAAGATGTGGTGGCAACAGGTGTCATGATGGTCCTCAAAAGAGATGATTAGGGGGTGGGGGCGCCGATCAGGCGAACAAGCTCCGGACTTCCCAGCTTTTCAAGCGTTCGTGTGGCACGTGTTCCTGCGGATTCGGCCATAGACTTGGCTAATCCACTGATGCGCGCTTTGTCCACGGGAATCGCTTTGTATACCGAGTGAGCGCAGCTCCCGTACTCCGCGTCGCGGTGATCTTGTTGAGTTCGGATTTGGACTTCAAAAGCTATGCCGTTCCAGACGAAAGCGTCATGTACAGCTCGATAGCCACTGGGCTTCGGGTTATTGATGTAGTTGTCGTAGGCATCCGGGACCTGATCCAGTCTTCTGCGTAGCGACTCATACGCAGGGAAGACTTCATCAAAGTCTGTCACCACAATGCGCATTGCTGCGATATCTTGTAGATCTTGAAAAGTCGTGCCTCGCTTGCGCATTTTCAACATTGTGCTCGTGGCAGACTTCACACGCGAGAATATTTCGATGTTGTGCAAATCGTCTGCAATAAACGCCGCATGAACGTAGCTTCGAATACGCCGCATTGTTGCGGTCACATCGCCTTCGAAAGTCCGCTCAATCAGCGACGTCACTCGCTGATGTTGCCGCGGCCAGAGAATTCGGCCGATCGTCTCTTCCAGACCGCTGCGAACATAGGGGATGTCGAATAACGATGCCACTGGGAGGAGCAAATCTCTCGCCATGCGAGCTAGCCGGACCAGCCGGTCACGCGGGCCTGTCTGAGGGTGTTGTAGTGCTGCCCACGTACACACCAGAATCAACACGACTGGTGTGATGTCTCGCACGAGGTCTTGAGTGGCTGTTGCCGGCGTCATGGTTTCCACATAGCTGTGGAACATTACAGACCGCGCGCGCAACATTTCCATTTGAAGAATATGTTGCATGGCGTCTTTGGATAAGGTGCTCGCCACGGTCTCTTCTGAGATGAGACCTTCATCAACGCTCACGTACACCGCTCCAGCAGCCACCGCTGCCGGCGCAAGTTGCAACTTTGCAAGGGCGCGTCCCACAAAAAGAGCGACTTCAAAAGCTCGTTCTTGGTCACCTGATGGCAGGTTTTCTGCTAAGCAATTCAACGCCACACGTAACGCCCCTCGGACGCTTCCGATCGTATCCAATCGCTTGATCTCAGATTGGACCGCAGCAGGTAACCGTTCGGTATTCATGGCTTCAGCGTCGCAAAGTCACGTCGGGCTGTATGTTTCAAAATCACTTGATACAGCGAACGCATTTCATCAACTGCAACGCCAGGCGCATCAGCAATACCTTGGAGTACTTTAGAAATATGTTCGCCGCGCACCCCTGTTTGTCCCTCAATCAGTCCTTCAAGAGGCAGGAAACGATACCGGGAACCGGGCGAAATCGTGGCAGCATCAAGTCCAAATCCCATGAACTCTGCCGCCTCCTGTTCGAGGGCCAGAAGTTCTCGGGCCGCGACGGGTCCTTGATGCGCGGTATTGAGCAACTTGACGAGGGCTGACAAGACTCTAGGCGCCGGGTCTGCCTCCGGCAAAATGTTAACGATAATGCTACATGCATATAGCACCCCTGTCCAAGCACGTGGGTGGTAAGACGGGCCGGTCACGGGCTCAAATGTGGCGAGTGTCTTCAGTGACCCATTGCCCGTCAGTGCGACCTGCGCTTGCTGGCCAGGCGAGAGATACCCACGATATTTTTTGCGCCCACCGCGCGACATCGCAGCAATACGTCCGTGTTGTTGTGTTAGGCACTGCACAATGGCACTCGTCTCGCTCCATGGCGTGACATGCACGACGACGGCTTCAGACAGTGAGAGTGAGCGCATAAAGGTGGCTAGTCAGGAAGCCCTTGCCACAGGGTGTGGTGTCGCTCTTCCCAATTTCTATTGACCTCCACCGTTGTGGACAGGAATACCTTCCGTCCAACGAGTTTTTCCAGCTTAGCGCGCACACGCGTCCCAGAGTCTCTGAGTGTGTGTCCGCCTCCGCCGATCACAATCCGACGATAACGGTCATTTTCCACCCAGACAGTCACGCGTATTTCGAGAATGCCATTGGCCATCACCTCGCATCCCGAGGGTTCGCACGAAATGGCATAAGGCGCTTCACCGGTGAGAAGATCCATCCACTCTTCGCGCAACAATTCGCTGGCGATCTGGTCAGGAGACATGGGTGTTTTCGAGCTGGCTTCATGCTGGAATGGGCCAACTGGAAGATGTTCAAAACACCGATCCAACAGATCTTCCACCGAGGGCATATGGTGGACAGAAACTGCGGTAGGCTCTGGGTACTGCTCTGGCAAGAAGGATGCCACGTCTTCCTGTTGTTCGTGGACGCTGTCCATATCGCCTCGGTCTGCATGGCTAATCGCAACAATCAACGGCAGTCCATCAGGTATCGCATCCAGCACGGGGCGCACAGCGGCTTCAAGATTTCGTTCCGTCAACGAAACGAGGAGCAAGACCATATTGGTGTTCAACAGTGAGTCTGCCGCGCGAGCTCGAATGAGACGTTGCATGTGCCGTTGGCTCTTGGGCGCCCGGATACCATCCATACCCGGCATATCGACCACTTCCATTTGAGTCGTCCCTCGTGTGACGATTCCGACGGTTCGGCTTCGGGTCATGTTGCGCTTTTGAGACACGGGACACAAATCCAGTCCCACCCACGCATTGACGAGTGATGATTTTCCGGCGTTCGGTGGTCCGGCCACCGTGCATCTACCAAAACGACTCATGATTGTTTCAATGTTGCCAAGAGTAGTTTTGCAGCCTCTTGTTCGGCATCGCGGCGTCGACTGGCATGGGTCTGAACGTGCGGGCCATCTCGGTGCACATATGCAGTCACCTGAGAGACACCATCGACCTGAACAGCGTCGTAGGTGGCAACAGGTTGCTGCCGATGTTGAAGCCATTCATTGAGTTGTGTTTTGGCATCACGCAAGTCGCTAATCCCTGCAATGGCGGTAATTTCATCGCAAAACATTGCGTGAGCCAGGCGTTTCGTGGCATCAAAGCCTCCTGTGAGGTGGACCATTCCAAAAAGGGCCTCTAACGCATCACCGGCCATGGTGCGCGTGAGGGTACCTGATGCTTGAATGGCATCTGTCAACTTCCAGTGACTGGCGATCGAGGACAAGAATTGCCGTGAAACGATTCGCGCGCGCATTTTCGTCAGGCGGCCCTCGTCTGCTCGCGGAAACGCGTCCATGAGTAGGGTTGAAATGGCGAGGCCAAGAGCAGCGTCGCCTAGAAACTCTAGTCGTTCGTTGTTGTGTACGCTGTTGGCGCTTGAGTGTGTCAAAGCTAGTGCAAAAAGTTCTTCGTCGAGCGAGTGAGGTTGTAAGGCGGTTGTGATCATCACCTTCAATTCGCGTTTGGTTGTCAATGCAACGGTCCAGCGCGTTCAAAGGATAAGCCAGATTCTTTGGTGAAGTGCATCCAGCGGAAGCTCGCGCGACCGCGAATATTCTCTAGCGGGACTGGTCCGAAAACGCGACTATCTGCGCTATTCTCTCGGTTATCACCTAACAGGAAATAGTGTCCTTCCGGCACCACCCAGCTGCCGACCAACCCGCGTCGACTAGCAAAATGCATCACCATATGACGGCTTCGCTCCAGATATTCCTCTTCGACGAGGATGGGCGAGTCGGGAGGCGACACCAGCCGGCGTTCCACGATGGCACCGTTGATGGTCAGTAACTGGCCGCGGTAGGAAATGCGATCACCCGGCAGGCCAACTACTCGTTTGATATAAGGAGCTGATTTCTTCGGAGGGAGAAACACAACGATATCGCCACGACTGGGTTCATCAATATGAAAAAACGTGGCGTCAAGCAAAGGGAGTGTTAACGAGTACGCAAAACGTTCAATCAGAATGAAGTCGCCGATGACAAGCCCGGGGAGCATGGATGCCGAAGGGATGCGGTATGGGTCGTACAGAAACGAACGAATGACAAAGAACGCAGCCAGTGGCACAAACCACCCAAATCCCGATTTCACCACTTCTTTGGATTGTTTGACTGCGCCTATCACCATGATCATCATGGTTAGCACCGTCGCACACAACAGCACGGCAGCCATGTCCATGGCGTTGAGGTACGCGGAAAACAACGCCAAGATGCAAGCCACGGCATTGATCCCCCACACCACTTTGGCCCAGGTGTAACGGCGCAGGCTGACGAGGAACGCCCAGCCGGCTGTGGCGAAGATGGCGACAACGCCACCGACGTACGCAATCCATACTGGCAGTGCCATCAGCGCGTGCCTTGCTTGGCTGCAACCAAAAATGCCGATTTGGGAATCGTCACATTCCCAATCTGCTTCATGCGCTTCTTCCCCTTCTTTTGCTTCTCAAGCAACTTTTTCTTCCGGGTGATGTCCCCGCCGTAGCATTTGGCCGTCACGTTCTTCCTCTGAGGAGCGATGCGAAAACGCGCAAGTATCTTTCCGTGAATGGCTGCTTGCAGAATGACCTCGTAGAGCTGCCTCGGTATCGCCTCGCCAAGCCTTTCGATGGCTTGTCTGCCGCGTTTCACCGCGACCGAGCGATGGAGCATCATCGCGAATTGGTCGATAGGATCGCCATTCACCAAGATGTCAAGTCGCACAATCGGTGCTTCGGTAAACCCCGCTGCCTTGTAATCGACCGATCCCAACCCGCGAGTCGCAGACTTCACTTCGTCATGCAGATCCCAGATCACTTCAGATAGCGGCATGATCCAGCGCATACGAGCTGTACCGGCGGCCACCGTGAACTCTTTTTGAATGCCACGCCGTTCTGAACACAAGGTCATGATGTGCCCAATATTAGCTTCAGGAACAACGGTTTCAACTTCAGCAAGCGGCTCTTCGATGGCATCGACTCGCTCGAATCGCGCGAGGTCTGCAGGGTTGTCGACGAGGTCCACCTTGCCATCGGACCGGTGTACCAAATAAGGCACGCTTGGCGCGGCCACGATGAGGTCAAGCCCGTGTTCATTCTCCAAACGTTGCTGCACGATTTCCATGTGCAGCTGGCCCAAGAACCCGCAGCGAAAGCCGTTTCCGAGAGCCGCCGACCGCACGGGTTGAAATTCCAAAGCCGCATCGTTGAGCGCGAGTTGCTCAAGTGCGTTGCGAAAAGACTCAAAGTCATCTCCAGCGACGCAAAACAGCGAAGCCCACATCATCGGATGAGCTTCTTCCACGCCTTTGATGGGCGTGACATCGTCTTTGTCTTCGAGTCTCGTGAGCGTGTCGCCGACGAGAATGGAACGCAGATCACGGGAAGACACAGTTACGATGCCGACATCCCCCGCTTGCAGCTGAGGAACGTCATGTCGTTTCGGCGTTGCTTGATAGAGCGAAATGACGTGCGTTTGTGTTTTGCGCGTCAGAGCAGCCAGACGATCGCTCTTTTGTAGCGTGCCATCTCGAACGCGGACCAAGATGGAGACTCCGCTAAAAGAATCAAACCAGCTATCGATGATTTGAGCGCGCAAAGGCCCTTCTTTTTGACCCGTTGGAGCCGGTATCCGTGTCACGACAGCTTCGAGAAGCGCATCGATATTCGAACCATCTTTGGCTGAAACGCTTAGCGCATCATCAGCGTCAAGACCAATCAATTCCTCAATCTGAGATAGCGTTCCTTCCGTATCAGCATGCGGTAAGTCGACTTTATTGAGCACGGGAATAATCGTCAGGTCACACGCGGCAGCGACATAGGTGTTTGCGATTGTTTGTGCCTCGACTCCCTGGGCTGCGTCCACCAACAGCACAGCGCCCTCGCACGCCTGTATGGAACGCGTGACCTCGTGCGAGAAGTCAATGTGACCTGGTGTATCGATGAGGTTGATCTGATACTCCAGCCCGTCTTTCGCTTCGTATTTCAGATTGACGGTTTGCGCCTTGACGGTGATGCCTCGTTCGCGCTCAACATCGAGTGAGTCGAGAACTTGATCGACCATCTCGCGCTGCGACAAACCGCCGCAACGCGCAATCAGACGATCAGCAAGCGTGGACTTCCCATGATCAACATGGGCAATGATGCAAAAGTTTCGGACCAATGATGCGTCGTGTGGCATAAGGGACCCAAGCATCGTTGGGGAATTTTAGGCGTTTATGCTTACCACTTCGGTCGTTGAAAGCCGAGTATCTGGACGCCATCCCCTCGCAACACCCGCATACTGAGAAAATCGCCTTCGTTTGTATCGTCCAAAAGCGCCTCCACATCATCAGTGATTCTCACCGGTACGTTGTTAATGTGAGTGATCACATCGTCGGACTGAAGCCCCAAACGAGCAGCCCAGCGAGACCCTCGAACTTTTCCCGTAATACGGACGCCGCCGCGTTCATCGTCATTCGGCACCAGCCGCAGGCCATGGACAACGTCCGGTTCTTTTTGAACGTTTTGGGGACGTGTTGGTGCTTCGCGAGACGTCAGTGCAGCGCCAAGCGTGATCACCTTGCGAACGGTATCGACCTCGCCATCGCGCGCACGAATGATCAGAACCGGCAAGCGATCGCCAGGGCGTTTACGCCCAACAATATGCGCTAGGGCGTTGGCTGTTTGCACATTCTTACCGTCGACAGCCGCAATGACGTCACCAGCTTCAATACCTGCATCATCAGCGGCGCTACCTTCAATCACAGACGTGACAAGCGCTCCCCGTGTGTTATCCATCCCCAAGCTTTGAGAAATGGCGTAGTTCAACGATTGGTAATACACGCCGAGTTGCGCACGGGCAACCACACCTGACTCTCGCAACTGGGCGGCGATATCCATCGCCAGATCGACCGGAATCGCAAACGAAATTCCTGAAAATGTTCCCGTGACGCTGTAGATCACAGCATTGATCCCAATCACTTCACCGTCTAGGTTGAACAACGGGCCGCCTGAGTTGCCGGGATTCACGGCGACGTCGCTTTGTAAGAACGGCACGTAGGCGTAGCTCTGGCCCCCTGACACGATCGGTACGCTACGACCTTTAGCACTCAAGATGCCGGCCGTCACAGTCTGTTCGAGGTCAAACGGCGAACCGACCGCGATCACCCACTGCCCCGGCCGCATGGCATCAGACGAGCCAACATCTGCGGCATGTAAGTTAGATGGGGGGTTGAGCAGACGCACGAGAGCGACATCGGTGGCTTCATCGATGCCCACGACCTCGCCTTCTAATGTGCGGCGGTCGTTCAGCCAGACAACGACGCGGCTCGCGTCGTTGACAACGTGTGCATTTGTGAGGACATATCCGGCCTCATCAATGATGACCCCAGATCCAGAAAAACGAGTTTCGGACTGGACATCCTCTTCATCAGTATCGGTCGTCCCTTCTTCGGGAAGGCGGAAGCGAAAGCCAAAGTCCCGTTCGAGATCCTCGAAGAGGTCCCGCAGCCCTTCACGCAGTTGACCGCGTCTTGGGCTTTGTCGGGTGGGAGTCATGTGTGCAACTTCAATCTTGACGACGCTGGCCCGTACATCCGACGCCAGTTCGTGAATTTCGTCAAGCTCATATTTCGAAGCTAGGGCGCTGGTGACCAGTCCCATCAACAGCGCGGACACGAAAAAACCCCGTGTCACAGGGTTGTTTGGCATTGACGGTGGTGTGTGTTGCATGGGGATCCTCCTCACGCAAAAAACTACGCCGGCAGATGCCAGCGTAGCTTTTGTGTGTGTTCTTAGTTGCGGGTTGGTTGAGATGCGCTCTTGACCTTGGCTGGCTTCGCCTCGCCTTCTTCATTAGTTAAGACCTTGTCAATTTCAGGCAAGGCGTAGTTGGGCATTCGGGTTGACCGAGCGTTTGTCCCAACGGTCCGAACATTCACAGGTGTCCGTCCAATCACGCGCTTGCTAACTGCCGCACGAACAGGAGCAATTGCTTGCTCTTCTCTTGCGATGACAGCATCATTGATCTGTCCGCGCCAGTCATTGCCCACGGCCGCAGGTGCTGTCTGCCCGATCTCGGCACTAGCACTTTGCTCTGTCAGGCTTACTGGCATAAAAGCCGCAGCCAATGTTCCGATCATCGCAATACATGCTGCTGCTGACGATGCGCGTAATCCCACACCATCAAACCAACGACGTGATGACTTGATCTCCTCCGAGACGCGCAATGCAATGTCCGTGGAGGGTGAATGAGTTGGCTCCTTACGCAGTAGCGCTCGGAGCGCCTCATAACTTTGCAACGTTTCTTGATGCTCGCCTTGCTCAGACAACTTCAAAGCGCGTCGGAATTGAAATTCATTGGCTTCACCATCCATCATGTCGGACAGTGCCTGTTTCGCCACCATGTCGAAATCTGGGGTATCGTTACTCATGGTCATCTTGGTTACCTTCCTATGTCTCATCATGACTTACTTCGACTTCAAAACTGCCAACAGAGAGTTACGCGCTCGGAAAATCCGAGACCGCACTGTTCCCACCGGGCAACCTTGTCGCCGAGATATTTCGTCGTAGCTCAAGCCAGCACGTTCCCGAAAAAGCAATGCTTCTCGCTGTTCGTCTGGCAACTTCTGTAGCGCTGTTGCAAGCGTTTCTTGCAGCAACTTGTATTCAAGCGCTTGGTCAGGCCGATCACGGGTCGTGTCAGCAAACCTCTCTTCACCAGCCAAACGAGCCTCTTCAAGACCTGTTCTGTCTTGCCGGCGGGTGGCTGACCTCATGAAGTTGCGAACCGTATTCACTGCAATACGATGGAGCCACGTAAAGAGCGCGCTATCGTTTCGGAAATTCCCGATGCCTCGCCAAGCTCTCATAAAGACTTCTTGCGTAATATCAGCGGCGTCATCCGGATCCCGCACCAATCTCATCACCGTTCCATACGTCCGAGCCTCGTAGCGACGCACCAAGATTTCAAAAGCTCGCGCATCTCCTCCCTTAGCAGCCTGAATCAGAGCAACATCCTCGTGTTGATCCACTTTTAACCGCGCTGCACGGCCATTGCTGATAGCTTGGGCCGGCGAGAGTATTTCAGTTGCCATTCCTCGGTCCCATGGGATCTTGTGCGGTTGGTCAAGAGATATGACATTGCGCGATGAGAAAAGTTCCCCAGTGGACTGGCCGAGTACTGAGCATGGGTGAGTGCGTGACGCGCCATGTCATGTCTTTGGCGTCGCACGAATATGCGCGATGCAGCGATTGACGATGTTGCTGTAGGCGGGAACGGGTGGTTGACTGACACCGGTAAACCACTGCAGAAGGTCGGGGTCTTGCTCACCAAGCAGTTGCTCAATAACGCCATATTCCTCTTCTGTCCAAGTCACGTCGCCTGACCACAATGGCGCCATACGGAGATCCAATTCCAGCAGACCGCGGCGTGCTCTCCACCGGAAGCGACGGCGTGCGATTTCCGCATCTTTCATCTCACGAACCAACGACATTGCGGATGAGGCATTACATTATTCTCAATGCTGCACGCGGTCAGACCCGGTGAGTCCCAATTCTTCTTGTCAACATTCCAAGGACTGGGGCGGGGTGTCATGGTCAGTGTATCGGTTGGCAGGGAAAGCTCCTTTGCCGTGTTTGCAGAGTCAGGTGTGCCAAGATACTCAGAGATTGAGTCCCAAAAGCCTCATCGACGGCGGCCTGCTCACGCGTCAAGGTCGCGTGCGGTGTTCTATGCTCGTGGGACAAGACGCAGGCGGCGAGATTTACTTCGCCGTTCCGACGGATGTCGCGCCAGACGCACTCGACGCTCTCAATCCCACGCTTCGGCTCGCGCGCCTCGTCGTGCACGAACACCCGGATCTTACTGTCTACGCCGCGAACGCTGGGACCATAGACAGTCTGATGAGCGCGCCGCTAAACCGTGCGGCATTCCAATCGGATGACAGTGCCACAGTTCAGATCACGATCGGTCCTCAGCCATGTGAAGATCGTTTGACATGGGCAGAAGCAGACCAGCGCTGCGGGGCAACCCTGAGTGGATATCACGTAATTGCTGCAGGCACATCATTGAAGTTTTTGCCACACGAGCTGTTATGGCACGTTGATGGCCGTGCATCGTTAACAAAAGGCTGTTATCTTGGGCAAGAGATCGTGGCGCGTATGCAGGGGAGAAGGGCCGGGAAAAAGACGTTGTGTCACTTTCAAACATCCACCGTTTCAATCACGGATATCGCCTTAGATCCACGTGTGATCTATGCATGTCGGCCGATCGATGGTTTCGTCACAGGGGTCTGCGTGATGCGCGCGCCGCCCATGGATAACCCAAAAGACTCGGTCTTGGGGACAGTGACCGCTGTCACTCCAGCCACATCGCGATGAGGAAAGGAACCTAGAACAGCCGGTGTTTATCTGACACAGAGGCTGGTAGCGCCCAGTCGATGGGCGACAGTCCGTGGGCTTTCAGCCACGTATTGGTTTGAGAGAAGTGGCGGCAACCAAAAAATCCTGATGCCGCGCTAAACGGCGACGGGTGTGGGGCTGCGAGCATGTCATGTGGCTTGACGCCTGCCTGTTTGACGAGCGCTTGCGCATGGCGTCCCCAAGCAAGGAACAGCACCGGGGAGTCGCGCGCGACCAGCGCTTTGAGCACGGCGCCGGTTAAGTGCTCCCATCCACACCTGGCATGCGACCCTGGGGCGTGAGGTCGAGTAGTGAGTGATGAATTCAGCAACAAGATCCCTTGTGCTGCCCATGAGCCCAAATGACCGTGCGCTGGTATCTCAATACCGAGATCGGCGTGAAGTTCCTTGAAGATATTCGCTAACGACCTTGGAATTCCCACCTTCGGACGCACCGAGAATGCCAGTCCATGCGCATGCCCGGGGGTGGGATATGGGTCCTGTCCCAAGATGACAACGCGCACTGCGTGGAATGCTGTGAGCTGGAACGCTTGAAAGACATCGTCTTGTGCCGGCAAGTATTCGTGCCCAGCGCGCCGCTCGTCCGCCAAGAAAATCTTGAGCTGAAGGAGCGTCGGGTGCGCCAATGCCGGTGCCAAGATCGCATCCCAGTCGGGCGCCCACTTTGGGGCCATGGCTTCTTCTAATTGCCCATTTTGGGAACGGGTCCCAAAGATGCGCCAGCATCCAGGATCACAGCTTCACCAGTGATGAGCGGTGTATCAACACCGAGGGCGACAACCGCAGCGGCCACGTCCTTCGGTGTAGTAACACGTTTCAACGGTGTTTGCGTGCGAAGCGTATTGCGGATCGCGTCGTATCGATCTTGGCCGAGGCCTTGCTGCAACCACTCTCCTTCGATAAATCCCGGACAGATCGCATTCACGCGAATGGGACCAAGAGCGCGTGCGAGTGATTTTGTCATGGTGATCAATGCGCCTTTCGATGCCGCGTAGGCGACAGAACTGCCGATGCCAGTCACACCCGCAATGGATGCGATGTTGATGACAGACGGCGATTGCGAGCAACGCAGCAAAGCCTGACATGCGCGAATGAGTTGAAAGGGCCCGACGACGTTGACTTGATAGATGCGATCAAAGTCAGCAGCACTCAGCCCAGCAAGGTTGTCATGATTGCAAAATGTCGTTGTCCCGGCATTGTTAACCACCAAGTCCACTCGGCCTATGGATTGAGCGGCTGTGTCTGCGAGAGACTTCGCAATGCGATCATCGGCGATATCACCAACAACGGTGGCGACGGTGCCCGCTTCCTGCGAGCACTGCTGAGCCGCCTCTTCAAGTGCTTCTTGGCCGCGCGCGTTCATGATGACGTGCCAGCCACGTCTGACCAGCGCCAGTGTCGTTTGAAATCCAACACCCTTGCTGGCTCCGGTGACGATCGCCACCCCATGTGAATTTTCCATGATTGAGACTTCCCTGGTATAAATGAACTATGGTTGCGCCGCGTACGTGTTTGTGGCTAACACGCCTGCGGCCTTGAGATGGCCAGGGTTGCTGGCGAAGTCTTCGGACACTGCCCAGAGATCACCCCTGACGGCACTCACCGATTGAGGCGATGACACAGGCGCGGGAGGCGATCCCCCTTTTCCAAACGAGACGACACGCCACCCGGTCACCGGCGGTAAATCTAACTCTGGAAGATTGCAACACCCAACGGTTGATCCAGTTTCAAGGAAGGCTCTCAAGCGTTGTGCGGCGACGACACTGCATCGATCTTCGGATTCGCGCGCGCTGGCGCCCAAGTGAGGAAAGGTCACGATACGTCGGCCAAATTCGGGATGTTGGCACAGCGCGGGAGTGGGAAAGTCTGAGATATATGTTGCGATATGTCCCACCTCAAGTGCGTGCAACAGTGCCGGTTCAACCACCAGTTCACCGCGCGCGAAATTGACAAGTGTCGTGCCGGGCCTGCATATCTCAAACACGGAATAGTTCAGCAAACCCTGCGTGGCATCGTTGAGAGGCAAATGCAAGGAGATCACGGATGATTGAGAGACGAGATCAGCGAGTGAGTGAACGCGCGAAATGCGTGGGTCAATCTGAGCTTGCGTGCTAAGAACCGGGTCAAAGCCGACCACGCGCGCACCAAAATGAAGGGCATGGGCTGCGACTTTCAGCCCGACGTGTCCCAACCCAACGATCCCAATCACGGCGGATCCGAGTTCACGCCCCACGAAGCGAGCCTTAGCTTTTTCGATCGCAGGCCACTCATCTCCTTGCGTGGCGGAGGAGAGCCACGAGATGCTTTCAAACGCGTGACGTAGCGAGAGTAGGACGGTTGACACGACCATCTGCGCGACCGCCTCGGCATTCTGGCCAGGCGCGTTAAACACGGCCACACCGCGTTTCGTGCACGTCTCTACGGGGATGTTATTGATGCCAGCACCGGCTCGCCCAATCGCACGCACACTTGAGGTGATTTCGCTATCGGTGAGCTTGTGACTGCGGAGGAGCAGCGCGTCAGGTTGATCGATGTCCGGTCCGATTTCACCATCATGAAAGACATCACGCCCCCCTTCGGCGATGGCGTTGTAGGTCTTGATACGAAAAGAGGACACGCTGTTCACGCAGGAAGTCGCCACATTCTAGGTACTCAAGCATGCTGGGACGACACATAATTCGTCACTGGTTGTAGTCCATGATGAATGACGTTTGTCGTAACCGAGTCTTGTATCAAGTGCAAGTACACCGATTGTGTCGAAGTGTGTCCTGTTGACTGCTTCTACGAAGATGAGCTGATGCTGGTTATCCACCCTGACGAGTGCATTGACTGCGCTCTTTGCGTGCCTGAGTGCCCCGTCGACGCCATCTTCCCTGATGATGAGGTGCCAGATGGGCAAGGCATTTTCACGGCCTACAACGCGGAGCAAGCGCCCCGCCTCCCCAACATTAATCACATGAAGGACGCGCCAGCCGATGCGGGCGAATGGGTTGACGTTGTGGACAAACGGAGGTTTGTGGACCTGACGTAGCGAGCAACAGTGACGCTAGGTCGACGCGCTCGATGTCAGCACTTCGATGACGCGCGGGTTCGTGGGATTCTTAAAGGCATCCGTGATGGCAGCAATGAGCTCGCCAACGGTGCTGACGGATTGAGCGGTGACGCCCAGTCCTTTTGATAACGACTTCCAATCGATGGCCGGTCCGTCAAAGGCGGTCATTTCTCGCGACGGATCTTCCACATTGAGGCGGTGTTGTTCCACTTCCAGAATGCGATACCCGCCGTTATTCAGGATCAGCGTGACCACTGGTAGCTTTTGTTGGGCCATCGTCCACAGAGACTGCACCGTGTACATCGCTCCTCCATCCCCCTGAACGGCAAGCACCGGACGATCTTTGGCGCCGATCGCGACGCCGGTAGCGAGCGGAATGCCCATGCCGATGCTGCCACCGGTCAAGCTCATCCACGTATGCGGTACCCCGGCCATGTTGTCATAAAGCGGTTGTCCCATGGTGCACGCTTCATCACACACAATGGCGTTGGCTGGCAGGGCTTCGCGCACAGCATAAGCCAGCCCGATGTGATCCAGCGCGTCACTCTCTTTGGCAACAAGTGGCTTGCGAGGAACTGCGGTTGGTATGCCAGAATTTTGGCCGGCCAACGAACGTAGTGCAGCTTCAGACAACCGCGTATTGGGTGTCGTGAGTTGGATGGTTTGACAGTCCTTCGGCGCGTGGTAAAACGGTTGCTCTGGGTAGGCAAAGAATGACACTGGGTGCCGTGCACCGACTAGCACCAGCAGATCGACACTGTCGAGTGTCTTGCGGGCGTCTTCGGGGAAGTAAGGCAGCTTCGGAAACTCATGGCACTCCGGGCCACGGTCTATCACAGCTGGAAATGTTTCGAGCAAGACCTTTGCGCCAAAATGATGCCCGATCGCGGCGGCATACGCGCGGGAAGTCACGCTCAAGGCGTCAGAACCCAAGAGGATCATGGGTGACTGAGCGGCTGCTAGCGCTTGAGCGACAGGTTGAACGTCAAACTGCGCGCTGGAGTTCGTTGAGATTGCTGGTGCAATGCCTTGAGACGGTGACCAAGCCACATTGGCTGGTAGAAGTAACGTGGCGATCTTGCCGGACGCGGCGGCTTTGACCAGCTTGGTCGCAACGTCAGGTAATTCGTCTGCGTGGCGCGCACGGAAGACGACATCGGAGACGGAACTTGCGAGACGTCCGATCCGGCTATTCAGGGGAGCATCAAGCTCGCGATGCCCGTGCGCATGGGTGCCCACGATGCAAATCATGCCAGAGTGAGCCCGTTTCGCATTGTGGATGTTGGCCCATGCATTTGCAAACCCGGGACCAAGATGAAACAAGGTTGCGGCAGGCTTGCCAGTGGCGCGGAAGTACCCGTCTGCAGCGCCGCTAGCGACGCCTTCAAAGAGGCACAGTACGCTGTGTAACCCCGCAGCTTTCAGACCTTCAACGATATGAAGTTCCGATGTACCAGGATTTGAGAAGCACGTGTCCACGCCCAACGACTTCAATGCCTTCGCAAGTGCGAAGGCGCCATTGGAGCGGGAAACGGGACTCGAACCCGCGGCCTCAACCTTGGCAAGGTTGCGCTCTACCAACTGAGCTATTCCCGCATACTGATGGCGTCCCCTAGGGGATTCGAACCCCTGTTGCCGGGATGAAAACCCGGTGTCCTAGGCCTCTAGACGAAGGGGACAGTTGCGGAATTGTAAACGCACCGAAAAGCATGCTGAATTGCGGCCGCATTTGATAGGCGCAATTTCACTATTTGAGACGACCCGCAACCATCTGAAAATGAGGGAAATACAGCACCGTGGCGCACACGCTTTGAGAGCGGAACAGGTGATATTTTCTGACGCGATCAACGTGGTCACCGTAAAATTGCGCCGTCGCGGCTATGTAGCTCAGTTGGTCAGAGCGCGGCACTCATAATGCTGAGGTCGCTGGTTCAAGTCCAGCCATAGCCACCATTTATTGCATCGTCGTACGAGACCTTTTGATCCTATGAGTACTCTGTGAGCGTCCGCGGTGGACTGGAACGGGTCGCAGCAGCCACCTTGCTGGTGATTGTCGCTCCACTAATTGCTTGGGCCGCTTGGCGTGTTCGCAAGGATGGCGGTCCAGCGTTCTACAGTCAAGAGCGTGTCAAAAAACATGAGAAGACGTTTCACCTCCTCAAACTCCGGTCCATGCATGTCGATGCAGAGGAGCGGTTAGCTGCGCTTCTCGCTGGTAACCCTGAACTTGCAGCATCATGGAAAGCATTTCGCAAGTTGCCAGATGACCAAGATCCTCGCATCACAAAAATTGGCCGTTTCATCCGCGAAACTGCGATTGACGAATTGCCGCAGCTGTGGCACGTTGTGACTGGTGACATGCGCGTCGTGGGCCCCCGCCCTGCGCGTCCAGAAGAGTATCAAACAGAGTTTGGACGCTACCGAAGCGTTTACAGCTCATTGAAACCAGGCTTGATCTCGCCGCTCATGTTTGAGTGGGATCCCGTCAACCGGAAAGACCGATACAGCCGTAAAGTCGCATCCTACGTCTTATACAAGCGTCGCCGCTCACTGTGGCTTGATATTCGATTGCTGCTGATTTGTATTCGTGTGATAGCTCAGTCACGCAACTCTGTTGAGGCGCGTCCCGAACACCTGAAGTGATTGACTTGCGCGAGGCTCTGTCTCGGCTCACCTCTGCTGTCGATTGCCAGGCCTCCATGCTGACCAAGCCCGAACAAGGTGTTGGGTGCGTGAGCGCGGATGACGTCATTGCGGTTGCGCCGCTCCCGCAGAACGATGTGGCTGCTTTAGACGGTTGGGCCATCGACGGCTCTCACGTCGCACCCCAGATCCGGCTGCTGCTTAATGGGCACGTCTCTGAAGCATCTCGTAACGCTGTACCGGCTATTGCGATCTACACGGGCGCTCCTATGCCACCTGGCACAGATCGCATCGTCCCCATTGAGTATGTGACCTCGGGTTGCGATCTTGTGTCTCGGCCACCTCGGCATCACGGTGTTCGTCGAGCTGGGGTTGAGTGTGACGTGGGAGATGTGCTGGTTGGCAAAGGGCTTCGGTTTGATCATGGCGCTATGGCGACCGTCATGCGAAATGGCATCACAGAGGTCAACGTGATTGGCCGTCCTCGTATTGGGATTGCTGCGAGTGGCGATGAACTCATGGCAGGCGCCACACGGGATGTGAATACACCCGGTATCCAAGATGTACTGGCGCGAAATCGAATGTCATCCGAAGCACTTCCGATGTTTCATGATGGCGCTGATGCCACTCTTCAGACGCTGCGCCACGCGCAAGTGATGGGCTTTGACGTGCTCATCACCACTGGAGGAACATCGGTGGGAAGAAAGGACTATGTCGTTGACACGCTTAAGACACATGGGCGCGTCATCTTTCACCGCGTCGCTGTCCTACCAGGCATGCCAACCGCTGTGGGCCAATTTGGCGATAAATTGTGGGTAGTTTGCCTACCGGGGCAACCGTTATCCGCGTGGGTTTGCGCGTGGCTGTTTGCGGTCCCTCTCGTTCATCACTTGGAAGGATCTGCCGAGGAACCCATGTGGGTGGAAGCCGTGGCGGATCCACCGCTGCACGCTCATTCGCGCAGGCTGAGATATGTTGCGGGCATATTGACATCGAACGGGCAACAATTGCCGCTGTTTCGATCTCTCGCGCAAAACAGCGCTATGACACGTCCGATGACCCAATGCAACGCACTGGCTGAAATTCCTCCAGCCAGTGGTTCTGACCTGACGTCGGTTCGAGTCAGGCTGCTACCGAATTAGCTCCGGCGGCGGTATCTTCTCTCGGAATCACCACGTCCAGCATCGCCGCGTCTGTCATTACCGCGGTCACCTGAGTGCCCACGATCTCTCCGATCACCACGAGGTTGCTCGCTTGAAGCTCCGGGCAACAATGCCTTCATGCTCAAGCTGACGCGACCGCGGTCATCCACATCGAGAACCCGCACTTTCACTTCTTGACCTTCGGACAAGACGTCATCAACGCGGTTCACGCGCGTAGCTGAGATCTGCGAAATATGCAACAAGCCATCCTTGCCTGGAATGAGGTTGACGAACGCGCCGAACTCGACAATCCGGACAACCTTTCCAGTGTAGTCTTGACCAGGCTCGATTTCAGCTGTTAATGCTTCAATCTTGGCAATGGCCATATCTCGTGCCTCTTTGGACACAGCGAAGACGCGAACAACACCATCGTCACCGATCTCAATCGTGGACTGTGTCTCTTCTTGCAGCGCCTTAATGGTGCTACCGCCTGAGCCAATCACAACACGGATCTTATCGGTGGGTACACGCACTTCACCAAAGCTCGGTGCTTTGGGTGAAATTTCGTCGCGAGGCGCGCCGAGTGTTTCGCTCATACGTCCCAAGATATGCATCCGTGCATCGCGTGCTTGAGATAAAGCAGTCTCGAGCAATGCGCGGTCTACACCATGAATCTTGAGGTCCATTTGCAGCGCCGTAATCCCTTCCGGGGTTCCAGCCACTTTGAAGTCCATGTCACCCAAGTGATCTTCGTCACCGAGGATGTCTGTCAGAACAGCGTACTGGTCTCCTTCTTGAACGAGTCCCATGGCAATGCCAGCGACTGGACGCTTCAGGGGAACACCCGCATCTTGCAATGACAAGGTCGCTCCGCACACTGTGGCCATGGAGCTGGAGCCGTTTGATTCCGTGATCAATGACACCACACGAATGGCGTAAGGGAATTCGTCAAAAGACGGCAGTTGTTGTTCAACAGCGCGACGGGCCAGCCAACCGTGACCGATTTCCCGGCGTTTCGGGGCTCCGATCATTCCGGTTTCACCGGTTGAGAAGGGAGGGAAGTTGTAGTGCAACATGAAACGATCATCCATGTGACCGCGCACCGTTTCGACTTTCTGCGCGTCTCTGGATGTACCGAGAGATGCTGTCACGATGGCTTGTGTCTCACCACGGGTGAACATCGCAGAACCATGAGTTGACGGCAACGTGCCGACATCGCATGCAATGTTGCGCACGGTCGTCGTATCGCGGCCGTCGATTCTGGGCTTGCCATCCAAAATGCGTGCACGCACGAGATGTTTCTCGAAGCGTTTCACTGCACCTGACACATCCGAACCGGCGAGATCAGGCTTTTCAGCAAGAGCGTCGTAAGCGCGCTGCTTAATGGCATCGATGGCAGATTGCCGTTGCTGTTTCTCAGTAATGTCGTACGCAGCAGTGACGTCATCACCAAACGTGGAGGACACGAAGGCATCAATGTCGCTGGTATCAACTTCAGCCGGCGCTTCCCATGCGGGCAGTCCAGCTGACTCTTTCAATTCGCTGATGGCATCCAAAACAGGTTGGAGCTCTTTGTAGGCACCAAGAATTGCATCAAGCATGACGCTTTCAGAGATCTCAGATGCGCCGGCTTCCACCATCAAGACGGCATCCTTCGTGGCGGAAACCACCATTTCAAGATCGCTATCTTCGAGTTCGGCGAGCGTGGGGTTATAGACAAACTTTCCATCGTTCATCGCGACTTTTGTGGAGGCGACGGGACCGGAGAACGGTAGGTTCGCAATGGTGACGGCAGCCATCGTTGCAATCATGCCCAAGACATGGGTGTCACGGTCTGGGTCAGCTGATAGCACTTGGCACACGCACTGCACTTCGTTTTGGAACGTCTTGGCAAAAAGCGGACGGATCGGGCGATCAATCATGCGACTCACGAGAATCTCGCGCTCGCCAGGACGCCCTTCCCTTCGGAAATAGCTACCAGGAATGCGACCACCAGCAGCCACCGGCTCTTGGAAATGAACACCAAGAGGGAAGAATGGTTGGTTGGGGCGCGCTTCTTTCTTCGCAACAACAGTCGCTAAGACGCGAGCATCTCCCGATGATGCGTATACAGCTGATGTTGCTTGTTTGGCGACGCGGCCAGTTTCGAGAGTGATTGTGGCACTCCCGTGTTGAAATGTTACGCTGGAAGGCGTTTTTTGGATCGATGTGTCCATGTAATGGTCCTACTTAATTGAGATAAAGCGCACGCCCCGCAACGTGTTGGCGGGAGTCTGCGCAATAGTGAGAGTGTGGTGCTTAGCGACGTAAGCCGAGAGCACTGAGAGTTGTGCGGTAGCGAGCTTCATCTTTCCGCTTGAGGTAGTTCAGTAAACGCCTACGCCGATTCACCATACGCACCAAGCCGTAGCGAGAGTGCAAGTCACCTTTGTTTTTCTCAAAGTGAGAATGTAACCCGTTGATTTTTTGCGTGAGCAGACCGATTTGAACTTCGGCTGATCCAGTGTCACCTTCTTTTTTGGCGAACTTCTCGATCACCTCGGCCTTGCTTTGTTTGTCCACGTTGTCAGGAAATCTGTAATTGACGTTGTCTGGGGAATTCTACCCTTTCTGCGGCGAGTACGGTAGTAACTTAACAACCTTGAGCACTTGCTCTTCAGTAATCTCACCAGTTCCGCAAAAACGTTCGCCGCAGTAGATTGCTCGAATTCCCGGTTTTTCATCGGCACGCACCACAATACGGCGCTGTTGCTCAAGCATGCGGTAGTCTGGCAACGATAAAACCGTGGATGTGAGATGCGACGTCATATCAGACACTGGGCGAACGGCGCGCGCGCGATCTTCCTCTGACATGGCGGCAAGCTCTGCTTCGGTGATGGAATCCTCGTCTTTCCAAAGGCCAACACTGGTGCGGCGCAAGTCAGCCATCGCGCCACCGCATCCTAGAGCTGTACCCAGATCCATAGCGATACTGCGAACATAGGTTCCCTTGCTGCAGCGAAGCTCCACTCGAACCATCGGCCCATCAACATCAAGTACGTTCAGATAGTCAATGACGACCTGGCGCGGTTCGCGCTGCACTTCGATGCCTTGTCTGGCTAATTCGTAGAGTGGTTTTCCATCTTTTTTGATGGCGCTATACATCGGCGGAATCTGAGTGATCTCCCCCTGAAAGCGTTTCAGAGCATCCCGCACAGCCTGCTCCGAAGGGATATCATCACTCCGGGAAGTCACTTCCCCCGTGAGATCGCCTGTCGTGGTCTCAATGCCGAGTTGAATCGTGGTCAGGTACGTTTTCCCGGACAAAAGAAGACAGTCAGCAAACTTGGTGGCATTGCCAAAGCAGATCGGCAGCATGCCGACGGCACACGGGTCAAGTGACCCGCAGTGTCCTGCTTTCTTGGCGTCAAAGAGTCGTTTGATGCGCTGCAACGCCGCATTTGATGTCAATCCGGGATCTTTGTCAAGCAATAGTAGGCCAGAGATATTCCGACGCGCTGGTTTGCGTCTTCCGTCATTCATATGTGTCACCTAGGATTTGGGGTGTGAGTGTGTCAGTTGCGACTCAAGGTGGCGCTGTTCCGGTGGACGTTCGTCCAGCGTTAAACTCAGTGTAGGAACCCGGCGCCACCGTAATAGGCGTCCGAGTTGGGTGCGAAGCAGAGGCAGCAATGTCTCAACTCTCTCCTGGAGAGCATTCGCATCAATAGCTGGATTCCAAATGGCATACAGCGCACCAACGTGCGATCTCCCCGGCGAGATATGGACGTCTGTGAGCTGCAGTCCCTCGAGGCTATCGCCGTTCTTCAGGATGACTTGAGCTAAAGCTTCTGCGACGCGGGCTTCAGCTCGGGCGCCGCTACGCGTCAATACGGTCGTACACCTCAATCTGGTCGCCGGCTGCCACGTCGTACTTCGCGACACCGATTCCGCATTCGGTACCCATGCGCACCTCTTCAACAGAGTCTTTGAAGCGGCGCAGTGACTCAAGCGTTCCTTCGAATACCACGCGACTTTGTCGCAGCACCCGAATGCGCTTGTCTTTTCTCACAACACCGTCAATCACTAAGCAGCCCGCAATGGAACCCAGTTGCGGCGAATTGAAGACTTCGCGCACATCGGCCAATCCAATAATGCGCTCTTTGATTTCGACCTCTTTCAGACCCTCGACGCGTGTAGCAACATCGTCTTGCAATTCATAGATGATGCTGTAGTAGTCCAGAGGGACCTCTTCCGTCTGTGCCATCTTGCGTGCTTGCGTGTCTGCCCGAACATCAAATCCAATGATTCGAGAATTCGTCATCTTGGCCATTGTGACGTCACTTTGCGTGATCGCACCTGTTCCACTTGACACGATTTTGACATCGACATCATCGGTTCCCAAGGCGCTGACGGATGTCGTAATGGCATCCACGACACCCTGACGGTCGCCGCGAATGATTAGCGACACCACGCGGTGTTCCTTATTCAGGCCATCAAACAGCGACTCGCTCGAAACGCGGGAGCGAGAGCTCGCCATGCGCTTGGCTGTCAACTCTGCACTGAATTCATCAGCGAATTCGCGCGCTTTGTTGATGTCTGGCACGGCTGCAAACGGCATCCCAGGTTCACAGTTATTCGAGATTCCCATCACTTCAATCGGTGTGACGGGACCGGCCGTTTTCAGAATCTTGCCGGTATCGTCCATCATGCGTTTGATCTTGCCATGTGCCTCACCGGCTAACACGGCGTCACCGACGCGCAACGTTCCTTTCATGACAAGAATTGATACGACGTTTCCTAACCCTTTTTCCGTCCGAGATTCCAAAACGGTTCCTTGTGCGGCGCCTTTTGTTTGAGCTTTAAGGTCTAGCAATTCTGCTTCGAGAGAGACCGCAGCCAGTAAGGCATCAATCCCCTCTCCTGTGACAGACGAAACCGGCACGCATTGCACGTTACCGCCCCAGTCTTCACTTTGTAGGCCGATGCCAGCCAACCCGGCCTTGATCGGCTCGAGGTTGATATCTTGCAAATCACACTTGGTTAGGGCAACAACAATGGGAACGCCTGCCTCTTTGGCATGAGTAGCAGCTTCTTCTGTTTGCGGTTTGACGCCATCATCTGCCGCGACAACAAGGACGGCAACGTCTGTCGCCTTGGCACCGTGTGCACGCATTTGGCTAAAGGCCGCGTGCCCTGGGGTGTCAATAAAACAGAAATCACCGTTCTTGCCTTTGTATAGGTACGCACCAATGCGTTGCGTAATTCCGCCGGCTTCCTTCGATGCAACGCGCGCTTTTCGAATGTAGTCAAGCAGTGAGGTTTTCCCGTGGTCAACATGCCCCATGACGGCAATGACAGGCGGACGCGTTGTGGAGTCACCCGACTGCTGAACGAGATCTGAGACACGTTCGTCGATGGAGCGGCTCTTGATGATGATGGGCGTGCCGCCAAGCTCAGCAACTACCAATGACGCGGTGTCTTGGTCGATCACTTCACTGGGAGTGACAACTTCGCCTAACTGAAATAGCGCTCGAATCACCGACGTCGCTTTCATGTTCATGCGCTGTGCTAAGAGCGCGACGGAAATGGCTTCAGGCACTTCCACTTCACCCACTGGCACTGGGTCTCGATTGATGTGCTTACCCTTACGAGCATGGCGGTACTCGCGCTCTGAAGTCAGCCCCGGGCGATTACGGCCGCCGCGGCGATTCTGTCCAATGTCACGTGACGGTTGAGCGCGCGTGATGGCACGGGTTGGCCTCCGGGTCGGAGACGGTCCCTTACCTCGAGCGGGTGCTTGACGTTTGGCAGGTTTTGTAAAGTCAGACGTTGGGTTACGAGAGGTGGTGTCGGCAGCCACCTCTTTTTCGCGCAGGCTGCTCGAAGACGGCAGCGGAGCTGCAGATGTCGGTGCGACTTCCGCAACGGGCTCAACCACTTTGTCATCAGCGTGCTTAGACGTGGCCGCCGGCATGGTCTGTGGTTGTGGTCTGGTTACGCTGACCGGAGCGTCTGAGACGGGTTGGGTCAGGTTAATCGTCAGAGACGACACACCCCTGACTTCAATCGCCGGGCCATCGCTCGCCGTTGAGGCCGACGCGGCAGGCTTCTTACCAAAGGTGCGACGACGTTTCGCCTTTTGAGGTTGGCCAGCCGCTAACTCTTGTTGAGTCTTGAGGATTTGTGCCTGAAGTTCAGGAGTCACCTGAGCATTCTGGTCAATCTTGCACGACGCGAGCACAAAGTCTGCAGTTTCGTTTTCGATGCCTCTATCGGCAAGGAATTCCTTTGCGGTGATAGTCAAGACGCCTCCCAGCCAGTCATCAATGTGGTGTTAATGAAGATTGCGAGCGGACATGATGAGCCGCTGCGCCAATTCTTCATCGAGACCTTTGATTTTTTCCATAAGTTCATCCGCGGCCAGATCGGCGATCGCGTTGGCATTTTCAAGGCCAGCTTCTTCAAGTTGGCGTGCGACGCGAACCGAGATCCCATCCAAACTGCCAAACCGATCCGTAAAGCGCTTTTCTTCGCGACCTGCTCGGACGATGATGGCGCGCTTGGCATCGTGAATGAGCTCTTCCGCAAATTCCTCATCAATCTCTGGGATATTGGCCGAGAGCATGGGAGGGGACATCCGAGCAAGGTGTTCGAGAGACACCGCACCGCTTTGGTAGAGAACGTCTGCGGAGTCGGCGTCAAGCTCAAGCTCTTCCATGAAAATGTCACGAGCGCTGTTTTTCTCGTCAACACTCTTCGTTTTGGCCTCTTCCTCGGACATCAGGTCGATACGCCATCCGGTCAATTCGACCGCCATGCGCACGTTGCTACCGGACTTTCCAATGGCCAATGGCAATTGATCTTCGGGGAGCCCAATACGGATCACCGTATCGTCATAGTTCAAGGAAATAGACTTTATGTCCTTGGCAGGCTCAAGGGCTCGTTGGACGAAGACTGTGGGATCCGCATCCCAGTGCACGATCTCAATTTTCTCGCCGCCCAGCTCGCTCTGCACGGTTTGCACGCGCTTTCCACGCATGCCAACGCACGCGCCGACAGCATCAATTCGCCGGTCATTAGTTGAAACCGCGACCTTGGCTCTCATGCCTGGATCGCGCGCAGCTGCTTTGATCTCAACGACATCTTCGGCAATTTCAGGACTTCACGCCGCATCAGTGCTGTCAGCATCATGGGGCTGGTGCGCGACAAGTGCAGTTGAGGGCCTTTGTTACCCGCATCCACGGAGGTCAGGACGGCTGTCACTCGGTCATTCACATACGGTTGATCATGCTGTAGGCAATCCCGGTTGAGCAAAAGAGCGTCAATGCCTTCCGAAATGGAGATGATGTAGTTGCCTTCAGCCGTTCGCCGCTTCACCATGCCAACGACCAAGTGGCCGACTTTGGCTGCGTAGTGCGCAGCGACTCGCATGCGCTTCGCCTCGCGTAGTTTTTGAAACAGTTGGTGCTTTGACATACGTGCACCAATCCGCCCGCCATCGCGATCATTCACAATCTGGCGCAGCGTATCGCCGACGCTCGGGTCGGTCGCTAATTCTTGGTCTTTGGCTTCTTGAATCGTGATCAGCTCAGCGTTCGGTTGAGCTTCCACCGCTTCTGCTTCAGCGTCTTCATCAACATTTCGAGCTGCCTCGACCGCTTCATCCGTCTCAACGGTCCATGAACGTTGAACGTGGTGCTCACCGGTTGAACGGTTGACTTTGCATTCCAGCGTAGCGTGTGGGCCAAGCGCTTCTTTGTACGACGCAACGATCGCAGCTTCGACAGCTTGGATCACCTCGCGTTCGCTCAGTTCTTTCTCGTTTGCAATCGCCTCAATCATGAGTACGAGTTCACGTCTCGCTTCTGCTGCGATGACTTCGGCTGAACGGCGCTTCACCTTCGCTTCCTCCCTTGTATCTGCTTGCTCGTTGGTTCGTCCCACGTTGGGACCAAACGCATGGTTCCTAAATCGTCAAACGTACACGTACACCGACGATCATCTCGATCGACAAGATGCATGACACCATCAGTCAGATCTTCCAACTGCATGAGCTGCGACAGTGGTAATGGCTTGTCGTCAGCATCGTGTCGCTGCATCACGAATTTACACGACATCCATCGCCCCACGAATCGCGAGAGCTGGTCTGCTGCAAATATCCGGCGGTCACTGCCTGGTGACGAGACTTCAATGATGTCGTAATGCTGACCTTCACCATTAAGCTCCATCAAGTCCTTTGCGATATCGCTGACTGATGCGCAATCGTCCACCCCGACAGAACTGAAGTCTGATTTTTCGACGTAAATACACAACACCTGATCATTCAGCCGCCGAAGCGCTTCGACGCCCCACAGCGAGCAGTCTGACATTTTGCAGGCGCGCTCAATGCAATCGAGTACCAATTGTCCTTGTACGATGATGGGTATGGATCCGAACTCACGTGGCACGAAACGGCACCCCGCATCCGAGGCGCCACCAGCCACGCGACCAGCACCTGCGTTGACGCGCCGACAAGTTGAGTCTTAACGCGTTGCGCGGAGCACCATGCTCCTAGCTGATTATATTGAGGGACGCGGACTATGCGTCTATGAATTCATAGTCATCGGGTGTTACGGCTGATGTCTGCTCGCGAAATGCCCGCGTATGAGACGACCAATTCTGGGTAATGTTGCCATCTTTCGTCTTGTACCACGAGGAACAATTTGTATCAGCCCAGACCGTTTGACTCAATTCGGCTTGGATGCGTTCATTGAAAGCGCGCTGTATCTCAGGCTTTGGCATGAAAGCCGTTGCGTGCCGTTGCGCGAGCATGGCCACGCAGCGCGTGAAGTACCTCAACCTGCGCTTCTAACATGACCAAAATGGAGTTGTGCCCGAGGTTGGTGTTCGGACCGTACAACACGAACATGTTCGGAAAACCGTGCACCGTCGTCCCAAGGTACGCTTCAGCCCGATCGCTCCAGGTGTCAGCCAACGATTGGCCGTGTAGCCCATGCACGTCCAACGACCATCCCCAATTCGTGGTTTCGAAGCCGGTGGCATAGATGATGCTGTCCGCATCGTGCATGCTGCCGTTGTCGCACACAACGCCGCGCTGCGTGATCGATTGAATGGGTGACGTGACCAGAGAGACGTTCTCACGGTTCAAGGCCGGGTAATAGTCATCCGTAATCAGAATGCGTTTGCATCCGATGGGGTTAATCCGGCGTCAGTGCTTTACGTAGCTGTTCATCTGCGACCTGATCTTGCAGTAAGTTCAGCGCGATCTGCGTCGATGCATCCCTCCCCTCTTTTGTCCATTCGAAGGTTTGCCAAAAAAAGTAGTCAGCGTTGTCATAAATCACACTCCGGCTGCGCGCACCAATCGACATCGCGATCTCTGGGTTCGACAATCATCAACGCCTTGTCTTGCAAGGTGACCTCTCTGTCTTGACGAGGAAACACCCAATTAGGAGTGCGTTGAAAGACTGTGAGATGCTTGACCCGGGGTGCAATTTCAGGGATGATTTGCACGGCGCTGGCCGCAGAACCGATGATGGCAACATTGGCGTCATCGATCGGCACCGAGTCCCAGCGCGCGGAATGAACGGTCTGCCCACCGAATGCGTCATGGCCGTTGATCGTCGGCGTGAACGGGCGGTTGAGTTGCCCGAGAGCGCACACGAGATAGCGTGCTTGGTATTGCGCGCCTGAAGCCGGCTGTGACGAGCCAATGACCCGCGTCGCTCCACGAGGCCGATACGACCGCATCGTTGTACCGCATATCGTCCGACAACTCGTAGCGCGTCACCAGTTCTTCAGCGTACGCCTGAATCTCAGATGAGCGCGGGTAGAGGTGGCTCCAATGATGTCCAGGTGCGAATGAAAACTGATACAGCGCAATCGGAACATCACACGCGCACCCCGGGTACCGGTTCTCAAACCACACACCTCCTGGCCCACTGTTCTTTTCGAGCACGACGATATTGGTCAGTCCACTCTCTTTGGACTTGATCGCCGCACACAAGCCACCCAGACCGGCGCCAACAATGGCCACATCAACTTGTTCCATCACACCGATTCTGTGACAATCTGACCCACGATTCTAGGTTGACACTCATGGCTGCGCACTCACCAGTGTGGGCAAAGCGCTTGGCTCATGTTGAAGCATCTGCTATTTTTCGGATGTCCATTTTGGCCTGCATCCTGATTGGGGCCTTGAACGTGGGATTGGAAACAGACGCGCGAGTGATGTCACGCGCGGGTGGACTGATTCACTGGATCGATCGCATCGTTATCGCCATCTTTGTGCTGGAAGCGCTCATGAAATTGGCGGCCCGTTGGCCCACGCCATTGAACTACTTTAAAGACGGATGGAACGTCTTTGACTTCACGATCGTCGTGGTGTGCCTGGTTCCGACGGATGCTTCAGAGTTTGGCGCGATCTTGCGGACGTTGCGCGTACTGAGAACGCTGCGGTTGCTGACCGCCATTCCGCGCTTGCGGCTGCTGGTATCTGCTGTCCTTCATAGCTTGCCGTCAATGGGATATGTCATCCTGTTGGCTGGCGCCTATGTTTACGTCTATGCGGTGATCGGCACGCACTTATTCGGGAGTAACGATCCCGTCCATTTTCGATCCGTTCCCGTGGCCGCCCTTTCACTGTTTCGCACAGCCACACTCGAAGATTGGACGGACATCATGTACATCAACATGTACGGTAGCCACCTGTACGGCTACACAGCAGAAACGTACACCATGCTCTCGAATCTCGGTGTTAACACGGCCAACATCATCCCCCAAGGACGTGGGTGGATTGCATCCAGCTACTTTGTCAGTTTCGTCATCATTGGGGCGCTCATCGTCTTAAACCTCTTTGTCGCCGTCATGCTCAAGGGCATGGAAGAGGCGCAGCGCGAACTTGAGCGTGAGCTACTGCGCGATCGCGCAGCGTCCGATCGCGATGCGATTCGCGATGAGTTTCGTCATATTGAGTCGCATCTCGACGACTTTCGCGTGGAGATCGGGCAGCGATTGCAGCGACTGGAAGACATCACGGAAGAGCACACCAGGCCGAAGGAGTAGCTGGTCGTTACTCGACTGCGCGAGACCAGCTCGGGTCGCGTTTCTCCAAAAAGGCTGCCACCCCCTCTTTCGCCTCGCTCAACACGCATTCGGCAAAGTTGTTGGCCAAGTACGATGCCGTGTCGTCTGTATGCAGATTCGGCGTCGCGAGATGGTGTAGCAACGTCTTGGTATGTCTGAGCGCGTCTGGTGCACATTTCAACACAGCATTCTTGATCTCTCGCTCGAGATCATCGAGTGTGTGAGCATCAGAGGTCATCTTGTCGATGATGCCCATCTGCAGCGCGAGAGGTGCTTTGAAACGCTCGCCTGTCAGCATGAGCCGCCGAGCCGTTTGGCAGCCAACCCGTGCAATGACGTACGGTGCAATCTGAGCAGGCGAGAGCCCGATCCGGGTTTCAGTGAGGGCAAAGACGGAGTCTTTGTCAGCGATAGACACGTCGGCAGCACATGTAATCCCCATGCCGCCGGCCACTGCAGCGCCGTGAACTCGTGCAATGATGACTTTCGGGCAGTCCCTGATGGCCTGGAGTAACCGAGCCATGCTCAAGCTCCCCTCAATGATGTCGTCAAGGCGCTGTTCTTGACCCGCTTGAGATCGCATGTTTTTGAGATCAGCGCCGGCGCTGAAAACCTTTCCGTTGCCCTGCAGGGTCATGCCGCGTATCGCATCGTCGTTAGCGACTTCAGCGAAGGCCGTCATCAACCCACCCACGATGTCAGCCGTCAGTGGGTTTCTCATGTCCGGGCGGTTGAGAGTCGCGGAAGCCCAGTTGCCGCGCTTTTCGAAAATGACGGCAGAATCGGTGGCTGATGTGGTCATGCTCGGTCTTCCTAAAAACGACTGACGCCGAAAGCGTTGGGGTTGAGTGGTCGCGCTCGTGCCTCCCGGCATGTTTCAAGCGCGAAGAGTAACACGCGACGCGTATCTCTCGGATCAATCATGCCATGATCCAACACCCGACCGGATGTGTAAAACGGATCGGTTTGGGTATGAAATCGCTGTAATAGTGCGTTGCGTTGTGCTTCCACCTGCTGGCTATCAATGGGGCGTCCGCGCCGTTTCGCAGCACTCACCGTGACTTGTTCCATCGTCTTGGCTGCTTGCTCGCCCCCCATAACACCTGTTCGCGCGGTCGTCCATGCAAAACAAAAGTCAGGCTTGTAGGAGTGGCCACTCATGCCATAGTTACCGGCGCCGAAACTCGCTCCGACGTAAAAAGTGATGCGCGGGACGCGGACGTTGGAAACGGCTTGGATCATCTTGGCGCCGTGCTTGATCATGCCCGCTCTTTCAGCCGCCACCCCTACCATGTATCCCGTCGTATTAGAGAAGAAGACGACCGGGGTATCTGCGGCATCGCACAGCTGAAGAAAGTGCCCGGTCTTGGCAGCGCCTTGCGCATCAATCGGTCCATTGTTGGCGATGATGCCGATGTGATGACCGCTCACGGTTGCGCGCAGACAGAGCGTCGATGGTCCGTATCTGGATTTAAACGCCACGCAGCTTCCGGCATCAACCACGCGCGAGACGATCTGCATCGCATCGTATGCCTGGTGAGGATCCGTTGGGATGATGTCCAACATCGTGGACGAGCAACTCTCCGGATATTCAGGCACGTGATGGCTGAAAGAGGTGCTCTTGTTCCAGTGGAGATGAGCCATCACCTGCCTTGCGCGCGCCACCCCTTCACGATCATCATCGACGAGGTACTCGACCAACCCCGTGGTTTCCGCGTGCATCGCGGCACCGCCGAGTTCTTGATCTGTCGACTGCTCGCCCGTCGCCGCTAACACCAGCGCCGCGCCAGCTAATGCGGCCGTGCCGTTGTCTCGCACGCCGATCACATAGTCGCTCATGCCCGGCATATAAGCACCTCCAGCCGTTGACATGCCGTGCAGAACGGTCACTATGGGGACACCTTGCGCACTGAGTTGTGCCATCCGGTAAAACACCTCACCAAAGCGGTGCCACCCTTCAACTTCGTACTCCATCAAATTCACGCCGGCGCTCTCAACGAGATGAACGACGGGGAGTTTTTGGCGCTTGGCCATCTCCAGTGCGCTTAAAACGACAGGCAGTGAAGACGACGTCATCGCGCCCGCCTTAATACCGCTGTCGTCCACCCACACGATGCAGCGCACCCCTGACACAAAGCCAATTCCGATATAGACGCTTGCGCCAGGCACGCTTGTGTCCGGATCATCGCTATCGACCAAGTAGTTGGCAAGTGCGTGCAAGCGGAGATAGGGCATGCCCGAATCCAACAGCGCATCCCGGCGCTCGATGGGGGTCAGTTGGTTGCGCGAACGAAACACCGGCGTGCGGCGCTGGGAAATCGTCGCTTGACGCGCTTCTAACTCCCGCATGCGCGCGATGCCATGCAAATGCGCGGAGCCAGACTGCTCCGTTATCACGACTGTGTTTGGCAACGCGTTCCGGGTGCTGGCGGCGTTTCAGGCGGTCCCGCAAAACACTGCGCCATCGACATCCAGCGCGTCGCATTCGGTCCAATCACCGTCAGTGATGTGTCCTGAATATTCCGGGTCTGGGTGACGACTTGACAGAAATCCACCGCGGATCCTTCAACGCGCTCAGCCTGCGACGGAACGCCGTACTCAAAAACCGCTCCCGATGGACCGACAAGATGCACGTATGGCGTTGGTTCGGGCGGCATCTCGCCGCGCACGTGAAATGTCCAACCGTACGTTAAGTATCCCATGGTGGCAATGTTTTCGATCCGTTCGGAATTGGGACATTCCACACCAAGCAGATCATAAATTTCTTGACCATGAGCCCACGTTTCCATCTGTCGGGCCGTGATGCTCGACCGTGCGCTCATGGATGGCCCAGCCCAGAGGACGCGGCTCTTGGGATCAATCGTCTCAAAGACTTGCCCCACCTGTTTGAAGCCCGCTGCCCACTGACCCAACAGCTCGGCGCCGCTCACGTCGCCAACAAACGCCTTCTCAAAACTGCGAACCGTCTGGCCGCGACTCGTGGTCTGGTTGAGACCATCCATGCGAGATTGAAATTTCTCGGAGTCCGTGGCGGACAGTTCAGCCATGCCATTCCACACATGAAGGTGGCGGATCACATCTTCAACGGTCCAAGATTTAAACTGGGTCGATCTCGTGAGAGTGTGTGCGGGCGCGCGGCTGAGGGTGTCAAAAAGAATCTGACTCTCGGCCACAAAATCATGAGCCTGCTTCATCCTAGGCCCCCAAACTCTCATTGAGGCGTTCACACGCTCGGATGAAATCCTCTTTGAATTCCTGAACCACAGCCGAGGCGGACATCTCTGTATTCATCATCCCGACGCCTTGACCAACCCAATACGTGACGAGTTCTTGGGCACCAACGTGTCCAGCAGCCGCCAAACGATCAACTTTGCGAAGCGCAGGTTCAGCCACGAGTGGTTGCAGAGGCATGGGGAGTGAAGGAGGTGCACCGGCTGATTCCCAAGCATCTGTCCACGGGGACTTCAGCTGGCGGGAGTACTTGCCAGTGCGACTTCGAGATCTCACGGTATCGCGTGATGAGGCCTTCAACATCTTGCTTTTGACAACCTCACCAGTTTCGGCATCGGTTGTGGTGAGCCACACGGACCCGGTCCACGCACCCGCGGCACCCATTGCCATTGCCGCAGCCATTTGGTCTCCTGTCACGATACCTCCGGCTGCCAGCACCGGCGTCTGGTAGCCGGCTGCACGTAGCGCACGAACCGTATCCGGCACCAGAACCATCGTGCCGATATCTCCGCAATGTCCCCCGGCTTCGCCGCCTGCGGCCACCACGATATCAACGCCCGCTTGGACTTGTGCGAGAGCGTGTTCCCGGGTGCCAATTAGCGCCGCCACGGGCACGTGACGCTTCCGCCCCGCGTCCAGCATGATCTTGGGCGGCACGCCCAGAGCGTTGGCAATCAGGCCAATCTTGTGGCTGAAGGCCACTTCCATCATGCGAGCTGCCGTTTCTTCTTTGAGGTTTTCCCCAAAACGCCCGGCACCTTTCCGTCCTTCATCAAGATCGGACACGTCAATCCCGCGATCTTCCAGGATCTTGGCGGCAAAACGCTTTTGCTCATCTGGAAGCGACGCAATGTGGTCATGAATGGAGACGTTGCGGCCTTTCCCAACATACGCTGAAGGCACGATTAAATCGACGCCGTACGGCTTACCATCGACGTGCTTGTCGATCCAACAGAGTTCTTCTTCCAGCTGATCTTCCGTCATGCCGACTGCGCCTAAGACGCCCATACCTCCGGCTCGGGACACAGCGGCCACGACATCGCGGCAGTGGGTAAAGGCAAAGAGTGGGAATTCAATGCCCAGTGTTTTGCAAAAAGAGGTATCCATCATGACTCTCCGTCAGGTTCGATCGTAGCTATGGCATCGCCAGCACCCAACTGAGCGCCAGCTTCAACAGAAATATCGACAACGCGCCCGGCCACATCCGCAGTGATCGTGTGCTGCATCTTCATAGCCTCCATCACAGCAATGACATCACCGATAGCCACGACATCACCGACAGACCCCTTCACATCGACCACGGTGCCATGCATCGGCGCCCGCAGCACCCCGCTTCCCACCTGATCGTCGGCAGCGTCGCCGGCTTGCCATCGTTGGAAGCCGTGCGTTAACTGGTCTGTCGCGACCCAGACGTGCGCAGAGTCGCACTGGTAATGCACGTGAGATTTCTTGCCGTTAATGCGAATACTGGTGACGTTGTCTTCAACATCTTCAACCCGCATGGTGACCTCGCGGTCATTCAGGCAGGAGGTGTACTGTGAATCGCCAAGCGCTGTCACGGTGACATCCACCGGACCATCATCCAAGATGTAGGTCATGACGCTCGAAAGCGTTCCAGTATTGCTCCAGTCTAAGAGCTCAGGAGAAACACCGGAGGACTGGGTGACGTGCTGGCGGCGTGACGCGCGGTAGTCAATGACAGCGGCTTTCAACACCAGCGCATCATCTTCTTGTGGAATAGCGAGATCTTGTCCGGCTTGATGATCGATGAAGTCGGTCGTGATGCGCCCATCCGCAAAAGCCGCACTTCCGACAAGTGCCAGCAGATAGTCTCGGTTGGTGCGCACGCCAAACACAATCGTCTCGCGCAGCGCGTGCTGTAGGCGCTGCCGCGCGATCTCCCGCGTTTCACCATGAGCAATGATCTTAGCCATCATGCTATCGTAGTGCGGCGATATGACCGAGCCACGAGTCACGCCAGAGTCGACGCGAACACCTGGCAGATCGGGAGCCTTCCACTCCAACATGTCGCCTGATGCAGGCCGAAAGTCAAACGCAGGCTCTTCTGCGCACAACCGTGCTTCAATGGCATGGCCGCTAGTCGTGATCGAGTGAAACGCGGACGGCAGTTGCTGGCCCGCAGCGACACGAAGTTGCCACTCCACCAGATCCAGTCCGGTGATCATCTCCGTCACCGGATGTTCCACCTGCAGTCGCGTGTTCATCTCGAGAAAATAAAACTCAGACGAGGAATCAAGCAGGAACTCGACGGTTCCCGCGCCCTCGTATCCCACAGCTTTGGCTGCTGCAATGGCTTGCTCGCCCATCGCTTGACGGAGCTGTGGATCCACCACACCGCATGGTGACTCTTCCAGCACTTTCTGGTGGCGGCGCTGGGTGGAACAGTCACGCTCGCCCAGATGGACACATGTGCCGTGCTGGTCAGCAAACACCTGAATCTCAACGTGCCTAGCGTTGACAATGGCTCGCTCTAAAAAGAGCGCGCCGGAACCGAAGCTCCGTTCTGATTCTGATCGCGCCATGGCCATGGACTCGTCAAATTCGCCAGCGTCCTTCACCAGACGCATGCCGCGTCCACCTCCGCCCGCGACCGCTTTGATCATGAGGGGATACCCGATACGGCTTGCTTCACTGCGCAGGTTGACTGCGTCTTGAGCCGGTCCGTCGTACCCCGGAATGCACGGCACTCCCGCTCTTTGCATCCGCTGGCGCGCCTTCGCTTTGTCACCCATTTCAGTGATCGCCTGCGCAGACGGTCCAACAAATATGACTCCGGCTTCAGTCAGTCTCTCTGCGAACGCCGTGTTTTCTGATAAGAATCCGTAGCCTGGATGCACGGCATCTGCTTGGCTCGCCTCAACCGCGTGCATGACGCGCTCCACCGAGAGATACGAGTCTGTCGCAGCGGCTGGCCCGATGCAGATAGCCTCATCAGACATGCGAACATGGAGCGCTCCGGCATCCGCTTCTGAATACACAGCGACCGTTCGTATGCCGAGTCGCTGGGCCGTTCTCATGACGCGAATCGCGATCTCACCACGATTGGCGACGAGCAACGTGTTGATCTGAGGGATCACTGACGATGATTTCACGAGATGGGTGCTCCTACATCCTGGCCACGCCGAACGAATTCGGATGAAGCGTTTTTTGGCGCGCGGTGAGACAAATATCAAGGACGAGGCACAGTACGCGCCGAGTATCACGCGGATCGATCACACCATGATCAAGCACGCGACCTGATGTGTAAAACGCTGATTCTTGCGCCTTAAAGTGCGCAGCAATTTGTTGCTCACGCTCACCAATCGCCGTCATATCGGGCTCTAACCCCCGCCTCTTGGCACCATCGATCGCTACTTGCGTCATCGTGCGTGCCGCTTGCTCTCCTCCCATGACGCCGCTGATCGAGTTAGGCCAAGCGAAGAGAAAGTCTGGTTCATATGCGAGTCCGCACATGCCATAGTTGCCAGCACCAAAAGACGAGCCGACATACAGAGAGATCTTTGGCACGCTTACATTGGAGACGGCTTGGATCATTTTGGATCCGTGTTTGATCATCCCCGCTTGCTCGTACTCGGTGCCGACCAAATACCCAGTCGTGTTATTGAAAAAGATGAGTGGGGTTCCTGATTGATCACACAACTGAATGAACTGTGTTGCCTTCGTTGCACCTTGCGGGTCAATCGGTCCGTTGTTACCAATCACTCCACAGACCAGTCCATCAATTTCGGCGTGAGCACAGAGCGTAGACATGCCGTAGCGCGGTTTGAATTCGAGGATGGCTGAGTCATCCACAACTCGCGTCAGGATGTCTCGCACGTCGTAGGCAACTTTGGGATCAAATGGGACGATGCCCGCTAGTTCGGCAGGATCGCCCTGTGGAGGCCGGTGATGCCGCTCGCGCGCCGGGATGTCCCGATTCCAATGCAAAGAAGCGACGACGTCACGTGCGATGCGCAGGGCATGGCGGTCGTCATCTGCCAAGTATTCCACGAGACCGCTGGTCTTGGCGTGCATCTCTGATCCACCCAAATCGCGATCATCAGCCACCTCACCCGTGGCCGCCTTGACCAGCGCCGCTCCGCCTAATGCTGCCAAGCCGTTTTTCCGGACGCCGATGACATAGTCGGACAATCCGGGCATGTACGCCCCACCGGCTGTTGATCCACCATGCAGGATTGAGATCGTGGGGATACCAGCCGCGCTGAGACGCGCCAAATCGCGAAACAGTTGGCCCCCAGAAGCCCACCCTTCCACGCGGTAGTTCAGCAAATTGGCTCCGGCACTTTCCACTAAGTGAATCAAAGGCAATCGCTGTTTGAGAGCAATCCGCATCAGGTTCAAAGACATAGGCAACGAGGCTGACGTCATAGCGCCCGCATTGATTCCACTGTCGTCCGCCCATATGACGACGCGCGTGCCGCTCACATATCCAATTCCGCAGACGATGCTCCCTCCCGGGATGCTGCGATCAGGATCAGGATCCTCAAAGCAGTAATTTGCGAGTGAGTGCAGTCTGAGAAACGGCATCCCAGGATCGAGAAGATGAATAACCCGCTCTCTTGGGGACAGCTGGTGGCGTTTGCGGAACACCGGCAAACGTTTTTCCGAGGCTTGAGTAGCCCTTTGCTCAAGCGCCCGCATCTCCGCAATCTTGTCCAACATTTGACGCCGACTGTCTGCGAAGTGCGCAGGCATCTGGCCGGCCGTCATGGGCGAGGGAACGTCAACTCCTCAAGCAATCTCTTCGGCACCGTCACCGGCAATTGCAAGATGATCTGGGAAAACCCTTTGCCTTGAGGATCGTTGCGCAAACTGGCGATCCCGCCGCCCCCTAACGCACCGTCTAGGAGGATGTTGGTGGCACCGGTTCCCGGCAGGTAAAACCGTTCCACGCTGTCGCAACCGGCAGCCAGTAAGTGCTTAAACCGGTGGTACAGCGTCTCCATGTCCAACGCATTAAAGAGATATGGCCCAAATGCGATGTGGCGCGGTAGCACGCCCACATTGGCTTTGTTTCCTTTATCACCCGATCGTGTGTACGCCAGCATCTTGAGCTCAACCGACACGGTCTCACCGTCCGCCGTGGGTTGCGCTGGGGTCACCGACCCAGTGGTACCGACGGGTTGATGAGAGAACATCTCGCTGCACTCAACGGACTCGGTATCGGTGTGAACCTGGACATGGACACGTGACTTGGGGACGAGGCAGGAGAACAATCGAAAGACCGGAGACGCCTTGGGGCGACCTCCCGCAAAACCACACAGACCTGGCGGAGCCGATAGCGCGAGACCAGTCGCCTCCCGCACCAACACACCCAGCACATTCTGTTCTTGGTGTTTAGCTGCGATCTTGACGATCACTTCCCTCGCATGTTGTTGTGTCGCGTAGTCCCCGTAATGTGATTCATCACCAAAGGTCTCGATCAACACCTCATCGAAATCGGCCACGTTCATTTGGCGCAGTTTGCCTCGGGCGCGATCAACAGCAGCATTGGCAAACGAACGAGCTTTCGCGCTGGCGTCTTCACCGTAATACATGTACATTTGACCGATGCGGTATCCGTCGTGGTAGGTCACGCTGACCTTGTACTCAGGCGACGGCGGAGTACCTTTTGTCTCGCGAACAGCGACCCGGTCATTGGCCTCTTGGGTGATCGTCACCCTTGAGAAGTCACATGTCACATCCGGCAAGAGATACCGCTTGGGATCGCCAATCTCGTAGAGCATCTGTTCACCAACTGTGCCGCAAGTAACGGCTCCGCCGGTGCCGCTCAGTTTGGTGCAGACGAAAGAACCGTCTTGCGCCACTTCTGCGATCGGGTAACCGACATCTTTGAGGTGGTCCGCATACAAATGCCAGTCTGTATGGTTGCCGCCGGTGGCTTGAGCGCCGCACTCGATGATGTGACCCGCTAGGCTCGCACCGGCAAGCTGATCGTAGTCATCTGGTGACCAACCGAACTCATGGATGCACGCGCCTAATGTGACAGCGCTATCAACGACCCGCCCCGTGACGACGATATCGGCTCCGGTCGCCAACGCTTGCGCAATGGGGAAAGCCCCTAGATAGGCATTCGCGCTCGCGATGGTGTCGGTTGCCGGGAAAGGCTCGTTGTTAAACATTTCCCGCACGCTGCGATCATGAAAGTGCTCAAGGTCCCCGGATACGTCATCGCCGGTGACGACCGCCACTGTCAGATCAATATTCGCTTGTTTTAAAGCGCTTCGCAAAGCTGCTCCACATGCCATGGGGTTCACCCCTCCGGCATTGGAGATGATTTTGACTCCCTGCTTCTTGATATCCGACGCATGTGGGATGATCATTTGCGAAATGAAATCGGGTGCGTATCCCATGTGCGGGTCTTTCGCTCGCGAACGTGCCATGATCGACATCGTGATCTCGGCAAGGTAGTCGAAAACGATGTAATCAAGATCTGGATCAGCAAGAAACTGCGGCATGGCAACCGCAGTTTCACCCCAATATCCCGATGCGCCTCCGATTCGGACAGGCGCTTGCCTCAATGCCACTGATCGTCCCGTGACTCAGCAGCCAAACCGGCTGCCTGAATCAACAAAACTTCGGGTTATTCTGAGTTTGAGGTCCAGCCACCTTCAGGTGTCCAGACTTCACCACCCGTGCCTTTGACCTTCTCAAGGCCACACGCTTCCATGGCTTCATGGATTGCGAGTGCTGAGTCCTTCAGACCGGCTTTCATCACCGCAGGGCTATCACCCTCAACAGTGATTGTTGCCGTTGCAGAACGCATCAAGGGGTGTAACACTTTGCGGACGCGCTTCACTCGAAAGACGTTGCCATCATGCTTGCCGCCACGCAGTGTCACGTTGTACGACGGTCCGGTAAACGAAAACGTCACCTTGCCTTTATTCATCAAAGACGGGTTGGTGCGGTTCTTCGCATGGATGTGGATCCTCTGGCGATCCGCATCGCAACCCAAATGAAGCTTGGTATTGGACCAGTCAGACGCAGATCCTGCGATGACTTCAAGGTCCGGCGAATGGGCAATGTTTGATTTGACATCAAATCCCCAGCCGTCTTCAGCAGCGACGCTTCCAACGAGTAGCGCAGCAACGAGCGACACTGGCTTCAACACACGATTCAACATAGTAAGCTCTAGGTTATTAGCAATATATTGTGCCATTGACACCGCCTGCGTGCTACGTCCCCCATCGAAGTGGTAGTCGTGGCTGCATGAGGATGCCGCCTTTCAGGAGGCAAGAGTATGAAAATTAACCGCTTGTCACCTCTTGAAGACGCAGGCGCTTGTCCACAGTCTTCAGCAGGGTTGTCCTTAACGATTCTTTGGCAGGGCCAACGGCAAAGTGTGCCATTCGGTGGTGGTGTGCACATACGATAGAAAGATTCCAAAGGGCGTCTTCACCATCGCAACAAAGCGGGATGACGTGATGCACCTCTATGTAGGGCATTCCGTCTGGCTTCACAAAGTGATTGCGGCATTGCTCGACCATGCAGATGGTGCCAAACACCTTTTTGGCGAGTGAAATCTGTTTGGAATCGCGGATGTACGTCTCAATGAAATGCTCCCTCCGTTCGGGACCATGACTCTGGTCAGCCTGATCATCCTGCATGGCGTTGATAGCATCTTGCTCAATACGGAGCGGTGTTTGCGGACGTAACGTGTAATGCCCTCGTGATTGTTCAAAGCTGAGCACGTGGTTGTCACGCAGTTCTTGAAGCAATCGGCGTACGGTGTTTTCAGGCGTGCGACCGCCAATCCCAATCCCGCGAAAGTCGCTGTAGCGCTCACGGAGTTCTCTCAGCGAAAACGTTCGCCGCTGTTCATCGTTGCAATAACGGATGATCAAGTTTGCCAATCGCGATCGCTGCGTTTGGGACGTCAACTCATGACCTTGGCAAAGCTGACGGTCTCCTCATCGTCCTGACGTGCATTGATCGCGTTATGCATGTCGCAACAATAAGACGTAGCGCGCGCGTCATCAACTGGTATCACTGCGCCGGCGCCGACTTGATGACGAGGAACGAGAGCTTCGAGCACCCAACCGCCGGCGGGAGCGATGGTAGTCCGATCTTGAGGAACGTGAACGCCGAGACTCATGAGAAGTTGAGGAGCTGCGCGATCGGTGTGAGTGATGCGATCGGCTCGATTTGCGCGAGGATGCCGGACGTCGTCTCTTGGCTTCGTCTGATGCGTAAGTAAACATGGCAGGAATGCCGAGAAACACGACCAAACCAAACATAAACACGATCGCCGGCGTGATGTAGTCGACGCGCTTATCGTCCTTCCCAACGACGGCGATCTGATCAAATTCGCTAGGTAACGGTCCGAGCCCTAATTCATCCGCGGCTTGTTGCAATCGACTGCGATCGGGAGACAAATCAAAGCCATCATCCTCAGGTATCCCAAGTGCAATGCCAAACGCGCAGATTAACGCCCCAACGGCGCGAGAGACCCAAATCAACACTTGAATCCCAACGATATTTGGGGATAAAGCTTTTGGCACGGTTTCTTAGAAGCGCTGATACCCAGATTCTCTACACGCCGGTCCACCTGTGTGCGTAGAATGCAGAAAACATCCTTTGCACGACGAGTGAAGACCCCGCACGACACACCTGAACGAACGGCATTCCGAGACACAATCCACAAGTACGTGAACGATCACATCAAGCCTCACGCGGACCAATGGGATGAAGCCGGCGAGATTCCATGGCACATCCATGAAGATCTTGGCGGATTAGGGGCTTTTGGGTTTGGCGTTGATGAAACGTATGGTGGCCTAGGGTTCGATGACTGCTTCATGCGAAAAGCCTTTTGTGAGGAAATGGCGCAGTGCGGCGCAAATGGTGTGTTGGCGGCCGTGACAGGGCGGATGATTTCCATAGGACCAATCCACGCGCTGGGAACAGAAGAGCAAAAGCAGATGGTGTTGCCCTCTGTTGTATCGGGGAAAACGTCCTCATGCCTGTGCATTACTGAACCATCAGGCGGTTCCGATGTGGCCAACGTCCGAACAACCGCAAAACGCCAAGGCAATCACTACGTTATCAATGGTCAAAAGACGTTCATTACGAGCGGCATGACCAGTGAGCACTTTGTGGTTGCCGCTCGCACGGGTACCGGCGGTCTGAAGGGCATTTCCCTCTTCTTAGTGCACAAGGACTCTCCTGGGTTCTCAAGAACTCCGTTGAGCCGCAAGATGGGTTGGTGGGCATCAGATCAAGCAACGCTGTATTTCGACAACTGCAAGGTGCCCGCCTCAGCCATGTTGGGCGAGGAAGATCACGGTTTTGTATCCATCATGCAGAACTTCAATCTCGAGCGAGTGTCCTTGACAGCCCAAGCATTAGGCATGATGCGCGTCTGTCTCGATGAGTCAATCGCCTGGGCCACTGATCGCGAGACCTTTGGCAAGCAGTTGATTAAGCATCAGGTCATAAGGCACAAGATCGCGGAAATTTCAGCGCGCATTGACGTGACGGAAGCGTATCTCAATGCGATTTGTTTCGCCATCAATGATGGTGATATGCCTGTGGCTGAAATTAGCAAGGCGAAGTTCTTTACCACAAAGGCCCTTGAATATTGCGCCAGCGAAGCGATGCAGATTCTTGGAGGAGCAGGCTACCTTCGCGGGAACGTGGTGGAACGCGTCTACCGCGAGGTGAAAGTCCTATCCATCGGTGGCGGCTCTGAGGAAATCATGCGTGATCTCGCCGCGCGGCAGATGGGGCTCTGATCGCGAACAATCGAAAGCCCCTCTGCCAACCATTACTTGGCGCGCGACTTGTGATGACGCTTTCTCTTGCGGTCTGATGCGCGTATCGGTCGAGTCCACCCCAGTGCTTTGGTCATGACATAAAACAAACGTTCTTGATCCATGACGCCGTGCACTCGAGAGCTACCTGGGCCAATCGCGTACGCTGCGACATCTTCGCCGCCGTGCGTTTCTGACCCGAGGTTGACAAGCGCTTGCCACCGCTCATTGGCATCGCCTGGAGGAACCCGCTGCCCTTCTTCGTCAAATGTCGTCTCAGCGCCGGGACCGTTGGCATAACCGAGTGTGGTGTATGGCACACCGTTTTCATCAAGCGATGGATCGGTGCGTGGTTCCCCATGTCGATCAACGCTCTTCACAACACCGAGGATGTCATTACCTCGGTGGGGATAGCCAGCAATGGTGAAGACATGACTGTGATCGGCCGTCACGATGATGAGCGTATCGTCACGCGACGTGCTTTTTAGCGCCGCCGTGACCGCACTCGCAAATTCAACTGCATCCGTGAGCGCCAAATCAGGTCGATTGTCGTGGTGACCATGGTCAATGCGGCCGCCTTCCACCATGAGGACATACCCATTGGTGTCTTGAGCGCTCAAATGAGCGATAGCTGCTTTGGTCATATCCGTGAGCGATGGCTCGCCTGATTCAGACTGACGTTCCTTCTCGTAACTCATGTGGCTGGGCGTAAACAACCCCAGTACGGGCGTTTTATCCTTTGGCAATTGCAGCAGCTCTTGGCGGGTGCCGACCACATGACCATTCACTCGACGGCTCCAGTTTTTCAGCATCGGTGAGTCCAATCCACCGAATTTGACGGCCCCGCCACCCAAAACAATGTGAAACGGAAACTCCAGCATCTGTTGCGCCAACGGTTTGCATCCGGTTGGCACGTCGTCATCTCCTGACTCCCAGCCGCGGTACGGCGTGTGTCCATACATGCCAGCTGGTGTCGCATGAGTCACTCGTGCGGTCGACACAATCCCCACGGCATGCCCTTTGCGCACGGCCAGTTCACCGATCGACTGCAAGGATGCACCGTGTGACGCGTCACAGTCACCAAGCGGTACTCTGGGGTGAACGTTAATCATGCCAATATCAGTCTTATGACCAGATACCAAGGCCGTCACCGTTGATGCGGAATCAGCGACTTGCGCGTTGGATGCATACGTTTTGATCAAAGCCACATGTGGGAACGCTTCGAAGCTCAGTGCGTTTTCTTCACCAGTTTCCCCTCGCAGCTGTGCTTCAAGGATTCGTGCCGCAGTGACCGTTGACACGCCCATCCCGTCGCCGACAAATAAGATCACATTGGTGGCTTTCGAAACGCGATGACCAGCTACGCCGTTCACGCTCAGAAGTAACGCGAAAGCAACGACGACGGACTGGCCAATTCGCCGAACACGGTCTAACGCCGGAAAACTACAAACCATGAAATGATGCAACGCGAACGTGCCTGTACTGGTGTCGAAAAATTGTACGGCGACCATGTCTTGGATGGAATCAAAGACTCATTGCCTGCGATGTCATCTTGAGCTCCTACCTTAGAGGCACGCGCAGTCACGCCGCGCCGGCAGAAAGTATGCTCGGTGCAATTGTGCTTATCACATCGCGAGACATGCAGTGTCGACCGTTGATCGGTTCAGCGAGAATTCTCACGTTTGCGCCGGATCAGAAGCAAGCGGTTGCGGGGGCAGGATTTGAACCTGCGACCTTCGGGTTATGAGCCCGACGAGCTACCAGACTGCTCCACCCCGCGCCGCTGGAATGATTATCTGCGAGATCGTCAATATGTGCAAGTCAACCCACGTCATGACGACGCTACATCGCGCCCACACCACGGGTTTGGGCCGCTGCAAGATCAGTTGTAGCATCAATCTAGCGCACTTGCGTTATCGTCTAGGGCACGTCTGCTGCGCGTCTTGCCAGGTGTAGTCGCTCACACGCGCTGATGTCGCTAGACTCTCGTGCCGGAAGATGGCTGTATCGTCATCTCGGTCATGTAATTGCGCTTCCGTTAACACAGGAGTTGATAGACACCGATGAAGAACAAGACAACTCATACAGAGCCAAGCTCATCGAACCCTTCTCCCGATGTTTCCGTGGAGCAAGTCGGCCAAGCATCTCCTGTCGAGCACGAAGATCACCACGAGCTGCTCGAGCGAGTCTGCCATCTGTCTTGCCTTCATGTTCCCTCCGATGAAACTGCGTACAAACGGATCTTGGGCGATCTTGACCGTCTGATGGAGTTTGCCAGTCAGATCACCAATGCGGATGTGTCAGGGTTAATGCCCCTGGCCCAGCCGATGGACCTTGTCGCACCATTTCGAGATGATGAGACAGAGTCTCATAAGGGAGTTGAGGACCCAACCGCACAGGCGCCCGATGCACGCGGTCGCTTTTTCTCCGTTCCAAAGGTGCTTGATCGATGATTCATGATCTCCTAAAGGGTGGAGGTGACGCCACCGATATTCTCGAGGCGCTGAAAGCGAAGAAAGCCTCACCACGCGAAGTGTTTTCTTACTACCGTAAGCGGACGAACGAGCTTGATGAGCGACTGAATACGTTCATATCGCTGGCGGAGCCCGACGACGCCCTCAAGCAAGTCGATGCCTACGCTGACCGTCCGCTCGCTGGGCTTCCTGTTGGGGTCAAAGACAACTTCTGCATCCGTGGCACGCGCACAACATGCGCGAGCCGCATGCTAGAGAACTGGCGCGCCCCGTACACCTGCACGCTTTTTGAAAGGCTCGAAAACGCCGGTGGCAGCTACTTCGGGAAATGCAACCTCGATGAGTTTTGCATGGGATCAGCCAACGAAACGAGCTACATGGGTCAACCAGAAAACCCGTGGCAGATTGGTTGCACGCCTGGTGGCTCGTCCGGCGGTTCAGCCGCAGCTGTCGCAGCTGGCCTCGTCCCGTTCGCACTGGGATCAGATACCGGTGGGTCTGTCCGGCAACCCGCGGCTCATTGCGGGGTAACAGGCTTCAAACCAACTTACGGAAGGATCTCGCGTTACGGCATGATTGCCTTTGCAAGCAGTCTCGACCAAGCAGGTGTCGTCGCGTTGTCAGCGCGCGATGCCAAGATGGTGTACGAAGCGATGGCGGGAAACGATCACAACGATTCAACCAGCCTGACGGATCCGCTTGATGAGTGCGGACTGAACGACGGCAGTTCCCTAGAAGACGTCACGATCGGGATCGTCCCAGATCACATTAATGAAAACGTGCCTGATGAGTTTGTTCAGGCGCTCCAGCAAGCTCGCAATGTGTTTGAGGCCCGGGGTGCGAAGTTTGTCGAAGTCAGCTTGTCTGACCAGTCGCTCATCGTGCCGTGCTATCACATCATCTCGGCTGCTGAGGCGTCAACCAACTTAGCGCGCTATGACGGTGTCCGTTACGGGTTTCGCACGGACGAAGAAGTCAAGGGAATCGCAGACATGTACGAGAGAACCCGCTCTGCTGGGTTCGGTCGAGAAGTCAAGCGACGCATCATGCTTGGGACATGGGTACTGGCATCTGAATACATGGATGCGTACTACCGCCGCGCCCAGCGTGTGAGACGGTTGATTAAAGACAGTTACGAAGCTGCGTTCAATCAGTGTGATGCGATTTTGTCGTTTGCAACAATTGGCCCTGCCTTCAAGCATGGTCAAAAGGGCACCAACCCCGTTGCGATGTACATGGAAGACTTGTACACCGCTCCAGCGAACCTTGCTGGCCTGCCTTCGATCTCATTTCCAGCAGGCACGTCTAGCGGCTTGCCGTTCTCCTTACAACTGACGACCCTGGACAAGCGCGATGACCTCGCGCTCACTCTCGCTGAAATCTTCCAGCGAGAAACAGACTGGCATCGTCGCCGGTGTGAGATCTTTCAGGAGGAGATTGCATGAGCAGTCACTGGGAAACCGTCATTGGCGTTGAGGTACACGCGCAGCTCAAGACCTCTTCCAAGTTGTTCAGCTCCTCACCCTTGTCATTTGGATCTGATGCCAACTCGAGCATCGATAACTACGATCTCGCGCTCCCTGGCACGCTGCCTGTCCTCAATGAACGAGCGGTCGAGCTCGCAGTGCGATTTGGGGTCGCGACCGATGCCAAGGTCAACTTGATCTCAGCATTTGACCGGAAGAACTACTTCTATCCAGATCTTCCCAAAGGGTATCAAATCTCGCAGTTCTACCGCCCGATCATTGGCCGCGGCGCGCTTGACATTGAGCTTCCTGATGGAACTTCCAAGCGAATTGGCATCACGCGCGCTCACCTTGAAGAGGATGCCGGAAAGTCGATGCACGACGAGTTCATCGATGTGAGCGGTATTGACTTCAATCGCGTTGGCACGCCATTACTCGAGATTGTGAGCGAACCTGACCTGAGATCTGCAGAAGAAACCAACGCGTATCTTCGCCAACTCCATCGATTGCTTCAGTTCACCGGCGTGTCTGACGGAAAAATGGCAGAAGGATCCTTTCGCGTGGACGTCAACATTTCGGTGCGGGAAAAAGGCGCATCACAGTTCGGCACAAGAGTCGAACTGAAGAACCTCAACTCATTTCGGTTCATTGAACGTGCGATTGCAGTGGAAAGTCAACGGCACATTGATCTCTTGGAATCCGGTCGAAGAATCCTTCAGCAAACGCGTGAATTCGATCCCGACAAGGAGACAACTCGTGCTCTTCGGGCGAAAACAGACGCTGATGACTACCGGTACTTCCCAGACCCTGACCTCCCGCCCGTACTTGTGGATGCCGCTATCATCCTCAAAGTGAAACGTGAAATGCCTGAGCTACCCAGCCAGCGTCTCGCTCGCTACGTGAGCGAGTCTGGCATCCATCCCGACATGGCGGCGTCCTTGTGCGCCTCCCGGGAGTGCGCTGAATATTTCGATGTGACAGTCGAGATTTGCAAGAACGCAAAAGCTGCGGCCAATTGGGTCACAGGTGAAATTGCAGCAGCGCGCAATCGGGATCGCTGGCCTGCATGGAACACCCTGCCCGTCTCCCCACAACACTTGGGAACTCTCATTAACCGTGTCTCAGAAGGCGTGCTATCGTCGACTCTTGCCAAACAAGCATTTGACGACATGTGGAAAACGGGCGATGCTCCAGACGCGGTCATTGAACGCAGAGGCCTCAAGCAGATCAGCGGCGACGATGCTTTGACTCAACTGGTGACGGACATCGTTTCAGAGTTTCCCGAACAAGTGGCTCAGTACCGCTCAGGAAAAACCAAAGTCTTTGGCTTTTTCGTGGGGCAAGCCATGCAACGCACGCGCGGCCAAGCAGATGCCGCCAAATTCAGTGAACTACTGAAGGCGGCTCTGCTGTGACCTAAACGGGGTTAACGGGAGCGACGACTCCGGCTGGAACTGGCGTTGGAACGACCGCGAGGTTTGGATCCACCCTGAGGTCGCCGCGAGCCACGGCCGGTGTCCCGGTTGCGTGAGCGTGCTTCAACGGTGAACTCAGACAACCAACGTCTCACGATTTCAAGCTCGTCGGGATCAGCCTGATAGTACGTCAGCTTCGTATTCATCGCACGCTCGAGTTTGGGCAGCGCTTGGCCATCAAACTCGGTCGCAAAACTCACTGAAACCCCTTTTTGCCCCACGCGTCCCGTACGGCCAATCCGGTGAACGTAATCATCGTGATCATCAGGTAGGGTGTAGTTAATCACGTGAGTGAGATCCTCGACGTGTAAGCCTCGCCCAGCAACATCCGTTGCGACCAAGATCTTAGTTTTGCCTTCCTTGAATGCTTTCAGCGTCGCCAGTCGTCTCGCCTGAGTGAGCTCACCGCTCATGATGGCGCAGTTCTCGCCCGATGCTGCAAGCATGCCACCGATGCGCGCCACCTGGTCGCGGCGGTTCGCAAACACGATGGCACGTCCGACATCCTCTTCTTGTAGGATCGTCCACAGAAGCGCTAACTTAAAAGATTCAGCAACGATAAACACGCGTTGGTCAATCGTATCAGCAGCAACACTTTGCTGTGCCACATCAACCGTCACAGGATCGGTCAGCCACTGGTGTGCCACCCGTTTGATGGCGGCCGGCATTGTCGCACTCAACATCCATGTCGTGCGTTCGCTTGGGTCTGCTGTCGCTTGAACGATGCGGCGCACATCAGGTAGGAACCCGAAGTCAAGCATTCGATCTGCTTCATCAATTACGAGATACTTCACACCGTCAGCGCGCACAACGTCGCGCCTCAACAGATCGACTAATCGACCTGGTGTTCCGATGAGGATATCGGGCTGTCCGCGTTCGAGCGCCACAAGGTCACCATGAACGTTTCGTCCTCCCACTACACATGTGATGCGCAATTTCTGACCTTTTGTCAGCACGCGTGCATCGGCTTCGATCTGCAGTGCCAATTCGCGTGTCGGCGCAATAGCAAGCATGCTAGGTTGCGCTGTCGAATTCGCACGGCGCATGCTCTCAATACCACTGATCAGGTAAGCCGCTGTCTTTCCTGTCCCGGTTTGCGATCGGACCATTAAATCGCGGCCTTCCAGGGCTTGATCGATCATCTTGTCCTGTACTTCCGTACATGCTTCAAATCCTGCTGATTTGATGGCGGCCTGTAATTTGTCGCCTAAATCTAGGTCCCCAAAGGGACGACCACTTGGTCGGTGTTGTTGGCTCACGTTGCTGCGTAATGGCTAGCATACTGTGCGCGAAGAGGCAGCTTGTAAAGCTTTCCTGTTCCCGTGTGCGGTAGTTCTTCCACTGACACGACATCATCTGGTAGCCACCATTTCGCGACTTTCGACGCCAAAAACTCGATCATTTCTTCCTTACTCACTGATTCACCTTTCTCTGGAACGATTAACAACAGTGGACGTTCGTCCCACTTCGCATGTGGGATACCAATCACACATGCTTCTTGAACTTTAGGATGCGCAACGGCCATGTTTTCCACGTCAATGGAACTGATCCACTCGCCTCCTGATTTGATGACATCTTTCGCACGGTCCACGATACGAATAAATCCCTTCGCATCAACCGTTGCAATGTCTCCCGTATCGAACCAGCCGTCAGCATCGGTGGCCGGCTCATCCATCTTGTGGTAGCGCTCAAGCACCCACGGGCCTCGCACCATCAAGCTTCCGAAGGATTTGCCATCTTTCGGTTGCTCTTGACCATCATCTTTGATCACCCGAGCTTCCACACCAAAGACGCATCGCCCTGGTGACGTTTGGCAATCGTAGCGCTTTTCGCTATCCATCGCCTCCAACTCGGGGGTGAGAGGATTGAATGTGCCAATGGGGCTCATTTCCGTCATGCCCCACGCATGCATCAAAAACACACCATGCACTTCATCGAATTCTTTGATGAGAGCGCGGGGTGCCGCCGAGCCACCTACCACGGCGGTACGAACACTGTCGAGCGTTCTGCCGACGGAACGCATATGCGACAACAAGCCAAGCCACACGGTGGGCACACCCAGCATCTGAGTGACTTTCTCACGATGAATCAGCTCTTCCAGTGACGGCCCATCGAGAGCTGCGCCAGGTAGCACGAGCTTGGCACCCATCGCGGCGCAGGCATACGGAACGCCCCATGCATTGACATGGAACATCGGCACGACTGGCAAGATGGAGTCACGCGTGTTCAGGCCGAGACCATCGCCTGATGCGAGGCCCCATGCATGCAAGAGCGTGGATCGGTGCGAATACAACACGCCTTTCGGGTTACCGGTGGTCCCCGAGGTGTAGCACAGCGCCGCTGCGTCATCTTCCTCAAGCATGGCCCATGCAAAGTCATCACTCTCGCGAGCAATGGCGTCTTCGTAGAAGATCGTTTCAATCGTGATGCCAGAGACATCAACATCCCCTTCGCGCCCGAAGACGATCACGTGAGACACTGTTTCTAATGCGCCTTGGATCTGCTCAATAATCGGCACCATCGTGACATCCACACACATGACCTTGTCTTCTGCATGATTCATGATGTACGTCAGTTGGTCGGCAAATAGCCTCGGGTTGACGGTATGAAGAACCGCACCCATGCCGCTCACGGCAAAGTAGGTTTCAAGATGCCGGTGCGTGTTCCACGCTAGTGTGCCGACGGTCTGTCCTTTCTTGACACCAAGCCTCGCCAAGAGCGATGCGAACTGGCGTGACCGTGCTGCCACTTTGCCATAGTTGGTATCCACAATGCCATCTTGCGGCGTACGCGAAATCACAGCACGCTCCGTGTGGTACCGCTCCGCGTGGTCAATAAGCTCCGAAATCAGGAGTGGAGCGGGGTTCATGCGGCCTTTCATAATCAACGAATGTATAGGGCGTTACTTGGAATTATGGCGTGTGCGACGCGCCATCTCGTCTCCCATCGCCCGGCGCATGGCATGTAGCGGTAAATACCACTCTTCAGCAAGGTCGCCTGCCCACGAAAATAGAGTTCTGTACGTAAGATCAAACCACGCCCGCAACTGTTCGGTGGAGTGCGCTTTCCATGCCTCATTCGAGAGCGGTGCCCCGACCGCTATGAGCATCTCGTGCAGCCCCGCAGGTGCCCCTTCTTTCGTGATCGCCTGCTCCATATCTGACCCTGTCATTCCGTTGGCCCACGCCAACATCAGTGCGTCCGTTCTTGGACGACCTGACATGTTCAGCAACCACCCTTCCACGTGACGATCGATATCGTGTGGCTCACGGCCAACCGGAGCGGTGTACCACAGCCGCTCCGGCCGGTAATCTGTCGCGTACAGGTTGTCCCACAACACAATCGGGTTACTGGATACAGTATCAGTAACCCTACGCACCTCCGTTGCATCAAGGGTTTCGGGGATAACCCGATCACCACACCACACAAATCGGACGCTCTGTGGAAGCTTGCTCAAAAGACCGCGCAAGTACAACGATTGGTCAGGGGTCGTTTTGGCCACTTGATCGCAATAGTGAGTGGGGACGAGCCAAAGGTCGCACTGTTGCGGTAGCATAGTTTTTATCGCTGCCGCGGCTTGCGCATGCGACTGTCCTGCCTGCTCCAATTTGTTCCCCACGGTAACGTCATCAAACAGCACGCAAATCGTCTGCGGCGCCAACGACACCAACGATGCCACTTTGCGTTTTAGCGCATCCATATCGGCTGGTGTCCCTTGCCAGCCGACACCCGGCGAAATTCCCAAGGCGACTTTGACTTTGTACTGCTGCGCTTTCCGCACGAGATCAACCAGTTCGAGCTGCGTGGACTGGGGGTAAGGATCGCGCCAGCGTGCGCGATGCCACGCATCATGTTTTGGCGCGTGCAGGTACGTACACGGGTACGGGAGGGATCCCAGAGCTTGGAGGATGATCGTTCGATCGTCGGGAGTCAGCTTTTGACCCCACCACCCTTCAATGTATCCGCGCATCACCTGCCTCCTTTAGCGAACACCATTCGCAGTGCTCATCGCGCTGTATGGACAGATCACGCATGCGCCAAGGCGCTAGTTCCATCGCGACAAGGCGGTCTGGCCAGTTGATCTCCGGATAACTGAGCGCCTGAATGACAACGGCAGTTGCCATCATGCCAACCATCCCCGCAAGAGGTGCCAGCACGCCAAGGTCTGCGCACAAGTCAGAACCATCTTGGGATACCGACGGAAAGACACATCGCGCACAGAGCTGAGGAGACTGATGAGACAGACACAACAACTGCCCGGTCGTCTGAATGACCGCAGCCCGAATGAGAGGACGACGCCGGGCAAAACAGGCTTTCGCTACCAAGTCACGCGATGGAAATGTGTCCGTGCAGTCGATGACAACATCATGTCCGTCAATCAATAACGAGATCGTGCCTAGCTGTGCTCGCTGGTGGCGTGATTGAATGACTCCAGTTGCGCGTGGCATCAGATGGTCAGCCAGCACTTTCGCTTTGGGACGTCCGATGTCCGATGGGGTGAAGACAACTTGACGTGGTAGGTTTGTGATATCCACGCAGTCGTCATCCACGATCGTTAGCTGGCCAATGCCACTCGTCGCCAGATACGTTGCAGCCGGGATGCCAATACCACCTGCTCCGATCACCAATGCGCGGGTTTGACGAAGGCGGTCTTGTCCGGTTGCGCCGACGCTTGGAAGGACAAGGTGACGAGAGAACCGAAGGAGCTCTTCTGGCTTCACGAGAGGCGCGCGACCACGGCGCGTGGCAGTCCTGCTATATCGTCAGCGGTGTCAAGATTCTCATACCCATCGGCACGGAACAACGCCACCACCTCATCGCGCTGCTCGGCGCCATGCTCCACGATACAACATCCCTTGGGCTGTAAAACCCGACGAGATGCCGCAATCAGATTCTTCAGCGCACACAAGCCATCTGTGCCGCTCGTGAGGGCAAGGCTCGGCTCACGGCTCACCCCGTCACCCAGCAACCATGCATCCCCTTCTTTGATGTACGGCGGGTTCGACACCAACACATCCAGAGAGTGATCAGCGATGGCATCGGCCCACGAACCAACCAGGCCAAACACATTGCGAAGCGCATGTGTTCGCACGTTTGCCATGGCGCACTCAGCGGCGCGAGGTGAAATATCGATGGCTAACCCAACAGCATCCGGACGTCGATGACCGACCGCAACAGCGATCGCGCCGCTGCCAGTACCAAGGTCTGCAAACCGACCACCGCGTGGCAGCTCTTTCAAGGTCAGCTCCACCAAGATTTCTGTCTCCTCTCTCGGAGAGAGGACGTTTTTTGTGATGAGATACTGTAATCCAAAGAACTCTTTTTCCCCGGTTATGTGGGAGACCGACCAACCATCAAGCCGTCGATCAATCCAGCATCGTAGCGTGGCATACTCTTCATCATTGATCGTCGCTTCAGGGTGTGCGTAGACCCATGACATCGAACGTCCGACGGCCTTGGAAATCATGAGGCGTACATCCATCGCATCCAACGTTGTGTGCAAAGACAAGATCTGAGCAATGGATGGTGCTCTCGTCATACGGCCACGCGAGCCATGGCCGCATCATCCAACGCTGTGAGGATGCGATGCAAGTCACCGGCCATCACATCAGTCAGGGCATTAATGGAAAGCTTGATGCGGTGATCGGTGACACGGTTGGCCGGAAAGTTGTAGGTGCGGATTTTTTCCGAACGATCCCCGCTACCCACAGTTTTCCGTCTGACGTCATCCAGTTGTTGGCGCCGTTGTTGATCGGCGCGATCTTGTAATTTCGCTGCGAGCGCAGCCAGTGCTCTCGCGCGGTTTTGATGCTGCGAGCGTTCAGACTGGCACTCCGCCTTGAGCCCCGTCGGCAAGTGCGTGATTCGGATGGCTGAGTCCGTCTTGTTCACGTGCTGCCCGCCCGCTCCGGACGCCCGAAACGTATCAACGCGCAGATCACTCTTCTCAAGTCCTTCCACAATCTCTGCATCAGCTTCGGGCAGCACCACGACGGAACAAGCTGATGTATGGACTCGCCCCTGGCTCTCAGTTGCTGGCACACGCTGCACGCGATGGACACCAGACTCATGGCGCAGCAAGGTGTATGCACCTTCAGCATCAATATGCATCACCATCAATCGCAGGCCACCGACCTCGGTTTCTTGGGAGTTGACGATTTCAGCTTGCCAGCCTTGGCGCTCGGCATAACGCAAATACATACGAGCGAGATCTGCCGCAAAAATAGAAGCTTCACCGCCTCCTGTTCCTGCGCGAACCTCCACCCAGCACGCGCGATCATCACGCTCCGCCTTGCTCGCGACATACGATCGGATGTCCCCCATGACGGAACCATGCCTCTTTTCTAACTGCGCGACTTCATCCTTAGCCATGCCGACCATGTCCGCGTCGCCAGTAGACAACATTTCCCGCGCTTCCGCCAATTCTTCCTCGCACTCCATAAGCGCTCTTCCGAACTCCCCAAGTTCAGCTGTTTTCGATCGACGCCTCAGCAAATCTGCCACGAGCGTCTGATCGGACACGATGACGGGATCGAGCAGTTGGTCATCAATCGACTTGAGACGCGCTTCGGCATCCAATGCCACTTGACGGAAATCAGCTTCCATGGCGACCCTCAGCGGAGGTGAGCTCGGCTTTATCCTCGCGTTGTCTCTTTGCGGATGGAACATCCACGCGCAATTGATCTGGCAGCCAGACACTGCCGTGATTCAGCCACACCCTCGGCAGATGCAACATGGAGCGCCTCAATTGCTCCGCCAATCGCTCAAGCGCAGCGTCAGGGGATATGCCGCTGCGTAGTTCGCTGCGCGCGATACGCATGGCCGCTTCCTTGTAGGACTCTGACACCCGCTCTAGCCACTGATGCGCGGCGCTGATGTCTTCAATCCCGTCAGATACCACGTCCATATGAACGAGATCATCGAGGAAAGACTCAGCAAGTGCGACCTTTTCATGCCAGTGGGCCATCTCCTGATCCACCATTTTGGCAATGGATTCAAGGTCGCGCAGATACACACTCGTCAAGGACGCGCACGATGGCTCGACATTTCTTGGCACTGCGTAATCCACGACGAGCATGGGGCGCTTGCGACGACTGGTTGCCTCATCTAATGCGCTGTGCGTAATCAGGCGCCGATTGGCCTCACTCGCGCAAAGAAGAAGATCCGCGTGCTCTAAGGCTGTCGTTAAATCACGAATGCTGTACGGCTGCGCGCTGTAACGTCTGCCTAAGGCGTTGGCGCGCTCTGGTGCATGTGATATTACCGACAACGATTTTGGGCTGTGCCTGGACCAATAACGCAAGAGGCTTGTGGCCACCTCACCCGTGCCTAGCACCGTGATATTGAGCGGCTCGTGGCCAAACACCAAGCGCGCCAAGCGCTTCGACATCGCACTGATGTTGGGCGGATTGATCTGAAATCCCACCCGTTTGCGCACTGTCCGAGCCACACTAATGACTTCGGAGGACAACCTGCTCAGAGCCGGTGAGACAAATCCGTACTGTTTCGCGTCACGGGCAGCCCGGCGCCATTGACCCAAGATTTCCTTCTCGCCAACAATACGAGACTCAAGCCCGCTCGCCAGCCGCGCTGCGTGCATCAGCACCGCTTCGGTGCCGACGTGCAGGTGTGCAATTTCCGAGAAGAATGTGCGATCAATGCCAAAAAATTCAGCGATGGTTGCTTCGCAGACCTCCACTTTGATGTCTGGTCCCGATCGCGAAACGTACACCTCAAAACGATTGCAGGTGCTGATAACGATGCACCCATCGACACCAGCACGAGCCACGATGAACGCCCCGAACTTGACGACGTCGCTGCGCGTGAGCGCAACTCTCTCGCGCGTTGCAATGTCAGCACGTTGCCAGGCAATCGTCAAACACAAAAAGTTGTGATGCGAATCTCTGGAACGTTGGATAATGTTGGGCATAACCGTTTATCGTCGACGTGTGGCTCGCCATCGGATGTCAGTCACCGATGTCAGCCGTTGGTGTATTACCTTGTGTGCGCTTGGCATAGCGACCACAACCGCAATGGGTGTCCCACGTCAATCGGGAACACAGAGTTCCGCGAATTATGAAGGCTTACGCTCGGCGGCACGCGCATTTGTCGCTGATCGCAGCCTTGGGTCCCCCGAACTGACGACGCGTGAGATACTCAGACTGGCCACCTCAGACACGGATATTGTTGTTGCCGCGCGCCGAGTCATTTCGGCTTTAACGGCGCGCACCTCCCCATCGACGCTCCCGATCATGCGTCTGAGCGATGAGCATACGACTGCCTCGTCTGAAATCACTCCCGCGTTTTCTCACTTGCGTTACATCGCTCTGGCGTCCCTCTCTCAACAGGGAACGATCTCGCGACAGAGTGCCTGTGGCGTCCGTGAGTCGCAACCGGCTGATGGCCTTGCCGCCTCAATCGTGCTCAGCGCACCATGGCTTGTTCGAGAGATCGAGGTGCTCAACTGCGCCAATGCGGGCCTTACAGACACTGCTATCACGATGATGCTCGCGCCAGACGAGTCTTTCATGACTTCGCTGACCCAGCTCTTCAATGCCGCACCGCCCGGCGTGCGCGTCACCGTGGTTCGATATCTCGCGCTTCACCCCAGTCGGTGGCGGTCACTCGGGAACGTGGCGGACGGACTGGTGAACGACCCCGCCTTTCGCCACGTGCTCACGACCACCTACCTCAGACGCGTCGTCTCGTTGCCGACAGAAGAACGCGCAACCATTAAAGGTGCGAACGCCGTCTCCCAACTGGGACTGCGCACCATGTGGGAACAAGACGATCCGGATGTACAACTGCTCACCGCGATTTGGTTGGCCAACAGCGGATATTTCGATGCCGGTTTTCAAATTGCCCAAACGCTGGTCGAAGATCCTGATCGCGGGCAAACAGCGCGCTTTTTACGTATTTTTTGCCTGGCGTTCATCGGCAATTTCGAGCTCGCAGCTCACTACCTCGCACTGAGTCATCAAGACGGTCTGTCGGCCGACTCCATCACGGCAATCTTGAGCGACTTCAGCAACGTTGCAGGCCCGGCACCGACTGCGCTGTTGCTCACACTCTCCCGGATTGCGAGACAAACGCGCGCACGACTTCGCGACTCAGATTTTGATGCCGAACGAGACATGTGGGTCAGTGCATTGCAACAGCAACCCTCAACAGCGATATGGCTGCTGAAAACCCATTTGGGACATCAAATCGCCGATCCGGGTCTTGGTTGGTTGCGGGGTCAAGTCGCGTACGCCAGCGGCGATATACCCGCTGCACTGGTGCTCTGGAAGGAAGCAGCGTCCCAGCGCCACGCTCTCGCTGGGCTGCATAACGACTATGCCTACGTGCTTGCCATTAGAGGAGGCGATTTGCGGGAGGCAGAGACCCACGTGCTGAAAGCACTGAAGCTCAGTCCAGACACTGATTCGTATGTCGATACTCATGCGTGGGTCATGCATCTTGATGGGCGATCTGCAGAGGCATACGATCTTCTTGAGCGTATTTGTAGCGACGGATGCCCCGATCCGGAAATTACGGAGCACTTCGACGTCGTGATAGAAACGCTCGGACTGTCAGGGCCAGACACGGAAACCGGCCACTGATGCGCCAGTTCACTAGCCCTTATGCGATCCTGACGCTCACACTCTTTTTGGTGGGATGTCAGAGCATCCCTTTGTCTCCCGCGGACAACAGCGCGTACACCATGAAGTACGCGTGGCATCAAGGACGCACATTGGTGGATACAGGTGTTGCTATTTTTACCGTCGAGGAACCCACCCGCTGCTCTCTGTCGCTGCAAACCCCTCAGGGCGTTGAAGTCCTCAACATCGTGTGGCCGAGATGCCGCGGGCGCGGGAAGCTATCACTCAACTGGGATGCGGCCCCCGATGAAGTGAACAAACTGTCATCGTTGAATCCTCGCGCGCTCGCCGCCTCGTTAGATCTGGTTGCGAGAGTGAAAGACCGCTCACTGTTGCGAGATCTTCCGAAATTACGCTTGGGAGTGCACTCGGAAGGAGCGCCGCGCTCATTAACACTGCTGTTTCACCCGAATCGCGTTCGGCTCATCGTGGTGGCCACATCATCTGAGGCGCTGTCGGGTTGAGGTTTAAAGCCTGCGCAAAGCTCAATCTGTTCCTGCACATCGGATCCCGGCGCGACGACGGATATCACGACATCTGGTCCGCCATGACCCCTATCTCGTTATGCGATGAGCTTGAGATCGTGACGCGCAACGACCACGTCATTGCCTTCAACACAGGGCATCACCCTCTTCAAGGTCACGCCAACCTGTGTGAGCGCGCAGCAACGGCGCTTCGTACGCATGTCCGTCGCCCGGACTTAGGGTGCGACATACGACTGATGAAGCATATCCCCATTGGCGCAGGATTGGGAGGCGGATCAAGCGACGCCGCAACAACGCTCCTCGCCCTCAATCAACTGTGGACATTGCGGTTGCCCGATCGCGAGCTACGCACGATCGGCGGGACGCTGGGCGCTGATGTGCCCTTCTTCATTCCCAGACAACCCGCTCAGGTCTGGGGGACAGGCACAGAGACTCAGCCGATGGCTCCGGTTGACACGGTATTTTTGGTCGTGATGCCGCACATCGGGTTATCCACGCAAGAGATGTTCAATGACAAGCGCCTGGTGCACCGAGAACTGCCAGTTCGCGTGCCCGCTTCAGCAGATTCTGTTGCGGCCGCCATACAAGAAGGTCACAATGGATTTGAAGACGCCGCGAGGCAACACGCTGAAGTGAAGCGGTGCTGGGAAGCGCTCTCGCGTTTGGGGAGACCGCGCCTATCGGGCAGCGGGAGCGCTCTCTTCCTGTCTACTCAACGCCGAGAGGATGCTGAGTTCTGGCAGAGAACACTGAACAACGCTTGGCCATCATGGATCTGCTCGACGTGTTGATTGCCTTTATGAAGCGGCAGCGAAAAACCAAAGAACTTCAATTCCAGCGCAATAAATAGAAACTGGATACTGTCTCACTTTTGAAGTTTTCAGCCAGTCATATGTCACCAAGAACAGCACAACGACGCGGTGCTGATCAAGTGCCTGTCAATAGCGTTGCGGTACGGCTCCGCGCGTTGACCCGATAATGTAGTCAACCCACGTGCTCATGGCACGTCAGCGTACGCCTCGTTACGACCTTCGGTCTCAGCGAGGTGCACGGCGGGAAATTGCTCTGGGGTGTAGCCAAGTGGTAAGGCAGCGGGTTTTGGTCCCGCCATTCGTGGGTTCGAGTCCTACCACCCCAGCCAACAGACACATGTAGCAGGAACATGAATCTCTCCGACGTCGTGATCTTATGCGGGAATTCAGTTCCGCGACTGGGCCATGGGCTCGCCGATGCCCTTGGCATTCGGCAGTGCAAGGCAAAAGTCGGGCGATTCGCTGATGGCGAGAGCGAGATTGAGCTGTATGACAACATGCGAGGCAAGGTTGTCTGCCTAGTTCAGTCGACCTGCGCGCCAACCAACCATCATCTCATGGAACTGATATTGATGGCTGACGCGTGCCGCCGTGCCTCAGCCGAACGTGTGTTTGCGTTGGTTCCCTATTTCGGGTACTCCCGCCAGGATCGCCGCGTGCGCTCGCGGCGTGTACCGATTTCCGCGAAAGTTGCTGCAGAAATGATGCAACAGTCGGGTATTTCCCGCATCGTCACGATGGATGTGCACTCCGAGCAAATGCAAGGGTTCGTTGATATCCCCGTCGATAACATTTACACCACGGGCTTATTCGCGCACGAAGTGGCGCAGATGGGCCTAGATCGCCCGATCGTGATCTCACCTGATGTCGGCGGAGTCGTTCGAGCTCGAGCCCTTGCTCGCGCTTGCGCGAACGGGGATCTGGCGATTATCGACAAGAGAAGATCTGACATTGATGGACGCGCGCAGGCGCTTCAGGTGATCGGCGACGTTCGCAATAAGGATTGCTTGGTCCATGACGACATCGTTGACTCAGCAGGAACGTTGTGCAGCGGTGCCACCGCTCTCATGGAGGCTGGCGCAAACTCTGTGACGGCATTGGTGACACATCCTGTGTTATCCGCTGGTGCTCGCGAGAGGGTCGAGAAGTCTGATCTCGATATGCTGGTTGTCTCCAACAGCATCGCGGTTGACCCAAGCCCCAAAATTCGACAAATCGACTGCACAGCGTTTCTCGCTGATGCGCTAGAGCGCGTGATCAACGCGCATTCCCTCAGTTCATTGTGGGAAGACCCTGAAACACTCTCTCTTCTTTTTCGGAACTAGAACATGAAAGCCACATTAACGTTACCGGCCACCTCAAGGACTGAGCTTGGCACATCAGCGTCGAGGCGCATTCGTCGACTGGAAGATTCGACACCGGGCGTGATTTATGGCGAAGGCTCGGCTGCCACAACGGTGTCGATCGTCAACAAAGACCTACAAAAGGCCATGCGTAATGAGTTGTTCTTCACCGGAATCGTGGAAATCAAAACGGACGCATCCAGTGTGCACGCCATCGTGAAATCTGTCCAGCGACACCCTGTCACCGGCACAGTCACACACATTGACTTCCAGCATGTGAGCGATGGTTCCGTGGTTAAACGGGTGTTGCCGATCCTGTTTGAGCGCGCTGCAGAGTGCAAAGGCGTTCGGGCTGGTGGAATCGTGGCACGTCAGCTGTCAGTGGCAGAAGTGCGCGGTCCCGTTGAACTCTTACCTCACAACATCGTTGTGGACTTGTATGACGTGGGTGTTGGGAAAACGGTGTATCTCTCTGATCAACCATTACCAGACAAAGTGATGTACACAGAGCATCAGCGTAACCGCAATCCGTCCATCGTGAGCCTCGTGGCACGTCGTGGCCAAGGAGCTGCGGTCCGCGCGCAAGAAGAAGCCATTAACGCCACTCGCGAGACGTAAGATAACGTGCCGCAAGGCCAGCAAGAGAAGGTGCGGCAATCGCCGCACCTTGGCACGCCATTGCGCGCACTGTTTGGATTAGGCAACCCAGGCCCGCGTTACGCCCTTCAGCGGCATAACTATGGCCACTGGCTTGTTGACTTATTGGCGGAGCATCACACGCTGAAAGAGGACACGCGGCTAAAGACGGCCTACACAACAATTGATGTCGGCGGCCACCCTCTCACGATCGCGAAACCTTTGACGTACATGAATGACTCAGGTGAGGCCGTTCAACGACTGGCTGCCTACTTCAATCACACGCCCGATTCGATCATGATTGCATACGACGAATTGGACCTGGCTCGCGACCAAATCAAACTGAAATTTGGCGGTGGTGCAGCCGGCCATAATGGCATCAAGAGTGTGGTTCAGCATCTAGGCACCCGTGACTTTTGGCGCTTGCGCCTTGGCATCGGCCGCCCAACAAGCGCGCAACCTCCCCATAGCTGGGTGCTGAGCGTCGCTCCGACTGAAGACCGCCAAAGCGCACTGGCAGCAATGCAAGATGCGTTTCCCGCCCTCCCCTTCATGATGCGCGGCGAGTGGAACGATGCATTTCAGCATCTTCACAATCCGCGAATGGACCCTACCGCCCTATGAAACTTAGTTGTGGCTTCGTCGGCCTCCCCAATGCTGGCAAGTCGACCTTGTTTAATGCTCTTACATCACGAGATGTCATCATGGCACCTCGTGCGTTTAGCACGATTGATCCGAATGTGGGGGAAGTCGCCGTCCCAGACGCGCGACTGGATGCTCTTGCGAAGCTCATCAATCCGAAGTCTATTCGCCCCACCACATGCCGATTCGTCGACATTGCTGGTTTGGTGCGTGGCGCGTCGTCAGGCGAAGGGTTAGGCAGCCAGTTTCTCGCAGCTATTCGCGAGGTTCCTGTGATCGCGCACGTGGTGCGGTGCTTTCAGAACTCTGATGTGGTGCACGTCGATGTTCAAAGTGACCCTATCGAGGATCTTGCCACAATCATGACTGAACTGTCACTGGCGGACACAGAGACGCTCGATCGGGCACGAGTCAAAGCCAAAACGCAAGCACGTAATGGGACAGCGGAAGCTCGAGACCGATTGCAGCTACTGGAAGAAGCGTTTGAGTACGTCAACCAGGGCGAGCCGATCAGCAAACGCCAAGATCTGATGACCGACCCATCCATCATGGCCCTTCATCTACTCACAGCCAAACGTGCGCTTGTCGTCGCCAATGTTGATGGCGCAGATACGTTGTCGGATCAGGCCATCAAACTGAAGGAAGAAGCGGCGTCTCTTGGGTTTGGTTTCGTGCCTCTCGATGCCGAGACAGAGCGTGAGATTGCGCAGATGTCAACCGAAGAGCAGGCAGACATGCGGGATGAACTGGGATTTGCTCATTCCGGATTATCAGCGATGATTCAACAAACCCGGGAACTATTAAAGATCCATAGTTTCTTTACTGCTGGGGAACAAGAGGTTGCCGCATGGACCATCAGGCAGGGAGCGACGGCGCGACAAGCTGCCGGAGAAATACATCGAGACATGGAAACCGGCTTTATCCGTGCCGAAACCACCTCGTATGATGCCTATATCGCGGCAGGCACTCTTGCCGAAGCAAAGAAGCGTGGCGACGTACGCCTAGAAGGCAAAGACTACATCGTGCACGACGGGGATATCATGCACTTCAGATTCCAGCCGCGATAGCGGCTGGATGCGTACGGACTGGTGCTAGATCGGCGCAATGGCCGCCAGCGATACTAGCCAGTCCAGACCATATAGTTGAGATAAATACACACCCCAAAAACAGCTATCAGCATGATGAGGCGCCCGATCTTCAGACCGCCTTGGCTGCCATCATCTTCGGGTTTAATCGCGTTACGTTGGGGCATTGGAACTCCAGAAAGCTAACACGCAGACCCACGTCTGCGCGGACATAGTGTCCAAATTATAGGCCATAGAGGTTTTTGCAGAAATTTCAAGAGGCAGCGCAAATCACGCTTTGGGTTTAACAGCCTCATACATATAGTTGTCCGCCACAACTTTGGCACGGTCAATATCGTCATGAGAACGACACGTCCAAGTCACGAGCGGCAAGCGCTTACGCATGAACTGCAACACCCGCGAGTCAGCACTCCGTAAGTGTCCTAGAGCAAAGGAAGGCTTGGCATTCATCAAGCTCATCAGCCATGTGAGTGATTTGTGCTTCACATTACCTGCTGGGTTCGGTAGCGCCGGATACGTCAGCCCAGTCAAGATGTGCGTGGCGGCCTCGCGAACAGCCCGCACAGACTTCACATTGAATGAAATGACACAAAACGGTCCGTTGTATGCGTAGAGATGTCTGATGAGTCCACGCACGCGCCGAGAGGTTCCCTTGACTTCAATGTAAATGGGCACACGACCCCTGACCACGCTAAACACATCCCGTAGCCGCGGTACGGTCTGATCAGTGTTACTGATCCTCATGGTTGACAGTTCAGAGTACGTGCACTCGTCGACCCGTCGACCGGTCCCGAGCAAGCGGCGGCCTGTCGCGTCATGGAAGACGATGATCTCATGATCGTTCGTGAAACGAACGTCAAGCTCAATGGCGTGCCCGACCTCACATGCTGCCTCAAAGGAGGCCATGGAGTTTTCCGGAATATCGGCGGAGTGTAGTCCTCGGTGCGCAATTGGAGTATCGCGCAGCCACGAGGGGAAATTTCGGCGTTTTGACATCAGGGTTGTCTCAAACTAGCACGACAGCATCCGCTGACGAATTCTATCGTGCAAAGTTGTGACATCTCGGCATGTTTCCTTAAAACGGCTGCTCAGTCGGGCGCACAACAATTTCGGAGACCGACGAACGCTCAGGTTGGTTGATCGCAAAAACGATAGTCGCTGCAATGTCCTCGGACGCTAGGAACTCAAATCCTGAGAACTTCTCCATCAATTGAGCCCGCGTCACTTCGTCCTTAATCGAATTACCAAGCTCCGTTGTCACCGCGCCGGGAGAAATGATTGTGGACCGGACTTTTCCCACAGTTTCCTGACGGAGTCCTTCACTAATCGCCCGAACGGCGAACTTGGTGCCGGCGTACACAGCTCCCGTTGGGGTCACGCGGTGTCCTGCAACAGACGCCACATTGATCACGTGGCCGGAGCCGCGCTCAAGCATGTGAGTCAACACAGCATCAATGCCATATAGCACGCCTTTGATGTTCACATCGATCATCTGATCCCATTCATCAACACGACGACGAGCCAGTGCTGATAGCGGCATGACACCTGCATTGTTCACCAGAACGTCGACCCGTCCGAACACACTGATCGTTTTCTGACCCAGTGCCACCATCTCAGCATGATTGGAAACATCAACCTTCACATATTCCGTTGAGCCAGCATTGATGGCATTGCACTTGTCAGCCAGTGCTTTCATGCGATCTTCGCGGCGAGCAGCCAGCATGACCTTCGCGCCATCTTTGACCAGTGCGATTGCCGTGGCTTCGCCAATTCCGGAGCTCGCTCCGGTCACGATACAAACTTTGTCCATCATTCATCCTCTCTGTGTGATTCGATCAGTATCCAGCCGCTTGGCCGTCCTTGCGCGCTTCAGACGCGCCGACATAGTATCCACTCTCATGACGCATGACGGCTTGGTATCCACCGTAAATACCGAAAGCGCGCTGCACTGCATGCCCGCGTCTCGTGAGTTCACGTTCAGTCTCGATTGAAAATCCCGATTCAAGATTGACGACGCCGGTGCCGCGTCCCGCTTCACCCGTTGGCTGCGGCGAGCCCGTATGGACCATCCGCGGTGCATCTCCAGCTTCTTGCAGGTTGTAGTGGTAGTCGATCAGATTGACCAAGATCTGCACGTGAGCCTGCGGCTGCGTGGCTCCGCCCATGACACCAAACGCGAGCCACGGATCACCCCCGCGTGTCACGAAGGCTGGAATGATCGTGTGAAAAGGGCGCTTTCCGGGCGTTAACGCATTGGGATGATCTGAATCAAGCGAAAAGAGTTCGCCCCGATTTTGGAGCATGAAACCAAGTTTTGGCGGCACCATGCCAGACCCCATGCCGCGGTAATTGCTCTGAATCAGTGACACCATATTTCCTTCATCGTCACCGACAGCCAAGTAAATCGTGTCCCCCTCTTCCAACACAGCTGGCGATACGTCGGCCAGCGCGGGGTTGAGTAAGTCAATTTCTTTGGCACGGGCTTTCGCGTACTTTTTCGAGACGAGGTAGTCCGTGGGCACATCCTCAAAGGCAGGATCTGCGTAGTAACGCGCCCGATCAGCAAACGCGATCTTTTTCGACTCCACAAGGTAGTGCAGGTATTGAGGCGAGTCAAGACCCAGGCGCCAGATCTCAAACCGTTCAAGAATGTTGAGCATTTGCAAGGCCGCGATCCCTTGTGTCGGCGGCGGCAACTCATACACTTCGTGTCCACGGTAACTTGTTGAAACTGGTTCCACCCAACGCGGCGAGTAGTCCGCGAGATCCTTCAGGGTCAGCAGCCCACCGTGCTTATCTAAAAAGCTGATAACTTCATCAGCCACTCTTCCCCGATAAAAACCGTCACGTCCCTCATCAGCGATGACTTGCAGCGTGTCAGCGAGGAACGGGTTAGACATGATCTCGCCTTCCCTCGGCATATCACGGCTTTCTGGATGCCACGTTTCAGCGATATTGGCGAAATCCTTATAGCGCTCTTGCGACACCTGCAGGTACAGGCCAATGACCGGTGTGACCGGCACGCCCTTTCTCGCGTACTGAATCGTCGGTTTCAGCAACTCCGACATCGCAAGTTTCCCAAATCGATCATGGAGAGAGAACCAGCCCCCGACTGCACCAGGAACGGTCACAGGAATCGCACCATACGATGGCATCTTGGTATGTCCCGCTCGCCGCAGGTCTTCAATAGATGCTTTTGAGCCAGCAGGCCCGCTGGCATCGAGGGCGTACACCTTCTGGGTCTTCGCGTCGTAATAGATGGCGAAGAGGTCGCCTCCGATACCGCAGCCCGTTGGTTCCATGAACGTCAAGGCGGCATTGGCGGCGATGGCCGCATCAATGGCATTCCCACCTTTCTTGAGAACCTCAAGCCCGATCTGCGTTGCAAGCGGGTGGCTCGTCGCCACCATCCCATGAGGAGCCATAACCGGCGACCTCGACGCGAAGGGCGCACCGTTAATGCGGTCATACGCAAAGGCTGGGCCCGCGCTGAGCCCACAAAGCGCGATCACTGCGCAGATCATCGCAATGTTGTCAGTTCTTACTTGCTTCATTCGGGTAACCCGTAGACTCCCATGCCATTGGCGGATTCTATGAATGCCACGAGGAGCAGATTTGGTCGTTCAGTTCTTGGAACGACAAGGTGTGTCACGGATGTTTTGCGTGCCAGGGGAAAGTTTCCTATCTGTGATGGATGCGGCTCTTGACTCATCAATCGAGATGGTGACATGCCGTCACGAAGCGAATGCCGCCAATATGGCGGAAGCGACAGGAAAGCTCACAAGCCTGCCAGGTGTCGCCTGGGTGACCCGTGGGCCAGGAGCCACCCATGCCTCCATCGCCGTGCACACAGCGCACCACGACTCAACACCAATGTTGCTCTGCGTGGGCCAAGTGCCGACGTATCAGCGCGGAAGAGATGCGTTTCAAGAAACCGAATTGACGGAATGGTTTGCGCCACTTGCGAAATGGACGGTGGAAGTCCCCAGCGCAGATCGCGTCGCCGAATTCATGAGCCGCGCTTGGTCGCGCGCAATCCAAGGCAGACCCGGTCCCGTTGTGGTGAGCTTCCCGGAAGACGTACTCAGCGCCCCAGCTGAGCCGGTTGACATGCCGGTCGTGACGCGCACCGCTCTTCGCCCCACCGAGACAACAGTGGCGCAGATCAGCCACTTCATGGCCAGCGGAAATCCGAGTGAGTCATTGATCATTGCAGGCGGCACTGGTTGGAACGCACGGGCTTGGAATGCCCTTCGCGATTTGGCACAACGCACCCAGTGGCCTGTCGCGACCTCGTTTCGTCGCAAAGACCTGTTTGATAACCATCATGCAGCGTATGTCGGCGATTTGGGACTAGGAGCTAATCCCTCCCTAGTCTCATACGCCTCTGCGTGCAAGCAACTTCTGATCCTCGGTGCCCGCATGGGAGAGAACCCATCCCAAGGCTTCCAGCTGCCATCATCGCAATCGCGGATTGTGCACGTGCATCCGGATCCGCACGAGATCGGACGGCTCTTCACAGCTGAAATCAGTGCGTGTGCGGATCCCGCTGAAATGGTTATAAGCCTCGCCTCTGCAGTATCTCAGCAGCCAATTGCCGATCAACCCCTCGAATTGAGACGCTCTTACGAAGCATGGACCACCCCCAAACCTGCACAGGGACCGCTCAATCCCGCGTTGATCGTTTCGCAGCTCACGACGATGCTGCCAGACGATTCCATCGTGACCAACGGCGCAGGCAACTATGCCGCTTACGGCCACCGATACCATCAGTATCGCACGCTCGGTTCGATTTTGGCACCGACCAGTGGCGCCATGGGATACGGCTTACCTGCCGGTATCGCCGCGTGCCTTGAACATCCATCGAAACGGGTGGTGACGCTCGCAGGCGACGGGTGTCTGATGATGGCGTCGCCTGATCTCTGCACGGCGACCACCCTGCAACTCAACCTCGTGGTACTGTTGTTCAATAACAGCTCGTACGGCACGATACGCATGCATCAGGAACGCCATTACCCTGGACGCATTGCGAACACAAACCTCGCAAATCCTGACTTTGTCATGCTAGCGCGTGCGAACCACTGGAAAGCGATGCGTCTCGAACGCGACTCAGATATCGAAAGTGTCTTGAGTGATGCGTTTCAAAGCGACGGCCCGGTGTTGATTGAGTGCGTGACTGACGTCGTGGATATCTCTCCAGGACGGACAATATGACACAGTCTCTCCCACTTCTAACCCACCTATGTTGAGCACGTCAAAAGCAGCTGCCGAAGCGCTAGGCGCCATTGGCTTGTCGCAGACTATCGCGGCAATGCAGACACACCAAGACGATGCCATTTGCGCCACGTCACCAATTGATGGGGACATATTGGCATACGTCCCAAGGACATCAACCGACGAACTAAACCACGTCGCTCAACGCGCCCACGACGTTTTTGCGTCGTTTCGCGATATGCCGGCACCGCTGCGCGGGGACGTTGTCCGGGAATTTGGTCAGGCTCTTCGCGCGGCCAAACCTCATCTCTCCCTGCTCGTTTCGATCGAAGCTGGAAAGATCCAATCAGAAGCCGAAGGTGAAGTGCAGGAAATGATTGATGTCTGCGATTTTGCCGTCGGACTTTCCCGCCAGCTGTACGGTCGAACGATGCCGTCAGAGCGTCCCGGACACCATCTGATTGAGCGTTGGTGCCCTCTCGGTCCCACTGCCATCATTTCTGCTTTCAACTTCCCGGTTGCGGTCTGGGCATGGAATACAGCCATCGCGCTTGTATGCGGTAATCCCGTCGTCTGGAAGCCATCAGAACGCACCACCCTCACGGCCATCGCATCCGCTCACCTACTCCATCAAGTCCTTGTCAGTAAAGGACTGAACACCGACATCTCCCAGTTAGTTCAAGGCGGCGTCAGCACCGCTCAATCGTTCGCAGCCGACGCACGCTACCCCTTGGTCAGCGTAACTGGAAGCACCGAAGCTGGACGGGCCTTGGCACCTATCATTGCCGCTCGATTTGGAAAAGGCATTTACGAACTTGGTGGAAACAATGCCACGATCGTGACGCCAAGCGCGGATCTGCAACTGGCTGTTCGGGGATGCGCTTTTTCAGCCGCCGGAACAGCAGGGCAGAGGTGCACAACCCTTCGCCGCCTGTTGGTGCACGAGTCCCGCGTTGAAGAGATGGTGTCATCTCTCTCACGTGTCTTCGAGCAACTCACCGTTGGCGATCCTCGCGATCCCAACACGCACGTTGGACCACTCATTGAGCAACCGACATTTATGCGCATGAAGGCTGCGATTCAACAGGCTATTGAGCAAGGTGGCACACATATCACAGGAGGCGAGCAGCTCAAACGCGTGGGTGATGGCGTCTATGTATCTCCAGCCATTGTTCAATTGCCGCATCAGACCGATATTGCGAAGCAAGAGACGTTTGCGCCGCTGCTCTACGTCATCCCCTATCAAGAGCTATCAGACGCGCTGGACATGCTGCGTGGAGTTGCCCATGGGTTATCGAGCTCCATCTTTACCACTGACGTCCGTGAGTCAGAGTACTTCCTGTCTGCCGCCGGAAGTGACTGCGGCATTGCCAACGTCAACATCGGGCCGTCTGGCGCTGAGATTGGCGGAGCGTTCGGTGGCGAGAAAGACACTGGTGGGGGCCGAGAATCAGGCTCTGACAGTTGGAAGCAGTACATGCGCCGTCAAACACAGACAATTAACTACTCGTCTGACTTGCCGCTGGCTCAAGGCGTCAAGTTCGATGTATGACGCAGTCGCCCTTCAAGCAACTGTGTTGTGTCGTAACTCTTTCTTACCCACATATCGAGGAAACTAACCTATGAAAACCCGATCTGTCCATACGCCGCTTGCCGTCGCAAGCATGGCGCTACTACTCTCTGCGTGCGCATCTGTTCCACAACAAGAGGTCTCTGACAACCCATTGCTGAAGCCATTTGATGGTGTGTATGGGATACCACCGTTTGATGACATCCAAGACAGCGATTTCGCTGAAGCGCTCGATATCGGCATTGCCCAAACAAAAGCCGATGTCCAAGTGATTGCCGATAACCCTGAGCCAGCAACGTTTGAAAACACCGTCGAAGCTCTGGATAACGCAGGTGCGTTGTTTTCTCGCGTGGCGAATGTTTTTTACAACTTCGTCGGCTCGAAATCCAACGACATCATCAATCAGACGGTGAGAGACATACAGCCGAAGCAAACAGAGCTGGCGACATTTGTCTTCACGAATCCTGTGCTTTTTGAACGCGTTCGTACCGTCAGTAAAACGGCACATCTCCTCACGCAGGAGCAACGCCGGTTAGTGGAGGAAACCCTCCAAAGCTTTGAATCGCGAGGAATTGGTCTCAACGCGGTGCAGCAGAAGCGGTTGTCGGAGATTAATCTCCGCCTCGGTCAGCTGAGCCAGATCTACCGTGAAGCCGTCTTGGCCGACACGGAATCTTTTGAAATGATCCTGTCAGCAGAAGCTGACTTGGCTGGTCTCCCGTTATCGATCCTGGACGCAAGCGCGGCGCTCGCGGACTCCCGTATTAACGACACATCGGGTTCGAAAGACAAGTACGCTGGCAAGCATCTATTCATTCCTGAGCGCTCCAGCATGTACCCCTTCTTGGTCTACAGCACGCGCGGCGATCTTCGTAAAAAACTGTTTGCGGGATACACAGACCGCGGCATGAGCGACGAAGTCCATGCGGCGATTCTTGAGATGATTGACCTGCGTCAAGAACGCGCACATCTGCTAGGCTACGAGGATCACATCTCGCTGTCCTTGAACAACCGCGTTGCGCCTTCCAAGGAAGCTGTATCAGATCTTCTGCTTCAAGTGTGGAATGCTGCGATCAAGCAATTCGAAGTCGAGAAAAACGCCCTGCGTAAAGTTGCTCGCTCGGAAGGCGATTTCTCTCCGATTGAAGGTTCTGACTGGTGGCACTACGCTGAGAAAGTGCGTCAACAAGACTACAGCGTAAGCGGTAGCGACATCCAGCAGTATCTGCCGGTCAACAACGTCGTGCGCGGCGCCTTCGATCTGGCACGCCGTCTGTACGGCGTACGGCTTGTTGAGCGTACGGATCTGCCGAAGTATCACGATGACGTTCAAACGTTTGAGGTCTACAACGATCGCAATCAGTTGATTGGCATCTACTACGCGGATTACTACTCACGAATCGGAAAGCGAGCAGGCGCATGGATGAGCACATTCCGTGACCAACACATGGAAGATGGCCGCCGAGTCAATCCTATCGTTGTCAACGTCTGTAACTTCCCACCACCCGTGGGCGACCAACCGTCGCTGCTGACGCTTGAGCAAACGCTGACGTTCTTCCATGAATTCGGACATGCCTTGCATGGCTTGCTGTCGGATGTAACCTATGTCGGTCTCTCTGGAACTTCAGTGCCACGCGACTTTGTTGAGTTTCCCTCCCAAGTCCTTGAGTACTGGGTGACACATCCCGACTTCATGCCGACGTTTGCGAAACATCATGCCACCGGTGAAGAGATCCCAGCTGATTTGGTGTCCCGCATTAACCGTGCGGAAAACTTCAACCAAGGGTTTGCTACGGTGGAGTACACCGCAGCGGCGTTACTCGATTGGGCGTGGCACGATGGTGACAAAGGTGAAGTGACGGACGTCACCGCATTCGAAGACCAGGTGCTTGCCTCGATTGGTATGCCAGCAGGGATTCCACCGCGTTACAAGAGTGGCTACTTTGCACACATCTTCGCAGGTGGGTATTCCGCCGGGTACTACTCCTACATTTGGTCTGAGTTGTTTGCGGCTGACACGTTTGAGTACTTCAAAGAGCGTGGCATCTTCAACAAGAATATCTCAACTCGCTTTCGCGATGGGATACTGTCCAAGGGTGGATCGATCGACGCCATGGAAGCGTACATCAAGTTCCGCGGCCGTGCGCCGACGCCTGACGCACTCATGAGAGCACGCGGCTTTTAATCGAAGTCAGTCTCTTTGGGCCACCGACCGCCTGTTCTTGGCGGCCGGTGGCTTCTAGGCCATATCGAGCAACGCGACCTTCAAACCACCGTTCTGGCTTTGAGAAGGAGATACGAGTGAACGGCCATCGCACCAAAACTGCCAAACAACATCATGACAGTGGATATATGAGATTCTTCGCCGCTGGCTTCAAAGCCCAATGCAATGACAGCAAGCGCCACCGCAATCAGTAACGCCAACCCCAAGGCATAGCGCCTTTCCCGTAAAAGCGGAACGGCGCGCAGGGTCGCGATCGTTGTGACAAAAGCAACGGTGACGATATGGAACCACAGCTCGCTGCCTTCAAACCACGCAACAAGTTGAAGTGCTGGTAGTCCGAGCGCAATGAGGGTGATACCGCAGTGAATGACGCACACCGTTGCGCCGACGACCCCACCAGTGTCGAGTAACCGGCGGGATGGAGCATCGAGGTTAGTGATCTCCAATTCCAACCTAGCTTTGACACTCGTTATTGCTACATTATTCTATCACTTCTCGGCGTCAACAAGCTCCTGAACAATGCTTGGTTCAGCGAGGGTGCTCGTGTCACCTAAAGAATCGAGCGCACCCGTTGCCACGGCTCGGAGAATACGGCGCATGATCTTGCCGCTTCGTGTTTTCGGTAAACCAGGAGCAAAGCGGATGCGACTGGGCGTCGCGATAGGACCGATCTCACGTCGCACCTGCTGCACGAGATCAGCATTGAGCTGGTCTGTCGGGTCAACACCCTCTGTCAGCAAGACCCAACAGTGCACCGCATGTCCCTTCAAGCTGTCTGGAATACCCACCACGGCCGCTTCAGAAACGGCAGGATGTGCCACCAAGGCACTCTCGATTTCTGCGGTTCCCAACAAGTGACCAGCGACGTTGAATGCGTCATCGACGCGACCCGTGACGAACCAGTAGTCATCCGCATCCCGACGTGCGCCATCCCCTGAGAAATATCGACCTGATTGCTGGGAAAAGTACGTCTCGATAAAGCGTTGATGGTTGCCGTGGATGGTCATCGACTGTCCTGGCCAACTGCGCGTGATGTAAAGCACGCCTTTCCCCTCTCCGTTGACTTCTTCACCGTTGTCATCCAACAGCTCCAGGTCTATGCCCGGTAAGGGCATGGTGGCTGAGCCAGGTTTAAGCGGCGTCACTCCGGGAATCGGAGTAATCATGGCAGCTCCCGTTTCCGTCTGCCACCAAGTGTCCACAATCGGGCAGCGTTGTTCGCCAACCACTTCGAAGTACCAGCGCCAGGCTTCGGGGTTGATTGGCTCGCCAACCGTGCCTAGCAACGTAATGGATGCCCGGGAGGTGGCGCGCACTGGACGGTCTCCTGCGCGCATGAGCGCCCGAATGGCTGTGGGCGCCGAGTACACCGTGCGCACCTTGAGCTGATCCACAATGCGCCACATCTGCGACGCATCCGGAACGTTCGGAACACCTTCATAAATCACATTGGTTGTCTTGTTGGCCAAAGAGCCATAAACGATGTACGAGTGGCCTGTGACCCATCCCACATCTGCGCTGCACCAAAACGGTTCACCCGGCACGGGGTCAAATGCCAGTTGGTGAGTGAAGCTGGCGTAGGTGAGGTACCCCCCTGTGCTATGCACGAGACCCTTCGGCGTGCCCGTGGACCCAGAGGTATACAGGATGAAGAGAGGATCAGTGGCCGCACGCGGCACACATGGAATATCCAGCGTCGCGCTATCGATGCTATCAGGATCGGCATATGAATCGCGCGTCTCATGCATGGGGACATCTTCTCCGCTGCGTCTCACGACAACCACATGCTCGACCGATGGGGTATCAGTCACCGCAGCGTCAACATTCGCCTTCAAAGGAATGTGCTTCCCGCCGCGCGTGCTGGAATCAGCTGTGATCACAACGCGAGACCCGCAGTCATTGATCCGCCCAGCAAGGGCCGCCGGAGAAAAACCTGCGAAGACCACGGAGTGCACAGCACCGATGCGTGCACACGCCAGCATGACGTAGACCGCTTCGGGAACCATAGGTAGATACATCGTTACAGGATCATCGGCAACGACCCCGCGGTTTTGCAGGATCGCGGCCCATCTCATCACGTTGATCCGCAAATCAGCAAATGTGATGTGCTCGACTGTTTCACCGTCATCACTCACCCAAATGAGAGCAGTCAGATCAGGATCTGTTTCAGCATGACGGTCGACGCAGTTATCGCACGCATTGAGAACACCATCGGCGTACCACTTGATGCGAACATCATCAGCAGACCATCGTGACTCATTGCCGCGGGTCGGTGCCACGTTCCAGCGCAGTCGCTTTGCAACGTCGAGCCAAAACGTATCACCTGCCTGAGCCTGACGCTTCATGTCAGCGTACTTCTCAGCCGTCAGACCGTCATGGCGCTGAAATGGCACCACAACCGCCGGATCTTTATGTTCCACTGTTTTGTCCTCCCGAATGTCCACTCACGCCCTTTGGCGCGGTCGCCCACAACCGAATCCCTCCGGCAACAACAAAGCCTAACAGCGCCAAAACACTGCCTGCAACCGACGCTTCCGTCGATTCGCTTTCCGGCAATAACGCACGCACGCTACCGGCCACGAGACCCACCATTGCCCAGCTGACCGGCGTCGCAAACTGCGATAACGATCGTGCAAATGTCGCAATGACCACACCAGATCCACCAATCACGCCACAAGCCAGCGGGATCAGCGGCCAGATGTCTGCCGAAGCCACCGCAGTAATCACCGGTTCATAGAGCCCTAATAATGCGAGTACATAACTGCCAGACACCCCTGGGAGGATCCATGATGCCCCCGCAAGTGCTCCGCCGAATAACAAGCCCATCGTCGTCGTCGGAAGAGATACTTCTGGAATTACAGAAATCGCTAGCCCCACGCTCAACCCCGAAACAAGAGCGATGATGACGCCGATGGATCGATCCTGCCACCGAATGAGATTCACCAGCGCACCCAAGATGATGCCAGTCAGACACGCATACGTCTCAAACGGAAAGCTGCTGAGCAAACGCGAAATGATGACAGACGAAACGCCTAATGCCACGACCATGCTGATGCCAAGGGTGAGCATAAAGACCCCGTCAACATGATGAAACGCGTCAACGATACGGCCGCGCATGGCCATCATGGCCGCCGACGGAATCCGGGAAAGCGCCACAACAAATCGGTGGTATCGTTCAAATAGCCACGCAATCGTTGCGCCAGAGACGCCTGGTATGGTCTCAGCAACACCCATACCAAATCCGCACACAGCGGTCACCCACGATCGCATCCTACGTGGTCACCGGTCGGATCAGGCTCACGCACATAGCTGCAATCCCTTCGCCACGCCCCGCAAACCCTAGGCCATCCGTGGTTGTGGCTTTGACAGAAACGTGGCTCGTTGCCATGCCCAGTACTTCAGCCAATGCCTCTCGCATCGCTTGGCGATAGGGCTTGATGCGGATTTTCTCGCAAATGACCGTCACATCAAGATTGAAGGGCACCATCTTTGCATCCTGAAGTACGCTGGCACAGTGACGAAGCATCCGATCTCCAGACGCATCCTTCCATGTGTCATTCCCCGGGTAATACTCACCCAGATCTCCAAGAGCTGCTGCTCCAAGCAGGGAATCAATGATCGCATGCACCACCACATCACCATCAGAGTGGGCTTCGATTTCAAAGTCGCACGGGAAATGCACCAGTCCAAGCGACAGCCCTTTTCCGGGATTGAGTCGGTGGGTATCAACCCCGAGGCCGACGCGACTTAATGAGTCCATCCATTACCTCAAGATCAGCAGGAACTGTCAATTTATCGTTATAGCTCGAGGCCATGACCGCAATCGCACGACCGCCAACATGGCGCATGACGACGCTCGCTTCATCGGCCACCGATCGCCCGAGGCTGAGCGCACTTTCCAAAGCTGTCACCAAGGGATCGTAGCGAAACAGTTGGGGCGTTTGCCCGCGTAAAGAGACACGCCCGCCGGCTGGCTGTAGCCATCCTGCCACTCCCACTTCCGCATACACCGCGTCGGCCAGCGGCGCACATAGAACAACGCCGTCACTCGACTCTGGGCAACGATCGCGTGCCGCTAATACCCTCTTGATGTCTTTGTGGCTAACAAATGGTCGTGCGGCATCATGCACCGCAACCCAGTGATCGGCGTCCACTTGAAGTTGGCGCAATCCATTCAACACCGATCGGCACCGCGTTGCACCAGGCGACGCTTGCGACCATGCTTCGCCATGCTGAATATGCTCGGGAGCCACGAGCACGTGGTGTTGTGCACCAAGGCCATCAAAGGCCTTCATCGCATGCTCAACAACAGCGACCTCTCCTAAGAGCTGCTCCTGTTTGGGAGTGGGTTGATCCATGCGCGCTCCGCGCCCCCCTGCCACGACAATGACGGACCATGGGGCCGTGCTTTGCGGCTTACTCACCGGCAAAGCACGTTGGCGTCGACAAGCCATCGCGCCGCTCGCTTTTGAAGCTATCAGCCGTGGTCAGATGAAACTCTTCGTCGTCCGGGAGATATCCCATCAGTTCACGGCGCTCATCCACGAGCACATGGTCATCGCCGCTTACTGCACCTTCCTCCAATTGTTCGAGAAATTGCTCGCATCGAACAATCCCCTCCGTGACTCTGTCATGCTCCGCCACGAGGTCGCTCATCAAATCAGCGCGATGCTTGTCCGTCTCTTGGCGCTTGTCATACCACGATGTGGCTTGATATACCAAGAGCGGCAAGAGAAAACACAAGAGTCCTGCGTTAATCCCGACCCACTTCCACCGTTGGGCGAAAGTCCTGGGTTCGTCTCTGCTCATCCGTCCGTTTGTGTCGCGGCCTGCGACTCGCCAGCCTCAGACGACGTGAGCCGATCTGTCACGACGAGCAGAGCAATGATGAGAACGGCACCAATCGCAAGATGACCTAACATCAGCAAGCGAATGAGCCACCGTTCTCGTTTGATCACCTCCACTTATGGGCGCCGTGTCGTGTCACCATAGGAGCGTCAAGCTCTCGTGCGATTCGTAGCAGACGATTGTATTTTGCCACGCGCTCAGATCGCGCTGGCGCACCGGTTTTAATTTGTCCGGCCCCGGTGGCGACAGCCAGATCAGCAATGCTGGTATCTTCGGTTTCGCCACTTCGATGCGACACAATGCGCGCATAGTCGTGATTCTCAGCCAGAGCCATCGCTTGAAAAGTCTCTGTCAACGTCCCAACTTGGTTCATTTTGACGAGCAACGCGTTCCCACATCCTTCGTCGACGCCACGTTTAATCCGCTCAGTCTGCGTAGTAAATAAGTCATCACCGACCAATTGAATGCGCTCACCCAGCCGTTGGGTGATGATTCCCCATCCCAACCAATCGTCTTCAGCCAACGCATCCTCAATGGAAATAATGGGGTACTGCGCCACTAGACCCTCAAGCCAGCCACTGAATTCAAACGCATCCATCGTCATGTCTTCGCCGGTAAATGCATACCGGCCATCGTGATACATTTCAGATGCCGCTACATCAAGTGTGATGCCGATGTCATAGCCCGGACGCCACTTCGCGCGTTCGGCCGCCAGGAGAACCAACTCGATCGCCTCTTTTGTGGATGAAATCGCGGGAGCAAATCCACCTTCATCACCCACACCACACATCATGCCTTTTTCATGCAACAGCACGCCAAGAGCGTGATAAATCTCAGCGCCAATTCGCAGTGCTTCTTCCATGTCCTCAGATCGCAGAGGCTGCACCATGAACTCTTGAATATCTAGTTTGTTGGCTGCGTGCCGCCCACCATTCAAGATGTTGAACATCGGAGCGGGCAGACGGGTCTCTGCAGACGGTCGCCCTAGTCGCCGGTACAGCTGATGCAGATGCCGATAGAGGCCGACATGGTTGTGCTCGGCAAAAGCCCTCGCCGTCGCGAGTGAAGCCGCAAGCACAGCGTTTGCACCAAGGTGAGATTTATCTGGCGTGCCATCTGCTGCAATAAGTAGCTGGTCAATACGTTCTTGATCTTCCGCATCACACCCGAGAAGCTGCGACCGAATCTCCGCATTGACATTCGCCACGGCTTTCAGCACGCCAGCTCCAGCATTGACACTGCCATCGCCATCTCTGAGTTCAACGGCTTCATGTAATCCCGTCGAGGCTCCGGAAGGCACCATCGCCAGTCCGCTGGCGCCACTTTCTAGTCGTACACGCGCTGCAACGGTTGGGCGTCCTCTCGAGTCATACGCCTGCCAAGCGCATACATCCTCAATTTTTTGTGACATCATATCGTTACTCCTTGACAATCTTGTCAATATTGGCAATACGCTTTAAAAGAGCAGGTAGGCTATCCATATGTATGACACTTGGGCCATCACATAGCGCTTGATCCGGGTGGGAATGTGCTTCCAAAAACAACCCGGCAATCCCGATCGCCGTGCCGCACTGCGCTAAAGGCGCAACCGCATCACGCACGCCGCCAGCGGCGCCGCCTTTCCCACCAGGAATCTGCACACCATGAGTCGCATCCAGCACGACAGGAACATCGTGGTTCTTCAGGCGGTGAAGTCCCACGGGGTCCACCACGAGACCGTGGTACCCGAATTGCGACCCTCGTTCACAGAGAAACCCTCGATCACAGCCAGCGGCCTCAAGCTTTGCGAGGACGTGTGCCATATCTTCAGGCGCCAAGAACTGAGCCTTTTTCACCATGACAGGCTTCCCCGTCTTTGCGGCAGCACAAATCAAATCCGTTTGCCGACATAAGAATGCAGGAATCTGGATAACATCACAGATTTCACCGACCGGACCCGCCTGAGACACTTCGTGGATGTCCGTGATCACTGGCACGTTAAACATCTCTTTCACTTCTTGCAACAACGAGAGACCCGCATCTAACCCCGGTCCTCGGGGGGAGTGCATTGAGGATCGATTGGCTTTATCGAAAGACGCCTTAAAGATCCATGGAATGGAATTCGCAGTCGTCGCTTCAGCAAATGCATCAGCCACTGTCATGGCGAGCTCTCGAGACTCAAGAACATTGATTCCACCGATCACCGCGATAGGCAAGTCATTGCCGAGAGTGACCTCGCCGATACCAATGTGCTTTGTCATCTAAGCCTCAGATTCTTGTCGCGCAGCTCGTATAAATGCCCGAATGAGTGGATGCCCGGCGTCGGGCGTCGACTTAAATTCTGGATGAAACTGTACCCCCACGAAAAAGGGATGATCTTTCAGTTCAATAGCTTCGACAATGCCATCTGGCGAGCGCCCTGATAGCACAAGTCCGGCTTTGGCTAATGCTCCTTCGTACTTGGGATTGAACTCATATCGATGGCGATGCCTCTCCACGATGGCGACGTCGCCGTAGCTCTCTGCGATCTTGGTGCCAGGTTGCAGGTTTGTCGGATAGGCACCTAGGCGCATGGTGGCACCTCGTCGAGCAGTCTCACCCACTCGCTTGCTGCCGTCAGCGCTTTCCCACTCTTCAACCAATGACACCAGCGGCACGGCAGTCTCGCGCTCAATTTCCGTCGAAGATGCATCGTGCAGTCCGCCGACATTCCTTGCGACCTCAACAGCCGCAAGATGCATGCCGTAGCAAATCCCAAGATAGGGCTTGCGTTGCTCTCGGGCGATCTGAATGGCTTGAATCATGCCTTGAGATCCCCGTTTTCCAAACCCACCCGGCACCATCACCGCATCAGCTTCCTCAATGGCACGTCGCGTCTCTTCGGTCTCAACAGATTCGCCATCATGCTGCTCAACCTGAATGTCAACACCCTCGGCCCAGCCTGAGTGATGCAACGATTGCACAAGCGACGCATACGCGTCAAGGTTATGGATGTACTTGCCAATGAAGGCCACGCGGATCGGGCTCGATTGGACCGCCTGAGCGCGCCGAGCCATCAAGTTCTGCCAGATGCCAGTGTTAGGCTCTTGTGCGTCAATTCGTAGGTGCTGCGTCACGCTCTCGACGATCCCTTGTTCGCTCAATACGATCGGGACCTCGTAAATGCTAGGAACGTTGTACGAGCTAAACACGTGCTGTCGTTTAACGTTACAGAAGTTAGCAATCTTGTCCGAGATACTTTCGGTGAGTGGCTCAACAGACCGACACACGATGAAGTCAGGGTTGATACCCAACGACGCCAACGTTCGAACAGAGTGTTGCGTGGGTTTGGTTTTGATCTCACCAGTGGCCGCTAATCGAGGTGCCAGCGAGACGTGAATACTAGCCGTCTCATGGCGCTCATGCGCGAGGCGAAGTTGTCGCACCGCCTCGAGAAACGGCAACGACTCAATGTCTCCAACCGTTCCGCCTACTTCCACAATCGTGATGTCAAACTGCGAGGCAATCTCTTCGACGCGCCGACAGATCTCATTGGTGATGTGCGGAATAACCTGCACCGTCTGCCCCAGAAACGCCCCTTCGCGTTCTTTCTCGATGACGTGCTTGTAAATGGACCCAGTTGTGATGTTATTCCCAGATCCTGTTTCGATGCCGGTAAACCGTTCGTAGTGACCAAGATCAAGGTCCGTCTCAGCACCGTCAGCCGTCACAAACACCTCGCCATGTTCGAACGGGTTCATCGTGCCCGGGTCGACGTTGATGTACGGGTCCAGTTTGATGATCGTGATCTTTCGATCCGCTGACTTCAACAGCGAGCCGAGCGATGCCGAAACCACACCTTTCCCAAGCGACGACACAACGCCACCCGTCACAAAGATGTACCGGTGCCCCCTCGGACGATCCGTGGGGGTCATTTAGTGACCCAACTTAGTCAGCGAGAGTTGATGTCTGACCAGATGACTCCTCAACTTTTTGTTGAGCAACCAAAGACAGATCAACGTCATCATTCGAAGGGATCGGATCCAACAGAGTGTGGCGGAGCACTTCATCCACAGTCGATGCGAATGTCACAACAAGCCCTGTCAACAGATCTTCCTCAATATCATCAATATCGCCGGCATTCTCTGCAGGCAACACGACTTCTCGCAGTCCAGCACGCTTCGCTGCTGTCAGCTTCGCTCGCAATCCACCAATCCGGAGTACTTTTCCGTGCAGCGTGGTCTCTCCAGTCATCCCCACGTCATGCCGCACAGGACGACGTGTCAATGCTGACACCAAAGCAGTCACCAGCGTAATACCCGCACTGGGGCCATCCTTCGGGACAGCTCCCTCAGGAAAGTGAACATAGATGTCGCGCTTACGTAACACGCCCGGGTCCACGCGCAGTTCTTCAGACCGCAGCTTGATGTAGCCAAGCGCTGTCGTCACACTTTCTTTCAGGACATCACCAAGCGAGCCAGTGGTAACCACTCGCCCACTTCCTTCAACCACAGCGACTTCAACAGGCAACGTATCCCCTGATGCTGCGGTCCATGCCAATCCTGTCGCCACACCGACATCACCGCCTTTCCGTTCGGCGACTGAATACCGAGGAGCGCCTAACCACTTTGGCAGAGTATCAGCGTTGAGCGGAAGGTCTTTCGGTAGGGCTTTCTTATTGCCCTCATAGCCACTTTCACGCAACAAGCACTTGCGCCCGAGCCGCATGATGATGCGCTCGAGATCGCGCACGCCAGGCTCTCGCGTGTACTGCCACACGAGTCGTTCCAACGTCTCCTTTGACAGGTCAAACTCCGCTTCTTTGAGGCCCAGTCTCTCGCGAGAACGCGGAACAAGGTGAAGATCCCCAATACGCACTTTCTCGTCATTGGTGTAGCCGTCAAGGTTAATCACGTCAAGACGATCCAACAGTGCGGGAGGGATGCGCATCGAGTTGGCCGTGCACACGAACAGAACCTTACTCAGGTCCAAATCCACGTCCAGATAATGATCATTGAACGCCGAGTTTTGCTCTGGGTCTAGCACTTCGAGAAGTGCGGACGCAGGATCGCTTCGGTAGTCGCTGCTGAGCTTATCAAGCTCATCCAGCAGAAAGAGCGGATCATCAACCCCGCATCGCGCTAAGCGTTGCGCGATCTTGCCTGGCATAGCTCCAACGTACGTGCGTCGATGGCCTCGGATTTCAGCCTCATCGCGCACGCCACCAAGAGCAGCACGAACATATTCACGTCCGCATGCCTTGGCGATAGACTGCCCTAACGATGTCTTTCCGGTTCCTGGTGGACCGACTAAGCAAAGCACAGCTCCGCCTTGACGTTTGGATCGCCGATTCGTGGCGATATGCTCAAGGATCCGCTCTTTCACGTCGGTGAGGCCCGCGTGCTCAGCATCCAGAGATTCGGCGGCTGATTTGAGAGAGACTGTCGAAGACGTTGACGCCTTCCACGGCATTTTCAGGAGCCAATCAATCCAGTTGCGCGCCACTGCGACCTCGGCTGAGATGGCAGGCATGCTGCGCGTACGGGTGATCTCGCTGAGGGCCTTATCCATCGCTTCCTGAGGCATCCCGGAATCGCGAACATCGCGCGCCAGCCGATCCAACTCAGACTCTGGATCCTTATCGTCGCCCAACTCACGTCGCGCCGCCGAAATCTTCTCACGTAAGAAGTATTCCCGCTGGGACTTCTCCATTTGAGACCGGACGCGCGCTTGAACAGCGGTTTCCAATTCATGTCGCTGGGCCGTCACTTCAAAGGCAACCAGCAACAACTCGATACGCTTATCGAGTGATGTTTCCTCAAGGAACGGTTGCAGTCGATCTGATGGCAACTGAAGTTCGGTCGTCAGGTCTGCCACCAACCGATTGGATGCATCGGCCGATACGACATCACTGAACGGCTTCTTGCGGTATCTTTCATCCTTTTCCATCAAGCTCGCGACGGCTCGGCGCACGCTTTCCCACAGGGCGTCACGTTCAACCGAGTTCACCGGGCGCTCAGAGATGGGGAGGATTTCAGCCGTGCAAGTGAGCGCGCGGCGCTGGGAGCGCAGGTGCGACACGCGGGCTGCGTGCAATCCAGCCACTTCAACTTTTAAAACTTTATGTTTCAGTTCGGCAATCCGGATGACCCGAGCCACGCATCCGATACGCTCGAGATCACTCTGACGAGGCACAGACTTGCTGATATCCGTCTGACGAACAACAGCGAGTAATCCATCACTGACCGCGGCCTGCCGGACGCCGGTCACAGAAATACTGCGCCCAACGAGGAAAGACACCGTTTGATCAGGGAGAAGTAACCCATCCCGTAGTGGCAACACCGGTATCCGCAAAGACGACATGTCTTCCGAAGCTTTCAGGTCGCTCATCCCGCTTGAGCCTCAAGCAGACTCGGTCCCTGATCGTCAGGGTCGTTGTTATTGTTTGAGTCCTTGTCCTTTGGCGCTGTCTTCGGGCGACTTCCTTTCACAAATTTGGGCTTGGCATCGCCTTTTGCAACCTCAGAAGTGATGCTCACTCCTGTCACTTCCTTATTGGACGGAACCTCATACATCGGTTCTAGAAGTAAACGCTCCAACACCGACTTTAGGCCGCGTGCACCCACCTTGCGCTCATGCGCTTGGCTAGCAATCTCGTTCAAAGCGCCATCGGTAATTTTCAAGTCGATCTGATCTAACGCAAACAAGTAGCGAAACTGATCAACGAGGTTGTTACGAGGCTCAATCATCGCCCGCTTCAGTTGCTCAATCGTCAGCTCGCTCAATACGCCAATGACCGGCAAACGGCCAACAAACTCAGGAATCAACCCATAGCGAACCAAGTCATCGGGCTCCACTGACGTTAACAAATCCGGGCGAGCCGCTTCCGGATCAGCTTGCCCAGAAGGCGTTGAATGGAAGCCAATCGAGACCGATTCCAGACGTCGCTCAATCACCTTATCCAATCCAGCGAACATACCGCCGCAGATGAACAAGATATTCGATGTGTCAATGCGCACAAATTCTTGATGCGGGTGTTTACGTCCGCCTTGTGGTGGCACAGACGCCACAGTTCCTTCAATGACTTTCAGCAGTGCTTGCTGAACCCCTTCACCAGAGACATCGCGCGTGATGGAGACATGTTGCCCCTTGCGAGCAACCTTATCTATTTCATCCAGATAAACGATCCCACGCTGAGCACGTTCCACATCATAATCGGCTTGAATGAGAAGCTTTTGCAGCACGGACTCAACGTCTTCGCCCACGTAGCCAGCTTCCGTCAACGACGTCGCGTCTGCCACAACAAACGGGACACTCAACAGGTCCGCTAACCGTTGGGCCAACAACGTCTTTCCGCAACCTGAAGGGCCAATCAACAAGACATTGCTCTTCTGAGTCTCAATGTTCTGCAGAGACTCTTCGATCTGACTGACATCGTTGTCGAAAACACGCTTGTAGTGGTTGTAAACAGCAACCGCTAACACCAGTTTTGCCCGATCCTGCCCGATCACATGCTCGTCTAAGTAGGCCTTGATGTCTATCGGTTTGGGAACAGACGCTTCTTCGCGTTGCGGCCTCACACCCTGTTGGACACGCTCAAGCATGTCCGAACACAGCTTCACGCAGTCATTACAGATGAAAACGTTTTGGTTAGGCGAGCTTACCAGTCGGCCAACCTTATCCGCAGGCGCGCTGCAGAAACTGCACATTGCCCGGGTTTTATCATCCGAGCCTCCGCCGCTGGAGCTAGTTTCATCAGTCATGCATTACTCCCCTTTCGCGGCGTCCTTGCCTTGGCGACGTTTGATCAGCGAATCAACCAGACCAAAGGCGATTGCCTCCTGAGCGCTCAGGTAGTTATCCCGATCGCTTGCAGATTCTATTTCTTCAACCGTCCGCCCCGAGTGCGAGGCGAGTATCTGGTAGATAGCCTGCCGAGATCGAACCATCTCTTTGGCATAAATCTCGACATCAACAGCTGGTCCTTGAGTTCCGCCATGCACTTGGTGAATCATCACGCTCGAATGGGGCAAGATGAACCGCTTCTTGGGAGCTCCGCCAGCGAGCAATACGGCTCCCATGCTTGCAGCCATACCCACACATGCCGTCGATACTTCGGGGGCAATAAATTGCATTGTGTCGTACACGGCGAGACCTGCAGTCACCGACCCACCAGGTGAGTTGATGTACAGATGGATGTCCTTGCTTTGACTCTCTGATTCGAGGTACAGCAGCTGCGCAATCACAAGGCTAGCGCTTTCATCGGTCACCGGACCGGTCAGAAACACGACGCGTTCCCCCAGCATCCGGGAGTAGATATCGAAGGCACGTTCGCCTCGACCGCTGTTTTCAACGACCATAGGCACCAAGAAGTTGTTCATGACGAACTGGTCTCCGAGGCTTCAGGATCCGCGGGCATTTTCAAGATGGTGCGAGCATCTTCGGGCACTTCTGTGATATTGGCCTTTTTCATCACGAATTCAACAATTTCCTGTTCGAGCGCCATCGCCCGTACCGATCCCATGGCATCACTGTCTTGCATGATCTGTTCCGCAAGCTGCCTCCGCTTCTTGCTATCTTGCTCCTGAGACACACGCTCTTCGATCAGCTGAGACATGACCGCTGGTGACGGTTGGATTTCATGTTCGTCCATGATGGCTTTCATCACAAGGGTCACAGAAAACCGGTGCCGTGCACGCTGTTGGATCCACGACTTGCTTTCATCGTCTTTCATCAAATCTTCGATTTTGGCACCGCGTTGCGTCACTTCATGCATGACTTGCATTTCCTCTTCCTGAAGCCGGCGCTCCGGAAGTTCAGTGGGTGCAATGGCAGCAAACGCATCGAACACGTTCGTCCGAAACTGCTGTTCCAACGCGCGGTCAAGCCTCATTGAGAGGTTATCTCGGACGCGCTTGGCAAACTCATCTCGGGTGGTCCCGAGTTGAGACTTCGCATAGAACTCGTCGTTGTCTTCAGGACTCTTGAGTTCAACGGCTGTTTTCACTTTCAGATCGAACGTTACGTCCTGTCCAGCAAGGTCAGGGTCAGACGGCCACTCATCGGGCATCGTCGCGGTCACGTTCACTTGGGCACCTACTTTCGCGCTGCGCAAAGCTTCCGCAAGCGCATCGGGTAGCGGCTTAGACAAGTCCACGACCAAATCAGTTCCCGACATTCCGGCCACAGGTTCGCCGTCCTTTGTCGCTTCGATATCAGCGCGCAATGCGCCCTTTGGTTGGATGTCGCTATCAACAGGCTCCCACGATGCAGATGCTTGCCGCACCATACGCAGTTCCTGTTCCACGAGTTCGTCGCTAATCTCCGCCGTCGGCTTAGAAACTGCCAAGGCATCAACATCGGGGCAAGACACTTCGGGCATCACCTCAAACTCGGCCTCCCATTTCAACGCTTCGGCATCATCGCTCACCACCTTGATGTTGGGTCGCGTCGCCGGCACCATCTTGAGCGTTTCCATCGCGTCACGGAGATCTGCTTCAAGGAGATCTGCGCGAATCTGACGTTGCAACGGATCGCCAATGCTCTGCTTTATGAGATGCATTGGCACTCTGCCAGGTCGAAATCCCGCGCGCTGAAACGTTTTTGCGCGCTCTGTCAGCGCCGTATGGACTTGTTCTTCAATCAGAGTTTGTGAAACAGACCCAGCAATGGTTCGCTGAAATCCCTCTTCTTTAGTTAATTCAGGCAAGGTGGCACCCCCCTATCCAGTCGTCTGCGTGTATTGTGCCGTATTGCGCGCCCACAGCGAATAAACACGCAGCGATGAGAGAAAAGGGAGACTAGTACAGCGTCGGAATTAAGACCGGCAGCTGTTGGGGCCGTGTCGTTCCACGTTGATAGACACGCAAGCCAAATGCCTCTACTTTTGAGAGCAAATGGTCGAACACATCCGCCTGAATGGACTCATACTCCGCCCAATCAACGGTGTTGGTGAAGGCATACACCTCCAACGGGATCCCGGCTTCATTCGGAGGTAGCTGACGCACCATGCACGTGAAGTCAATGGTGTTGAGTTTGGGATGCTGACGCAAGTAGTTTTGAGCGTAGGCGCGAAACATCCCAATGTTGGTAAACCGTCTCAAATCGCGACCGTCAGGATTGTGTGCTTGAAGACGGTCGTTGTAATCGGCTATCTCCTGCACCCGCGTCTCAATGTATCGCGTGAGGGGCGGCAGTTCCTTGAAACTCTCAATTTCCTCAGGCTTTAAGAAGCTGACACTCCACATGTCAATGGGGATGGCCCGCTTGATGCGCCGCCCGCCGGAATCTATCATCCCGTTCCAGTTACGTAGCGGAGTATCAATCACTCGCATGGTCGGAATGGTATTAAGGGTGTGGTCCCAGTTACGGATGACAACCGTGTGCAACGAGATGTCAGTGACTTCACCATCCACATGAAACGCCGGAGCCTCAATCCAGTCTCCAATCCGCAAAATCTTCAGTTGGTGGATCTGTAGCACGGCCACCAGCGACAACAATGTGTCTCGAAAGACAAACACAAGGACCGCAGCGACAGCACTCAAACCACCCAAGTAGTAGCCAATCGGCTGACCGCCTAAGCTGGCCACCATTAAGACCAGCGCGACCAGCCACAAGCCAATCCGAGCCAACTGGGCATACCCCTTCATTGGCAGCATCTTGGAGATTTCCCACCGCCTTGAGAACGCCACTGTCAGTGTCAGCAAAGATGACAGCGCCATCGCCGCAAATGCAATTGTCATGGCCATTCCGAGACGGGCAGCCAGCAGCCACGCATCCTCTCCAATGGACGCATGATGGGCAGCGTAGGTGGCCAATGTCAACGTGACCCCAAAGCCACCAAATCGCCACCGGAGTCTCCGTGCAATGACAGATTGACTAAGCTTCGGGTCGCGTGGCAACCGCTTCGCTACGTACATTGGGAGTACAAACGCTCCGACGATGACAGCGACGACCGCACCGATCAGTAGCCGTGTCGTACCGTCTGGGATGCCTAGTGAGGCCCACCATTCCGTCACGTGCTTGTGTTCATGTCATTCGCCTCGGGAAACACTCGTGGGGCCGCCATGTTTGTGTATGGGCTACGAGTGAATGGGGTGGACGGTGGGACTTGAACCCACAACCGCTGGTACCACAAACCAGAGCTCTGCCTATTGAGCTACGCCCACCACACAGACCCAGCATGCCGCTGGGGTTGCTTGATTCTATTTTTTTGGTGACGTCGAGGGAATGAACGATAATTTGGAGATACTCAAAGAGCCTCGTTATGGGACTACTTTCCGGCCGCCGATTCCTTATTGTCGGTGTCGCCAATACACACTCAATTGCCACCGGCATCGCGGAAGCGATGCATCGCGAAGGGGCCCGCCTCGCGTTTAGCTACCAGGATGATCGCTTGCTCAAACGCGTGAAACCGATTGCTGAGCGGTTAGACGGTGAGCTTCTCGTCAAATGCGATGTGTCGTCCAAAGAGTCGATTGGCGAGATGCGCGACGCTGTTGTCAAGACGTTTGGTGAAGTGGATGGTATCGTCCATTCCGTCGGCTTTGCACCAGCGAACGAGCTCGCTCGGGATTGGCTGCAGAGCACAACCATTGATGGCTTTACCTACGCCATGAACGTAAGCGCTTACTCGTTCATCGAACTGGCAAAGTCCTTTCACGAGCACTTGTCAGATGATGCTGCGTTACTCACCCTGACCTACATTGGCGCGAACCTCGCACTTCCCAACTACAACACGATGGGCCTGGCGAAGGCGGCTCTTGAGTCCGCCACTCGGTACCTCGCGACACACATGGGACCAGACGGAACACGCGTCAATGCGATTTCTGCGGGAGCCATCCCCACGTTGGCCTCACAAGGCGTTCCACACTTTCGCAAATTGCTAGCCACAGGTCGCACGCGCGCACCCCTGCGGCGCAATGTGACGCCGGCGGATGTCGGAAATGCCGCAGCTTTCTTGTGCTCACCGCTGGCAGCGGGTGTGACAGGAACCGTTCTGTATGTGGATGCTGGCTTGCACACAACACTCGTCAGCGAAGACGATATCCAAGGCTAAAACGTACCGTCGATATGAGGGAGGAGGGTTGAGTTTGGTTACTCGAACTCTTCCCTCAACTCGGTTGTATCGAAGCCCGTGGGGCGTTCAACATCGGCAGCGCCACTGAGATAGTACGTGAGGCTGTCGATATCCTCTGCCCGCCGTAAGTTACCAAGATCTGCGCCAACCTCTTCAGCTGCGAGCTCTTGCTCCTCAACACCGTCACCTTCCCGCGCAGCGCGCCCGGTCATTTCAACAACGTAATACGTTTCTTGCGTGGCGTCATAGACCGAGACCACACGGTCAGGGCCGGTCGGGACAGCTCGAAAGAGTGCCGCAGCCACTTCCCGAGGGAATAACAGGGTATTTCGCGAAACACCACGGTACGCGGTTGCTTTCGCGCCATCAATATCTTGTGCCGCAAGGTTCAACGGAATGCCATTACCCACGACGGTCTCGACAAGTTGGGACGACCATGCTTCAGCCTTGTCGATGGCGGACTCACGGCGTCCAATCTCAAGAACATCGTCTTGAACCTCTGCAAGTGGTTTGAGCTCCCCGCGCACCTGAGCTGCCACATGGACGAGGTAACGGGTGCCGTCCGTCGCCGTGACCCACTGTGAGTGCCAGCCTTCACGCCCGGAGGCAATGTCTGAAGCCAGCGACGAGCTCGCTGGCACTTCAATGCCTCGTGAGATCAGAACACCATTCACAGAGTCAGCACTCGCGACGACGCTAGAAATCTCATCCACGCGCACGGCACTTGAAGGAGCGGTATCACCGGATGCCAGCGCAGCGACGATCGAGAACTCGATTTCTGTTTGTTGCGTCGAGCGATCGCCCTCGACGATTTCATAACGCAGTGCGCTCACGACTTCATCAAACGTCGGAGGTTGCGGCTCGGGATGACGGAAGAAGAGCACCCAAGCTCCCTCATCCTCAATGACTTCCGATACGGCACCGGGCTCGGTGTTGGCAATCGCAGACTGCGCTGCACCTTCAAGATCTTCAGACGCAACGAACCCCAAGTACCCACCATCTGAGGCCGTCGGGTCCGTCGAATGCGCGCGAGCTAACTCACCCACATCTGCTCCGCCTTCAATTTGTGTTTGGATCGACATGGCCGCATCATGATCGTCAACCCTGATGAGCGAATACTCACCTGGTTGATCTGTGGAATCGCCGTACTGATCATCGTACGCCACTCGCAAATCAAATTCGTCGGGGTCGACGGTTGGAATTGCTTGTGGATCTAGCGCATGCAGTTGAAGCGTCAGTGTTGAGGGACGGCGAAACGACTCCGCATGTAATTCATAGATGTCTTGTGCGTCGACCTCTTCACCGGAAATCTCAACGGCGATATCGTCTACGGAAAACTTGACAACCACCGCGTCACGTTGTTCAGTGACGAGATCGACGGCTAAGGTCACTTCTTCATCTAGCACAAACGCAGTCTGCGCGATGCCAGCAGCAAGCTGCGAACGCAACAAATCTTCTGCCAGAACCGAGCGGTACTCAGTTGGAGTTAGACCCATATTGCGCACCGCCAATTCGAATTCAACAGAGTTAAATTCGCCGGTGCCGTCTGACTTGTGCTGTTCCAGCAGCATCGTGTCGACACTCTGTCGCGAGGTTGCCAATCCGACTCTCTCAGCTTCGTCAATCATGACGCGACGTGCAATAATCGAGGGAAATGCATACGTGACGATATCGGCAGGTGTCAAAGTGTCGACTTGGTCACCGAGCACAGACTCCAACCGGGATCTCACTGACCCTTCGGCTAAGCGAAATTCGGACGGACTCACCGACTTACCGTTCACTGAACCCAGCTCTACGCTCGGGAGGAATCCTCCGACGAGAGAGTCAACACCAACGAGTGCAAACGGTACCAAAATGATCATAAGCACGATCTTGGCAAGGCCAGTCTCGAGCTTTGTGCGAAGTTTTTCAATCACGAGCAAACGCCTGCCACGAGCGAACACGCAGTCCGCCGTGGCGTAAATCCCCTGTTATGTGTACTTTGGTCCGCAACCAAAGTTGCGATTTAGACGTTGGAGGTGATTAACCTTCGCCGTTCGTGCGACGCTTCAGCTTTGCACCAGCTTTGAAGACCGGCATTTTGGCAGCAGGCACTGTCACTGTCTTGGTGGGATCTCTGGGGACACGAGCGATCCGTTCGCTACGCATGCGAACGGAGAACGCACCAAAGCCGACCAAGCTGACGCCGTCGCCAGACTCCAGAGCTGCGGCAATCTCTTCAAGGAAGCCGTCAAGAGCGGCTTTTGCTTCCGATCTCGTTAAGCCCTTCGACATAGCAACCTTTTCAATCAGTTCATTACGATTCATTAGACTTCTTTTCTACGCCCATCTGTCGGGCCTGCGTTCGGATTCTACCATAGAGAACTTCAAGGGGAAAGCAATCGCCGTGTCCACGTATCGGTACCTGGCACTCGACCGTACTCCTCTCTCTGATGAAGACGGCCTTCTTGATCCTGCCATAGTTCGGTCGTTTGAATTGCCACTACGTAACCGCCCCATCGATCCGGACGGGAGAGATTGCCTCGCTTTAAGAGCGCATCACGCTGTTGTTTGAGGTCGTCAATTGAGCCAATGGGTTGCGATTGATGAGACGCCATGGCGGAAGCCTGGCTAATTGCAGGTCGACTGCTGAAATAGTCGTCATCAGTCACTGTGTCGGTAAACTCACACCATCCTTCCATGCGCACGCTACGTCCAACCTGCGGCCACCACCATGTCATGCTCACATGGCCATTCGACGCCAAGTCTGCAGCTTTGCGGCTGGTCCGGTCTGTAAAGAAAGTGATCGTGCCGGCTTGAGAGTGCTTCATCAGCACCATCCGACTAGAGGGTTTGCCATCGGAACTGACCGTCGATAGGCACATTGCATTTGGCAGTACCGCACCAGCTCGATTGGCATCATCCAACCACTTGTGCCACCGCACCCAAAGTGCCTCTGTCTGAACCGTTTGAGGTCCAATCTCCAGATGCTGTGTCATGACTCTTCCTGATGTGCGGCCCACGCGCCAGCGTTCTTGAAGTTGGTCAACCCTTGACGGACATGTTGTAGGACATGCTCGTAAGGCTGTCCCGACCGCTCCGCCAACTCCTTGACAACCGAGGCCGCTGAAATGCCACCACCATCAAGTAACTTGTGTACAGAAAATGCCATCGCCGGGGTCAGTGTCCGAAAACGCGGTTCCTCACTCTCCTGACGCCATATGGCGACATGCTGAACGTCTTGTCGCTTCATCATCTTGATGATATCAGGATGACGTCGATTATTTTCGTCTCGCGCTTTCAACGCTAATTCGCGCAGCTGAACCACGCGACATGCAAAGCGATACACCGCAAGGTGTTCAGCAAAGTGACAGGCATCGTCGCTGAGTCCGATGAAATCACGTCGTTCGATATCCTTTGCTTTTCTTGTCCAGAAGAGCAGCCACTCAAACTCCATCACGGAGACAGCAGATCGCCACCCAGCTGAACTAAATTTTCCGATTGGGTCAATCTCGTGTGCAAACGCAACAACATCTCGCCCAAGCTCATGAAACAGTGTTTCGCGCGTGCGGTAGCGAGAAAAGAACTGTGCAATCAGCGTCTGCATGGCTTCTTGCCCCACCAAGAACGCCGCAGCTGGAAAAAGGTTCGAGAAGAAAGAGGTGTAGCCGTTGAGCACCAAGTTTCGGTACACCTGAATACGAGCACGCGACATACCCTTCGGAATCGCCCCCTCGCCGGTGCGTATCCAGGACAGGAAGCATCGCTGCCATTGCTGAGTCTCAGTCATATTCGCGTCTTCGCGATGTTTGTCACTCATGCTTCAACAAACACATTCAAAATGCACAAGCTACGAATTAAGCAGCGAGAGAATGCTGACCCATGATCTGGTTGATATTCGAGATCTCTGCCAGCAGTTCTTCGAACGCTGGAAAATTGGAGTCTCGCTCCAATAACGTGGGGACTGCTCCAAACGTTCCGTAGGTTTGATCAAGGATCGACCAAACCTCATCGATCACTGCTTCACCATGGGTATCCACCACCATGTCCCCGACCGGTTTGTGACCCGCGATGTGCAGATAGGCAACCCGCTCATGCGGAACAGACTGCAGAAGCTCCTGCGGTCTCGTACCGTGATTGATCCGATTGCACTCTAAGTTATTCACATCAAGCAATAGCAAGCAGTCCGCCGCTTCAAGAACCTGATTCACAAACTCATGCTCTGGCATGGAGCCGTCTGTTGTGGTGTAGTAAGACACATTCTCGACGCCTATCTGGCGGCCAAGAACATCTTGAACTAACTTAATGTTATCTGCCGTCTGTCTGACGCCGTCTTCGGTAAATGGAATCGGGCAGAGTTCGAAAACAGACGCTTCATCTCCCGTGTATGAAAGATGCTCAGAGTAAAAGCGCACTCCAAACTCGTTCAGAAAGGCACCCACTTTCTTGACGTGTTCAACGTCTATTTGAGCTGGAGTTCCCAGAGACAGCGACAACCCGTGACAAACCAACGGAAAGCGGTCAGCAATTGCTTCAAACCGACGGCGCCAGCCCCCCCCGACATCTATCCAGTTCTCGGGGGCGCACTCTAAGAATTGAATGCCATCTTTGCGGCATTCGAGGGTCTCATAATGAGAAAGGAGCGAGCGGCGCAGACCTAAGCCTGCACCACTCACTCCTATATCAAGCATCTATTTCGATCGGATGATCAAATTGGATGATCTTGAGGGACGGTATCAGCCGCAGGAGCCTTCGCCACAGGAACCTTCACCGGATGAAGCTTCCTCACCTTCACCGCAACTGCCTTCGCCATGGGCTGCTTTCTCGCCGGACTCACCACAGCTTCCTTCGCCGCAGCTGCCTTCAGATGTGGATCCTTCGCCGCAACTGCCTTCACCGCAGTCACCTTCGCCATGCGCGGCTTTCTCACCAGACTCACCACAGCTTCCTTCGCCGCAACTGCCTTCGGATGTGGATTCTTCGCCGCAACTGCCTTCGCCGCAGCTTCCTTCACCTTCCTCGCCAGATGGCTTGGCAGCGTCGTCCTTATCATCACTCAGATGATGTTCAAACTCACCGTAGGTGGACTTTTCGAAACCGAATAGCACATCTGCACTGACGTTGGAAATTCCGAGAAATGCACTTGCACCAACCAAAGCTGCTGCAACAGCCGGGGTACGCATGGATTTCTGTTGATCGTTCTTGTGGCTCATGGTATAAAACCTCCAGCTAGCCTTCAGGGATACCGCTATTCTTAACGGTTGCGTATTATAGGGTTGCCGCTCACGAACCGATGCTGCCGACACGATGTTCGTCACCATTCGATTTGATTGGCTGATAGAGTGAGGACCAAGCGACGGAAACGCCGTCTTCTTTCACCCGCCGGACGTGGTGCCGACGCAACGACCGCGGGTTATCAACCCCGCATGACCGCGCAATCACTTCCACTTCCTTCGTCATGTTTTGGATGTAGTTTGCCACTCTGACAGCTTTCGACTCAGGATTCAAACCTTTTTGCAGGCGTTTGTTGTGCGTCGTAATACCGGTGGGGCACGTGTTCTCGTGACAACGCAGCGCTTGAATACATCCGAGTGCGAACATAAACCCGCGGGCCGAGTTGACGAAATCGGCGCCGATGCAAAGCGCCCATGCCACTCCAACAGGGTTGACCAGCTTGCCGGCAACAGCCACCTTGATCCGTGGCCGAAGACCAGCAATATCCAAGGAGTCAATCAGGTAGGGCAGGCTTTCTGTCACTGGCATACCAACGTTGTCAATCAGTGTCAAAGGCGCAGCACCTGTGCCGCCTTCTCCGCCATCAAGAGTGATGAAGTCAGGAGCATACTCCCAGCCACGGGCGATCACTGCTTCACAGAAATCATCGATATCTGTGGGTTGGCCCATCACAAACTTAATGCCTACGGGCTTCCCGGTGATATCTCTCACTCTGGCGATCATCTCGAGCATGTCGTTGATGTTACGAATCTCAGTGTGGCGGTTTGGGCTGTAGCAGTCGGATCCCGGTTCGATCGCACGAATCCGCGCGATCTCATCCGTGACTTTCGCTGCCGGAAGAATCCCGCCTTTACCGGGCTTGGCACCTTGGCTTAACTTGATCTCAAACATCCGCACGTTTTCACCCTTAGCGACTTGCTTGAGCCGCTTCGCCGACAACGTGCCGTCTTCATTACGAACACCGAACTTTCCGGTTCCAATCTGGAAAACGATGTCTGCTCCACCTTCCACGTGGTATGGCGACATGCCGCCTTCACCAGTGTTTTGCCAGGAGCCAGCCATCCGTGCTCCTGCGGACAGCGCGAGCACGGCCGGCTTGGACAACGCGCCGTAGCTCATACCGGAGACGTTGTAAATCGAACGCGTTGTGTACGGTTGAATGGTGTCCGGGCCAATCGTCACTTCAGCTGGTGCATTTGAGTCTTGCTCTTGCACGGGATACATAGAGTTGGCAAAGATGTTGCTACCGATCGACCGGATCGTGTGCGTTGAACCGAAAGGCTGGGTCGTGTCTTTATTCTTAGCGGCCTTATAGATCCACGAGCGCTCAGCGCGGTTGAAAGGCATCTCTTCGCGATCCATCGCAAAGAAATACTGGCGAAAGAACTCACCCAGTGTTTCGAAGTAATACCGAAACCGCCCCACCACAGGGTAGTTGCGTCGAATGGCTTGCTGCGATTGAGCACGGTCAAGGACGTACAACACCGGGATGGACATGATCGCCAAGCCAACCGCAAACACAAACAGAACAGACAGGAAATCTAACGCCCCTTGTACGTAGCGGAAGATATCGAGCATGGTCGTATCGTCAAACATGTTCTTCTCTCAGTTGTCGATAGTTGAAGGGATTAAGCGCCACATTCAATGTTGAAGATGGACTTCACCTTTCGGCAGATGATAGGCATCACGTAGTGATCCACGCTCAAGTACCGTCCAGCGCCCAGTCCAATCAATGCCAAGCACATGATGAAGTACGTGGCGGCAAACTGAATCCCGTTATTCAAAATCACAAAGCGCCCTTTCTCTACGAGCCAATTGAAGTTCACGGCGTTCTCACGCAGGATCCCGTTAGCGGCACGGAGACGTTCCGCAACTTCCGGATCGGAGCCTGATGCAATGGCCAACCAACCGTGATCAATGTGCACGGACAACGCCGCAACCACCATCGTAATTGCCAAGGGAATACAAATAAGGCGCACGCCAAATCCCAACGCCAACATGATGGCACCGCAGTACTCAGTGAGTGCTGCCATGTACGCCATCAACGCAGGAAACGGGAAGCCGTACCCTTCGCCAAATTGCTGAATAACAGCATCAATGTGATCGAGCTTCGTGCTTCCAGCCATATAGAAGACCGGAACGAGATACGCCCGCAACAACACTTGCGGGACAATACCAACGAAGAGGCTGTACGCCTTGCACCCCAACAGAAAAACCGAATGCACGTCAAAACCCCGAGAAAACATAGTGTGCTCAACGAGCATTATAGGTTCCTATACGCCAATTCGGCCTGATTTCTATGCTTTTCCATGCTCCTCTTGACGTCGCCGACTTTATCGTGCAGTGGTTGCAAGCCTATGCTCGGGGTGCCGGTTGCAACGGCTATGTCTGCGGCGTATCGGGCGGTGTTGACTCGGCAGCGGTATCAACGCTGTGCGCACGCACAACCCTTCCTGTCCTGTGTGTGTCACTCCCCTTGCGACAAGAAGCTGGGCAGCACACTAGAGCGACCGAGCACCTCAAATGGCTCAGGACTCACTTCACGAATGTGGATACTGCGGACTTGCATTTGGATGAACTTTTTGGCATGTTTGAGCGAACGATCCCTGATGCTCTTCACCCTCTAAATGCTGCCAATGCTCGCTCTCGCTTGCGTATGACCATGCTGTATGCACTAGCCGGCGAGAGACGCGCTTTGGTCTGCGGAACGGGCAACCGCGTCGAAGACTTCGGTGTTGGATTTTTCACGAAGTACGGTGATGGCGGCGTGGATGTTTCACCTATCGCCGATCTGTACAAGTCGCAGGTGCGTCAGGTGGCAGAAGCCCTTGGAGTGTCTCAAGACATCGTTACCGCAGCACCGACAGACGGGTTATGGGACGACGGCCGGACAGACGAGGATCAACTGGGCGTGACATATGACGAGCTTGAGTGGGCGATGGAAGAGCTGGCGAACCCAAGCGGCGTCGAGTTAAACACGGCACAGCAAGACGTCCTAGCAAAGTATCGCACCCTTCATCAAGCTGCTCAACACAAAATGCACGCCCCGCCGGTATGCCACATCCCAGCTGATCTCCGAACACGGATTCACTCGTGCTAGGCATACGTTTATCCCGAGCTCTTGCGGAAGCCGGCGCTGGATTTCGCCGAGAAATTGACCGCGCCATTCAAGATGGTCGTGTCACACTCAATGGTAAGCGCGCTGTGGTCGGCCAACGTCTGACGCGCGAAAACAACGTGGCGTACATCGACGGCAAGCGTTACAACTTCTCGGCCAACCATCACGTGGACACCGATGTCCTTGCATTGCACAAGCCTCCGGGCACAGTGGTGTCAAGCCACGATGAACACGGTATTCCCTCCGTGTATCACTGCTTGCCTCCCTGCCGTGACGGCCGATGGATCTATCTCGGCCGATTAGATATCGCCACGTCGGGTCTTTTGCTGTTCACCAACGATGGCCGCCTTGCCCGTGATCTGATGCATCCGAGTTCTCAAGTCGAGAGGGAATATGTGGTTCGCTACCGTGGACACGCCAGCGAGACAAGACTGAGGCGCCTGGTAGAGGGCATCTACATTGACGGCAAGCTCGCTCGCTTTGAACATCTCGTGTCGCACGAGACGGAAACACGTCATGGCTGGTGTACCGTCGTCGTCACCGAGGGGCGCAACCGCATTGTTCGCCATCTCTTTGACGCTATTGATCATCCCGTCTCTCGACTCAAACGCGTTCGGTTTGGCCCCGTTTTCTTGGAGCCTGACCTGCGCGTCGGGCGCTACCGTCGGTTAACCAATGGCGAGATGACTCGACTACAAGCTGCCGCCCAACGACAATCGGATGCGCAGCCCTGATGCCAGAATCCCTTCTGCTGACGGATTCATCGATGCCTCACGCGGCTTGACATCAAGTTTGTGAATCTCGCGCATCAGCGCTTCCCCCACGTGACGAGCCGAAAACTCAGCGCGAGGTGCGGAGGGGAAGCTCGCTCTGCGCCGTGGCGTCTGCGGTTCTTGAGGATCAACCACAAGGACAAGTGGAGCAGCCGGACCCGTGTTTTCTCGTTGCATCATGATCGCCAGTCCTGTTGACGCCCACTGACCTAGGCCGTGCGCCCCCGCATAAGCGCGATGGCGGGCTGATCGATCGTCAAACATCACGCTCAGGCCTGCGCCGACCCAGACATCTCTCAACGCATTGAAAAGACGTAACGGCGCAATGGCTTCAATCTCCAGCGCCTTCCTGATGTCATTGGTGTCGACGCCTGTAAGCGGACGATCACCATGCGTCGCTCCCAATGCGAAGACGGCAACCTGCACGCCTCCAAACGAGTGTTTGATGGCGTCTTGCAACTCGGATTCAGCACCATCAGGCCAGTCGGTTAGATCCTGCTGCCAATGCACCAGCTTCGGGTGCTGCCTTGAGACCCCATGTTGACTGTGCGCCAACACCGACCACCCTGCTTCCAGCGCACAGTCGACCACCGCGCCACCGAGCGCCCCACTGGCACCAAACACCGCCATGCTGTGATTCATCTAGACAACATGTGGCTGAAGCAACGCCAGCATGTCACGTGGATGATCAAGAATGTGGTCAGCCTGATCGGGTGTCTCGTCGCCCCAGTAGCCCCAGGCCGCTGCCACGGGAGAGACGCCTGCATCACGCGCGGCGATGAGATCACGCGGATGGTCCCCGATATAGAACACCAAACGCCCAGATGATGCGAATGTTTGCAAAGCCTGACGAATACCATCTCCTGACGGCTTGGCGGGCGCATCGTCTGGAGTAATGACCACCTGACAGTCGTTGAATTCGCTGTGATGTTGAATCAAAGGCCGCGCGAATCTCCCAGGCTTGTTGGTCACAACACCCCATTCCACGTTCGTCTCGCGGCAGTGACTCAATAACTGGTCAATCCCATGAAATAACGGAGCTTCCAGCATATGCTCTTCATACAGCTCAACGGCCCGGTTCACGACGTCGGTCTGTTGACCACCCTCTAACTGAAGCCCGGCAGCGCCGATCATGGCACGCACTCCCTCATTGACACAAGGACGCAACACTTCCAACGATGGCGACGGCAGCGCAAATTCGTCCAAAGCTCTCGATACCGCGCGATGCAGGCCTAGCGCCGAATCAACCAGCGTGCCATCGAGATCAAAAAGAATGATGGACATTAGCCTTTGCGGTACACGCCCAGCCAGTTCACAGCATGGTCGCTGACAAAGTGAGCCTTCTGGATCACTGGAAGATATAACATTCCACGCGTTTCCACGGTGGATAAACCGGCATCTCTACACATCTTTGCCACCTCACTCGGTTTCAGAAACATATCGTATTGATGCGTGCCTCGCGGAACGATCTTTAGCACGTGTTCTGCCCCAACGATGGCTGCAAGAAATGCGCGCAATGTCCGATTGATCGTTGACATGGCGAGTATGCCACCTGGCTTTAAGTAACGCGCGGCACTATCAATCAATGCGTCCGGGGTCGTCACATGCTCCAAAAGCTCAAAACATGTCACAACGTCAAACGATTCCTCCGGAACTCCAAGATCCTCTAAAGCACCCGGAATCTCACCTTCGACATAGCGCACGGCACTCGCGTTCGGTCGCGCAAGCGCCGCATGAATCATGGCGTGGTTTGCATCCACTCCGATGACATCAGCGCCGCGCCTGTGGAGTTCTTCGGTCGCGATGCCGGCGCCACATCCGACATCAAGGACGGCCGCCCCGGTCAGCGATGCGTGCTTCTCAACGGCGTCCATTCGCAGCGGATTCATCTTGTGCAGGGCGACCGCGGGTCCCGCGTCTTCGTCCCACCAATCCGGTGCCTGTGATGTAAAAGGATCCAATCGTGTCACACCAAGCAACTAGCGTATTGTCGCGACATTCAGACAATAGTGTCGGTGCCCACAGCTTCTCCAGATCGATGCGATTCCCCTTACCGCCTTCTCTTATCCTTGCAGCCGCTGCCTCCAGCGTGGTTCTGGGATGCGGCTCTGATGACCCAGCTCCAGCGGCATCTGATGTTGCGAACGTGGATGCTGAACGCATCCTTGCTGCCGACTCTGAGCCCGGCAACTGGATGGCGCATGGGCGTACATTCGATGAGCAGCGTTTTTCTCCGCTGCAAGAGATCAACGACGAAAGCATTCACGATCTTGCGCTGACATGGTCCTATGACACCGGAATTGAGCGCGGTCACGAAGCAACCCCGATTGTTGTGGATGGCACGATGTTCGTCACCACAGCATGGAGCAACGTCATTGCGTTGGATGCGAAAACCGGCGCTGAGATTTGGCGATATGACCCTCATGTGCCTCGCGAATGGGCCAAGTTTGCTTGCTGTGACGTGGTCAACCGCGGCGTTGCTGTCCACAAGGGCATGGTCATTAGCGCAACCTTAGATGGTCGCTTGCTCGCTCTTGACGCAGCGACCGGAGAACCCCGGTGGGAAGTCAACACGATTGATCGCAAGCAGGCGTACACGATCACCGGCGCACCGCGCATCGTCAAAGGTCGCGTGATCATCGGCAACGGTGGCGGCGAGTACGGCGTACGTGGGTACATCACGGCATACGACGCAGAAACCGGCAAGCAAGAATGGCGTTTCTATACCGTTCCTGGCAATCCAGCAGACGGCTTTGAAAACGATGCCATGCGCCGGGCGGCTGACACATGGGGCGGGGCACCGTGGTGGGAGAACGGCGGCGGCGGCACCGTCTGGGACGCCATGGCCTACGACGCAGAACTTGACCTGCTCTACATTGGCGTTGGAAACGGCTCACCATGGAATCAACAAATTCGAAGCCCGGCCGGTGGTGATAACCTGTATCTGTCGTCCATCGTCGCACTTCGGCCGGACACAGGCGACTATGTGTGGCACTATCAGACCACACCCGGAGAAACGTGGGACTACACGGCCACCCAACATCTGATTCTGGCGGATCTCGATTTCCCAGAAGGACGTCGCAAAGTCTTGATGCAAGCGCCCAAAAACGGATTTTTCTACGTGATTGACCGGACAGATGGCACGTTTATCTCGGCTGAAAAGTACGTCACGGCGACATGGGCCAGCAGCATTGATCCCGAGACCGGACGGCCGATCCGAACGCAAAACGCGGGCTACGAAGGTGCTCCGCAAGTGGTTTTGCCCGGCCCCCTTGGCGGCCATAACTGGCATCCGATGTCCTACAGCCCTGACACAGGGCTGGTCTATATCCCCGCCATTGATATTCCGTTTGTCTATGGCAAAGAACATGACTACGAATATGAGCCAGGACGCTGGAACCTTGGTGTTGATTTTGCGCTGACAATTCCGCCGCGGGACCTCGCGCAGTTGGCTGAAGTTGTCAAGGATGTCAAAGGACATCTCAGCGCATGGAATCCGGTTACCCAGACCGAGGAATGGCGTGCACCGTACGCACACTCTTGGAACGGTGGCGTGCTCTCAACCGCTGGAAATCTCGTATTCCAAGGCACATCCGACGGCAAGCTTCGCGCGTTCACCGCGGATGAAGGCCGTGCCGTCTGGGAATTTGAAGCCGGTCAAGGGATCATCGCCGCTCCCATCGCATGGAGTCAAGACGGCGAACAATACATCACCGTTGTGGCGGGATACGGCGGCGCGTTCCCCCTGACAGCGGGAGTTGCGACGCGCCCATACCACCATCCGACGGGTCGCGTCATGACGTTTAAACTCGGCGGGACCGCCCAACTTCCGCCTGGCGCACAACCGCCATCGTTACTGACAGGAACACTGCCGAATACTGTGAGCACTGATCCGATCGTGATCGCGCATGGTGAAGTGGTGTACCACCAGTACTGCGGCGTGTGTCATGGTGCTGGCGCGTTTGGTGGTGGCGTGCTGCCTGACTTGCGTTTGCTTTCCACAGAAGGGCATGCGAAGTTTGTCGGCACCGTTCTTACCGGCATTCCAGGTACGGGGATGACAGGGTTTTCAGATGTCCTTGACGTCAAGAAAGTCCAAGCCATCCAGTCCTTCATCGCCGAGCAAACGCGCAGCCACAAAGAAGCGGGATTACTGAAATAGCTCTCGTCTCACGCCTCTAACTCAATGACAGTACGGTTTTTCGGCCCCAATGGGGCCGCGAGCCTTTGTGCGCTCGCATTGCTCCCGGCATGCGCTGTCGCTCAGGCCGCGATTGAAGAAGTCATCACGCATGGCTCAGCGCCTGATGTGCAGTGGCAGCGTGCAGGAACGGTGTATCAGTCTCCCAAGACCGATGTCTTAACGTTAACGGCTCATGATGCACTTCGGGACGTGCCTGGCGTCGTCGTGAGTTCCACGTCGGGACAAGAGTACTTGCTGGGCCTTCGCTCACCTGTTCTCACAGGACCGGGTTCATGTGGCGGCATCTCATATGTCGAAATGGGCGTGCGCATCCGGCCACTCGGAACATGCAATGTCAACAACTTGTTTGAAGTGGTGTTGTTTGATCTGGAAGGACTGACGGTCTCACCCGGACCCACGGGATCGTTGTCCGGAGGCGGCGCCATCAATGGCACGATCTCGTCGAATCCGGCCCCCGTCGACGCCCCGTCTGTGGTGTCCGCAGCAGCAGGTAGCCATGGCCTTGTGAGTTACGGTGCCGCGTCGCAGCTCGGAACGCACCGATTGTCGGTGTCTGCATCAGTCACCGACGGTTTTCGCGACGAGACGGCTTCGCAAGATGGCGGAATCAGGCATCTGTACCGGTCTCAGGGTCCATGGGTGTTTGAGTCATTGATCTCCGCCAAGGTACTCAACCAAGACAGCGCCGGGTATCTGGTGGGTGTGAACTCCTACCGAACTGACGCGCGGCGCCAGGACAACCCCAACGCTGGTGCATACCGAGACTTACATGCCATTCGTTGGGTCGGAAGTGTCTCCAAGACGACGAACGATCAACAAGGATTGTTTCGTGTCGGCTGGACCGCACGGCGCTCTCGTATGGAATTTTTACAACACTTCCTGCCGGGCACGCCAACGGAAAACAACGGTCAAGACAGCCTCGCGTCATATGTCGAATGGACACGATCCTCAGAGCGGGTTCACTGGAATATTCGCGGGGAAGTTGAGGTGGCGGACGTGTCCCTCAAACAGATTCAAGAGGAGTCATTGACCACAGGATCAGCCTTTAATCAAGCCGTGCGTCCAGAAGGCGTGCACTACGATTTTGGTGTTGCTACCGTGAACATCGGCGTCGTCGCAGACGCCGTGTTCTCCGTGGGTGAGCACACTGACCTGATCGCCACTGCCCGCATTGACACGCTGTCGTATGACTACCGTACGTTTGCAGACGCTGGCAACCTCAAAGAAGACGGCACCGCGTGTGGATTTGGCGGATGCCTGTACCTGAGACCCAATAATCGCAGAGACACATTTACCCTGCCGGGATGGCGCACAGGGGTCCGGCAAACCTGGACCGCACTCAGCTGGCATGTTGCAATCGCACGTGCCGAGCGTCCGCCGCAAACGTTTGAGCTGTATCGCGTCCAACGCGGTCAGTCAGTCAATGACATCGATAGCGAGACATCGACGCAACTCGAAGCCGGCATCTCGGGGAAAGGCGACGCGACCCGCTGGTCTGTCGCTGTCTTTAGCGCACGCACGACCGATCTCATCTTCACTGATGGTGATGGTCGCCGGGTGAGTGGCGCTGCGCGCCGCAGCCGCGGATTGGAGGTGGATCTTACGTGGAGCATCACACGTTCCCACCAGATTAGTATCCAAGCGTCATGGTCACGTCATCTGCATGATCGCCAGATCGCTGTTGCTGAAGGCGTAATCGATCGAGGACAAGAAGTTGACGGTAGTTTGGGGCGATCTGGCACAATTTCATGGCAGTACAACATCACAAGTACATGGAACATTGGACTGGGAATTGAACATGTGGGTCCGTATGCCATTGATGCTCTTGCGACTCACAGCTATGACGGCCATACCATTGCGACACTCAAAGCGTCTTGGCACGCTAGTTCCCAGTGGACAGCCGGGATTGAGATGGACAACCTCACGGATCGCCGGTACTCGACAAGAGCAGACTTTTCTCGCTTTTCCGGAGAGCGCCATCACCCTGATGAAGGGCGAGTCTTCCGAGCGTTTTTACAATTCCGCTATTGACTGCACTGAGAGCGTACGTGTCTGATTCGGATTCGCAGCCAAAGAATGACGATAAACCGGTACTTCCCCAACAAGCCTTCGAAGAAGTTCTGAAGGAGCTTGAGACGGTGGTGGATTCCCTATCAACCAATGAGCTGTCGCTTGAACAGGCTGTTCAGTCCTACGAAAAAGGCGAGCGCCTGCTGTCATCAGCTCGGGACTTACTGAATAACGCTGAGCAACGTATCGACAAGATCAAGCGCCAGATTGACGACGCTTGAGAGCGGCAATCCCGCGATTCAGCTACTGGAACTGAAACGCGAGATTGACCGATGGGTTGAAGATGCCCTGCCCCCCAATGGCTGCGACCTGCATGACGCGATGCGCCACGCCTCGTGCGGTGGGAAGCGCCTGCGCGGTCAGTTGGTCATTGCGGCTGGACAAGCCGTTGGGAACACCGATCAGGACTGGCTGCGCCGATGCGCTGTAGCCGTTGAGTTTGTCCACGCCTACTCACTCGTTCACGACGACCTCCCAGCCATGGACGATGACGATGTCCGGCATGGCAAACCGACGGTTCACCGCCAGTGGGATGAGGCAACCGCCATTCTGGCGGGTGATGCCCTGCTCTCTCACGCCTTTGCAGTGATCTTAGGTGGAAAGCACTCGCCTCAGCACAAGATCGAAGCAGTCGCGCTTTTGGCGGAAGTGTGCGGACCACATGGGATGGTACTCGGCCAATCACTTGAACAACAGTACGTAAAAAGGCAAGAGACCTCGCTGGCGCACATCGAACGGGTTCACTCCCTGAAAACAGGCGCCTTGTTTTTGGCCTCAATCCGGTTGGGCGCTCTCGATGCCGACAAACCACATGCTGCGGAAACGAACCTCAAACAGTACGGCAAGCTGATCGGCATTGCCTTTCAAATTCGTGATGACTTGCTGGATTACGCGGAAGATCAACATGCTTCCGTATTGTCATATCCGCACGTCTTTGGGCGCGAGGAGGCCGAGCAACGTGTGGCCAATCTGTGGCAACAAGCCACCACCTTGCTCAAACCTTTGGGAGACGCCGCGCAGTTGTTGAATGTCGTCGGTCAGACGATGGCATATCGCGCCTTCTAATGAAGATCTATCACGAGCTCCCGCACGAGCGCCCGCACACACCACTTTTGGATACGATCAACAGCCCACATGACTTGCGCGCGTTGGATGACGACCATTTAGAAGTGCTTTGCGATGAGTTACGGGCCTTTTTACTGTGGTCAACTAATCGGTCAGGCGGCCACTTCGGTAGTAACCTTGGGACCGTCGAACTGACGGTGGCGTTACATGCCACCTTCGACACGCCCAACGATCTGTTGGTCTGGGATGTCGGGCATCAAGCCTACCCTCACAAAGTCTTAACAGGGCGCAGAGAGGCCATGCCATCCATCCGGTCGGCAGACGGGCCCGCACCCTTCTTGCTGCGAGAGGAAAGCGAATACGACGTATTTGGCGCGGGCCACTCCTCGACCTCTATTAGTGCCGCCATTGGGTTGGCGTATGCCGCGCGCGCTGCCAAAGAAGAGCGCCGCGTCTGCGCCATCATCGGCGACGGAGGCATCACCGCCGGTATGGCTTTCGAAGCCCTCAATCACATCGGTCACGTCAAACTGCCCATGGTGATCGTCCTGAACGACAACGATATGTCGATTAGCCACAACATCGGCGCATTAACCAACTACTTTGCGCGAATCTGGGCCAGTAAGTCTTACATGACCCTGCGCTCCGGCGGTAAACACGTGCTTGAGCACCTCCCTCGGGGACTGCACTTCGCCCGTCAAGTGGGACGAACTGTGCGCAAACACACCGTGCCTGGCGCGCTGTTTGAAGAGATGGGCATTCGCTATGTCGGTCCCATCGATGGCCATGACGTGGCACAAGTCATGCAGACCATGCGAGCGGTTCATGAACGATCGGGCCCGTGGCTTGTGCATTGCATCACCCATAAGGGCAAGGGGTTTGCGTCCGCGGAAGCAGAGCGCATCACGCACCACGCGATTCCCAAAGCTCAAAAGAGCAAACCGGTAACCCAGCCGACCTACTCATCGGTCTTTGGTTCATGGGTAACCGAACGCGCAAATCACGATCCTACTATTGAAGTCATCACACCTGCGATGTGTGAGGGATCTGGTCTGCTTGAGTACTTTCAGAAGCATCCCACTCGCGCTCATGATGTCGCCATTGCTGAACAGCATGCCGTCACGTTGGGGGCAGCTATGGGCATCGGGGGCCGCACCCCGATCGTGGCAATCTACTCCACATTCATGCAACGGGCGTACGATCAAGTGGTTCATGACGCGGCCCTTCAACGGGCACGCTTGGTCCTTGCCATCGATCGCGGTGGTTTGGTTGGCGAGGATGGCCCGACGCACCACGGACTCTACGACATGGCGACGCTTCGTGTCTTGCCAGACATCGAGATTTTGGCCCCCTCATCTCGCGAAGAACTCATTCAAGCGTTGGAATATGCGGTGGATGGAGACGGCGTCATTGCCGTTCGTTATCCAAGAGGAGAGGCGCATGCCCAAACAGGTGCTGTCACCCCTATGAAGCAAGGCGAAGCGCGCGTCGTTCGCATGCCTAGCCCGGGACAACCCTGTCTTTTGAACTTTGGAACGCTGCTTCAAACGGCGGATAAAGTCGCAGAAGCGACTGGTTCAGGGTTGGTAGACATGCGATTCGTGAAACCACTGGACGAAAGTCTGCTGACAGAGATCGCAGGAACGTGCCCCATCGTTGGAACACTGGAGGACGGCATCGCTAGCGGAGGCGCTGGGTCCGCTGTTCTTGAGTTTTATGCTGACCTTGCAGGCCAAGGGCATGCTGTTCCGCGCCTGATCCGTTTCGGCATCCCTGACGCGATCATCCCGCACGGGTCGCGCGACTTTCAGCTCAAGCAATCAGGCCTCGATGAAACCGCAATCACCGAAGCCTTTCAGCAAGCGATTACGCGCCCAAATGCCCCATTCGTGAACGTTTAATTTCCGCGTATTTCTTACCTTCTTCGGTTCCGATCTCGACCCACAGCTCTTCTCGCGACTCGACCGTAATCCCAGCACTCTCCACATCTCTCACTTTGGACGGGTTGTTGGTCAGAAGACGGACTCGAGACACCTTGAGCGCCTTCAAGATGTTGCCTGCCACTGCAAACGTCCGTTCATCAACTTTGTGTCCCAGTGCCACGTTGGCTTCATCCGTATCCATCCCCTGATCTTGAAGCGCATACGCCTTAATCTTCTCAACGAGACCAATCCCGCGCCCTTCTTGGTCTAAATAGACTAAAACGCCGCACTGTTCCTCGGCAATGCGCGCGAGCGACGCATTCAGTTGGCCTTGGCAATCGCATTTCGTGCTACCGAATGCGTCGCCCGTGAGGCACTTAGAGTGCACGCGCACTAAGGGTGCTTTCGACGAATCGGTGGCTTCGATACCACCGAGGCAAAGAGCCACGTGCTCCTGTTCACCATCTGTGAAGACATGGATATCGAAGACATGGCCTCGGAGTGGCAATGTGGCTGACGCTGCTCGGTTCATTAGTGGTGATGTAATCACGTTAATGAATTATCTTGACAACGGCCTCGGTCATGGCAAAGTGAAAACAATAATCGCCGCACACGGGATGGCTGCGGCAGCTACATCGTCCAACATGACCCCCCACGCACCCTTCACATGCGTGTCGATAGCTTTGATCGGTTGCGGCTTGAGCGCATCAAAAACGCGAAACATCGTCATGGCGAACACCCAGCCCAGCACATAGTCGAGCGACAACCGAGGTTCCCCGAGTGCCACGCCGAGCATCAGCACACCCAACACCTCGTCGCACACGATTTCCTTTGAGTCGTGCTCGGCGAGCGCAGCGCTGACTCGCGAGACGCAGTACAGGCTCATTGCGCCATACAACGCTAAAACCACCAGACCCAATGGGACGGGCACCATCCCAATCAAGATGCCAAGCGGGACCGACGCCAACGACCCCGCAGTGCCGGGTGCAAAAGGCGCGTAGCCCGATCCGAAGAAAGATGTCCAGAGGCGGTACGGATCGTATTTCGTCATGATTGGATGTGGTCAAAACCCTTGGGCGGTTCGCTCATACCCAACCACTGGATCGCGAGATCACTCGTGCAGATACCAATACGTCTTGCTTCCTTGCACACGCGATGAATGGGATTGCGAGATGCCTGCGGCGCGGTAAACAGCAACTTGTAGTCATCAGATGCTTGAGCCACGACGTCTTGCGGTGACAACCCCGCTACTACTGGGATCAAGTTGACTTCAATACGTGCACCAACATCCGACATCCGGCACATGCGCGGCAGATCTGAAGCCAATCCATCAGAGATATCCATGGCCGAATGCGCCAACGATGCCAAAGCGCGCCCTAAGGCAATCTCTGGGACGGGTTCGAGGTAACGGTGACGCCAGTCGTGATCGCGGTAGCTAGTAGTCCCCAGAAGCTGCTCTCGCCCCAACAGCGCGCCGCCTAACTCATGAGACACCCAAATGTCGTCTCCTGTCACGGCGCCTCGTCTGAGCAGCGGCTTGACTGACGTATATCCGTGAACGCTGATATGCAGGGATGCTGGTCCGTCAGTTTTGGCGATATCACCGCCGGCAATGGGGCAGTCCCACGCCTTTGCAGCATCGCGCAAACCCATCGCGATGTCCCGCGCACATGCACCCAATCGCGCCTTTGGAAGTGTTGCCGCGACAAGTGCCCACAGTGGCGTTGCGCCCATCGCCGCGAGATCGCTTAAGGCAGCAGCCATGGCACGCTTGGCAAAAGCTCGCCCCCCGCCCACATCCAAAGGAAAGTGGACGTTGTCGATGTGCTGGTCAATCGATGACACGATAGGATGGCCGGGCGGTGGGTACACGACACACCCATCATCACCTGGGCCCACCACGATGCAGTCGTTAACGGCCGTATCAATGATGCGGGTCATCTCTTCAACAAGACGATCTTCCGTGAGAACGTCCGTCATGACGAGCAACTCAACGGTGCATGGGAGGCCCGCATCGCGCGCTGAACATCCGCTGATGGCCGATCAAACGGGTGAATCATCTGCTGAAACAGGGCGTGAAACGCCGGCACATCTTCACGTTCTGCCGCATCGATCAGCAGATCTAGGACGGCGGTTCGCGGAGTACATCGAGGAACGGACCGAGTGATGGTCTCACCGGCTTCCTCTTCTGACAGTCCCTGCTGCGCTAGCGTTGCGCGCCACTCTATCAGCCATTGACGAGCATCCTGACTGTCCAAAGCATCCAACTGCTGTGTAGGTAACACCGAGTCGCGCTGTTGCGGCGCGAGACTTCTCATGGCGTCATCGTAATCCATCTTTTGTGATTCGAGTAACTTCAAGAGATCCCGCACCAATGGCCAGTGCTCAGCTCCCGCGTTGTGAAGCCCCACACGCGCCCCCATGCCGCGCATGTATTCCGCGACGTATGTTGACTGAAAGCGATCAATAGCTTCCTGCGCATTACACTTGGGGTATGCGGCCAGGATGTGACTCAATAACACCCCGCAATTGTCGCGAATGATGGACGGTTGACGGCCAAAGGCATACCGGCCCTCTGTGTCCGAAGTATTGGGCACGTATCCGTTGACAAATGTGGCCATCATGCCAAATGGGCCGTAATCAATCGTCTCGCCTGTCAATGAGATGTTGTCAGTATTCAGCACGCCATGTGTAAACCCCAACACTTGCCACCGGGCGCACATCCGAGCGTTGCGCTCAACAACATCAATCAACACATCATCCACCGGAACCTCGCCGGGGTCAACGTGTTCGTTCCACAGGCGATGACACAAGTGTGCCAGTAATACAGGGAGCCGTTGGGAATCTTCGCGCGCATGGTGTTCGATGTGGCCGACGCGCAACATTGATCGTCCGGCCCTCCAGAGCAAGGCACACCGCTCAGGACCGGCTTCGCGCTGCGCGAACTCAGAAGATGTCAGCAGCAGTCCGCTTCGCCAGGTAGGCACCCCCAGTGCGTGCATCGCTTCCTGCGCGACGTATTCGCGCACCGTTGACCGCAAGACAGCTTTGCCATCTGCCCACCTGGAGTACGGCGTCCGGCCGCTTCCTTTCGCACACAGATCCCACGTACCAGTCTCCGACACAGGAGAGGAAAGACATGTCGCCCGGCCATCACCGAGTTGACCGGCCCATACGCCAAATTGATGGCCTGAGTACACGGTGGCAATGGGCGTCACCCATGAAGGCTGATGGTCGCCATTGGCGATGGAGCAAAGTTCGGTATCTTGCTCAGTGACTTGCAGATGCTGCAGGAGCGCGTGGTTGACGTGCAAGAGCCGCCCCTTTCGGAGCGGCTCTTGCTTCACACCAACGCGATATGGCTCTCCCAACTCATGGAAAGAGCCAGTGATCTTCGTCAGGGGAGTTGAAGCCGTCAGATCAGTCGTAGATCGCTTCGAACAAGCCCGTTGCGCCCATGCCGCCACCGACGCACATGGTCACCACACCGAACTTCTTCTCTTGGCGATGCAACTCACGAATGAGATGGCCCACTTGACGTGATCCCGTCATACCAAACGGGTGACCGATGGAAATGGAGCCGCCGTTAACGTTCAGTTGGTCTTGTGGCAACTTGAGTTCGTCCCGGATGTAGCAGACTTGAGACGCAAACGCTTCGTTCAGCTCCCACAGGTCTACATCCTGAACCTTCAAGCCCACACGGCCGAGAAGTTTCGGGATGGAGAACACAGGACCGATACCCATTTCGTCCGGCTCGCAACCGACGGTCGTGAAACCGCGGAAGTAAGCGCGAGGCTTGAGACCGAGATCTTTGGCCTTCTGCTCACTCATGACGAGTGTCACTGATGCACCATCAGACAACTGGCTGGAGTTTCCTGCCGTCACGGATCCGTTCTCTTCATCAAACACGGGTTTGAGTGAGGACAGTCCTTCGAGGGTTGTGGAAGGCCGGTTACAGGTGTCACGGTCGAGCGTCGCTTCTTGCGTCGTGATCTCGCCCGTTTCTTTGTTCTGCACGTACATCTGTGTTGTCATCGGAATGATTTCATCCGTGAACAATCCTGCTTGCTGCGCGCTAGCTGTGCGTTGCTGACTCATGAGGGAGTACTCGTCTTGAGACGCTCTTGAGACGTTATAACGCTTCGCAACCTTCTCGGCAGTGATGCCCATAGGATGATAAATCCCTGGTTTCATCTCTTTGAGGCGTTCGTTCACATACATGTGCGTATTGGCTTTACCTTGTGTGGTTGAGATTGACTCAACACCACCGGCAATCACGGTGTCATAGCAGTTTGCCATGATTTGTGATGCAGCCATCGCAATGCTTTGAAGACCAGATGAGCAGTAACGATTAATCGTCACGCCACCGGTGGAGACGTCAAGGCCGGCGAGCACGGCGACGTTTCGCGCAATGTTATGGCCCTGCGCACCTTCGGGAGCACCACAACCGAGGATGATGTCTTCAACCTCGCTCGCGGGTAGTCCGGGGTTACGCTCCAGCAGCGCTTTGACGACGTGAGCCGTCATTTCGTCTGCTCTTGTGTTGTTGAATTCGCCGCGGAACGACTTGGCTAGGCCAGTGCGAACGCTATCGACGATAACTGGTGTATTCATGGCAATCGGGGCCGATGAGAAGTGGCCGATTCTACCGAATACCTGATCCCCTCTTATATGCGGCGCGTTATCGCAGTTCCCGCGACGACAATCCAAACAACGTTCGAGCGATGATCAACTGCTGAATCTGTTGTGTTCCCTCAAAGATATCCAGAATCTTTACATCACGCGCAATTTTTTCCAGCAGCTCTTCTTCTCCGTAACCAGCCGCGCCCGCGATCTCACAGCACTGCAGCGCGACCTCCGTACACGTGCGCCCCGCATAGGCTTTGGCCATTGAGGCGGCCAGCGAGTTAGGCATCTTCTGGTCCATCTGCCATCCGGCTTTCAGCGTCAGCAACCGTGCGGCTTGAACCTTGGCTTCCATCTCATCAACGTCGCGAGCTAGCGCGCTTAGTTCGTGCTCCGGGCGATCACAGGACAAGTCGATCTTTGCTTTCACTAGCAACTCACGAACGAGGTCCACGGCGGCAGCCCCGACTCCCACGGCCATGGCAGACACAATCGGCCGGGTGTTGTCGAAGGTTTGCATCGCTCCACCAAACGCACCCGTCGAACGCTTACCATCGCCCGAGCGTGGCTTTGGTTCGCCGCCTAGGAGGTTGTCTGCCGGGATGCGGCAATCGGTAAACGCGAACGTGGCGGTATCAGACGCTTTGATGCCCAACTTACGTTCCAAGCGGGTCACGGCAAACCCTGGGGTGCCTTTCTCAACGAAGAACGAACGAATCCCCGCCTTCCCAGCCTCAGGATCCACGGTTGCCCATACGACAGCACAATCGCAGCGATCGCCATCCGTGACAAAAATCTTCTCGCCGTTGAGCACCCACGAATCGCCATCTCGCACCGCTCGGGTACTGATCATTTTTGAATCAGAGCCCGCATGCGGTTCGGTGATGGCCATGGATGCGAACCGGCGCCCCCACTGTTCTTTTTGCTCAGGCGTGCCCACGGCACCGATGGCGGCGTTGCCAAGACCTTGGCCGGGGCGAGCGAGCATCAAGCCCACATCACCCCAACACAACTGTTCAATCATCAACAACATACGCAAGGAACGCACAGACGAACGGCCGCTTCCGCCGCCTCCCACATTGCGCATCACCTCCAGCTCGATGGGAGCCTCGTGCTCCGCTTTGTCGTACTTACGCGAGATCGGCCGAAACAGTTGTTCTGCAGCCACACGAGCCAGCTTCGAGCTTTCGACGACAGACGGCGGTGGATCCAGCCACACCGCAGCGCGTTGATCATTCATAGACAGGCCACTCCATCAATCGAGCCAACGGATCGTAGGTTGCGATACCACATCTCAACGGGATGCTCCCGCGTGTAACCGTGTCCACCTAGCACCTGCACGCCGGTTGATCCGACCGCAGGGAGATACTCCTTGGCGAGGCGCCAAGCATGGCGTGCTTGCTCCACCCATGGGACATCAGCGCTCATGCGGGCGAGCGCGCGAAGCGCTGACAGCCGAACCACTTCGACATGTGTGGCGGCGTCTGCCACAGCAAAGGCCACAGCCTGCTTGTGACTGATGGGTTCGCCAAACGCAACGCGCTCATTACAGTACGGTACAACGTAATCAATAACACCTTGACCGCACCCCACAGCTAGCATAATGTGCGCTAGCCTCATTCGCCATGCGAGAATGTTTTCATCAATGGCAACCACGCGTGATGATGGCACCGAGACCCCGTCAAGTGTGACTTTCTGCGGCTTCATTGCGCCTAGTCCCATGGCACCATCTTCCGTCACCGTGACGCCAGGATCGGTCGCAGACACCATCGCGATCACCGCCTCTTTGCCGCGCCGTGCACACACTAAATATGAGCCGCTGCGCGCCACCAATCGCTTCTCACCATTCAAGATGACAGCGCTCTCACCACCCGTGGCCTCCGTCTGCCACGTCGACACAAATGCCGCATCAAACGCCAGACTTTGCTCCATTACTGCGATAGCCGGTGATGCAGCCAATATGGCTTCACGTAGCGGCGAAGCGTTGTCTTCGTTTGTCATCGCATGAGCTGCTGAAACTCCCGACAGCGATATCAGCCCAGCAATGGCTTGACCCATATCACCACGGCCGAACTCTTCCAGAGCGTAAGCCAGATCCACAGGAATCAGCGTCTCTGAAGCGCTGACATCTGCCACCACTTCTGCCAGACCGAGTGCATCAAACGTCTCTTGAGTTTCCCCGGACAGTCCCTGAGACTCAGCATCATCCGCTTGTGGTCTCAGCACGTCGTCAGCCATACGCCGTGCGACGTCTTTCATCGCAAGGGCGTCTTCGCCGGGAGAGAGATGAAACGGGCGCTCTGGAAGATCCATGTGCATCACTAACTGTCGCTAATTGAGTGTACTAACCACACTCGCCGTCTACAGCCGTTTTAGCCGATTGATCGACCACCGTCGACCTTCAGGATCACACCGTTGAGATACGAGCTGAGAAGCAACGTGCAGACAGCCTGGGCGTACGAACGAGCACCGCCGACGCGCTTCAAGGGAATCCTCTTTGTCCAGCTCTCAGGCACGGATGTTTGACCTGGCAACGGCAACATTGCGCCGGGAGCGACCCCGTTGACGCGAACATGCGGCGCCATCTCATGGGCCAGTGTGGGCACGAGTGCTGCAGCTGCGCCTTTGGCGGCGGCATACATGGGATAGCCACGAACCCCACGATCCAACATCGCGTCCGTGGTCAAAACGACACTGCCTCGGCGCTCCGCCAGCACGTGTGCCAGTCCCTGACAAATAAGCAGCGGGCTCCCGGCCTCAATGAAATACCATCCCACCATATCTGCGGGGTTCACGCCACCAAGGCCATGACGATCGAACCGTGACGCACAGTGCACGAAGGCGTCGACACCACCAGCAGCGAGCGTGCGCGTGATCACCTCGCCGGCCCCTGAAGGGGTGGAGAGATCGGCTTGAATCGCCGTTGCAGTCGCACCCCGTCGTGTGAGCGACTGGCTCAATGCCGCCGCCTCGTCTTGCGACGAGTGGTAGGTAAAAACAACATCCCAGCCCTGCCCCGCCAGTAAGACGCAGACCGCTCTTCCAAGGCGCTTTGCACCCGTCACTAACACTGTTTTTCTTGCCGTGCTCATGATCGCTGAGACCTACCCATGGCGCAATGCAGCAAAGACACCGGAGTGTGCTTTGCTACGAGTCAATCCAAGTGTACCAGCGCCGCCGCATCTCGGTACGCACAATTTGATTGACCTCAGACACGATCGCCTACGGTGTTGCCGCATGCGTCAGAGGCGTCACCAGGACATCGACAATGCCAGGTCACTTCACGATAGAAGCCAGAGCCGAGCTAGCGCACACGCACCTTCGCGCCGCGTACCCAACGCCGCCGATTCCCTTAGATCATGATGACCGGTTTTCTTTGCTTGTGGCTGTGTTGCTCTCGGCCCAATGCACTGATGTGCGCGTCAATATGTGCACACCGAGCTTAATGAAGGCGTTCCCAGACCCTGAAACGATGGCTCAAGCCAGCGCGTCAGAGGTCCTGACGCACATTCGCAGCTTGGGACTGGCTAACTCCAAGGCCGCCAACTTGGTCAAAACCGCCAAGCTCCTTGTTGAGCACCACGGCGGCGAGATCCCGTGCGACTTAGCAGATCTGACTGCGCTGGCAGGCGTCGGTCGCAAGACTGCTCTGGTGGTGCGCAGTCAAGGGTTCGGTATTCCCGCCTTCCCCGTCGACACCCATATCCTTCGGCTCGCAAAACGCTGGAAGCTAACGCAGGCCACGACTCCTGATCGCGTGGAAAAAGACTTGTGCCGCCTGTACGCCTCGGAGTACTGGAACGACTTGCATTTGCAGATCATTTACTGGGGCCGCCAGCGTTGTCAGGCCCATCGCTGCAAGAAAGAAGGCGAGTTTTGCGACATCTGCGAGGTGCTCTCATAAACGCATCTGTCTTCTTTCAGCGCGCGTTGACGCTGGCGCGGCGCGGCACATTGACGGCGCACCCCAATCCCACCGTGGGATGTGTGATCACGAACGGGCGGGATATCGTCGGCGAAGGGTGGCACATCCAGCCGGGAACCGGGCACGGCGAGGTCAATGCCCTCGCGGATCTCAAAACGAGGAACATCACATCTGTTGATGACTTGACGATGTACGTCACGTTGGAGCCCTGCTGCATCCATGGCCGCACGCCTCCTTGCACGGAAGCCATCCTGCGCTCTGGAATCACAACCGTAAGGGTAGCCACTCTCGATCCCCATCCTGACGTTAGCGGACGCGGTGTCCAGATCCTGCGCGAGCGAGGGATTGATATTCAAGTGCTACCTCACGACGACCCGATCGCCCAACAAGCGCAAGCCCAGCTGCTGGGATATGGATCCCTTTATAGGCAATCTCGGCCATTAGTCATCGCGAAGTGGGCTCAGTCGCTTGATGGATACATGGTGAACGCCGCCGGCCGTTCACAGTGGATCACGTCGGCGGCATCTCGGTGCGATGCCCACCTGTGGCGCGGCGTGACCGATGCCATCGTCACCGGATGCGGCACGGTGACCCGTGACCGTCCTCGCCTGTCACCTCGCCGTGACGAACTCATCCGGTGTGGGCTTGACGATCATCACAGCTCTTTGGTAGCGCATGCGCCGCGCCTCAAAGTCGTCTGCGGCTCAGTCGAAGAACAGGACATCCACCAACTGCGGAACGACCCAGATACACCAGTGTGGATCGTTGCTACGAGCGCTCCGACTGGATGCACTCCGAAACCCGCGCTTGTTGATTCCCACGGCCGAACTGACATGGGTGCGCTCTTCACCGCGCTCGGTCATGCGGGTTGCGCGCACGTGATGGTGGAAGCCGGTCCGAGGCTGATGCAATCGGTCGTGCAATCGGGTCTGGCTGATCTGTGTGTGGTCTATCTCGCGCCGCGGTTACTCGGCAGCGGGCAGGGCATTGAGGGTGTTGCGATCGGCGCCGATCTCTCCCACCCTTCATCTCTCTCTCTGGTGGATGCTCGACAAGTTGGCGCTGATACGCGCATGGTGTTCGCCGACACCTCAAATCACTCCGATATAGCAACGATCGCGCAGCAAATGGTGACAGGCATAGACGAAGCGATCGCGCGAAATTAGCGTCGTCAGGGACAATACCCTATCGCGCACAAAAACAAGCGAAATGTCAGTTGCTATCTCAGAGACATCGTCCCTGATTGAAGCGGTTCGCGCCGGTGAAATGGTCATCTTGGTTGATGACGAAGATCAAGAGAACGAAGGCGACGTAATCGCCGCAGCAGACTGCCTCACCAACGAGCAAGTTGCGTTTATGGCACGCGAGTGCTGCGGCCTCATCTGTATGCCTTTGCCAGGGTCAGTCTGCGACCGCTTGCAATTCGGCCCCATGACCGCTCGCAATGAAGCGCATCACGGCACGGCCTTTACCGTCACGATCGAGTCGCGAGAAGGTGTCACGACCGGGATTTCTGCCGCAGACCGCGCATACACGATGCGCGAAGTGATGAATGATGATGCGACACCGGATCAATTCGTACGCCCCGGACACGTGTTTCCGCTGCGTGCCGCTGATGGCGGCGTGTTGCGGCGCGCTGGTCATACGGAAGCTGCGATTGACTTGGCTGTGCTGGCAGGACGCAAACCAGGTGCCGCCATCGTTGAGATCATGAACGAAGATGGCACGATGGCACGTTTGCCAGAACTTCGCGAATTCGCGTTGAAGTTTGGCCTGAAGATCGGCACCATTGCTGACCTGATTCACTACCGGCAGTCTCGCGAAAACACGCTGACGACGATCAGCGAGAAGACAATCACCACCCGCCATGGTGATTGGAAGGTACATACCTACTTGGATAGTATCTCAGGTGACCATCACCATGCGATGGTTTACGGAGATATTCCTGAAGATGGCTCCACAATGGTTAGAGTCCAGCGCATTGAGCTTGAGCGCGATGCACTTGGGTTGATGACTGATGATTCATGGTCTGTGGATACAGCCCAAGAACGGATTGCACGTCACGGACACGGCGTTGTTGCACTGTTAGGCGGCGCATGGGCATCTCGGGATTCCCGAAGTGGCTCCTCCTCCCACACGATGCGGGATGTTGGACTTGGCGCACAAATTCTTCAGAATGTCGGCGTGCACTCCTGCGTCGCGCTGGGATCTCCCCTGCCCCAGTCACCGCTCTCGTGGTTTGATATCAACATCATTAACTTCGAATCTCCGAAGGGCCGAAGCAGCTGATGGCCCAGCACGGAGACTTTCTGCTTGGTGACGATGCGAAGAAGGAGCTAGTTCGGCTATTCTGGGCGCGAGTTCTTGATAAGCATGTGGCGCAAGTAGTGCAGCGCACTCAAGATGAGCATAGCTACAGAAGCTTTTCTGAAGACATTGCACTCAACGAAGATGACACACTCGTCAGCATAGCCGCAGAAGCCTTGCGATACTTGCAAAGGATTGCACAAATATCAATCGTGCATACGTCTTGGCATAACGACACCTGCTCACAAATGTCGCTAGACGCGCAGAGGATGCGAAGCGACATCTTGAAGACATTTGTTGAGATGCGTGAGACCCACGTGTTCGTTGAAGCACTCATTGACGCAGCCATCCTCGCATTGAACTACGCCAACTGCCTTCATCAAGCCGCTCTTTCAACACGTGACAAGGTGATTAGACGAGAGTACTTCTCTAAGGTCAGCAAAGCGTTAGAAGCAACCAAACGAGAAGTCAAACCGAACACACCTTTCACAGTGCGTAACGGATTCATGAATGTCGTGCAGCAACTCTCTGATGTTCGACCATCCGCGCCTGACCACGAAGCATTCACGAATCAGTTTGAAGTCCCAGGCACCTTTGAGCTTCCGTATGCCTGTGATCAACTTCTGGCCTTTGACAACTGTTCGGCATCTATCGCTTTTGGATGCGTCGTGACAGGCGAAACCAACCACGCCCAACTGATCTCACAAGCTGCATTTGATCAGTTGCAACGCATTTCGATTTCACGCAAGAAGCCGGTGATCTGCGGCATCCTGACATGCCATACCCAAGAACAGCTCCAAGAGCGCGCAAAGACGAAAGGCGCTGAATGCATGGTGTCCGCAATTCGGACCTTGCTTGCCATCCCTCGATACAGCGCGTGAATTCGACTGTATGAACCATCTGACCCCACAGCGTGTCACATCTCCGATATCCAGGAATTGCCATGCATAACGCTGTCGAACCCACTTTTAAAGGCTTTCGCGCGTGCGTCGAAGCGGTGTACGCACAGGTTGTTGGCCAGACAGCACAATCTGGTGAGTTGATTGATCGAAACGCTTTGTCGAAAGGCGCGCAAACGGATGAGTATTTCAACGCGCTGACCCAGGACGTGTCGACGCACTACAACAAAATCCTTGCCCGCATTTCAGCAGTTGCTGACCGTGAGCCTCGTCACTTCGATCCGCTTACCCTGTCGCTACTGATCGTCGGTTGCGCTGAGATTGAATACATGAAGTGTGCCGACGGACCTTTGGTGATCTCGCGCTGCATCCAGCTGTCGAAAACGTTTATGGGCGACCGCACATTCAAGATCATCAATGCGACCCTCGACCGCATTTTTAAGGAAGGACAGGCCGCCTCCCCGAAGATCAGCGCTTCGTAACGCGATCAAAGTCCCGAGAACGTCCCACCCAGGGTGCGAAATCCACATAGATCGGCGATGACCATGCTCGCTCGCCGACCGGCTTGCCATCATTGCAATCACGCACGAAACCATCCGACATGATGATGCCTGGGCATGGATCCAAGACGCGCACGCACCGTCCACTGTCATCACGCTCACATCTGATCTGTTCCCCGCCCATTACAGGGGTGGCTTCTTGGATCGCACGGACGTAATACAGAGAGTCACGCTCGCTATCGAAGAACTCGGGATCAGTGAACTGAACCACGCATGTTCCATCGTTTGGCGGGCAGACAAATTCAAGCCATGGGTCTTCGATTAAGTCTTCCACAGGCTCATCTTCTGACAATTGAGGCCGAATGCGGACAACCTGAATCTTGTTGATTGAATGACGTTCATTCGTCGGGTTATAACAGTCACTTTTACACAGGTGTTCGAGGCGCTGTGGATCGACCGCATTTACCCGATAGTCAGGGCACCCTGGTGCTTGTTTGGCTTCCCCGATCGCACGCACGCGAAACGATGGGGCCCAGTTCATTTCGACGTGAGAACCCATCGGCCACGATTCTCGGTTACCTGGTCCGTTCAGCAGATCAAACCACAGCATCAACCGGCCACCACTGGTGGCGTATGTGCTTCGACTGGACATCGCATCCCAGATGGCGTCTGACGACCTTTCTGTAGCGTGCACGCCCACGAGACCGGCGCCGTAGAAGTAGCTATTCAGCCTCTCGGTTTCTTGCAAACGGAATCCGCCGCCGATCCCTGGCGTCAGAATGTCGACATAGCGGGCCGCAGCAGATGGCTCTGGTTGTCTGCCCATCTGGTATTGCTTCCAAAAATCGTTGACGAAATACACGCCATCAAGGGTCGTAGGGCGGTTGCGCTCTTTGTAGCCAGCGCCCGGCCTGGCCGTATGGTTATCGCTGGATCCGATAAACCCAAAGACGTGTTTCGCAGCTGGGTTTGCCGAGAAGTCTCGGCGAGCCAACACGTACTGGATGGATCCTTTCGGGTTGTAGTTGAACGATGGCAAGTAACAGTCCATGCACTGCCCGGCATCACGCCATTCATCCACAGTCCCGCTCGGCACTGACATCCAGGCGCCAATGCCCATATTGGCTGCAAACTTGCGTGCATCAGCCGCACGGTCAGCGCACTCGGGTGGGCTACCTCCCGCCTTCTCGCACCGCTCTTGAATGATCTCGCCGGCACGAACGCACATCGGCACGTAGTTGCCCTGAATGCCGGGACACGAGTACGTCCCATCGTCTTCAGGGATGATCGCGATAAATGGCCGGTACTCCTCAGAGTTACCGTGTCCGCTGTACGTTTCAAACAGAATCTGGCGCGATAGGTCGTGCTGCGATGAGTACGCCCCCTGCTTCTCGACCCAATCGGAATCCGGCGGTGTGTAAAAACCCCATGTGGTCCCATGAGGGATCACAATCGCCTCAGTCTCGGGCCACTCGTCTAGCTTGCGAAAGAGGTCAGCAGGGTCCCATGCCACTTCGTGACACGAATCTGGGAGATCGGGCGATGGGACACCCTCCGGACAAAGAGGTCTCTCTGCAATTTCCTGTAAATGCCGGTAAAAGTCGTAGTACCCCTGCCTGTTTCCCCAGTCCCCGAGCGTGGGGATCATGCGCGCCGCGAGAGGTGGTACACCTCGTGCTGTTCCACTCGATCCTGGGGATGCAATCGCACGCTGAGGGACATTCTTACTGGCGTCCTTCAGGATGATGTTGCGGTGCCCGTAGTGCGTAGCCGACTCGCGCGAGACACCGGTCCATTCCCAGCCAAGGAATGGCACCGTTTCAAGCTCATCCCCACCACCAGGTGAGATCTGAGCTGCCATGCACTGTTCTATGGCATCTTGAGTGTCATGCCATGTCCTGGTCGTGAGCGTCTCTGCATGATCAGTGATAGCCCAGAAATCCAGGGCAGCACAAAACCGCGCATAGTCACATGCGTCGGCAACCGGGCGCAGTCCTGAACCTCCGCGAAACCGTAGTGCACCCGCGTAGGCATCAATGGAGTAAGTGGTGTGAACATGAAGATCACCAAATAGGATCATCGTTTCGTTGTCGCTTCCCGCCCGCAGGCGAGCATCATCTTGCAAAGCATCCCGCTGTGCAATGAAGCCCTCTTCAATCGGCGCCACCGTCGGCTGACCTTTCGGGTGCAGGTTGCCAAACAACCCAAAGTTCAACCCCACCAACCAATACAGTGCAGGGCCCACCAGTAAGACGACGCCCGTGATGACAACGCGTAGCCACGCGCGCACCATACGAGGCGCCTCGGGATTACGCCATCTACTCACGAGACCGGCTGGACGTCATATACGACCGGACGAGTTGTGCGACATGAGGAGTTTCTAACAACGCCCGCTCTTCTGGACCGTTGGAGATCAACGAGACCGGGATCTGGAGCTCATCTTCCAGAAAATCAACAAACACGCGAAATCGCGAATCGAGATCCGCATAGCTCGTCGCTTGGGTCAAATCTCCCCAACCTTCGAACTCACGGTAGATCGGACGAAGCCCATGAGTCTCTGGTTGCAACGACATCAAAGACGGGCTCTTACCCGCTTCAACGCCATCGTATCCCACGCAAACCTTGACTGTCTTCAGGTCCGAAAGGACATCTGCTTTTGTGAGGGCGAGCGACGCGCGGGCTGTCTTGTCAACAACGTGCCGTAGTAAGGGGATGTCCAACCATCCAATACGACGGGCGCGACCAGTCGATGCTCCCCACTCTTTCCCTTTTTCCGCAATCATGGATCCGACATCATCATCCATCGTGGTGGGAAGCGGCCCCACGCCAACTCGCGTGACATAGGCTTTGGCCACGAGCAACGTGTGCCCCACGACATGTGAACCATCGTAGCCAACACCACGCGCGAGATCAAACGGCATGGTATTTGTGCTGGTGACATACGGCCATGTGCCAAAGTCCAGATCCAGCATCGCTCCTTGCGCGCCTTCATAGACCGCCGTTGCGCCGATCACACGATCGCGCATGTACGCCTCATCGTCTGTCACCAGATCTTTGACATTCGAGTCAAATGCTGTCATAACCGCATCATACACCGACATCATCGAAATTGTGTTTTCGTTGTACTGATGCTTAAGGATGACGTTATAACGATTCGAAATCTGCTGTAATCGCGCCTTGAGGTCGTCAGGTTTGAAACAATCACCCACACGAACTGCACGGCGCGCTGCCCGGTCTTCCATCACCGGCCCAATGCCCCTTCGGGTTGTGCCCAGCGAGGCGGTGCTGTCATCCACAGCTTCATCAACAGCGACATGCCACGGGAGAACCACAGGGCATGCATACGACACAGCAAGACGCGATCGCACGCGCAGATCTGGTCGCATAGCGTCTAGTTTTTGGACTTCATCCGTTAACCGGTCAATGTCCAACACCGTGCCGCGTCCGATGAGACAGTGCACGTCCTCATGCATGATCCCGCAAGGCACCAAGTGAAGCACCATAGATGTGCCATCGCGCGGCTTGATGGAGTGTCCTGCGTTCGCACCGCCATGGTACCGAACGCAGTAGTCAGCGTGATAACTCAACGCATGAGAAAGTTTGCCCTTCCCCTCATCGCCCCATTGGGCGCCAACTATTTGAAGTCCTGACGCTTTGTTGTGCCGGTGATCGGTCACAGCCATTCGCCCTTAACGGTCGTCTTCGTTCGGATCACTAAGTAAATAGCGCAAGTGAGGCATATCACCATCGAGCACAAGCACATCTCGCCATTCGACGAAACTGGCTTCATACAGTTTCAAGGTGCGATGAAACTTATAGAACTCAGGATCTCTGCCATACGCGTTGGCATAGACGTCAGCCGCCTCCGCATCAGCTGCTCCACGAATCCGCTCGGCTGCTTCAAATGCGTCAGCTAGAAGCTCTGCGCGACCACGTTCCGCTCTGGCCCTAATCTCCTCAGAGATTTCTGTCCCCTCGGCCCGCGCTTGTTCAGCAAGACGCACGCGTTCTGCACGCATCCGTTGAAACACCGAGTCGGTCACGTTCGGTGGCAGCTCAATCGCTTTGACGCGAATGTCTACCATCTCAACACCGAGCTCTCGCTCCAACACGCCTGACACATCCGCAAGCAGGTCCTGCATGAGCTGTTCGCGTTCGCTCGAGATTACATCGCGAAGGGTCCGATCCGCAAACTGGTTGCGCAGGCCCGAGTCGACACGTTGAGAAATCAAACGTTCCGCCCGAGTCAGCAAGCCACCGGTCGCTTCGTAGTACTGTTGGACATCGCGAATGCGCCATTTCGAGAAACTGTCGACCACCAGCCGCTTCTTCTCTTCAGTCAGGTAGGTCCGGTCATCCACCAGCGTGGTCAACACACGGCCATCAAAAATCCGCGCCGTATCAGCGAAGGGAACCTTGATGTGGAGCCCCGGATCAACGGATGGTCGAACCAGCTTCCCAAAACGCAAGACAACCGCTTGTTCGTAATCGCGAACGATGAACAGACCATTGCCGAGTAAGATCAGCAGGCCAATAACGGTAACGACGATGACGGTGTCACGAAACTTTTTATCAATCATTACCGGCCCCGTCCAACGGTCGTTTCTGATACGGTCGCACGACGATTTAAGGCATCGCTCACACTATCGAGGACCGTGCCCAATGCGCCTGGCGGCGGTGACGTTGACGACGTCGGGGCAATGCGCGGTAACTCGTTAGGAATCGATGTTCCTGACGATTGCTGCGAGAGCCGATCAATGGGAACATACACCAAACTCGTACCTTCGGTATCAATTACGACCTTGCCGAGTTTGCGAAACACACTCTCAACTGCTTCCAGATGGAGTCGTGTCCACGTGACCTTGGGTGCACGCGAGTACGCCTCGTAGAGCTGAATGAACCGTGAAGCGTCACCGCGAGCGCGGCCCAAAAGGTCAGCGGCATAAGCGCGTGCCTCTTCTGTGATGCGCTTCGAACGACCCCGAGCCTCTGGCAGCATGCGGTTGGCATACGCTTCAGCCGTGTTACGGAAACGCTCTTTGTCTTCGCGAGCCTTGATCACGTCATCAAACGCATCTTGAACTTCCCGCGGAGCTGTTGCGCTTGAGACGTTGACTTTCGTCACCGTCAAGCCGGCGTGGTAGTCATCCAAGTAACTCTGCATCCGTTGAGCAGTTTCAATCGCAACGTCAGCCACGCCACCACCAGCGACGATGTCGTCCATCGTGGTGACCCCCACAACATGACGCAACGCCGCTTCAAGCGCTTGGTGAAGACTTTCCTCAGGGTTAGCGATCTTCAGCACGTAATCGGAAATCTCGCCGATGCGGTACTGCACGCTCACATCCAGCACAACAAGGTTTTCATCGCGCGTCAACATCCTTGCGGTGTGGTGCATGTCATGCACCTGCGTCACGTTGTGCTTGAATCGTTGATCAATCAGCCACGGGTTGAAATGCAGCCCAGGTCCGTTCACGGTATGGAACTTACCCAACCTCAAGATCACGGCTTGCTCCTGCTGTGTCAACGTGTACAGGCTCATCACTGAATACAGGATGGCCATTACGACACCGACGCCAATGAGCACCAAGTTATCGAACTTGCGCGATCCGCCCGTGGGCATCCCTGAGCCAGTCCCCTTGTCACCGGAAGCGCGGCGTTCTTGCGAGCGCCCTAACACTTCCTTGAGCCGCTTGACGACTTCATCAAGACTGGGTGGGCCTTGATCGCCCCAGTTATTGCGGTCCTGTGCGGCATGGGTTGGCCGTGCGCGCCCTTCGGCGGTCATGTTTGACATGCGACTTGAGTACAACGCTAAGCGACATCTGACACGGATGAAACCGTATCAGATGGCAGATACCCAGATTCTAGCAATCCAACTGCTATCGCCCGGCCCAATGCTTCCTTATTCCAACCGCGCTCGGCTGAGACCCAGACCGTGTGACCACGTGTCATGCGGCGCGCTGATGTCGAACTGCAAATGAGATCCACCTTTGACCTTACCAAAACGTACGGACGCGACCCCAATTGCAGCGTCTCAAGCCAACTCAGTGTTTCTTGGTGCCTGTCATCTTCGCGAGGATGACCGCACTCACTGACTTGCACGATCACATCCGCTGCTGTTACCTCTTCAAACGTTGCAGCAAACGCCTTAGCCAAGCCTTTGGGGAGGTCCTGAATCAATCCCACGGTGTCAACGAGGATGATTTCTCCAAATGCGGGAATCCATGTCCGGCGCATGCGCGTATCAAGCGTGGCGAACATACGATCGTCAATGACAACATCCGCTGCTGATAACCAGCGAAACAGACTGGATTTCCCCGCATTGGTGTATCCCACCAGCGCCACCACGGGGCGACGACCAGCACTGCGAGAACGCCGTGCCACAGCTCGTTGCGACGCCACCGATGTCAGTTTCTTCTGCAGCCGTTGACGACGACGGCGCATTTCGTGCCTGTCCAAGTCGATCTGCCGTTCTCCAGGGCCACCTCTCACCCCGATTCCACCCCGCTGCCGCTCAAGGTGTGTCCAACGGCCCGCTAACCGAGAGCCCTCGTAGTCAAGGCGTGCGATCTCGACCTCGATTTTTCCTTCCTCAGACCCAGCATGCCTCGAAAACACATTGAGAATCAGTCCCGTGCGGTCCACAACCTTCGTCTTCAATGTTTCGCTGAGCGTCCGCTCTTGCGAACTTCTGAGATCCTCGCCCACAAGAACGGCCGCAATAGGTTGTTCCGCGTGCGTGAACTCGGTCAGCGCCACATCAATCTGTTCCACGATGCCACGGGAAAAATAGGTTGATGGCGATGGCGGACGGCGCGGTGCGGCAATGACTTTGGCCACTCTGTAGCCGGCCGACACAGCGAGTTCCACAAGTTCACCAATCTTGTCTTTGGTCTTCTGACTCGAAGTCTGCCGCTGCGTTACCAAGATGATGGATGGCGTTTCAGTCAATGCTGTCGGGGTTCCGGATGTGCTCAGAGCGGTCTCTCAATCGTTGAATCTCTGCCCCAATCATAGCCAGCGCATCCGGCTCCGCCGTGAGAGACGCGTCATTTAGCGACCTCATCCACGTGAGTTGATGCTTCACGTATCTGCGCGTGGCTACCAAAGACGTGTGCAGCCACTGCTCATATGTTGACGTACCGTCAATTAGGGGCCAAATCTGGCGATATCCAATTAACCGTGCCGCGCTATGAACAGCGGGATCGAGCAACCCATGAAGTCGCTTGGCTTCGTCCAATAGACCATCCGTCCACATCGTCTTGAGCCGTGCCTCCACCGCACGATGCAGTTGCGCGCGATCGCACGGCATCACGCCGATCACGCGAATATGCAGTCGAGATAGCAAAGCGTTTAACGTCACAGTCTGTGCTGGCGGCGCCAGCTTGAGATCCTCTAACTCAAGCGCTCTTTGGATGCGCTGACGATCTGCCGGCGACAGCTCCATCGCCCGTTTTGGGTTTCGACGCGTTAGTTCTTGATGGGCAACCGCGACGCCGTGTTGATGCAGGAATCCAGCCCACCGCGCGCGGATCGGCTCTGATGTCGGCGGCAAGTCATCAACCGCTCCCAGCCCCACGCGTAACCAAAACATGGCACCACCCACGAGCAACGGAATTCGGCCGCGCGACACGCACGCGGCGCAAGCAGTCACGGCCGTCCGCCAATAGTCAGCGGCGCTGAAAGGACGCCATGGATCCGCGATGTCGATGCCGTGATAGCGGTACTCGCGGATTTCGCAGTGCGTTGGCTTGGCTGTTCCGATGTCCATGCCACGGTACACCATCCCGCTATCGAGGCTCACAATCTCGACCGGATACGTTTCGGCCAGTGCGTGGGCGATCGCCGTCTTCCCGATGGCAGTCGGTCCGATCAGCGCGATGGCAGAGAGGATGCCGGTCCCCTGTTGTGCTAGACTAGAACGTTGCACGATATTGGTTGTGTGCAACTGATTTCGCGTGCCTTCAACGGGAGCAGCCATGAAATTTAATTACGGTGACATCTTCGATGCATTAGCTGACCACGTCAACCCAAGTCGGCCGGCGATTCTCTCCGGCGACCGGATGGACACGTGGAAAACCTTCTCAGATCGCACCAACCAGCTCGCTCGAGCTTTGATGGCGGAAGGGCATCAACCTCGCGCCAAAGTGGGCTTCTATATGCGCAACTGCCCGGCGTACGTCGAAGGTATGGTTGGCTGTTTCAAAGCGAGGTTGACGCACGTCAACTTGAACTATCGCTACATCGAGAAAGAACTCACGTACATCTTGGACAACTCCGATGCCGAGGTACTGTTGTTTGCGCCGGAGTACGCTGAGCGCGTTGACCGCATCCGGGGCTCTCTCCCGAAGCTGACAACCCTCGTCCAAGTCGCAGGTGACCCGCCTCAGTGGGCGCACTCCTTAGAGGCAATGATGGCGGGTCAAAGCGCCAATAAGCTTGACATCAAGCGCTCTCCCGAAGACCAGTTGTTCCTCTACACAGGCGGCACAACGGGGATGCCCAAAGGCGTCATCTGGGAACATCAAGGCATCCTCAATGGCGCCGCGGCTGTTTTGGGAACCGCTGCACCAGAGACACTGAGCGGACTAATGGATGTCATTGATCCCGATTCTCAGACCCGACACCTTCCCGCATGCCCATTGATGCATGGAACAGGCATGTTTACCGCCGTGGGATGCATGTCGATGGGCGGCGCCGAAGTGGTGCCGGAAATTGCGAAATTTGACGCTGGCCGCATCCTAGCTGAAGTGACGCGGCATGACGTCACAGAGATGGCCATCGTGGGCGATGCGTTTTGCAAGCCCTTTGTGGATGAGCTCAATGCCAATGGATCTCAGTACGACTTGTCGAAGCTGCAGCGCATGGTGAGTTCCGGTGTGATGTGGTCTGAACCCGTGAAACAAGCATTCTTGGAACATGTCCCCAATTGCATGTTGGTAGACACGTTTGGAGCGTCTGAAGGGCTTGGCTTTGGAAGCTCAGTCACCGATCAAAACGGGAAAGCCAAAACATCGATCTTCAACAAGGGGAAAAACACCAAGGTCTTTACCGAAGACTTCAAGGAGGTGAACCCAGGCAGTGACACCCTCGGATTTATTGCTGTCTCTGGGACGATTCCGCTCGGCTACTACAAAGACGAGGTGAAATCAGCCACTGTCTTTAAAACCATCGACGGTGTCCGGTATTCCATCCCTGGCGACTGGTGTCGCGTGCTTGATCAGGACACGATCCAACTGGTGGGCCGCGGCAGCGTTTGCATTAACTCGGCTGGGGAGAAGATTTACCCCGAAGAAGTGGAAGAAGCTGTCAAGCAGCATCCACAGATCGAAGACTGCTTGGTGATTGGCGTGCCTGACCCGCGATTTGGCAACGCTGTCATCGCAGCGATCATTCCAAGCGCTGGTCCCGTCGATGAAGGAGATGTTAGGACGTTTTGCCGTGATCATTTGGCGGACTACAAGATCCCCAAACGCATCATGGCCTCTGAACTTCCCTTGCGCGCCGATAACGGCAAGGCGGACTACAACGGCATCAAAGCGCATATGCTTGATGTGCTGGGGATCAACGCCAACTCCTAACCCACGATGACACAACCGTCGTCACCCGCGTCCGACCCGTTTGGCGCGAGCTTTTTTGCTGCACTGGCAGGCCCGCATGGCCACGCCATGCGGTGGGGGCTGGTCGTGCTGACGTTCCCGCTGATCTTCAAACGGTGGGTCTTTGCCTTGCGCAACGGACGCATCCTGTTTCCGGGAGCATCGCTGTGGTACCGGTTTGTGTGCCACGCGCGCTACAACGAGCAGATTCTGCATGCGGTTGGGATCTTGTTTCGCGACAGAATTGATCTCACGAAAAGAGTTGTCATGACCGGCGATACGAAGAGGCGCATTCTCGAGTGCGCGCGGGCTGGAGCCCTGTTCACGGGCATCCATTCGCCCATGGCTCAACTCTGTAGCTTCGCGTGTTTTCGCGTGATCTACGAAGAGACTGGCATCAAGCCAGTGTTACTGGCTCGGCAGGGTGGACGCAGTTCCATGACATCATGGGTATGGAGTCAGTTTGAGCAAGTCTGCGAGATCATCTATCTCAAAGATCTGCGGCAAGCGCGGCGAGCGATAGCCGATCACCGCGTCGTGACCATTGCCAACGACATCAAGGCTTGGGATGTTGACAAACGCCGGGCATCACTGGCCTTTGCGCCACGACCATATGACGTTGTGGATTCGCCCTACCGCCTGGCGACCAAAGCGAACGTCCCGATTGTTGCGATGGCCTACCAACGCATGGGGGATGACATTCTGTTTGAGATTCACCGCTCAGAGATCGCGGATCTAAAAACAGCAGACGACTACGGCGCGTGGCTATCTGCGATTTACCGCCCTTGGTTCACGCAACATCCCGAAGCGACGTCCATGCACTACAACCGGTATTTCTTGAATAAAGATACGGGGCTGAAAGAAGTCGCTCAGGCCTTCGGCTGGCAGTCACTGCCTCCTCCTTATGACGCTTGACCCACAGTTGCTTAAAGGCTTCTTTTCACAAACCGAAGGCCGCGCGCTTTTTCAACTGGCGCAAGGCGTTTCACGCCGCGGAACCATCGTCGAAATCGGATCATACTGCGGGCGATCGACCGTCTATCTCGGGCAAGGAGCCAAGGAAGCCGGAGCCTATGTGATCACGGTGGATCACCACCGAGGTAGCGAAGAACAACAGCCAGGGGAACAGTATCACGACCCCGAACTTCTCGACGAACCGTCTGGCCTCATCGATACGTTGCCACACTTACGACGCGCGCTCACTGCCGCTGAGTTAACGGATGTGGTATTTCCCGTCGTGGGTCCGTCGTTGATCGTTGGCGGCTTGCTTCGACCCCAAATTGACCTCCTATTCATTGATGGCGGACACTCGGCCATCGCTGCCACCAACGATCTCGCAACTTGGTTACCGCTTGTCAAACCGGACGGATTAGTCGCGATGCACGATATCTATCACCGCGAAGAGGACGGCGGTCAAGCGCCTCGGCTCGCATGGCAACGCGCGTTGTCCGACAGATGGACCGTCGTTGATCGCATCCAATCACTGGAGGTGGCCAAACGCCTCTGCGACGTCTGACCCATTCTTGGGATGTTCGCCTCTCAGCGCTCACTCATCACTCTGACTGCGACTGATGAGGAAGGTATCACGCGTGGTCCCCCCTGATGCAAAGTCGTGAGCCAGCAACACAGCCGCCGCCGTCCATGTCGTTTTTTGTACCGGCCAATGCGTTTGTGCCGCGACCTGCCAGCCCGTCCAGTAGCCACCATCATCGTCGCGCATCTGTTCAATGCACGCCAATAAGTCATCCGCGCACGGCGAAGATGTTTGTGTCAGACGAAGTGCCATGGTGAGTTCAGCGGTTTCCGCAGCCGTCACCCACGGCTGATCAGCCACGCACCGCGACCCACAGCCATCCATCACATACCGATCGATGCCTTCGACAGGGAGCGGCTTGCCGGCGTACAAGGACGGGTAATACCAGTGCATGGCATGCTTCACTTGGTCCCTGTGCCCCGCGTCAAACCCACTCCGATCATTCAGAGCCTCGCACAGACGGCCACGCGCCGCCGCGTAGCGTTGGCATCGTGGCGTATCTCTCGGTGACACTGCGCGCTCGGCAACGTGACCGACCGCCAAACCCAGACTAACCGAGGCATTGCCAATCAATAACGGAACGTCCCATATGGCCTCGCCAACGCTGGCCCAGTTCATTGCACCGTCGGGACGCTGAAGAGACAGCGCATAGTCCAGCCCCTTGCGCGCCACAGGCAAGTAGTGACCCGCGAGATCGTGATCACCCAGCGCAGCAGCGACGTGGTGAAGCGCAACTGCAAAGTAAGCGGCATGATGCGATGCACCGCCGACCACTTCCGTGCCATCGCCAAGCCATTCGAGAGGCCATGAGCCGTTGTCACGTTGCGTGCGCGACGCAAACGCGAGTCCACGCACCGCCTGCGGCCCATGGCCATAAGACGCCAGCGCCATCACGCACTCTAGGTGATTCCACATGTCGCCGCGACCACCCGGATACCACGGGATGAATCCGTTGCGGAGCTGATGTGTTGCGAGCCAGCTCGCCGTTTCGGCTAAACGGTGCACTGAAGCGCTAAGACGCAAGTAGTGTTTGCGAGTCCGCTGGCTTTCTGAAGTACATCACCACACTCTTGCCGGCATGAGGCGCCGCCCAACGGTCTAGACGAGTGAGCATGCGTGCACCGCCAAACATTTCGGCCTCTAAGCGCCTGCGATACCATCCCACAACCGGATGGTGGTCTGGATCCTTATCGAACAGGCAGCGCAACCACCAATATGGGACATGCAAAGCGTGGGCGTAATGCTTACCGAGATAAATCATCCCCGCAGCCTGCACGCCAGCTTTCAGTTCATCTTCCCGAAAGATACGCACATGCCCACCAGGAGTGGTTCGATATTTCTTGGACAACGCCCAGCACAACATTTCGGGCATGCGGGCCGGCACGCTGACCGCAAACACACCACCGCCGCGCAGCACTCGTGTCAGTTCATGTGCCGCACGTTGCCACAACGGAATGTGCTCAAACACCTCGCTGCAAATCACCGCGTCAAACGAACCGCTTTGGAAAGGAAGCCGGGTGATATCTGCGGCGTAGAGCCGCACTTTGTCCGAGGCGCCATCCTCACCACGTATCTGTTTGAGGCGATCAATCCGCATATCAACACCCACCGCCTCAAGGTCGCCGTGCTGACGTAGCGCGCGGACATGCCGCCCCTCTCCACACCCAGCGTCGAGGACGACGTGGCCGTCTGACAACTCAAGACGGTCGAGATCAATCGTATTCATCAGGCGGTCGAGCTAGTGTGCCCTCTTTGTTCGAGCCAGCTCATGATCACTCGATCGTATTCCGTCAAATAGTCCCGCGCCGTTTGTGCCCAGGTGTAAGACTCCATGCGCTGGAAACCAGCCTTCTGCAGTTTCGTGCGTAATGACTGGGAACCAATCAAGTCTCGGATGGAGACAGAGAGAGCCGTTGCATCTCCGGGCGGCACTAAAACAGCAGCCCCTTCACAGACGTCGGTTAAGCCACCCGCTCGTGAGGCAATAACGGGCGTCCCGCAGGCCATCATTTCCAGCGCTGGCAGCCCAAATCCTTCATAGAGTGATGGCACAATGCCAATGGTCGCGCGCCGATACAGCGCCGCCACACCGGACGCCTCTGGAGGACTGTGAAAGGCGATACGACCACTCAGGCCATAGTCGCGAATCAGTCGTCTGATTTCACCACTCGGTTGACCACCAACCACATCCAACGTCACATCAACATCTCGCCCGACGACGAGCGCCATCGCGCGCACCAACACGTTCAGTCCTTTCATCGCATGCATCGCGCTGGCACACGTCACGATTCGTAACGGGGCTCGGTGATCGTCAGTGGCATAAAACACCTCTTGATCCACCCCATTGGCGGCGACACTAGAACGATGTTCTCGCACGCCAAGATGGGTCACACAATCACGCAAGGCTGACGGCGTTGGACAAACGACCGCCCGAAGGCGCGGCGCGACTGCCCGCTGCATGTTGACAAACGAATACCAGCGACGCGTTGCCATCGCATCTAGCGCAGACTTGGCTTGCGCAACCTGAATATCACGATCAATCACCACGGGGTGGTGAATCGTGCTGACCGTCGGCATGAGGTCTTGCGCGGCAATCAACCATGGCGCAATCGACTGGTTGTCGTGAATGACATCCCAGGAAGTCTCTTCTTTTCGCGAGCGAATCATGCTGAGCACGCGTTTACCGAAGCTGCGCATCTCCATGAAGCGGCCCATCACGCGACACCACAGTTCATCGGCATCCGCCAAGGTACGGACGCGTGACGCTGCCTGCCCCCATTCGACCGGAATGGAGTCATAGAGTTGCAATCCCGGAATACGAATCAGTTCGACTCCCTCATCCAGCTCGGGATACGGCGGCCCCGATAACACGGACACCTGATGCCCTAGCCGCGTGATCTCCCGCGAGATCCGAGCAACAAATACGCCTTGACCGCCCGATCGAGGGTTTCCTCGGTAAGTAGTCAGCGCAATACGTAAGGGTCGGGACAAATTCAGTCAGCTATGCGAGATGGGGCGTCGACACAGATTTTGTCCCAACGGGAAAGAGCCAATTGCGGTGATCCGTGCGCCCGGTGCAGATATCAAAGTACCGGCGCCGGAAGTACGACGTCACAGATGCAGCGTCCCGAATCGCTGCTGGCAGGGACGATCGGTCGCTCACGCCGCGAATTTCATGTCCATCCACCGCCGCGACACCAACGAGGCCCGTTGCCGTGCCTGTGATAAATACTTCACAAGCGTCGTACAGCACCGGCGGCGTGAACATCGTCTCGCGGACTGGAAGGCCAATCTCTTTGGCAAGCGTCATGATCGTCGACCGCGTAATTCCCCGCAAGCACGAAGTCGGCGACGGGGTGACGAGCTCAAGTTCTCCGGTGGGAGTTTGAAAGAGCGCAAACAAATTCTGCCCAGACGTTTCGGAAACAAAGCCAAATTCGTCAAGGATAAGTGCCTCATCAGCTCCTGCAGCCCGAGCTTCATGAAGCGCTACATTGGCCTTCACGTACAACCCGCCCACTTTGGCTCCTGCCATGTTGTCAGAGGTCCCTGTTCGTCGGATGCCGACGGTTTTGAGTTGTAGCCCTCTTGCAACCGCATCGTCATTAAGCATCAAGCCCCAATTCCACGCCACCACGAGTGCAAAATGATCCACATGTTCGGCATTCAATGCCAGCGAATTGCACCCGTACGCCGCAAGTGGCCTGATATATGCGTTGGTGAGGTTATTCACTTCGACAGTCTGCAAAATGGCTTCTTCCCACTGCTCAGCGCTGTAATCCATCGGGATACACGCGATCTTGGCGGATCGCGACAGACGCTGGCAGTGGTCTCGTAGTCGAAAGATGGCAACACTTCCGTCCTCTTGACTCCAACTTCGTATGCCTTCAAAAACGGACGTGCCGTAGTGCAAGCCATGTGTCCACATGGGGACGACAGCATCCTTTACCGGAATCATCCGCCCATTGAACCATACGGCTTGAATGTCATCAAACATGAGTTGTTCAACCTGTTGATGAACGTAATTATAGATTGGCGACACGTGAGCTTTGACACCATCAGAAACACCCTTCCATCGCAGAAAACCTAGAATCTCCAACGCACTCTTGACGATTTTTCGTGTTAATCGAGCACTCAATTTTTCGCGCCTACGACATTCGTGGTGTCGTTCCTTCACAGCTCAACGACTCAGTCATGAGACTGATCGGTCAAGTGCTTGGCGCCCGCATGCTCAAAACAGGGCACCACAAAATCGTCATTGGGCGCGACGCGCGCTTGACGAGCCCCGCACTCGTCGAGGCCCTCCAGACGGGGCTGCAGCATGCCGGTGTCACCGAGATCACGAATGCGGGACTGACGACTTCCCCGATGGTGTACTACGCAGCCAGTGGTCGTTTCGATCCTGACATACGATGCGGCGTCGTTGTGACGGCTAGCCACAACCCCGGTCAATTCAATGGCCTGAAGTTCATCATTGATGGGTTGCCTCTGACGGCTGAGGAACTGCAGGACTTCGGGCAAGACGTCATCGCACTGGGTGAAAAAGACGGGGATTGTCAGGTGGGAACGCCCATTTCCGAAGACGCATCTGTGGAAACATCCTGGATGGCAGCGCTGAAACAAGCCTTACGTCCTGCCTCGGGGTTGAAGATCGTTGTAGACGCGGGAAACGCCGTAGCTGGCGCATTTGCCCCCTCGTTGTACCGGTCTCTGGGCGTCGACGTCGATGAGCTGTACTGCGACCTCGACGGACGGTTCCCAAACCACCATCCGGATCCCGCGAAGCCGGAAAACCTCGTGGATCTGCAAGCGCGTGTGCTTGAAACCGGAGCAGATCTCGGTATTGCGTTCGATGGAGATGGCGATCGCGTCGGCGTCGTAACCTCTAGCGGACGCTACATTCCTGCCGATCAACTCTTCATGTGGTTAGCATCGATTGCACTGCGCGATACCAAAGGACGCGTGTTGTACGACGTCAAGTCCACCGCGCACATGCGCGGCACGCTGGAAGCCGCCGGCGGCACGGCGGAACTGGTGCGCACCGGACACTCATTCATCAAGCTCGCGATCGCGCGCGGTAATGCCGTGGCAGCGGGTGAAGTGAGCGGGCACCTGAGTTTCCCAGACCGCTGGATCAACGCAGATGACGCGATCTATGCCGGTGGACGGGTCCTTGAAGCTCTGGCTGAAGATGGCCGCTCACTGGATGACATCATGTCAGAGTTTCCAACCGGCGTGACAAGCGGCGAAGTCATCATTGATATTGATGACAGCATGAAACAAGAGATCGTCGAAAAGACGGGCCGTGAATTACTCGACGCGCTTCCTGAAAGCGCCGTCGTGACGCAGCTAGACGGCACACGCATCGACTATGCCGATGGGTTTGGGTTGATCCGCATGTCCAACAGCTCGCCGGCCATCTCGCTGTGTTTCGAAGGCAAGGATGAGGCAGCGTTAGCCCGCATTCGTCAAACGTTTGCCGAAGCGATCAAGCTGTGCGCGCCTGCCATCGATGTGTCAATCGTCACGGGAACGAGCTAAAAGATCTCCTCGAGGTCGATCTTCACGTCCTCGATTTCCCGACCTGTTGGGTCGGTGGAGATATCAGCAAGACACCGATTGAGTCCGTACTCAAAGCTATTCGAGTCACTCCCTGCAACAGCAGGCAACCCGGTTTCGGGGTCCACTCGAATGAGCGCGATTCCTTCAGGAATCTGTTCGCTGTCCGTCAGCGGCACGATGCCTGCTGACTCTCGCGCATCGGAAATCTGCAGCGCACTCTCGGCAAATTCAATCCAGATAGGCAGCGCCGTTGTGCTCCCAAACTCTCGGCTACCCAGCGTTTGAGGAGAGTCATATCCCACCCACACGCTGGCAGCTAAACGTTTGGTAAACCCCGAAAACCACGTACTGTCAGCATCGTTTGATGTCCCTGTTTTCCCAGCAATGTCGTCTCGTTTCAAGACTCGCGTGCCGCGTCCTGTTCCGCGCGTGGCAGCGTCCTTCATCATGTCGGCAATGATCCATGATTCCGCCTGCGAGATCACCCGCTTGGCACCCGTAATCTCTTCCCAGCCCACCGTTTCAACAACAGGGGCGGGCGTGACGGGACGTGCAAGCGTTTCGATCACATGGGCCAACCCGACACCAGGGACCCGCGCGCCGGTTCGGTCAATCACCTCCCAAATCAATTGCGGTTGTACGAGTATGCCATTGTTCGCGAAGACAGAAAATCCACGCGCGAGATCCAGCGGAGAGATCTGTGCTGTCCCCAGTGACAGCGACAGATCGCGAGGCATATCGCTTTCAATGAACCCGAATTGCTTTAAATGGTCAATCACGGAATCAATTGAGAGCTCTTGCAGGAGTTTGATGGAGACGAGGTTGCGCGAGAACACAATGGCGTCTCGCAACGACGTTTCGCCATAAAACCGACCGTCGGAATTGGCAGGCTGCCAACGTTCCTCCAACGTGTCATCATCAATCACGATGGCGGATTCGTTGATGACGGTGGCGGGTGAGTAACACTGATCCACCGCTTCAGAATACAGAAATGGCTTGATGCTTGATCCCACGAGCGGCTTCGCTTGCGTCGCGCGATTGAATTCGCTGCGTTTCGCGTCATATCCCCCCACCATGGCCACGATGGCACCATCGGTGGGATCCAGCGCCACCAACGCGCCCTCAACGTTAGGCGATTGAACGATGTCGTAAGTGTCGCCGTTCGCCCGCAAGTAGATAACTTGACCTGGCTTAATCACGTCGAGGAACGAGCGCGGCCGAGCGCCTAGCCGATCCAATCCCAGATGCTGTCGCATCCAGTTGAAGTGCGTGCCCCATTCAACGTCAACGATCCCTTCATTCTGGGCCGCAAGCTGGGCCGTGGGACCTTCTACTTTCAGCACCAACGCGGGAATGGTGTCGCCGTACGACACTTCATCCAGCAAGCCTTCGAAGAGAACAGCAAAAGGGCCGCCATCATCGAGTAGTTCTCCCTCTTCGTTGTATTCGGCGTGGTCGTATAGCCGACGGTAGTCGCCGGCCTCAATGGCACGTCGCAACCGAGGCACAAACAAATCACTGCGCTGCGCAGGTAACCGCCATCCATGACGGCGGTCGTAGTTCTCTAAGCCTGATCTCAGCGCGTGTACGGCTGCCGATTGGGCTTGTGAATCAATAGTGGTAATCACCTGATACCCTTCGGTATACGCCGCCCGGCCAAACAGCTGCAGCATCCGCCGGCGAATGATCTCTGCCGCATGACTGGCATCAATCTCTGCTGCGTACCCAAAGACACGGCTGGTGACAGGCGCAGCCACCGCCAACTCGTAGTCTTCGTTTGAGATGTAGCCCAGCCCTCTCATGCGACGCAAGACCCAGTCCCGTCGAACTTGCGCGCGCGCTGGATAACGAACCGGGTTGAGCGACGACGGGGCTTTGGGCAAGGCGGCCAGCACCGCGATCTCGTCAAGTGTGAGTTCTTCAAGTGTCTTACCGTACAGCACTTGGGCCCCGGCCACTACACCATACGCCCGATTTCCCAAAAAGATGTTATTCAGGTACAGCGACATCACCTCATCTTTGGTGTACGCTTCGTCAATACGATACGCAAGAATGATCTCACGAAACTTGCGCACAAACGTCTGCTCGCGCGACAACAAATAGTTACGCGCAACCTGCATGGTGATCGTTCCACCGCCGCTGCGGATCGTGCGGTATCGCAGCAACTCCATGACCGCCCGCGCCAGGCCCACGTAGCTCACCCCTTCGTGGTTATAAAAGTTGTGATCTTCAGCGGCCAAGATCGCTTGACGCAACCGCAGAGGAACATCTTCCGAGGCCCGCGGCGTCCTTTTAATCGTCCCAAACTGACCGATAAACTCACGATCTTTGGTGTACACCCTCATGGGTTCTTCCAACTTGACTTCGAGCAATCCCACGATAGGTGGAATGTCTCTGGCAAGGCGTAAATACCCTGCAGCAAGCGTCATAACGGCACCGCCCAAACAGAAGATCGCGAAACCAAGTGCCATGCGGCTGACGCTGGTTTTCTCGCCAGCCGAGCGACGGGAATGCGGCGTGCGGCGTGCCATCAGTGGCCGTCTACGGCGATTGTGCCCAGCGTGAAATGGTGTGGACCCGATGCCAATTGGAACGTCACCCGCTGCTCAGATTCCACTTCTGTTGCCATGCCGACGAGTTCCAAGTACGTTGGGCGCGATATCCGGGCCCACAGATCGTGCCTGACCCTCACCCGGGGCATCGCATCCCCTGAGGGCGATGTATCGATCACGACTTCATGGGCATCGTCCACGCGAACGACATCTCCCACATTGGTCGTCATGAAGAGATAGCCCGTGTCATCCACCTCACTGAGATGTGCCTCAAATGGCAGATCTTCAACTTCACACGGTACCTTTTCGCCCGGCGTGACGATGACGTATCCATCATCATCCTTTCGCATCACCCGCGCAAACATACTGATCAACGAAGGGCGTTGAATTGCGGAACCTTGGTAGCGCCACTGAAACCGCGCGTCAATGGTGAACTTCACACCTTCGCATAACGGAGGATTCCACGAATGCACAGGGGCATCGTGCTGCCACCGCGATGTCTTCGTCGAATCGGTCACAGTGCTATCAAAGCGTGTGGGGACATTCCGTCAGAACGTCTCATTGACGATGTTTTGACTGGTTAACCCACGCATCGTTGAAAGTCGCGTCTGGTGCATGAGATCGCAAATCGCTCGGCGCGTTCAATCTCACCGACGGACAAGATGTCATTCAACTCGGTGAGATACGTCTCTGCCACCACCACATCAGCTTGCTTGGCGATCAGCAACCACATGTAGGCAACAACGTCGTCTTGTTCGACACCTTCACCCTTCATGTACAGGAGCCCCAGTTGGTATTGGGCGAGTGCATAACCATTTTGCGCGGCCTGAAGCATCAGGCGAAAGGACTGCGTCGCACCTTTTCGGCCCAGACTTCCGTTTCTGTACAACAACGCGAGGTGGTACATCGCCTTGGCGTTGCCATACCCGGCCGCTTGCCGGTACCAATCAGCCGCCAGCCGGGGTGACGCTTTGACCCCTTGCCCCAGTTCATACATACTGCCCATCGTGAGCGCTGCCTCCACGTGTCCGCGGCGGGCTGCCTTACGAAGCCAAATGACCGCTTCCTTGTAGTTGATATTGACACCAGCCCCGGTGTAGTAGGCGCGGCCAAGAGCGTATTCGGCTTCTGGCTCTTTATTTTCGATGCCTTCACGATACTGCTCGACACCTTCGACCCAGCGACCTTCAGACACTAAGTCCGTCGGCGGAGGTGCAAGTGCACACACCAAGACGGCGGCCGGGATGACAAGTACTCGAATGTTCATGCAACGGCATTTCACGGTGATGCGCGCTAATTGTGGCAGGTGTGCGCTCACGCCAACCTCTTTCCTTCAGATTGACCTCGAAAGTCGCCTCACAACCACTGCGCTGGATTGATCAGAATCATCCCGAGTATGAACATGGCAGCGGAAGATGCGCGAGCGATCACCACCGCATGCCGGGAGATAAATGCCCGCCGAGCGCCACTGGTCAGCGCATACGAGACCAAGCTAAACCAGCATGCGGTTGCAAATCCAAGATAAAGCGCAAAGACCACACGCCCAGGCGCCGTCAACTCAGATCCTGCCGTCACGGTCATGACCGCCAGAAAGAAGACCCAGGCCTGACCATTGAGCGCATTGGTGGCGAAACCCTTGCCCCACAGCGATGCTGCGCTGGACGCTTGAGGCGTCGGCGAACCGACTGCCATCCACCCACGCACGGCGATCACGCACAAGTAGATACCTCCCACTGCGCGGGCAACCTGAATCCACTCTGGCATAACCACAACGCCGGACACCATGTAGGGAATCTGCGTGACCAGCGCCAGCACGAGGACTCCCGCCCCAATGCCGCTAGCCACCAACGCGCCGGCGCGCTTAGCCACTCCAATCGGGATCCCAGCTCGCGCATTGCGCGCGACGGTTTCGACGACTAACGCAAAATCCGGGCCGGGAGATGCCACCGCAATCGCATGTGCCACCGCGACAGTAAAAAGGATCTCAAAGACGTTCATGACGCCGGATCCTTTGGCGTCACAAGCGCCTTCGCGGTTGATGTCGATCCTAGGACCGACACCCCAACGCCGGCCGCGATGATGAGTCCAATACCAGACAGCACTTGGATGGAGAAATGCTCATCCCACAACAACACACCTAACACACATCCCACGGCCACAGCCAAGTAACTCGCGGGAGCCACAGCCGGCGCCGGCGCGTAGGCATACGCCCGAGACAACAACCACTGGTTGGCGGTGGTGGCCGCCGCCAGAACCCCGACCCCTGCGGAGGTTTGGAGCGTCAACGTCATGTCCTGCACCAGCGCAAACGGCAACGAGCCCAAGCAACAAATGACTGTGAACCAAAACGTCAGCCGCACCGGTGGGTCTGTGTTGCGCAACTTGCGAACACAAATCATAGCCATCGCTGCTAACATCCCCGTGAGGACAAAAATGATGGCGCCGACATCCAAGACCAGCGCGCTTGGGCCCACGATGAGCAACACCCCAACAAATCCCACCACTGCTAACCCAATGAGCATGGGTGACGCTTTTTCCTTCAGGAAAATAGCAGACAAAATCGGAATCCAAAGCGGCGACGAAAACGCTGAAACGATTCCAATTCCCAGCCCAAAGTGAGCCACGCAATAGAAATACGCCACCATGCCTAGCAGCCCGAAAAAACACCGCCAGAACACGAGGCCTGGTCTCACGGCCACCGTTGCTTCCCGCAAGCGTCCCGTGGCGGCCAACATAGGCAGTAAAACCGCAATGGCAAAGGCACCGCGATAAAACACCGTCGCCGCCACTCCGAGGTCATCGGTGACGTACCGCACGCTGGCCGCGCCGATGGCAGCACAACAGGACGCCGCTGCCATGGTCAGGACCCCAAGGCGCCGGCGGCGCTCGGACATTGATCTAACCGCCAATGTCTCTCAGCGGAATACGCTGCCCCTCAAATTGATGAGTACGTTTAGTGCGATGTGCGCGATGAAGAACATCCGACAGCGCGTCATTGGCATCGCAGACAGGCAGCGAAAACAATGGCCGCATGTCGAAGGTTCTTGACGATGACAGGCACCCTCGCAATGTGCCGTCCGACGATAGCCGCAACCGATCGCACCCCTCGCAAAAAGGGAGGCTCGTATTACAGATCGCCCCAAATCGCCCCAACGAACTGGCCTCATACCAACGCGCCGTCTCTCCCACGAGATACGGCTCTTCCTTTACCTCGGAAACCGTTGCGATCGCCGTGAGAATGTCATGGATGGGCACGAAATGCTGCGTCCACATGTCACTTTCAAACGACGCACCTGACCGCATCAGTTCCAGATAACGCAGCTCGGCTCCCACCTCGCTGGCATACGTCAACATATCGACAACCTCGTTGTCATTCAGTCCCTTCATCACCACCATGTTGATCCGCACGCGAAACCCCACGGCCACGGCGGCTTCAATGCCCGCCAGTACGCGGCGCAGCGTGCCGCCGCGCGTCATGCGATGAAACGCGTCTTTTTGTAACGAATCCAGACTGACGTTGCAGCGCTCAATGCCCGCGTCGCGCAATGCCGGCGCGAACTTCGCTAGGCGCTCGCCGTTTGTCGTGATCGCGAGATCTCGGTATCCGATGTCCCGGGCGCTGGCAATCACGTCGTACACCTGTGGCGACAACAATGGTTCACCTCCTGTGATGCGCGCCGTCTCAAGGCCACTGGCGTACAACAGCTCAAGAGCCCGGCGCCAGTCCAGCATCGACATCGGCGGCGTTGGATCAATGAACGGTCGGCCATCGGGAGCGCAATACGCGCATCCGTAGTTGCATGTGCGCGTCAGGCTGACACGTAGTTTCCGAAAAAGTCGGTTCGTCATCACGGCCATAACGTCGGTTCAACGCGTGGTTCAATGCCGACCCGCGTTGTCCACGTCGTCACGATTTCGCGCACGAGCGACTGCAGATCCGCATACGGTGTAGCTGCCGAAGCCAGCGCTTGTCTGTCGGCACAGATGATCATAGGGTTTTGGCGGTTCAAACACCAGGGACCAACAGAGACACCGAGCAACGAGAGATGCTCCATCACTGTTGCCGCTCTCATTCGGTAGGAGCCTGACGCATCTTGCCAATGTTCGACTCCCGGGATCAGCTTCCGAACGGCGTCGATCTGTTCTTCATTCAGCACCGGGTTCTTAAAGAAGCTACCGACATGCGCGGATGATTGAAGGGATGGCAGGCGCGTTGCTCGTAATCCCTCGACGGTGTGCTGCACCTCGCGCAGCACACGGGCTCGCGTCTCGTGACTGGGCGCATCATGCCAGCGTTGCTCCAGCGACTGAGCCGACGCACCCAAAGCGGTGCGTAAACGATCGTAGCGCCAATTCGGATTGTAGTCAGACCGGGACTGGAGATGAAGCCCTGTCACGATCCAGCGGGTGGGCTCGTCTTGCAGCCGACTCCAACGATACGACAAGTTGGCCCATGCGGCACTGTGCACCTGCACCCCACGTTCGGGGTGGGTCTGATCGATGACCCGCACAGAGACCAAAACATCAGACAACTCAGAACCGTACGCACCGATGTTCTGATACAACGCAGCCCCCACGGTCCCAGGGATGCCGGTCATGCATTCAAAACCACCATGCCCGCTTGTGATCGCCAGATCACAGACGGACTGCCATGATGTGCCTGCGCCTGCGACATAGGCAGTGCCGTGGTCATTTGAGTGTTGCGTCAGCGCACGCATTCGCTTGGTTGAGATGATGAGGCCCGAGAGGACAGGGCCGCACACGATATTGGTGCCACTTCCCAGCACTCGAACCGTCACCCCTTGAGACCGGGCCCATGCCAGCGTGGCCAAAACCTCTTCTTCATTACGAGGCTGACACAAAAACTCCGCGAGGGTCGGTAGCCCGAGTACGTTGTCAGCGAGAAGTGAGACGTTTGTGTCGATGCAGGGCGCGCTTACCACGACGGCGCTGTGAGCCCGTGCCGGGCGACGATCTCGCTCGCGTCTAATAGGTCGGCAGGCGTATCAATCGCACAGATCGGAAGCGCGGGATAGACCAGCGGACAGGCCATGCGCCACCCCGCTTCTAGCGCTCGCAATTGCTCCAGCTTCTCCGCCAATTCCAGCATGGACGGTGGCAACGACGCAAAGTCATGAAACCGTTTGGCCCTCATGCCATACATCCCAATATGGCGGGACATCACTGGACATGCACCTGTGATGGCGACCTCGGCATCGGCGATGGGTGCTCGGGAAAAGTACAGCGCAGCGCCACTTCGATTCCGCACCACCCTGACGTGAGCCGGATCATGTCGCTCTCTGTCTCCTACTGCCAAAGCGCGGCACACGGTGGCCATGTCGACATCAGGTGATGATGCCGCATTCGCGCATCGTGCAATGGTGTCTGACTCCGTAAACGGTTCATCTCCTTGAACGCTCACCACCAGATCTTCATTCGGAATCTCACGCAGTGTGATGGCCAGCGCCACACGATCGGTACCGCTGGCTAAGTCGGCCGGTGTCATGACCACCTGCACCCCGGACGGGGCCACCACATCAGCTATCTGTTGACTATCCGTCGCCACAATCACTTCAGCCGCTTGAGAGTTCAGCGCGGCTTGGACGGTCCATGCAATCACGGGAGCACCACAGAGGTCTGCCAGCATTTTTCGCGGCAGACGCGTCGATCCAATCCGCGCTGGAATCACCACACGAAAAGGAGAGGACGTGACGGTCACGACGTGGTTCTGTCGTCTGCAGACACCTCCTTGGAGTCAGACGAAATCGCAACTGCTCTGTCCGGCAGTAGGATCGGTAACCCATCTTCGATGGGGTACTTCAATTGCGCAGCATCGCAAATCAACCAATCACCATCTTTGCGCAATGGCTGACGCGTTTTTGGGCAGGCAAGCATCTGCACGATGACATCATCCATTACGCCACCTTCTCTTGATCATCAGCGTCTTTGGCATCTATGGCGTCCACGATGTGTCTTTCCACCAACCCAAATTTTTCAATTACTCGCCGCACTAACAGGTCTCCCGTTGCATCTGTAGCCACCTCATCTGACAGCTCCCATATTTCAGCAGCGCCTGACGGCATCATGGATGACGTCGAGGCCGATGCCACAATCGGAAACTCATCACCACGGCGGAGTGCATCAGGATCAACCCATTGAAGGGCATTGGGCACATGCGCCTTGACCTTAAATCCGAGCACTTCCAACGCGCGGGTTAAGGGCCACACTTCGCCGGACCGGGCCACCAAATGAACCCACAATCCATGCGCTTCACGGAATTCTACGGGTGACATGACTTCGTTTTGCTGAAGATGGCGAAACTCTGGCGAGCTATGCCAAAAGGCCAGTTGAGGCACATCCTCGCGCACAGGCTCCACCTGTCCCCCAAACCCACGTACGGCAATCCAATCCAGCATGGATAAGCCAGTTGGTGTCAATGCCAATGAGAGATGCTTGGACTCAACGAGATCGACGACCGCCACCTCAAAGGCACGCCGCAGGCCATAGCGTGAAAGCGCATCATGCGCAATCACAATGTCGATTCCCCCGCGCATCAGAAGGAGTCGAGACGCGGCTTCGACGGTGCGCGCAGTCGCCACCGTCAGCCGTTGATCAGACGCGAGGCGCGACGCCCATCCGCCGGCAGAGAACGCGGTGGCCCCCGAGGGAATCAAGCGCGCTTCCCCGCTCACCCCGTCATCCTGCCTGATGGCAACACCCACGCGTTGGCCACTCGCGGCCAGTCGATCGATCATGTAGGACGTGAAGTCCTCGCAGCCGCTGCCATCTCTCAAGACCCCTCCGACGGCAACCACTGGCACTTCTCCTGTAATCGTCCGCCGAGATCTCATATGGCGCCGTATCTGCCACTGCGCGATTAAGCCATCAAACGGCGCCAGCAGCATGCTGACGTACCGCATCAAGGTGATTGGGGTACGGATGAACCACGGCATCCGATTCTGCACCTCAACGAGAGGATGGACCGCCGGTGCCTCAGGTTGCGGGGCGTGGGTGGTTCCCGTCATGGTCCGCCGATAAATCGCATCGTGGCGCAAAAGCTCGTTGTGGTCGCCGTCTGCTCCGACATCCCCATCTTTGATCAAGACAACCCGGTCGGCGCGAATGGCCGTCTCGGGGCGGTGCGCAATGGCAATGACGGTTCGACCACGACTTAAGTCCTGAATCACCCGCTGGACGTGTATTTCGGTTTCCTGATCAAGGGCCGATGTGGCCTCATCCAAGACGAGGATCGGCGCGTCGCGGAAGAACGCGCGAGCCAGTGCAATACGTTGCAACTGCCCGCCTGACATCGAATGATGATCACCGCCAAGGCGGGTATCCAGTCCTCGCGGCAATGACCGGATGAAGTCGGCAATCGCCGCGCGTTCTGCCGCATTCCAGATGGCTTCATCAGTGGATTGTGCGCCGTAGGCAATGTTTTCGCGAATCGTGTCGTCAAAGATGAAGGCACGTTGTGAGACATATGACACCTGACTGCGCAATGACCGCAAGTCCAGTCCGACAGCATTCATGCCATCAAAAAGAACTTGTCCGGTTTGAGGCTGAATCAGGCAGGCAGCAATCTTGGCGATCGTCGACTTTCCGCCACCCGACTCACCCACAAGCGCGACGGTCTCGCCCGGCTCGATTTTGAGGTTCAACCCGCGAAGCACTTGGCTCGCCTCACGCCCTTGGGCTGCGGGGTAGGTGTACGTGACATTTCGAAATTCAATGCCGCCCTTCAACGGACGCTCGAGATCCCGGCCCACACCATCTTCTTGTTCCGGCTCTGAGTCCACCAACCCATACAACTCATCCAAAGCGGCGGCTCCAGCGTGAAGGATGACCGTCAAGTTGGCCATCGCCCGGGCGGGACGTAACAACGCGCCGATGGCAAACATCAATGCCGCGACATCCGCCGACGGCATGGCACTGCCTCCAAACACGCCAAAGACCGATAACGCGATCACAAAAAGCAACACGCCAGCCAGACCATCCACCAGAAACCCTGACAGAACAGTCGCAATCCCAAGCCGATTGCTGTATCGACGCGTCGCCATGCCGGCCTGACGAAAACGCTCCTGCTCCCGAGCCTCTCCTTGGAAGACTTTGACAATCGGCGCTCCTTCGAGCGACTGAGCCGACAACCCCGTGAGTTCACCCGTCGCCTGCTGAAGTTGCGTGGCAGTCTTGCGGGAAATGCGCCCTGCCAAAGCGTTCACAACCGCGGCACCGACCACACACAGCGCCACCACGAACATCTGCGTGGGCGCGATGTAGATGATGTACCCGATCATGGCGATGATCACAAAGGTGTCTTTGAACATCGTGCCGACAGCACCGGCCGCTGCGTCACCCGCCCGCTGCGCCGTTTGCGTGAGCCGCGTCACCAGATGCCACTCACCGTGCGCCTGGATGTACTCCAGAGACTGGCGCATCAAACTGCCGAATGCCCGCACGCGCAGGCCCTGCACGGCATGGTTGGCACCGTACCGCACCGAGAGACCGCCCAAGCCAACGCCCAGAGAGTTGATCAACAAAATGACAGGTACAGCGAGCAACAGATCCCAAGGCACGATGGTTCCGTCAACGGACTGAACGTCGGCTTGTGCCAACATGCGCCGCATCCACTCCACCAAGCCCGCTTGGCCGGCCGCCGTCACCAGCGCACCCACAATAATGCCCGATAAATACAAGTACTTGTATTTCGCGTCCTTCCCAAAGCGCCACCAAAGGCCTGCCGTTTTCGTCATATCGTTACTGCCGAGGAGACACCGCAAACCTCACGCGCGAATACCCATTACGCTGCGCGGTATCGAGCACCAACACGACCGATCCGTGAGGCGCACGAGCATCAGCGCGGATATAGATGATGGCCTTCAAGTCACCAGCGCTTTCTTGCTCAAACAGCTCAGAGAGCGACTCTGTTTGCTCCCCGTCGGTGATCCCTTCCACAAAGATGCCGTTAATGGCCAATGTTCCTGCCGCGCCGATATCCACAATCATGGCGCGGTCGGTGCTGCGATCAGCAGGCGCGCCTGTTTCCGGCAACGCGATATCGATACTTGATGTTTCAATGAATTTGGCGCTGACCAAGATAAAAATCAGAATCAACAAGACCACGTCAATGAGGGGCGTTAAGTCAATCCGTTCCTCTGTTGTGCCGGCACTCGGAAACTGCATGTCGTGTGCCTAGACTCTCGGGGCCCTGGGAGCGGGCTGCGCGCCCGTGCGTCCGGCAGGTGCTGGCGAAGCGGACGTCGCGCGCCGGTATTGCTGCACGCGCTCTACCAAGAAGAGCTCATGCATAAAGTCCGTCACGTCGCGCTGCATCTCGGTCATGAGCCCGTCAATGCGTCGCTGCAGCAGCCGATGAAAAGCCAGCGATGGCATGCCAACGATCAGCCCAAACACGGTGGTGACCAACGCTTGGGCGATTCCTTGAGCGAGCGCGTCCGTGTTGGCACCCGCACTAGAAAAAGACGAGTTGAACACTGTGATCATGCCAACGACAGTCCCGAGCAATCCGAGCATCGGAGCAAGTGCACCGATAAGCTGAAGAATCACGAGTCGCGTCTCCAACTTTCGCAGCGCAATTCGCGCGGCCGCTTCCACCAACTGCGTCGCCGCATCCGGGCCCGCTGTCCGCGCTCTGACCGCTGCATCGATCAGCATCCCGAGCACGGAAATTCGCGCAGCGGTGTCGGTACGCACCGACTCGCGCCGACTGAGTTCAGCCAACACCTGCTTACCCAATTGCGGAGGCGCAACAATGCTTTTCCGCAAAAACCAGTAGCGCTCAAGCACCACGCCCGTCGCTAGCAACGACATAACCGTCAGCACGATGCCGATCCAACCCGTACTGGCGACGAGTTCAAGCATGAGTCTGACACTGGATAACGACCGATGAGAGATTATGATCCTATTCATCGTCGTACACCGGATCGGACCCAAATTCATCAGACCGAAGCACAAGCCATTGCGGAGGCCAATGCGGGAGATTGACCGTGGTTCCCGTGCGTTCAAACCACGCCAATCTGGCGCGACCGGCAGACCGAATACGGTCTGCTAGCACAACGGTTTTGGGCCGTAAGGCTGCCAGCAGTGCATAACTGGGGCCCGCGTCTCGATCTGCGATCACGAGTGGGTGAAAGCGCGCGCATCGCCGCATCCATTTCAGTCCCTCTTCTGTGACAGCCTGATCAACCACTACGGGCCATTCAGGCATCATCGCCATATCAATGGCGATGTCATCACCAACCGAGATCCGGCATGACTGAGTCGTTCGCTGCCAATGGTCAAACGCTGTAGCGTACGCCCGATAACCGCCAGAGAACATCTGGACCGACGTGCGGCAGTCTCCCGCAATGGTGCAGGAGCGCTCTGCGCGCAGCGACGAGGCGCTCATGCCCATCACACACAGACCGAACGCGGCCAACGGCACATATCGCCATCGCCCGTTCCCAAATAGCGCCCACGTGCACGAGACAGCTGCCAACGCTGTACCGGCTGGATGCGCCATGACCCACAGCGGAAGCTGCGGTCCGCGAGCTGCTGCCGCTGACACCGTAAACAAACCGTTTTCGAGGGCTGCGGCAATCCACGACATCGATTCCCATGGGTGCTGCACGAGGGACTGCGCCAACATGCCAGCAGCAGCCGGCAAGAGCGCGACCGCAGTGCCAGGAACCACGATGAGGTTCACCAACGGACTGGCCACAGCCATCCCCTGCCCAAACCCAACGAAGACAGGGATCGTGGCCAGCGTCACCCGCCACTGAACGCGTACCAACAGATGGCCCCATGTCGTCCAACTCGTGGGTTCATCAGACGTCTCTCGACCAGTGCTCATGGACAGGATCGCTGCCACCGCGGCAAACGACAACCAAAAACCCATCGTCTCAATCGCTTGCGGCGCAATGGATAAGACAACGCAGACCGTGACCGCCAATGAGCGAGACCAATGCCACCGTCGCCTCATCAGCAAGAGCCACGCCCCCAACATGGTCATGCACAGTGCGCGAATGGACGAAATGCCGCCACCCGCAAGCGCGTAGTACCCCAGACAAAGACCAATGCTTGGCATGACCTGTCCCATCAGCCGGCTCCAATCCTGGGTGGCCAGCGACTGCTGCACGCGCCGCCGGATGACAAACAGCCACAGACCTGCTACGGCTGCGAAATGGAGACCCGAGACGACAGCCACGTGAAGCGTCCCTCCGTCTCTCAACACTGTCCATTGCTCGGGAAGCAAGCGACTGCCATCCCCTAACGCCATGGCCCGCCATAACCCGCAGCCACTGTCTCCGCAATGCCGGTCAAATGCCCGAGACGACCGCGCGTGCCAACAACGCGGCCACAGCGAAACGCAGGGCATCAGGCGATCAATCAGCGTCGCTTCCCCAGCGATTCCTGTCCATTGCTGGGTGTGGCGGCTGAAGTACCAACGCACCATGATGCGCACGTGATCACCCCGGTACACACGGAGCGGGCGCTTCCAAACAATCGCCGTTGCCGCGCCGCGCCACGCCATTTCAAGCCGGCATCCCGTGCGATCGCACCGAGACTCCTCAACCACATTCTCGACCACCTCAACAGGTGGGAAGGAAATCTCACCACGCGGATCTACGCACCAGACATCGCACGCCACGCGAATTAGCGTCACAATTGAGACAAGTGCCAGCATCGGAGCAAAGCGATTGGGTGATGCACTATGCGCATTTCCAGACGCTCGTCTCGTGATGCCACGACGTCTGAGATCGGATCTTTTCACTTGAAACCGCAGCGTCGACCGTTTCGCCGCCGGGCGTTTCTCCGCAGTCCGATGGGGCGCTTACTCCGTCCCTTCCTCCACCGCCCGGAACTCTGGCGCACTGGAGGCGGATGCCTCGCCCGCGGGCTCGCCATCGGCGGCATCTGCACGTGGATTCCGATCCCGTTTCAGATGATCCTTGCTGGCATGGCGTGCTACGTGTTTCGTGCGAATGTCATTGGCGCCTTTGCGCTCGTTTGGATTTCTAACCCCCTGACATATGCACCCATGGGGGTGATTGCTTATTCTGTGGGGTCTTTGCTGGTGGGAGATAGCATCTTAAGCGCCAGCACCGACGCCAACGAAACGCTCTGGTTCACCAAACTATTCTTGGGTTGCGTTGTGATGGGTTGTATGACGTCAGTGATCGGTTGGAGCGTCGGCCGGTGGTGGGAAACACTGAAGAGAGAACGGCGGCTCGCCCGCATTCGCCGGCGCGCTATGCGATTCATTACGCGACACTCAAGCCGTCAGAATCGCCGGCTGTAACTGCCCCGCTTCGAGCTCTAAACATCTCGTCATTGCGCTCGCCAACCTGAGATCGTGCGTCGCAAGCGCTGTTGCAATTCCGCGTTCTTGACATGCCTCCAACGTCAACTTAACCACCGCATCGCCCGATACCCGATCGAGACTACCAGTGGGTTCATCCATCAACAAGATCTTTGGATGACCAGCCATCGCTCGCGCGGTTGCCGTGCGTTGGCGCTCACCACCGGACATCGCGTGAGGCCGGTGGGTAAACCGCTCCGATAACCCCATAAGGGCCAACATGGTCCGAGCACGTTCGCGTGCCGCTCGACCACCCAATCCTGCAATCCTCAAAGGAGCGGCGACATTCTCTTCCGCCGTGAGTTCTCGTAATAGCCGAGGCTCTTGATACACCAGGCCGATGGTCTTTGCCCGCAACGCAGTTCTTGCGCCCGCTGAGATCTGAAAAGGGTCGGTGCCATCGATCAATACGTGGCCGGCCGTCGGCTTTTCGATGGCAGCCAAGATATGCAGGAGCGAACTCTTCCCGCTCCCTGAAGCGCCAATGATGGCGACCGTCGTGGCGGCCTCAATCGCCACGTTGACACCTCTGAGCACGGACACTTCCGCACTGGCAGTGTGATACGTTAAATGCACGTCCACCGCGCTCAACACGATACCCTCAGGCATGGCGCAGCTCTCGTGCAGGTAACACGCGCGTGGCTGCCAAGGCCGGCCACAACGTGGATAGCAGCGCCAAGATCCAGGAGACCAGCGCGATGAACGCCACCTGTGACATGTCGACATCAGACGGCAAGTAATTAATGAAATACGCCTGAAGCAGTGGTCGGCCTGTCCATTCCTCGAGCGAGGCAACGATCTGAGGAGCGGCGTACGCCAAAGGCACGCCGAGCAATACACCGAGTGTCACGCCGGCCGAACCGATGACCGCACCCATGCCCACGAAGACCACCGCGATTCCGGTCGTTGACATGCCCATGGTTTGTAAGACGGCAATGTCAGCCCGTTTCGCGTTCACCACCATCATGAGCGTAGATAAGATGTTGAAGGCTGCGACTGCAACGATGATCGACAGCAACATGCCGATCATGACGCGCTCTAGCGCCACGGCATCAAACAACGTGCCATGGGTTTGAGACCAGTCTGTGGCTGAAATCGATTCACCGCTTTGAGCAATCGCCGTGCCAGCTTCTCGCACCGCTTGTTTGGCTTGAAAAATGTCCGTCGCGCGCAGGCGAATATTCACCCGACCGGGTTGATCAGCAAGGCGCGCCAGATCTTCCCAGTGAACATACGCATAGTAATCATCAATCTGCGCTTGCATTTCAAAAACAGCCACGACCTTAAATCGGCGCATTCGTGGCTGTAAGCCAAGAAGTCCGGCTCGTGCGACAGGCAGCATGAAGGCCACAAAATCACCGACCTCAGCATCAATTCGAGATGCGAGTCCTGATCCCAGCGCCACGCGCCACGTCCCGGGTTCGACGTCGTCCAGATTCCCATGAATGATCCCGCTCGACAAAATCGACGTGCGTTGTTCAATCGCGGGGTCAATGCCGGCAATCAAGGCTCCGGCTGCGCGGCCCGTCCCTGAGACCAATCCTTGATACTCAATTAACGGTGACGCAGCCACGACAGACGGCGCCTCTTCAGCGATCCGAATGACCTCGCGCCAATCCTTCCAAGGTTGTCCGTCTGCATGAAACAGCACCGCGTGTGGCACCACACCAAGGATGCGGGTGCGAAGCTCACGGCTGAATCCGTTTAACACGCTCAAGACCACGATGAGAACGCACACTCCGATGGTCAGGCCAACGACCGCGGTGATCGCGACGAACGTTGTGAACCCGCCGCCGGGAGCCAGTGCGTAGCGTAATCCCAGCCACGCCGCATATCGCTTCATGAGGTTAGGCGGTCTGCCGTCCCCGCTGAACCATGCTGACACCGATGATCGTGGCGCTCGCCAGTAAGAAAGCTGGCAGCAGTTCATAGACATCGAAGATGCCACCCGACACATTGCGCCACCCCACGGTCACAGTGGCGCCAACCACCATGCCTGCAATGGCCGCTTTCGCAGTGACATGAGGCCACAGCACGGAAACGAGGAAGACGGCACCAAACGTCGAACCTAACCCAGACCACGCATAGGCAACCAGCCCTAACACGCCCGACGTATCGTCAAACGCCACCGCACCTGCCACAATGGCCACGGCCATCACGGCAAGCCGTCCAATCATGAGCTGATGCTTCGATTTGTTACGTGAGAAGTCGTACCCCAAAGACGTGCCCGCCACGAGCAGTTGCGAGTCGGCCGTCGACATCGCGGCCGCCAGAATCGCACTCAACAACACACCGGCGACAATCGGATGGGTCACGGTTTCAATCAACACGATAAACACCCGCTCTGGATCATCGAGCGGTGCCATCATTTCTGCGCCAACGAACACGCTCCCGGCATACCCGGCCAAGCACGCCGCCAGCATGCAAGCGGCTGTCCATGTGAAGCTGATGTTGCGTGCCCGGTTCATGAGGGCGGGATCTTTGAGAGCCTTAAACCGCATGATCAAATGAGGCTGGCCGAAATACCCAAGCCCCCACGCCAGCGCCGACACCACCGCGATGGCACCTGGAAAGACGCCAAAGTGATCGACGAGGGACGGAAACTCAGCATGGGCGGGCGCGTCGCTTGCTGCCAATGACAAGGCAAACAACGGAATAAAGATGAGCGCCGCCAACATCAACAGCGCCTGAAAGACGTCCGTCCAACTGACGGCAATAAAGCCGCCCACGGTGGTGTACACCAGAATGATCCCGCACGAGATAACCACCGCCAGTTGGTAATCAATGTCGAACGATGAGGACAAGAGTTTGCCGCCTGCGACTAGTTGGGCAGAGACATAGATCGTAAAAAAGACCAGGATCACAATCGCAGACACACGCTGCAACGTCATGCTGTCCCCACCGAGGTGAAGACGCAGCAACGACGGGACCGTGATCGAGTTCAGTTCTTCCGAACGCTCCCTGAGCTTTCGCGCCAGCAATGTCCAGTTGAGCCACACACCGGTGAGCAATCCTGCGATCGTCCACAGCGCTTCTTGTCCGCTGACGAACGCGAGCCGCGGCAATCCCAACAAGACCCACCCCGACAACTCTGTCGCACCGGCGCTGAAGGCAATGACCATGACCCCCAAACTCCGACCACCAATCGCGTAGTCGGCGCTCGATTTCGTACGCCGGGTTGCCAGAACCGTAATGACCGCAAGAATCGCGAAATAGACTCCGAATCCAAACGATATTGCGGCCGTGTTCACGACGAGGTCCTGTTAAGAGGCTGGTGGCTTCGGAACGATCATCGACATGGCCTTATCGAGCTCTTTGCCATACGGCGGAATCAGCATCTTGGCCAACTTGAGAGGGTCCCACTTCATGGCTGAATGCACAGCTTTGGCATGGCTAAAGGTCCGGAAACCCTCTTCCCCTTGCCATGAACCTTGGCCGGAATGCCCAACACCGCCAAACGGCAGCTCTTGCTGCTGCATGTGAGTGATGACGTCGTTGACGGTCACGCCGCCGCTGGTCGTGCGCTCCAACACCTTGTCCTTCTCGGCCACATCATCGCCAAAGTAGTACAGGGCCAAAGGACGATCCGATGCGTTCACCCGAGCGATCGCTTCGTCAGCGTCCTTGGTTGACACAACGGGCAACACCGGTCCGAAGATTTCCTCTTGCATCACGAGCATATCGTCCGTCGGACGTTTGATGAACGTCGGCGGAATCTTGCGGTGCGGCTGTTGGTCGAAGTTTTCATTGGCCGGGTTGACTTGAATCACCTCAGCGCCCTTGTTGCGCGCGTCTTCGATCATGTCCTTCACGCGTTCGTAGTGCCGCTGGTTGATGATGGCGCCGTAGTCCGGGTTATCCACCATGGTCGGGAACATCTCGGCCACCTTATCTTTCGCCTTATTCACAAACTCATCCACTTTGGAGTCATCCATCATGGCGTAGTCAGGCGCAATACAGATTTGGCCGGCGTTGAACGTTTTCCCGAGCATGACGCGCTCAGCGACATGGTCAAGATCCGCATCCTTTCCGACGATCACGGGCGACTTGCCGCCCAGCTCTAACGTCACAGGGACGAGGTTATCAGCCGCAGCACGCATCACGTGAGACGCAATCGAAGTTCCGCCGGTGTAGAGCAGGTGATCCCATGGCAAGCCACAAAATCCCGCTGCCACTTCACCATCACCCAAGACCACTGCCACTTCTTCTTCAGAGAAGTACTTGGCAAACAACTCCGCCAAAAGATGAGCCGTTTCAGGGGCATGCTCTGATGGCTTCAACACCACGCGATTACCGGCAGCCATGATCCAGGCCAGCGGCCCAGCCAGCAACACAACCGGGAAGTTCCAAGGTGCAATGACTCCGACCGATCCCTTCGGCTGATACTGCACATGAGATCTCGCGCCAAAGAGGTTGAACGGCACGGTCGTACCACGCTTCGACGACTTCATCAATGACTTCAGTTTCGAACGAATGTGCTTAATCGGCGCGATAGACCCACCGACGTCAGCAGCCATCGACAGCTGGTCAGGACGGTTACCGTAGTCCTTATTGAGCGCGGCCGCAATGGCATCTTTGTTTTCGTACAGCAGCTTCCACAAGCGGAGCAAGCGCCCCATGCGCTCTTCGTACGTTGGTGCACCGTGAGACACATGAACAGCTTTCTGGGCATCTAGCAGCGCGCGTGAGCGCTCTAGTGCTTCTTTAGGCTTGTGTTCGAGTTCGATCGCAATCATTGTTTTAGTCCTCTCTTCCTTAGGCCGTTCGTTTGGCCTTGTCTTTTTCATTCGTCTGCCGAATCTGAGACTTGATGTTGTCCCAATCGCTGTCGGTCAATCGATTGAGTCTGGCGAAACCGCCATTTGTCATGAGATATTGTCCACCATCAATCGCAATGGTCTGTCCCGTGATGTAGTCGCATCCATCCGATAACAGGAAGGCCGTCAGGTTGCGCAATTCCTTCATATCACCAAATCGACCGAGGGGAATCCCGGTATCGTTGTCTTCACGCAAGGTATCACCGCCAGAGCTCGCCGGCGAGAGGCGGGCCCATGCGCCTTCGGTGGGAAATGGGCCCGGCGCGATGCTGTTGACGCGAATACCGTGTTGCCCCCACTCCACCGCCAGCGATTGAGTCATGGCGCGTATGCCGGCCTTACTCATGGCCGATGGAACCACATACGGTGACCCCGTCCACACCCACGTCGTGGTGATGGAGATGATCGAGCCGGATCTTTTGTTGTCAATCCACCGTTTACCCACGGCCTGCGTGCAATAAAACGTGCCATGTAGCACGATATTGGCGATCGCATCAAAGCCGCGTGGAGACAAGTCTGCCGTGCGGCTAATGAAATTGCCTGCTGCGTTGTTGATTAACCCATCAATCGGCTGTCGCTCGTAGGCTTCGCCGACCATCGCATCAACGTCCGCCGCATTGCGAATGTCCACCGCATGGCACCACACCGTGCCGTCGGTGCCGGCTTGAATCTCGGCTTTCGCCTCTTCGAGCACTGACCCCCGCCTGCCACAGATCGTCACATTGGCACCCAATTCGGTGCATTCACGGGCCATCTCTTTACCGAGACCACTGCCGCCGCCGGTAATGAGAATGTGCTTGCCTTTGAGGAGGTCGGGTTGAAACATCGTTCTTTGGGAGTTCAGTTCACTCGATTCTATCGGCCGCACTCACAGCGATCGGCGCGGCAGCGCGCGCCATATCCGCGACCACATCAGCCCAATCGTCACGCGCATTCAGCGACGGCACCAGCGTCAACTCCTTGCCTCCTGCCTGAAGAAACATCTCTTTCAAATCGATATCGATTTCTTCGATGGTTTCTAAACAATCGGTGACAAAGCTGGGCGAATACACCGCCAGTCGCGCGACTCCTTTCTGTGCGAGCTGCACCGCAACCTCATCGGTAAACGGGCGGACCCACGCGCTTGAGATACGCGACTGAAACGAGACAGTCCAGCGGTCTGATGGCAACCCCAACTCTGCGGCGATACGCCGCGCCGTCTCATAACACGAGGCTTTGTAACACAGCCGATTGTGGCGCCCGTACACGTTTTGGCAATCGCGCGCCTTGCACGCGGACTTGCCTGCCTCACCGCAGGTGGCATTCACCGGCAATCCATGAAAGCTAAACAACACATGATCGTGACTGGCTGCGTCCACGGCCCTCCCGCGCGCCGCAAATGCGCGCACAAATCCTGGCACATTGCAAAACGAATCAATCGTTGTCACAGCCGTCATGTCGTGCCATTTCGCCAAGGTCTTGGACGCCAGATCAAACGCTGACCCTGTGGTTGCTGATGCGTATTGAGGAAACAGCGGTAACAGCACGATGCGCTCAGGTCGCCGCCGTTTCACCTCTCGCAAGACATCGGGCAACGCGGGTTCTCCGTATCGCATCGCCACGTCGACGGCCCATTGCGGCCCGAGACGACTGGCAACCTTCGGAGCCAGTGCTTTGGAGTAACTCAACAGAGGAGAGCCGTCTTCGCGAAAGACCTTGGCATATCGTTTGGCCGAAGCAAAAGACCGCAGCGGCGCGATGATGCCGCGCACTAACAACTGTCTGGCGATCCACGGTAAAGGGACGACGCGCGGATCCGTGAGAAACTCGCTGAGATAGGTCCGCACTGCCCGTGTCGTGGGGGCGCTTGGGGTGCCCAAATTCAGAAGAATCAGTTGCTGTGTCGCCTGCCTGTCACTTGTCATATTCATCTCTCTGAGCTGCGCGCCGAATCGACCGGCTCGCTGACACGATCACGGTTGCGACCAGCAGTAGACACGCGCCAACCGCAAATGGTAGCCTCGGATCAATCACGTACAGCGTCGCGCTCATGAAAGGGGCAATCACGTGACCAATCGGACCCACGCTCGCCGTAAATCCCTGGGCTTGCCCCTGCTCAGAGCTCCGCACTGCAAGGGACACGCACGCCGTTGTCGCGGTGCGCGTTGATGCGGCCGCAATGCCGTGCACAAACATCGCGGGGATCAGCATCCAATAATGCGTGCTGAGCGAGATGGCCACCATGGAGACTGACGCAAAAGCCGGACCAAATTGCGCCGTACGCCAGAGGCTAAAAAGACGTTGTCTGACGACCAGAATCTGACCAGCCACGGTGCCCGCAGACAGCGCCGCGAATCCGGCGCCTGAGATAACGGCCGCAAGCTGTTCGCCGGCAATGGCACGATCAATAACAAGCAAGGCCAGCATTTGCATCAGCACGGCATGCGCGATTCCATGCAACACGAATACCCCTTGCGTCGCCACAATCCTGCGATCAAACAAGCGCATTGGCAGCCGCTGTACCGCGCGCCTGACCGCCTGGCCTTTCTTTTCTGCCAGCCCCCACCATGCGAGCAGCATGATCGGAATGCCCGCCCCACCGAAGAGGAGAAACGGTGCCAAAGGATGCAACAGCGCGAGAACGCCGCCCAGCGCAGGACCAAAGACAGCACCCACAGAAAATCCCGACTCCGCCGTGGCCATGGCAGGAGCCCTTTCCCGGGGGCCGGTGGTGCGTCCAATGTGCGCAAATATCGCGGGCCGTACGGCGCTACCAAACAAGCCGTTGAACATACGAGTGATGATGAGTGCGATAAATAGGGTCAGCCCGGTCAAGCGGCCCGCCATCCCAGCCATCAAGACTGTGCCAAATGCCGTGAGGGATGTCGCATACCCACCGATGCCCAACATCGCCACCGCGCGCGAACCTCGGCGATCAACCGCACGTCCCCAAAACACAGCGCCAACAGCCCAAAGGAGCGCGGACACGCCAAAGACAGCGCCGATCTGCCACTCTACCAACCCAGCTTGCCTGGCCAACGGCGGAACCACCGCAAACACAAAACTCTGGCCAAGCGCGTTGACAAACAGAATCGGGAAAACTACACGAATGCCGCTCACTAGGATGCTGTGCTCCGTTAGTCCCAGCAGATCATGACAAACGTGAGCGTGTGCGATCGCGGGTGAATGATGCAAAACTCCCGATATTCCACGAGGACATGCGACCATGTATGGGCATATTCACCGCTATTGCGCCAAGCGGTTCGATTGAATTCATCACACAAATTCAATCGCAAAACAATCGAGTCCCCTGTGAATGTCGCACGGACGAAATTCACCATACCGCGCATCGTCCGATCGCTTGGAACAGTGCCGCGATGAGATTCGCGAAACCACCCTCTGACCTCGCTCTCAAACGCCGCCGTGGATTGCGTTTCGTGGGACCACACGCTCTTATCGCAGATTTGCTCAACGGTAAATGGCCCATGCACATCGGGTTGCGGGATCCACGCATGTACGTGCGTCATTCCCTGCGCTTCTGACGTGTGAACAGCTTGCTCAATCCACCATCCGGGATGTGGGATATGGTTGTCTTCTGTCGTTGGCAAGACCCGTGATAGATCGAATGTTCGCAGGTGAAGCGCGACGCCTTGGCTCACCGGGTACAGGTGTTTTCGAAGGAGTGCCGGCGCGTTACGTGCCTTCGATCCATCCGCAATCCCGGCGCCTTCCGTCATGATCGCGCCGCCGTCCACCCCACCAATGCGCGGACCTCTCGCAACGTTTCTCCCGCCACTTCTCGCGCTTTCACGCTGCCTTGTGCCAGCGCTTCTTCGATCTGTTTTGGTCGACTGAGATAGTCGTTATAGGCATCACGCACGGGCGCTAGCAGCGCGATGAGTGCTTCCGTGAGGCGCTTCTTCGCCTCACCCCATGGCATGCCTTCTCGGTATTCCGCTGCGAGCTGCAGGGCATCTTCGCGGCTCAACAACACCGCATGCATCTTGTACACCACACTGGTGTCTGGGTCTTTCGGTGCGTGTTTATCGAGAGAATCGGTCACGATGCTGGCAATCGCTTTTTTGATCTGCTTGTCGGTTGCCCCTAACCCGATGATGTTGCCGTAGCTCTTGCTCATCTTCCGTCCATCAGGGCCGACCAGCGTCCCTTGTCCAGAACGGACGATGGCTTCCGGCAGTGGAAAACACTCCCCATACAGATGGTTGAATCGCGCGGCCATATCTCGGCACATTTCCAGATGTTGCGCTTGATCAGCACCCACCGGAACCGCGGTCGCACGAAAAGCCAAGATATCAGCCGCCATCAACACGGGGTAGCAATACAGTGCGGCGTCAATGCCAGCATCGGGGTCGCGTCCGGAGGCGGTGTTCGCGTCCACAGCGGCCTTATAGGCATGAGCGCGATTCAATAAGCCTTTGGCGCACACCGCCTGAAGGACCCACATCAATTCAACAATTTCAGGAACATCCGTTTGCCGGTACATCGCCGTTTGATGGAGATCGATGCCCGCGGCCATCCAGGCCGCCGCCACCGCAATCACCGACTGTCTCAACTGTTGGGGATCACGAAGCTTGGTGAGCGCGTGCATATCCGCAAGGAAAAGAAAGCTGGCTCCCTCATCACCTGTTTTGGCTGCGTTGATGGCAGGCTGGATGGCCCCAATCAAGTTGCCAAGATGCGGAACTCCAGTCGTCGTAATCCCTGTAAGCGTAATCTGGCGTGCGGCGGTCACGTCTCCCACTGCCAACTGCGTGACGCGAAGACCCAGTGGCTGAGCGCTGTTTCAGCCACCACGCGCGCTAACACACAACCCATCAACAACATGGGTGACCCATCCAACAGCAACAGCACCGCTGCCAAGGTTAACTGGACCATCACGAGACATAACATCTGCATCAGGATAGGAAGGCGCGTTTCGCCCGCGCCCCGCAGCGCTCCTGCAAACGAGCTGTTCATGGCGGTAAACGGCAGCGTGATGGCCACAAACATGAGACCAGCCAACGCAATGCCGAAACTCTCTGGCGGCACGATGATGGCAGCGATAGGATAAGCCGCGCCCATCATCACGAGAGCGCCGATCAGCGAACGCTTCACCGATTGGATCACCACCACTCTGACGGCAATCTCAGCCTGATCGTAGTCACCGCGCTGAATGGGACCGAGCATGGCCTCACTCGATGTTACAGCGGAATAACTTGACACGATCTGGAATAGCGATGCTGTGCAGATAGCGATCAAACAGGCCACGAACGCGTCGGCGCCATGTTGTGAGGCCAGCCACAAAAAGGCAGCAACACCTGTGACATTCACGAACGACTCAAGGCTGGTGGGCAACCCTTGCCGCACCGTCTCAAACACGTGCTCAAACTCCGTCCAGCTGCCCACGTGGATCTTCAATCCTGCGCGCCCAAGCAGGAGCGGCAGAATCAAGACTGATATTCCGGCCACGTATCCCAGACCCCATGCGTAGGCCAACGCGCCGATGCCAAAGACGTCGGCGCTCGTGAGATACACGGCCGCACCCACCAATGTGGCGACGCACACGCCCGAGCTGACAGCCGCAATTCCTGATCGACCACTGGAGCGAAACGCTGCCGCAAGTGATTGGTAGCCGATGGCGACAGGGATAAACCAGACTGCGGTATCCAAAAATGTCACCGCTTCGTGTTGCGCGAAAAGCGTGACCCCAAACTCGCTCACCAACTGTGGTGAAAGCGTGAAAAGCAACATCGCGATTCCGATCGCGATGATGACCGACATCACCACCGCCAATGTGGCGATCCAAGATGCTGTGCGATCCTTGCGCACAAATAGCGCGCCCAAAATATTGCTCGTCCCGTAGCCTACGCTCAAGGTGAGCGCTTCGGCCACAGCGATGAGCAACATCGCGATCCCAGCGCCAACCAAGATGTCACCAGACATCCACGTTGCGACGCCAAAGAGCACAAGCAATCGGAATGCAAAAGCTGTCGAAATACCTGATTCGGTGGCGCCTACAAGCGCTAAGCGCCGCCGAAAACCTAATTCGTGATTCTGTTCATCCATCGTCATCTCCTAAACCGTATCCGATGTATTGTTAGTGATAGCCCAAGACGCGCACGTAGCCTAATGGCGACGACGGCGACAGTCCTCGGTCAAACTGAAACCCTGCCAACCGCAAATACGCCTCCACGATCTCATGCATCCGCTCACTGCGTCCGCATACGATTGTCACCGGAAACATCGTGACGCCCAGTAAAAACTGGTCCACTCGCGTCTCAACCTCGTGGTGGCGAACCGAGTGTAAGTCCAGTTCTGTCAGTGCGCTCACAGCGCTTCTCGACAAACCGCAGACAATTTTGCTAAAATGGCTCGATTTTCTTTGCTGGCAGTAAGCTGGTGGCCGCACCCGTGACGACGGGCGACACGGCGCCTGGGTTTGTGCTTGACGCGTATTCCAGTGAACGCGGCGAGCATTTGCTTGATCTGAATAAGACGAAAGGCTCTTGGGTCGTCATTTATTTTTACCCGCGTGATATGACTCCGGGTTGTACCGTTCAGGCTGATGACTTTTCCGCCTTGCGCGTGAAATTCGCTTCGAACGACTGCGCCGTGGTCGGGTTGTCTAAAGACTCGATTGCCAGTCATGAGCGGTTTTGCCAGAAGCGCGAGCTTGGCATCACACTTGTTAGTGATCCCGATGCCGCCGTCGCTGATTCGTACGGCGCCTGGGTGGACAAGTCCATGTACGGCCGCATATACAAAGGCATTGACCGTTCCACGTTCTTAGTGGATCCCACAGGTATCGTTCGACGCGTCTGGCGTAAGGTGAAGCCGAAGGGTCATGCTTCTGAAGTGCTCGAAGCTTTGCTGGACGAGTCTGCTCGCTGAGCAGACGGACGCTCTGAAGGCTCCACCGACTCACCGGACGACAACACAGGGTTTCGCCACTCGCTAGATGTGTACTTCGGTAACACAACCACGAATGCCTTGAGTAGTGTCGCGAGCGGGATGGAGAGAAAGACTCCCCAAAAGCCCCACAGCCCACCGAAAACAATCACAGCGATGATGATGGAGACAGGCGCAAGGCTGACTGCATCGCTAAAGATGTACGGCACAAGCACTCCCGCATCAATCGCCTGGACGACGGCATAACCTGCGAGCAGGACGATCAATCCGGACGAAACGCCGAATTCTTGAACACCCACTGCCGCCACAGGGACTGTCACGATCGCTGCGCCAATCACGGGGACGAAAACGGAAAACCCCACTAAGATGCCTAGCAGCTCCGCGTAGGGCACGCCCACCACGGCGAACAAGATCCACGAGATCACAGCCACGATGGTGGCTTCCAAAAACTTGCCGCGGACATACGAAGACAGTCTGCCGCTGAAGTCGCCCCACACCTCAACAATGAGTCCGCTGCGCTTTGGCAATAGCTTTTCGACAAACCAGCGAATGTAGTCGCTGCCATCTTTGACGAAAAAGAACACCATGACAGGGACCAAAACGGTGTACATCAAAAACTGACCCAACCCGATGAGCGTATCCAATCCGCTTCCGACCAACGAGCCAAGACTATCGAATGCAATCTCCCGAACGGAATCGTTCACCTGATCCAGATTCACGGCGCCTAGCAACTGCGGGTATTGCAATGTCGCATCTCGCATCCACTCAAGCGTGCTATCCCACAACTGCGGAATCGTCTGAAGAATACGCAGCAATTGCGTCCACAGACTTGGCAGGAGTAAGACCATCAGAATGACGGTCAGTGAAGCCAACGCAGACACCGACCACTTCGCATAACGAAACGGCACACCGACCCCGGTCAAGAGGTTGACGAGCCCATGCATGACATATGCAATGACCGCCGCCACGAAAATCGGAGCGATCAGCTGACCGACGTAGTAGATCAGGCCCACGATGACAGCCGTTAGCAAGACAACGGTCAGGACCTCAGGCGTCCCAAGATAACGGTCGACTTGCTCGCTAAAGCGGGTGTACTGCCTCATGTGGTTGCTCTCTTCATCACAAATCGATACGCCGTAGACCCATCGGATGTCGGCGTCATTTCGGGCATTGCTAGTCGCCTCGTCACGGATAACTGCATCATCTCGCGTGTGGTGCGCTCATCACTGGCCCACACCTCAAGCACATCCCCTGGCTCGCAGCACGACAGCCCCACGGCAGCTTTAAGCATCGGCATAGGGCATCCCAAGTGACGCGCATCGATCAACCCGTGCAGAATCCCGCCACTGTCGCACCCGCCACGATTGACGATTGTACCGCTCGCGCGGGCAAAATAAGGCTGAGAAGGCATCTTGCGTCGGAACGTCATGCGGAACCTTATGCGGGTATTCGTGTCCCATTTGTGCGGAAGAGGACACGCGCGATCTTTGCGCAATAGCGGTTTGCTAAATACATCACTGCCGAGCTACATCGTCGCATCCATTGCGGTCATGCTCTCACCGGGTGCTGCGGCACAGGACAATCCCCATGTACCGGAATACGGCAACCGCGCGACTGCGGCTTTGTCGCTGAAGGAGGAGGAAAGCTTGGCGCAGCTATTGCTGGCTGAATTGCAGCGAGAGCCGCTCTCCATTCAGGATCCCATTGCCGATGAATGGCTGTACGATCTTATTGGTCGATTGCGTCAAGGACAACTGGCCGCTGCTGGACGGCAGTTTCATTCCGTGATCCTTCTCGACCCCCGTCTGAATGCCTTCGCGGTGCCCGGCGGAGTGTTCGGTTTTAACTATGGCCTCTTTCGACTGGCCGATGAGGAAGCTCAGTTTGCCGCCGTGGCTGCCCACGAGATTGCTCACGTGACCGAGCAACACTTTGCACGCAGCAACCTTTCGAAAAAGGATTCAGCGCGCGGGTCCGCGCTCTCCGTTTTCGCGGCGATTCTTGGCGGCATTAGCTTTGGTCCGGCAGTTGGGTTTGCGGGATTGTTTAGCTCACTCGCCAAGCAACAACAAGATGCGTTGTCATTCAGTCGCCTCGCGGAAAGTGAAGCTGATGTGAGGGGCTTCAGAATGATGGAGGCCGCCAACTACGACCTAGACGGCCCGGCTGATATGTTTGCCACAATGTTGCGCAACATCGGTGATGAGCGCTACCGGCTCCCGGGTTACCTGAGTTCACACCCGCTGACGAGCGACCGCGTCAACAAGATGCGCACGCTGGCGACTAGTGCTCAAGAACGAGGCCTGAAGGGCCGCAAAGACAGTGAACGTTATCAGCTTGTGCGCCGCCGTCTTGACTCCGTGGTCTCTCCACTGGACCTTTTGCAATCCAGTCTGAGCGATCTGGAGAAGGCTGACACCAATCACGATCGTCGGATCGCGACATACGGTCTGGCCATGGCTCACTGGAGATTGGGCCGGTACCAATCAGCCATTGATCTCCTTGCAGCCCTCATGGAAGATGACCAGATTAACCTCCTGTTTCCTGCGTCGATGGTTGAGATCATGAGAGATGCGGGACAACCGGGAGATGCCGTTTCCGCTGGTCTTGACGCGTTAGAGCTTGCACCTGGCAACTACCCATTAGCACTGGCCACCGCCTCGGCGAGCCGTGAAATCGGACGCACGTCAGAAGCACTTGTCCTCTTGAAGTCCATCCACCCTCATTGGCAATCACAGCCAGCAGTGTTATTGGAGTACACGCGTGTACATGAGGCCTCAGGCAACTTGTTCGCCTTCAAGCGAAGCCAAGCTGACTACCTTGCGAGCTTAGGGCACTACGATCAAGCCATTCGCGAACTCATCCGGCTGCTACCGCTCGCCAATAACTACCCCGAGGTGTACGTCGCCGTCGAAGGGACGATCAGTGAGTTGGCTGAGCTGCAGAAGCAGCAGCGAGCTCTTCTTGGTCCACCGCGAAACGGAGCTACTGGCGCGCTTTCGAGAACGCCAGCATCCGCTCAAGCGGACGCGCCGCCTGGACGCTAACATCCGGGTCGATAGCGATCTCGTGCGTCTCTGAAGGGTTTTGTAGGACTTCTAGAACGCTATTTAGCGTGTTGAGTCCCATCCATGGGCAGCGCGCGCAGGCGCGACAGGGCGCGCCGGCTGATGCCGCTGGTGCAACCAAAAAGCGTTTGTCTGGAGCTTCGCGTCTCATCTCATGCAGGATCCCGCGATCAGTCGCGACAATCATCACTTTTTCCGTGCGAGACTTCGCTGCTTGAATAAGCGCCGTTGTTGAACCCACCACGTCAGCGTGCTCAAGCACGTTTTGTGGACACTCTGGGTGCGCCAACATCGGCGCTTCAGGGTACTGGTGTTTCAGCCGAATAACACCTTCCCCTTGAAATTCCTCGTGCACGACGCACGCACCATCCCACAAGATAAAGTCTTCGTCGTCTGCTGCCAGTTCTTCCCGCACCCATTGACCAAGGTTCTTATCGGGGGCGAAAATCAACTGTTGCCCGCTTTGGAGAATTCTCTCGCAGATATCACGCGCATTGCGTGATGTGACGATCCAGTCGCTCATCGCCTTAACACGGGCGGATGTATTCGCATAAGCCACGAGCACATGGTTTGGGTGTTCTTTTTTGAGTTCAGCCAACTGATCGGCCGGACATCCGAGATCCAGCGAGCACTCCGCGCGATCAGACACGATCAATACGCTCTTGTCCGGACTGAGAATCTTCGCGGTCTCGCCCATGAAGCGCACACCGGCCACAATCAACGTGGTTGCGTCGCTATCACGTCCGAAACGCGCCATTTCTAGCGAGTCAGAGACGCACCCACCGGTCGCAAGCGCCACTTCCTGAATGTCAGCAGACACGTAGTAGTGCGCAACGAGGCAGGCGTTCTGGCGCTGTAGCTCACTTGCAATCTGATCACGCATGGTGCGAAAATCGCCGTGATCTTGAAAGACGTCACCAGGCGGCCGAGCGCGATGCTCACGCCATAAGGCCCGTGGTATGCGTAAGGTTTGCGACATTAGCTCGTTTAGTTCCGCTGGCGGAATTCCTTAGCAACGCGAAATGGTGGGTCGTACTGGGCTCGAACCAGTGACCAATTGGTTAAAAGCCAACTGCTCTACCAACTGAGCTAACGACCCATGTCTGACGATTTTACCGCCACCCTACTCTGTGAGTGACCGCATCGCTAAAGATGCGAGCCCCGCGGCGGGACTATCGGGGTAACGGCTAATCACTGTTCCATACTGTTCACGCGCCGTGACGTAGTCTGCACTCACTCGTGCAATCTCGCCAAGCTTGAAATGAGCCGTTGGTGTTCTCCAGTGATTTTCATACATCGTGACAATCAGCTCAAACTCTTGTTTCGCTTCTTGTCGGAGATCTTGCAAAAAGTAGATCTCACCTAACCAAAAATGTGCTTCAGCCGCCCGTTGGCCGGTTGGAAACCGAATGAGTAACGTTTGAAACCGATCGACGGCATCTTCAAACTGTCTTTCATCCAACAGCTTCACGCCAGCTTGGTATACGTCCTCTTCGCTAGCGTCCCGACTGGGCGCCACTTGGAGCTCATCCGTCGCGACGCGGCGCCGTAGCGCAGCTACAGTCCGGGTGAGCGTATCAACCCGCTGCTGCTGCTCCTGCACCATTTGCTCTAACGAACGAATGCGTTGTTCTAGGGCCTGAGGCGAATTGTCTTGGGCGTAAGCCGGCGACAACAACACACCCAGTCCCATCGTCATCCATGCGAGACGTGAGGCTTGTTGCATCAGCATGCGTGGGGCGCCTCGGCACCCCGGCATTTCCAAAATCTCTAACCTACGTGCCGTTAGCCATCAACGTCGAACGATGATCTCTGACCGACGGTTGAGGGCATGCGACTCTTCGCTGCTTCCTTGCGATGCAAGACGCTCTTCACCGAAGCTTGTCGTGCGGATACGCCGTGACGGAACACCTGCATCAATCAAGTAGGCAGCAACGGCTTTCGCACGACGCTCGCCCAACGCGAGGTTGTATTCGCGCGTTCCGCGACTGTCGGCGTGACCTTGCACAACCACCGTGGATCGGGAGTTGCGACGCAACTGACGTGCAATACGACGCAACGATGCGACAGCTTCAGGTTTCAAGGAAGCCTTGTCGAAGTCGAAGTACACCAACGAACGGTTTTCTGCTGTGGCAACAGGCGGTGCGGCGCGCGGACGCTCCGGCTGCACTGCTTCGCTCGCAACAGACTGCGTCGAGCTGGCAACAGCAGGCGCACTGGCAACAGAGCCCACTTCTTCGATCGGCACGGCTTCAGCCATAAAGACATCCATTTCATCTGGCTCGTCTATGACGCCGCGTGAACAACATCCCGCAAGAATCAGCGGAGATACTGCCCAGACAACCCATGGCTTAAGTGATTGCATTGTTACTCCCTCGAGGGGCTGGGTCCTGACAGGCAAACAAGCGCCCGTCCAATCTGTGATGAATTATAGATTCTCCGAGCGCGCGAGGTTTAAGAGACCTTTTTGACAACCAGCAATGGCAGTCCGTCTGAAGCCTTGCATCGAAGGCGTTCACATGAATTACCTGCCGAAAAAATCGCCCGTGATGTTCTCTCTCGAACCCATCGGCGTGCGCTACTCTTGGTCGCGCTGCCACCGCTCTATCAGCGGTTCCTTGCGATAGTCCACCCGCTGTCCGGCTTTCACGGTGTTATCGGGATACAAAATGATACTACGATCAATCTCGCGAGACTGTTGCCTGATGCGCCCAGAAATCCGCTGTTGCGCACCTCTCCGGTAAATCGTCCATGCATACGTTTGAGTGCCTGAAATGTCGCTCGGCCGGCTGATCCGACCAGTTTCGAGGTTCACGGGGTCACCGTATCTACCCCAGTAGCTGTCGTACCGCTCTTTCCACGTGTCCTCCTTCAGGAGCAACTCAACGATGGCGAGATATAGCGTGCCTTTTTTTGGAAGAAAAACAAGGCGTTCTCTGATGACGTTCCAGCCACCATCTTCTTCCGCGTCATACGCTTCTTTCCGTAACACAATGCACGTAAACAAGCCGCTGTCAGTTTCGTCAGTCGTAATCCCAAAAAACCGCACCAAGTCTTCCTGGCGATCAGTCAGCGACGCGGGCCAAGCATCCCCTTCACAAACTAACCGAGGGCGACTCTCACCGTGGTCTTTGTGGTACTTACGCACGTATTTGAGCTTTGTATTCATGGGCGTTCTTTTCAAAGTCTCGTCCTTGGTCGTGAACTCTGGTTCATTTGCAGCTTCGACGACGGGAACGGCGCACGCGATGCTAAGTGCGAGCGCGCTCCAACGGCTTATGCAATTCGCTCTCTTCACCCATGCAGCGATCACAAGAACAGTCTTACTTAACAGTAATCGCGGCGCGCCGGTTTTGAGCGTGAGCGCGTTCGTTATTACCGAGTGCCGCCAGTTGCTCTTCTCCACGGCTCACAACTTTGATTCGGTAATTCGCAACACCACGACTGACGAGGTAACCCGCAACAGCTGATCCACGGCGCTCACCAAGAGCGAGGTTGTACTCTCGGGTACCCCGAGCATCACAGTGACCTTCGATTTGGACCTGCGTGGTGAGGTCTTCCTTGACGCGAGCAACGATCCGGTCCAGTGCCACCAATGCCTCTGGCTTGATGTCTGACTTGTCAAAGTCGAAGTAGACCGTTGAACGTGTATTGAGTGCCGCCACAGGCTCGGCGCGCGTTGAGGAGCGGAAACCAGTGTCACTCACCGACTGAACGTCAGCGTCAGTCACGCGCTGCTCACGCGTAGGAGCTACGGCCGGTGACACCTGCGCAGTGTTTGATACACGCGTGTCGGCGACCGGCCGTTCAGACGAGACGTTTTCAACAGTGTTTGAAGTTTCGGCCTCATCGCTACCACATGCCACCAAAAATGGGACGATGAACAGCACCGCCAATCTTCCGACATTGGGGGTCTTTTGCAGCAACATATCTACCTCGTTGGCGTGTGGGTCACGCTCACGTGCGAGCGTCGCGTTGCCGCAATTGTATGCATTCACGCAGACTGCAGGCTACCGAATCGCTGGCGACCAATCGGGCTCACGGACGCTACCGCGTCTCGTTGGCAAGATAAATCTCGCGTTTCCGCGCAACGTCAGACCCGCCAGCACATCCCTGCTGCCGACCCGAGAGGCATAGATCACCACATTCCCATTTGGAGATACGCACGGGGATTCGTCCAGCGCATTATTGGAAATTACCAGATGATCGCCCGTTTCAAGATTCAATTTCGCCACCCGGTAGTTTTCACCCGATTCCCGGTGAACATATACGATTTCCTTGTTATTGATATACCGTCCGCGAGCGTTGTAGCCCCCGCGCTTCGTGACGCGTTTGAGTTCCCGGTCGCGTAAGCGTAGCGTAAAGAGCTGTGGACCGCCGTCCCGATCAGACGTGAACAAGATGTGCTCCCCGTCGAGGCTCCACGTTGGCTCCGTGTCGATCCCCTCGTTATTGGTCATACGGCTAAACCGTTTCCCTTCTATATGAAGAACGTAGATCTCGGTGTTTCCGTCTTTTGACAGTGTCATCGCCAGTCGCGTGCCATCGGGAGACCAGCTCGGCGCACTGTTGATGCCAGGAAACGACGCTACCACGTCACGCTGTCCGCTATACAGATCATGAATGTAGACGACTGATCCCCGATCCTCCTCGATCACGACATACGCGATCCGGCGCCCGTCAGGCGACCAGTCAGGCGACAGGATTGGGTCTGCTGACGAAAACACGACCGTGTCATTCCCACCAGACACTGCCCCTATATGAAGGGAGTACGGCCGCTCGACTCCTTCGATGCGCGACACGTAAGCCAAGTGAGTAGAGAACACCCCTGCCACACCTAAGGCATCGCGATACAAGCGATCAGCCAGTGCGTGTACTACCCGTTCAGGATCGACTCCTGAACCACGGATGATGGAACGGGTTACTTGGTCTTCATTCACAACATCAAGCAGGGCTGCATCCACTTCAATCTCACCCGTCGTGCCGTGAGGGCGGACTTTTCCAACCACGAGAAACTTCGCGCCAATCAACTTCCACTCGCTGTACAGCACTTCATCCGGCGCGGCGGGAAGGCTCAGCATGTCGGAGCGAGGAATGATGCGAAACTCGCCAAACAAGCCCAAATCTTGCGCAAGCAGGTCTGCCACATCAGCCTCAACGAGTTCATCGGCTTCCCACAGGAATGGGACAATCGCAATGGTGAGAGGGTCATCTGCTCCTTTTGTCACCTCAATGACGATCTCAGCATACGCTTGAGTGGGTAACACAGAAATCAAGAAAGCAAGGGCAGTTATCGACCATCTATGATGTTGTAACTTAGGAATAAGCCGTGATGTCATTAAGTGTCCTCCGGACGAAACACTAGAGTGACGAATCTGAAGTACTCATCAAATAGGCCAACATCTAGCGCTTCGAATTCCCGCAACTGCGGGATACTACGCGCCGCTTGCATGACCGAACGGTCATACACTTGGTTCCCACTGCTGCGAACCAGCTTCGCCGCAATGATTTTGCCCGACGGCACCAGTTGAATCTCAACCTCGGCGGCCAGGCCATCCACGGACCCCGGCGGCCTACGCCAGCTCAAGATGGCGGCTTGCTGAATAAATGAGGCATACGCATCCCGCAAAGCGGTATCGTCACGTGACACAGAGCGCGTCACTTCCGCCTCCAATTGCTCACGTAACGATTGCCGTCTCGCAGCCAACCGCCTCGCACGCGCGGCTTCCCGTGCTTCCGCTCGCTCGGTTTCGCTGCGCTCAGGTTTGCTGGATAGCTCTTTGAGTGACTGCAGGATCGCATCAACATCGACATGATGAAACGCTTTTGTCGCACCGCCCGGTGCTTGCGGCGATCGCGATGGCAAGGATGAGACCAACCGCGCACTAACCGCCTTCACGACTTGCGCCGGACCTAAACGATCACGCGGGTCATTCTCGACAGCCGAGAGCAATGCCAATGCAAAGCCCGCATGAACAAGGGCCGTAATACCCAAGGAAACGCATCGATCAACGATGGTGATAGACATCAGCTTTGCGGTGCGTCAGCGGGTTGCGTTACCAAACTCACGTCGTACACGCCGACTGCTTGAAGTCGCGCTAACAAATCGGCGACGGTGGCGTACGGCACGACGCCGTCTGCTCGAATCAATAGATCTCGCGACGGATCGCTGCGCCGGAAACTCGCAACACGCAACACCAGTCGCTCTAACGGGACCGCACTGGCAATTTGTGCTCCAAATTCCAGATGAAAGTCCCCAAACTTATCGACCGTCACGATGATAGCCGCATTTTGATCCACCGGCAATTGCTCAGCTGACACCTGCGGCAATGTGACGTCGACACCTTGCACGATCAACGGCGTCACCACCATAAAGATGACCAGCAATACCAACATCACATCGATGTACGGCACGACGTTGATTTCAGCCGAGAGCGCACGTCTCGGCCGAGGTCTCAGGCCATCTGCGCTTCCGCCGGTCATGGGGATTTCGCCTCTGCTTCTGCGCTTGCTTTCGCCGCTGATGCCTCGCGCACACGACGGATGGTGTCGTGATGACGCGTCAGCAGCGCTGTCAACTCATCGGCAAAAGCCCACGCCTCAGTCATGATGTCATTTACCTTGGCTGTGAGCCGGTTGTATCCAATCACAGCCGGAATGGCCGCAAACAGTCCCACGGCTGTCGCAACCAACGCTTCGGAGATACCGGGGGCAACACTTGCAAGCGTCGCTTGCGCAGCATTCGACAAACCTTGGAAGGCTCCCATGATTCCCCAGACGGTTCCAAACAAACCGATGTAGGGACTACTTGATGCGACGATGGCCAAGAATGGCAGCGGCTGACTGAGTTCACCTTCCCTACGGGAGAGCCAGATTCTTAAACGGCGCTGCACCGCGTCAAGCATCAACTGCGTCTCTGTTTGATCTTTGTGCTGACGCTCAAACTCCGCATACCCCGCCACAAACGCTGTTTGCGCAGTCCCGATATGGTGCTCATCGCTCTTCACCTGAGTGTAAAGATCCGACAAATCTCCGCCGGCCCACAAATCTTCTTCGAAATCACGATCTGCGTTAAATGCGCGCCTCAGCATGATGGATCGTTCTACGATAACGTACCAACTAGCAAGTGACATGATCAGCAGAATCGCGACAACGCCTTGAACGACGATGGAGGCTTCTGCCAAAATCGTAATGATGGATGTTTCCATATGTTTAAACCTAAACCGAGTTAGTGTGAGGACTTAAGGGGTAAAGACATTTGCGTTTGTGGGCCACGTTCCACGCCAATGTGCGATCGCGCGGCTGGCGTGATCATGCGACCACGAGCCGTTCTTGTAATCAGACCACGACTGAGCAGGAAGGGTTCCACCAACTCCTCAAGCGTTGCGGCTTCTTCGTTCAGCGCCGCGGCTAATGCTCCGACGCCGACCGGTTGACCGCTGCGGGCTTCGGACAGCACATTCAAATACCGTCGATCTAAGTCCTCGAGACCGAGAGGATCCACCGCCATCTCCGCCAGTGCATGCTTCACGATGTCGGCGTGCAGCTGCTGTTCCCGAGCGACAAGGGCGAAGTCGCACACGCGACGCAACCGTGCGTTGGCAATGCGCGGAGTACCACGCGAACGCTGAGCAATAATCAAGGCTGCTTCGTCGGTAATGTCGACGCGCAGGATTCCGGCAGACCGGGCCACGATCTGCGCAAGATCGGCGTCATTGTAAAAAGATAAGTGAGATACGATCCCAAATCGGTCCCGAAAGGGCGCAGCCAATCGGCCAGGAAGCGTTGTGGCGGCAACAAGGGTGAACGGCGGTAGCGACAGCCTGATACTGGTGGCGGCCGGGCCGCTTCCTGCGATGACATCCACATGAAAATCTTCCATGGCGCCATACAGCAACTCTTCAACCGGCCGGCCGATCCGGTGAATTTCATCAATGAACAACACTGATCGGTCTTGCATGCGCGTGAGGATGGCGGCGATATCTCCCGGTCTTTCAAACAGCGGGCCGCTTGTCGCCTTGTAATCCACACCGAGTTCTTGCGCTAGCATCCGAGCAATCGTCGTTTTACCTAAGCCCGGCGGCCCTGTCAGTAGGACGTGATCCAGTGCACTCTCACGCTCTAATGCGGCTTCTACGTACACGGAGAGTGGTCGCATCACGGCCGTTTGACCTTGAAAGTCATCGAATCGCGAGGGGCGAAGAGGACTTTCTTCTTCTACCGCCTCGATCGGTGGATCTTCTGGGTTCATGGTGCGCCGCGTGCGATCGCCACGCGCAGCGCATCTTCATCGCTGGCATCAGGGCCGAGTTCAGCCAATGCAGCGGCCAGCATCCGGCGCGACTCTTCCAGACCAAAGCCAAGGGCTTCGAGTGCGTTCACCACGGACGCGCTGGTTCCGACATCTTGGGATGTGACGCCGGCCAACTCTGACGACACTTTGGCCAAGTGATCGGGCACCTCGGCCACAATCCGCTTCGCCATTTTGGCGCCAACACCTGGGACGCGCTGCACCAGCGCCACATCACCGACACGCAGGATGTCCAGCAACTGCCGGTCGCGGTACACGCTCATGACATTCAAGGCAACTTTCGGTCCGACAGACTGCACTTTCAACAGTGCGCGGAAGATGAGACGTGAGCCCCGGGTTCGAAAACCGTACAGCATCCACGCGTCGTCGCGCACCACGAGGTGTGTTACGACTGTGACTTTGGCCTGTGGATCCTGCGCTCGCTTCGCCGATGCCGCTTCAAGGACGTCTGATGTCGCCAAGATTTCATATCCCACCCCGCGGGCGTCTAACACGAGCATCGGTGGTGCGATATCTACCACGCACCCGGTGATGGAACCAATCACCAGCCTGCAAACCGGCTCGCAGATGGGCGGCTATGACGCCGATGAGCAGTTGCCGTTGGGTTGGCTGCCTGTCCCGGAAGAGCATGCGCGAAGCCGGCCGCGAGAGCGACAGCAATAGCATCGGCCGCATCCATCGGCGGCGTCTTGGTGAGGCCGCAGACCTGGATCGCTGCACTACGCACATCCACCTTTGTCGCGCGCCCAGATACGCCGCAAGCGCGCTTGACTTCGGCTGGCGATTTGGTCGCAACCGCGACGCCTCTCAAAGCCGCAATGCCCAATGCGATACCGCGGTATTCAGCCACGATCAAAGATGACCGAGGATTAATGCCGACATATCCGTCTTCCACAGCGCACAAGTCGGGTTGATGCTTTTGCACCAGTTCGTCAATCCGTTGCGCCACTTCCCTAATGCGTTCACCATGAGGGCCATCGAGCCGGATCACGCCACAAGCAACCACATCGGGCTGGTTAGTGGTGAGCCGAACGACGGACCAACCCGTGGCGCGTGAACCTGGGTCGATGCCCAGAATCAACCCCTCAGATCGCGGCGGCGAACTACGCAATCTGCCGGTTATCCCATACGACGGTGACGTCATCAAGGTTCTCAAGGGCATCAATGAATTTCTGGGCCTTATCAGCGACTTCGCCGTCCACCGACACACGGTCCACGGGTTCCCATAGCAATGCGACGTCCAAAATCGTGGCTTTTTCCTCTTCAAGGTTGCGGTGCAGTTCTGCCAGTCGCGTGCCTTCACACCACAACAGCAATGCTTCGCCGTCTTCATCGCAGTCATCTGCGCCAACGGTCATGGCAAGCTCCAATGCGTCGTCCATCCCGTCTGCACGATGTTCGATCACGCAACGGCCCTTGTTTCGAAAGTTGTAGGCCACGCAGTTATCGGTTCCAAGATCACAACGAAACTTGGTAAACACCGACCGAACAGCGGCCACGGTGCGATTCTTGTTGTCGGTCTCGGCTTCCACCATCACTTGCACGCCGCCGGGACCGTAGCCTTCGTAGCGCACCTCCGTCACCGTGTCCATCTCTGCGTTGCCTGACCCGCGCTCGATGGCTCGTTCTAAAGACGGCCGCGGCAAATTGACGGCCTGAGCCTTGGCGAGAGCCAAGCGCAATTTCGGGTTACTGCCCGGATCCGGGCCACCGTCACGCGCCGCGACCGTGATCTCACGAATCGAACGACCAAACACCTTGGCCCGCTTCTTATCTTCAGCGGCCTTCTTGTGCTTGATATTCGCCCATTTGGAATGGCCGGCCATAAACACATCAGAAGCGGTTGCTACTGTGAATTCTAGGATTCACATGACGCGCCGCTGTGTCAAGCTGCACGCAGCCGCGCGCGGCGCCTCAATCTAGGCGGGAGGAACTCTCGGTTTTAAACCATAGTCACTCCACACATCAGGATCGATCGGGCTTGGGGCGCGGGTGAGCAAGCACGTCCCGCTTTGCGTTTTGGGAAACGCAATCACGTCCCGAATACTCGTGGCGCCCGTCATCTGAGACACAATGCGGTCGAGTCCAAATGCGATGCCACCATGCGGTGGGGTCCCGAATTTCAAGGCTGACATCAACGCGCCGAACTGATCCTTGGCTTGTGCCTCATCCATGCCGAGCAGTTCAAACACTTTGGCTTGAGTTGGCTGGTCATGGATACGAATGGAACCGCCGCCGAGCTCACTTCCGTTCAACACAATATCGTAGGCTTGCGCGACATATGGGAAGACACCGGACATCAAACCGTCCATCTCGCCTTGCGGCGCCGTGAACGGGTGGTGACACGATGTCACGCGACCCTCGCCATTCTTTTCAAACAGCGGAAAGTCCACAATCCAAACCGGAGCCCACTCGCAGGTCAATAACGACAAGTCTTCCGCAATAGCATCGCGTAACCGCGCCATCGAGTCGCAGACGATGGCGCTTGGGCCTGCCCCAAAGAACAGGACATCGCCGTCTTGAGCTTCAGCCTTTGCAACGACGCCTTCGATGGCCTCTTTCGAAAGGAACTTGGCAATCGGTGACTGCACCTTGACATCAGCCGGATCGGCGCTTTCAACACGCATCCATGCCAACCCCTTGGCACCAAAGGTTTGCACGAATTTGGTGTAGGCATCAATCCGCGAGCGCGTGAGAAGCTCTCCGGGTGCCCGCATCACACAGACTCTGGAATTCGGGTCTTTGGCGGGGCGAGCGAACACCACGAACTCTTCGTTCGCCATGAGATCCTTGACTTCCACCAACTTCAATGGGTTACGCAGGTCTGGCGCATCCGTGCCATAGAGCTCCATCGCTTCGCTGTACGGAAGAGTCGGCCACGCGCCAAACTCAACCCCCAATCTCGTTTTGAAAAGATGGCGGATCAACCCCTCACCGAGCTGTTGGATCTCGGTTTGATTCACAAACGACAACTCAATGTCAATCTGCGTGAAGTCGGGCTGACGGTCTGCGCGAGGATCTTCATCCCTGAAACACCGCGCGATCTGATAGTACCGCCCGATCCCCCCAATCATCAGCAGTTGCTTAAACAACTGAGGTGACTGCGGTAGCGCGAAAGCATGTCCATGATGAATACGGCTGGGCACCAAGTAGTCACGAGCGCCGGACGGCGTTGACTGAGTCAAGATTGGCGTCTCAACTTCAATGCATTCTTGGGTTTCAAGGAAGTGACGTACTTCCCGAGAAATGGCCGCGCGTTCGCGCAACCTCTGGTTCATCTCAGATCGGCGCAAATCGAGATAACGATACCGAAGCCTGACCTCTTCACTCGGTTCGTCCTTACCATCAATGGCAAAAGGCAGTGGTTCGGAACGTGATAACATCTCGACTTCATGAGCCACAATCTCAACCTCTCCCGTGGCAAGCTCACGATTGACGGTTCCCTCGGGACGCGCCCTTAATCCACCTGTCACGCGAATGACATACTCGTTTCGGCACGCATCCGCCACAGCAAACGCCGCTTCATCGTCAGGATTGACCACCGCTTGCACCAGCCCGCTTGGGTCCCTGACGTCCAAGAAAATCACGCCACCGTGATCGCGGCGCCGTTGCACCCAACCACTCACGCTCACGGTCTGACCGACGAGACTGACATCAATATTTTTTGCTTGTTGGCGCACAGCCACCACCGCCTTCATCAAAGACTAAGGCGTCATGCACGCCGACTGCCAAATTGTAGAAGTCACGACACGCGACCCCGAAGGCACCGCCTACAATTTCGCTAGTCATACTCGGATGCCATTACTCGTGAAGCTGTCGCGAATCCCTTTTCGCACGCTTCGCGAAGATCCCTCAGATGCCACGACCGCGAGCCATCAGCTGATGGTGCGTGCCGGCTTGATTTGCCAAGTCACCTCGGGTGTCTATACCTACTCTCCGCTCGGACTCAAAGTCCTGAAACGAGTTGAGGCGATCGTTCGCGAGGAAATGGACCGCACTGGCGCAGCAGAGATGCTCATGCCAGTCGTGCAACCAGCCACGCTCTGGAAAGCCAGCAACCGGTGGGACAAGTACGACAGTATCTTGCTGCGGTTTCAGGATCGTAACGGACGGGACTTTTGTCTCGGGCCGACACATGAAGAAGTGTGTCTCGATGCTATTCGTCATCTGGCACCCACGTACCGCCCCTACCCCTTTTGCGTCTATCAGATCCAGACCAAGTTTCGGGATGAGTTTCGACCGCGCTTTGGCTTAATGCGCGCTCGTGAGTTTTGTATGAAAGACGCATACAGCTTTCACCTCGACCAAGAGACGCTGAATGACACCTATGCCGACATGCAAGAGGCCTACAAGCGCATCCTGACGCGTTGCGGACTGGACTATCGCATGGTGCACGCCGATAGCGGCGACATCGGCGGAGAGCATTCCCACGAATTCCATGTGCTGGCTGACTCAGGCGAAGATGGGCTTTGCTACACCGATGACGGCAGCTACGCCGCCAACGTTGAACGCGCTTCCGCGCTGTTGTCGCCGGAACCGACAGAGGCACCCCTGCCGCTGACGCTGACCGAAACCCCCAATGCCACCACGATTGATGCCTTGGTATCAGGCTTTGATGTCGCGATCAACAAGACTGTCAAGACGATGATCGTGAAGCGATCGGATGGCGGCCTTGCTGCGCTGGTGCTTGCAGGCGAAGACCGGCTGAATGACATCAAAGCGGGACATCTCGACGGCATTGCGGCTCCCATAGAACTCGCGCCCGAACATGAGGTAAAGGCTGCGATTGGTGCTGGTTTTGGATCCCTAGGACCCAAGGACCTCCCTATGCCGCTCTTCGTGGACAAGCGCGCAGCCAAGCGCACCAACTTTGTGGCAGGTGCTAATCAGGATGGCTATCACTTGTTTCATCTGAACTGGAATCGCGATGTTCCTCTCACAGATGAGCAAATCGTGGACATCCGGCTGGTCAGGGAAGGAGACCTCGCTCCCACCGGAGAACCCCTGCAGTTTTGCCGCGGGATTGAAGTCGGGCACGTCTTTCAGCTCGGCACGGTGTATTCATCAGCCATGAAGCTGCGAGTCGACGGCCCCCAAGGACGCACGACACCTCTCATGGGATGCTACGGGTTTGGCGTCTCGCGTCTCGTAGCCGCCGCGATCGAACAAAAGCATGATGACAAAGGCATCATCTGGCCGACAGAACTGGCGCCGGCTGATGTCTGGATTACGTGCTTGGATAAGCCAGGATCGGACGCCCACACTCTGGCTCTGTCACTCTATGACCAGTTGCGTCAAACGCACCTGACGTGCCTCTTCGACGACCGAGTCTTATCTCCAGGCGTCAAGTTAGCGGACAGCGAGCTTCTCGGGGTTCCTCACGTTGTCGTTGTGGGTTCTCGCGGACTGGCGCGCGGCGAGATCGAGCTGAGGCGCCGCGGGCAGTCGAGTTCGTCTCTCCCCGCTGATGACACCACCGCTGCCGCCATTCAGGCGGCTGTGGCAGCTAGTTCAACCGATTAAAAATCGAGGATAACGGGAGGCAACCCATCGACTGATCCTTCGTAAGACGAGGTGTCAAAATCAATGGAGTGCAGCAGGCTCAGCACAGGAATCGCGGCCCACACCAAGTCTAAGTCAACAAACGTGGCATCGCTTCCGTCGAATTTCTTGTTGCCTGATCCCAAGATCAGAGCGGGATCATCGGTGCCGAAGAAGACATCAAACACCGGCAAAACACCGTCAAACACAATGTCGGCTGCGCGTCCCGCCAACAGATCTGTGGCCGGGTAAAACTTCTCGGGATCCATGTCGTATCCGCCTTCGCCCATCATGTTTCCAGCGACGTAGACTTGCCGCGGGTGTTTGCGGTAGTTCTCATCTTTCTCGGCCTCGGGGTCATGGTTGGTCACGACGAGGATATGGGTCGAGGGGTTTCGGTCGAGCTTGTTATTCACCACTTGAACATGACGATTGGCCATCACCAGAATGCCGATCCCTCGGGGCACATCAGCCACCACGGTGCCTTCAGCGGCGAAGTTGGCCGTGTCGTTGTCGTGTGAGTAGTTGTCCATCACGCGCACGGAGTGTCCGCCTTGTTGAGGCAGATTGGGCAGATCAAAGACCAAAATCCCAGCTGTGTTGTGCCGCGTGACATTGCCAAGAACGTCCGCTGCGTAACTGTTTTCGATCTCAATGCCCGCGACGTTGTACTCAGCCAAGGAGTTTTTGACCACGATGTTCTGCGATTGACCAACGTAGATGCCAGCGTCAGAGGCGCCTCGCACGTACGACTTGTCCACCTTCACGCCGTCGCATTGCACGGGATACAGTCCGTACGCACCATTTGTTTTTGTTGGTTCGCCTTCCCAGTCCACGGCGACGCGATAGAAAGATATGCGTTTGCAGTCTTGGGCCTTGATCCCATCTTTCGGCGTGTTGATAACGCGCAAGTTTTGAACGGTGGCATCATCCGACGTAATCAATAGGCCCGCAGCGCCTTCTTTTTGACCGGAGAAATCCAGGATCGTCTGATCCATCCCTTCACCTTCAATGGTGACATCATCCACTTCGAGCGACAGGGGCTCATCCAACTGGTAGGTCCCGGCGGCCAACCGAATGACCGTGCCAGGCTCCGCCAAAATCAACTCTTCTTGGATCATCGAGGCCGTGGCATTCGGCGAAATATAGACGATGGCAGCGGTGGCATAAGCAGGCAGGCTGACGGCCAGCAGCGCAGCTGCAAAAACGGACAAGCGACAAGACATGGAGGAAAACAAACGAGGTCGGCATGGGCTACATAGTAGCGTGCGTCATCCTCGATCACACCCAAGCGAGAGATAGGTGCTAGCCGGAGTCCTTCATTCCGGCGATCCACTTCCGGATGATCTCTTCTCCCTCAACGTGCCTCACTCTGCGGCCAATTTCAGGCATCATCACGCCGGGCTCCACCGACCGAATGCGCCACATCATGATGGAGTCCTCAGGGCGCCCCGGAATGATCACATGCGTCCGGTCAAAGGTGCCTTTCCCGGCAGATACAGTGGACTTCCATATCCCTAGGGCGACCGCGTCGTCGCGCACGCTCCACCTGAGATCGAGCCCGGTGTTATCCGCGCTCCCGCCTGGAGAATGGCAGTGTGCGCACTGCGCATCGACGTATGCCCGCGCGCGATTCCGCGGCGTCTCATCAGCGTTACGCCAATCCGCGATCGCGGGAACGCCCGTGTCCCCTTCGATGCGCACACCCGCAGCTCGCAGTTGATTCATGACCCCCTCAACATCCACGATATTCCGCGGAATCGGCCCAATGGGGACCAACTCACCGCCCGCCTGATGGCATTGCTTGCACTGATTGACGTTCGGGACGCGGTATTCATCGGGCGCGACGCCAGATTGACCGCGTTGCCCTTTCGTGTCCACCCACGCACCCACGATCTTCAACGTCGCTGTCTTTTGGTTGTCATCCCACACATAGGGCCATGCCTTCCAACCGGTGGCGTCGCGCGTCAAGATGCGCGTTTCAATCGCACGGGCGCCATACGCAAATGTCTTGGCGAACGTCGTGCCGACGGGCCAGGTCACCGTGCCATCGGCGTTCACCACAACGGAGGTCCCTGATGGCACCTTCACAAATCGCTGCTTATCCGCATGATCCGAGAACAGTGGATTGACGATGTCGTACGCGACAACTCCTTCTGCGGGTGCATCGATTTGCCCTGTGGGAAAGATCGCCCACTGATCGAAGTCTCTGGGCAATTCCCGTGCGGCAACTGCGCCGACCAACAGAGCGGCGATCCATGCTCCCGCGGTCGCGCGCATCACCAAGCGACTGGCAACGATACCAGACCACGGAGCGTGAAAGTCGTCTTCCGTGTTGGCTCGCCATCAAGGTGCAACTTTGGCAAACGATCCGCCAAGATGCGCAGCGCAATATCTCCCTCGATTCTTGACAAGTATGCGCCGAGGCAATGGTGGATACCCCCACCAAACGATTGCACCGGCGCTTCGCCTTGACGCGTAATGTCAAACGTCTTGGGGTGATCAAACACCGCGGGATCACGGTTGGCGGCACCCACCATCAGTAAGACGGCTTCGCCTGATTCAAATGTCAGGTCTCCCATTTTGACGCGCTCGAAAGCTGTTCTCCCCGTCAGCTGCACGCTGCTATCGAAGCGCAAAAACTCTTCCACGGCGTTCTTGGCTAACCCTGGGTTGGTTTGAAGTGCCGTCCATTGCTCTGGATGTTGAAGCAGCTGATACATCCCGTTTCCCAGCATGCTACGGGTGGTCTCGTGACCCGCGCCATACAGCAGCAAGATGTTGGCATGCAGTTCACGCTCACTGAGGGCGCCTTCTTCATCCGCAGCCTTGACGAGCAAAGAGATCAGATCATCCGCGGGGTCGCGTCGCCGCTGCGCGCACAGATCGGCGAAGTACTCCATGGACGAAGCAAATCCTTCATCAATCCCATCCCACTCTGCGTCGGTCGGCGGCGTGGGATCAAGCATGCGCCCGCCGTCAGCCCGAGGCTCAGCAAAGCGATCCCAGTCTTCACGCGGCACCCCGAGTAAGTGACTAATCACATAAGACGGAAACGGATGCGCAAAGGCTTTGATGAAGTCAAACTTCCGGTCACCAGCCTCGATGCCGCTCACCAAGTCATGGGCGACAGTCTCAATCTTGGGCCGTAAACCTTCAAGCATACGCGGTTGAAACGCCTTCACCATCAGGGATCGAATGCGCGGATGGTTGGGCGGATTGGCCATCAGCATCCATGCATCTGCCACATTCTGGGAATACAGACCGGGGCGGTCAGGATCGGGCGCATCCACGTGATCGCGAGATTGTCTGAGGTGTCCAAAACGCGGATCACGCAAGATCGCTTTGCACGTGTCATACCGAAAGATCCAGTGAACCTCACCGTCTTTCACATACCCGCCTGATTGCATCGCACGCTCATACGTGGGATACGGGTTTTCAATAAATGATGGATCCGATGGATCAATCGTGACAGACGATGAGCCTTTCATGTCGTTCCCCTGTTAGCGTTCACAGCGATGCACTGGCAACCGTCAATTCTCTATACTCCACTGTTGGCACGCAATTCGGGAGACGAAGGTTTGTCCGTGACGAGGCTCGATCACGGCTCGCCCTTCCCCGTCGGGTTTGCACCTCGGGATGTCGCGCTGAGCCTGACTATGCGCCGGCGCGTGAAGGCGCGACGCGAGGAACTGGACCGCACATTGCAGTTAAGCCGGCGATGGAGCGATGCGAACACATCCGCGGATGATGTGCGGCGCGGCTACTTATTGAAGCCGTCATTCGAGAACATCGAGCGCCTGAAAGTGGCCCACCGGTGGGTACGCGTCAACCATCACCACCGGGGCGTCTGGCTTCACTGTTTGAGCCACACACCCGCGAGTGGCGTCCGTCACAACGTCTCGCCCATCGTGTTTCTCAGCGGCTTTGGGATGTCCGGCGTGTCATGGGTGCCGGTATGGCGAGAACTGCAGGGTCGCCAGCTCATTGCCATTGATCTACCAGGACAAGGTCCGACTGGCGATCCGGGTGTGCCGTGCGAGTTTTCGGAATTAGCGACGCTGGTGGTTGAGGCGGTAGAAAAACTTCAACTGCACAACCCCATCTTGGTCGCGCACGGAGAAGGAGCGGCGGTGGCTGACCGGATCATCGCCAAAGCGCGGGACATGCCGTTTTCGTCCCTCATCCGCATTGGCTATCCGGTCTACCGATATGGGCACCACATGTTGCCGCACTATCAAGTGCTGCAAGACCGATTGATCGCCGCACGATTGGCCTCCAACAGCACGCTGCTCTTCCTATCGCTGTTGCACTCGTTGTCGGCACAAAGAGCTCCGAGCACCCTGCGCCACCGTGAGCGCATGGCTGTGGATCTCTCGCTCCCCCAAACCGCCAGCGCCGCGCTGCGCTACATTCACGATAACGATCCCTCGATCGAATTAGAAGAGCGGCGCAGTGCCTTTCGCAGGCGGACAGAAATCCCCAAGACCCTGATGCACGGCGAGCTTGACCCGGTCCACGGCCCGCAGCACCTGTGGCACTACCGCGAAGCCGTGCCGAACGCTCAGCTTGCGATCATCCCAGATGCCGGTCACTACCCGCACGTCGAAGAGCCACATCATGTGGCTCATGTCATCCTCGGTGCCGCCAGCGACGACTAAGTCGTCGCTCTCTCTGTCGCCTCGGCCTGACGGACCGCAGGCTCGCTCACCGGCTGCGGTCGCTTCAGCCCTGTGAGGACCAAGGTTCCGCGCGTCCAGCGGCGGAATGCTTGCTTCGCATCCACGCCGACGGCAAACAGACACGGCACTAGGAACAACGTCACGAGTGAACAGAACGCGACACCAAAAGCCAGCGACGTGATGGCTGGTTTCAGGAACTGAGCCTGCGTGGATCGCTCCATCATCAACGGAAGCAACCCGATGATCGTGGTAATCGACGTCAAGACGATCGGTCTGAAACGCGACACCGCCGCAGTAACAACCGCTTGAATCACCGGCAAACCTCTCTCGCGGCGCAATCGCAGCAGATAGTCCACAAGCACCAGGTTGTCGTTGACGACCACACCGGCCGCGGCTGCGACTCCGATGTATGAGAACACCGACATGACAGAAATGCCCCAGATCAGGTGACCCGCCACCGCGCCCACAAAGGCAAACGGAATGGCCACCATGATGATCGCCGGCAACGCGTAGCTCGCAAATGCCACGGCTAACAACGCGTATTGAGCAAGCAACATGATGATAGACAGGCCCATGATTTCATTGACGAACTCGGCTTGACCTTCACCACGGCCAATATCCCCAAGGGTGACGCCCGGGTAGCGCCGCTCAAGCTCAGGGAAGAAGGTCTCTTTCAAGTCTTCCCGCACGGCCTGAATGTCCTCGTCGTTGGCCCATGCACCGACATCGACAGAACGGTACCCACTGCGACGATTGATGCTCGTGACAGACGTGGCAAACTCAACGTCAGCAATGACGGACATCGGGACCTCTTGGCCAGACGGTGTCCGGACGCGGAACTGATGCACGCTGTCCATCGTTTCGCGCGCTGCTTTCGGATACCGCACCATCACGCGGACATCTTCTCCATCACGCGGCAACCGCTGGACTTCCTCGCCAAAGTAGGCCTGCCGTGCTTGGCGACCGACGTCTGCGAGCGTGACGCCATAGCGCTCAGCGCCGGGCTTCAGGCGAACTTGCAGTTCACGTTTCCCCGTACTGGCATCATTGAATACGCCCCATAACTGATCGTACTGACGCAGTCTTTCCGTCAGATCACGCGCCGCAGCCGTCAACTGATCGGAGTCGTTAGAAGACAGCGACCATTCCACAGACGGGCCGTTGTCGGTCAGTGTGTAGGCAACCTGAACGCGCTCCGCTTCCGGAACATCTCCGACCAGCTCGCGCAATGCGTCTGCCACTTCCTTGGCTGACACATTGCCACGTATTTCGGGTGGCTGCAACTGCACGATGGCTATCACGCTATCGGGCCGCGCACGGGTGTAAAAATGGCGCACCACTTCCGTGCCAAACCGCTCTTCTGACTCGGCCTTCAACTTCTCTTCGGCGCGCTGCATGTGATCCAGCACCTCCAGCGATCGGCTAAACGGGTTTCCGTTCGTCATGCTGGCATTGATGAAGACTTGTTCGCTTTCCACTTCGGGGCTGAAGCCACCGCGCAAGTGCCCGGTGGCGATCGCTGCCACGGCTAACGCGAAGACACAAGCCGATGTGATCAGCGTGATGTAGCGATGTTTGAGAGCAAACGTCACCGCGCGTTGGTACGGACCCACCGCCAATGTGCGTAAGGATCCTGCAATGCGAGCCCGCAACGACGCCCGCTCGTACGGAATACGCTTGATGCCGCTCAAGTGAGCTGGCAAAACCAAGAACGCTTCGATCAGAGAAAACGCGAGAGCGGCAATGACAACGATGCTGATGTTCTTAGTGAAGTTCACCTGCGGTCCACTGAGCAACAACCACGGCATGAAGGCCATTGCGGTGGTGATAACAGCGAAGATCACGGGCTTCACAACAAGCGACGCCCCTTCAACCGCGGCGTCTATGCCAGATGCCCCTCGTTCGTTCGCTCGGTGAATGGCTTCTCCCACGATGATGGCATCATCCACCACGATCCCAATCATGAGCAAGAAAGCAAACAATGACAGGATGTTGAGTGTGATATCGAGGTGAGGCAGCACGCCCAACGCGCCGACAAAAGCGACGCCGATACCCACAGCCGCCCAGATCGCGACCAACGGCCGCAAGAAGATCATCAAAACGATGACCACCAAAATCAGACCACCAATGGCGTTGTTCGAGACGGTGGCCACTCGATCTTTATAGATCTTGGACTGGTCATCCCAAATCGTCAGCGTAATCCCTTCCGGCATCTTGGCTTGCGATTCATCGACAAACTTCGTGACCTGATCAGAGGTATCCACAACGTCGATGGTTTCGGTCGTCATGACCTGCACCAAAATCGCCGGTTCGCCGTTGATGGACGCCAGAATCTCGGTGTCTTCAAAGCCATCCACGACCGTCGCAACGTCACGGACACGGAGTGCGCCGCCATCAGGCGTGGCACGAATCACGATGTCACCGATGCGCTGAGCGTTATCCGCGAGTTCACGAACCCCGATGGAAATTTCTCCCCCTTGGGTGGAAATGCCCCCCGCTCCAAAGTCGATAGACGAGTTGCGAATCGCTTGAGCGATTTGTGCAAACGACAGGCCAAAGCGTCTCAGTGCGGCTTCAGACACCTCCACATCAATCTGTTCATCACGGCTACCAAAGCGCTCGACGATATTGACCGCTGGCAGCAAGAGCATGTCATCGCGCAAGGTTCGCGCGACCCGGTTCAGCGTCTTTTCAGACACATGACCATGGACTCCAACGCGAATCAGTTCGTTACGCGAGAAGAATTGTTCCACGGTCACGCGCTCGACACCACTCGGGATGTCCGACGTTGAGTCAATCTTGGCTTTCAGGCGCTGGAGGAAATCAGAGCCATCCACGTCCACGGAAGCCTCAATGATGAGATTAGCGTTGCCCTGGCTGGCTGATCCACGCGTGCTCTCAACGTCATCCAGATCCTTGATCGCGGCTTCCCACTTCAGCAGAACTTGGCGCTCCAGCTCGACTGGAGAGGCGCCTGGCCACGACGCGTTGACTTGATAGTAGTTGAATGGCACGGTCGGAAACGTTTCGCGTCCGATGGAATTCATACTCAACAGACCGATCGCGATCATGCCGACCATCAACAAGTTTGCAGCGACGGGGTTTCGCGCCCACCATTCGATGATGCGGTTGGAGGATGTCACTTCGTGATCTCAGTCGCGCTTGCAAATGACGCATCAGACCCACATGGGTGTGATTGCGCGAGGGCTGCGGCTTCCAGCGTTGTCTCGCGGTCGACCACATTCACCTCGCCGCCGGCAATCAACTCCCCGACGAACGATACCAACGCTCTTTCCCCATCTTTCAAGAATCCTGGGGCGACGGCAAACCAGTCCTGCCACGTCTGCACGGGGGTGACCGGACGCACGTCCACGATGTTCTCACTGGATACGACGTACACAAACGATTCATCGCGCAAGGCATCGCGCGGCAAGACCATGACCTCGCGCTCCCCACCATCAGAGACGACGGTCGCAATCAAAAAGGCACCCACTGACAGATCCTTCGCAGCATCTCCCACCACTTCCGCAATGGCAAACGTCAAGCCAGTGGCATCATTGACGGTGGACGAGACCGAGACGATTCGGCCGATCAGAGGATCTTCTTGAGAGGATTGGGCCGTGAGGTAGGCGATGCCGCGATTGCGCGCGTCATCAAACCCATCAGTCGAGAGTTCCCATCCTAGGCGGTGAACATCAGTGATAGAGACCGGCAACCGAACATGCAGCGTATCCACAGCGTAGATTTCGCCGATGCGCGTGCCTGGCGAAACGTACGAACCCCGGCCGATGGAGCGTTCCACCACGCGGCCGTCGTACGGCATCCGGATTTCGGTTCTGTCTAAGCGCACTTCTGTGGCTGCGAGGTCCGCCAGCGCGCCACGCAATTCGGTTTGTGCTTGTTGCACCGCCAGCTCTCTCAGAGCCAGCGTCGGCGCTTTGGTGACGTCCCCTGCGCGCTCACGCTCCCACACTGCCACTTGAGCCAGTGCTTCTTCTCGTTCGAGCTTCTCTCGCGCCGCAGCGACTTTGACGCGGGCCTGCTCGACAGCGACGTGATAGTCCCGCGGATCAATGCGCGTAATGACATCGCCGCGGTGAAGTAGTCGCCCGGCAATAAAGTCGTTGGAGATTTCCGTGACGCGCCCTGCGATTTCGGCTTGAATATTGGAGCGATCTCGGGCCGCAACCACGCCCGTGGTCCAGACCGACGGAACAATCTCGCAGTACGCGCCTTCTTCAGCCACCACGTTGGGTAAGAAAGCAGCCTCTTCGTCCACCGTCGCCTTCGGAGCTGACCCTGCCAATACCGCGATCGTGACGAATGTCCCTCCGATCACCCCGCTTGACACAGCGAGCCGCGTGAAATTGAATCGTTGGCGGAGTTGAGAGAGTCTGGACACGAGGGCTACCTAGAAGTACTGACTCATTGACACGGAAAACGCGCCAAAGTTCCTTATTACGTCTGGCAGGCCATCCGCTGGTTGGGAAAGGCTTCCTCAACCGCTTCAATCACGGGTTCATAGCGCTGCGCCCACTGGAAGACAGAACACAGTTGGTCCTTCGTCAACGCCTTGGATGTGATCGCTTCAATAATCTGATCCTGCGACTCGACGTTAATCATCATGCGGTTGCCGCCGTCGCCTTTCGCCGCGAACACCATCATGTTTGGACGCTCCAAGGTGAACTCACGCCAGCGGTCGATGCCGGAGACCATGCTTCGGCCATTGGGATCCTGCAAATCCGCCAACGACGTCCAATACGATTGAATGGCACGAGACAGTTCACGATTGGCGTCGTTTTCTGGCACCAAGCTGGCTAAGCCGCTGTCCGCGCCTAAACGTCCTTCCAAGAACGGAATCTCCATGGCATGGGCAGCGCCAAAAATCTGAGAGAAGTCCACCCATCTCAGGATCGTCGGCTGATCATCCCAATCAAAGCGATACATCCACACAGGTTGATCGGGATTCGCGCGTTTGGTTTGCCGCGCAGGAGTCAGTGCGCCTTCAATATGCCACTGACGAGACTGCCACGACGTCAAATCGTTGTACCACCCTTGATCTTTGATGTGAATCAACGGTCCAAGGCGCCACGTCAGGCTGGGGTCGGATGCCGCAAACAATTTGTTTTCATCGCGATTCGTCCCCAAAATCATGGGAACAGGCCGCACAGCGCCCTGAACTTCCCATTGGGCCGCCAAGCCATCTTCACTCCACAGCATGCCGTCGTCCGTCACCGTCGGCAATGTCGCCCACAGACTGTCAAACGCGCCTTCCATGAGAGGGCGGTACAAGTCGGCGATCGACAACTGCTGCATCAGCACCCGAAGCTTAGACCCGCCCATCGCGCGGGCACCCGCTAACCCGAGCTGCGGGTTCTTGATGGCGAGCGTCTTGGCAATGAGTTCACGGCCGGACAATGGGAATCCACCATCGCGCTCGAAGGCTTGGGCTTCCTCCATCGATGACGACCACAGGCCACCGCTTTGCGCGATTGCCGCATGAAAAAGGCCTTCCGAATGGGGCGTCGACATCAACGCAAAAACGTTGACGGCTCCTGCTGATTCGCCGGCGATCACAACACGATTGGGGCTTCCGCCGAAGGCATCAATGTTGCGCTGCACCCATCTGAGCGCTTCGATCAAATCAGTAATGGCGTAGTTGCTGGTGCGTTCGTACCGGGTGTGCGGAGCATCGGGGCCAAGCGCTTGGTTCGGCGCTGACGGGTGTGAGAAAAATCCCAAAGGTCCCAGACGATACTGCGCCGCCACAACAATGGCGTTTTCATACGCTGCGAGCGCGCCGAAGTCGTACTGATGGATCCCGCCGAAGGTATTGCCGCCGCCATGGATCCAAAAAATCACCGGCAGATTGGCACCTTTCGCATCTGACGGCGTCATCGGGGGAGACCACACGGACAGCACGAGACAATCTTCATCGCCCCAAACTTGGCCTTCCACGTCATCGGGAGCACCGCCAAACTGGGATCCAATCTGCGAGCACGGCGCTTTGACCTCTTTGGCATCCAACGTCGTGTCCCAGGGATGCACGGGCTGAGCCACCTGCCAGCGCAAGTCGCCCACAGGAGGCGCGGCAAAAGGAATACCATGCCAGACGAAGCTTCCCACCGGATGCAAATAGCCGATTACCTCACCGTCTTGCGTTTTTCGCAGCGATTCCGTGATATTGACAACCGGAAGGGGTTCAGTCGCAAACTCGGCAATGATGACACGCGCTGCCCGTTCGACACGGTCAACTTGCTCACACGCTGAAAGAAGGAGTAATGCGCCCAAGAGGGACGTCGCGCGCATTGGGAAGTTCAATTGCCTTACTAGCCGGAGGAAGCACCACAACATTCTAGAAAAACCGCGATCCTGAGGTTGACGCATAAAATCCACGAGCACGGACCGGTTGCGGTCCTTGGCCTCTCATCCACTAAAGGTCATGACCTCGTTATTCAGGATCCACGACACGTCCCAAGGACAACTCGTGCCGCTAGAAACACCGCCAGATCAGCCGGTCGTCCTGTATACCTGTGGACCCACCGTCTACGGACCGGCCCACGTTGGCAACGCCCGGCCTGTACTCACCACCGACGTCCTTCGGCGGGTGTTGGATGTCACGCATGATGTCGTCAGCCTTTCGAACATTACGGACATTGACGACAAAATCATCCAGCGCGCCGCGCAAGATGATGTCAAGCCGGCGGACATAGCCGCGCGTTTCCATCGCCAGTATCGCCGGGACATCACCATGCTGGATGTGATGGCGCCGACCAAGGAACCGCTCGCCACTGCGTACGTCCCCGAAATGATTCACCTGATCACCACGTTGATCGAACGTGGACGGGCCTACGTCCACAGCGATCACGTGCTGTATGACTCAACCCAAGATGCCCAGTACGGCCACTTAAGCGGCCGCACCCCTGACGAACAAGTGGCCGGCGCGCGGGTTGAAGTCGCGCCCTACAAGAAGTCAGCCACGGACTTCGTGCTGTGGAAGCCCAGCACTGCCGAGCAGCCCGGATGGGACTCGCCGTGGGGCTTTGGACGACCCGGCTGGCATACCGAGTGCTGCGCCATGATTGAGGCGCTCGCCGACATCCCCATTGATATCCATTTGGGCGGACACGATCTGCTGTTTCCACACCACGAAAACGAAGACGCGCAATCGCGCGCTTCGGGCCACGACCGGCTGGCGCGTCACTGGATGCATGTGGGCATGGTCCGCATGGAAGGCGCCAAAATGGCGCGCTCCCAAGGGAATGTGTTGACCATCGCGGAAGCGGTTCGGCGCTACACCGGCCCCGTGGTGCGCTGGGCGCTTCTCGCGACCCACTACCGCCACCCTCTCAACTGGCAAGAAAGCAGCGTCAAGCAAGCGCGCGACTCTCTCACCCGGTTGGCGCGCCGCTGCGCCAAACGCGTGAATTGGGGCGAGGAGATTGCGTCCGTGTCTGATCTGACCTCACACGAGGTGTACACAGCACTGTGCGACGATCTCAACACGCCAGCGGCCCTGTCTGCGCTGACCCGGATGACACAAGAGAACGCACCTCTCGGCGTCATCAACGCCGGGCTCCATCTGCTGGGATTGCCGGATGTGCAGACGCTCACCCAGACGATCGGCAACGCTGACATCAATATTGATGAACAGTTTGCCCAAGCGCTCAACGCCCCGTTGTTGATCCCCCATCGCGATGCATTGATGATTCGTTGGACGAACGACTGGAGCTACCGCGTCGCCGAGCGACTGGAAGCGCGCGACGCCCGAAACTTTGAATTAGCCGACGCACTTCGGGACAATCTTGCGTCGCAAGGCATCGTCTTAGAAGACAGCGGCGACGGCATCAGACTGGCCGTTGACGAAGCCCAACTTGCCCGAGTCGTGGAGGACCAAACCCCATCGTGATCAACGTTGTCTTGAAAGACGGCAAAGAGCTGCCTGTCCCTGCCGGTTCGACGGCCTTGGATGTCGCGACCCAGATTTCACCCGGGCTCGCCAAGCGAGCCGTTGCCGCGATGGTCAACGGCGAACTTCGCGATCTCAGCCGCGAAGTGCCCGCTGGTGCCTCCGTGGATGTGGTTCGCCGCGAAGACGCTGCAGCACTTGAACTGCTGCGCCATGATGCCGCGCACGTGATGGCCCAAGCGGTCCAAGAACTGTTTCCCGGCACCCAGGTGACTATCGGCCCCACGATTGAAGACGGGTTTTACTACGACTTCTTACCGCCATCTAATTTCACCCCTGACGACTTACCGCGTATCGAAGAGCGGATGAAAGAAATCGTGGACCGTGATCTGTCGATCACCCGTGAAGTGTGGAGCCGGGATGACGCCACCGCACACTTTGAATCCATCGGTGAGCACTACAAGGCGGAGCTTATTCGCGCGATTCCCGCAGGCGAAGACGTGACGATGTACCGCCAAGGCGAGTGGATGGACTTGTGCCGCGGCCCTCACCTCCCGTCGACCGCTGCGCTTGGCAAGCACTTTCGATTGACGCGCATCGCCGGAGCCTACTGGCGCGGCGATTCGCAAAACCAAATGCTACAGCGCATCTACGGCACCTGCTGGGCGACCAAAAAAGAACTGGACGGTTACTTTCGGCGCTTAGAAGAAGCGGCCAAGCGGGATCACCGGTTGCTGGGACAAAACATGGATTTGTTTCACTTGCAACCCGAAGCGCCTGGTGCCGTTTTCTGGCACCCGCGCGGAACGACGCTGTTTCGCGTACTCGAAGAGTACATGCGGCGCAAGCAACGCGCCGCCGGTTACCAAGAGATCATCACCCCTGAACTGATCGATCGCTCCCTGTGGGAAAAATCCGGTCACTGGGAAAAGTTTGGCGACAACATGTTCACCTCCGAAGTCGCTGATGAGCGGACGTTTGCACTGAAGCCCATGAACTGCCCGGGGTGCGTGCAGGTCTATAAGCAAGGCATTCACAGTTATCGTGACCTGCCCGTCCGCTTGGGTGAGTTTGGATACGTTCACCGGTTTGAACCCTCAGGCACGCTCCACGGATTAATGCGCGTGCGCGCCTTCACCCAAGATGACGCCCACGTCTTTTGCACGCTGGATCAGCTCGAAGATGAATGCGTCAAGCTGTGTCACCTCATCCCGAAGATCTACAAAGACTTTGGGTTTGACGAAGTGGAAATCGCACTGTCAGACCGTCCTGAGGTTCGGATTGGCGGTGATGATGCGTGGACGCAATCGGAAGAAGCGCTGCGCTCGTCCTTGAAGGCCGCCGGCATGGACTACACCCTCAATCCGGGTGAAGGAGCGTTTTACGGACCCAAGCTCGAGTTCACGCTGAAAGATGCGATTGGTCGGCGCTGGCAATGCGGCACCGTGCAAGTGGATCTCAACTTGGCCGCACGCCTCGATGCAACGTACACCTCCCGTGATGACACTAAAGAACATCCCGTGATTATTCATCGCGCCTTATTCGGGTCGATGGAGCGCTTTATCGGAATCTTGCTCGAACACTACGAAGGTCGCCTCCCGCTGTGGCTCGCACCCACGCAGGCGGTTGTGGCCACGATTACGGATGCCGCAGACCCGTGGGCACGGGTCGTGCATGACACGCTGCTGGAAGCGGGATTGCGCACCGAAATGGACTTGCGCAACGAGAAGATTGGATACAAGGTGCGTGAACACAGCGCCAAGAAAGTCTCTCGGATCTTGTGCATTGGGGAAACAGAAGCCAACAGCCAGTCGGTTTCCATGCGCACACTGGGTTCCAAAGAACTCAAGACCATGACGCTGGATGAGGCGGTCACGCTCTTGTCTGAACAAGCGTTGCCGCCGTCATGATGCCGGGCCCCATCGCATGACCAGCGGCGGCAGTCGTCTCACACGACGGATCGCACGATGACGCCCGCCGCCACCACTCCTGAGGCTACGCCGCGCATCACGGAGCCGATGGCGTGGCTGTTTGCTTCCGCCGCCGCGTTGAGCTTCCTGTCCATCTTCGTCTGGCACGAGTCCCGCTTTACCCGCGAAGGCGGCGTACCGTCGCTCGTCGTCGGTGGCATCTACGCCGCGCTCGCGTTTGCGGCGATGGCGATCTCGCTTCGGCGCCATTGGCCTAGCCTCGCCGGATTTTTGGCGCTGCTGTTCCTGTGTCCGCTTCTCTACGCCGCACACAACGTGCTGTTGTTGCAAGGATCCACGCCCTCCGACGGCGGGGTCTATCCCGACTGGCATCACTTCTCACTGAGCGCGCTGGCGGTTCTCCTCGCGGCGGGGCTGTTTCAATCGTTTCGGCTCCCGGTCTTGCTGGGATATCTCGCGGTTGCGTCTTGGTATGTTCTGTATTTCCTTCATCCCGCGTTTCCCCTGCGTGAGTGGATCGGGCAAGATCAACAACCCTTGTACGCGCTTTGGGGTGTGGCTTTGGCGGCCTTCGGCATCGTGCTGTCCGCCAAGCGGTCGCCCGATCGGGACTGGGGATACTGGCTGATCCTGTGGGGCGCCGTACTCCTAAACCTTTCGGCCGTTTTGATGAAGACAAGCAGCGAGTGGGTGCGCGTCTTGTTCTTGATCATGAACTTCGGCCTGATCGGCATCGGAATCACTGTAGGGCGTAAGACTGTCGTCGCGATCGGCCTCGTGTTTTCGGTGGTCTATGTCTTTAACGTGCTGCCACGTTTCATCACCGACAACACGCTCCTTCCGGTGTATGTAATCATCGCGTCCATCGGGCTGGGCGCCTTGACGTGGGTGACGTGGCGAGTGCTGCTGCCTAAAGGCGTGCAGATCAGGCGCGCTTTACCACCCGCGATCCGGGGTTGGATCATCTGGGGTGGGTTGCAAGATCCCCCTGTCTCTCGAGAGGTGGCCCCCACCACTGATCAGCCTGAGCCTGACCGCACGGCACGCGCCGTGCATCTGACGCACGGTTTGGCGTGGGTGTGGTTGGTGATTGCGCATGCATCGTTTGTGGTTATCCACCGCTGGGCCAGCATCGAATTTGCGGAAGAAGCGATCGTGGGGTTGATCGTTTCTCTAATCGCCGCAGCCATCGCCGTTCGCGTCATCTTTGGCGTGCTTCGCCGTGCGTGGATCGCCATGGCCATCGTGCTGTGCGCCCTCATCATCGGGTACGTGTCTGGAGACATTGATGCCCTGCTTGTGCAAGTCGGCGCGTTTGAAACGCGCGGATTGGATGTCGCCTACTTCTTGTATCCCGAAACTGATGCCTACATCCCTGGTATCGTGATGGCACTGGTGGCGGCGGGGATCACGGCGGCGCTGCTGATCGCGTTTCGATTGACATTCCTCGCCGGAGCAATGGCCGTGTGCCTTTGGGGCATCATCCACTTTGCGGCGTTTGATTACCCGCTTCGGGATGTCTTCCTCCACGGCCAGCACCCGCTGGATGTCGTTCTGGGATTCCTAGGTATCGCGGCAGGATTGGTGATCGCAACCCGCGTCAGCGCGCAGCGTGATTGGGGGTTTTGGGTCGTGCTGTTTGGGTGCGTGCTGATGCAGTCAGCCATGATCCAGATGAGCACCGGAACGTTGGAAGGCCGCCTCTTGTTCACGGGAATTAACATTGCGCTAATCGCCATCAGCGGGCTGGTGGTTCGCCGCGCCATCACGGTGGTTAGCGTCGTGGGTCTCGCGGCACTCGCGATGAATTTGGTGCGTGATTACACCAGAAACAGCGATCTGTTTCCGATGGCCGCCGTCGGTGCGACGGTGATCGTTGCGGGGTTCACGGCCGCCGCATGGTGGTGGTGGTTACCGCGCGCGGCAACCCTCAGCCACCGGTTACCGGCGTGGGTCCAACGGTGGTTGGTGTGGAGACCCGTCGCCGCGTGATGTTATGACGTGACGTACGTCATGCGGGGTTGAGCAGCCACGGACCACACCAAAGCGCCCACCCAGACGATACCACTCCATCCCAGCAAGAGATTGACGAGAAACACAGCCCAGACGTTATCAATCTGCCGTCCGAGTGCGATGAGCGTCGGTAGGAAGTACACGGCGACGGATAGCGCGAAGATCGTGAGCATGATCGAGATGGGAAAAATCACGCCGAAAAACACAACAGCGCCAATCAGCGATGCAAGAATAACCGGTGCAATACTGGCAGAAAACATAGGTCAATCCTCCTAGGTCAGACATCCCTAATTTACCACCCCGATAATGTGCCACACACAAACGCATCACGCGCACCGACATGGGCACCCCCAAGCTAACAGATTGGGGGTTTGTCGGTCTGCTGGGTCTGTTGTCTGGATGCTCGTTCGTCTTTGCGAAGCATGCCCTCACCGCGTTTGGCCCCCTCACCATTGCCACCAGTCGCCTCGTGTTGGCAGGGTTATTTCTCTTCATCTTCTTTCGGATGCGCGGCGGTCGCTTGCCCCTCTCCTTCACGCGGGTCCGCGAGTACGTCGTTCTTGGGTTGATTGGAAGCGCGATCCCCTTCAGCCTGATCTACTGGGGGCAGCAGTGGATCTCGGCCGGGCTCGCCGCCATCTTGGTCTGCGCCATGCCGTTTTTCACCGCTTTTTTAGCGCACTTTCTGACGTCTGACGAACGACTTGATCTCAAACGTCTCGTGGGGCTCGTCCTTGGGATGACCGGCGTAGCGGTCACCGTCGGTCTCGATACGTTCCAGGACATCGATAACGGCTTGATTGGGCCACTGGCCGTCTTAGCCGCAGCGCTTGGGTACGCCATCCATGGTCTCTATGCGCGCACCTTAGATGCCCGCAGCCCGCAAGAAACGGCCACCGGATCGGTGTTAGCGGGTGGCTTGGTGTTGTTGCCACTGGCGTTGCTTGTTGAAACGCCATGGTTGTCCTTCCACGCGACGCCTGTGACGCCGTTACTGGCGATTGCCGGGATCGCGTCTCTCGGCACCGCCTTTCCGTTCGTGCTTTATTTCTGGCTGATCCGCCGGATCGGTGCCAACAATGTCTCCCTGAGGACCATGGTGGCACCAGTGAGCGCCACTGGTCTGGGCATCATCCTGCTCAACGAAACTCTGCGTCAACAGTACGCAGTGGGTTTTGCGCTTTTGATAATGGGCTTCATCGTGATTGATGGGCGGCTCTTTCGACAGTTACGCTCGCGCTTCATGCGATCACCCACGACGGATTGACCCCTCGCCATCCCTGCCATTACGATCGGACTCACCGCCATCAGCGCAGTACAAGCACGCGAAACAAGAGACGCGTTTACGGTCCAAACGGGCAACCGATCACGCTGACATGCCTTCGAAGATTGGCCCCCGATAATGTGCCACACACAAACGCATCACACGCATCGACATGGGCACCCCCAAGCTGACTGATTGGGGTTTTGTCGGCCTGCTGGGCCTCCTGTGGGGTGGCTCGTTTGTGTTTGCTGAATATGCCCTCGTGGCCTTCGGCCCGATCACCATTGCCAGCGGCCGGCTCCTGTTGGGCGGGCTGCTGCTTTTCAGCTTCTTTCGCATGCGCGGCGGCCGCTTGCCTCTCTCCTTCACGCGGGTTCGCGAGTACGTCATTCTCGGCACGATTGGCAACGCCATCCCGTTTAGCCTGATCTTCTTTGGTCAGCAGTGGATCTCAGCCGGATTAGCGGCGATTCTGACCTGCGCGACACCGTTTTTTACGGCCTTTCTGGCGCACTTTCTCACCTCGGACGAACGCCTGGATCTCAAACGTCTCGTGGGGTTGATCCTTGGGATGGCTGGCGTGGCCGTGACCGTCGGTCTTGATACGTTTGAGGATCTGGATAACGGCTTGATAGGACAGCTGGCAGTGCTGGGAGCCGCGCTTGGGTACGCCATCTATGGCATCTATGCGCGCACCTTAGACGCCCGCAACCCTCAAGAAACCGCCACCGGATCGGTGCTGGCGGGTGGGTTGGTGTTGTTACCGCTGGCGCTCCTCGCTGAAACGCCCGTGCTGGCGTTCAGCGCCCTCCCCGTGGTCCCCTTACTGGCGATCGCGGGGCTTGGGCTGATTGGAACGGCAATTCCCTTTGTGCTGTACTTCTGGTTGATCCGGCGGATCGGTGCCAACAACATTTCTCTGGGCACGATGGTCGCGCCCATCAGCGCGAGCGGTCTGGGCATTCTGTTACTGAACGAAACCGTGCGTCAACAATACGCCGTCGGATTTGCACTCTTGGTGCTGGGATTCATCGTGATTGATGGGCGCGCCTTTCGCAAGGTGCGCCAGCTGTTTGGGTTGGCACCGAAGACGGACTAACGCAGCCTCACTCAGGGGCGCTGCGCCGCGGACGCTTCACCAGTTCACCGCTGCAGTTGGGACACGTGCCGTTGAGATCAGACTGGCAACAGTCCGCGCAGAAGGTGCATTCAAAGCTACAAATGCATGCATGGTCACAGTCAGGCGGCAAGTCACACTGACACGCTTCGCACGAACACTTCATCTCCAGCATGGTTGCTCTCCCGCGACCCACAGTCCGCGCGGATTATGCCACTCTGACGCGCACACTCCTGTGCGTCGAAACCGCACTTACGGTCGAAGCGCCACCACACTCACCACCATGGGGCTGCTGCCACCATCGATCTCTCTTTGGAGATGTTGGGTGGGGTGTTTCAGCGGCGCGTGGTGATACACAACTCGCATATCCACGCCATCGTGAAGCGCCGGAAACACGGAAACGTGGTGCCTCGCGCGGGCAATCGGCCACCCCCAAAACTTCGCAACCGCTTCCTTCAACGACCACGTGAGTACGCACATCCGCGGCTGCTGATCGAGAGGAACCGCCTTCATGGCCGCGCGCTCATCGTCATTCATCGCGCGGATCAGCAGGTCGGGATTCATGCGCCGGTTGAACGATTCAATATCGACGCCCACCGGGTGCTCCCCGCCGTAGGCGACCACCAATCGCTGAGACGTATGACTTCGGGAGATGAATTGGATGCCGGTGGCCGTGACAAGCCATGGCCGCCCCTGCTCGTCGCGTTTGACGGTGGCGCTGGAATCCCCTGAGGTCTCACGCAGCCACGCATTCATGCTATCTTCCCCCTCGTCGCTGTGATCCGTGAGAAGCAAAGGAGCGCTGCGCGCGTGTTCATCGTTCATCAGCGGTTACCTTGGCTCACCAGTGATCCCGAGATCGGGGATGTGGGTCCGCGGCGGTTCAACGCGCGACGGCGAGGGCGTACTCGCCACGCCATAGTTCGCCCACCGCTCGGGCGGGCCGTCGCAGACCTCTTGAGCGCTGACCGGCACAAACCCCGCGCAGAACGGCAAACTCACGTCCACGAACTCCCGCGTGTCCCACGCTCTGGAGGTGGGGCATGTGTAGTGCCCAGATCGCCCCGTGCAGCGCGATGCGACCACACTGGCACCGTCGCTGGGAAAGAACCAAACATGCGGCTCACGGCGCAATCCGCACGTGGCGCGGGTGTTGGGGCTGGGGCCCCGCGAACTGGTAAACCGCAGTCTCGGTTCGCCGTGGAAATCGCCATAACGGGTGGCACTGTGATCCACTTGGGTCACGTCGCAATGGAGCCATAGTGTGACATCCCCCTCTCGCAATGGCTCCAAACGGGTTTCTGCTTCCACGAACTCCGTGCATCCAAAGAGGTCGACGGGATACAAGCCGCATAGTTGCCCGCGCCTCTCGGTGCGGACCGGTTGATATCGCGCGGGGTCATAGGTCATCTGATGAAACACGTTGGTACACCGCCGGTGCCAGGCCGACTGACATTGAAAGAACACGGTGTGCATCAGTCGCTCGCCTGCCCTAGCGATCGCAGGCGGCGCACAATAATCGTAGGTGGTCGTCCGGCTGAATACGCCGAAGTATCGCCGGGTGGAGCTAGGAAAAAAGCACTGCACCGGACCGTAGTCGCTCCACTCGGGGAGTTCTGTCTCTGATCCTTCGCAGATTAAGTGTCTGATCCCCACCTCACACCAGCTGCCGCCAATATCGGGTTGCACCAAGCGTTGAAGAAACGACTGGAAATCGGCGGCATGGTGCAGCGGCAGCGCGTCCACGATCCCTGGCCTTGGAACCGTGATGACGTAGCACCGGTTGATATCCGGATGCTGCGAGCACACCAAGTGCTGTCCCTCACCGCTCCACATCCACCGCAACGTGCGGTCGGGAAACAACCCGTAATCCCCTTGATTCGTGAGGCGCGGGGTCACGGTACGGCCGGTGTGCGCCTCTCGTTGCTGGTCAAGCCACGTCGGACGCTCAGGCAGTTTGGCGGCAAACGCAAAGGCAGTTGGTGGCAGCCAGAGCAGCGCCATGCAAAGACGGGCAGTGAGCATGATGTCCCACAGAGAGTGATGGATCGATTCAAACGCGGAACCTTGTGTGACGTCGTGACATCAAACCGTCACTGCTCGCGTGTCCGGTTGCCTCAAAAATGGGACGTGTGGGACAATCTGCGGCATGCGAACCCTCCGCGTTTTTTCTCACGACACCGTGCTCCGTCGACTGATGCTTGGTCTGCTTTACTTCTTTGGTTTCCTTGTAGCGGTCGCGCTGATCGTGCTGTGGCACGCTCGGCCGTTTGAGCGCTGGCGCGGCCCGGTGACGGATCACTTCAATGGCGATTCCTTTCACCATTCGTGGGATGCTCCCCCGGGACAAAGTTCAGCCGCGGCGTCTCGCTGGCGCGAGACCCGGGTGGCGCCGGTCTGGAAACCACGAGAAATCACGCCGATGACGATTGAGGCTGATCGCTCCCAGGACCTGAAGGTGACGTACGTCACGCACGCCACCGTGCTGATTCAAGTCAACAACGTCAACATCCTGACCGACCCGGTGTACTCCAAAACCGTGGGCGTGAATGCCTTTGGGTACACCCTCGGCGTCGATCGCGTCCATGAACCGGGGATTCGGTTTGAAGACCTGCCGGAGATTGACGTCGTCTTCATCAGTCACAGTCACTACGATCACATGGACTTGCCGACACTGCGCATGCTCGCGCGGCGTGACGATCCCTTGGTGGTGGTGCCATTGGGCAACCGCAAGCGCGTCAAGCGTCAAGGGTTTTCCGAGGTCCAAGAAATCGACTGGTGGGATCACGTGACCGTCCAAGATGTCAGACTGACAGCCGTCCCTGCGCAACATTGGACGATGCGCACGCTGTTCGACCGAAACCGCACGCTGTGGGCTGGGCTGCACGTCAAAGGCGCCAACGGCTCGGCGCTGTTTGCCGGTGACACGGGATATGGCCCGCACTTTGCGATGATTGCCGAGCGTTTAGGCGGCGTGGATATTGCCGCGGTTCCGATTGGGGCGTACTTGCCGCGGTGGTTCATGGCGCCGTCACATGCGGGGCCTGCCGACATGCCGTACATGCACACCGATGCACAGGCCAAGAAGAGCTTTGCGATCCACTTCGCGACGTTTCCCTTAGGTGACGACAAGCAAGGAGAGCCCGAGTCAGACTTCCGTGAAGCGTCGCAGCATTGGCCGGATGACACCCAACGGCGGATGATCATTCCGGTGCCCGGTCAGGTCATCACGGTAGACGATGAGTGAGGTGCGGGCGCGCTGATCACGGGTGATCGCGTATCCACACAGGCGGCGCAGATCGGCCGCCTGTGTGGATCGCTGGTGTCAGAGCTCTGAGATCACATCCAGGATGACGTGAGACAAGAAGTCACTGCAGTCTTCCTGCACGAAGTGACCACCGCCTTCTGCCACGCGATTGGGTCGCTTGGCGGCAGCAGGGATGCGCGCTTCAAATCCCTTGTGGCCTCCTTGGGTGACCGGGTCTTTGTCGCTAAACGCGTTTTGCCAGATACCGGTAAAGCCTTCAAGGACTTTGAACGCGGCTTTGTTTTCAGAGACTTGCGGGATCTGAGGTTCCACGGGGACTAGTGCCGGAAACGCACGGGCTCCTTGAAGATACGAGTCCTCCGGGTACGGCGCGTTGTAGGCCTTGACTTCTGCGTCGGTTAGCGTCCGTTGGGTCGCGCTCTGGATGATGTTGCCGCACACAAATGACGGAGTGGTCTTGGCGTACTCACGCCACGCAAGGAAAGCATCGCCCGCACCTTCGCCGGTAGGCAAGAACGTGTTGGATGCGACCACGCTTGAGAACTTATCCATGTTGGCAGCGACGATGCGAAGGCCGACGAGTCCGCCCCAGTCTTGACCAAAGAATGTCACGTTGGTGGGATTAACGGCATCAAACCACTGCTGCACAAACGAGATGTGGCGAGCATACGTGTAGTCTTCATACGCGCCGAGCTTATCGGACTTACCGAAACCGATGAAGTCGGGTGCTAAGACGCGGTGACCCGCGGCTGCGACCTGCTTGATCATGTGCCGGTAGAGGTAAGACCAAGACGGCTCACCATGCATCATGAAGACGGTATGTTTGGCGTCTTTGGGGCCCTCATCGACGTAGTGCATACGGCACACGGTGCCGTCATCAGCGGTCACGTCGACGTAGTGCGGCGCGAAATCGAAGTCAGTAAGGTCGCTGAAAGCAGCGTCCGGAGTACGAAGGACGTTCATAGGTCACAAGCGTTTCTAATGGGCTTCGATTCTAGAACGATCACCGCCACGAGCAGCAGATTCGTACAATCCGCACCGGCGCTCCTCGGTAGCTCAGTTGGTAGAGCATGCGGCTGTTAACCGCCAGGTCGTTGGTTCGAGTCCAACCCGGGGAGCCATTTCCACGCGCCAACGACTTCACGCGTCTCCATCAGTGAAGCACTAGCCGCTTGGCATCCTCAGGCGCCGCCCCTCAGATTCCGCAGCTGCTGGATCCAGAAACCCATCGCACCCCTGAATTTCTCGGGTGGTTGAGTCAAGATCTCGCCAATGAATGGCTGCCGTCCAACGCTGCGCGAAGTGAAGCACGCGAATCAGAGGTTCAGGGCTCGAGAGGTTGGTCAGCGCTTTGAGGGCGGATAGATAGCTGCCGCGATACACCGTGGGAATAATGATCCTCTCTTCCCCTGCGGCCGCCAGTTCAGCATTCATCATGACGCGAGCCAGCCGGCCATTTCCGTCATCAAATGGATGCACCTCTGTCACCAAGAACATCATGAACACGGCACGTTGAAAGGGTGTCTCTAAGCTCTGATACAGGGAGTGCCCGTGCTCAAGCGTGCCAGCAACCAATTCTGGAGAGACAAACGCCTTACCACCCACCTGATTGCGGTTGACTTTCAGCAAGCCTGGCCGCGTCTCCCGACGACTGCTCAAGAGGGACCGATGTCGCTCTCGCAGGAGCTCGACGAAGCCTTGAGCCGCAGCAGGGCGGCGAGACATCTCGACATCGTCCGACACGACCTTCCACGTTCCTAGGACGTCAAGCGCATCTTTAGGGGCGTCGAGAGGAATCTGGTTGTTGAAGATGAGATGAGATGCGGTTTGAATGGCAACATCCTTGCCTTCGATGACATTGGAAAAGTACGCTTCAAAGAAAGCACGCATCTCATGCCCTTGAGCATGACGTATCTCAGAGAGGCACGCTGGCAATGTTGTCGCGCGTAGTGCGGTGCGCAGATCTTCTAAGAGCTCAACGCATCTGGTCTCAAACGGCTGCCTGTGTTGGCGAGCCATTGCTGCGGGAATCGTCATGCGCACACGGCTCGTCTTGAGCAAAGTTGCAATCAAGGCATCAAGCGCTGCAGCTTCCGCCGTCAGACCCAGCTCCTCTCCCACCCCGGCAATATCGTCGCGAAGCTTCGCCACCGCAACCTCACCGGATTCTCGGATGAGTGTTCGCAAGCGACCCTCAATCTGAGCGCGCGTCAGCGAGCGCCTCACCATGCCGTTTCGTGCGCGTGTCGGTCGCATGTTCTCAACATATGCTCGCGCAGTGGAACAGAGGTACAGCGATCCCACGAACGGCCGGTCTGACGATAAGTGCATGGCCCCACGGCGTGGGCGAAGGATGTATCCGGGGAGCGCCACGTCTCTCCCTCTTTCGGAGATCAGAAGAACCGAACCATCGCTCGCTGGTGCATTTTCCAAAGCGGTGCGGTCGGCAATGACGGCGCCCGGGAAATAACCACCCGCAATGTTCCAAAGGTTGCGCCTAACGATGACCGTTGGGGAGCCGGTCAGGTTACGGGTGTACAGCCGCGACGCAAGCTTACGCAGCCGTCCCATCTTCACCGCACGTGAGACCGAACGACTAACAGACGTGTCTGAAACGAATGCCTCTGGCACCGCGTCAAGAAGTCGGATCATGGAATTTTCTAGAGTTAACGGAAGGAAGACATCGCGAAAGCGGAAGAAAGAGTGAATATAGCGTATTTAATAGGAATTATGATAACTTAAGAAGAACCTCCCGTCTGCCGACAAAAGTCAACAGTCGCAGTAAACACGCTCTTAGCATTCCTCACTTACAAACGGTATCCCTCTCTTGAACTGACGCCAAGTAGCAGAGGGTGTTTAGTCGGTGCGCGCAACTCTCCAAAAAGAGCCAGCGTCAGCAATCAAGGCCATCATGCGGCAAGGTATTGATGCTTCCCATGCTACGTTCAAGGACTTACGAATCATCATGATCCTCTACTGCCCATCGCTTTCCACCTGAGGTTGGGATGACGCTCTATCCGTTCCCGCAGAGTAGCATCTTCAGTTAGTAGGGATCCGTCAATTTGCCCTTGACTCTTGATGAGGGACAAGAAGTGTTTCTCAGCTTGACTGAACGCAAGCAAGGACTCTAGGTGCTCTTGACACGACTTCATTAATTCCTGTGCGTAGCGTTTTGTATCCTTTGGTGTTCGCACCTCTTGGGTCCGCAACATAGGCATAAGATGCGAATTCACCTGTCCTGAGCCCAGCATGATGTCATCAGCCGAAACACTCTGCCACGAGAAGTCAGTCATTGCGATGTATGCAACGAACATGACACGTGTGTATTTGCGATTGAGTTGACCAGTTCGAAATATGAGATCACTATCAAACCAGTCACGCGCTGATCCGCGCGACAGCAGCGCTGCGAGTTTTCCGGCAGCTAGCTCATGAATGTTGAGCACTGGGAATTGCCGAGCAACCCACGGTCCAACCGCATGGGAGTCAGAGACCTCGATTGGCAGTAGCGGCACCCTGTACATGTAGTTGATATCGAGGCTAATGCTGCCTGATCCACCCATCGCGCTTTTGTAACGAAGCGGCCACTTTCCTCCCGCATACCCCCACGGTGCAGATTGAACAATGCAGCCTTCACGTTCAACTACGTCTCGAATAGCCTTCTCTAGCTGCGGCCGCTGCTTCAGCATGGCATCTCGCGTCTCTGCGCCTATGTAATTGAGATCAATATCAACTGAGAGTCTCGGGACCTTGAACGTGAAGAGATTTAGAGCAGTGCCACCTTTCAGCACAATTTTGTCCCGTAAGAACGGATGGCTACGCAGCGCGTTGAGCATACGAATAAGTCGTGCGACCTTTTCCAATCCCGCAGTCTGAAAGCCCGTTTGAGATGCTGCGTCAAGGAGAGCAGATCGGGAGATGTCTACAGCACTTCATCCCAGGAACGCGTGAAGACGTCTCGTGGCACTACGAGATTCCAATTGGCTACAAGATGCCCCACAGTCCTCTTGACTCGATCCATGTAATGCGGCTGCGACGGACGCAGACGTTGCAAGCACTTCAATTGATTGTTCTCGATCATGAGTTGATCCCGATGTTGCTCAAGAAAGAACCCCACCTTAGATGCCGTAGTAGCGTTATTCAGCAATAACACATATTCCACCACAACATCCGTATCAAAGAACTCAACCATTTCGAGCGACCGCCAGATCTCTTCCCAGCCACCGCTGATAAGAGGACGGTCCAGCACATCAACGAGAGTCCGCTCAAGGCTCGTCACGCTCAACGGCATGCCCATCCGTTCGCCGGTGATAACCCCAAACTGCGTTTTGCCTGCCCTGACTAGCGCGCGCGGGAAAGCCGTCCCTTGAAACCGCTGTCCTCGAAAGGATTGCGCCTGACTCGGGTGACTGGCTGAGTAGGTCAGGTGTTCAAAGATGGAATATGCTCGTCCGTGAAATTCCAATGCCGAATGATGCGAAACAGTCGCGTCCTCTGCGAGTTGTGAAGCAATCAGAAAAGGGTCGATGGGATACGTCGTTGAGTCAGCACCCAACGGTATGACGGCGTACATGCCGCGCCGCACGCGCACAAGACGGCCAGTGCGATGGTGATAGGCCAGTATCGCCTCAACGGCTCGTTCGCCCGCACCGCGCCGGGATGCCACATACTCAGATAAATCCTTAACAGTAAAAACCGGGTGACTACGAAAGAAGCCGGAGTACTCCATCAATGACTTGACCTAATTTATGAAAACCCATAAATATACTATGTGTTTATCTCTTTATTGTCAATTCCATGAGACTGTGACACGATCTCGTCACTTGGGCAACCTTGCCGGTCGACTGCACCACAAGATCCTGCGCGACCGTCATGTTCTTTTGAATTCCAATCGAATTCAAGATGTCTGTGTGTGATTTTGATCCATCACACTGCCGGTGGAGCTGCCCTGTTCTCCGTTCCCTCTCCAGGCGTCACGAATACCATCGTCGTCGGCATGTGCGGCCTTGCTGTGTGCCACACCCCTTTGGGGACCACGACAAACGCACCGGGTTCACTCACCCGCACAAGCTCCTCTTTGCCGTCTCTCCACAGCACCAAATCGGTATCGCCTGACTCCATGATCACAATCTCATCACCCTCGGGATGACACTCCCACGTCTCCCAAGCCTCAGAGAACGAGAACCGTGACACCAGCACATGCTGTCGTGAGCCGTTGAACTCTTGATTCAACTCGGCATAAAACGAGTCAGTCACAGTCTTGAGGGTGACCGACATATCGGGGCCAAGGATGGCACGTGTCGTGTCAAGATGAGCAGTCATGGCTCGGTTCATGTGTGGGTTCATCCGATTATGCCTTCTGGGGTTACGCACACGTCCTAGCAGATGCCAGCGGCAAACACGAGGTGACCGCGGCTGATTCGCAGGTACATCGTAGTGCCAATTTCGATCAGATCAACGTGGCTGGACAAGAGAACCACCTACGCGTCGCGAGAGCCGAATAGACAAAGTCATCAAGAATCACAATAATTCAAGAGCTTCCAAGCCACCCCAGCAAAGGACATTGAAGCCTATGCCGACCGCGTGAACTGACCAATGTTTGATCACGCCCAGTTACGCGAACTGAAGGAAACCATTCGAGAGGCCACACTCAGAGACCGGCGACTGCTTGACGATCTGCGCACCGAAGTGCGCACCCTCTCTCACGCTACACGGGTGATCAAACCCATGCAAGCCACGTCCATCTCCCTTGTGGCAAGCGATGGCGGCAACAACGAAATCCCCTTTGATCCGTTTCACGTCCAGCTGGTACGCGTGGTGGATTCTTATGGAGAACCCCTGTGCCTAGACGCAATTACGCCGACCACAGACACCGATGTCCTCAGCCGCCGGCAGTTCGGTGAAGACGGCTCTCCTATCACCGCTGTGGGACGGATGATGGTGGATCTCGACGTCTACCCCCAGACCCTCCATCAGCTCTGTCACATGATCCCTGATGGCAGACGCGTACGAGAGCGCCCCGATGACATTTCCCCGTCGTGGGTGGCCGTGTACCGTGACTTGTGTGAGTGGGCAGCGTTGTACGACCGCATCTGCTACCGAAGCTTTGCTACTGACACGATGTTCGTGCGCGATGGGTTGCTCCGCACCAAGCTCTTTCGTGGTGAGTACTTCATTCACTTTCGCAAGCGCATCGAATCCGCGATTGATCGCACCTTCCGCGAAACCCGGCGTCGGATCTACCTGGTCGGATTAGCGAAGCACAGTGCTGTGCTGACGCGCTATCGTTTGGCCATGGCGCTTGAGAAGACGCTGAAGAGCGGTCAGGCGCGGTACGTGCGCGTCCCTCGAAACCTCGAGGAAAAAGCATTCGTCTGGCCAGAGTACGCGCGCGGTCCGGAGACGGAAGGCCCGTTAGGGAAGACACCAAAGTTCGTGGCCGGCGACATGCACTTCGTGCGGTTTGGAGACCGGAGTGAGGATCCGATCTGGACGGTCGACATCCTAAGCAGCCAAAGTGACAACGCATCAGACATCTTCGGGTATCTTTTGGCTGACGCCGCCGATGGATTTCCAGTTCCTCTGTATCCTCGATGCTTACAAAGCGCACATGAGCATGCAGAGGTTGTCGGCCTCGATATGGACATTCTTCAAAGTGAAGTCGTTGCAGCCGTGCGCGGGCTACTGACAGATGATGAAAAACCCACCCTCGAAGCGATGCAATTGCAAAGTGACGTTTCCAAGCTGAGATATCAATGACCCTGTTCTCCAAAGAGAAGACGATTGGCATCTTCAAAGGCTTCAGTGCTGGTAGCCTGGAATTCCACGCCGAGCTCACCCTCCCGTACATCAGCGAGTTTCAACGAGCGCCGATGCATGGGCAGTTTCTCGTTGTGCAGCTTGAAGATGACGAGGAAGGAGTACTGGGACGCATTACCTCGATCTCCTCCTTGGGGCGCTTGACGTCATCAGCCGGTGAAGACTACGGCATTCGCGCGATTACTGAAGAGCGCCCTATTCCAGAAGAACTGAGAAAGCAGTACTTGAAGTACCGTGCCAACATGCGGGTGTTGGGCGTGGTGCGGCGTGTCGAAGGCAAACTGGTGTACGCCGCATCCCATCGCCGGCTGCCGCATGTCGGGAGCAAGGTCTCGTTCTTGACGGGTCCCCTGCTCAAAGAAGTTGCGGGGCACAACATTGAGGGGGCTGCCGAAATCGGTCATCTTGCGCTTGGGGAGTTCATTTACGCTCGCGGCGACGAGAGACTGAAGACGGAACCTTGGATGCAGATCAAAGGTCCTGCGATCGTGCCGCGGTTTCACGTTCTGAGCTTAGTGGCGAGACGTACCTTGGTCTTTGCGAGAGCTGGCTTTGGAAAGTCCAACCTCGTGAAGCTCCTGTTCTCGAATTTGTACAGCACAACACCAACGGTGACGAAGCGAGGCGGCCAGCAGGTACCAGTCGGCACTTTGATCTTTGATCCAGACGGGGAGTACTTCTGGCCTGACGATAAAAGCAGACCCGCTCTCTGTGATGTCAAGGAACTGCAAGACAAGGTGGTGGTCTTTACGCCGAAGGAAGCGCCGAGTGCGTTTTACCGATCGTTCGTGGCAGGGAACATGCGCCTTGATATCCGGCGGCTTCCTCCAAGCAACGTGATCTCCATCGCACTCACCTCAGAGAAGCAAGAACAACAAAACGTTCGGAAGCTCAAGGGCATGAACCCCGGCGACTGGCAGGCGCTGGTTGACTTGATCTACAAGGATGGCTACAACGCGGATGGGGATACGGTCAAGCGCCTCCTTCGCCTAGAGAGTGGCCAAGATGCCGAAATGCTGGCCGCAAGAGCAAACATGACCAGCATCGTGCGCATGCTGCACGATCCAAGCAGCCAACTAATGGACATGCTGATTGCAGCGCTTCGTACCGGCAAACTGTGCGTGGTGGATATCTCTCAAATGAGGGGCACCCCGGCACTTGTGTTATCTGGGCTGATCCTCGGACACATCTTCGAATACAACCAAGCGGAGTTCACGAAAGCCGAGCCCAAGACCATCCCGGTGATCGCGGTGATTGAGGAAGCCCAAACAGTACTCGGCAGCACCGGAAGTTCTGGCGAGAGCCCGTACATCTCATGGGTGAAGGAGGGGCGCAAGTTCGATCTCGGAGCCGTATTGATCACCCAACAGCCAGGATCCATCCCCAAAGAGATCCTGAGCCAAGGGGATAACTGGTTTGCGTTTCACTTGCTCTCAGCTGGCGACTTGCGCGCAGTGCAGAGCGCTAACGCTCACTTTAGTGATGACATCCTCTCGTCGCTCCTCAATGAACCACTTCCTGGGCATGGCGTGTTTTGGAGCAGCGTCAGCGGGAAGAGTTACCCGATACCGATTCGCGCCATGTCCTTTGAAGGCCGCCACAGTCCAGCAGATCCTCACAACAACCGTCCAGCGATCGAAACAGCAGCGTCCGACCTGCGCAAGCAGTACCAGCACAGGTTAAACAACGCATCCCAAGGCACAACAGGTACTGATGTCCGTGAACCGGGACCGACTTCACAGCAACCTGATACCCTCGCGTCATATCAAGCACTTGCTATCAGGGCATTTACGGCAGATACACGATATCTAGCGCAGATTGCCAACCGAGGTGTGCCGTGGCGAGGCTTCATTTTGCAGGTGCAGAGCTATCTGCCAAACGATGTTCATGACAGCGAACCACTTGCACATACGCTTGTATCGACACTCATGACACAAGAATTTGGCGCTAAGGGAGCTCACTGGGATGTGGAGCGTAGACCTTCAAAGACTCGCGACGGACAGCATACCACATGGGTTGTATTGATCCGGAACAGAGATTAACCTGTCACCGGCGTCTCGCACCCTGAAATCTTTTGCTCCGGACTGCTCTCTCTACGCTTACATCCCACAGTGCAATCTCATACACCAAATTAGATCCTAACGCACCTTAAGTGCCCTTGGTTCAGACTCATCAAAGATCGACTAGTCCATAACTCATCAAATCTTTGACTGGCTTGATGAGAGCTTTCGTATACGCCGCTAGAACAAGACACATCTCCATCCAGGAACAACTCTATTAAACTCATATTCTCCCGTACACATACGACTCTAAGTAGAATAATAAAGATGATCTTCACCTTCTATGATTAATGAATATCCTCACGCTTCGGCAAGCGATTCGACTTGAGAGGTCTGTGATATCAAGACACCTAATTTTAGGAAATGGGTTTAGCATCTCATGCGATTCAAGAACATTCAGTTACGACAACCTACGACACGTTTCAGCTTTGTCGAATAGATACCCTGAACTAGATTGGGTCTTCAGAGGGCTGGACACTCACGATTTTGAGCAAGCGATGAACGCATTAGAGACATCTGCAAGATTTGTTGACGGGTATTTCCCCGGCACTAACTCTTTGGTTTCCAAGAAAATGAGAGAACACAGTCACGTTCTCAAAGATACTTTGGCGACCGTAATCGCTGATATACATCCGCAAGGACTAGGACCAGCACATCGTGAACTTTGTTCTACGTGTGCGGATTTCCTGAATTATTTCCATTCATATTTCAGCCTAAATTATGATTTTCTATTGTACTGGGCGACAATGGAAGGCCTGAAAAGCATTGAGGGGTTTTCATGCAATGATGGATTTTCCAACGTAAGCGTCAGCAAAGGTGACTACCTAGTATGGCAACCTCAATTCTCGGCCACACCACCAAATCTGCACTACCTTCATGGCAGTCTGCACATTTTTGATACAGGCTTGGAGGTTCAAAAGAGACGCCATACACCAGATTCCAATTTGCGACAATCGACAATTGATTCCATCCAAAGCGGACACTTTCCACTACTTGTAACAGAGGGAACAGCAAATCAGAAACGTTCACGTATCATGCACAATGCTTATCTTCATAACTCCTATCAAGCATTATCTAGGGCATCCGGAACTCTATATATGTTTGGCGCATCACTTGCAGACAACGATGATCATATCTTGCAAGCGATAGTGGAGAATAAAGCTCTCAAGCGTCTTGCCATAGGCGTCTTCGGCCCTGAACCTAGTGAGTTGGCGCGAATCGAGCACAAGGTTAGTTCAAAATTTGGAAGCAAACAAGCGCTATATTTCTTTGATACTAGTAAGGTTGACGTGTGGCGAAATAGAATCTTTTGATCAAAAGAGTCATTAGACAGGATATCACCCTTTGCGCTCTGGCGCTGAGATTGTTATCATCATGATAGACTGCTTGGACGGTCTGTCGTTCGTGCTCTCTGAGCACTGTGGTAATACTGCAAGGGGAAACCTGCGCATCTGCAAGCTGGGTGCGTCACGCACAGCGGATCTCATGAACAACCGCAAAACCTGAAGTATCCGCTGTAGTGGAGCTGAGTTTAGAAAATCTGCTTGAACATAGTCAGAGTTGTCCATGTAGCGAATACCTTCGCTATCTTTTAACTAAAGCTTCTGCTAGTAAAACGCACAGGACGTTGTTTACCCGCTTTCTGAATTACGTGTTGATGTGCCCTGAAGGTTGCTCAGTGCAGAACGAAGCACATTGCATCGCTTAGCGAGGCTTTGACACCTGACAGCGATTGGTGTCACGCGCATGCGTCGCGCCGATGGTTATGATACGGTTCAAGTCATATCTTGCTGATAGCCGACCGGCCTTTGATTGCTCATAGAAACACGCGCTCACATACTCCTCGTGTTGGCCGTTTTTGACCCAGCCACTGGCCTCGGCACACGGTCTATCACAGAGAACTCAGTGATCTCTTGAACGGAAACGCCCCGGCTACCGTTGAGCTAGACCGACGAACGATCAGCGTTGAATCATCACCGGTGCTCACAGCAACCTCCCGCCACCATCACGCCACCGCGTCGTTGGCGGAGAGTGGGGCGGTCTTCACCAAGAGATGCGTGGCTGAGTTCATTCTGGATCTCGTGGGGTATACCGGTGACAAACCACTCACCACCAAACGACTGCTCGAACCCTCTTGCGGGCACGGCGACTTTCTCATCCCGACCATTGAGCGACTGCTTCAGGCACGCGAGCGGCTGAAGATTCCGTACAAGAGCCTTCGCGATTGCATCGTTGGCATCGACGTCAACCAAGAGGCCTATCAGCACAGCCGCAGCATGGTCATTGATCTGCTTCGCGACTCAGGTGCATCCCCAGAAGAATCGCTCCTTCTAGCTGATGCCTGGCTCCACCACGCAGATTTCCTCTTCACCTCGTTGTCCTCGCAGTTTGATGTCGTCGTCGGTAACCCTCCGTACGTCCGGCAAGAACGCGTGCCAGATGAGCTTCTTGCCGCGTATCGATCGCGGTTTCCCAGCATGTATGGCCGCGCCGATGTCTATATCGCGTTCTATGAGCAAGGCCTTCGCAGTCTGGCGCTAAGCGGCAAGCTCGGATTTATCTGCGCTGACCGGTGGACAAAGAATCAATACGGCAGCCGGCTTCGCAACCTGATTTCTCAGGAATTCCACTTGTCGCACTTTGTCGATATGGTGAACACGCCAGCCTTTACCCAACACGTCATCGCGTACCCCGCCGTCACCGTAATTGAACGGGCGTCGGGCGAGCTGACCCGGGTGACAGCCAAGCCCGACATAGACCCCGCTCATCTGCGATCATTGGCGGCAGACTTGGTATCCACCACTCCGCCATCCACCGCGCCCATTTATGAACTCGCGCGCGTCGTCAACCAATCAGAACCGTGGATGCTTCACGACGCGAACGCCATTGCTCTTACCCGCAAGCTGGAGGCGCTCTTCCCTGCCATTGAGGCCTCGGGATGCAACATCGGCATCGGGGTGGCCACTGGCTGCGATGAGGCCTACATTGCCAAATTCGATGAGATGGATGTGGAAGCCAGCCGGAAATTACCTCTGGTCATGACCAAGGACATCGCAACGGGTTCGCTGAACTGGCAGGGCAAGGGCGTGCTGAACCCCTTCCTCAGTGATGGGAAGCTCGCACCGTTGACCGATCATCCGCGCATGCATGCATATCTCATGACGCGAGAAGATCGCGTCAAAAAGAGACATATCGCCCAAAGAAACCCTCGGCACTGGTACCGAACGATTGACCGCATTGACTCGCGTCTCGCCGCCGCTCCCAAACTTCTGATCCCCGATATCAAAGGTCGCGCCCATATCGTCTTCGATCAGGGTCTGTACTACCCGCACCACAACCTGTACTACATCACGACCTCAGATTGGGAGATCGAAGCGCTGCGGCGCGTGCTACTGCACGGACTGGCTCACCTCTTCGTATCCGCCTATTCCACCACCATGCATGGTGGGTGTCTTCGTTTTCAAGCTCAATATTTACGACGCATTCGACTGCCTCAGTGGAATCAAATCACGCGCGCTGACCAGAAGGCACTCTCGTCCGGGAATGACAAGAGCGCACACGGGGAATTTCGTACCGCCTTTCGTCGGGTGTTCGGCCTATCAACTAACGAAGAAACGCAACTCCTCACGCCGCAATGATGCCTCCACGCTTTCACAACTATGAACGGCTAGCATCACGCGCGATTCGTCACTTCTGGACAGCGAGACAACAAGCCTCCCTACCACCACACGAACGAGCCAGCGCCGTCGCCGGAAAACACCTAGATGGATTAGTCGAGCTGATCAAGTGGGTTGTCATCAAGCAGGGACTCCCAGAAACTGCTGTCCACGTGAAGAGGACAGCACTCGCGCTACCGGGGTATTTCAGACCCACAAAGATTTGGGATGTGCTCGTGACCAGCCAAGGGACACTGGTGGCTGCGATTGAGTTGAAGAGTCACCTCGGTCCGTCATTCGGCAATAACTTCAACAACCGATGCGAGGAAGCCATTGGGAGCGCTCAGGACTTTTGGACCGCGTACCGTGATGGAGCCTTTGGATCGAGACCCGCTCCTTTCCTCGGGTGGGTCATGGTCGTCGAAGACTGTCCTCGGTCACAAACACCGATACAGAACATCACCTCTCACTTCCCGGTCTTCCCAGAGTTCAGAGATACGTCGTACATTGATCGTTACAGGTTACTGAGTGAAAAACTCATGCTAGAGCGCCTCTATTCCGCCGTCTGTCTGATCACGACAAAACCAACTGATCGCGAGACGGGTGAGTACAAGAATCTCAATGATGCCACCAGTCTGAATGCGTTTCTGGCGTCCCTGACAGGGCACATCTCTTCGCACGCGGCCCATTGAGCGCCAAGACTTAAACTTTGAGCGAGCAATGGGTGCGTTAGGCGTGTGATGCCGCCAAACTCTGACATGCCTGAGCACATCCTGATCGCCGGCGGCGGCATCGGCGGGCTCTCCGCTGCGATGGCGTGTTCTATCCAAGGTGCGCGCGTCACCGTCTTCGACACACATACTCCTGATACCGATGATGGCGCCGGCATTCAACTGACCCCAAACGCCATGAGAGTGGCCGGCGCATTGGGCATTCAAGATCGCCTGCTGAAAGATGCGGTCGCCCCCCGCGCCATCACGTTACGCGATGGCAAGACCGGCCAGATCATGTCCCAGTCACCGCTTGGCGACCACATCAGTCAGCGCTACGGTGCTCCGTATCTCCATGTCCACCGCGGGGATCTGATTCGCGCCCTCACAGAGCGCGCACGAAATGCCGGCGTCACTCTCCGCTATGGCGAGATGGTCACTGGCTACACCAACACCGATGCTGGCGTCACCGCTCATCTTGAGTCCGGTGAAGCGATTGGTGCGGATCTGCTGATTGGTGCAGACGGCTTAGCATCCACCATCCGCAGCCAGATGCTCAACCTTCCCCATCCTCCGTACTCGGGGTATGTGGCATGGCGTTGTACCGTTGAAACGGCCAAGCTGTCGTCCCCACCGTTACCAGAAGCCTGTTCATGGCTGGGATCCCAACAGCACGCCGTGACCTATCGCCTACGGTCAGGCACACTCACCAATTTCGTGGGCGTCATGCGTCATCCTGGTGACATCCCTGAATCATGGAGACAGGACGGCGATATCGCAGAAGCCAGGCGCGCGTTTTCACGCTACCACTCCATCGTCACCGACATCTTGGATACCGCAGACCAGCTCCGCTGCTGGCCCCTCTTTGACCGACACCCGCTGCCCCGTTGGAGCGATGGCCCGGTGGTCCTGCTCGGAGATGCCGCGCACCCCATCCTCCCCTTTTTGGCTCAAGGAGCTGCCATGGCCATGGAGGACAGTTACGTTCTGGCGCGGTGTCTCTCTGAGACGTCGTTCGATCTCGCGCGCGCTCTCACCACATTTGAGCACCTGCGCAAGCCGAGAACCTCTATGGTGCAAGCGCGCTCCCGCCACATCGAACGCGTGCACCACAGCCCTTGGTTGATTCGTCAAGGTATCCGGGTCACCTCACGCCTCTTTCCGCGCATCATTGAAAGAGCGATGGATGACATCTACGGGTACGACGCAACCTCACCAACACTTCTGGAAACATCACCTCGCCCATAGCCTGATGACGTGCTGATTCCCGGCTCGCAAACACTCCCCGTCCGTCGCTCTGTACGGGCACAAAGTTCCCGTTTGAACTTTTCGCGACTCACCGTTTCCTATTGGCAACGACATCCTTGATAAAACCATGATCCGGATTGAAGGACCGAATAGCCATCACATACTCACGCTACGCAGTAGCGGCGAAATCACTGCTGCTGATATTGATACGCTCACACCGATCCTTGAACAAGCACAGTTACGCAATGAGGAATTGCGCGTGTTAGAACACATCGAGGGAGATGTGTCGGTGTCACCGCAGGCCGTGGTCCAAGAGATCCGCCTCGCTCGCCGATTCCTGAAACTCATCAACCGCTCGGCAGTCGTATGCGACTCGGGGCTCGTGCGAGGTATGGGACGCGTCCTGGGATTGCTCGCGCCGTTTGCGACTCAAACGTTCGAAGATGAAGAACTCGCGGTGGATTGGCTCACCTCGCCGCACAATGCGGCGAGTGTTGACATCCAATACAAGTACGACAACCGGTTTGGGTTTCTGGCCGTGACGATATCAGATCCTCTCTCCGGCGCGGACATTGCATGTCTAGAAGATATCCTGAGCAACGCTGCACACCTCGGTACTGAACTGCATGTGCTCTTGTGCCCACGACAAGATAGCGTGAGAACAGCACCCTTGGGAGCTCTCTCGCACATGAGGTTTCTGAGGCAACACAGCCTCAGGGTGAGACGAGTCGCATTGGTGGCCGATAGCCGCTGGCAACAGACTCTGCACCGCACCGCGGCGCGGTTCATCAATGCGGACCTGAAGATCTTCTCGCCGTGCCAGCGTTCAGGCGCGCAGGCTTGGGTTTTCGATGGTCCTGCGCTCACTGCTGGCACTGAAGAACCGGCAGGAGAACCACAAGCCTAAGCCAACCACCCGTGAACAGCCCATAGGACAGAACCATGCTCACAATCGAAGGACCCAATGCCCACCGGATCGTCACGGTCCGCGTAGGTGGAACCATCACAGACGACGACTTTGCGCGCATCAAACCCAAGATCGACGAAATGATGGACCTCAGGCACCCGGTTTTGGTGTTGAAACACATTGAGAAAGAGTGGAGCATCACACCATCTGCGATATGGGAAGATCTCAAGATCGCACCTGGGTTCATCGGATTGATCGAACGAACCGCGTTGGTGTGCGAATCGCAGGCGATGCGCACAACGGCGCGTGCGCTGAGTGCCTTTGTTCCATTCAAAGTGGGGTGCTTTGAGGACGAAGAGACAGCGACAGCATGGCTGAGGTCTGCAGACGATGCCTCAGGCGTTGATGTGACGTGCTCGGTGGATGATGGTATCGCCTGTATCGAGGTGGTCGTATCAGACACGTTCTCCATCGGAGGAGAGCGGAAACTGGAAGCCACACTCGATGGCGCAGCCGAAGATGCCGATCAGTTTCGGATCGTCGTGCGACCTCATGACTTTCACGGGTGGGAAGGCATGCAGGCGCTTTGGATTCACCTCAAGCTGCTTCACCGCCACGCCCACCGGTTTCAGCGATTAGCCATGGTGGCTGAAGAGCGGTGGCAACGCACGTTGTTTCGGATGGGGAAGACGTTTTTCTCGGCACAGATGCGGCGGTTTGCTGAAGGGGAAGAAGACCAAGCGCGGGCATGGGCCTTTTCTGGCGATGACAACGTCAGTTAGTCGTGATGAGAGTGATGGCGCAGTCTTGTAGGGCGCTAGGAACGAAGCAAACGATGGCTCGAGAATCTCTAACGGCTAGCTGACCGCCTGAGTGTCGTCGATGCCACTGACAGAGTGACATGATGCGCGATCAACACACCAGCGGATGACGCGACGTTCTCAGCGACAGAGCCCCTCCACTTGAGACGTACACCGCGCGGCCTGATCTCTCAGTTGCTCTCAAGCCCGCATTGCGTATACCCAGAGTCCCTGCACTGTGCCGCGAGATCAATACCTGTTTTCACATCTTGTGCTTGCATCAACTTTGTCAGTGCTGTGAGATCCACCGCAGCGCGCTCGCTTCCCGCGTCCGCCGCGATGCTCAACCACATCACACCGAGGATCTGATTTTGTTCAACCCCCTCGCCGTACCCGAATTGCACGCCAAGCGTGGACTGTGCATCTGCGATCCCTTGCTCGGCCGCACTTTTCAATAGCGGGAACGCCTTCTGCGGATCTGGCTCGACTCCGTCTCCGATCACATAGAGCCGGCCCAAGTTCAGTTGCGCGTGCGGCATCCCTTGATCGGCGGCCTGTTGATACCAATGCACCGCCTGCAGGCCGTCTTGCTCAACACCCTCACCGGACTCATACATCACCCCTAACTTGAATTGGCCGACAGCGTGTCCTTGCTCGGCCGCTTGTCTGTACCAGTGAGCCGCTGCCTCATGATCTTGAGACACGCCACTGCCGAGCTCATAACTGACCGCAAGATGCACCTGAGCATTGGCGTGCCCTTGCTGAGCCGCCCGCCCGTACCAATGTGCTGATTCCTCATAGTCTCTGGGGATGCCAATGCCGTTTTTGTAACTGACTCCAAGAATTAACTGAGCATTGAGACTCCCGTGTTCCGCCGCCAAACGGTACCAACGTATCGCTTCACCGTGATCTTGCGGCACCCCGCGCCCACGCCGGTAACTAAACCCAAGGTTAGTCTGCGCTTTGGCGTCTCCTTGAGCGGCCGCCATCAGATGCCAGCGCACGGCTTCTTCATCATCTTGATCCACGCCCCGACCATCGCGATAGAAGATCCCCACATTCGACTGCGCGCGGGCATACCCTTGCTCCGCGGCCTCGCGGTACAAGCGCAGGGCCGTCGCATCATCACGCACAACCCCACGGCCTTGGTCATATTGCCACCCAAGAGCCGTTTGCCCGGGTGCGTACCCTTGAGAGGCAGATTTCTCAAACCAGGCAATGGCTGCCGCGTCATCACACATCACGGAGAGGCCGTCACGATACGCGCGTCCTACTACCCATTGTGCGTGCGCATCGCCTGCCTCAGCCAGTTCCAGATTCTGTGAGAACGGCTGATCTGCCAAGGGCCCAAGCAAGTCAGCGACCCATCGCGCGGTGAATGCATCCACAGGCGGTGGTGCTTGGGGGCACGCGCCTGATGAAGTGGCTCGCGTCGATTCCGTGTCTTGGCATCCGCTTGCGACCAGCAGGCCTGCGAGCAACAGTACGTGGGGTTTTATCATCGAGATCTCTCCCTCATATCGGCCCGACCAAGCACACCGGCGAGACGCGCAGCCTGACAAGCCGCAAGAGACGTTCGCCGGCTCAAAAAGAGTCGACCACCCCTCGTAACGGCGGAGGAAGCCGCGTATTGCGCCTCACACACTCACTTGTGACCGGAGACCGTAAGTCTACAGGTGCGCTGTTGCGATGACCGAATACCCCAGACGTGGTGTTGATGCTCTTGCGGTCACCGGGTCAGCGGACCGCATTGCTCGTATCCGCTATTCCGGCATTGGTCCACAAGCTCACGCCCCTTGCTCACGTCCCTGGTTGCCATACCTCTGATGATCTGTTGCAAATGTTCGGCGGCTTTCACATGTCCTTGGTCAACAGCAATCTTCAGCCACATATAGGCGAACAGGTCACTGCGTTTCACGCCATCGCCATTCGCAAATGCTAAACCCACAGCCCATTGGGCCGTCGAAACCCCTTGCAGAGCAGCTTTATGAAACCACTTGAATGCCTGATGCAGATCTTCTGGAACACCGTACCCGCTGAGGTACAACGCCCCCAAATTCACTTGCGCTTGGGACAAACCCTGTTCAGCCGCTTTGCGATACCAGCGTGCCGACTCGGCGGTGGCGCGCGGCACGTCTGTGCCCTCACGATAGGCACCACCAACCACCCACTGCGCGTGCGCGTCGCCGTGCCGTGCCGTGCCGACTCCAGCATCTCTACGAACGGCCGCTCTTCCACGGAATCCGCGGTCACGTCTCTCTTGGGAATGTCAGTCGTGTTACCGATTTTCGGCTAAAAGCGAAAGGTCGCGTCTGAGGCTTTTGCGGCACCCTCAAAAATGAAGCCTGCCAGCACCAGTACCTGCGCTTTGATTGTCATGGGCATCGCCAGCCACGTCCGATGGCAAAAGGGGCAAGACACACATACATATTGGCCTAGACGTCATCAGTGGGCTCATATCAGAGCCTGCGACCAACCATTGAGTGCTAAGGTTGCCACACTAGTTCGACTCACGCACTCACTGTGCCCGTAGACGATGAGTCTACGGGCATGCGAATGGGAATAGCGAGCGAGGATCGGCTGTGCGGTTGGCTGCCTCGAGATGACAGTGCATATCTTTGAGACTTCACGTGCCCCGCCTTTCCGAGATATGCGAGGTCAGGCAACGTGCACCAATAACCCCGTCTCGCTAGTCTCGGCCTCAGGGTCACCGGATCGGAGGCCCACATTCGGTGTATTCACTCTCCAAACATCGGCCTGCAAGCACACGTCCTTTGTTCACATCGTCGATCGTGATGGACGTTGTCAATACTCGCAATGCTCTGATCGCACCCGGATCTCCCTGCTCCGCAGCGAGACTTATCCACATATATGCGAGAGGGTGATTTTTCTCGACCCCTTCGCCAGTGATCAGAGCGACGCCGGCAAGAAATTGCCCCTCAGGAGACCCCTGAACAGCCGCACGCTGAAAGAGCTGTACCGGCTCCTTTGGCGCTCCGCAATTCCGCGCCGTAGGCCATAGAAGCTACCCAATCTCACTTGCGCATCCACCAGACCCTGCTTGGCTGCTTTTGGTACCAATGCACAGCCCGTTCATCATCCTGCTCTATGCCGTCACCTAGCTCTAACCGCAGTCCGAGACTCATCTGAATGTGGGCATCCCCTTGGTTGGCCGCCTTCAGGTACCAACGCGCGGCCTCAGCCTCATCAAGCGGTACACCACGGCCATGCAAATTCAGCCACCCCAGAGATCGTTGTGCTGGCGGGTACTCTTGAGCTGCAGACGCCTCAAACCAGCGACAGGCTGATCTGAGCGAGGAATTGCCAACTCAGTCTCCTCTGAATCATGCTTCGGTAAGCTATCCGTCAGTCGCGCCGACCAAATTCGCAGCGGATACCTCAACTGGAGTCGGCTTTTCAGTTGGCTTCTGCTGAGGCAACAAAAACACGCGCAGGCTGGGATAGCACCGCGCGACACGATACATCAATCCCAAGAGTACCCCCACGACAAAGCCGGTAATATGCGCAACATTACCGCCATCGGCAACTGTTACCCAACGGAGTGATGCCCACTGCTCAACAACAATGATGTCTCGCTGCAGCATGTACGCAACGATGAGCCAAAATGGGACACAGGCAACCCACGGGAAAAGAGCCAAGAGTCCACAGCTATGGACTCGCGCGCGCGGGTGAACAGCAAAGAGGACTCCGAAGAGGCAATACACGATTCCACTCGCCCCAGCGGATGTCCGGGATAGCTGCCACCAGTGACCATTCCACGCAGTGATCTCGATCATCCACCACACCAAATATTGACCGATTGGTAGGAGACACAAAACAACGGCAAAACGCCAGCTTCCGGTAGACGACTCAATGCGCGCGGCAAGTGGAATAAAGATCATGAGGTTGCCGAGTAGGTGCATAGCATCCACATGGAGAAATTGTGACATCAACGAATGAGCCGCATAAAGGAGTAGATCAGAATCTGGCGGCAGCATCCGAGAGGAAATCAACGGTACCAGTGATTCACTCTGCCACTTTGGGAGCGCCGCGAGAACGATCCACATGCCAATCGCAAGCCCAGTGAATCCAAGCGTTGTCATGCCTGGAATTTCCCAGCGACGGTCATGCCACCTCAGTGGAACCACCAGCCCAGCAAGCAAGAGGAAGATAGCGCCAATCAAGAAGTCAGCCATCTTGAGGCACCTCACGAGAATTTCTAGGTGTCGTCAGCTGGTCGACGTACTGGAGACACCCTTGCTGCTGACTTGACAAACATCGCCTTACGGCTTGTTTCGCATCCCCCGTCGGTGCCATCTTGAGTTCAGCTAAAAGCTCGCTCGCTTCACGTGCCACATGAACTAGCGGATCGCGTCGCGATTCGCTCATGAAAGCGCAAGGGCGATCCCATTCAATGGGAGACGACATCGCGAGGATCACCCAAAACCATGCGCGTTCTGGATCATTGTTGCGACGAGCTATCCGCGCCATCTCTAGCTGCGCCGGCGAATACCCGGCGTCGGCACTTTGCTTCAGTAATGCCACTGAATCATAAGGGGAGGCAACGCTAGACGTACGCTGTTGGAGCCACATTCCCAAGGTATATAGTGACGCCGTCTTCACATCCATAAATGTGCTGGATGTTGCATCTTGCTTCAGTCGAGTAAGGAGGCGCGCTTCTTGCGCGTCAGTCATAGTTCGGTTGATCATCTCATGAGCGTATCGCGTTACTCCCCACCTGCCACTTTGCTGTGCGGCATCCCAGTACATCTCTAACGCATCTTCACGTCTGTCAGCTGCCCGGCCTGACAGGATGAAGTCAGCAAACTCCACCCACGCGTCGGTCCAATCAGATCGGCCAAAATGCAACGCAAGGGTGTAGTAGCGTGCGGCTTGTTCAGGATTTCGTTCAACGCCAAACCCAGTGGCATGAATCCTCCCCATCGCCCACAGCCCGAGCGGCTCTCGCCAGCGAGCAGCTTGCCGTGCCCACGCAACCGCTTCCTGCCCTGCACTCTCTCGAAACGCCCCAGCAGTGAGGCGCCATGCCACGTACCCTGCCGCCCGCGGATTGCCTCCTCTCGCTGAACGCTCTACCCATTCACGCCACGCACCCGTGTCGCACCTATTTACTTTGTACTTCAGTGTTTCGTCAACGGGCGTGACATCACGCCAATAGCCAGCGAAATACTGGGCCAATACGTCGCCGTCCTGAGCCATGGCGGTCACCTGCTCTAGCAACTCACCCTGATCCGTCACAGTCACCAATATGCTATGAAGGCGAGCTCCTGGCATCCCAATTCGCTCCCCCAAACGCACTTGTTCGTTTGTTAGTTCAGCGACGCGGTCAGGAAGTCCCAGCACGTACGCCCATGGGCTGTCATCGTAAATCAAGTGTGCGATTAGAAACAGGCCCCCCCAAACGAGACTAACAATGCTCCCTAACCAAAAGCGATGCACACCATCTTTCGCACCTCTTGAGAGAGACAGGGTTGCGGTCAATACCGTGTCGTACCCGCGCCAGAGCAAAATCGGAATGCGCCGCAGTGCGTCACCCGCCTGTGACGCGACTGAAGACTTCTCCTTCCCTGACATCTTTAGGGATATCGCCGATAACGAACGCAGCGAGAACACTTCTGGTCAGACCACGCGTCTCGACGGCCTATTTGGCAATTCCGGATTCGAGAACTGACAACACGCGCAGTTAGGGCACCCCCGCGCGCGCCCACACGTATTGATGCCAGAGTGGTCATCCTGCTTGGCGACCCCAAGCCAGTGCTGTTGACCGCCATCACCCCCATGATTGAGGGAATAGCGACGTGCAACTTCTCCTTCGGTCAGTCATTGACTGATAGTCCCACATTCCTCATAGCCTGAAGTCTTGCACTGCTGAGCCAGTTTGAGACCGCGCGCGATGTCCTCTGTTGTCATCAACTTTCTCAACGCCGGCAGTTCGATGAGGGCATCTTCATCCCCTGCCGCCGCAGCCAGACTCAGCCACATGACTGCAAGGAGGGGACTCTTCTTAACTCCCTGACCATATTGGAAAAGAACCCCCAGAATCGCCTGTGCGCGTGCTATCCCTTTCGTGGCCGCGCCTTGAAGCAACGGAAACGCCTTCTCGTAATCTTGTTTCACCCCGCGTCCAACGACATAGAGTCGGCCCAAGTTCAGCTGCGCCTCCGCCATCCCTTGGTTCGCCGCTTTTTGGTACCAATGCGCCGCCTGCCGGTAGTCTTGCCCCACGCCTTCGCCTAACTCATGCATCAGTCCGAGATTCAATTGACCACGAGCATGCCCTTGATTGGCTGCCTTGCGGTACCAGACGACTGCTTCCTCCACATCTTGAGGCACGCCCTTTCCGGTGTGATAACTCAGCCCCAGATTCAACTGACTGACGGCATGTCCCAGATCCGCCGCTTTCCTGTACCAGCGAGCGGCCTCCGTATCGTCTTGAGGCACGCCGGTTCCTTGTTCATAACTCAACCCAAGATTGAATTGCGCGGTGGTGTGTCCCTGCTCCGCCGCTTTGCGGTACCACCGAGCGCCTTCTTCATCATCGTGTGGGACACCTGCAGCCGCCTGATAACTGAACCCAAGCATGGATTGCGCGCCCGCATGGCCTTGATCAGCCGCTTGTCTGTACCAACGCGCCGCCTCGGCATCGTCCTGTAACACGCCTGTTCCGTTGCGGTAACTCGACGCGAGGTTGAACTGCGCATTGGCGTATCCGAGCTCTGCGGCCATTCGATACCAGCGCGCGGACTCCGCCTCATCGCGCTCGACCCCATACCCCTTGGCATAGAGCCACCCAAGAGCGGTCTGCGCGGATACGTGGCCTTGCGTTGCTGCCTTCTCATACCAATGCGCAGCCACCGCGTCGTCTTGCGACACGGATCGGCCTTCGCGATAAGCCCGCCCAACCATAAACTGCGCGTCGGGGTCACCTTGGTTGGCCGACGCTAGGATCTTCAAAAACGCTTGTTCGGCCGAGGCTTCACCCTCATCCGTATGACGCTCCGTCGATAACTCAACCGCACGGTTTCCTTCTCTCGCACCGGCGTTTGACTGAATGTCTTGTTGAGAATCGGCGTCTTGGCACCCGCTGACCAACAGGAGGCTTGCAAGCAACAGAATCTGGGTTTTGATTGTCATCGGCATCACCAGCAACGTTGTATGGAGGAAACAGGGCGAGACATGCAGCTTCTTATCCTTGAGGGAGTCAGGGGGGACTCAGAGTAAACACCAGGCTCATCTTGGCGGCTGGGGATGCCGCATGATTTCGCCTGAATCCCTCGCGCGTGACCCTCGCGCGTGACCTTAGGCAGTGAGTCTACAGCCATGCACGAGCAACTAATGAGCGAAGCTCGGCTGCACCGCCTGTACTTTTGGCGGCAACACCAGCGCCATTAATAGCGGGTACCGGCGGACTAAGCGATACACGAATCCAAGCAGCATCCCAATGACAAAACCGAAAACGTGCGCCAGCTGAGAAATGTCATTCTCCGATATCAAACGGAACGAAGTCAGCTCCTTTGGAAGAAAAAGATTCTGTTGAAGCATATAGGCGACAAGGAACCAGAGTGGAATACGGGCAGCCCACGGGAAAAATACAAGCAGGCCGTAGCTATGGATGCGCGCACGCGGTTCCACCACGAGCACGAGGCCCATAAGGGCGAAACCGATCCCACTGGACCCGATGACAGGTTGAGAGATTTCCCACCAGTGGGCGCCGCTATAGATACTCACGGCAACCCACCACACCAAGTATTGCCCCATCGCTATTAGCAGCAACACAGCGGCAAAACGCCAGCTCCCGATGACCGATTCGATGCGCATGCCCAGCGGGACAAACCACAAGAGATTCCCGATAAGATGCAGAGCGTCTCGATGGAGGAATTGCGATAACGACGAGTCAAGTGCGTAGAAGAGCACCTCAGAGGTAGGCGGGAGGACCCGCGTTGCCGTCGCCGCAAGTACCTGTATCAGCTGCCATCTTGGGAGACTGCCGACAATGAGCCAGACGGTGATTGCGATGATCGCAAATCCCGCAGTTGTGACACCGGGATATGCCCCAGATCGACCACTCCATCTCCACGGAAACACGATCCCGCTCAAGAGGAATATTGCGATGCCAGTCAACACGTCCGTCATTCTGCAGGCACCCCAAGCGAGTCATCCAGGGCGGTGAGATTGCGCACCTCTTTGAGACAGTCCTTTTGACGGTTTCGCAAACAGCGTCTCAGGGCTTCTTTGGTGTCGTCGGTGGGCGTGACCCCCAATGTATCTAACAACTGCTGTGCTTCACGTTCTACGTGAAGCAATGGATCCAAACGGAATGTCCCGCCCGTCGTTTCGAAACACGGGCGCTGCCAATCAACCGGCGACGCCAGAGCAACCATAGCCCAAAACCACGCGAGATCTGGCTCGCCGCGTCGAAAAGCATCCCACGCCACCGCGAGCTGAGCCGGCGAGTATCCCATGTCCGCACTTTGCTCGATGAGCTCCATCACATCGTAAGGGGCATTCATCACTGAAAGGTGCTGCTGAAGCCACATGGCCAGTGTGAAGCGTGCAACACTGCTCACCCCCTTATCGGGCGCGAATGCATCTCTTTTCAACAGTTCGAGAACGTGTGCCTTGGCTTCTGATGACAGCGTCGAATGCATCACTTCTCTGGCATACCGAACGGTGCCGGGCCCGATCATCACTTCAGCTGCTTTGAGATACATCTCTAACGCCATTTCAGCGCTCCCAACCGCTCTCCCCGACAAGATGAAGTCAGCGAACTCAATCCATGTGTAGCCCGATGAGATCGAGTCATAGTGGAGGGCAAGCGTGTAATACTGGGAGGCCAAATCCGGATCTCGATCTATCCCCAAGCCCATCGCGTGTATCCGTCCGTTCGCTACTAGCCCGCTTGGCACCCTCCAAAGGGTGCCCTGCTGCGCCCATTCCAAGATCTCAGGATCTCGGCTGGTGTACTCCGGCAAAGCCGTCAATATATGCGCCAGAAATCCAGCGGAAAAAGCCGACCCTCCCTCTGCGGAGCGCCTCCACCACTCGCGCCATACTCCGGTTGCGCAAGGCTCCACAAGGTACTTCCTCGTGGGATCCTCTTCCGTCGTCCACTTCCCAAGCCCGATCACAAACTGCACACCCGGATCATCTTGACCACCGCCCCCTGTCCACGCAAATTCCACACCGGCATCCAGTACGCCGATACGCTGCGCAAGGCGAAGCTGCTCTTCGGTCATTCCAGTGAGGTTATCCGGGCGCGCCAGCAAGTACGCCCAAGGACTGTGAATATAGACGAGGGTCTGCACATTGAGCGCCATACCCAATCCCATGCTCGCGATGCACCATATCCAATACCGGCGAACGCCGTTCTTGAAGCCTCGCGACAAGCGCAGCAATGTTCGAAGAGCTGTGTCATAGAAGCGCCACGCTCGAGCATGAATCCTGTGCAGCGCATCACCTATCGTTGAGGTCAGAGAAAGCTTCGTGCGGCCGCCCATATCTAGGACTTTAGTACGTCGCGCATGCGAAGCGAAGACCGCTGAAAGAGCATCGTGCCGCTCTGAGTGTTGGCCGGCTTTCGCATCTGTACGAGAGCCGTCGTCCCATCCGATCGCAACCCAGCATCAAGGCGGTCTTCGATTGCCAGACGTTGGCGAATCTGCATCGCGAGCCGGGTGGCGGTCTTTGGAGAACAACCAGCGAAATGCGAAGCCTCAGTTCTTTCTGCGAATCGAACCACCCATATAGGGCGATTGAACGATCGACCGTCACGGCTGGGGCTACCGCTTGATTTCGCCGTGAGCGCTCGCGTGTGACCTTAAGTTGATAGTCTACAGCAATGCTACCGAATAACAGCGCTCAAGCCAGTATCCGGAGCGTGATGGCTACCCCACCCCGGAGAGATGCGCTGAAAGAGCGCGTCACCATCCCGAACAAGTAGTCCTGTCCTAATCCTCTTGCTCCAAGTCCCAGACGTTCAGCAACAAATTGAGATTCTTACCGGTGCCCCGATAAAATTCAAGCGCACTCTTTAGCATCTCAACATACCGTTCGATTTTCCACAAGAGATCTGTATCGAACGACCTGAAGAACTCCAGCCTCTCTATCGCTTTTTTTACACGTTGGTCCACCTCCTTTGCAACCGCATCCTTATCAACGGTAAGCGCGTGGGGACTTTTCAGCCGCCATCTCGGGAGAGCAGAGATCAAAATGACGGGATATAGCAGATTAGTGAATTTCCTTCTATCAATGGCATCGTCCAAAGCATCGAGGGCGTGGTGCGCAAGCTTTCCAACTTCATTTTCTTCCAGTAACACAGGCATCTCATCTGTACGTGACATCAGAAAAGCCGCACAAGCCACTTCTTTCCGCGCCACCCACTGCTTGGACTTGAATAAGTGACTAATGCACCTTCGAATGTCGTCAGCGCTGCTTAAGACTCTTCCTAACCCTTGAAAAACTAGAGTTGCGCAACCGTGGTGATACCAATATGGATGATGACCTGATCCCGCTTCCAGCGCCGACAATAGCTCCAATACCAGTCGGGAATCACACCTTTGGAACGACCAAGTCAGAAATCGCACGGGGTCATTATTCCTATGCTGGATGACACCTTTTGCCCGGTCCATAGAATTTTCTAGTGCGCGTTGCTGCAAGTCTTCAAGCAATCGCTCCTGGCCAGCGTCGATACCAAGAGGAAGCTCTCCGTCACTTGAAATACAGTAGGAGTGGCCGTCTATGCGGTTGCCCATTTTGTTCGCAAGCTCTTTCCAATTGATGTCGTCATCTCGGGCCATCCCAACCATCAAGTCCCACAACCCCTTGCGTTTGTACTGCCCATCCCACAGTTCTTTGGTGGCTTGAAGTTTCAAGCGATCAGGAAAGTTCGGTGGGCTGGGTTCTAAAGCCACGCGCAGTCGCTGCCATAGTTGGTGCTGCGGAGAATTTGACTCATCTTGACTCATTTCTTATTTTCCATACGCTGAATGAATTTTTCGGTGATCTCCGTTGCCTTGTTCCAATCAACCGTTATAGGATATGGGAGATCGTCTCCCTCTATCTTCAGAATAGCAGTCCCCTCAGCGGGGGTCTGTTCGACTCTCAAGGTGATTTTAGATCTTGCCTTCATCCGATTCGGCAGATCAACCTTCGCAAGTCTGGGACGGGGTTCGAGTTCCTTGTACAAGTAGATGTCCAGCTGCTCCGTGCCTTTTTCGATAGAAAAAAGAGCTGGTTCTCGCGTTCGATATACCTGACCCGCTGGAACAGTCTCACCGATCGGAATCAAGTCTTTACTCTCCGCCGTGAGGTCGGGATTCATGACGATTGTCTTCACCTGCGGCAAATAGTCTAAGTACACCGGAATATCAACGTGTACTCTGCGCGCTGCAAAGAGCCCTCCTTCGGCAACCGCTCCAAACGGCAAAACGATGCAACGTACATCGTGCTTAGCGGTGAGTTGCTTCATCACGGCAGCTACAAAGGCGTCACGACGCCCTCCGGTGGCTGTGGTCTCTATGAGAACACACTGTCGAGGTGCAAATGATGCTGGCAGCGGCTCTGATCCCCCCTGTGCGTCTATACCCATCGCCAACGGCCGCGCGACCTTCCACTGGCCGCTCTGCAACCGCACAAGTTCAGGTCCGCATTCTGCGCCTACTGCAGCTCTGTACGCGGTATCTGTTGCAGCGATCCCACTAGCGCTTGCAATCCCAGAACTGACTCTCTGCAAAATGCCTTCCATTCCCCATCGGTCACTCTTGTGAAGTTGTCCAGGACCACGGCGCTCAGGCATGGCGATCCCGTCTCTCTGCACGATGCGAATCGCCTGCGTTGCCACGCCTGAGGGAGCTTGTGACACCACTGTGACGTTGTCCAAGTTATTTATTAAGTTGGACTGCAAGGCGTACAACGCAGATAAAACAGGTCGCCAGACGTGCAAGCGACGTTGCCTGCAGCCGGCATCTCTCATGGCCTTCACCCACCTTTCCATGTGGTTGTCACGCACTTCACCGACGTCATCGATAGCAACCACACCCACGGTCGAGTCTGTTGCCAGCGCACGGATGCCAGCCGCCAGCAAGCTAGCATCGTGTTCGACGTTACCAATGACAGTATGCAGGCGTTGGCGCCGCGCAGACACTCCTATCGGTCCCCAAGCCGCACCTCTTCCATGAGGTGCGAGAGCCGCTGCTTCCCCACCAAGCCACTCTTCTTGGTGACTTCCGACATTCACCACGGAGCCACCGACCATGCCTCTCTTAAACGTTGATGCCTCTGGTTCTTCGGGGTGCCCAATGGCGACACTGTCGTACCAGCCGTTTACGTCGTACCCGACTAACTTATGCTCGCTCACAACCCACCTTGTTCAATGAGCTCATCGATGACTGCTGCCATGCGCGACTGCCCAAGCCGTAGTCCCTCATCAGCCACACAAATAGGTAGTGTGTGGACTACACAAGAACCGACCATCGCGACATGCGGCACGGCGTCAGCATTGCTTGGCAGTAAAACTATTCCCCGATGCAATGCATGTTCAGCATTGCCATCCCGCAGTTGTGCCAAGTGGTTGACCGCAATCCGCGCCTCAACACCGGGATCGGGATACGAGATCATGTGCGGAGTCCACACAGGAACATTGGCGACTCTTGAGCCCGTCACTAGGTTTGTCACCCGCAGCCACATGGAAGCGCGAGCGCTCCATTCCAGATCGGTCGCATTACTGGGGCGTGCATCCAACTCCACAACAAGATCGCGATTTCGTAACCAAAACACGGCAATCGGATTGTCTTGCCGAAACCACCGGCCTTTTTCCATCCCGCTATTCCATACTATCGGAGCGTGTGAGGTGAGCTCCGCATCTTCCCGTTGATGCAACGTGATCTGGAGTAGCAGTTGGCAAAAGTCAACCCAAGTATTGCCTTGCCAAACCCACATAGCATCTTCTTTGGCGAAACTTTGACGAAGAAGAATCCAAGCATCCCAGATCTTTCGGTAATGTTGGTTTTGCTGAAGCACGTAGTTCGGAGCCACGTTGGGATCTGCCATCCCAACTCCCACAGCTTTCAGCGACGCAGAGACTCGCCGGCAACTCTTCACATATCTTTGAACACACAAGTATCTCTCAGAATTTGCAATCCTCTGATGCTGGTTAAGCCACTCTCGCGCGGCGGCAATAGCCATCATGGCGTACGAGTTGAGCACTCGATTTTCGAGTGTATCGAGATGTTCCCGCTTCACAATGGCCATGACTCTTTGCGTTGATCCCGCACGCTCTAGGGTCGTACTCCCAGCCTGCTTTGCGACCCAAAGCATAGACTTACGATCCATCTGCTGAACCTGCACAAGAGGCACTAAGGCTTGCTCTCGCTTTAAAACGCGGCGGTAGTTGCGTTCAAGTAACGAGAGAGTCTTGGGCAGTGCTTCGGCTTGCCGAACAATCTCAGCCTTCTTAGGATCATCTTCATCCGCGCACTCCCACGCCGTGGCTAGATGCTCTAGCACGCGTTCTTGCTCCTTGACAGCGTCCTCAAGATCCAGAATCCGTGCGACCGTTTGGTTCATATGAAACAAAACGACATGAGCATGTTTATCGGCGTCTGAAATTGCCCGCTCTCCCTGCTTCGGCAACTTCGGCACTCCTGCTATGCCATCCTTCTCCGAGCGCCCTGACCGGGGATAAGGAAGTAAGGACATGGAACATGCCTGGCTCTCTAAGTCCCGCCGCACAACATCCGCTCTATCTAGATAAGCGTCTCCCTCCGAGTGACGTTGACCCAGAAATGCATCCTCCGGCCCAAGGGTGTCCTCCGGTTTTAACGGCTCCCCACGATATGGGCGACTAAACCTTAGGATCGCGAGGGACCCCGTGCCAGACAAACGAACCGGTCCCTTTCTTCGCGACATCCAGAGACTCGCCAATTGCCTTTGCTAGTTCCGCGTCGCGCAAGTGATCCTTAGCTATGTCGCGTAACTCGTTAATCCCTTCCTCAGCTGCGGTATCGTGAACGTCCAAGCCTCGCAGTTTCGGAAGCAGTCGCATATCGACCTGATCCGCAAGCGCGATGCGCGATCGATCATCGCGCGATTCGATAGCCGGGTACTGCTCAACGTATGACTCGATCGATTGCGCCAACCTGTGGCCAAATGGCCGCCCCATCCCCGTCATACAGCTTGAGAATTTTTCCAAAGACTCAACGATGTCCACGGAACGTGCCTTGCTTGACGCATCCTGCCAATTGCGCCATTGCTCGTGCGTCAAACGCGCATGACGATGAGATTCCTGTCTCGACCGTGAAGACGTCTCCATCTTCGCCGGTGCTGGGAACCGCAACAAGTTGGCTCTATCCAGAACCTTGTCTGAGAGCGACTGCGTGCTTTCATCTTCGTTCATGGTTCCAGCAAACAAGATATTGTGGCCCGGGAAAATGCGCGGTGAGTGTTCACCTGATGCCGGTATATCCAGCTCAATCTCCGCATCGCGCCGCGCGTTCTGATCGCGCACTTTCTGACGAGATGGTCGACTTTCCAACTTACTCAAGAAGTCGGCAAAGTAGTACTCCACGCGCGCGAGATTCATCTCATCAAACAAGATGAGCATCATCCCATTATTTGTTTCCGAAGGATCAATCTCCTCTCTGAATTGATCAAACTGATACAGCACTCTCGCCATGTCAGTTGGTCGGTATCGCTGCTCGATGTAGTTGTAGAAACCCATCAGATCCTGGGGACTGTCCCAGCGAGGTTGCACGGGCACTTGCATAAAGCCAATGCCCATACCGGCTGCGTAATGACGAGGCAACTGCGTCTTCCCCGTCCCCGAGATACCAGCCAAGACAGCCAACTGCGTGCTTTCGTTGACCTTCATCGCGGTGTGAAACGCATGGATCAGCCGTGACGAGTACGTGAGCCCAGCTGACGCCATCCGCTTTTGCACACGCCTGAGTCCTTCGGCCTCCGAGTGCTCCACATGCTCATCCCACTGTCGCATATCAGCCACAAATGCAGGCGGCTCTTTCAGCTCTTTCAGCGCGTTGCTGACTGTTTCACTCTTGTCACCACCCATGGAAGACGATTGTTTTGCGTTCTCAAATGCATCCTTCTCAGCTTGCAGGCGCGTCAAGTGCTCGAGCTTTACCTCCACTTCGGTTGTGACTGCTTGAACTTTTTGCTGCTGTTTGGCGAGCAAAATCTCCTGCTCCTCAAGCTCGGCTCGCGCCGTTGCGATTCTGCCAGTAACCGCGCCCAGTTGTCCTTGGAGCGCTATGAGTTCGCTGGCCGCTCTGTCAATCTCTATCCGCAATGCATCTCGCTCTCCTTCCAGCTTTCTGACTTCTCCTGCCAACCCGTCTCGCTTTGCTTCAGCCTTCTCAGCTTCTTTGATCTTCTTCTCGGCTTCCTCTAGCGCCGTCCGTAATGTCACAAGCGTACGTTTAAGCGCAGCCTCCTCTTCCCGCATCTTTTCTAACTGTTTTAGTAACTCCTTCGCAGCTTCGTACTCCTCTGTAATCCCCTGCAGTAACTCGCTGACCTCTGAGAGCTTACAGTGGACCTCAAGATACGCCTGCTGCGCTTTCTCTGTTTCCTGTCGGACCTTCTGGACTTCCTCGCGTCGGGTGCTCATCTGTTCCCACTCTGCTGACAGTTCGTCATGACGCCGCACCAGCGCATCGACTTCTGCCTGCATTCCTGCCGCAGCGAGCACTGCTTGGCGTTTTTGTTGCAATTCCTCCTCGACGGACTTGATCTCCTCCTTCTTCTGAGATTCCTGTTCCGTCAATCCACGAATGCTCTGGTGCAACTGCTCTATGTGTTGCGTCGGACCAATGGCCTTCACAGCGCGATCATGTTGAACAGCCTTCGCTGCAGCGATCATTACCACTGCCATCGTGACGATCAGTAAAGCGACGACAACAGTGGTGTGGTCAAGAAATTCCATGATTAACCTATCTATTCAGCAGGGTCGGCAGACGATTCGCGTACGGGCGGCTCGTTGCCTTCAGTTCTTTGCAGCAACGCTTCTGACTCTCGCTGAAGATCCGCCAGTAGCTGTCTCTGCGTTGAGATGCGACGATTGAGACTTCTCAGTTCGCCGCTTCGCACGCCAATGTCATCATCCAGCGCATCTTTCCGTCGCTGACTAATATCGATGTCCCCGACAAGGGCAGCTTGCCTTTGCACGTCTTTGGTGATCTGCTGCAGTTCACTATTACGGGCGTCAATGTCCCGGTCCAACGCGCTTTTGATTGTTCGTTGTAAGTCAATGGCGTCACTCAATGTCGATTGCCGTTTTAACTCGGCAGTCGTGTTTCTTTGCTGTTGCGTCAGCTCTTCAACCGCACGCGCAAACTCGGATTTCGCATTTTCCAGCTCCGGCGTCACTCGTGCTAAGTCACTGCGACGATCGGCAATCTGATCCCTGAGATTCCGCAACGCCACATTAATCCCCAGCTGCTCTTCCTCAACGGCTTGTCGCCTCTCAATGGCAGCTTGCAGCATCTCGCCTTCCCTTTTCACACTCTCTTGTGCCAAGGATGTGGTGGCTTCAAGCCGCCGTACCTCTAACTTCAGGCGCGCAGCCTCCGCCTTCAAGTCCTCCACTTCGCGATGCAGTTCTTGCTGACGGCCTCTGTTCGATTGCACTTCTTGGGATAACGGTCCTCGTCGCCGCTCTAGCGACAACAGGACCTCTCTCTCGCGCCCGACCTGCTCGCTCACCCGATCAAACTCAGCTTTACGCATCGACAGTTGTTCGTCGAGATCCTCAAGAGCTTTAACTGCAATATCCAAATCGCCTTTCTTCTCTTCCAACATCTTCACATCTTGGGCCAAACCGGCCACGGCACTTTCGAGGTACTCTTTCTCTTGCACCGAGACCCGGATCGTATCCAACCGCAGCTTTTGCTCGATGATTTGAGACTGCAGCATGGTCCTGCGTTCGTCGTGTTCCGTTTGTGATGCGCTGTGCTCAGCCTCTAGCGTCTTCCGCCGCTGCTCCCATGCCATCCGATCGCTTTCAACAAAACCCTGGGTCTCTGCAATCGCACTCCATCGCCTCTCAAGCATGCCGACAGATGCAATCAATCCCACCGCGAGGATGGTGCCAGCCGCGGCCAACGCCACTGAGGCAAAGGTGGCCATCCCGCGCATTCCTGACGAGTCAGCGTAAGTCCTGTTTGATGACATCAATGCATCCCTCCATATCTCGATCCAGTTCATCTACCCAAAAACGCCTGACCCGCCATCCGAGTGATCTCAGTTGATGATCGCGCCAGATATCGTCTGACTTACGTCCACCATCGATATCCTGATGCCAGTACCGTCCGTCGACTTCCAAATCCAATTTGACGCCGTTCTCTCCAAACAGCGCGAAATCCAATCGTCGTCCCGCGATTTCATACTGCGGTTTCGGCTCCAACCCGTCATTCAAGAGAGCGTGATACACGGCGCGTTCCCATTGACTATCAAACTCCGCCTCACTGTCATTCGTAGAGAGCGGGCGAGTCGCGCGGTCGGCGAGTTTCGCGAGCGCTCGAATCTTCCCTGATCGCGCATACGACAGGTCTCCCACCACAATCACCGCTGCACGCGCGCGGCTAATTGCGACGTTCAGTCTTCGCCAGTCCTTCTGCAGAAAACTCACAGTTGTTGATGGGCTTGCGACATGCACCACGGTCGAAAACAAGATCACATCGCGCTCTTGCCCCTGAAACCCATCGACGGTAGAAACCCGAAGGTCAGCCCCTCTTCCTGCTTCGGTGAGCCCGCTGGTTTTGAGCCTCTGCTTAATCTCGTCCACTTGAGCACGAAACGGCGTAATGACACCAATGGTGCCTTGATATTTCTCGTCGACTAACAGACGTTGAAGAATCTCAATGATCCGAATGGCCTCACCCGCACTCTTCCCCCTTGCGAGAGCCGATACCGCTGCACCACGTACGTCTTCCCAGGCAATGGCGCGCGTCGTATCCCGCGGTTTCTTCAGACTGCGAGCATCAGCACTTGGCTCCAAGAGCCCTCCGTAAAACCCTTCGCTGATATACGCCACGATTTCTGAGTCAGAGCGATACTGCTTCCGCAACAAGATCCTGTTTGCAGTCGGACTCGACGATGCCAGATCAAACAGCGATCTCAATCCCTGGGCATATCGCCCCATCCCTGTCAGTGGTAGCTGCTGCGCCATCATCAAGTTGCGATCCTTGGCGGCGCTTAGCTGAGGGATAAACGTGAGCTGCCGATCATCGCCTACGACCACTAGGCGCTTCGCGCGCGCCATGAGGGGTAAAGCCGAGCCGATATCGCACTGACTGGCTTCATCGAAAATCACGAGATCAAACAAGCCTCGCGTCAGCGGGATACGCTTCGGCGTGCCTAGCACTGACGCCAGCCAGAGAGGACGGCGAGACACAACATGCTTCTCGGCACTGGCAGGCAGTTTGTTTTGCCCCCTGAGTTTCATGTCGTCCCGCACCCGGCCAAGTTGATCTTGTAGATGGCGACTGATCCTTGCTCGAGATGCAAGTGTCCGACCCACCACCTTTGTCGCGATGCGTTCGATTTGTTCACCTAACTCAATCGGATCTTCAACTGGCGGCAGTTCGTCAATCCACCGCCTCAGGCGACTGACGCGCTCTTTCTGTGGTGGCCTCGTGCGCGGCGGGCGACGATCAGCCTTCGCGCCCCCAGCCGACCTTGATCGCTCTCGCCATAGAGCACGAGTCAACCACCGATACAGCCTTTGCCACCAGCGGATGACCTCTGGCGCGACCGGCACAGTCTCCACCCTCGTCACCTCACCGACAGCAACCACGCGGTCAATCAGTCTCGCTAGGTGGAGATGCAAATCTTTGCGTCGCCGCGACAAACGTAACGCGCGCCAACGTCGCTGCGCCAATGCCGCGAGTGCCGCATCCTCCTCGGCTGAGCGGCCGACAGCGACGGCGAGCGGCTCGGAAACCAGCTCGTTCAAGACCTTTTCAAATGTGTTGTCCCGTTCATTCGCGGGATCCAACGTACGGACCATAAACGAGACTTCAGATGCAATGAGACCGAGCCTCTGCTCCACCGCATCCAACGCTTGATGGTTTTTTGATGCCACCAGCACCGTCTGTCCGTTTTGCAACGCACTCGCCACGATCGACACGATCACCTGACTCTTCCCCGTTCCAGGCGGACCGGTGATCACCGTGAGTGGGCGCGAGAGCGCTGAGTGCGCTGCACTCAGCTGCTCTCCGTTCAACGGCCCTAAGTTAATCGGGGCAAGAGCCGTGGTGCTGGCCATACGTTGACTAGATAACCCAAGGATCGGTCCTAACGCAGACTCCGCCAGATCGGTGATTGACCACTCGCCGATCGCGTCGAGATCGCGTACCGCGCCGACTGTGAATGTGCTATCGTCTGGCAGGAAGAGACCGATGGAATGCACAATCCCTTTCTTGGCTGGGTCAACGGCCTCCGCATAGACACCTGATAGCGGTCCCATCACCGAGGAAGCGACCGCTTCCTTGATGTTCTGCAAGAACTCGTCTTGCGGCAACCCCACCCCATCAGGTGAGCGAAAGACAGAGTCCAAGTCCCCCAATTTCCAACGCGATGTTCTGGCCGCGCTCTTGAGCCATTCCGGATTGGCCAGTATCTTGGGGTGTGGCACGTTGATCACGAGTTCATGCGTCGTGCGTTCCCATTCAGCGGCGACCAAGCCCACAGGCATCACAGCCGGCACACCATGTTTCTCACCGATGGCGATGGGCCAACCTACCGCGAGCGTGTTCTCATTGGCATCTCGTTTCGTCAGTGCTTCACGAAACTGATCCGGCAACGAGTCCAGAGAAATAACTATCCGCCCTTGGGTCGCATCATCGTCGTCGGGCCAAAAATTCCCTGCTCCCGTTAAGAAGACGTATTTGGTGCCGTAGGTATCGAGCGTCTGCGTTAATGCGCCTCTTGGGTCTGATCTGACTGCTGATCGGTAATACTTCACCAGCGCCTGTGGGTTAATGGTGCTCGGACCCTTCTCCTCTGACAGTGCCTCAACTGGGGGCATGTCAGCGACCGAGAAACGCGCTGGTGAGGCCTTCATCGGAGCGAGCGCTTCCGCACCTTCGAACTGGCTGGCACTAGCGTTTGGCAATGCGCTACTCCCCCCGCGAGAAGACCGCAAGGTGGGGGACCGAGCGCGCCACTTCCCGTCAGCTCCTTTCCGAATCTGGCCGGACTGCGTTAAGTCCCCTAACTCAGAAAGGGTAGCCAGTCGTTTGTGGTGGTCAAAAGATGCTTGGACAAGTATCATCAACTCCTCAGTCGAGCGACCACGCGGGAAAGCTTCAATGGTTCTCAGGAGTAACGACATGGGGGCAGATGTCATATCATCGAACGATGTGCGTCTGCGCCGCCCTACGGCACAGTTCACTCTCGATGAATCGATTCAATCCGCTATTATCAAACAATCCACAACCTAACGCGAACCAACCCGCATCTCGTGCGCTAAACCCCTTTTAAAACTGCACAGGAATGCAGGGATAGTGAAAGTGGCGGTGATGATCATTGCCAGCCACACATCGCTGGAGCACTTGTTTTCCAGATCACTGTCGTGGAGGGGCTGGTCCAGCTGAATTGGCATCACCTGCTGGTGCGAAAGCCATGCTCTCAGACTCACGCGACTCCTTTCAGCAACATTGGAGCTGGCGCAGGCTGGACCTCACGAGACATGACTTAAGCAGACCAATAGGAGAAGATCACCTCCGACTCATGCCATCGCTTCAGCACTAGAAAACTACAGCGGCAGGCACACGCTTGCGAACTGCTATGAGGCTGCGTGACATAGAGGGTGTTCGTCAGCCACACCGGGTGGCACGCTCCAGATGAGAGAAGTTTTGATGGCCACTAACACACATCCGGCTGCAATCCACTGGCCGTTGGGCTAGTCAACCCGCCTCGACTATGGGAACGGCCGACCAAAGAACCTATTTAGGCCAGATCTCTTTCACCTCAGCCTGTTCAAGAAAAGAAGCAACGCGTTGTTGCAACTGAGCAATGAACTCGTCTAGTTCCATACTGCCCGCGTCCTTGAGAAAGTAGTAAGCAATAGTAGATTCGTATTTTTCACCTCCGATGCTGCGATCCTGGCGCCCTGGGAGCTCAGATTTGCTGATACTCTTTTGCCATGCATCTCTTAGTTCTTGCACTCTATCGTTCTTACCAAAGCCCCTTAGAACTTCCTTGTAGTCCTCTCCCGGCTCTACCTTTGGTCTTGAGTAATGTCGAATCGCGAGGTAGCAACGGTCTTTGCTATCTTGATCAATGCGCAGGAATATTGCCTCTCCTGGTATTTCTCGTTTACTCGGCGTGTCATGCCTGCCCTCGCGTTCGTGAAATCTAAATTGCGTCCATCGCGATCCGTTCCTGTTAGCGTCGCGGTACTGCCAACCACATATGCCGTCAGCCAACCTTCTCATCATGCACCACTGCTTGACGGCATCTCCATGGTGACAGAGAAATGCGTTCCAATCGCTACTGTCGATTTGCGCCTCGAAGTTCACCCACCTGTCATACCTCTCCTTCACCCAGCAATAGTGCTGGTGCAGGATAGGGTGAGAATCGAGCCTTCGATTTGGATCCATCCGCATCAACTCATACATTCCAAGGATGCCGCCGATCGGCATCTGGATGACGTTGACACCGTGTTTACAGGTTGGTTCTGGGACGGAACCCAATAGTGATTCCGCGCATGCAGACGACGGCAACTTCTGTTGAAGGTCCTTTTTGTTGAAAGGGTAGTCATACACCAGAGTGGCCGCATGATACGTGACGTCATTAGCGTCGTTCTTGCTCTTAAGTGTGTTCACATAGCCAGCCACTTGCTCTGCTGCATGTGATGCGTCACCCAACTTGGTTTCGATGACCAGTACGTGACTGGCCTCATTGCAGCATCGCGCATTCCATACAACGATATCCGCTCTGCCCTTTTCTAGCTTGTGCTCACGCGCTACCGAGACTTCGCCTCTGAACTCATCTTTGAATTTCCCATCAAGAAGATGAGTCAGGAGCTTTTCCCGTAATGCTTCAACCTCACAGTGCACATCAGCACCCGCTGCAGGGCTGTGCGCGAGCACCCAAGCCCAGTAAGCAGAGTGAGACATCTCGCTGGTCGCATAGTCGAACAGCCTTCTGCTGGTGTGGTCCATCAATCGCACACGTTCGTTGAAGTTGAAGTGTACTTAGCCACTCGCAGCGTCGCCAAAACACCTGAGTAAGAAGCACGATTCATCTCGATCGTTGCCCAGTCCGATGGGTGTGGCACCGAGAGAACAGAGATCACGGTGCTTCCGGGCTGATCCCTTACAAATCGCCAGTTTCCCCGGATATGCAATAAAGCGGGTGACAGGCACGGCGCAGTTGGTCTCAGTGTGTTGCCTTGATATGTTCACGGTTCATAACATACCTCTACCGCCCATGCACTCACCTGACATGAGACAGATCTTCGGCGCCCATTGGACCATCAGTAATCAGATGGCATCCGGGCTGGTGCATATTGACCAAACGAAAGGCTTCTTGATGGGAGCAAGCCTATCTGACATCTGGGTCAGCGATATGGAACGCCGCGCGTTCACGAAGGAAGCCCACCACACCACCCATATCGAAGGCACTCAGTTGACCTTTCTTGATGCAGAAGTGCTCCTAGCCGATGGACAAGTTGAAAACGCCAGTCCTGACGACGTGCAGGAACTGCTCAATTACAAAACAGCTTTCGCAGTGGTTTCAGACTTCCTTAAGACCGAGGATCCAATCGCTGAAGGATTGATTCGCGAAATCCACAAAGCGCTCGTACGTGACGTGCGACGAAATGCAGCAGGTCCTGGCGCATACAGAACCGTGCAAAACTACGTCGGCCAGCCCAACAAACCACCGATCTACACGCCACCACCTCCCTACGAGGTTCCCATACTGATGGCTGAATTCGTCTGCTGGCTCAACGAAGACCATAGCATCCACCCAGTGCTGATCAGCGGCATTGCCCAGTTCCAGCTGCTCCATATTCATCCGTTTTTGGATGGTAACGGACGAACCTCGCGACTACTCTCCCTTCTCTTTCTTAACCGCTTGGGATATGCCTTCAATGGGTTACTCACGATTAGTGAGTACTACGATCAGCACCGCTCTGCGTTTTATGAGGCGATCCAGAAGGTCAGAGACACCGGCATGAATCTGACTGTTTGGCTCGAATACTTTGTGGAAGGCATGAGAGTGCAGCTAGCAAACCTTCAACACGATGCCGAGCAATCTCATAACCTCAGCACATCAACCAGAGGACACTTGCGACAAACTTGCGACAAGAATCGTGACATCATCCGAACTTTCTGTCAATTCCTCTTCTGCACGCGACGCGTGGTAGCACCCTGACAAGCATCCCTTACCGACACATCTTCCCTGTCAGCTCTCGGTCGCCGTATCGTAAGTCCCGCAGACTACACCGTTCGCAATAACCTTAGCCAACCGGTGAACGATCAAAACCTACCCGCCATCTTGATCCGCAGCACGAGCACAGTTTCTAAGCCTCCCGTCGTTTCTCGAAACACCTCTTCAAGCATGTCGCAGACTGATCCCTCCATCGCAGCCTGCATGTGTTTCAACCGCCTCGTTTTGATGCACAACCCCTCAATGGTGCATCGTCGCTACAACGGCACAACCGGATCGCTACACTTTTAACGCTGGAGCCTACCTGCCGCGAGGATCAGAGCGGCATCTGAGGACCCACCCGACTCATTGCTTTTGATGGGGTGGCGCCCCGCGGCGCACTGGGTCTGCCTCATAGCGATCATCTTCTACTGCATCGTCATTAAAGGCCTTCCCGCTCTACCGTTAATCGACCTTCAGATTGCCGAGGTTCAGTCAGCGAACGATCTCATGAAAGCCATCGTGCCCGTGTACGCTTTCGGTATCGTTGTGCGCATGGTTGAGAAGTGGGCCGGCTACGACCGGACGAGATCGTACCCCATGGATTGGGCCATCAAGACTGCTTCACGGTTGATGCGGCATTCTTGATCTCTTCCGATACTGCATTACGCAGCATCCCCAAACGACACGTCCCTTCCAGTCAACGCTTCAGCTGCGGCCACCTCAATCCCAAAGCACGCACGCACTGCTTCTTTGATGTCCTTGCTCAAATCGACGTCGAGGCCGTCACCTAACCGGTACAGCTGGTAGTAGTACCACATGTTGCCGCGAGGCACTGCCGTGGTTTGATCTTCACGCCCATCCACCATGGCTGCTCCGTTTAACAACTTGGATGAGCACGCCGGATCCACGCACAGGGGACGGCCCATACCAATCACATCGCACGCACCATTCGTGATGGCCTCAGCCATCCCTTGGGCAGTGCGAAACCCACCAGTCACCATCACGGGCAGAGACGTGGCTTTGCGCACCATTGCGGCGTGTTCGAGGAAGTACGCTTCACGTTTGACCGTGGACTCGCGCGCCTTTTGCATCATGGCCGGCGATTCGTAGTTACCGCCGCTTAGTTCCAGCAGGTCAATGCCAGCGTCTTCTAACCACGCCACCACCTGCAAGCACTCTTCTGCGGTAAACCCATCCTTCTGGAAGTCAGACGAATTGAGCTTCACGCCAATGGGGACAGACGCACCCACCGCCTTCCGGACAGCATGAATCGTTTCCAGGAGCAGGCGCGCCCGGTTTTCAAGAGAGCCACCCCATTCATCGGTTCTCTTGTTGGCTTTCGGTGACAAGAAGCTACTGATCAAGTACCCGTGAGCCGCATGAAGCTGCACCCCCGTAAACCCGGCCTTAATGCAAGCCGTTGATGCGATGACGAAGCGGTTGATTACATCCTTGATCTCATCACCCGATAGCTCACGCGGCACGCCAAAGCCATCCCCTGGGAGATCAAGCGCAATGGCCGACGGACCCACTGGCGTCGGATTCGTGAACTTGGTGACCTGACGTCCCGCATGTCCGATTTGCGCCCACGCATGGTTCCCCGCGATCGTCGCGGCCTTGGCAAACGCCGCAAGCTCTTTCAGCCCTCCGTTACCATCAACAGCCACATTTCCCGACCGCTCTAAGTAGCGCCTGTCCACCTGGATATTGCCCGTAAACAGCAAGCCGGTGCCGCCGCGTGACCACTGTTCATACAGTCGCTCATGACGCGCCGTCGCGCGGTTGTATTCATCACCCAAGCCTTCGGTCAGCGCAGATTTGCCGAGCCGGTTTCCCAGCGTCACGCCGCAAGGAAGCGTCAGAGGTTGCGAAAGGACAGATGAATAAGACACGCGCGTTGTTTGTCAGGAGCGGCGAAAATTGTACGTCTCGCTCGTCTTATGAAAAACGAGGAAGAGACGCGGCCTTTTGACCGCCTCTCTTTCGCTTTCTCAAACCACTTCGACGCATGGCGAGCACCCTGAGACACTGGCAGCGTGTCGTTGTCTATCGCTAACGGGTTATCGTGAGACGCGAGACCAACGCGCTATCTGCCGAGAAAAGTCACTGATCAACGCTCGCACATTGCCTGTACTGACGAGCAACGCAGCGCATCACGAGGTTGCGTGTCCGCGAACGGTCTTGAGCGCTAATCCCTTCCTGCATCCCATATAGCTCTCTTTCGGCCTCAAACATCCCTTGATCAGCGGCCGCACTCATCCACATATAGGCCAGAGGGAGATCATGCCTCGCGCCAACCCCTTTCCAGTACGCGTGACCGAGCGCCATTTGAGCCGGCGCGAGACCTTGTTCGGCCGCTGCCATATACCAACGCACCGACTCTCGATCATCTCTGGGAACACCTCGACCTTGGTAGTACAGCAGCCCCAAGTTGAACTGTGCACCGACATCGCCTTGCTCTGCAGCTCGCAAAAACCAGCGGGCGGCTTCGCCGGCATCCTGCGGAACGCCGGTGCCATCCAAGTACGCGTACGCCAGATAAGACTGCGCCTCCGGCCAGCCTTGGGCTGCCGCCATCAACCACCAACTCGTCGCCTCCCGAAAATCCTGGAGCGTACCAATACCCTGCGCATAGAAGAGCCCTAAAGTCGTTTGCGCACGCAAGTCCCCTTGCCGGGCCGCCCCAAAGCTCCATCGAAAGGCTTCGCCGTAGTCTTGCGGCACGCCATGACCGTAGGCATACAGCAAAGCCAAGTCGTTCTGCGCAATGGGGTTACCTTTTTCGGCAGCTTGCAGCCACCAATGCGCAGCTTCTCGATACTGCTCTGGACCTTTGGCGTTTTCCACGTACAACCGCGCCAGCTCCACTTGCGCCAGTTCATTGCCTTGCTTGGCGGACATCAGCCACCAGCTTGCGGCCGATCGAATATTCCGCTTCAGTCCACGCCCCATACGATACTGCAGCCCAAGCAGAAACTGTTCGTGTGCGTCACCGCCTTCCGCTCGCGTCAGAAGCTGTGCGAGGCCTTCAGGCGTGCTCGCGAGTTGATCAAGAACCTCCTTCGGAATATCGAACGGTAGCCAGTGATCAGGCCCGTCCCGCCCGTCAGTACCTTGCGCATGACCGACGCTGACAACGAACAACAGAGCCAAGAGGAACGTGCGTGTTGTCATGGGTCTAGCTCTCTAGGGCAGGGATCTCTTAGCGATTGTGTCAGCATCGTGCACGGTGCCCACGCTCTGTTTGTGTGTTGCCAAAAATGTCTCAAATTCATCAGCCCCACTGAGGATCTGAACATTCCCCTGACTGGCTGTCTCCACCTTTCTCCAACCCGCGGTTTCCCCGCACACCAAAAGATCAAGGTACGTCGTCACCGACGGACGAACCACCATCTTGTGCTGCTTGGCCTTCTTGATTAACCCGGCCTTCTCTGCGGCTGAAAATCCGGTGAAGCACACCTCAACACCATCGGGGTTGCTGGGCATCTGCGTGCGCGGTGCCTTGATGCGGATACGGACCCGTGGACTGCGTCGTAATTCATAGCCTTTTTGTAGGCGCTTCGCCACGTCTACTGCCTCTTCGTAGGAATCTTCCTTGGACAGGATCCGCTCTGGAATGAAACACTTAAGCCGATCGGCGCGATGATCGAACACGTACAGATAGTGATCCCGGCTGCCGGCCACCGAGACCTCGTAGGGTTTGACTTCGGTACGGGCGTTTTTGTAGACCAAGTACAACAGTTTCGCGCGCTCTCGCATCAGTGCTGGTCGCACGGTGAGCGCGGTGCGAAATGGGTCTCAGCCACCCAACGGACTGCTGGAAAGGGAGTGTGTGTTGTCATTGCCCGTCGCCTCTGCATTGACCGTGAATGCTCGGGTGATGGGGCGGGCAACGTGAACTGAAGGTCTTCAGATCGGGACTGGTCTGATGCTCAACAAACGACTGAGAGACCAAACCTCATCACGTGCAACGATCACGACGGGCTGGGGGCCTGCCGATGGCTTCCGCCTTCTTCCCTCGCCTGTCATGTCATATTGAAACTATAGCGCCTGACAAGCGCGCAATACAAAGACATAGCTCGCGAGAGCACTCATGGCTTTGCCGCCTGCACATCGCCAAACTGCTGACGCGCTCTCCACGATCTAGCGCCTCCGCGAACCATCTTTGGGTGCCCGTCACACAACCGAAGACCGAGAAGATCTCATCTCACTACAGACTTGATTGTCTTAACACAAACGCACACTTCGAGAGCCTCCAAGTCACATGTCTCGTCAGCAACAAACGCAATAACACGTATGCGAGGCTGACGTGCAAGATCGAATGGCTTCTCAATCAACTCTCGGTGGTCAGTTTTTGTTGTAACCGGATGGACCGCGAGTACCCAAAATTTCCTTCCAGTGGCTTTCACGTTCTAGTATGAGTTGATCGTCTGTGCTAACAGCTCTATGCTCAAGCAACGTAAACTTGAAGTGCTCGCGACAGTATTCAAGACTCTGCTTCACGACTAACGGTTGCAATCCAACGTTACCGCCGTGCCCACTTTCCATATAGCAGCTCCATCGCTGCCACACGCCTCCAATGCCATACGCCGAGCCAACGTAGCGCTTATCTTTCTTTGTGTCCGTAATCAAATACACTCCCTTAACGCTTCCAAGAGCAGCCTTCCAATCTGGTCTTTCATTGCTAATTAGCGTTTCCAACTCGGAAAACGAAAGATTGATATTCTGGAATCCAGGAAATACACGACCTGTGTACACTTCTGGCAGAATTTCTTTAACTTCAAATTCGGAGTAGTGGTTGCTGAAGAATACTTCTGATGTCCGTTCCTTATACGCGGATCTGATCTTCAATCTTCCAATGAACTCAGAACCGTAATCCATCAGTTCCACTTCGTATCCGTCTTCACGCTTTTCCAAGATCTGAAAGATGCCACCGAAGAGCCACATATCCGGCTGGTGGTAGAACTTTAAGAGCGAAAAGATAAAGTCTGTACCCTTCCAGCGATCGTTAATGTTTCGATACTCCTGCCAACCTTGCCAATCGGCTTTGCTTCTAACCCAAACATCCAACGGTTGATTCCTGTGATTCCACCGCGCAAAATGGCACTTGTATTTTTCTGGAGACGCTATAGGCAAGATGTCTTTAACGTAAATCGTCATCTGATTGAATGGGGCATATCGATCAAATATGATACGGGATCGACACCCGGATTCGTTTGCTACCAAGAACAACTCATGACTTCGCATTTTTCTTGGTGATCACGACAAGTGCTATACCACTGCTGGAGTTATCAACAGCGAGATACAGGCAATCTACTTAATAGCAAGCCATGCCCCGCGTCGTAAATGACACGGCAGCTAGGGCCTCTAAAAGCCCCTCCGCTTGGGACGACGCACCGGGTCACACCCGTGGCGTCGTCCTTCCGGCCGAAGTCCTTGTCTCTAAGCTGCGCGCGGGGATCCCGTTCCCCGAGCAACCTTCGCTCGCGTCTGCTGCTTAGCTTCCACGCGGTGATCCACCGTCCCAAAGAGGTGATCCCACCACGGCACGATGAACGACAGGTTGCGGTTAAACCGATGATGGTGCGCGAGGTGATAGTCCCCAATCGCCATCATCCGAGTCATGCGCCCTTTGATCCGCGGATTGTGGTCCAGCAACCCATCTGCACAAAACAGCTCATACAGATAGTGAAACGGAAGGATCAGCCACCCATACCCACCAATGATTGATCCTGCGATCAACGCCGGCACGTAGAACGTCAGCACGACATCGGCGGTGCGGCGCCATCCGCCGTACCACAGAAAGGCGCTACGCCAATCGGGACCGAGTGGGAGATTCCATGCATCAATGCGATGATGCGGTTCGTGGATCTTCCACAGGGTCGTTCGAAAGACCCGCATGTGCGCTAACCGGTGGACCCAGTAGGCGAGACATGTGGAGATAAGAAAGGCACCGAAGAATTCGAGTGCACCAAACAGCCAGGCTTCAGACATGAAACCAACCTCCCACAAGTGAGAAGCCGTAGTCCTTCTTATAGTGCGGCCCCAGACTACGCGGATCGGGCCGCTGCGATTCTACCAGCTGCGCTAGTAGCCTGTCCTCCCGTGATTTCCTCGGCAATTAGGACACGACAACGAGTGAATTGTTCCGAATCTGGTGTGTGGATGCGCTCAAACGAGCGCGCTTCGCCTACTCCATTAAAAGGCGCCAGATCACAGCGATATCGCGCTGCGGCAGACAATAGAGAAGTTCTTGCGTGCCCACTCCATGTCTTCATCTGTGGCGGTTGTGTGCATGAAATGGGGCACCAAATACCCCGCTTCCTACGTGCGCACCCTCAGGGGGATGGTCTCACGCCATCTCGCTCAACCCCACCGGTTTGTGTGCGTAACGGATGATGACGCTGGGCTCGCGGATGACATGGAATGTCTGGATCTGCCGGCGGTGCCGATTGAGACGAACGGCCCCGAAAGGGGATGGCTCAAACTCGGACTGTTCTCACCCCAAGTGGCGGCACTGGCGGATCGGGTGCTGTACCTCGATTTGGACGTGGTCATCACCGGTGACTTGTCGCCGCTCGTTGCCACGTCTGAACCGATGACCATCATGCAAGACCGGCGGAGACCGGCGATCGGCAACTCCTCGGTGATGTCGTATGACCCTTCGGTCTTTCGGATGATCTTGGAGGAGTATGTCGCGGATCCCAAGCACGCTAGAGCGTCGGTTCGCCACGAACAAACGTGGATCAGTCATATCGCGCAGCGAGAGAACAAGCTCACGTTCTTTCCCCGGGTGTGGTGCGTCAGTTTCAAATACGATTGCGCCTATACCCCACCTCTGAGCGCGATGCTGACCCCACGTCTGCCAGATGACGCGCGCGTGGTGGTCTTTCACGGCGTCCCTGAGCCTAGCCAGGCCGTGAGTCCCTCTTGGACGAAGTGGTACCGCCCACTGCGCGGCGCGCCGTGGATCAGGCATCACTGGCACCCCTAACGCGCTTTCATCGCGCTGAGTGAACTTTCCCGCGTTTGTGGGTTCCATAACCTGAAGCCAGCCGACCCATCGTGATGCTCAGAATTGAGGGGCCAAACGCTAACCGTATCCTGCGACTCAGTGGTCAGGGAGAGATGAGCGCTGAGGATATTGATAACCTGACCATGGTCCTTGAGAACGCAATCATGCGCCGGGAGTCGATCCTGCTGCTGGAGCACGTTGAGAGTGAATCTCTCGCGTCGCAAGCCCTGTGGGAGGATCCACGGCTGATGCCGCGGTTCTCTCGACTGATCGATCGCGCGGCTGTTGTGCGGAATTCCAGAATCAAGATTGTGGAAGGAGCGTCACTCGCGGGCATCGCTCCGTTTCAGACACAGCAGTTCTTCTGTGAGAGTGACGCCGTGCGCTGGCTCCGGCAAGATCAAAATGATCAACCCATTGACATGCAGTACGGCTACTGGAATGACGTGGTGCATGTCGCCATTACGCTGTCAGACAAGCTGTCGCCGACGGATCACCACCGGGTGGCGGCGACGCTGTGTGACGATGGCCAGTGCATGAAAGAGCTTCGGATCGTTGAACATCCCAAGAATGACGACGGATGGAACGATCCCCATGCGATTCTGAGCCACTACCATCTGATGCAAGACCACAGCCAGCAGCTCAAGCGCGTCGCCTTAGTGGGCGTGACCCGCTGGCAGCACATGGTGTTCTCTGCGGGCGCCAAGATGTGGGATACGGAACTTCGGCTCTTTGGTCCCCATGACGAAGCGCGCGCACGGTCATGGGCATTTGACGATTGCGGCTAGCCGTCGTACCATGTCTTTGAGTAGCTTTTTCCATCCGGAAGCGTGCTGAGAAGCCACGCCACTTCACACAACGGAGATATCCATGATTACCATCGACGGACCGAATGATCAGCGCATCTTGACGATACGCGTGACGGGCAAAGTGGAAAAGGACCACCTTGAGAGCATCAGACCCAAGGTGGACGAACTGCGAGAGATTGGGCAACCATTCCTGCTCCTTCAACACCTCGAAGGACAGTTTGGCATCAGTCCTTCCGCGCTGTGGGAAGACCTGAAGATGGCGCCCGGATTTGTGAAGCTGGTGGAACGCAGCGCATTGGTATGTGACTCATCCGCCATCCGAACCGCGTCGAATATCTTTGGGATGTTGGTGCCGTTTCCCGTGCAGAGCTTTGAAGATGAAGCCGCAGCGGTGACCTGGCTTGAGAAAGCCGATGATGTCACCGGAGTTGATATCCAGATGACCGTCAAAGACGGCGTGGCCTGCATTGAAGCGGTTCCGTCGGATACGTTTTCGATCGCGGGTGAGCGACACCTTGAGTCGATCCTGGATGAAGCCGCCTCTGAGGCGGAACGCTTTCGTCTGGTGATCCGGCCGCATGACTTTCATGGGTGGGAAGGCCTGAGCGCCTTTTGGTACCACCTGAAGCTGATGCATCGTCACTCGCACCGCTTTGAGCGGGTGGCGATGGTCGCTGAGAAACGCTGGCAACGTGTACTGTTTCGCTTGGGGAACAAGCTGTTCTCCGCACAGACGCGGCAGTTTGAGCCAGGTCAGGAAGATCAAGCGCGGGCGTGGGCATTTACGGATGAGGCCAAGGTCGAGCCGTCATAACGAAGGCCCGCTGATGCGACCTGTGTCAATGCATGCGCAAGCGGGTTAGAGGCGCGGTGATGGACACTCCGCAACGACGGGGATGCACTGGGCTGATGAGGTGATCTGAAGCACCTAGACATCTGGGCCGCCTTCGTAAAATCGCTGATCGCGCAGGGTCGTTGGACGCGACATCCCCGAGAGTTCGTATGTCAGTCACATCTCGAAAGATCTTTATCAGCCACTCGTGGAAGCACCCAGAGGTGTACGAGCGGCTCATTCGTTTGCTGGATGAAGCACGCGACTTTGAGTATCACAACTACTCCATGCCGAAGGACAGCCCCATCCATACGAACCGCACACATGCCGAGCTGAAGGCAGCCATCACTGAACAGATCCACCAGGTGGACGTGGTGGTAGTCCTCGCGGGGTCATCAGCGTCTTACTCTGAGTGGATGGGCATCGAGATTGATATCGCGAAGAATGCCTTTGAACAACCGAAGCCGATCGTTGCGATCGATGGGAGCCAAAGCAGGAAGACGTCTCAGCATGTCATGGAGAGCGCCACTCTCACCGTGGACTGGAATTCCGAGACCATCGTCTCCGCCATCGAACGATGTGCTCCTTGAGCGCACCAACTGCTGACCTCAACAACGTCTAGAGTTCTCTAAGAGCAGGGCGGCCCTCTCCAGAGCGATGCTCAGAGCGTTGTGATCTAGGCGGCCCGCTGAGATTCACTTGGCTGAAGCACTTCATCTAGCGTAGCTTTCAACAAGCTCTTGTTCTGAAGCATGGGATCGTCTGCGGAGATTCGCAGGAGTTTCAGTCCCGCCGCCTGACAAGCACCGTTAAGGAATACGTCGCGAGCTTGACGCGCACGCTGTCTATGAGTGGGGCCGTCGATTTCAACGGCGCAGATGGGAATTAATCGCGGACCACTGCAGATGACGAAGTCGAAGTGTTTCGATGAAATACGGTTAAAGAGTGTCAGCCATCCCGACCCCTTCACATTGCGCTGGACGCTTGGCTCAATTACATCCGCCACACGGACTAGGCATGCGATTGTCACGGTGTCTGGAAGTAGTTCACGCGCGAGCTTTAGGAACGTTGCTTCCGCGCCATTGAGTAACGGACCCTGGCGAAGACGGTACCGGAGATTGGGGGTTTGCACAGCCTCACCACCCTTGCTAGATAGCATGACAAGGGCAAACAACCCAAGTATCACGATTACTGTGACGACAAGAATGACATCAGACATAGGTCAGCGGAATCTTTGATTACCGATACATATTCTGGTATATCGATGCCGACCTGACAACTCCTGACTAGCGCGGTTTCGATCTGGCACGATACGGAGACACTCCTCAAGTGTATGTGCCATCACTGAGCAGATCAGCGGACGCCCGACATCCGCTTGCAGCTTGTCGTGTCAAAGAGATGCTTTTGTCGCCGTACGTGACATATGGAAAATCCGAGGAAAAATCGCAAGCATTATTTTTCAGGTACTAGGTGATCATCCTATTGATCCTCGTGAATAAATCCTCTGATTCATACAACTGACATCCATTTTCCTCACTTATCTCATAATGACTCTTGGTATCAAGTAGTTCAAAGCGTGATTGATGGTGTAGAAGGTGCATAACTCTTGTGAAACTCATATGGAGAAGATGTAGCACGCATGTGAAGTCCATGTTGAGAACTTCTGTAAGGCTGTGGGAACTACAGTTCATCTGGTCGATCTTACTCTTCGCTCAAACCACTGGGAAGCTAGTCACATTGATGCAGCTTTCCCTCCGTCAGCGTCTACGGAAATCGCGAGATCGCGGTGGCTACTGGCCATGGGGATGGCGCGTCTTACTAGTAGGATGTGGGATATCACTTGGATTATTGACAGATTGGTGGTGGAACTTCGCTGTTGCAGTAACAGAATCTACAAAGTTCAGACTGTCGACTAACACTGCGGATACTGTGCAATACGCAGTTCGATTGCTCCCCGTTTTACTCGCTTTGTGGTTGATCCGCACAGCCGATACTATCGTAGGAATTCGTAAAGCACAGAGAAACCTCGCTCATGCGCAGGTGCAGACAGCATTCGAGTTGCTAATCTTCGCAGTGCCAACCTTACAAGTGCCAATCTCTGCAGGGCGAACCTGCGTGGCGCAGACTTGGAGAGCGCCCAAGTACAGGATGCGAAATTAGAAGGTGCCGCGATAGGAGGCGCCGTATTGAGAGGAGCGGATCTGAGCCGAGCCAATTTAAACGGTACCACCATGGAAGGGGTGGACCTGAATAGCGCTGATCTCTCCAATGCTAATCTATGCGGTGCCAACCTCTATGGTGCCAATCTCAAACGTGCAAGCCTAAAATCAACTAATCTAAGAAGTGCCGACTTGCGCTATACGAAGCTAAACGGCACTATTTTTCAAGGCGCTAGCCTGAGGTTAGCCAAGCTCGAGGGTGCCAACCTGCAAGACGCCGATCTTAGAGGTGCTGATCTTAAAGGCGTCGACCTTAGAGGCGTCCGCCTAAGTAAGGAGATGCTGGATATTGATCTGAACAAGTGACGGCTAATGCACCCGATACAAATAAGCGTCGGGAAAGCCTCCAAACCGCGGGGCTTGGAATTGCACTGAGGTCAATCATGCACCACTACAAGTCACATAGTCAAAGTGACTCAACGAGCAAAAAACGGCCACGCTGACCGCTTCATATTACGCGTGATCACATCCGCTACTTGGACTAGACACGCGATGGTCATAGTTTCCCGAGGTAGCTCACCTGCAAACTTCAGGAGTTTCGCCTCCTTACCGTTGAGTAACAGCCCCTTGAGCAGACGATACTGAAGGTTGTCAGCTCGTTGTCCAACCCCACCCAATCTCGCCGAACAACACGCCAGCAGCGAACAAGCCTAGGATCAGCATCGCGGCGATAGCAGGCACTAAGTCAGACATGCGTGCGGGCTATATTTCGTGAGCTCTCGGACATTGTGACCCTGCTTGGCCGCTCGGCGAGCGAGCAGTTCGAAAATCCGTTGTTGCGGCCTGTAAAGGCAATCGGGGGGTCATCTCGCTGTTGGTGCGATCTGAAGTCGGCGAATCGCTAAACTAGCTACATGCCTTCACTCTGATGAGATGCGCCAATATTCGCTGGCGCAGGTTTTCTAATGAGAGCTATTTCCTCTAGCACACCCACCGTATTGATATCCCCTGCTACCACTGCACGCGTACGCTCAGTGGCACACTCGTAGTCACTGACACCTTGGCCTAATTTCAGTGACAAAGCAGCCGCATCCCTCCGTGATGATGAGTAGGCTTGTCTTGAGGCGCGCACTTCCGTGAAGGATGATAGAGCTGAGCCAATCTATCTAGACAACAACGCTACCACCAAGCCTGCCCCCGAGGTGGTAGCAGTCATGTTGAGAGCGTTGACTACAGACTGGGCTAATCCGTCAAGCACTCACAGTGCCGGGCAGTCGGCAGCACGCGCAATCTCGCGCGCACGAGGTCAGGTAGCAGGTTTCTTGGGCGTATCACCCGATCGCGTGGTGTTCACTTCTGGCGCCACCGAGGCGAACGAAGCGGTACTGCGTCAACACGCATCACAAGGCGGAAAGTTGTTGACATCAGCTGGTGAGCACCCATCGGTCGATGGATTCTTTCAACAGCACTTGCCTGAACATGTCTCTGTTATCCCGATTGATACTGCTGGCCGCTGGCGACTGGACGTGCTAGACACATTGCTGCGCCAGTTCGCTACACCAACGATGGTTGCTTTCAGTTTGGCGAATGGGGAGACTGGAGTGTTGCAAGACCTCCATGCCATACGGACAATCGCTGAGCGACACGGTGCATCGTGCCTGGTTGACGCTTCCCAAGCCGTTGGAAAAATAGCTCTGGATCTAGATGTGCTTGGAACATCATGCTTGACGTTTTCCGGACACAAGATGCACGCTCCAAAAGGCACAGGCGTATTGGTTCAAGGCGCAGGTGCCTTCGCGACCACGATCGCTGTCGGCGGTGGTCAAGAAGGCGGTTTACGAGGCGGCACGGAGAATGTACCCGGTATCGTTGGGCTAGGGCTAGCCTGCGAACTGCGAAAGCGCAAGCTCGGAGAAGCGATCAATCACATGAGCCAGCGACGCAACCAATTTGAAGCCATAGTGACTGAGGCCATTCCAGAAGTGCTCGTCAATGGACGGACCGCTAGACGCGTGCCAAATACAAGCAACATGACTTTCCCTGGCATTGACGGCATGGCGCTAGTCGCTAGGCTCGAAGCACGGGGAGTCCTGTGCTCACAGGTCTCAGCGTGTTCCTCAGGAAGCCCGGAGCCATCGAGAACACTTCAGGCAATGGGGCTCTCTCAGGAAAGAGCCTTTGCTAGCCTGCGTATCGCCGTTTCCGTCGAAACGTCAAAACGGGACATAGAAGCTGCAGCGCAGATAGTGACAGAAGAGGCAAAGAGCCTGCAACAACTGATGGGGTTCTTAGCATGAAGCTTGGGGGCCATGAAACGTTCTACCTCCGTCCTGGCTGGCTGACAAAGGGTCTGCTACACCTTCGCCAAGACCCTAATATTGTTTTCTCAGCGGCAGAGACAGCGGATCGCTTGGGTGTTGGCAGAAATATGGCTAAGGCCATTGGCTGGTGGCTCAGCGCGACGGGACTAGCAGTTCGCGCGACCCGTAACGCCCCACTTCAGATCACTCCGTTTGGGGCGGTCATCGCGGCGCATGATCCCTACTTGATGCAACTAGGTACGTGGTGGTTATTACATGCCTCTGCCATGACCTCTTCAGCTGATACATCACTCCCTTGGTTCTTCTCTCCGAAACGACCGGACAATTGCGACCGAGTGCTCCTTGCTGAGACGTTGTTGAGCGACTTATTGATCTCGAAGAGGAGAGCCCCAACTGCCAAGACAGTCCAGCGCGAAGTGGCAGCAGTCATGCAGACCTATGCAGTCCCCGTGCCCCATGCACGCAGTGACCCGGAAGACAATCTTGGTTCACCATTCCACCGACTTGATCTTTGGCGTCACCTACGCGCCACCGATAGGTTCTCACGATCTGAGGCAACCCTCATCCCACCTGAGGCACTGGGACTGATCGTGTCTGCACTTGGTATGAGCGGATCGTCCTACGATCTCAGGGAAGGCGTGCTGCAAGATTTCTACGTTAGTTCAGCAAACGTCACCCGCGCAGGCGCGATGCTCGGGCTGTCGCGCGAGGCGTTCTTGGATCTCGCCGCAAAAGGTCAACATGAGTTGGGATCTCAGACTCTGTCAATTCGTACCCTTGCCGGGGAACGTTGTGTCTCCCTCCCTAGCGCAACCGCCGCCACTTGGGCTAGATATTTTTACGATCGGAACAAGATAGCCGATAGTGCGGTTGCATGAACAACTTCCGCTCTGTCAGCATCGCTGATGATCGTACGCGCGAAGCAGTGATCTGCGGATATCGTCCTACGCGTAAGACAATCCAGGTGATCCGCGCTATCTGCGGAAATGAACACAGCACTGCCACCCATGTGGTTGCGCCATACGGTGCCGGCAAGTCATTAGCTGCACTAGCGGGTATCACACTCATGGCAGGTGACGCGGCAATCGCCCGAAAGCTGCATGATCGCGTATCGCTTGTTGACCCTGACCTTGCAGCAGTGGCGCTTGAGGCAAACAACGCAGCACAAGTACTGCTCCTGCATGGCTTTTGTCCCAGCCTTAAAGATGCGTTGGCGGAACGAGCAGGTGTCACTGGTGGTTCGTTGACGAAAGTCCTGTCAGCGATGGAGCGCCACGCGCGCGATAACGGCATCGAGCGTATCGCAATCGTTTGGGACGAGTTCAATCAACATCTGGAGACGCTCGTACGAGAAGGGCGGCCGGATGATTTACTCGCTATTCAAAATCTGGCAGAGTGGGTCGTGCGACAGGCACGACCACGTGTGACACTGACCACTCTGATGCACCAAGGCGTCTACCACTACATCCGCCGCGTGTCTAACACCGCCCAATCCGAATGGAAAAAAGTCGAAGGCCGGTTCGAGACGGTTAGTTTGCTAGAAGATGGGGTGGATGCCTTTGAGATGCTCGCTGAGGTCCTGGACTGCGATGACTCAGCACCCAATTCCGCAGCCATTTCACGAGTCCGCGCGGCCGGTTTCTTTAGCGAGGTGCCCGACGACAAACATCTCACCGACATCCTCACCCGTACATCGCACCTAACGCCCGCCGCGCTAGCGACCCTGCCACGGCTTGCCTCGCAAGTCGCACAATCTGAACGAACGATGTTTGGTTTCATCTCGGACGTTGTGATACAAGAGGAGCGGAACGCCCACATACACATGGGTGACCTCTACGATTTTTTTTCACCCTCCATGCGATCAGATACCGGCCCGGGAGGAACACATCGCCGATTCGTCGAAGCTGAAACGGCACTCTCGCGAACCGAAACTGACCTAGAACGCAAAATCGTGAAGTCAGCGACTCTTCTGCGATTAGGCCGCAGTTCCGAAAAACTACGGCTTCCTCTGGCGCGACTCATCTACGCTGTCGCTGAGGGAACTGACCTGTCTGTCGAAGTTGTCGCGTCTGCTATTGAAGCCTTAGTGGCGCGAAAGGTACTCTTACATCGCCGTCGTCTCGATGATATTTCGGTGTGGCACGGCTCGGACATCGACTTAGGGAAACTCGTGTCCGAGGAGGCGTCCCGTCTAGGGATAGATAGTGATCCACTAGCGTCTCTCAGTCGACTGTTCCCCCCCGACGCTTATACAGCACCTCTTTACAACTACGATCACGGAATTACCCGTTTTGCCCGCGCACGCTTCGTCAGGGCCGCTGAGCTGGCATCGGCGCAGAATTTGGAAGATCTGATCAGCGATGCCAACTTAGAAGACGCACTCGTGGCACTGGTGTTCGACGCCACTGCCGACCAAAAGGACGTACTTGAGATTGCCCGTGGTCTTCCACCTCAGCTCATCTTGGCGCTACCCAGACGCAGAATCGACATTGGCCCTATTCTCGCCGACCTCACAGCGCTTGAAGCACTTTTCGGTCGACGCGAGATTCTCGATGCTGATCCTTTGATAGAACACGAGCTACGGGAGCTACAGGCTGATGCCGAAGCCGCACTTCGCCAGAACCTCGAGCGGCTCATGAATCCTGATCGAGGTGACGTTGTTTGGGTGTCAGGCTCAACATCCCACATTTTTGACGATAGCGTGACCTCCGGTGAAGTTCTGTCAAATGTGTTCAAGAATCGCTTTCCCAGCACTCCACTGATTACTAACGAGCAGGTGGTGCGCAGGACGGTTTCCGCGGTAACCCGCTCAGCGCGAAAACGCTGCATACTCGCTATCCTTGAGCGTACCGGCATTCGTTCGCTAGGGTACGAAGGCGCCACATCTGCAGATGCGTCAATCTACCGAACCGTCCTAGAACGCACAGGGCTTTACAGCAATCGCAGCGGCTCGTGGCAGTGGAGTTCGCCATCAAACATAGCGAACCCATGTATGCGCGTTGTTTGGAAGAAAATTCAGACGTTCTTCGCTATTTCATCTCCCCGACCGAAAAGTGTTGAGGATCTACTGGATCAATTGACCGCCCCTCCCATTGGACTTCGGGAAGGCGTGCTCCCTCTACTGCTGGCAGCGGGAATGACCGCGTTCAGTAAGGCGATGGCGATAAGGGAGCAAATCGACGGTCGGGCACGTTATGTGGATGATGTCCAACCAAGCGTCATCGAAAGAATGTGCCAAGATCCACGCGCATTTGAGCTAGAAGTGCCTTTGCTCTCGGCCCGGCAGACTGAGAGTTTAGAGAGGATGATCAGATGTTTGGTGGGAACCCTCGATCCACATGAGCCGGACCTCGTCCGGAGTCTGTACGACGCACTCATTGAATGGAAAACCGGACTGCCCGTGACAGCGCTGAGGACGCGTGGGCTTGGCAAGAGAGCATCTCGTCTCCAGCCATTGCTACGGAAGAAGCACTTCGACCCGGTTGAGTTCTTATTTCGAGGCCTTCCGCTAATGCTAGATGAGAAGCCCTTAAGCCCGCAGACGGTCGCATTCTTTTCGCAAGCCGTACTAGAAATCGAAAGCGTTGCATCGACTTACGCTGATCAGGCAGTACGCGCGGCCACCATAATTTTCAACAGTAGATTGAGCGGAGACGATCGACCCCTGCTTGAAGCAGCAGCGGAATGGGCAGCTTACGTCCCCATCGACAACGACACCTTGCGCACTCTTGATCATGAAGCACGTGGTCTGGTAGCCCGCGCTCGAAGTACTATCAGTGCGACATGGAGTGAGCGAGAATTCGCAACACGGCTGAGCGGTATACTTTGTGGCGAAGGCTTCAATGCTTGGGACGATGATATCGCCAGAAGATTTCAACTACGACTTAAGCAAGCCGTGATGCGGATTGAAGACACCGTTCTTGACAGTGCAGACGACAGCGATGCATTCGAGCCATTCCTGCGCAATAGGCTCGCGACCGCCTTTGAAACGTATGGAGCGAAGATAGGACGCGAACGTCTCCTCAAGTACTTAGACGAGATCTACCGAGGATCCTCGTGACGGCAGTCAGACTCTCAGACGCGGTGGCTGATCACACCCGACGCCACATCGTTCCTCTGAGTGGCGGCAAAGACTCAACTGCTTTAGCTGTGTATATGCTTGAGAAGTATGATGATTTACCGTTAGAGTTTGTCTTCACCGACACCGGCGCAGAACTGCCCGAAACATATAGATACCTTCGCCGTTTTGAAGCTATATTTGGAAAGACAATCAACCGCGTGACTGCGCTAGATCTGCCGGAATTACAGGTTCGATCGAAAGGTGGCCGCCGATCGCCATTCGATGTATTACTTCATGAAGTCTATTCTGGCTTCTTGCCGAATCCGCAAGCTCGTTGGTGTACGCGCATGCTAAAGATCAAACCGTTTGAACATTTTGTTGGCGGGGATAGTGCCTACTCTTACATTGGAATCCGCGCCGACGAGAATCGACAAGGCTTCGAAAGTAGTGCTGTGATAGCTAGCGACAAAGACACAAATTCTGAGCGGGCAAAACCAGTAGTTTTTTCACACAAGAATAACATCGTGCCGGTGTACCCACTAAAGGACATAGGATTCGGCCTTGATGATGTCCGCGATCTACTGATGGGGAGCGGATTAGGCCTACCACCTTACTACAACTGGCGTTCACGGTCAGGCTGCTACTTCTGCTTTTATCAACAGATCGGCGAATGGCAAGGCTTAAAAGAACAGCACCCCGATCTTTTCGAAGCTGCCAAGGCCTACGAAGCCGAAAAAGATAACGGGCGAACGTTCACTTGGTCACAGACTAAATCATTAGCAGAAATTGAAAAACTCAACAAACGTTATCACTCTCCCTCCACAGACGACAACGGCTGTGCTATCTGCCACTTATGACCGAACCACGATGAAAAACTCCATTATTGAATTTCTGGCTTCCTACGGACCGCAGCCATCATCTAATAACCTTTATGACGAATTCGTCACAGAAACGGCCAACAGAACCAAGTGCAGTCCAATTAAGATCACTCTGCAATTGGAGGAATATCTAACAAACATACTTCAATCGAAGAGTCCAAAAACGGTGATTCTTACAGGCACAGCAGGAGATGGGAAAACGTTCACAGCGCGACAACTGGCAGAGAAACTTTCTCCAAAACAATCAACATGGACGAATACCGAAAAGGTTTTTGAGTTAGAAAGATCGTTAAAAGCTGGGAATAAGCTAATGATTATTAAAGACTTATCCGAACTCAATGAAAGAGATAAAGACGAGATATTCCCAAGCATCAGATCATCGCTAAACGGAGAAGGCTCTGATATCTTCATTATTTGCGTTAATGACGGTCAACTTTTAAGATTCTTGCGCACACGAGATGCGGCGCTTCACAACGAAATTCGTGACATGATGCACGAAGATACTGAAACAAACTTGAAGAATAACTTCTATCTAATTAACATGTCGCATAGAAGTGAAGGCCATCTGTTAACTTCCGTCATAGACAGTGTGGTTGACCACCCAAATTGGTCCGGGTGCGTAGGTTGCTCAGCATACTCTGACCTCCAACCTTCTTGCCCTATACGCATCAATCTTGAGATTTTGCGAAAGACTGGCTCGGGGTCAATGCGAGATCGGCTAACAGAGTTGATAACAATTGCAGCTGGAGACGGCAGATATCTTCCAATTCGACAACTTATACTTTTGACAATCAACATATTACTGGGCGATAGAAAAAAAGGGTCAACACTCCTGACGTGCAGAAAAGCAAGAGATCGCGCACAGCATTCAGACTACTGGGCGACGAATCCATATGCGAATGTTTTCGGTGATAATCTCTCACGGGTAAATCGAAGTCGATATGCAGCCTTTACCGTTCTGAGTGAATTTCACATTGGATATGAAACTAATAACTACTTTGATTGCGGCCTAATTTGGAAGGAGAACACTTTGCCAGAGTGCGCTCATTATGGGGACAGAATATTTTCGGCAATGCGCGATAGTTATTGCACTAACCCATCGGATCACGCCCTTGAATTCCGAAATAGTATGGTTAACCAGCGCCGTCGATTGTTTTTTTCACTTGAGGACACCCGCGACGACGAGGAGTTTGATCAACGGCGCAACCCGTGGAATTTGACTATATTCGCACACGGAGCAGACTACATAAGGATGGTTACGAATCCTACGCAAGATGAGAAGCGCCTACCAGAAGACGTCTGGCGCCAATTACTAAAAGGGCTGAATCGATTCATGACTCGTGAAATGACAACAACAGACGACGAGGTTTGGATTACCACTCCATCGGGAGTTTATATGGGCCAAGAGGTTCCGTTACTGGTCGATGTAGCGCTGACACCATCTTTTGCTAGATCTGGAGGTCTAGTTGTGTCGTTTCCTGAGCAGACTGGTCTAATCAAACCTCACACCCTTCGTATCGCATTAAACATGAAAGAGGGATGGCAAGAGAACTTGGCTTTGCGCCCTACTTTGGTTGAATGCCTTCTTAGAATGGCCGATGGGGCTCTTCCATCGAGTTTTCCTGCGGAAATTCGAATGGAAATCGAACGTTTTCAGCTTCGCGTGGCGGCGAATATTGACAACGCTACGTATAGGGAAGTCACAATTGGAGGAGGACCACTATTAGCAAAAGAAATTCCAGTGATGCGCTCGGTAGGAAAATGGAGATGAGATCTGCATCTGAGTTGCTACCAATTCCCGGAGACGAAAAGCTTGAGGGAACCAAGATGCTTGTTCAAGAGAGAATTCACGGTCACCGATTTATTCCGGAACAGGAACCTTATATGATTGTTTTAGAGACTCTATCTATCTGCAATTCCGTTCCACTTGGAACAGAGGAAGCTCGTAGCGGCAGACATGAAGATTTCACATACGAGCTCCCACATCGGAGAAAGATGCGTTTTCTGCTCTTTCAAGATCACAATCTGGAATTGATTGCGAACTTAACTGGGCAAAGCTCGTTGAAACGATGGAAGACTTGGAAAACTCTTGTCAATCAAGATTTTGGCACTACGGCGAATGGACAAGATCAATTCTCTTACCTCGACCAGGCATTCGGCCAAGACATTGAAAGCTTGTGGCAAGCTGTTAGGCTTTTGCGATCACGTGAGGTGGATATTTCTAATGACAGGCGTTGGAGCTCGCGCTTTCTCGCGATTACCGGTCCAAACATGATCTGCGCGGACATGCGCGAAAGTAAACAAGGACTCTGGACAGGCGACAGACGCTTTTTCGGCCGAGGCGGTGAACTAGTGTATCTTATGCTTAACCGTTCAACTTTTTCACAGGAATTGGGCGTGTTAGTTAGAGATCGATTGCTGGCTTCGTCAGACCATATGGACAGAGTTGCGGCAGCGCTTTCAGACCGAGGTATTTCTAAAAGCGCTAAGCCAAAGGTGGGTTACCTACCCTTTCTGTATTTAGACTCTTATGATCGTATAGCGCGTGATTGGATGAGTATTCTTGAGTTGAACGGACTTCCAAATGACCATCTTTTTGAGCCCTTGTTTCGAATAACCGGGCTTAATCTTCTTGTTTATCTTGCGGAGCGCTCAAAAGCAGGCGACGACCCACCTGAACCCACACCAATAGTTGCGGATCTTACTAACGGCGCCAACGCCTATATACGAGCGGACGCAAAGCGTCACCTTAATTACCATCGAGTTTTAGCTAATACAGCCGTTCGTAGGTTCATCACGGATAGTCTTGACGCTAGCGAAATCTGGAAATCGGCGGTTAGCTCTGGGCGACCAGATTTAGCCAGAGATGCCATTTTTAGGTGCTTTTCCTATGAAAGCAAATACAAGAATGATAAGCCTTCTAAGCAACGTGATGTATTGATTCAGGAAGCATTGGCACGTAGCAGTAATAACATACATAAGTATCTTCTTCCGCTGGCGAAAGGGTCTGGGTTGGCAGACTCTAGAGGGCCGCTGGGCCCTTGGTTCTCTCTGAGTGATGCTATGCTTTTTGCGCTAGTTGTTTCAAACACAGAACAGTCAATGGAGCTACGAGAATTTCTGCTGAAACTCTACAAGAGATACGGTTTAGTCATTGGCCCCCACGAAGCTCGTCTTGCGCTGGGAGAAATTCACTCCCAACGTTTTGAAGAAAATATTTCCGCACTAGTGAGCCGCCTCTCACGATTGGGTTTCACTAAACGCCTTTCGGACGATTGTGTGTTCGTGACACACCCTTATCGAAAAGGATACCAAACATGAATAAAGAAACAAACTTGGACCGTGTTGGTTGTCAACAATGCGATTCCCTTGCATTTGCAAGCCCAGACGGACATTGCTGCGAATCCTGCGTATATAAAGGCGACTTAGTGGCTTCCGTAGTTTGGAACACTGTCTACACATTCGTTAATGAAGTTCCCCGACGTAATCGTGTTACCTACATGTTGACCGGACTTGAAGCGTGGGCGCTAGAGGGCATTGCCAGAGGAGCACCGAATAGCATAGAAGGCAAAACAGTTCTTTTAAAGATGAGTAAGAATTCAGCAAAAAGCCTGAACATAGATTGCAGATTCACCTCCGATGAGTCTCCGGTTCACTACCGACATATAAATTCATCGGATGTTGTCATCTTCGCGCCTTCGAACGAAGAACGGGACGAAATTGGGGCAAGCCTTGGCCCGGTCGAACAAATTGACGAGCAGAGCATTATGGATAAGACGGGCGAATGGGCATCCGTTACTGCCGAGTCCGAAGATAACACGTCTTACCTTAAGCGTGTTTTAGATGGTCTCTGCGCGGCTAACATTTGCCGTGGGTTGCGCATGTGGGTGGATTTTGTAAACGCGATTGCGGAACAGAAACCAAGTGTGCCAATCGATACAAGAGTGAAAAGAGCCATGCCTGCGCTGCAGATCCCCATTGACGGGATAAGGAAACTTCCGACAATGAAATCACAATCGGAAGCAGCATTTAAGAGAAGAACATTTTCAGCGGCGTTCCGGTCCGCATATACCGAAGCTGGAACTTACGTTGGTTTATGGACTCCAAATCACGAACCTGTTGACATCAATGCAGTTCGCGAAGCCGCTGCTGCTTATGATGCGAGGGGAAACAGTGAGACAAAAGAGGCGCTAAAGGCCGTAAATGATCTGCTTGACGACGCAGAAAAGATATCGCCTCATGGTTGGCGGCTAAGTCAAAAACATTTTTGCGAGAAAGTTTCTTGGGAGAAACTTGGCGCCAATCTCTTTGGAAGTAAGCCACGAACCACCAGAGTTAAGTTGGGTGAACGTACGCTGACCTTTATTGCTGGTAATTTTCTCCATGCACTCTCGACAGAGGATCGTGTTCTTCTAGAGACCATGACTGATGCAGTCCCAAGAGACCCTCGAAAGGTCGAAATAGATTTTTTTAATAGATGGAAGGAGCGTCTAAGCGATCCGCGAGAAATTAAGATATTCAAAGAGTGGCAGAAAAGAGTGTTTAGCAACCAAGTTGTTGGACACGATCTTATTTCCACCTTTACGAAAGCCTTCAAAGCACTGCTAGCAGCTGGATCTACAGAATTGAAAACGTTGCCTAAACCTCGCGTTCTAATTCGGACAACTCATCACAATATGGATCGATACTGGGCGACTCTGAATGTTGATTGCTTGCGACTTTTTGAGTTTGAAATCAAAACCGTTCGCAAATTATTCGGAAGCTATGTTTTATGGGATCTGTACCCAAGTCAGCAGAAAACAGCTGCACACACGAGACCTAGTTCACGAGCTTGGACCGTGCAATTGGAATTTTACCTAGTTTCAGCAGATAACTTAGACGACATCGCGAACGCTCAGTTGGTACCAGAAGATGCAGCAAGGGTTCAAGCGGTGTGGCAACCTCTGCGAAAAAAAAGCGAGTTTCCAATAGCCTTATCGCTTGTTGACGACATTTTTGCTCTCTCTGAGGCCGCTAAGAACGGCGACAGTCTATTCCGAAGATCAAAGTTCACTCCTCGTATTAGCGGAAGAAACAAGAATGCATCATCGACCACACTCAGAAATCGGGATTCTTTCCGCGACATCTCGCAACTACAGAATGGACGAACTTTTGTCGGTACGGTGAACTCTGATACAGATATTCTCCAAGAAATGCGCGTGAAACTGACATCTTTAGAGAGCGATCAAATTGTATGCAAGGAAGCGTTGCTGAGATTGCGTACGGCCGTCGACTCTTTCGACGAGCTATATAAATCAGTAATTGTTTCAGTAAATTCGGATCCCGAGAATGTATTTGCAACCACTTTGATTACTGAACAAGCCGAGGCATTCGGTGCACTATGCAAAGCATCTCGGCTCCCATTTAACGTTGGAGCTGTTGGAATCTACTTCAGAAAACTCGTTTCTCAAATTGGAGTTATCGCATCCCATGGAAGTGAAAACATGGCCATTATCACCGCCTGGCATCCTCTAAGACTTGCAGAACGTCAAGCAAAAACTATGGAAGTTGCGAAATTTGTTGCTAAGCTTCTTTCTTCACCCGCGGCCTTAGTGACAGATCTGGAGATCGAATTTGCAACACGATTAAAGGAGCAGTCTAAATGGCTGTTTCCTGAAGTTGCAGTAGTTAATGACATCACGATGTTAACAATTGAGAATGATGCTGGATATGGCCTAATGGTGCCCGCTGCCTCGGTGTTCAGAGACTACTCTGCCCTTAGTTCGGACGTTGAGGAAGCCGCGAAGTTATTTGTTCGTGGAGTAAGGAAGTACTTGAGTATTCACCCGCACGAATCCGCTAACTTGTCTGTGGCAATATTTGATTCAGAGAATGGAGCTATGCCATATGCCTTAGCCCACGAGATTGGCAAGCTGTTGGAGCATAACTCTGATCTCCAGTGTGAACTACTTATCAGCCATCGAGATGATGATCGGCTTAGGGATATTTACCGAGGTCAAGATGCCTATATTGCGACACAGCCTAACCTGGAGCTGAATACACAATTTTTGCCTCGGATCCGAATTAGTGTGAAAGAAATCCAGGATAGCGGTAACGATCTAGTAGCTGCCAAACCGGTTGACCTAGTGTTCCTGCACGGATCGTTCTCGCGGTTTGCCGAAGTTTCCTGGATATCAGAAGATCGACCGGCATCTCAGTTATCCTCACATTTTGATCCCCAGTTAGGCAGGCGACCACGTAACGCTGTTGGTAAGCAAGCTGCCTTGGCGGTCGGAAGGTATTTAACTGTTCAAAATCCTCCTAGATCAGTAGCAGAATACCAGGACATGCTATACGAGCTATCCAAGGAAGCTGATCTTGCTCCCTGCGATCATGGAGTCTTAATTCGGCAGGTGATGTTCAACAGTAAATCGGTGATTGACCTCGTGACCGAGTCTCATCAGCTCGGCGAATGGGTAATGTCTTACGATCAGATAGCAAGTCGAGCATTGATTGAGAACTGCAATGTGAGGATAATTAGTGACATCTCTCCTCCGGATTCTGCTTACTGCGTAACCGTAAGTGCAAGCGAACTGGATACTCAACTACAAAATAATCTCAAAACAGATCTCGTTCGATGTTGCGGCTTGCAAGACGAAGAAGCGTCATTAATCTCTGATCAGATCTTGCGCGATATTCTTCAAATATCAGGTCAAAAGATTCTTTCGGCTGCGCAGTACGAGAACGCTTCGAAGGAAATTATTGGACTTGCAGTTATGCGACTTCAAATGGAAGCAGCCTTACGAGAGAAAACTGTATCCCTGCCTATGTGGATTTCCTTAGATGACTATAGCGGTTGGTTCATGTCTGCCACGGAAAAAATCGCGGATGCGGTTGCGTTTGCAATAGATCAGGATGCTGGGCGTTTTCGAATTTTGATTCAAGTTGGCGAAGCAAAATTCACAAGCAAATTAAACTATAATAGTTCGTCAGCAGAGGCCGAAGAACAACTACGTGTTACAGTAGATCGCTTTCGATGCATCTTTGTAGATAATTGCCATCAAGTTTCTCAAAACGCTTGGTGCTCTTTGCTTTCAGATATTCTCACCCATCATAAAGGCTTCTGTCATTGCTTGCCAGACTTAGGAGAGAGAACGTCTTTTCTTGATTCACTGGCAGTCGGCGATGTAGATTTTGCATTGAGTGGTGAAGCTGTAATTTGTGTACATGACAATCATCAGACTGCGTCGAAGACAAAAACAGATCCCGACTTTCCGTATGTAAGACGCCATCTACTCACATCGCATGACATACGCGAAACGTTGAAACTTCGAGAACAAGACATTTTGCCTATTCGAAAAGAACTGAAGAACGGGAATTGGCATGGAAGCACTCCCTTGAGAAAAGGTTTCGTAAACAAGATCAACACGACTGAGCCCTTTTTTTTTGAATCGCTTCTACCGGCATTGAGAGGTACCGAAGAAGAACCTTTGACTCTCGATGACATTAGCCAGACCGTTGAGTCAAACGTCAGTAAGATGACCGCTGATGAGAGCGCATTTCAGCAAAATGAAATTTTTCCTAAAATACAAAAGGATGAATGTGATTTGATTCTACCACCGGTAATCGAAAAGATTCTTAAGGAAATATCATCAAATGAAGAACGCATAGACGAGAAGCATCAAGAAGGCGAAACGGTTGCAAATAGAACACGAGAGGCTCTACAACAGTTTCGCATGCGGGCTGAGTTTTCAGAGTTGAAGATTCGACTTACCCCACATCTTATCGTAATTGGGTTTGTAGGAAATAGCACGCTCACAGTAGAGAAAGTTAGAAAAAAGATTAGTGAATTGCTTACTACCCATAGGATAGAGGTGATTGATGTCCAACCGGGAGTGGGTGAGGTGTTGATATCTGTAAAACGCGATCGCCGCGCATTAGTTCCGCTCGCGTCTACATGGCTCAGGGCACCTTGGCCAAATGGACCGGCATGTAGTGTCACTTCATTTCTTATTGGAGTCCGAGATGACGATGGCCGGCTACTCCATTTGAATTTGTCCGGTGCATTTGCCGGCAATGAAGAGCATGGGCCGCACACCCTTATTGCCGGTGAAACTGGCAGCGGCAAGGGGATCTTGACTCAAAGCCTCCTACTCCAGATCATCGCATTCAACGATCCGCGCGATCTTGAACTTATTATTGTGGATCCGAAGAAAGGCGTGGACTTTTTGTGGCTGGAGGGAGCACCGCACATGAAGAACAGATCAATCATCACCGACGTGGACAGCGCATCAACAGTGCTAAAGGAACTCGTGCAACGAATGGATCAGCGGTACGCGGACTTGAAATCTGTTGGTGCAGCTAACATTGAACAGTTTAATCAAATCGTCAGTTCCGCAGAGAAAATGCCTCGGATCTTTCTTGTTCATGACGAGCTCGGAGCTTGGATGACAGATGAAAAAGACTATCGGGAAGTGGTCCTGTCAGCGGTAGCTCACCTAGGGATGAAAGCCCGAGCTGCGGGTATACACCTAATACTCGTAACACAGCGAGCGGACGTTGAGGCGGTCCCAGGACGCCTTCGCGAAAACATGGGTAACCGATTGTGCCTCAAGGTGCAAAGCAGCGCAAGCTCGCGCATGGTCTTAGAGACCACTGGTGCTGAAAATCTACTCGGCAGAGGGCACGTCGCCTGTATCCTGCCAGGCCAAGAACACCCACCGGGCCGAAAATTCACTAGCGTCCAGGTGCCGTTCGCTAAGCCTGAAGATATGCTACGCCTAGCAGAGGCAGCAAAAACTCATTGGGAACAGGGTGGTGAGTAAGCAGTTCAGCTCACCCGAGCTTCCATGGCGGAGAGAGAGGGATTCGAACCCTCGATGCACATCGCTGCACATACGCGCTTTCCAGGCGCGCTCCTTCGACCACTCGGACACCTCTCCTCTCGTGAATTATCGGCGAAAACGCTCCACCGGCGAGCGACGCCTATCTTGACTCCGTCAAACCCGCGCTATCACTGCCGCCATGACCGATAGTTGGGAAACGACATCGGTGCGTAGAGCTCATGCGACCACCGCGAGGCGTTGATCTCAATCCCGCCGCGCCGCTGGTAGTGACACTCCACGCACAGCGTCTGCGGCCGCAGGCGCTCACTCAACTGCAGGTAGATGCTCGTGGCGCACGCTTCGTTGAACTCCTGCACATTGAGCATATCGGTCAACGTCTCTGTCACCATCCGGTGCGTGCCCAGCCCGACCTTTGGAGCAAACACTTCAATATTGATGGTGGCCGGGTCTGTTTGCCCCGTCACTGGACACCGCGTGTGAAAGGTATGGCACTGCCCGCGGTAGTGCTCAGCCGTTGAGTCACTCGCCACCAGACGCGTGCCTTCACCGGGACCGAGCACGATCTCATCCCCACCTTGAAGCGCTCTGCGCTTAATCGTGATCTGATCCGCCGCACCCAGATCCGAGAGAGTCGTTCGAGCAAACGCACCACACGCTTTTCGGATATCAATTGCCATCTGATCAGCGACGTGCGCTTCATCGTCCCAGCGTTCGAGCATCAGTGACTGCAGGTACAGCTTCAGCGACTTTGTTTCAACCAGAAACGGACTGGTGGCCGGAATCCGGATCTCAGCGATTCCGCCGCGCACCGTCCCGTCCTGTGCGGTCCAGCAAATGTCATGGGCGTTTAAGATGTCCACCCCTTCGACTTCAGCGTGCTGGCGCGGTATCTGCTCCAGCACAGCCGCGTCAAACGATGTCACCGGCCTGACTTGCTCTCCCAGAGAGCGAAACCGAGGCTCCGGCCGATGATCGTCCAACGTTACGACCGCGTCCCCTGCCCGCTTCGAAGCAGCCACATGGCCCACGCGTAGAACACCGCAATAAACAGCACCAGCATGCCCAAGGAGAGCGTCACCGAGACGTCGCTGACGCCCAGCATGCCATACCGAAAGCCGTTCACCATGTACAGGATGGGATTACCTAGCGAAAGCGTGCGCCACGGATCACCAAGAAGCGTGACAGAGAAGAACACACCGCCCAAATAAATCAGCGGCGTCAGGATGAATGATGGAATGATCGAGATGTCATCAAACGTCTCGGCGTACAGCGCATTGATCAATCCCATCAGGGAAAACACGATGCTCGTCAAAACGGCGACCAACAGCGTCAGAGACCAGCTGTGCACCGTGATGTCCGTAAAGAACAACGCGACGCAGTACACGACCACGGCGGTGATCAAAGCCCGCACCACGCCACCAGAGACAAACCCAATCAGGATCGCCGCGTTTGGCAACGGCGCGACCAGCATCTCTTCGATCACGCGCATGAACTTCAGTCCAAACGTGCTCGACGTCACATTGGCGTACGCGTTTTGGATCACCGACAGCATGATCAAACCCGGCGCCATAAAGGTCGCATACGGGTACCCACCCATTTCACCGACGCGCTCGCCGATCAAGGTCCCAAAGACCATGAAGTACAGCGTGGTCGTAATCAGCGGCGGAGCCAACGTCTGAGGCCACACGCGCATAAATCGGCGGATCTCGCGCTCCACCATGATGAAGACGCCATTCCAGAGTGAACGCTGCATCATGATGTCGCTGTACCTTGTGTCCGCTGAAGGAACATCTGTTCAATCCGATTGGCTTTGGGTCTCACGCTGCTCACTCTCACGCCCGCATCACTCAGCCGGCTAAATGCTTCATTCAAAAAGGCATCACGCGGGATCGTGAATTCCAATCGGTCTCCGCCACTGTCTTCAAAAAGCACGGCTTCATCCGACACCAGTGCCTTCCCCTTGCCCTCACGGATCACATCCACGATGAATGATTGACGATCGATCTGACGCAACAGATGCGCAATAGAGGACCGCTCGACGATATCGCCGTGATTAATGATGGCGACGTTGCGACACAGTTCCTCGGCTTCTTCCAGATAGTGTGTGGTGAGGATCACCGTCGTGCCGGCAGTATTGAGGTCACGCATCAGATTCCAAATCGTGCGCCGCGCATCAATATCCACGCCCGCGGTCGGCTCATCCAAGACCAGCAGTTTGGGCTTGTGGATCAAGGCTCTGGCAATCATCAACCGGCGCTTCATGCCGCCCGACAATTCCCGCCCGCGCTGCATGCGCTGATCGGCCAAGCCGACTTGCTCCAGCACTTCATCGGCGCGGCGTCTGGCCAATGCTCTCGGCAATCGGTAATACCCGCCTTGGGTCGCGACGATATCAAACACGCGCTCAAACTGCGCGAAGTTGAACTCCTGATTGACAAGACCGATATCGCTGCGCACTTTCATCGGCGCGGCGTCTAAATCTTGACCAAACACGTGCACCGATCCTTCGCTCTTGACAACGAGCGAGCACAAGATGCCGATGGCCGTGCTCTTGCCGGCACCGTTTGGGCCGAGCAATGCGAAGAAATCGCCGTTTTCGATCGATAAGTCGATGCCCTTTAGGGCGGTGACGGGCTTTCCGCCGCGGCTGCCGCGGTAGGTCTTGGCAACGCCACGAAACTCAACCGCGAGATCACTCTGAGATGATGTACTCAACTGAACGCAGAAATCCCAGTCTGTGCTCGCCCCAGAATCAAGGCATGCACGTCGTGCGTGCCTTCGTAGGTGTTCACCGCTTCCAGGTTGAGCACATGCCGAATCACGTGGTACTCATCACTGATGCCGTTCCCGCCATGCATATCACGCGCTTCACGCGCAATCGCTAATGCCTTGCCGCAGTTGTTGCGCTTGATGATGGAAATCATCTCTGGCGCCCAATTGCCGGAATCAATCAAGCGGCCCACGCGAAGCGCGGCCTGAAATCCCAACGCGATCTCCGTTTGCATGTCCGCCAGTTTGCGCTGAATGAGCTGCGTCGCTGCGAGCGGCCGACCAAACTGCTTGCGCTCCATCGTGTACTGATGCGCCGCTTCCCAACAAAACTCAGCAGAGCCCATCGCGCCCCACGCAATGCCGTACCGCGCCATATTGAGGCACGTGAACGGACCGCGCATGCCGACCACGCCGGGTAGGACAGCGGACTCAGGAACCTTGACGTCATCCATAAAGATGGATCCTGTCACCCCAGCCCGCAAGGAAAACTTACCTTCGATCTTGGGAGTCTCAAGACCCTTGCCGTCACGCTCGCGATCAATCAAGAACCCACGGATCTTGTCATCGTCACACTTGGCCCAAATCAACAGCACATCCGCGAGCGGTGAGTTGGTGATCCATGTCTTGCTGCCGTTGATCACGTAGCCACCAGGAACGGACTTCGCGCGGGTGGTCATGCCACCCGGATCGCTGCCGGCATCGGGCTCGGTCAAACCAAAGCACCCCACCACTTCACCGGTGGCGAGTTTCGGCAGGTACATGTCTTTTTGCTCATCTGAGCCGAAGACATTGATGGGATGCATCACGAGGCTGCTTTGCACGCTAAACGCCGAGCGCCACGCGCTATCGACGCGCTCGACTGCCCGCGCGAGCAATCCATAGCCCACATATCCAATGCCCGCACACCCATATCCTTGGATAGTGGCGCCCAGCATCCCCGCCTCTCCGAACTTCTTCATGAGTTCTTTGGGCTGGACTTCAGTGCGGTGCGCTTGCGTCACGCGCGGCAGGAGTTCTTCAGTGGCGAGTGCGTGCGCGGAATCGGCGATGAGACGCTCGTCTTCTGTCAATTGATCGCGCAGACCAAAGGGGTCGCGCCAGTTGAAGGATTGCATGGGGACAGCTTTATCTGACTAGGGAATTCTAGGAGTCATGAAGGGCAACCTGCGCGTCCGCCAGATCGAACTCAGGATCGCCCACACCCGCTTGGCACGCAATATCGCGCCGATAGACGATATACCACCGTGATACCATTAGCGACACACGCGACAACCTGATAGGTTTTGCCATGAATGCACCGATCCTCACCACGTCCAACCATGTTGACGGGCACACCGTCGCCGATTACAAAGGCATCGTTTCGGTGCAAGTCATTCAGGGCATCAATGTCTGGAAGGACATCGTGTCCGGATTTCGGTCCATGCTGGGCGGCCGGATGAAGGCGATGGAAAACGAGATTGCCGAAGGGTTTGCGATCGCGCAATCCGACATCGCAGCAGAAGCCGAGAAGCGCGGCGCCGACGCGGTCATCGGCATCGAATTTGATGCCTCGATTCAGTCAGTAGGTACATCCGACAAGATTGCCGTCGTCACAGCCACCGGAACCGCCGTTACGTTGATCGTAGCGCGGTAATGGTCACGCGCCGCAGTCGTTAACTCAAAGGCGCGCGAGCTCGTGAGTACAGCGATCGAGCCCGTCCAGCGACATCGGGAACATGCGTCCGTGCATCGCCGTTTGAACGAGATTGATTGACTGAGCCGATCCCCAATCCGCTTCCGGAATGGGATTGAGCCACGCAGACGCACCAAACGCCTGCACGAGCTTGGCCACCCACACGATCCCAGGGACTTCATTGAAGTGCTCAAGACTGCCGCCGACAGAGCCCAGCTCGTACGGTGCCATCGACGCATCACCCACGAACAAGAGCTTCCATCCTGCGCCGTAGGTGTTGATGATGTCAAACGTCTCTTTACGGTCGGCATACCGGCGACCGTTGTCTTTCCACAGCATGTCGTACGGGCAGTTGTGAAAGTAGTAGTACTCAAGGTGTGAGAACTCACTGCGCGCGGCGTTAAACAGCGCTTCGCAGGTTCGCACGTGCGGATCCATGGACCCACCAATGTCAAACAACACCAAGAGCTTGGTGGCATTGCGGCGTTCCCGTCGCATATGCACGTCTAAGTGCCCGGCATTCTTAGCGGTGGCCCGAATGGTGCCATCTAAGTCAAACTCTTCATGCACACCTTCATGCGCCAACCGGCGAAGACGACGAAGCGCCAGCTTCATGGAGCGTGGCCCCAATGTCTCATCCGCGTCGAGGTTGCGGTATTCACGCCGCTCCCACACTTTCGCGGCTTGCCCGTGTTCACCTTCGCCGCCGACGCGCACGCCTTCGCGCGCTGCGCCAGAGTGGCCAAACGGAGAGGCACCACCGGTGCCCACCATCTTGGTGCCGCCTTCATGGCGTTTCTTCTGTTCAGCGAGCCTCTCTTGAAACTCTTTCATCAGCTCGTCAATGCCACCGGCCTTGCCGAGCTTATCCAGCTCTTCGTCGGTAAACGACTTGCGGATTTGCGCGCGCAGCCAGTCTTCTGGCACCATCATCGCTAGCATGTCATCGACGTTCTGGATGCCTTCAAAGAAGACCCGAAAAGCCCGATCAAAGCGATCAAACACCCGCTCATCCTTACACAGCGTCGCTCTGGCGAGGTGATAGAACTCGGTGGGATCGGCAAACGCCACGTGGTGTTCCAGACCCCTCATGAGGTCCAAATACTCGCGCGGTGAGGCCGGAACCCCAAACTGGCGAATGTGCTGATAGAACTTATAGAGCATCAGCTCTCACGGCGCACCATAAACGCCAATCGCTCCAGCAGCTGCACATCTTGTTCGTTTTTCACCAACGCGCCATACAGCGGCGGAATGGCTTTCGTCTTATCGCGGCCTGACAGCACGTCATCCGGCATGTCATCCGACATCAAAAGCGTCAGCCAGTCCACCAACTCTGAGGTTGAAGGGCGCTTGCGCAGCCCCGGTACATCCCGCAAATCAAAGAACAGTTCGAGCGCTTCTTTGACCAGCTTCTCAGAGCAGTCGGGAAGGTGAACGTCCAAGATCTTGCGCATCGTGTGCTCGTCTGGAAACTGAATGTGGTGAAACAAGCAGCGACGGAGGAACGCGTCTGGGAGTTCCTTTTCGTTGTTACTGGTGATGATGACGATGGGACGCTTTTTGGCGCGCACCGTTTCACCCGTTTCATAGCAATGAAACTCCATGCGGTCGAGTTCGAGCAACAAGTCATTGGGAAACTCGATATCGGCTTTGTCGATCTCATCGATCAAGAGCACGGTCTGAATGTCCGCATCGAAGGCTTCCCAGAGCTTCCCTTTGCGGATGTAGTTGCCAATCTCACTCACCCGCGTGTCACCCAACTGACTGTCACGAAGGCGCGTCACGGCATCGTATTCATACAAACCTTGGACGGCTTTGGTCGTGGACTTGACGTGCCACTCAATCAACGGATGTCCGAGCGAGCGCGCGACTTCAAGCGCCAGCTGCGTTTTCCCGGTCCCAGGCTCCCCTTTTACCAACAGTGGCTTTTGAAGAGACACGGCAGCATTCACGGCAAGCGTGAGGTCCGGAGTCGAGATGTAGGTATCGGTACCGCCGAATCGCGTTGGCGCACCTTGTTTCATTTTTGTCATTGGGGGATCAGATCCTCGGTTATTGGTCTTGGTCTTTGACGAACTTCAATGTCATGCGATCGCTTTCGCCGATCGTGAGATAGGCCGGAACATCCTCTTCACTGACATCACGAAGCGTCGGTGGCAACGACCACACACCCGCTGGATGATCGTGTGTGTCTTTGAGATTGCGGTTGAGGTCCGTGCTCTCAACCAGCGAGAACCCCGCATCACCGATGGTGACTTTGGCATACCACTCTGGGACGTACCCTGTGGTCGAGGCGTACTCCACCAGTTCCTGGGGCGTGACATGGTCATCACCGCGGTGTTCGATCACGCAAAACACGCCACCGGGTTTCAGGGCGCGGTGTGCAGCTGCCACGACATCCTCGAAATATCCGTATTGAATCCAGTTGTGAAGATTACGGAATGTCACGATGACATCCACGCTCTCAGCAGGACCGAGCTGCTGGACGTTACTGCCCAACTCGACGATATGGACGTTGTCATAGCCACTCTCTTTGACCATGGCCTCGTAGCTTTCCCGGACCTTGACAAAGAATTCGCGAGTCTGCGCACGCTCAAATTGCGCGGCGAGCAAGGTGCCGTTATTGCCCAACAGCAGCGACAAGATTCGGGTGTACCATCCACCGCCAGGCCAGAGCTCTGTGACAACCATGCCGGGCTCAACGCCACAAAACGAGAGGGTTTGAGCAGGTCGCCGGTAGACGTCGCGCTCTTTGTCTGAGTCAGGGCGCGCCGCATCTTCAACTGCGTCTGTGATCCGCGCGTCGTTCACAGCGTAGGGATCGTCAGAACAACCCAAGACAAACAACGCGCAAAGCGTTGCAGAGGCCAAATATTTCACAGGGATCAACAGGAGTACAACTAGCGAATTATGCGCGTCTGTTGCCGTGGACGCTGTACGGCTCCGCTAAGTGAACGCGTCCCGCGCGCTCAACCGTGAGCAAGCGCTGATGGGATCGCACCACAGCGCCATCCTGAAACCGAATCTCACCGTCTGTTTCAGCCAGCGGCGACAACGTCATCACATACGCAGCATCACGGGGCGCGCCCGCGTCATCACCCATGTAGCCGGCCGATGGCACCACCCAGGTCACGGTCACGTCGGGCAGTTGAGCGTGAAGCCACGCTCCGGCCTGTTGACCACTCTTAAGCTCCTCGCCGGTGCCACTGTGATCAAACACCCACACGCCGTGCGCGGAGGGCGCGCACTTGAGCCCTTTCTCTGACGCACCGGGCAGGCACGGCACCAAGGCGCCGCGCTTCTTGGGATGAACATCAAGATGTCCGATAGGCAGACGTGGTGCCCCAATCGCCACCAAGACACGAAGATCACGCACGGTGTGTTCTGCTTGGGGTTGCCACAGCGGCGCGGGATGCGAATTCACGAAAGAGGTCCTGTGATGGGTGAGGAGATGCGAGAGCACCTACCCCAGCAATGCCAGCATGGCACCGGCCGCCAATGCCGATCCCAACACGCCGGCGACGTTGGGCCCCATGGCATGCATCAACAGAAACGACGATGGATTGGCTTCTTGACCGACTTTGGCCACGACTCTCGCGGACATCGGAACCGCCGAGACGCCAGCTGCACCGATCAGCGGGTTGATGGGTGTTTTACTGACGCGGCGAAGCAGCTGCGCAAACAACACGCCGCCGGCAGTTCCCAAGCCAAACGCGATCACGCCGAGCGTCAGGATGCCAATCGTCTGCCCCGTTAAGAACGTCTCTGCCTGCATCTGTGATCCCACAGCCAGTCCCAACATCACAGTCACGACATTGATCAGAGCGTTTTGCACCGTGTCGGTCAATCGATCGACGACGCCACATTCACGCATCAGATTCCCCAGACAGAACATCCCCACCAGCGGCAAGGCGGTGGGCAACAACACCCCCACCAGCGTCACCAACAGCAATGGGAACAAGATGCGTTCCAGTTTCCCCACCGGACGCAGTTCGTGCATCACAATCGCACGCTGTTCCTTAGTCGTGAGCGCTTTCATGATCGGCGGTTGGATGATGGGGACCAACGCCATGTAGGAATACGCCGCCACCGAAATGGCTGCCAGTAAATCGGGCGCCAAACGAGACGCCACGAAAATCGCCGTCGGTCCATCAGCGCCGCCAATGATGCCAATCGCAGCGGCGTCTTTGAGTGAAAAATCCACAACACCCGCCGCAGATAACCCTGCGGCAGCGAGCACGGTGACAAAGATGCCGATTTGAGCCGCCGCGCCCAATAGCAACGTGCGGGGGTTGGCTAACATCGGACCGAAATCCGTGTGGGCACCGATTCCCAAGAAGATCAACAGCGGGAAGACGCCGGTTTTGACGCCGACTTCATACAGCAAGGTCAGCAACCCGCCGTCTGCGGTCATCTCAGAGCCTGGCAGGTTCGCGAGCAACGCCCCAAATCCAATCGGCACCAGCAGCAGCGGTTCCATGCGCTTGGCAATAGCCAGATACAACAAGCCGCAGGACAACAGCACCATCGCCAGCCCCGGAATGGTCATCTGCGCGAGGCCAGTCAACGACCAAAGGGAGGTAATGAGATCCATGATTAGCCGATCGTGGCGAGCGAGTCTCCCGACTCGACGCGTTGACCGGGCGCGATGTTGATGGACACAACCGTCCCGTGAATCGGCGCAGCCACCGGCACTTCCATCTTCATGGCTTCCAGCACCAAGAGACAGGTGCCCTCAGCCACTTGGCCGCCCACTGCGACCTCAATACGAACGATTTGCCCTGACATGGGTGCATCGACCGATGTGGCATTGGCGGACGCAACCGGTTGCACTGGCATTGGCATGGCCGGATTCGCGATCTGCACCGCACCAGTGCTTGCCGGAATCACGCTGGAGACAGCGCCTGCATCGGATAACGCCACGTCATACGCCTGACCGTCCACGGTCATGGTGAAACGCGAATCGCCTTTGTCTTCCACGACCGGAGGTGGGGTTTCAAAGGCCGACGGATCACCATCAGCCTTGAGGAAGTCTCTGACCACTTGTGGGAACTGCGCGTACGACAGCAGCATCTCATCGGACTGCTTGTCAGACACACCATCGTCCCTGCACACCTGATCAAACTGATCGCGTAGCGCGTGAAGCTCATCAGGGGGGGGGAAGACAGCCACTTTGCCGTCCGTTTCAGCCAGTGCGCGATCGCGCAACGCCCGATCGGGATCAGCCGGCCACGCACCATATTCGCCGCGAAGTACGGCCGCTGACTCTTTGGTCAAGCGCTGGTAGCGCTCGCCGGATAACACGTTGATCACCGCTTGCGTGCCGACGATCTGAGACGTCGGCGTCACCAACGGGATCATGCCAAAGTCAGCCCGCACTTTCGGGACTTCTTCAAGCACCTCACCCAAGCGCTCACTTGCGCGCTGTTGGCGCAACTGGTTTTCCAGATTCGACAACATCCCGCCCGGCACCTGAGCATGAATGATGCGCGCATCGACGCCGCGCAGCGATCCTTCAAACGCGCGATACCGGTGACGCAGTTGCTTCAACACCTCAGCGGGCTTCATCAGCGTGGTGTAATCCAGCCCGGTGTCGTACTCCGTGCCATCCAGGATCCGAATCATGGTCTCGGTGGGCGAGTGACCATAGGTCATGCTCATCGTGGATACCGACGTATCGACGTTAGAGAGGCCGGCTTCAATCGCTTTGACCGCAGTGGCGGTCGAAAAGCCTGTCGTAGCATGGCACTGCATATGAATGGGGATCGAGACGGCTTCCACCAGCGCCGAGACCAATTCAAACGCGTCGTACGGGCGCAGTAACCCCGCCATATCTTTGATGCACAGCGAATCGACGCCGATGTCTTCAATACGCTTGGCGAGATCCACCCACCGCGCGAGGTTATGCACCTCACTGGTGGTGTACGACATCGTGCCTTGCGCGTGCCCGCCATGCTCACGGACGGCACGCAGCGGTCCCGAGAGGTTGCGGGGATCATTCATCGCGTCAAAGACGCGAAACACGTCCACGCCGGCTGAGACCGCCAATTCCACGAACCGGCGAATGATGTCGTTGCCGTACGGCCGGTAGCCGACGAGGTTTTGTCCACGGAGCAACATTTGCTGACGCGTCTTGGGCATGGCGGCCTTAATCCGTCGCAAGCGCTCCCATGGGCACTCTCCCAAGAACCGAAGGCACGCGTCATAGGTCGCGCCGCCCCACGTTTCCACAGACCAATACCCGACCTCATCCAATGCTGAGCACACTTGCAGCAGATCATCGGTGCGCAAGCGCGTCGCGAGCAGCGACTGGTGTCCGTCGCGAAGGGCGACCTCGGTAATTCCCACTTTAGCCATGTCGTTCTCCGCGCAATCGAGCCGATTCCTCAGCGAGGGCTTTGAGATGATGAGGCGCAATGGTCGGGAGAACAGGTCCGCCTGTCATCACCCCAGCGCTCTCGCTTTCCGGAGCCCATCGCTCTGCTGCTCGCCTCAACAGAGGCAAGACCCATTGCAAGGCAAACAGAAGTCCAAAAACAATGGAAAATCCGGTCGCCGTCAGCATCGCGGCGCCGCCGATCAGTGAGTAGCTGTCCAGCATGGGTCGTTACCCGGTGGTGGGGATCGCGCCGGTGAAAGTCCCGCCGCTGCGATATCCCAGCACGTGAACATGCAAGTGCGGCACCGTCATGCCGGCGCCTTCGCCATCATTAATCAGCAGTTTGAAGTCTGTGAGGCCCGCCTGTTTCGCCACCTGTTTCGCCACCAGCAAGAGATGTCCGAGCAGCGTCTGGTCCTCGGGAGAGGCCAAAGACAGTCTGGGAATTTCCTTGCGCGGAATCACCAAGATGTGGATATCGGCCTGCGGATTGATGTCTTCAATCGCTACGCAATGCTCATCACTGTGCACCATCGTTGAGGGGATGTCGCCATTGATGACACGCGTGAAGATCGTCATGACAGTCCGGATTTCGCCCGGCAATGAGAACACACGCCCGTGGCTTCGACACTGGCCGCCTCAATGCGGTAGCCCTTGTCTTCCAAGTGCGTGGTGAGCATCCGCTCAAACATGATGTGCGCGAGTTCCCGCACCTCACCGCACACGCTACACCGCACCGTGGCCAGCACATCTCCATGAGCGTCCTTGGGACTCGTGCAGGCGACGTACGTGTTGGATCGATCCAACTTGTGGACCAGTTGCGCTTCCATCAGAAACTGCAGGGTCCGGTACAAAGGCGCCGGTCTCAGTTGCTGTTGCTCCCGCGCGAGCGCGTCGAGCAGCCCGTATGCGGAAATCGGTTTCCCTTGCTTGAGCATCGATTCGTATATCAGCTCGCGCAAATTTGTCCACCTGCGGCCGGACTCGCGGCATCGCCGCTTCGCGAGAGTGATGTACTCGTCGAGATCTGCACGCCTCATGGCAACTTACCGGGGGTCATCAAGCAATTCTAGGTGCGCCGCGAACCCAGCCGGCGATCTTCGCGAAATATACCCCGCAACCGTAGAAACTTCTTACGCAAGTAAAACGGGAAGGACAGGATCCCCCAAGCCGGAGAATGATGTGCTTTCTCAGCCAGCCACAGCTTCAACTGCCAGTATGTGGCGGAGTGCGTCTTTTTCATCAAAGGGTGATCTCAAGGAGGCGTGACATCATGGCGTGAGGCTCAAGGTTCCCACTGAATGTGGTAGCCATCCGGCCACTCAAATGCGACATTCATTTTCACCGTAAAGCGCTGATGAGGCTTAACAGTTGCCTTCCACACATACACGCCTTTCTGATCATCTAGGTTTCGCGTGGTCGGCTTCGGTGTGAGTGTCACGTCAGCCTCAAGGTTTTGTTGCTGCGAAAACGGCACGGCGTAGTGAAGCATGATGTCTTGAGGGTCGCTTGACGTATTTTCCACGCTGAACATGATGCTATGGCGTTCGGTATTCGATGTGATGAATACACCTTTATCCCCCTCAATCAGATCCGTCTCAACCCATTCCAGCTTGAGATGATCCAACGGACCAAACGCCAATTCGATCTTTTCGCCCGGTGCAGCGCGCTCAAGTGCCGCATCGGCAATGAGCGCACCGTCTCGGAAATACCGCGCTTCCCCCGGAATGAGAGGTTCACCGGTTCGGTTCGTCGCGGTCGCGATGAGATACGCCGTTTCATCGTGACGAGGCACCGCACGGCGTTCTATGGTGGCACGGAGCTTCAGCGAATCCAGCCGCAATGTCACGCGACCTGCCGCGCTGACGGAGACCGGCGAACGGTAGTCATACGTCAGCGCAAGGCCGGTGTGGCGAACCTGAGCAAAGTCAGCGCTCGCGGCATGAAAGGCCATCTCAGGCACGCTGTTGCCGCGCGAGCTTGCGCTGCTTCGCCTTTGTTCTTGCCGCGGCTTAAAGATCCGCGCAGGCTCGGGATCCAGAATGCTCGGCTCGCGCCTGCGGGTCGTATCCGCCGTCGAGAAACTCACCGACACGTCGTTCCACACGCCCGGTCCCTTCGTCCACAAGTGAATCAACCGATCCACCACCAAAGCGCCGTTTCGCGTATTCAGGCGAACGTCATAAGACGGGCGCCATCCGACAGCCGGGCTGAGATACGTCACGGTGGTCGTCACCTGCGATGAGCCGTCTGCGTCGATGTCCATCGCCAGCACATCCACCGATCCTTCGAAAGGCTGCAGCCGGCGCAAAGACGCTTGGGCGGTCGCCACCAAATGCTCCCGCTTGGCAATCTGCTCTTCTAAGTCGCGTTGACTGGCCATCTCGCTATGAAGCGCCTGCTGCACGCGCTTCAGTTCGGCGCCGATGGTTTGCACGTAGTCGCGAATGGTGCGCGGGGTCGCCGCAGCGCCTTCACGGCCAATCGTCACGCGCGACAAGAAATCCGCTTGCGCTTTCAGTGCTGCAATCGACGCATCAGCCTGCGCCTTTTCGTCCAGGGCTTCTTGCAGGGCTCGCATCGCGTCTTTCACCAACTGGCGGGCTTGTGCTTGCTCGGGGGTATCCAGTTGACCCTCGGCGAATCCGTACTTCGTGAGCGTTTGCGGCACCGACTGTTGGGTAGCGCCACTGGTGGTCACGCGTACGCCTCGGGCGGCCGCATGATCGGGAAAGGTAATAAATAAACGGTGCGCGCCATCCGGCACCGTCACCACCGCTTGACGCACCAGATGCGCACCATCGCGGTACACCGTGGCGTTGGTGACGTCGGTTCGGACCAAGATATCCGCGGCCCACGCCGGCGACAGGAGCGCCGCCGCCACAACGCAAGCGACCGCGCGCGTCATCCGATGTGCTTTCATAGAAGCACGCAGAGGAAGGGCGCGGCTTATGCGTCCCATGGAGAGGGAAGCGTCACAGACGCCGGCTCATCACCAGAGGCTCCAGACGGCATGTCGTCTGCAGGCTCATCGTCAAAAAAGAAGTCATCATCCAGAATGTCATCCAACGCGCCATCCGTCTCATTGTCAGGGACATCGCCGTCCACGATCGTGTAGATGTGATGCTGGTACCAGCTATCCCGGATTCCCGCGTACTGATCCACACTAAAAATGGACGTCACCCCTGTGAGCGCTGCGCGCGTCTCCAGCGTGTCTGCCACACTTAGACCATAGTAATACGTCGGGATTCCATATCCGAAGCTCAGGTCGACCAAACGCCCCACCGTATCGCGGACGCTTGATGGCCCGACAAACGGCAACTGCACCGCGGGACCTTGCGCAAATCCCCAGACAGCCAGGGTTTGCGGGAAACTCTCGTTTTCATACGGAAGACCCATATCGGTGGCGGCATCAAACAACCCGAAGAACCCAAACGTGGTGTTGACAAAAATGCGCGCCACATCCGTAGAGGTGCCTTTGACGTCCCCTTGCAAGAGGTTTTGAACAACGCTGCGGTAGTCGGTGAAATACCGGTAGACATTGGCAAACGCCAACCGCAGGGGTTTGGGAACGAAGCTCGCATATGTCACGGCCGTCGGTTCGACCGCGAAGTCATCAATCTTGTAGTTGAGATCAAAGATACGGCGATTGGTGTCGGCAAACGGATCGCTCAATGTCTGTTCTGCAGGTGGCACGCTTGTGCAGGCGCCAGCCATCAGGCCCAGCCCGATCACAAGAACAAGTTTCGACAGTTTCACGACGGACTCCCCACCAAACGCACTTTGTCCGCACCGGCCATTGTGGCACGGACGCGAACGCGTTCCCACAGACGCTGGGCTTGGTCACCAAATGCCGATTCATCCCCCGCACCCTTTTCACTCAACCATTCGCGTTGCCATGGCAGGGAATCAAGAAGCGGAATCTCAAGTTTTTTGGCCAAATCGGCTCCTCCACCCTGTCCCCAGAGTCTGTGACGTTCGCTGCAATGACTGCAGTTCACCCATGCCATGTTTTCAATCGCGCCAATCAACGTGACGCCCGTCTTACCGGCCGACACGCCCATGCGCACCCCATCTTGCACCGCCACGGGATCAGGCGTTGTGACAAGTAACAGACCATCAAGAAATGCACTTTTGGCGGCCGTAATCAGCGTATCACTGGTGCCGGGCGGAAGATCCACAATGAGGACATCCAAAGGACCCCACTCGGTGCGGTTCAAGATCTGTAACAACGCTCCTGAGACCATCGGACCACGCCACGTCGCGGCATTGCCTGACTGAAGCAAAAGCGCCATCGAATGAAACAACACGCCATCTACTTGCGGCGGCACGAAATGACGATCGTCACCTTCGCCCTTCACCCCCGGCTTGGCCTGTGGCGCGCCGAGCAACATGGGGATGGATGGTCCCGTGATGTCGGCATCCAGCAGCCCCACGCGCAGTCCCGATCGCGCGGCCGCTTTGGCGAGAAGAACCGATACCGACGACTTGCCGACGCCGCCCTTTCCGGAGCCAACGGCCAACACCAGTTTGGCCAGCTTGCGCGGCGGATTCCGCTCTTGAGCGGCGGTCGATTCGCGCACGGCTAACCGCCCTCATTTGGCTGTGTTTTCACGCGAATTGTAGAGGTGCCGAGAGACTTACGCTCCCAAATCGCTGGCAGCTCAAATCCTAGGATCCGGCAGTCCTCATCGTAATACCGGCGCACCATGTCCCTCACCTGCGGATACCGGCCATACAGCGCAGCAATCGCCTGAGCGGAAACCTGTTCATCCTCGTCGTGTTCGTCCATTTTGACCGTGACAACGCTCGCCATCGCATCCAAAGAGGCGGCACTCGTTCGCAGTTCACGGCGCTGCACCAACGAGACGACTTGTAACGCGGCTGCCACCCAGGTGCGATGGTCACACACCACGTCAATGGGTTGCCCATGGAAGGCCGTCACCTGAGGGGTGATCTCAGCGATCAGGGAGGCCGGTGGCTGATCCTCCACCCACTCGGCAAACTCACCAAACGTCATGGCGCGAAAGTCCACATCGCTGTAGCGGCGCAGCAAGGTCACGTTATGACCGAGGTAGGCGTTTTCAGCCACATCCGCTCCGGCGGTCAACGCACGCGGGGCATCAATCAGTTGAAGGTACGCCGCTGCAAAGCGCTGCCATGGACAGCACACACTCAACACCGCACATGTGGGCGCGCTGGATGCTCTTGCGATAGGCGACAACACGCCGTCCCCGCCCATCGCCTGCTCATAGGCCGACAGAAACGTCACAAACGGTGACGGGTGACAACCGGCCGTCTGGTAAACGGCCACACCCGAGCGATCGCCCTGCACACCGGGCGCAAAAAAAGCTTCCCGGCGCAAGGCATGTGGCACCACATGCCGTGATGCCTGCGTGATTGCAAGCACCATGTCGCTGTAGTGCGCGGCGATGGCACGTACTCGTTGCCACGTTTGACCCAAGTGGGCCGGATCGTTGAGCGTGCGGTGTAGTTCAGCGATGGCCGACGCGGACGCGCGGCCATAGTGACGCCAAAGCGCACCGTCCAGTCGAAACGGAGGTGCGCTCATGCCGGCAGTGTAAGGGGAAGTTAGGACGCGTGGCGGCGAACGCGACGGCGATTGTCGTCATGTTCACGATCCTTATTCCGCAATTGAATCCGCACCGGCGCACCCACAAGATGGAGTTCCTTACGGAAAACATTCTCAAGGTGACGCACGTAGGAGGGAGGCAAGGACTCGACACTCGTGCCGTGGATCACGATCGTCAGAGGTCGCGTCCCACCAACGTGTGCGTAGCGCGCCTTGGGCCGGCGACCTTTGATGGTCGGCGGCGGCGTTTTACCGGTCTCTTGTTGCAACAGGTATGTCAACCGCGCCGTCGAGGGACGCACGCGTCCGGACTCAAGGCACGTGCCGATCGCAGACAGGAGGTGTTTGACACCTCGTCCCGTTTTCGGTGATAGTCGAACCACTTCAATCCAGTCGGCAAATGTCAATCGCCGGTCTAACAACCGCTCAAGCTTTTTGCGCGAGTCATCGTCGATCAAGTCCCACTTGGACAACCCGATGACGATTCCCGGAACGCGTTCAGCCGCTAGGTGCAGTAACCGCAGATCTTGCTGCGCCAATCCCTCGACGCAGTCGATCAGCAACACCACAACGTCTGACTTTTGAATCGCCAGGATCGCGCGGCCGATGGACATCTCTTCGACCTCATCAGAGCCGATGCGGCTGGGCCTACGGATGCCACTGGTGTCATTGACGATCCACTTCTCGCCGCCCACATCAATCAGTAGCTCGACGGAATCACGCGTCGTCCCAGGCTTCTCAGAGACCACGAGACGCGCATTGTCAGACAGGCGGTTGATAAGCGTCGATTTCCCCGCATTCGGACGGCCGATGACCGCCACCCGAGGCACATCTTCGTCAGATGGAATGCCAATGCCTGAGGAGCGCAAGTTATGCGCCACAATCGCGCGCTCAATGCCGGCGATGTTGTTGTTATGCGCCGCGGACACAAAGACCGGTTCACCCAGTCCCGCCTGAGACGCATCTGCTCGCACCTCCGCTTCATTCACGCCATCAATCTTGTTGACGATATGAATGCAGGGCTTGTCGCGCCTGCGGATGAGGTTTGCGACATCGGCATCCGTGGCCAACATACCTGACCGCGCTTCGGTGACAAACAGCACCAGATCAGCTTCTTCGATTGCGTGCAGGGTCTGAGCGTGGACTTGTTGTCCGATCTCATCCCCTTTGGCATCACCTTGGTCAAGGCCCGCCGTATCAATCACGATGTACTGACCGTTGCTGATCTTGACGCGACCGTAGCGACGGTCGCGCGTCAATCGCTCATAGTCGGCGACGATCGCATCTTGGGTGTGTGTGAGACGATTGAAAATCGTCGACTTGCCAACGTTGGGCCGCCCTACGAGGGCGACAACACCGCCGGCTTCAGCCTTGGCGGGGGCTGCTTGTGAGGCATCAGTCATATAGCCTTTCTCCAGCACAATCGTGCTTTTTTCTAGTTATTGGACCTCAGCGAGGGTCAAGAATCTCAAATCATTCCTCTTCCGCTCGACAACTAATAGACGCTCGCCGATTGGTAAAAGTTGCGTAATCTCGCCCCGGGTGGCTCTTCCGCGTCCCACAAACTCTCCCGTTTCAGGATCCAGCAGGTGCACATACCCTTGATAGTCGCCGATGGCGAGATACCCCTGCCATGCGACGGGTTGGGTGGGTGAGCGGTATTCAAGACCATCTTGCCGCCACTTCTCATCGCCGCTATCAGGCGAAAGTGACATCAGGTGTTGGCGTGCTGTAAACGCATACAGCACGCCATCAAAGTACGACACGCCATTCGACGACCCTTCCTCAATTTGCCAAAGCGGCCGCCCGTCACGCGCACTCACGCAACCTGTGCGGCCGCCAACCGCGGACATGCAGATGCTTCCGCGCACATACGCAATCTCACCGTCCACGTCCCGAAGCTCAGCAATCTCGCCAGAACCGGAAGCAAACGTGAACTGCTCCGACCATCTCACGTCGCCACTCGCAACGGTGATGCCCACAGCACGACCACTCGAGAAACCGGTGAAAGCGTCTCCGCCGGCATACACAGGTGTCGCATGTCCTTGAATGGACAAGTTAGGCTCAGAGGCCTCATATGACCACTTGATGTCACCGGTTCGCTCGTCTAACCCAAGCAAGTTGCCGGATTGGGATTGCGCCAACACCAAAGCACCAGCGTCAACCGCAGGAGCCAGCGAGACTGATGGAAGTTTCGCGCTCCACACCAGACTGCCATCCTCGCGATCAATCGCATAAAGACGGGCTTCATCATCTGAAATGAGTGCTTTGGTCTCGGTCAGCACCACGCCACCCGTGAATCGCTCAGCACCTTCAGGGAGCGCAAAGGACCAGCGCGTGACCGCGCGACCCGTCTCACTGATATCCCACAGACCAAAGCTCGTGTCCGTCGCCAGCGCGAGTTGCTGCGCTGACTCATCAAAAATGGCACGCAGATGCCCGCCGACTTTCTTGCGCCCACCCATCGAAATCTTGGAATCGACCTTGGTTTCTACGACCGCTTCAATTGCTGTGAGGTCCACCGGCTCAAAGCCCTTGGACGAGCACCCAGCCAGCACGAGGCACGCGGCGCTTAAAGTGGCTGCACTCGCGAACGAACGTCTTGAAAAATTCAGGGGCATCAGCATATCAACCGCCGGATTGAGCCAGCGCGCTCTCTTGCACTCGTGCGAGTTTCATCTCAATGAACGCCGCTTGCGTGCCTTCAGCCAGAGCGATCTGGTACTGCTCGGCCGCAGCTTGGTAGCGCTCTGCCGCCATCAAGGCGTCGCCGCGGGCTTCCGCCACCTGGCGAACGGTCCATGTCGGCGTCACAGCATCGAGCTCGGTCAATGCGTCTTCTGCGCGGCCTTGGCCCAGTAGCACACGAGCCAAACGCACGCGTGCAATCTCCGCCAACGATTCCGGTCCGAAGGGACCAGACGCGATGCCGACGGCGCGTCTAAGCGTCGTCTCGGCAGCCTCGAGATCACCATCACCAATCTCGCCGCGCGCGACGAACAACAACGCAAGAACGTGATAGCCGGCCGGTGGGTTGTCATCAATCAACGCCTGCGCTTTGCGGCGGGACTCATCAACATCGGAAGGGTCCGTAGAAAACGTGTTCACGATGTCCAAGTACGCCACGCTCGCCCGCTCGGCAGCTTCAGTCCTGTTCCAGTCCCATGCCGTAAAGGCACCACCAACGACCAGCAAAACGGCCGTGACCGAAGGAACAATCACCTTCCCTTTGGCGGACCACCAGACCCGCAATACATCCAGTTGATCTTCGGTTGTCACGCAAACAGCTCCTTGTTCTCGGCAACCGACTGTGCCACGTTCAGTAGCATTATCTTTGCCTCCTTGGACGACCCGCCCGCACTCAGGCGCTCGACCGCTAATTTCATTGTGCCGTCACTTTCAACGACTTCGGCAAACCAACGCGCATGCGCCTTCATGGCCACATTACGCTGGTTCTTTGGACTAGCGCCGCCGACATAAAGTTCAATCCGCTGATTGGGAAGCGCCAAACGCAGCGAATCAGCGACGCCTGCGGCCATCAAGCGGTCATCCATCGACGATCCCACGAGCCCATCCACAGTCACCGGCGCAGGCTCAGGCAAGAGCCCAGCCAAACGCTCCATTCCCAACGCAAACCCACATGCCGGCATTGCAGCGCCGCCCAACTTCTCTGAAAGAGTGTCGTACCGTCCGCCGCCTGCCACAGATGACTGCGCGAAGTCAGCGTCTGCGACAACCCACTCATGCACCAGGCCGGTGTAGTAATCCAAGCCACGCACCAGCGACGACGACACGGTGGCCCGGACACCCGCCTCAGTCAGTGCGTTCACCACGGCCGCCAATGACGCTTGATCATCCGCACTAGTGACGCTTTCAAGAAGCGGCGCGTCTTTCATCACCTCTTGCGTTTGCGGGCTCTTGCTATCAAGCAAGCGCAAAGGATTGGTAGTCACGCGCGACTGATCGCCTTCATCCAGTTCGCTGATGCGCGGTTGCACATGCGCTTTCAGCGCCGCCGCGTAGCGCGCGATCGTCTCTTCAGAGCCCAGGTGATTCAGCCGCAGCTCCATCCGATCCATCACGCCCAGTTCACGGTACATACGCGCCGCCATCAACATTTGATCAACACCAACCGCGTCACCCGTGATATCTAGGGCCTCGGCGCCAAACTGAGTGAACTGACGATACCGACCTTTCTGCGGACGCTCATAGCGCCACATCGGGCCGATGTAATAGAGCTTGCGCAAACCCGCACGCGGCAACCCGCGCTGAATGGCTGCACGCACACATGATGCCGTGCCTTCCGGCCTCAGTGAATAGCTGTGCCGGCTGCGTTCGACCAACCGAAATAACTCTTTTTCGATGATGTCTGTGGCGCCGCCGACACTCCGTTCAAAGAGTGCCGTTTCTTCGTACGCGGGCAACTCAATCGGTTGATAACCGAACCGGATAGCCACATCCTCACACACGCCCATCACGTCGCGCAACTGGGCGGCATCCGCCCCCGCGAGATCCACCGTGCCTCGCGGTCCCGCAATGCGCTGCTTCATGATCCGGTTTCAGTCGCGATGGTCCGCGCTCTTTGGGCGATCCGTTGTCTCACGATCTGTTCGACTTCATCAACCAGCTTCTCGGGCGTCACTTTATGGCTTGTTTTCCCGTCGATGTAAATCATGCTCGACGGCCGCGAGCCAGTCACGCCGACTTCCGCGATTTTTGACTCGCCCGGTCCATTGACATAGCAACCAATCACGGCAACATCAATGTCCTCTTGGACATCAGCCAGCCGTTCTTCCAGCGCGTTCACCGTAGAGATGACATCAAAGTTTTGGCGCGCACACGACGGGCATGCCACCAGATTGACACCGCGCTTGCGCAGATGCAATGACTTGAGGATGTCCCAGCCGACCTTGACTTCCTCAACCGGATCCGCTGCGAGCGACACGCGAAGCGTATCGCCGATGCCGCGAAGCAACAACTGCCCAATCCCAAGCGCGGACTTCACGGTGCCCGGGCGAAACGACCCGGCTTCGGTGATTCCCAAATGAATGGGGTAGTCGATTTCCTTGGCGAGCAAGTCATACGCATCCACGCACATGCGCACATCAGAGGCCTTGATACTGACCTTAAAGCGATCAAAGTTCAGGCTCTCAAGCACGGCCACTTGCCGCATGGCGGACTCCACCAACGCCTGAGGGGTGGGTTCGCCGTATCGTTGCTGAATATCACGTTCCAGCGAGCCCGCATTTACCCCGAGCCGCATGGAAATCTTGTTGGCTTCTGCCGCCGAAACAAGTTCTTTCACGCGTTCAATCCGTCCAATATTGCCGGGATTGATCCGCAAACAATCAGCGCCAGCATCAGCCGCCAGCACACCCATTTTGTAGTCAAAGTGAATATCAGCCACCAACGGCACATTGGTTTCTTTGCGCAGGCGCGCAAACCCTTCGGCGGATGCCTCATCAGGCACGCTGACGCGCACGATATCCGCGCCGGCTGCAGCGAGTGCTTCCACTTGCCCTAACGTCGCCACGTGGTCGCGGGTGTCGGTGTTGGTCATCGACTGCACCGTCACCGGCGCGCCTCCCCCAACCAGAACATCACGCACAGCAATCTGGCGCGTCGTTTTGCGCACGATCGGCGTCACGCCATGCAACGTTTGACTCAAGACACGATCTCAATGGCCCCGATGCGTTGACCGCGGCGAGACTTCGATCCAATGCGCCCGCGCAATAACCCACAGGCTGCTTCGATGCTCTCACCGCGACTTGATCGCCACGTGACGCGCACGCCGTGATTCGCAAGCGTATCGACAAATTCGCGCGTAGCCTCGTGACTGGACGGCTCGAACCCGCTGTCTTTAAAGCCGTGGAACGGCAAGACATTGACCTTGCATCCAAACGGTTGATAGCGCAGCATGCGCGCTAAGTCGCGTGCTTGGGACGGATGATCATTGACATCGCGAAGCAATGTCCACGCAATCGTCAGGATCCGTTCTTGCTGTCCCGACTCAACCCAATATTGGCAAGCCGAAAACACGTCTTTCAGTGTCCATCGCTTGGCAATGGGCATGATCTCAGCGCGCGTTGCATCATCCGCGGCATGCAGGGACAGCGTCAACGCGCAATCCACTTCACGCGCCATCCGTTCAATGCCAGGCACCACGCCAGCCGTTGAAATCGTCACGCGCCGTTTGGAGAGGCCAAATCCGCGATCATCCATCATGACGCGCGCGGCCTCGAAGACAGCATCACAGTTCAGCAGTGGCTCGCCCATGCCCATAAACACCACATTCGAGATGCGCTGCGAACTGTTGAGACTGGCGCGCCACAACTGTCCGACGATCTCTGATGGCGTCAGATGCCGCGAAAACCCTTGGCGCCCCGTGGCGCAAAACGCACAGTCCAGCACGCACCCCGCTTGGGATGACACGCACAGCGTCACGCGATTGGCAGACGGAATCGCCACACACTCCACGAGCTGTTGATCGGCGAGCCGAACGGGCCACGCCATCACGCCGCTGGGATCAGAGCGAGGCTCATCAAACACGACGGTCTCAAACCGGCTCTCAAGCCGATCCCTCAACCCTTCGGGAAGGTCCGTCATGGCTTTGGGATCGTTTTCAAGCCGACCATACAACCAGCGCATGATCTGCTTGGCGCGAAAGGGCTTCTCGCCCATCTCCGTCAACTCACGCGTCACCGAGTCAATCGACAACCCCATCAAAGAAGGTGACTGATTGCCGATGTTATTCATGAGATTCAGGCGGGGAAGAAGATCCCGATTTCACGCTTCGCTGACTCGAGGCTATCGGAACCATGGAGCGCGTTTGATTCGATGCTTGCGCCGTACTTCGCTCGAAGACTGCCGGCATCGGCTTTCTTGGGATCGGTATGACCCATCGCCTCACGCCAACCCACAACCGCATCGTCGCGTGCAAAGACACCGACAACAACAGGACCAGAGGTCATAAACGCGGCGAGCTCGCCAAAGAAGGATCTTTCGACGTGTTCAGCGTAAAACTCCGCCACCATATCGCTGCTCAAAGAGAGCATTTTGAGTTCAGCAATCTGAAAGCCGTGCTGTTGCTCAGCCGCCGTCAGAATCGCCCCAATGGCGTTGGCCTTTACGGCGTCGGGCTTGATGATAAATAGGGTGCGCTGCACCAGTCTTCCTTAAGGAGAACGAACTAATGTGAATTGTATGATTCGCCTCAGAATCATTCCGCAACCTCGTCAATCCACGCTTGCTGAATGGCCTCGAGAATCTTTTCGCCGCAACGATTTTCCTGGCCCAAGAATCCCGGGAACCCCAGCACCGTTTTCATCAACCAAGGGAAACTGACGGTCAGTGGATCCACATCGGGATAGTCATCAGCGAGTTGCTCAGCAATCGCAAAAGTATCGGTCCAGTTCATTCGTTACTCCCGCGCATGATTGATCGTGTGGACCGGAATCTCAACGACGAGCGCCTCACCCGTCGGCACGACTTGACACGACAAGCGCGAATCAAGCTCTAAGCCCCACGCCTTATCCAGCATGTCCTCTTCGTCCTCTGTCGCCTCATTCAGCGAGTCAAACCCCTTGCGCAGTACCACATGACACGTCGTGCAGGCGCAGGACTTCTCACACGCATGTTCTAGCGCAATGCCGGCATTCAACAAGGCATCGAGCAGTGTTTCACCATCTTGGACCACCACGTCTGCACCGTCCGGTGCGAGGGTGGTATGAGGCAACACCCGAACTGTCGTTGTCATGATACGCCGTCCGCCGAATGACCTACCAGTGCCTTTTTGACAGCCACGTCCATGCGGCGTTCCGCTAATTCCGTGGAGGCAATTTGAAGATCCTTTGTCACTGCTGCGATCGCGTGCTGATCGCTGCCATCACACAGCGCCAACAGCTGGTGAGCTGAGCGCGTGAGACGGGCACGCTCCTCATCCGAGGCTAGGCGGCCGTCGCTTTTCAGAACATCAAGAATCGACCAGGCCATACGCTGACCCTCATCGGCAGCCGCGCGAAGCGCCGCTGCCTCAGCATCACCCTCGCGATTCTGGGCATACGTTTGAAGCGCAGCATCAATATCTGCTGCCGACGCTTGACGGTCATGCGTGACAACAAATTCGCGCACCTCACCGGTATCAGCTTCCACCGCCTTGACGGTCAGGATGCCATCGGCGTCCACATCAAAGGTCACGGTCACCCGCGCCACGCCGGCTTCTTTAGGCGGCACGCGGATGGAGCCTCTAGCCAACGAACGGCAATCGTCCGATAGCTCACGCTCACCTTGGACGATGTGCAAGGCAATGCCAGTTTGCCCGGCGCGCTGCGTGGTGAACGTTTGAGCTTTTTTGACGGGAATCGGTGTGTTTCGCGGCAACACGCGCTCAACGAGCCCACCCCCAATCTCAATCCCAAGCGACAACGGAAGCACATCCAGCACGACCCCTCCCGTTTTGGTTTGAATCATGCGCGCAAGCCGGCCGGCACCCAGCGCCACAATCAATTCGGGATCCAAGTCGCACAGCACCTTCCCCGGAAACATCTCTTCCAACGTTCGTCTGACGGATCTGAGATAGGAACTGCCGCCTGCCAGAATGCAGCGGTCAATGGGCGGCCCATCTTCGAGACATCCCGCTGCGTCGAGCGCATCGTGAACCACCCGCATCGCGCGATCGATCAGTGGCTTGGCCACGGCATCCACATCGTCAGCCGTCACCCGAAGTACGTGAGATCCCATCGTGATTTCAATGTCATCTTGCGTGCTGAGAGCTTCCTTGGCACTGCGAGCGACAGACACTGCGTCCGCGCGGTCAATCGCGGCCGACCCTTCAAGTGGTAACCGCGACAGTAATTGATCCGCCAGTGCGTCATCCACGTCGTCGCCGCCCAAATGGACGTCGCCGGCGGTGGACACCACATCCATGATCTCACCATCGATATCGAGAACCGACACGTCAAACGTGCCGCCACCAAAGTCAAACACCAACGCGCGTTCAACGCTGTCGTCACGATCGAGGCGGTACGCCAGTGCTGCCGCCGTGGGCTCGGCAATCAACCGCGGATGAGGCAGTCCTGCATCAATCGCCGCTTGCCGCGTGGAACGGCGCCGCACGTCATCGAAGTTCGCAGGGACCGTGACAACCACCTGGCCCAGCGCGCCATCAGCGACATCCATCGCATGCTTCTTGAGTTTGCGAAGAATCGCGGCAGCCGCCGCTTGCGCGGTAACCACTTGACCATTGATGAAGGTATCTTCTTGGCCAGCCAGACCGATCACGCGCTTGCTGCTGCGCCACACATCGTTCAGCCCGGTCGCCTCGATGCCGGCCACCAGTTCGCCATCGATGCATCCGACGACGGATGGCACGAGATAACGGCCGTCCACTTCCACAGGGACCGGGTCATCGCCACGAGCGGAAGACAACGCGGAGTGCGTTGTCCCAAGATCAATCCCGATGGGCACCCCCGCGCGCATCCGTGGTTCTTCAATGGAGAGAAGCTTCATCATGACGACAGTGTCTTTAAGCGCGCCTGCGCGTCTTTGAGAAATTTATGAGCGTACATCAACGACACGAGGGCCTTTTGGGCCGCCGTCCAATCATGGCGGATGTACGCTTGCGAAAACACCGCCCCAGCATCACCGAGCGACTGTTGGCCACGCGTGACATGCGTTTCAACCTCGCCCGTAGACGTCGCTTCAAACAACGCTTCACGGCGCTCAAGTTCAGCGATCAATATCGCAGGATCGGTTTCGGTATGTTCGTCTGATCCGCGCGCTATGCCTTGCAAATTCAGGAGGTGAGAGGCCCTCGCCACCGGGTCTGTCAGCGTCCGAGCAGCGTCCACAATGTCCGCATGACCGCGTCCCGATCCACTGGCATCGGGGTGCACATCGGCCCTCATGCGCCGAGCACGACGGCGCAGATCATCCATATTCAGATCAAACGTTCTCGGTAGACCCAGCACCGCAAAGCAGTCGGTCATGATTCAGACGTAGAAGCTCGTACCGCAGCCACACGACCCTTTGGCATTAGGGTTATGAAAGGTGAAACCCGAATTGAGTCCCTCCGTCTCCCACGACACCTCAACGCTGTCAAGGTATTTCCGGCTTCCCTCGTCCACGAACACCGTCACATCACCCTGCGTGACGCACACGTCATCGTCTTTGGGCGCATCCACCCACTCGAGAAAGTACTCAAGGCCTGAGCATCCCGCCGGGCGTACGCCTAAACGCACGCCCACACCTTCACCACGTTCATCCAGCGCCGACTGCACGCGCTGGAGAGCCTCGTCCGTCAGGGTGAGTTGAAAACTGGTGGCGTTCACTGTGATGTCGCGTCGTCCTTCTTGCGTTTGAGATCAGCAATCGCCGCTTTGATTGCATCCTCAGCGAGCACGGAACAGTGAATCTTGACCGGTGGAAGCTCCAGTTCTGTCGCAATATCCATATTGCGAATTTCCGCAGCCTGATCGATCGTTCGGCCACGGACCCATTCAGTCAGCAACGAACTCGATGCGATGGCAGATCCGCATCCGTACGTTTTGAATTTGGCATCTTCAATGACGCCATCATCATTGACTTGGATTTGCAGACGCATCACATCGCCGCACGCAGGTGCGCCAACCATACCGGTGCCTACGTTCTCAGCCTTGGCATCCAAGGACCCGACGTTTCTGGGATTTTCGTAGTGGTCTAAGACCTTTTTTCCGTACGGCATCGTCGATCTCCTTCGATTAGTGCTCGGTCCATTGAACCTGACTCAGGTCCACGCCATCTTTATACATTTCCCACAGCGGCGATAGCGCACGCAAGCGGGTCACGGCAATTTCAATATCAGTCACAGCTTTGCGGATGTCTTCCTCGGTCGTAAAACGTCCCGTGGACATGCGCAGCGAACTGTGTGCCAATTCATCCGGCAGTCCAAGCGCACGCAACACATAGCTCGGCTCAAGGCTCGCTGAGGTGCACGCAGATCCTGAAGACACCGCGACACTGCGCATGGCCATCATCAGTCCTTCGCCTTCCACGTAGTTAAAACTGAGGTTGGTAATCCCTGGCACGGCGTGATCGTAGTTTCCATTCACAACCATCGCCTCAATGTGACTGAGTTTGTCGCGCAGAATCGATCGCAGTTTGGCTTGATGGGCCACGTCTTGTTCGCGTTGCTGCATCACCAGCCGCGCAGCTTCGCCCATACCAACGATTTGATGAGGTGCGAGCGTACCAGACCGCATGCCACGTTCATGACCGCCGCCGTGCATTTGGGCGGAGAGTCTGACGCGGGGGCGACGCCGCACGTACAGCGCGCCGATCCCTTTGGGGCCGTACATCTTGTGGCCGGAGAGTGACAGCAAGTCCACGTTAGCCGCGTTAACATCGATCGGCAACCTCGCGGCCCCTTGCGCCGCATCCACGTGCAGCAGCGCTTTGTGCGCGTGCGCTATCTCTGCCAGTGCAGCGATATCCGTAATCGTGCCGATTTCGTTGTTGACCATCATGAAAGACAGCAAGATCGTGTCGTCTCTGACGGCAGCTGCCACATCAGCCGGATCAATCATGCCGTCGGAGCGCGGCGACACGAGCGTCACCTCATACCCGTCTTTCTCCAGTTCGCGAAGCGGATCAAGCACCGCTTTGTGTTCGATCGCGCTCGACACGATGTGCCGTCCGCGCGACGCGTACATAGAGGCCACGCCTTTGATGGCGAGGTTATTGGCTTCAGTAGCGCCAGAGGTCCACACGATTTCACGCGGATCAGCCCCAATCAGTGTGGCCACCGCATCACGCGACTCATCCACCGCGGCTTCAGCAGCCCAGCCATACGCATGGGAACGCGACGCGGGGTTCCCAAAGTGCCCATCTGGGCCAAGGTAGGTCACCATCGCATCCAATACACGCGGGTCCACCGGAGTGGTCGCCGCGTAATCCAGATAAATCGGACGTTCTAGCGAAATTTTGGTGGGTTCAGTGGTCATGACTCCCTCGTGACACCTTGTGTCATGGTGTAGCAGAAACGCGCGTAATCACACTCTCGTCGCCCGAGAGCTGTAAATCCGCAATCGTCACGGTCTGAAGATGATTTTGCACCAACACATTCAGCGACTGAAGCGCATGATGCGCTCGGCATCGACGCCCTCCAATGCAGTCTTCCTTCCCGCCACACCGTGTTGTGTCGAGTCGTTCGCCCACCCCTTCAAACACGTCGGCTAACGTAATGTCAGACGCCGGTCTGGCGAGTTCGTATCCGCCGGCTCGTCCACGGACAACCGTCAGCAGATTGGCGGTGCGGAGCGTATGAAGGATCTGCCCAATAAAAGGCAATGGCGCGGCCAAACACCGCGCGATTTCAGCAGCGGATTGGCGCGGGCGCGTGTGATCGCCGAGCTCGCAGATGGCCAGTAATGCATACCGGACCTTGGACGAAACCACCGCTCAACAACACGTAAGGCGACACCATTGTATTAAACCTGACCTCTCCAGTCAAGTTTAGATCAACCGTTGTTGGTTGGCGGTTGGTTGGTGTGACCGATATTCAACCGTCCGCCCGCTCCCGCTGACATCGAGGAGTGCTCGATCTTGCGGAAACTCACTTTCGGATTAACGCCCCACAGTTTGCGAGTCGCGACAGGAGGATGCTCTTCACCTTTTGTCGCCTCTTCGTTCCTCGCGTCGATTTCCGATCTGGCTTGCTTCCCTACCGACGCTCCGGATCGACCCATGCTTGCCGCTCCTCGTGCCACCGCTGCCAATATGAGGATGGCCACCGGGAACAATTTCGACGAGGATGCGTTTTCCAACATGCCCTTCGCGAACAGCGTCAAGAAGACAGCCCACAAGTAATGCATTCCAAACACATGCAACAGCCACCAGATGCTCCGCATCCGCCGTTGCAAAAAGTCGTTAGACGTCAGCATCATCATGCCATACATCAACAGCGCTGGTCCCGCGATCACCCACGTCACGGGATCAACGCGTTCGGGCGCCACGTCGTACATACGAAAGACCCAAAAGGTGTGCACGCAGTGTGAAAACGCAGACGCCAATCCAATGTACCGGCGAACCAACAGCAAATTAATAGCAGGTCTGAGCCCAAGCTCAAACAACGGTCGCGCGGTGTAAGCCACGATGAAGAACATCATCGTCACCGTTGCGGTACCAATCAACATGGCACGGGTTTTATGGACGACGCCGAACTCTTCACCGGCATTCATCACGTAGACGAATGCCATCAACACGGCGCAAAGCACAATGGGCCAATAGCGCCACAGACTCGTGGGCCGTGGGTATCCCTGTCCATCGCCGACGGTATCGGCAAAGCGGCGTTTTTTGGCCACCGGCGATGTCGTCGCCTGCGGCTTTTTCACCGGGCCAGCCGTCGACCCCGTCTTCACTTTGGATCCATGCGTTGGGGTTTCGACGCGCACGCCTGACTGCGAAGCTCGGGCTGTTTTAGCGCGAGGCGCTACATCCCAATGCAACGCCTGGGCGATCTTGCCATACCCTTCCATAACATCGCCGATGTCCTTACGGAAACGATCTTTATCGAGAACTTCCCCGGTGTGAGAGTCCCACAACCGCATGCTGTCGGGCGTAATCTCGTCGCTCAGCAACACGTCGCCGGTGGCATTGATCCCGAATTCCAGCTTCATGTCGACCAGCGTAAGCCCGCTGTCTCCAAACAGCTTGGTGAGCTTGGCATTCACCTCTAAGGTCAGCGACCGCATCACGGTCATCTGCTCATCCGTAGCCCAGCCAAACGCCTTGGCATGATCGGCTGTCACCGGCGGATCGCCAAGTGCGTCATCCTTTAAGAAGAACTCAAATAACGGCGGATCTAACACCGTCTTTTCAGGAATACCGATGCGGCGGCACAAACTGCCCGCTGCGATATTACGGACCACGCACTCAAGCGGAATGATGGTCATTTCGTGCACGTACGACTCGTGATCGGACTTGACAGCAATAAAGTGCGTGCGGATGCCGCTCTCTTCCAGCCATTGCATGATGTGTGCATTGAACTGATTGCTGAAGACACCTTTGCTCGCCAGGGCCTTCGCTTTTTTCCCGTCGAATGCGGTGATGTCATCGCGATGTTGCATGACCAAAACGCCTGTCGACGACGTCTGATACAGCGTTTTGGTTTTCCCTTCGGCAATCGGTGGCCCGACGGGCGCTAACCCGACGAGATGACTGGGGGTCTCTTTGATGCCGGTCATAAGTGCCGAACTAACCGGTTCGCCACATCATTCAGGTCAGCTAGTCCTTCTGGCCGCGCATGGTCAATTTCAATGCGACACTGCTCTTCTTCCGCGAGGCATGTCACCGTCAAACGGGCCGCTCGAGCGGCAATTTCAGGATCATTAATCAATGTTGGCATGGCTCCTTCAACCGTTGATGTCCCAGCTTGGGGAGGGCCGCGCCGTTCCCGGCTCTCGTTGAAATCCGTATCAATCAAGATCCAGCGAGATGCGGTACTCACATCAATGAGGGGGTATCCACCTTTCGCAATCGCAAGCCGCACCGATGACCACGTCCGAAGCGACCCAAGGCGCAATATGATGCTCGATGCACCATCCACCCGATCTTCAATCACCACGCGCTGTTCATGGTCAAGCGTTTGAGCGGCCACTGACACGCCAACACCAACCCGATCAGCGTCAATCAAATACTGCGTGAATTGCGTCATTAACTCCAAGATCTGATCACTGGAATCGATCCGCTCTTGATCCCCAACCGCACTGCGAACCGTGACATTGACTTCCGATGATCCATCGCGCAAACCGCCGCGCAAGACGATCGTGGCGCGCACAGGAGCATCATTAAGCACGAACGCATTGGTCGTGATTTCGCCCGTCCGCGGGTCGGCGCTAAACACGCCAGCATTGGCTTGCCAAAAGCCCTGCACCAGTGCCCACATGGCACTCGGGGGAGACTCAACGCGCACCCACAACAAGTCACCTAGGCGATGCAAGGCGATTCGCGTGGGACCCGAAAGGACCGCTCCTCTGGGACGCGGGACCCGCAGGTCCACGGTATGTAAGTCGGGAAACACCTGATTCGGGTAGGGAATGGTCGCTCGGTCACGAACGGGATCCCGTTGCATGCCGTCAGGCATCACAATCGGGTCACCGACCGTGGTCGGAATGCCCCCGGTCACGCTGTGCCCGTAGTTCACAGCCTCTCCGCCGCCGCAAGCTGTCAGCATCGCGCCTGCCGCCAAAAGAGTGACGATTCTGGAATTCAGCATATTACGCCCCTGCAGCACCTGAAGGTGCACGTCTCGTTAGTCGGTGGCAGGCACTTTCTATTGTCTTCATTGCCTGCAGCCTCAACTCGGGAAGAGGCGGCCTTGCGTCCCTTCGTTCAAACACGCCAAGATGCGTCAGCATCGCCTTCACGGGTAGCGGATTGGTATCCACTTCCAAGGCCCTGCACACAACATCCCACGTAGATTGCGACTCACGCAACCCTATCTCAACAGCTTGCACCGCCAACGCGGGGGTCACGTTACCAATGACGGTAATGCCACCTGTTCCACCGTTTTCCACCCACTCTGCAAGTAGCCGGTCGTTGCCGCACCATAAAGCAAATGGCACTTGTCCGCCGTTCTCAATGGCCATTCGCCACGACATCAACCGTGGCAAGGAAGCATCCCCATCTTTCATGCCGATGAGGTTATCAATCTGTGAAAGCGCAGCCACGGTCTCGGGCACAAGGTCAGTCCCCGTGCGAGACGGAATCACATACGCCGCAACCGCAATCGGCGACTGAGTTGCAATCTGTTGATAGTATTCGACCACCGCACGCTGAGGAAGTTTCAAATAGCACGGCGTGCTGATCTGTATCACCGATGCGCCGGCCTCTGCAGCCCGCATCGCTTCGGTGATGGCATCGCGCGCCGTCACTGCTGCGCAGCCGGCCCACACATCAACGTGACCTTGCGACTGATGGGAGGCGTGCCGAATCAGCGCCATGCGCTCATCTTGGGTCAGCAACGTGCCTTCGCCGGTGCTACCGGAACACACAATGGCATCGACGCCGGCTTGGAGTTGTGTGTCCACGAGGCGATCAAAGCTCGCCCAGTCGACTTCGCCACTCTGCGTCAACGGAGTCGCAAGTGCAGTCGCAACGCGAACCGTCTTCGTCATCTTGCCCTCGTGTCGCCTACGCACGCCAATAAAACCTTCTCAAGCCGGAAAGGCAGATCACATGGTGGAGCTAGGCGGGATCGAACCGCCGACCTCTTGCATGCCATGCAAGCGCTCTCCCAGCTGAGCTATAGCCCCGTCGGGGGATTGAATTGTACAGGGGCTCGCGCATCCGCCGGAATCACTGAAACACCAAACAGCGTTCGCCCAACCCAAAAGACCCCGCGAACCACGTCCCGCCGAAACGCGTTAGGCGCTCGGTATCCAACGATTCACGCGCGCTTTGGCTTCGTTCGAACCAATAATCGACATAAGAGCCGATAAGTCAGCGCCGTGCGGAGTGCCAATCAATGCAGCCCTCAATGGCTTTCCGATGGCGGCAAATTTCACCCCATGTTCTTTAGCCGCTTGTTTCGCAGCGACGCTCACGTGATCCGGCGTCTCATCCCAGGCAGAAAGGAACGACGACAACAGCGCACCGGTCGTTTCCTCCGTCAATAACGACACCACATCAGCCGCCATCGATTCACCATCAACACCGGTCACTATCGCTGCCACTTGAGCGTGGAGATCTTGCAATGTTTGGGCGCGCTCTCCCACCAGATCAACAGCCGCTTTCGGCCAGTCAGCTTCAATGCCCGCGCGTTCGCACTTCTCATCCAGCGATAACGTTCGCATCCATGCAGCGTTGGTCGCAAGCAAACGGCTTGGAGAGTGTCGTGCCGGCGAACGCTGCACCCGCGACAAATCAAAACGACTGGCGATCTCATTCACGCCCATCAGCGGATCATCGCCGTCGTGATAGCCCAGTGTGCCGAGATAGCGCACCAACGCCTGCGGCATCACACCCCGGTCACGCCACGCCAAGACTCCTGGCACACCATGGCGTTTGGACATGCGTTCGCCTGACTCCGTCAAGATCATCGGAAGATGAACAAACATCGGAGGCAGCGTCCCAAGCGCGAGATACACCAAGACTTGACGGGTTGTGTTGTTCAAGTGATCATCACCCCGAAGGACATGGGTAATGTCCTGAGCATGATCATCAACGACGCACGCGAAGTTATATGTCGCTCGCCCTCGGCGCATCAGGACGAAGTCGTCAAGCTCACTGGCCTGTACCTCAATGAGCCCATGCACGACATCGTGAAACGCCACGGATTCCATATCCGGCATGTGGAATCGCAACACCCGGTCCGGCGCTGACGTCAGGCCGCGTGTTCGGCACAAGCCGTCATACCGTGGCTTATCACCGCGTGCCCGCGCCGCATCGCGCACCTGATCCAGCCGCTCCGGTGAGCAGTCACACCAGTAGGCTTGACCGCCGTCGCACAGTGTTGTCGCGGCCGATTCATGACGATCTTGAAAGGACGATTGAAACGTGGGTGGCTCGTCAGATGACAAACCCAGCCACTCAAGGGACTCCAAGATTTGGGTGGCCGAAGCAGCCTGAGATCGCTCGATATCCGTGTCTTCAATGCGCACCAAATAGGTGCCTTGGGTATGCCGGGCAAACAACCAGCAAAACAATGCGGTCCGTGCGCCTCCCATATGAAGCACGCCCGTTGGGCTCGGGGCAAATCGCGTTCGTGTCATCGTGAGCTCCCCATGCCATCCATCATCGCATCATGGCGCTCCCACGCGGCGGCAGGCGCGCTCACAGTCGAGACCGACACAGGACCAATCGGCCCATTTGCCTCATCCGACTGCTTATTTTCCAACGACAGATCGCGATTCCCCATCAAACGGTAGTACACGCGGATCAGCACGTCCACATCCCCAAGAGCATCGTGCACCTCTGATGCGCGGCCGCCCACTTTGTATCGCTCAGCGAGCGCGTCCAGTCGATTGTTCGCACCTGGGTGTTTCCGTCGCGCGATTAAGAGTGTGTCTTCGATCGCACAAATGTCCCGCAGCTGCACGGCGTTTGCGCCCATCACTTTCTTAATCTCAAACTGCAATTTGCCAATATCAAATGAGGCGTTGTGCGCGACCACCAGATGCCCGCTCAAAAACGCAATCACTTCGTCGATCTTCTCGTGGAATCGCACCGCACCTCGCTCGGCCAAGATGTCCTTGGTGAGTTGATGCACTTCAGTTGCACCGGGATCAATGTCACCCTCTGGCATGAAATACTGGTGAAACTCCCCCACCCGCTGTTGAGCACTGTTAACCGCAACCGCGCCGATTTCAATCAACTCAGCATCGTCTGCCAAGCCGGTGGTTTCCGTGTCCAAAAAGACCGTAATCCCCGACGTCGAGGTGAACACACTCTTGGCCACCAAGTCTCGTGGGTCTGTTGACACCCATTCCACGTCGCGGTCCACCATGAGTTCCTCAAGGCGTTGCCAATGTTGGGCATAGGCCAGCGGATTGCCGTCTTTCTTGCGCCACCCTGCCTCTCGCCACACCGGCAAGAGGTTAGTGGCGCCGTGTGCGATGTATCCCATGGGCACCCGCATCGTCATCGGGCCCGCCGTGGCTTCAAGCACCGCCACTGACGCGGATAGCGCGAGTAGTGACAACGCGCCGCGTTTCGTTCCGCCATTCAACTGCAACGGTTCATCCTCATCACCCATCACATCGGCGCGCCACGTACTAGGATCATTGAAGCTGACGAACGAGAGCGTGATCTCGGCCACCGATCGTGTGGCTTCAGCGGCATCCGAGGGTGGGGTTTCAGCCACGGGTGGCGTCGCTTCAAGAACCACTGCAGGCGACGCCATATCGATGGGCGGAGCTGTCGTGGCTGCGACCGCAGGCGGTGGCGTCACCGGTGGTTGATCCACCATCAGCGGCGGCTGTTCCACCGGGGTTGGTGAAATCTTGGGCGCGCGAGCTGCCTTATGGGCCGCTTCCAACGCGAGCACATCAGCGCGCTCGTTGTATACATGCCCTGCGTGCGCTTTCACCCACTCAAACGCCACATCACGATCTTGAAGGAGACGATCCATCTCCTGCCAAAGTTCCTTGTTTTCAAGTGCTTGGTTCCCGTTCTTGCCGCGACCCCATCCCTTGGCCTTCCAGCCCGTCATCCACTTCGTTGCTCCGTCGATGACGTATGTGGAGTCAGAGTGCACGGTGATCGCACCCGACGTCAGTTGGATCGCCTGCAATACGGCTTCGATCTCCATGCGGTTATTGGTCGTCGCGGAATCGCCGCCTGAGTGCTCCGTGATGCTTGAACCATCGATGATCACAAGGCCCCATCCGCCCGGACCAGGGTTTGTGAGGCACGATCCATCTGTCCAGACATGCAACCTTGAGGCAGCCGCCTCTTTCGTGCCGGCGGCGCCTTCTGATGCGGCCTCTGGCGAGACGGTGTCTTGAGGTGTGTCATCCCCAAAAAGCGATCCCATGTCTGGCGCGGAGGACCGTGGTGATGAGGAGGACAAATTGCGACTCGTTTCAAGCGGTATGTGAAAATTATCCGACGAACGCCTTGGCTTGGTACTATGTGTAGTGCTTCTAGGTGCCTCTGCCGCACGGACATGCCCTAAATGTTGCGCATTCGTCCCATTCCCGCGTTCTCGGATAACTACATCTGGCACCTTCAATCAGACGATGAGTCGTGGGTCGTCGATCCCGGTGACGCGGTCCCGGTTTTGCGCGCCATGCGCGGAAACCCGCTCACAGGCGCATTGATCACGCACCATCACTTCGACCACACCGGCGGGCTCGGTGCACTGCGTGATGAAAGCCCTTTACGCATCGTCCATCCACATGATGATCGGGTTCCGGTATCGATGGAAACCGTCGCACCCGGGGAGGTGACCACAGCGCTGGGGATGGAGTGGACGGTGCTTGATGTCTCTGCGCACACGGTGCCGCACATTGCTTACTTCACCGACCAAACGGATGGTGCCCCCGTCCTTCTGTCGGGTGACGCCTTGTTCTCCAGTGGTGCCGGACGCCTGTTTGAGGGGTCTTATCAACAGATGCTGGATGCCATGGATGTCTTTGCCACCTTGCCCGATGACACGCGCGTCCTGTGTGCTCATGAGTACACACAAGCCAATCTGCGATTTGCGCTCGCGGTTGAACCAGACAATCAGTCGCTGGAATCGCGCGATGCTGACGTCCAAGCCATGCGGGCCAAAGGGCAGCCCTCGTTGCCCAGCACCATCGGCGTGGAGCGACAGTGCAACCCCTTCTTACGCAGCCGAGAGCCGGGTGTGATCGCCGCCGCTTCCCAACACGCAGGCCGCTCGCTGAGTGCGGGCGTCGAAACCCTGCAAGTGTTGCGGGAATGGAAAGACTCGTTTTAAGCATCCGCGGCCTCACCTGCCTGCTGCTGGCAGTGTTCATCTGCGCTCCGTCGGTTGCGACTGCGAAAGATGATGGCATCTGGGAGCGCATTCGCGGAGGATTTCGGGTTGTCGACGAAGACCTGATCCGTCACCCGCAAGTGCAGCGGCAAATCAAAACATACACCCGAAAGCGTGGGCTGGTGGAAGGCTTGCTGGGATATGGCCGGCCGTTCCTCCATCACGTCATGGAGGAGGTGGAGCGACAAGGACTGCCGGCAGAAATGGCGCTACTGCCATATGTCGAGAGTTCCTACAGCCAATCACTCAGTGATGTCCGAACGATCAGTTGGCAGGGCGCGCAAGGGCTATGGCAAATCACACGTCCGACCGGCATTAGCCACATGAAGATGCGCATTGACTGCATGGTCGATGAGAGACGAGATGTCCGCAGAGCCACCGTTGAAGCGCTACGGTATCTGAAATCACTAAGCGTCCGATTCAAAGGGCACTGGACACTTGCGGTTGCGGCCTACAACGTCGGACCCACCAAGCTCTCACGCGCGGTCCGCGAAGCAGGCGGGATTAGCCGCGTCGAAAATGTATTCTCGCTGAAGTTGGTTGATGAAACCAACTGGCACGCGCGGCGATTGCTGGCCCTCGCAGAAATCATCCGAAACCCATCGAAGTACGGCGTAACGCTCCCCACGATTCCCGATGCACCCTACTTCAACGTTGTCACGCTCCCCCGCCCGGCCAACGTCCATCGTCTGGCCAGACTGCTGAATACGGATCAAGATGAGCTGCTAGAGCTCAACGGCCACCTGAGAACCTGGGGCATGTCCTCCGTCCCGCCTCATCAGGTGCTATTACCGGCGCGCGCCACAAAGCGCCTGACCGACATCTTGAGCCGAACCCCCAACATTGATCTCTCACATTACGTGACCCGGTTCGTCAAAGAAGGGGAGGCGATTGGAGTGATCAGCGAGCAACAGGACGTCTGCCAAAGTGAATTGATGGCGTTAAACAACTTGTCCTCCCCAGAAGACCTACAGGCCGGGCAGGCGCTCAAGATTCCTGCCGCCCGCCGGCGCCACCGGGGCGTCAGACTGGATTGCCCTGTGCACGTGGTGCGTGAAGGCGATACGTTGTGGGAAATCGCTCGCACGTATGGGACCACCATTCGCAAGATCGTAGAAAGCTCCAGACGGAGCGTCAAAGAAGCGTTAAGGCCGGGTGAACGGCTGGTTCTGTGCGTGGACAATCAGGGCGCACTCGGCAACGTCATCAACAGCCGCTAGCGGCCATCAACAAATCCGCACGGCAAACCGTCGGGTCGTAAAATCACACTGATAGCTTCATTACTCCGCATCGTTGTGAAAACTTGGACTCTCTCCCGACTATGGCTCGCGTCTCTTGCGCTTGCGATCGCCGTTATCCCATCGTCGCCTTCGGCGGCGTCCCGACCTGACATCACAGGTGTCATTCCCTACGAGGAATACACGCTCGACAACGGGTTACGCGTCTTGATTCACGTCAACAAATCCAGCCCTGTCGTGGCCGTCAATGTGTGGTATCACGTCGGCGCCAGACACGAAGCCCAAGGTCGCACGGGATTTGCCCACTTGTTCGAACACTTGATGTTTAACGGGTCAGAAAACTACGACGACGAGTACTTCAAGCCGCTTGAGCTCGCCGGCGCCACAGATCTCAATGGCACGACCAACAACGACCGCACGAACTACTTCCAGACGATACCCAAAGGTGCGCTTGATCTCGTGCTGTGGATGGAATCCGATCGCATGGGACACTTGCTCGGCGCCATCACCCAAGAGAAGCTCGACGAGCAACGCGGCGTTGTCAAAAACGAAAAGCGTCAGGGTGAAAACCAACCTTACGGAAAAGTGTTCTTCCGCTTGTCAGAAACCACCTTCCCGGCCGGACACAAATACTCTTGGTCAACCATCGGAAGCATGGAAGACTTAGACGCAGCCGCTTTGGAAGATGTCTACACCTGGTTTCGCGACTGGTATGGCCCCAACAACGCGACTATCGTGTTGGCTGGGGATGTCGACCCAGAAGTCGCGCTTGCCAAAGTGGATCACTACTTCGGTTCGTTCAAACCTTCGAAACAGATTCCTCTGCAACCCGTGGACATTGCACGCCGCTTTGGTCACACGGTTGACGTGATGGAAGACGACGTCCCGCGTTCGCGCTTGTACGCCGTCTGGAACACTCCTCCATACGGATCACATGCGGGCGTCTATCAAGAACTGCTCGCCAACATCCTGACTGGAAGCGAAGCCGCACTGCTGAGCAACGCTTTATCGCGTGATAACGAGCTCGTCCGCGTGGTGCAATCGTTTTACTACGACCGCGCACTCGCTGGGCAATTCATTGTGCTCGCAGAGCCTCTGGCGGATGTCACACTGGACCAAGTCCGTGATGAGTTGCTCGCACAACTTAGCGCTGTCGCCCAAGACGGGATCGACGCCGATGTGCTTGAAGCAGCCAAAACCAGTCTTGCCGCCTCCTTCGTTCGTGGCCTTGAGCGCAACGGTGGGTTCGGCGGAAAGTCAGACGTCCTCGCTCGAAACGCCGTACTCGCTGGTGACCCAGGGTGGTACCAGACGTACTACCAAATCTTGTATGACGCCACCCCTGAGGACATTCAAAACTTTGTTGCTGAATGGTTGATGGACGGGTTGCATGAATTGCGCGTCGTCCCCGCGTCCAAAGAGATCGAGTCGGCCCGCACGGCTGTTGATCGCACGCAATTGCCCAAGCCTCCTTCAGTGCCGCAAGTCATGCTGCCTTCATTGGAGCAAGCCTCCTTGAAGAACGGCATGAAGATCTCTTTGGTGCGCCGCACTGGCTTACCGTTGGTCGAAGCTGCCCTGGTGTTTGATGGCGGACACAAGTCCTCACCCGAAGAAGGCATCGATTCCTTCACGTTCAACATGTTGCCAGACGGCACCAAGAAATTGAGCGCCACGGAATTGGCCAAAGCGCTGGAACAACTCGGTGCGTCGTTGGACACTTCGTCCAATGTCGATACGAATGCAATCAGCATCTCGTCCCTTACCTCAGCGTTCCCTGAGACCTTGGCACTGCTGAGCGATGTTGCGCGCACGCCACGCTTTGATGGCGAAGGAATTGAACGGTTACGCAATATCACGCTGGGCACCATTGCTCAAGAAAAAGCATCGCCGGTGTCACAAGCGCTGCGTCTCTTGCCGCCGCTGATCTATGGAGAAGGACACCCTTACGCCGTCTCTCGGACAGGCACAGGTGACCCGAAAGTCATCGAGTCGCTGTCTCGTTCAGACTTGGTGAGTTACCACGCGAAAGTGGCGCGCCCCGATAACGCACACTTGATTGTCGTGGGTGATATCACGATTGAGACGCTGACATCACTCGCGGATCGCGCCTTTCGCAAGTGGAAGCAACCCAAAGCGCCATTGGTGAAGACGTCCATTCCTGTGGCCCAACAAGCTCACAAGAAGACGATTCTGCTTGTTCCTGACGAAGGCGCGATTCAATCAATCATCATGGCAGGAACAACCATTCCGCAGGTGAGAGCCACGAGTGAAGCTCCGCTGGCCATCATGAATGATGTCATTGGCGGGACGTTCACATCGCGTTTGAATCTGAACTTGCGTGAAGACAAGCACTGGTCGTATGGCGCACGGAGCTTGATCCTCAACGCCAAAGGTGACCGTCCGTTCTTGGTGTACGCACCTGTTCAGGCTGATCGCACAGGTGACTCGCTTCGCGAAGCGATTGGAGAGTTCACGCGCTACCGCACCTCGCACCCCGCATCGAAAGCCGAAATTCAAAAGATTGTTGACTTCCGTGTCCGCGGGATCGCTGGACGGTACGAGACGAACGGCAACCTTCTTGGGGATGTCTCAAACCTCATCGTCCATGGTCGTCCCATGTCTCATCTGGAGCGCTACCCTCAACGTATGACCGCAGTGACGCAGAAGACGGTACGGGACTTGGCAAAAGAGCGACTGAATCCTGAGGATTGGGTGGTTGTGATCGTCGGCGATGTTGAAACGGTCCGTCCGCAGCTGAACCGGTTCGAATCTGACTGGACGATCCGCGTTCTCGACGAAGCCAAGTAAGCCACACTCCTCGTGGCAATCAGGCGCAAGCGTGTCTGATTGCCGCGGGGATGATGCCAAGGACACGGCATCCCTCACTGCGCTCGCCGTATCACCTTGGCTTGCAGATCACGCGGCCCCGTCGCCTTCTCTCATGACCAGCAGCACTTCACGCTGAGGTCACTTCCGCGTCACCAATACACGCACTGACGTGCAACAGCGCATTGACAAGCGCGCTATCTCACGCGCTTGAAGTGTCGCTCTGGGAACAGAGACGATAGCGCTGCCCCCTTATCGTGAATGGATGAACGGATACGCACATCCCCGTACGCAAACGCAAGAGGTGCCCTAGAGCGCGGGTGGCGTATTTGTCAAACGTGTCGTGTGTTGTTGTCCACTCTGTTGAGTACGCCGCCGCGCATCTCAGAAGTCAGATCAGGGGCGCACAGCGCAACTCTGTCTGATGACGGGATGTAAGAAGCGGTTAGCTTCCGCCGTCATCCACAGTCTTGGGATCAAGGGCATCGCGCAGACCGTCACCCAAGAAGTTCATGCAGAACAACGTGAGCGAGAACACGACACCAGGAAACGCCAAGAGCCAGATGTATTCTTCCATGCTCTTCACGCCCTGACTAATCAACAGCCCCCAGGAACTGGCGGGAGGTTGCACACCAAGACCCAAGAAGCTCAAGAATGCCTCCAAGATCATGATCGACGGAATCGTGAGAGTGACGTAGATGGCGACCACACCGAGCACATTGGGAACAATGTGACGTCGCAATATCCAACCCGTTGAGGCACCCATCGCCTGCGAGGCCCGCACAAACTCCCGGTTTCGCAGCACGAGCACCTGTGATCGCACAATCCGTGCCATCGTCAACCACTCCACCAGCCCGATAGCCATAAACAGAAGAAGAAGATTTCGGCCGAAGACCACCATCAAGATGATGACAAAAAGCGCAAATGGAAGCGCGTATAGGACATCCACCGTGCGCATCATCAAGGAGTCAACCCGGCCGCCGGTAAATCCAGCCACCGCTCCCCACGTCACGCCGATAAACAGCGCCACAAAGGTGGCTGCAAATCCCACGCCAAACGACACGCGGCCGCCGTACAGCACGCGAGTAAACAAATCGCGTCCCAGTTGGTCGGTCCCAAACCAATGCTCTGCCGAGGGCGGAGATGCGCCCAGATCAAGATTCTGCGCTTCATAGGCATAAGGCGCCAGGACCGGAGCAAGGAAACAGAGTACCGTCAGGGTCAGCAACGTCCACATGCTAAACATCGCCAGTCGGTTGCGGCGTAGCCTATCCCACGCCTGCTGTCCAAACGATCGACTGATATCGACTTCGTCGTTGCTCGCTTCGCCAGACGTCATGATGATTGATCTTGTGAACGGGCCCGTGGATTGAGAATAGCGACCAAGATGTCGGATAACAAGTTAAACAGAATGACCAAGACGGACAGCAGCAACGTCATTCCCAAAATCATGGTGTAGTCACGATTGAAGGCAGCCCGAATATATTCGCGGCCCAATCCAGGAATCTCAAACACGTTTTCCACAACGAACGAGCCAGCTAACAAGCCGGCAGCCGCTGGCCCCAAGAATGCCACAACAGGAATCACCCCGCCGCGCATCGCGTGTTTCATCGTGACGGACCACTCTGGCACCCCTTTGGCCCGAGCTGTTCGAATGTGATCTTGCCCGAGCTCTTCGAGCATCCCGGCTCTCGTCAGCCGCGCGACGTACGCGCAGTACGCAAGGCCAAGCGTGATCACCGGCATGACTTTTGCGGCGGGATCAAACAGCCAACCTGAAATCGGCAATATTTGGAATTTGATCGAGAGGATGTAGATGAGGAATGGTCCCAACAAGAACGTGGGGACACAGATCCCGACAATCGCCAGCGACATCGGCACGTAATCCCATGCCGTGTTCTTTCGTAGAGCCGCGATCACGCCCGCGAGCATCCCAACAAGCACCGCAAACCCCAGTGAATACACACCCAACTCAAGCGTGATCGGCAGTCCATTACCGATGATCTCGATCACCGAGCGCCCGGCATAGCGGAATGACGGACCAAGGTCGCCCGTCAGCGCATGTCCGAGGTACGTGAAGTACTGCTCATACAGTGGTGCATCAAGGTTATAGCGAGCTTCCAGCGCTTTCATAACCGATGGTGGAGCGATACGCTCTGTATCAAACGGCCCGCCTGGTGCGGAATGAACCAGCATGAACGTCAGCGTATACACCGCCAGCAGGACCGGGATCGATACCAGCAGTCGTCGCCAGACGACCTTAAAGATCCCTTTCATCGCGACATCACCGGTTCATCTACCTACTGGTTCGTTGAGGCTGCGTCGGGCACAAGCGAAATGTGCTTCAACGGGTGCTGATCTAAGTAATGAGGATTCCAACCTTTCACTTCAGGGCGAATCAGGAATTTTCTCGTGTAGGTGTAGACCGGGATGATTGGCATGGCATCAATCAGAATGTCTTCAGCTTGGCCCAGCAACTGATACCGAGTCTCGGCATCGGGCGCCTCGTTGGCGGCATTCACCAGTCGATCGTAGGTGGAATTTCCCCAACCGGTGTTGTTATTTCCCAACCCTGTTTGCATTTCGCCCAAGAAAGTAAAGGGGTCAATGTAGTCGCCGATCCACCCGGCGCGAATGACATCAAAGTTCAGCGTGCGTTGCCGGTCTAAGTACACCTTCCATTCTTGGTTGGTGAGCACCACGGAGATCCCGAGTTTCTGCCACATCTGCTGGACAGCTAGTGCAATCGCCCGGTGTCCTTCTTGAGTGTTGTACAGAAGCTCGATTTCTGGGAAACCTTCACCATTGGGGTATCCGGCTTCAGCCAGCAATTCACCGGCTTTGTCCAAGTCGTACCCGATCGACGTCGGCGGCTGGTAACCCGCCACTCCCGGCGGCGTGAAGGAGTAAGCCTCAAGCTCACCACCACGTGTGATGTTCTTGATGATGGACTCACGATCCAGTGACAAGGCCAGCGCATGCCGAACCAATCGGTTATTCAGGGGCGGTCGAGTGGTATTGAGCCGATAGAAGTACGTTCCCAAATAGGGGTCAATCCGAAGCATCTCGGGATGCTCTTTCTCGTACACCTCAATCTTGTCGAGCGGAACGACGTTCGTGATGTGCAGTTGCCCCGCACGGAACATAAATTCTTCCGAAGATTCGTTCTCGACCGGGTAGTAGTGGACTTCATTCAACTGAACCGTTTTCGCATCCCAGTAATGGGGGTTGCGATCGACGACGATACGGTCGTTGACCCTCCATTTTTTCAAACGAAACGCGCCATTGCACACGAAGTTCTCTTCGCGCGTCCACAGGGTATCGCGTTCATCCATGGCACCAAATTTCAGGATGGTGCCTTTATGCACAGGCCATGTGCTGTAGTGGATGAGCGTCTGCAGGAACCATTCCGCCGGGAACTCAAGGCGAATTTCGAGCGTATGATCATCAAGTGCTTTCACACCGACTTCGCTGAAATCGTCAATCTCTTGCTTATAAAAGGCTTCCGCGTTGAGGACCGGATACAGCATGTGCTGGTACTGCGATCCCAAAGCCGGCATCAAAATGCGCTGCCACGACCACACGACATCATGGGCCGTCATCGCGTCACCGTTACTCCACTTAGCCTCAGGGTTGAGGTGAAAAACCCAACGCTGTCCGCGTTCAAACTTTTCCCATCGGAGAGCAAACCCCGGCGCAGGGTCAGCGCTGGTAGGGCTCGGCATCACCAGCCCTTCGCACAGTGCTTGGAACAGATGATTTTCTGGCACACCCGTCGCTACTTGCAGGTCAAGGCCTTGTGGCTCAGAGCCATTATTCCAGTGTAGGATCCCGTCGCGGTTCCCCGCTTCCACTTGAGTCTCGCCCGGCGTGCAACTGGCCATTAACACGCACCCCAGCAATGCTGTAGGAGCCAGATAGCCGCTTGCCGCACGCCATCCGGCAGTCAGGTGATTCATCATGATCGGTCTTAGTCTCTAGACGCGCGCAACATCCGATTGAACTCGCCGTCTTTCTCGACCAGTTCAGCGAATGTGCCGTCTTCGACGATTGTACCTTCGGACATCACGATCACCCGATCAAGCAACGCACCAATCGCAACACGGTGCGAGACGACGATCATGGTGCTGTCTCTCTTTTCAGCCACCAGATTCGAGATCACCTTGGCTTCCGTCGTCGGGTCAAGCGCAGATGTGGGTTCATCAAGAATCACGAGGGACCGCTGTCTCACAAAACAGTTTGCCAGTGCCAATCGTTGCATTTGCCCACCAGAAAAAGCTTTGGAGAATTCGTGCAAGTACGTCTCCGCCTGCTGGGGAATGTTGCGAATGACTTGGTCAAGCGCCGCAAAATGCAAAGCCTTCCACATCAAATCGTCATTGTTTCGGATATGGGGCGGCGACCCACGGAAGATAGCATCACGAACCGTTTCATTCATGATGGGTACATCCTGCAGGATGTAATCCATCGACTGCCGATAACTTCGTAGCTCCCAGTCAGTGATCGGCTTACCACCAACCCAAATCTCCCCAGATTGGGGAGATAGCAACCTCGTGACCAATGTCAGCAAGGTGCTCTTCCCACTACCGGACTCACCGGCAATCAGCAAGTGCTGACCAGGCTCGATCGTGAGATTGAAGTCCTGCAACACTGACTGACCCAGCACGCCATACTTGGCGGTCCCGGGATCGCTGCTCCCTTGGGCAAGCGCCACATTGGGATACGCGTATGTCACGTTCTTGCACTCAACCATGGGCGCATCTGATGCGGTGTATCGTTCGCCAACGAAATAAGGCTCGCGTGGGGCATCAAGCAGCCATCCGGTGCGCTCCAGCGAGATGGACAAGTTACGCGCTGTTGCGACCTCAGTTGACAGCTGCGTAAACGTCCCAAGCAGGCGGAAGAGCGCGAATGCCATCGCTCCAAGTTCGCCAAATGGCGGCAACGTCATTCGGTCGGTTCCATACCAAAGACCAAAACCAACAAACCCCATCAGCAGGCATGTAATGAACGTTTGAGAGACGCCAGTCAGAAGCGCACGCAAAACGACTTGCGCCACGTTCGTCGATGCAAAAAACTGCCGGTTGTGTGACAGCTCTTGAAAGCTACGGTGTTCAATGCCAAGCAACTTGATGGATTTCAGGGTGGCCGCATGCTTGCGCGATAAGTCCGTCACGCCTTCACGAGCGGCACGCATCGCAATCGTCAACTGACGCTGTCCTCGAGAGAGAAGCAGAGGAATCTGCGCCACTACCGCCACCACAGCCAATGACAGCACGATGACCCAAATCGGTGTCCCGGCCTGCACGAGCGTGTTGAAAAGGAAATAAACCAGCGCAGCTGCAATCATCAAGTACGATGGGACTGATGACAGCCACACGTTGGCCTGATCGCGAGCAGCCATCGCCGTTGAATGCACTGCTTCTGCGACCGCAGCGGTTGTCTTAATGGCGATGACTGACCATTTCACCATATACATGCGGTTTGAGATGACGTTCTGGAGTGCCTGTCCGGCGCGAGCCAAAATGACGGTACCGATCGCCGTACGGAAAATCCCAAGCATGAACTGCGTGTACCACGCCAAGAAAAATAACGAGAGCATGATGAATGCTCCGTCAGTATCGTCGTTCGTGCCAGACTCAAAAGTCCGCCCCACCAGCACAGCAGTGGCGTATGTCAGTGCAGCCTGTCCGGCTGACAGAATGCTCAAGGCAACGATTCTCCAGCGCATGCTGCCTACAAAGTGCAGTGAGAACCGAATCGTCGCAAGGGCTCGGACAAAAGAAGAAGCGTCTTCCGGAAGAGCAACCAACCGCCGATACGCGTGAACAACGCGCGGCACGTTGATATGAGTTGGGCGCCTGATATACCAACCAGCCGCCCGCCGGAAAAATTCAATCATTCCGGTAACTGAAAAACGCAAGGGGGGCACGCAAGCGAAATTGTAGGGTTTTCAAGAGATGAGGCGAAGCGCGTTGGCGGTGAGACAAGCCCTGCGAGCAGACACGCATCGTAGGCGACCTGAAGGCTAAGCGCGAGCATACCTAGGATTGCCTCCGAAAGGTGGTCGGGCGGGCAAGCCTGCGAGCTTGTCCTTTTTCACTTTCAACGATAATCTAACTCACAATTTCCATACGTGCCTCGCCCCCTACGAGCACGCTTCGGTCCCAATTTGGTCGCGTCGCCGCAACCTTATTGAGGCTACAGTGCAGGCGTGGGATGGCCCTAAGATGGTCAAACCGGACAACACTGATGACCCAGCCTCCGTTCTCGTTGTCAGCTTCTGCTGGCGGTTCCATACCCGCACCTAAGGCGAAGAGTCAACACTCCTCTCCGGCCGCGCTGAGCGGCGCCTGTGATGGGTTTATCGTGATTAAACGCGAGGGTACAGAGGTCTCTTTTGATGCCGAAAGGATCCGCTTAGCGATCACAAAATGCTTCCTCGATCGCGAAGTCTTCGGCCCGTCCATGGCCGAGTCAGACGTGCTACATACGCTGGTCGTGCAGTTGTCCAACAGCGTCATCGAAGCGATGGCAACCGACAAGCGGTGGGCCATTTCTGCGCGCGTTGCCGTAGAGGACGTACAAGATCAGGTTGAACTGGCGCTCATGCGCGAAGGCCAACATGCAGCCGCCCGCTCGTATGTCCATTACAGAGATGCACAAGCCGAGAAACGGCTTAAAGAGAAAGCGGAAAGCCTCGACTTGGGCGACGCCTGGCGCGTGCGCATCACCGAGCCGACGCATCACACATTCACCGAAGGCGACCTTCACCAGCTCATCTCGAGCGTGTCGCATGGGTTAGCGCACGTCGATCAAGAACTGCTGATCGATGAGTGCCAGCGCCATATGCCTGGGGGTTCAGCCTCGATGGCCAAATTGCTGGAAGTGTTCGCGCATGCAGCCCAGCAGTTGATGAACCAAAACTTGGTGCCAGAGTACGACCGCGTCTCCGCGCGCATCCAAAGGATGTCGCTCGACATTGAGGTGAGGACGGCGCTTGGCGACATTGATCGAACACTATCCCTATCTGAACTGTTTGTGAAATACGTCGACGTGGCAATCTCGGACGGCGTGATGACGAAGGATGTGAAGGTCTATGACCTTCAGCGCCTCGCCGCCGCTCTTGACCCATCGCGTGACGACGATCTCAATGCCTCGGGTGTCTATACCCTTCGCGACCGTTACGTTCTTAAGCGTGCTGGCGTCGGCGCACGGATTGAAGTGCTATCGTTCTTCTTCATGCGTGTGGCCATGGGAGTGGCGCTGCGCGAAGACGAGCCGACAGATATGGCTCTTCGGTTTTATCACATGCTGTCCACGCGGCGGTTTATGAGTTCGTCACCCACCCTGTTCAATGCAGCCACGCGGCGCCCTCAGCTGTCGTCATGCTTCTTGACCACCGTGCCAGATGACCTGAGCGGTATCTTCCAATCAGTCCACGATAACGCGATGTTGTCAAAGTGGGCAGGCGGTCTTGGCAACGATTGGACTCCCGTGCGCTCAAATGGCGCGCTGATCAAAGGTTCAAATGGCACGTCCAACGGCACGATTCCGTACATCAAAGTTGCGAATGACGGCGCCGTTGCCGTGAATCAAAGCGGAAAACGAGCCGGCGCTTTGGCCGTCTACCTTGAGACATGGCACGGCGACATTGAAGCATTCCTGCAACTGCGCATGAATACGGGTGATGAGCGCATCCGCGCCCACGACACACACCCCGTCAACTGGATCCCTGACTTGTTCATGCGACGCGTGAAGAACAAGGGCCGGTGGGTGTTGTTCTCACCATCAGATTGCCCGGATCTCCATGATCTCTACGGCAAAGCGTTTAACGATCGCTACGAACAATACGAACGCGACTTTGATGCCGGCAAGATGCCCGGGCAGTTGCGCGATGCCACGCATTTGTGGCGCGAGATGCTCAACAAACTAGTGACAACAGGCCACCCTTGGATGACTTTCAAGGATCCGTGCAATATTCGGTCACCACAACGTCATGTTGGCGTCGTTCATTCGTCCAACCTGTGCACCGAGATCACGCTCAACACGAGTGACGACGAGATTGCCGTGTGCAACTTGGGGTCCGTCAACCTAGCTGCCCACCTCAACGAGGCTGGCGGCTTAGATATCCACGCGCTGAGCGATACGATCCGCACGGCTGTTCGGATGCTGGACAACGTTTTGGATGTCAACTTCTACCCACTGAAGAACGCCGAGAATGCGAACCAAACCCACCGCCCGATCGGATTGGGGTTGATGGGGTTCCAGGATGTCCTGTACGCCAACCGTATCGCGTATGACTCTCAAAAGGCGGTCGATCTCGCTGATGACTGCATGGAAAAATTCAGCTACCTTGCGATTGAAGCATCCGCGGATCTTGCTGAAGAACGCGGCGCTTACCCGTCATTCAAAGGCTCTTTGTGGGATCAAGGCATCTTCCCACTCGACAGCATTGAGTTGTTGAGAGCAGAGCGTGAAGCCGGGGAACTAGATGTCAATGATGACGCTGCTCTCAACTGGACACCCGTTCGCGAGAAAGTGCAACAGCACGGCATGCGAAACTCCAACGTGATGGCTATTGCACCAACAGCAACCATTGCCAACATTTGTGATGTCAGTTCGTCAATTGAGCCGCTTTTCTCGAACGTTCAGTCTCGTGGGAGCAAGTCTGGCTTCTTCCCATGGGTCAACAAGCATCTCGTTGACGATTTGCGCGAACTTGGGATGTTTGATGAAGTGATGAGCACCGATTTGAAACAAGCCAAAGGCAGTGTGGCGCACATTCGACGCATCCCTAACCATCTCAAAGCGTTGTACAAGACCGCGTTTGAGATTGACAACAAGTGGCTGATTGAATCCGCCGCTCGACGTCAAAAGTGGATTGACCAAGCCCAATCGCTCAATCTTCATGTCGCGACAACAAACGGAAAGCAGATCAGCGCCCTGTACGAACTGGCATGGCTTCGCGGATTGAAGACGACCTACTACCTCCGCACCCAAGCAGCCTCTCAGATTGAGTCAACAGCACAAGCCCCGTCGATGACCCCTCGCGCTCCGCAAACACCTCAACCAACTCAAGCTGCTTCAACCGCTCCGGTCTGTTTGATTGAAGACCCAGATTGCGAAGCATGCCAGTAGCGGATATCCCTTTTTCGCCATCTCATGATCTTCGATTTTGACAGTGCCTGCGAAGAATCGCTTGCGGTCTGAAATCGCAAGTTGTAACGTTACGTTAATGGATGGAGTCATCCAAGAACATGGGTGAAACTGTGAGAGTGAATTGAGCCTACAGAAGGCGCACATCAAGAATGCCACCTAAGATTCGAAAATGACTTCTCTTCTCGATCTGTTATGTAATAACGTCTCGTACAACGCCGTTAAAGACCGACTCCATCATTGACTTTGTGATTTGATCCAGCCATGAAGATGCCTTTTCTGACATACAATATTGAATCAGAAAAAGTCAGATCGTTGAGCAAGTCCAGTGAGTAGTAACCGGTTCTTTGACCCCAACAGAACGTCGCTTCCCCAAGCCAAACCAACGCCCGCGGCCCCCGCACCATTTGCTGACGCCGTAGCGCCATCGCGCCCTCAAACCACCACCCTAACGCCTTCTGTTCCTCCAACGCCCATCCAGGTCACCCCCAAAAATCCGGGAGCCCCACGAGTCGACGTTGATGCGATGTTGAGGGCCCAAACCACCAGCCGCCCAAGCGCACCAGAAGGCGATTTGGCTGGGGAAATTGGAGCAGGTGTTGCTGCCAGCATCGCATCGCTGAAGATGGGCGAACGCCGTATTGAAGTCTCAGATAAATCACTAATCAACTGCCGAGCTGACCTCAATCAACTCATGCCCTTTAAGTACCAGTGGGCATGGGAACGGTATCTCGCGAGTAGCGCGAACCACTGGATGCCCTCCGAAATCAGCATGGCGGACGATATCAAAGAGTGGAAGAGCGACGGGCTCACGGAGTCGGAGCGACGTGTGTGTGAACTGTCTCTTGGCTTCTTCTCGACCGCTGACTCACTCGTCGCCAACAATATCGTGTTGGCCGTGTATGCACACATTACGAATCCCGAATGCCGTCAGTTTCTGCTTCGGCAAGCGTATGAGGAAGCCCTTCACACGCATGCCTATCAGTACTGTGTCGAGTCGCTCGGTATGGATAGCGGCACGATCTTCAACATGTACCGCGAAGTCTCATCGGTGAATGCCAAAGCGGAATGGGCCTTGGCCCATACCCGTGAGTTGTGCGACCCGGCCTTCAAAACCGGCACGGTCGCGAGTGATCGACAGTTCCTGCGCAATTTGGTTGCCTTTTATATGGTGTTGGAAGGGATCTTCTTCTACGGTGGGTTTGCCAGCGTGCTCTCACTAGGCAACCGTAACCTGCTCAAAGGAACGGCTCAGCAGTTTCAGTACATCATGCGCGATGAGTCCAACCACATCGCGTTTGGGTTGGACATGATCACACGTTTGATCGCAGAAAACCCTCATGTCTGGACCGAGGACATGCAAACTGAAGTGATCAACATGGTCAGAGAAGGTCTCGATCTTGAGAAGGCGTTCGTTGATGACATGCTGAGTAAGGGACCGGTCCCGCTTCTCGCGAAGAAAGACCTCTATGAGTATCTGGAGTCGATTGCCAACAGACGCTTGGTCCAACTCGGCTTAGAGCCGCAGTGGCCGCGCGCTCAAAATCGATTCCATTGGTTACAAACAATGACCGACTTCTCACAAATGAATAACTTCTTTGAGTCTCGTGTGACCGAGTACCAAACGGGAGTTCAACTCGAATGGACGGATGAAACATGATGAAGCTCTACAGTTGCGCAACAGCCCCCAACCCCAAACGGGTATTGTTCTTTATGCAAGAAACTGGCGTCTCCGTGCCGATTCAAGAAGTCTCAATTCGAGACGGCGAGCATAAACAACCAGCCTATCGCGCTATCTCTCCCAAAGGGCGTGTCCCTGCTTTGGTGTTGGGTGACGATTCTGTCATCCTTGAGACCACGGCGATTTGTCGTTACCTCGATCAACCTGGCCCCGACTCGCCATTTGGTGGCACGAAAGTGGAACAAGCACGAGTGTGCATGTGGGACCGCCGCGCGGAGCTCGAACTCATGTTCCCCTTCGCGGCGTTCTTCCGGCATACACATCCGGCCATGGCTGCGCTTGAGAATCAGTTCCCTGACTATGGAAAGTCTCAAGGCGAGGTCGCTAAACGAAGCCTGACGACCTTTGACAAGCAACTCAAAGATCACGAATGGCTTGCAGGAACGGCCGGTCCATCGGTGGCGGACATTACCGCCTATTGCACCGTGCAGTTCTTCTTGCCCGTGACTCGCACGCCGTTCCCTGAAGATGCCCCCAACCTCAAGCGGTGGTTTGACGCGTTGGCAACAAGGCCTAGCTTTCAGCTGACGTAATCGTCATCTGCGTTTCGCCGTCGCAGCTTCTTCCATCAGCATCCGAATCTTCGCGCCTTGCTCGCCGCCGTGTTGCGGCTCAATATGCTCGGTGGTGTCGACGATGTCTTCCCAGTGATCGCGGAGCGCTTCAGCCTGAACGTCGCTGCCCAAGTAGACACCGCGACCCTCAATAATGGCAGTCCGAGCAAAGGCACCTGCGCCTGCTGAGATGATCTGTCCATTCGGCGCGTCTTGATCCGCTAAGCAAATGACGGCTGGGGTGACTAACTTAGGATCAAAGACCCGAACCCCCTCTTCGCCCATTAGCGAATCCGTCATACGCGTACCCGCAATCGGCGCAACGGCATTCACGCGAATGTCATATTTCGCGCCTTCAAGACGCAGGACATTCATCAATCCGACGATGCCCATCTTCGCGGCCCCGTAGTTGGCCTGCCCGAAGTTTCCATATAAGCCAGAAGACGATGTCGTCATGACGATGCGACCATAGGCCTGCTCGCGCATATGAGGCCACACTGCCCGGGTGATCAACATCGTGCCCGTCAAGTGCACGTTGACCACCGTCAGGAAGTCTTCAACACTCACCTTCGCGAAAGTCTTATCGCGCAAGATTCCCGCATTGGCTACCAGAACATCGATTCGACCCCAACGGTCAATCACGCGCTGAACGAGGTCATCCATGCTCTCAGCCGAGGTGACGTTTGAGCCATCAGCCATCGCCTTACCGCCCGCACTCTTGATTTCATTGACCACGCTTTCCGCCATCGCGCTGTGCCCTTGGCCCGCAACGTCACCGCCCAGGTCATTCACCACAACCTTGGCGCCGCGGCGACCAAACTCAAGCGCGTGCTCGCGACCGATGCCTCCACCGGCTCCCGTCACGATCACAACCTGTCCTTCAAAATCAATCACGGCGATTCCTATATGCGATGCGCAGATTAGTGTAGTGTAGTCGTGGGTAGAATCGTCCATCAGCTCAGCGGCGCGTTTTCCCGTGACCTTTCGACATACCTTTTCCAGCTCCCTAGCGCTCGTTGCAGCAGCAGCGCTCGTTGTGAGTTGCACGACATCAGGCGGCTCCTCTACGAAGGCGCGTGTCACCATCGACTCAACGTTTGAACAGTTTCTCGATGATGCCACAAAAGTCCAAATCGCTCAATCCCCCGAGTTTCTGACGTACATCGGAAGCAAGGACAAGAGCAATCAGCTAGACGATTACACCGATGCCGGTGCTAAGAAGAGTGTGGCGCTGAACAAAAAGCAGCTCGCACAGCTTCGGAAGTTTGATCGCGATGAACTGTCGTCAGCGAACCAACTGAACTACGACCTCTTCGAAGAAAACTTAGAAGACGATATCGAAGGCGCGCAATATCGCAACTACGGCTATCCCATCAACCAGATGTTTGGTGTGCACTCGTCATTGCCAGCATTCATCATCAATCAACATCGCATTGATGATGAGAAAGATGCCAATGCTTACATCAGCCGCATCTCAGAATTGGGCCGGGTCATTCGCGAAACGACGACTCGCATCCATAAACAGGGTGACAACGGGGTCATCCTGCCGAAGTTCATCTTTCCTAAGGTGTACTCAGCCATTGATGGTCTGTTCGTTGGTTCTCCCTTCGGCGGCGAAGGCGATTCAGCCATGCTCGCGGATTTTGTCTCCAAGGTCTCTGAACTGAACCTAGGCCCTGCCAAGACGGATGCGCTTGTTGCCAAAGCCACGGCTGCGATGGTGCAGGACATGAAGCCTGCATATGATCACTTGACAGCCACTTTGGAGCAACTCGAGCGCAGAGCCGACAACCGCGCCGGAGTATGGCGTTTTGATGACGGTGCTGACTACTACAGCTACCGCCTGCGCACCATCACAACCACGGATATGACTCCGACTGAGATACACCAACTCGGACTGGAAGAAATGGCCCGTATTCATGATGAAATGCGTTCCATCATGCAAAAAGTGGGATTCAGCGGCAATCTGCAGGATTTCTTCAAATACATGCGTACGTCACCTCGCTTCTACTACGCGAACACTGATGAAGGCCGCGAGCAGTACTTGTCCAACGCCACGCGCGTTATCGACGAAATCCAAGCGCAGTCTGATGTGATGTTCTCGATCAAGCCCAAAGCTCCTTTGGTTGTCAAACGTGTGGAAACCTTCCGCGAAAAGTCAGCTGGCACAGCCTTCTACGGCCGGCCCGCACTCGACGGCTCGCGTCCTGGCATCTACTACGTCAACCTGTTCGACATGTCCAACATGCCGACCTACCAACTGGAAGCCTTGGCCTATCACGAAGGCGTCCCAGGACACCACATGCAGTTGGCCATTTCGCAAGAACTGGATGGCTTGCCATTGTTCCGTCGCCTTGGTGGACATACCGCGTACACCGAAGGATGGGGTTTGTATTCCGAGTGGTTGCCGAAAAAATTCGGTTACTACACTGACCCGTACAGCGACTTCGGCCGTCTCGCGATGGAAGCGTGGAGAGCCGCGCGTTTGGTGACGGACACCGGTCTGCACCACAAACGTTGGTCTCGCCAGCAAGCTGTTGATTACTTGGTCAACAACACGGCTGACACATCCGAAGAATGCGAACGTGCAATTGATCGCTACGCAGTGATGCCTGGTCAAGCAACAGCCTACAAGATTGGCATGCTCAAGATCCAAGAACTGTTGCACAAGTCCGAGCATCACCTCGGCGATAACTTCGACATTCGCGATTTCCATGATGTCATCCTGAAGCAAGGTTCCTTGCCTCTGGATATCTTGGAAAGACACGTGAACGAATACATCGCACACGGGGGTGCAAACCACTAAGCGCTCCGGTCTTACCGGGACATGACGGCGCATGACAGAACGCCGGTCATCATCGGGGTCGGGCAATCCATTGAGCGATCGCCCGACCTCGAGACGGCCAGCGACCCCATCGACATGTTGGCTCATGCGGCGCGCGCGGCTGCAGCAAACACGTCTGTCAATCCGGCAGACCTGCTTGGGGCCACTCAAGCTTGCTGCGCCGTTCGATTCGTTACGGACACATCCGCTGACGGATCCATGTCCACCTTGCCATACAACGACCCCGCTGCCTCGGTTGCTAAACGACTAGGCACGACGTGCTCTCGCACGTTCCTCAATGCGGGCGGCGGCGATTCGGGGCAATATTGCATCTCGGCCATGGCAGACATGATCGCCAACGGTGAGTTTGATCTCGCGCTTGTCGTGGGAGGTGAAGCGCTGGGATCACGCCTCAAACGACGCACTGCGGGATTGAGCAACCAGCACTGGACAGAACAGTGGCCTCAAGATCCCGAAGCCATCGGCGTCGTACGGGCAGGGGTAACCCCCGAAGAACACGCAGCCGGCCTGCACTACCCGATCATCAGCTACCCACTATTTGCCAACGGGCTACGTCAGAAGTACCAACAATCGGTGCCGGAGCATCAACAAGCCTGCGGCGAGATCTTCTCGCGCATGTCACAAGTTGCTGCTTCAAACCCCTACTCATGGTTCCCTAAGGCACACACCGCTGATGAAGTCGCACAGCCGTCACTCGCGAACCGAATGATCTCTGAGCCGTATACCAAGTACATGTGCTCCATCATCCGTGTGAACCAATCAGCCGCAGCCTTCGTCTGCTCTGTCAAAAAGGCGAAGGAACTCGGCATACCCGAAAGCCACTGGGTGTATTTGTCCGGGTGTTCTCAAGCCCATGACGAGTGGTATGTGCATCAGAGGGCCAATTTCCATTCCTCACCTGGCATCAGGCACAACGTATCGCAAGCGCTCGATATGGCCAATATCACGATGAGTGATGTCGACTACATCGACCTCTACTCTTGTTTCCCGTGCGCTGTGCAAATTGCCTGCGACGAAATTGGTATTCCGCACGACGATCCGCGCGGTCTGACGTTGACCGGAGGCCTCCCTTACTTTGGTGGACCAGGGAACGCGTACCAACTGCATAGCATCGCGGAAGCGGTCGAGCGTTGTCGTCGCGACCGCGGCAGTTACGCGCTCACGACTGGTAACGGGTTTTACCTGACCAAACACTCCACGGGTATCTACTCGACGATACCGCCCACAGAGAAGTGGAGAGCGCCGAATTTTGGTGAAACGCAAACGCTCGTCGATGGGGCGGCGCCACGGGAACTTGCGAAAGACGTGACCGGCGATGTCACGATCACCACGTACACGTCAGTGTATGACAAAACAGGACCTGCGTCTGCCATCGTCATTGCGGATACATCCGATGGCAAGCGCATCATCGCCCAATCCAATGAACCATCCCTCGCCCATGCTGCCACCTCTCAAGATTGGCTCAATGGGCGAGCCACAGTCATGCCCGCTAACTCAGGGGTGCATGTGCTGAAATCGGTCGCAGTCTAGTTAGACCGCGCGTGACCCTCACCCATTCCTTTTGAACTCTTGGAGTCTTCTCATGCAACCTATTAAAGTCGTTGTCACCGGTGCTGCGGGGCAAATTGCTTACTCATTGCTCCCGCGCCTCACATCTGGTGAGGTGTTTGGAAATCGCCCAATTGACCTGCGCCTTGTTGAAGTGCCGCCTGCCATGGAGCGTCTGTCCGGCACGGTCCTTGAACTCGAAGACTGTGGTTCACCGCATATTGCATCCATTACTGCTACGGCTGACCTAGCGGCTGCTTGTGATGGTGCTGATTGGGCCGTTCTCTTGGGAAGCGCGCCGCGTGGCATCGTCATTAACGGGAAGAAAATCGTTGAACGCGCTGATCTGCTTGGCGTCAACGGTGGCATCTTTCAGCAACAAGGCGCTGTGATTGGTCGTACTGCCAGCCCGAATGCCAAAGTCCTTGTGGTCGGCAACCCAGCCAACACCAATGCCCTCATTGGTGCCCATCATGCGAAACAACCAAGTCAGACATGGATGGCCATGACGATGCTTGATGCGCTGCGCGCGCGGCACCAAATCGCCAAGAAAGCCGGAGCTGACGTTGGCGACGTGTCTCGGATCTGCATCTGGGGGAACCATAGCCCAACGATGGTGCCCGACATGGTGAACGCGAGAGTTGGCACATCATCAGCCTACGACGCCATCGGGCAAGATCAATCGTGGGTGGAGGACACCTTCTTCCCAACCGTCCAGCAACGCGGCGCAGCCATCATTGCCGCTCGCGGCGCCTCATCTGCTGCATCCGCAGCCAATGCTGCTCTCGTCACCATGCAACAGTGTGAAGGCAAAACGCCGGCAGGCGACTGCTTTAGTGTGGCGCTCATGGTCACCGAGCATGGCACGCACTACGGGATTCCATCCGGAATCGTCTGCGGGTTGCCAGTGGTATCTGATGGCCACGGGACTCTGTCGGTGGCCAGTGATTTTGAAATCCAGCCGTGGCTGCAATCTCGGGTCGATGCTTCGGTCAAAGAGTTGCAACAAGAGAAAGAGATGGTCGCGCACCTCTTTTCATAGCTCGACTGCACGACGCCGTTGCCACCTATAATTCACTCAGTATCGTCCGCGCCTCAGTTCGGTCACGCCTTGTTGCCCGATTCCGGCGCGTAGCCTCGACACCCAGACATGAAGGAGTTCCCCAATGTTTAGTTTGACCACCTTAAGGAAGGCATCGTTCCTTGCGCTTGGAGCTGTGTTTGCCGCTCCAGCCTTCGCGCAGGAAGCCGATGACAGCTCACCGCGAGGACTTGACGTCGAAGAAGTTGTTGTGACCGCTGAAAAACGCGAGAAGACACTTCAAGACACGCCAATCTCGGTGAGTGCATTTGATGCTGCAGGATTGACCCGTCAATCCATCGACTCAGTGTCTGACATCCAGCTCAACACTCCGAACCTGAGCTTCTCGAAATCCAACTTCACTGGTGCCAATATCTCCGTTCGCGGTATTGGTAACTTATGTGTCGCGGCATCGTGTGATGCGGCTGTTGGGGTTCACCTCAACTTCGCATCCGTGCCAACGTTTCGAGTGTTCGAAAACGAGTTCTTTGATATCGCACGCGTCGAAGTGCTACGGGGTCCACAGGGAACTCTGTTTGGACGCAACACTTCAGCAGGTGTGATCAACATTGTCACTCAATCACCAACGGATGACTTCGAAGGAGACTGGAAGGTCGAACTTGGATCATATAACGCGAAGAAAGCATCGTTCGTCTTAAACACACCGTTTGGGTCAAGCGATATCGTCAGCAACCGTTTGGCGGTCTACAAGCACCAACGCGATGGCATCATCACCAACGAATACGCTGTTGATGTCGCTAACGGAACCAATGGCGCAACAGACTTCTTGGGATTCGGTTTGCCGGAGAAGATTGATGATCGCGATATCTCCGCGTTCCGAAACACTCTGAACTTCAATCTTGGCGACCGCGGCTACGTTCGCGTTCTGTACAGCTACTTCAAGGAAGATGACACGCGTGCTCGGGTGCAGAACCAAGGTTGCACCAAAGATACCGAAGGCGTTCTCGGATGTGTCTCGGATTCGCGTCTTGGGTTTGAATATCAAAACACGGGTGCGACTCTTGCCAACATTTGGACATCAAATTGGGCGCCTGGCATTCTTGGTGACGGCAACATCCCTTACCCAGGTCTGACGAACATCGGGCAAGACGGCTTCACGTCATCACGCCCCAACGATCTTCGCTCGGTCCGCACCGACGTGACGCCTCGTTACTTCGTTGAAGAGCGTATCAAACAAGTAGAATTCTCGTTCCAGTTTGATTCAGGATGGAATCTTTACGCGAACTACACCGACTACGACAACACCAACGCAGGTATTAACGACTACGATTGGGGTGTGCCGGATGTCCCGTTTAACGTCGTTCCGGAATACGCCATCTTGGGCGGCTTGTATTCGACACCGAACTTCGCTCCTGACCGCGATGGCGATGGCGATGGCGACTTAACTGTCTACCTCGGCCCCCTGTCCGCGGCGCAAAACCAACAACTCGCGGACACGATCAATTTCTACCAGAACATGCCAACGATCTATGGGATTGATGGTCAAATGATCACCGCTGACCGCCCAGTTGGTTACGATGAATCTGGTGGAGTCAACGAAGTGCAATACGCTGAATTCCGCGTCAGCACTTCATTTGATGGATGGATAAACTTCCAATTCGGACTTAACTACTCCGAAGGACAGACCAATAACATCTACAGTGTGTACTACAACGCATTGTCAGCGTTCTTCCAAGGTGGGTTGGGCCCAGCAACCCAGCTCGGCGCCGGTCAAGCTCCCAACACCTTCCTGAACTACGCAGGAAGCTACTTCCAGTCCGCCAGCATCGTTGATGCAGAGTCAACCGCCCTCTTTGGGGAGCTGTACTTGGATCTCGGCGAGAAAAGCCGCCTGACCATCGGACTTCGCATGACCGATGAAGAGAAGTTTGTGCAAACCCCGATGGGTTCAAACGGCCTGACGACGTCCTACCTCGGTTCCGGCTTTGCCACGTGTTGCGTTGAGCAACAAAACGATTGGCAGGTCACGACAGGCCGTGTTGTTTGGGACGTGGCATTTACGCAAAACCACTTGGGGTACGTTGGTTTCTCTCGCGGTTACAAAGGTGGTGGTTTCAACCCTCCTGTGCCAGATGCACTGCGCGACACTCTGAACGTGCCCGTTGCCTTTGAACCGGAGTTTGTAGATGCACTCGAGTTCGGCCTGAAAAGCCGCTTCCTCGACAACACGCTGCAATTGAACTGGAGTGTGTTCTACTACGATTTCCGGGATCTGCAAGTCTCGAAGATCGTGTCACGGACATCGATTAACGAGAACATTGACAGCACCAACTATGGTGGTGAGCTTGAGTTGATCTACTTGCCGTTTGATGAGTTCCGCGTTGACTTCACGTTCTCTTACTTGAAAACAGAAGTCGGTGACTTTTCATCCGTTGATCCCGCCAACCCATCGGCTGGTGTTGCCAATGTGTCCGTCTGTAAAGATTTGTCACAAGCGTTCTTCTATGTCGCCACCAATGGACTGCCTTGCAACGTCATTCCTGGCTTGTCACCGGATAACGCCCTGTATGGTCACTTTGGAGCTCTCTCGAACCCCGCACTCGTTGGCGCAGCAACAGCAGCAAACTACATTGCTGATGGCTTGGAGACGACTGTCACAGGTAACGAGCTTCCTAACTCACCAGAATGGACGTACAAGATTGGCGTGCAATACAACATCGATCTTCCAGTGCGGTTCTACAGCCGTCTGTCAATTCGTCTGGACTTCTACAAGCAGAGTTCGTTCTACGGTCGCGTGTTTAACACTGAATCAGACTTCATCGAAGGCTGGGACCAAGCGAACCTGAACATTGTTTGGGGACCGGACGATGGCCGCTGGGAAGTACGAGGCACGATCCTGAACATCTTTGATGAAGACAGCATCACGGGAACATACCTGACGGATGCATCCTCAGGGAACTTCACGAACCTGTTCTTGCTCGACCCACGGACCGTTGCTTTGTCATTCCGTATGGATTTCTAACAGCAACGTTAGACGCTTAAGAAGCGCGCTACCTCTCGCAGGTAGCGCGCTTTTTTCGTATCTGGAAAGCGGTTGAGTGCTGGTTGTGATGTGATCACAACCCCGTGCTGCTTTCTATGCGTAGCAGTTGCTGCTTTGACTGAGCGTAATGACAACGCACTAAGACATTTAGGCGGTCGCAGCAGAATGCCAGAGCATCGTCGCTGTCTATGAACACAGCGAGTGGAGGCGCAACGAGTTTAGCTGCGGCCGCTACATTGATCTCTTACTGAGACGGTGTCGTGTACGGAAACAGAATGACGTCGCGGATATGCGACACGCCCGCCAATTGCATGATCAACCGGTCAAGCCCAATGCCGACGCCACCAGCGAGTGGCATGGCATATTCCAGCGCCGCCACAAAGTCCATGTCCACGTGCATGTGCTCACGTTCTTCGTTTGCGCCGTCCTGCAAGGTGAGCTGCTGTTGAAAGCGCTCTTCCTGCACCTCCGCATCGTTGATCTCGGAGTAACCATTGCTGATCTCAACGCCGTTTAAAAACATCTCAAAACGGTTGGTTGTTTCCCAAGCGTAGCCCAGCTGACGATGCCCATCAACATCGGGACGTTCCTCATTCTGCCGCGCTGCCAAAGGAGAAATGGCTGCGGGATGTCCGGTCACCATGGAGATACCAGTGTCCTTGCAGATCACGGTCTCCCATATCCAACACAAGAGTTCGCTGGCCGTCATCTCGTTGAGGTCGTGATAGCGTTCTTGAAAACGCTTCCAGACCTTTCCCCTTGCGGATTTAAATGCAGGTCGAACCCCGCGCACGCTCAGCGAGCCGGAATCAATTTCTGCGCTCTCAACATCATGAGCCGACAGCCATGCCCTGACACTTCCTGCCATATCGGTATCAACCGGGAACTGAAGTCCGCCAGCCTCGAGGGCATCACAATGGGCCTGACACTGCGATTGAACCGCCTCAAGGCGTTTCAGGTCAGTGTGGTCAGTGACAAACCCGTCAGCGGCCTTGGCACAGCGGCCAATGAGCGTGAGCATGCGAAGTGCTCCCTTAGGACCTGATGACCAAGCTTCGTACCACTCCAGCATCGTGAACTCAGGGTTGTGCTGGTGGGAGACGCCTTCATTACGAAAACAACGTGCCATTTCGAAAACGCGTTCAAAGCCACCGACCAGTAGACGCTTCAGGGAGAGCTCAGGAGCGACGCGCAAATACGTGTCCTGTCCGACGGCATCAAAGTAGGCCTTAAACGGCCGCGCTGCCGCGCCACTTGCCACGCTCTGTAGCACCGGTGTCTCGACTTCCAAGAAGTTCGATTCTTCAAAGTAGTCCCTGATCGTACGCATGATCTTTGCGCGCAGCATGTAGAGATGGGTCGACGGCCGATCAATACGCCACTCAAGGTGTCGTGCAGACCTGCGGACCCCTAAATCTTTCAAAGACGATGGCGTTTCTCTCAGCGCAATCACACTGCGAAAGGCGACAGCGCGTAACGATTGGTGACCGGTCTCCGTCGTAAACGGCGTGCCTCGCACAATCAAAAAGTCATCTCTCTTCACAAGATGACGAAACACCTTCATCGCATATCCAGCTTCGAGCTCTCCGCTGATGTACACCTGCTGGCGTGGCGTTTCGAGGGTCTCATGACCACTAGCAATATCGACAAACGCACCAAGCTTCCCTTGCCTTACGCTCGTGACCAGTCCGGCCATGGTGACTTGATCATCCGCGGCTATTGATTCGAACGTCCGTTGGAATTCGGGAATGGTGATCGACACCGATCCTGGATGCGGGAAGCCCGCAGTGTCCAACTGCATCTGCAATTGCTTTCTCGCTTTCGCAAATGCGCGGTACCCCTCAGCCCGGGGCTGCAGCTCAAGCGTGCCGCCTGACAAGCGCACTTGTTCGCCTTCAACGTCCACGTGCCGTCCTCCTGAGCCCCACAGCAGGTATTGGCCAGTATTGACCGTAGCGACCTTGTCATCATCCCCAAAGGTGCCCGCAAAGGCTGCAACCAGAGGAATCGCTGCCTCTGGCCCCTTGCCGAGTACTGCAGATCCATCCGTGACGGGAATCATGCCATCGTTCACAGGGCCCAACACCATCAGGGTGATGGATGCATCGTCGTCAGCAGGCGCGCGATTGTCGCGCGCGAGAAGATCTGAGATTGTTAGCATGACTGAGTTCACCTAGTCGCTTGATGCCGCAATGTGGCTTTGATAAAGCCGTCAATGTCTCCATCTAAGACTTGCGTGCAATCATTACGTTGCTCGTCTGTCCGTAAGTCCTTGATGCGAGACTGGTCTAACACATAGTTGCGAATCTGTTGACCCCACCCGATATCGGGCTTCTCGGCTTCCATGGCATCCTTCACAGCGCGTTGCTTCGCCAGCTCTAGCTGGTGCAGGCGCGCGCGCAGTTGGGCCATGCACCGATCGCGGTTTTGATGTTGAGAGCGCTCACTTTGGCACTGAACCACCACGCCTGTTGGAAGGTGCGTCATCCGAACCGCGGAATCGGTTTTGTTGACATGCTGACCGCCAGCGCCACTCGCTCGGTAGGTGTCTACGCGCACATCAGACATATCAATGTCGACTTCAATGGTGTCGTCAATAAACGGCGTGACAAACACGGAGGCGAACGATGTGTGGCGCCGATTACTGGAGTCAAACGGTGACCGGCGCACGAGCCGGTGTACCCCGGACTCGGTCTTGAGCCACCCGTAGGCATAGTCACCCGTCACCTGAATCACGGCCCGCTTGATACCAGCCACTTCGCCTGGTACACGATCCGTCAGTTGCGTATCGTATCCGCGGCGCTCGCAATACCGCAAATACATGCGCAGCAGATGCTCCGCCCAGTCCTGCGCCTCCGTGCCGCCAGAACCGGCTTGGATTTCAATCCAAGCATCGTTGACGTCAATTGCATCGGTGAAGAGTGACTGCAGCTCGGCGTCATCCACTTTTTGACGCAGTACTGACAGTTCTTTCACCGCATCAGAAATCGCCGTCGGATCGCCTTCATCCTCGCACATGTCGATGTAATCACCGAATTCAGAGGACTGTGAGACAAGTCCCCTGACGAGCCCAAGGATGCGCTCCACCCGGCCGCGATCGCGGCTAATGGCAGCGGCGCGTACTTGATCGTTCCACAACTCGGGATCTTCCAGCAAGACCCCAAGCTCTTGGAATCGCTGTTCGAGTTGATCAGGCTGTTGCACCTTCACGATGCCGTCGACCCGCTCAATCAGATCCTTGAGCACCACCCGCGCAGAATCAAGAGTCGTTGTCTGCGCTGACACGTTCATTCAAGTCGTCCTAGGGTCAAATTCTATGTGTGACTGGTGGTCAGGCCGCAACGGCGTCTTTGACGACAAGCTGCAGATCCTCCCGACCCCAATACCGATTGATGCGCAGGGAATACGTCATCTTGTAGGTGTGCCCACTGCTGAGTACAACATCACTGGCACGAAACCAGATGGCTTTGACAGCACGGCCTTCTTCATTGTCCATGCTGATCCGCAAGGTATCGCTGTTGGCACCGATCCACTTCACGTCCGTCGTGCGGAACTCGTTGGTGAAGACAGGCTCCGGCCACTGAGCGCCCCACGGGGCCAGTAACTCAAACCCACGTGCCACGGCGAGGGACATCTCATGCGGCAGCAGCGCTCCATCCGAATCGCGACCAGCATCTTCGGCTTTCACCTCACATTGAGACATCCATGCGATCAGCCCTGGGACCGTCTCTTCTTTGATCGAAAACCCTGCAGCACCCGCATGACCGCCGTAGCGTTCAAGGGACCCTGGGTTTTGGGCGTCATAGGTGGCGAGCAGTTGCTTGCCGTGCACCCGCCCTTGGGTGCGAATACTCCCTTTCAGCATGCCGTCATCGCCGCCACCCAAACAGATGACCGGTCGTTTGAGTTCTGAGCTCAAGCGGGATGCCGCCAATCCGACCACACCTGCGTGCCACTCATCCCCCTGCAACACCCAGACATTTGGCACCGAGTGTGCCACCGCCTGAACGTGCATCCGGGCTTCATCCAGAATGCGTTGCTCCTCTCTCTTCCTCGCGTGATTGCCCTTTCGCGCATCGGCGATCATGGCCGGCACTTGACTGGAATCCCGGCTGAGGAGCAGTTGAATACCCTTCGACATGTCACCCATGCGGCCGATGGCGTTCAGAACAGGCGCGACCGCCCATCCTAGCGCATCCGGCAATGGCCGATCATCGGATTCATTCCAGTATCTGTCAGTCTCGGCCAATTGGCGAAGTGCAAGCGATCCCTCCCCGGAGGCGATCACATCAGTACCCACGTGAATGAGCAGGCGGTTGGTGTAGGTCAAGGGCACGACGTCAGCCACCGTTCCTGTCGCGACAAAGTCCAAATAACGGTGCGCCGAACGCGCACCATCCAACATCATGGCATACACCTGTGCCACGACGAAATACGCCACGCCACATCCCGCCAAATCCTTCAGTTCCGCCGAACCGCCCAACTTGGGGTTGACGATGATCGCAGACGCCGGCATGCCGGGATCGGGATCATGGTGATCCGTGATGATGAGCTGCACACCGAGCCGCTCTGCCGCTTCCGCAGCCGCCACCTCGTTGGTCCCGTTGTCCACCGTCATGACGAGCTTTTGACCAGCCGCAGCCGCAGCGCTCACGACAGCCTCTGTGATACCCCGGCCTGTGGTGGCTTGCGGCACGGTGAAATCAATCGTCGCGCCAAGATCTCTTAGTGCTTGCACGATCACCGCTGTGCCCGTCGCGCCATCCGCATCTTGGTCACCGACCACGAGCATCGCGGCCTTCGCCTGGATGCCCTTCACGATCGCCTCAGCGGCACGCTGCACATTTGGCAATCCATCCGGCGTCGGTATGTTGGCCATGCGGTAATCAAAGTCTTGGGCCGTCAGTCCTCGCAGGCGAGCAAGAACCTCTAACGCACTCGATCGTGCTTGATCATCACGGAGCATCAACGCTGCGCCGTGGCCAGTTCAGCATCCGCTTGCAGACTGGCCAGAAGATCTTCAGGGGGCAGCGCGCCGCTCAGGACCGTCCCATTCGGCAAAACCAAGAGTGGAGTTCCGCGGCCACCAAGCTGTTGCATCGCTTCCCAGCCAGCTTGCACCGGACTGGGGTCACTGTTGCATTCTTGTTCCACAACGGGATTCCCAGCAAAACCTGACTTCAGGCTGGCAACCGGATCCCGCGAGCACCAGATCGATCCCAAGTCCTTGATGGACTCAGCATCACTGGGATTCAGCGGAAACGGCGCAAACTCAAAGCGGATGCCCTTGGCGTGGTAATCGCTCAAAGCGTCGTACAAACGCCGGCAATACCCGCACCGCACGTCAATGAGAGCGAACACGGTGTACGTTTTGGACTTCTTCGTGGATGGAATCCGGAATCGGCTTGGGTAAGCTCGCGCAATCTTCTGGGCCTCTTTCGTGCGCCACACCTCAGACACATTGACTTGATCCGCCGTGCGGACCACATCGCCAATAAAGAGATATTTCCCATCAGTGGTGGTGTGCAACATGACCGATGAACCGATGTCCACCTGATACAGCCCTTTGGCATCTGATCCCAGAACGGCCTGCACTCTTTCCTCGGGAATCATGCCGCTCAGAATGCTCTTAACGCGCGCGGCTTCAGATGCGCGCACCGGCTTCCCTGGTTTGCCATCCGCTTGTGCGGGGGCCGGGAATGCCAATATGAGTGCAGCGAGCGCGCAAGCGCCCGCATACTGCGCACGACTACCCACGAGGGTGATGCGTTTGCGCAAATTGACGAAGTCGGTTTTCCACATGTGTATACCTCTGTGTTGTGCTGAGAGACCGGTGCCCCAAGAGCATTTGTACGGCGCGCAAATCGGCACCTCCCTCGAGCAAGTGTGTTGCAAATGCATGACGCAGGCCGTGAGGCGAAACGCGCAGGAGAGGGCTTACAGTGCGAGCACACGCCATGACGCGGCGCCACCATTGCTCGCGCGACAGGCGATCACCCCGACGAGACACGAAAAACGCACGCAAGCTGGGCGATGACCGAATAAAAAGTTGACGTCCGTCGTACATCCACTGCTCCGCCGCTTCTTGCGCCGGTGCGCCGAATGGCACGAGGCGTTCCGCGCCGCCTTTGCCGCGAATGCGGACCGTGCGTTCTTCGAACGACACATCCGTGACATCAATCCCCACCAATTCGGATGCGCGCAACCCGCATCCGTATCCAAACTCAATCATCGCGCGGTCGCGTTGCCCCAACGCGCCATGACCAGCAGCGCCGGTCAGGATATCGGCAATTTGCCGGCTAGACGGAACATTTCGAGGAAGGCGAGGTTTCGTCCGGCGCGAGATGTGCTCCACCGGGCTGCGGGTCACCGCACCGATTGCCACCAGTTCGCCGTACAACCCACGAGCGGACGACAGATACCGCAAGACTGAGCTTCGCGCCGTGCGACGACGCTCCAAATCAAGCACCCACTCTTCTAAGTCGCGCGGCGTCGCCTCAACGAGATTCGTGCCCGTCGCATGCAAGAACGCCACCAGCTGGAAGCCATCTCGCTCGTACGCGCTCAGCGTCCTCGGCGATAACCCCCGGACATCCCGCAGCCCATCAACCCACTGACGGACCACAGACATATCGGGGGCATGAGCCGAAGCGTCGGTCACTTCGTGGTGTTCGCCACGATACGTTGGGGGATACGAGCCCGGCGGCCAGAACGATCCCGCAACCAGTAAATCCGCCCTTGACGCACGCGTCCCAGACGCTTGACTTCCACGCCAGCGAGGGCGGGGCTGTTCAGGCAAATCGTACGTTCAACGCCCACACCATGCGAGATGCGACGGACGATCACGGATTCGTGCAACCCGCCACCTCGGCGTGCCAACACAACTCCTTCGAAAGCCTGAAGACGCTCGCGCGCACCATCGCGCACCCTCATCATGAGGCGGACGGTATCTCCCTGCCTGAATTCGGGCATGTCGTTACGTGGCTGTTGACTATCAACCAGTTCGACCCATTTGTTTTGACTCACGATTTTTCTCCTTGCGACCTTGAGGTCAAATGTTTCTGTGCAAACGCGATGAGGAGATTCGCGTCTACGAAGCTCATCGGTGTTTGTTCCATGATGTCTGGGCGATGGCGCATCGTCCGCCATAACCCTGCACCGCGTTTGTAGTTCGCGATGTCTTTGTGGTTGCCATTTTCCAGTACTGCGGGGACGGGCACCCCTCTCCAGACTGACGGGCGGGTGTACTGAGCAGCCGGAAACACCGCAGTTTCAAACGCGTCTTCCTCAACCGAGCGAGGATTTCCAAGGGCTCCTTGGATGCGACGGGTCACTGCGTCAACCACCATCAGCGCGGGCAATTCGCCGCCTGACACCACGGCGTTACTCACGCTGACGCACGCACTGACGTGTTGATCGAGCACGCGCTGATCGATTCCGTCGTAGCGACCACATACGAGGATGATGTCGGTCTCTTGGCTCCACGTCACGGCATGTCCGCGATCGAGCGGCTCTCCAGACGGTGACACGTAGATCACCGGCGCGTTTGGGGCGTTGACGCGAGCAGCCTCAATCGCCAGTCCGACCGGATCAGCCATCATGACCATCCCCGGGCCTCCGCCGTATGGCGTATCGTCGACGGTTCGCCGTGCATCTTTGGCATAGTCGCGCGGGTCATACGTCGTAACATGCACCACGCCATTGCGTATGGCGCGTCCAATCACACCATCGTGGTTGATCGCTTCGATCAGCCCTGCAAAGAGTGTGACGATGTGAAAAGTCACGGCGCATCTCCGTATGTGTCCCAGTCCACAACAATGCGCCGCTCGGTCTGATCAATCGACACGATCGACTCGTTCATGAGCCACGGGATGAGGTGTGTAGTCTCTGGAGTCTTCACCACCAGCACATCATTGGATCCTGTTTCCATCAACGATGTCACCGTGCCGCACACAGACCCGGACGTATCAACCACATCCATGCCTTCCAACTCATGCCAAAAGACCTCGTCATCGTCGCGCGTTAAGAGATGCCGCGGCACATGCAGAACGCCGCCGGTCAGATGCTTGACATCTTCGGGAGTGCGGTAACCGCGCACCGAAGCCACCATGGATCCCCCGGGCTGTCTCCACCAGTTGTCAATCTTGACCGTCAGCCATTCACCCTCGAGGTGACATTGGAATTCCTGAAAGGCCGTGATGCCTTCCATCGGGGATGCCCACGAATGAACGCGGACTTGCCCCTTTATGCCGTGGCTGCGCCCGACCCGCCCAAGGGCAATGGTGTGTTCGTCCTGCATGCCACGGCAACCAAAGTTATTCCGCCGGAGTTGCGGCAGCTTCGCGTTGGAACCGGCGCACTAATGCTGCGACGGTACCGGACATTTGTGCGCCTTGCGCAATGTGATGGTTGAGAGCATCAACATCAATGTTGAGCGGCACATCTTTTCCAGACGGTTGCGGGTTATAGAACCCGATACGCTTGATGTAGCGACCATCGCGCGGTTTGCGCGAATCAGCGACCGTAATACGGTAAAAAGGGCGATGCTTGGTACCACCACGAGCTAGACGAATTTTGAGCACCAAACAGCCTAATGCCACGTTTTCGAGATTGTACCAAGGACGGGACCCTGCCACAAATTTCGTCGCGGGTTTGCGCGCTACAGGCGGCGTTACGCCGGGCTGTCCTTGGCCAGACGCCGCGCGGCGTCTCTAGCAAAACGCGGCGACTGCGGCACGCCGCCGTCAAACCATGGCACAGAGGCGGTGGACAGTCCCTCTTCATGTCTCGCTTCAAACATGTGCTGCCAAGCCGCGCGAGCATGCAATAGGCCGCCGACTGAACGATGCCGCGTCACGGCATCATGGTGTCCCGCATCACGAAACGGCGCACCGCCTGACGTGATGGACCAATGGCGGCGCAGTGCCCAACGATGCCCGAAGAGGGCGTGCTCCACGGGTGCCCGAAGCGGCAACACCTCGTTCAACAATGCGCGCGCGCCTTCCGTGGTGACCCAGTATGCGCCGGCCAAATGACTGCCGCCCAGATTAAGAGAGCACTGACGTTGTCCATCGAGTGTCCATCGGTACGCGCGCCTTCCAGCAAACGGATCATCTGGCGACGGCCAAAGACTGCCTGCCACAGGCTGACACAAATTGAGAAGTGAAAAAGTGTCTCCCCGGTGATACAGCGCCTCTAGAAGCTCTCGCACATCGCACGTGATGTCGACATGGGGCTCAATAACCACCCCGCCGTGTCCCTGGCGTTGATCTGCGATGCGTTGCCAACACGCGATGTGCGCCGCCGCACGATCCCAAGCTGACGGTTCCACATGGCTCCAGTGTTCTTCGATCACGGAACGGCACTTCAAATCATCCCCGAGCGATTCGCTCGCCCGCACAGACTGGACTTCAAGTCCTCGTCGCGCAATGGTGTCATAAGCATCACCCGTGCGACCCGCTGTTTCTGCGAGATAGACCGGCGCGAACGGCCCTGCCGCATAGCGCGTGACTTGGCGTTGTTGGGCCCGCGTCTGTCCCTTGGCTTCACGAATGTCGTGCACGGTCGCAATCATGAATCGACCGATCGCTAACGAGCCCGCCATATCTGAGATGCGATGAAGCAGTGGGCGAGTGGGTGCAGCTTTGGCCGGCGCTGACGCCACGGCTGCCGTGGGTTCAGGAGCTCTCATGAGCTTGGGAAGATTACACGTCTGGCGCGTTCCGGGATGCGGTGCCGGGAGCACCAACATTCGGATATATCGCAAGCGCGTGCGGATGCGCTGCCCGAGCGTCAATCGCGCTTCGCGCGGCGTACTACCGCGTTCCTGCCGTTGTTTTTCAATCGCCGATTCCGTCATGTTCTCGCCAAGAGACACAACAACATTGGCGTCGCGGGGACGAACCGCCCACTGCCACATGACCGATGTGCCATGAGAAGACAGCATCTCGTCAATCGGCATGAAGACGGAATGAAGATGAGACAACGCCAAGATCACCGAGCGGCGATCCATCCAATACCCAGAGGTGCCGCACACGAAGGTCATGGCCGTGGCGCCGCGCATCTGGCCCAGCCGAAGCCAAGGCGTGTTGCGCGATCGAGTGAGCTGCTTCACATGCAACTGTGTATCCAACGGCAGCTCGCCCGCGGCCAATCCCGTGAATGGAAGCGACGAATGCAGCGATTCATACGTGGTTTTGAACGCAGGCCGCAACAATGCGTCACTTTCAAGCATCACCACGCCGTTTAATCCGTCACGCACCACGGATGCAAGCGCCCGGTAGTGCGCAAAGTAACACCCCACTTCGCCGGTCGTGAGGGGGTGGTGGCGCCGGTGCGCCGCGCGATTCAAGATGGTGTTGATAGCCGATGGCGCCAGATCTTTCGGCGGCACCACGCCAGGGAAAATGCGCGCCTCAATCCCCATGTCGTGAAGCAGGCGAACCGTGGCCTGCGCCTGCGGCAACCGGCTTCCCAGTGCCACGACAAAGACGGGCATCTTCCGTGTGACAACGGCGCCCGTCATGGCAACCATGGCGCCACCACGCGATCGGCCAGTTGAGCGATCTGCGATGTCAGCAAAGGCGAGACTTGTGGGGCAGGTCCTCTGAATCGGCGTTTGAGAATGGTTTCAATACGATCCTTGGGCCAAAAGGCGGTGTTTCGTTGAGCCTGAGACCACTGGGACAGAGCCACGCCGGCGCCAAGACGCCAATAGCGCGCGAGCCACCGGCCACGCCAATCGGTGGGCTGTGACATGTCAGCATCCAGCGGGTGGCGTTCAGCCGACAGCGGCGGTTGTCCCTTGGTCAGGATCCAGTGGGGACGAAAGGACCACGGCAACCCAAACAACGCATGCTCAATAGGTGCCCTCATGGGTACACATTCGTTCAACAACCGCTTCGCGCCGGACTGGCTCACCCAGTACGCACTGGCACTGGCAGACGCACCGAGATTGATTCCACACTCCCGTCCATCATCCAGCGCATAGCTTTCAGAGTCCAGTCCCACAAAAGAGTCGTTCAACCGCGGCCATGTCGATTCCGTGATCTGTGATGTGAGGTTGAGTACCTCAAAGAGGTCACCGCGACGACGCAAAATTGCCAGCAACGCCGAGAGGTCGTGCTGTACCCGTGCCTGGCTGTCCACGACCAAGCCGCCGCTCCCTTCACCGTGTTCGGCGATCCACCGCCACGCGCAAACATGTTGCATGCCGCGGTGCCAGACAGCATCATCCACTTGCGACCAATGCAGCTGCCGTCGAAACGGGCAGATTGCATCAGGAGGGAGCACGTCAATGGGTTTCACGATCTGCGCATCGCACCCCATGGCACGGAGTTCCGCGGCCACAGATGACGCACCTGCTTCCTCAATGACCACCACGGGGGGCACGGGCCCCGCTAAGACGCGAGACCTTCCCGTTCGGCGCGCTGGCATCGGGTGATTGCGCGAGGCATGCACCACGGGAGACCGATTGAGAACAGCAGTCTGCGGATAGGTCGCCACTTGATCCTCGCGGCGCAGCAACCACATATCGCCGGCGTAACGCAACGGAGGGATCGCAGCATTGAGTCGCTTGAGCGCGCTGCGCCGATCGATCCAGTAACACGCAGGATGACCGACCCCGAACGTACCGCGCGTTGCGATCGCATCACCCAATGCCAGGGACACGCCGGAATCGGACGTCACATGTTGCAACCCGTCCATCGACGCCATCACGGGTGCAAGCCCCGGGTGAAAGGCGTGGTACAACGCAGCAAAGCGCGGACTGACGCACGCGTGATCTTCGAGGATCACGGCGCCCGGCAGCCCCTTGGCCACGATATGGGCGTACAACCGAGCATGCGCAAAGTGTCTTAAAAACGCCTCCTCAGAAGGCGGCGGAATGGCGCGCGCGGCTCGTTCCATCCATCCAGCGGAGACGTCAATACCCGCGCGCAACAAAGGCCAATGCGCGGCCGAAATCCCAAGATCTGCAAGGTCACGTTCGAGGCCAAGGGCACGATCGCGGCTGGCCTCACGCTGCACGATAAAGACCGGCATCTGACCCACGCCGGCCGTCTGCACTGAAACATCCATGGATGACATATGGGTGCCGTTAGCCGCGAATGTGAGTGACAGGCATTGTGTCAGCGATCTGCTTCACCGCCTGCCGGACTTCCCGCAGTGACTGCATCAGTGGCCCAGGCGCCGCGGTGCGATGAATCCATGCGGGGTGAAATCCAATAGGCACCTCGGCGGGTCTGGTGATGCGATTTAACTGATCGAAGGCAATTCCCTGACCGGCGCGCAAGCGCGCAGCGCCCCATCTCGCGCCGCGAAGACGCGGCGCCGACACAGCCGCTGGATGTCCCAGATCAGCAAAAGGTGCCATGCCCGGCAGCGTGATCCAGTGCGGGCGAAAAGCCCACGGCCATCCAAACAGCACATGCTCAATCGGTCCTCTCAACGGCACCGCTTCGTTCAAAAGTCTCTGTGCCGCGCCTTTGCTCAGCCAATAGGCCCCCGCTAGCGACGATGCCCCGAGGTTGACTGAACACTGTCTCGCGCCGTCCAAAACAAACCGTTCGGCTCGCCGACCCACAATGGGGTCATCGCGCATGGGGAAACGCCCCTGAGTTGCATTCGCTGACAGGTTCAGCAGCGAAAAACTGCTACCGCGGTGATGCAACACTTCCAGCAACCCGCGCACATCCTCGCGCAGCTGCACCTGCGGCTCAATGACGAGGGCGCCACACCCTTCTGTGAGATTGGCAATACGTTGCCAAATGGCCAAATGGGTTTGGACTCGCGCCCATGCACCATCGTGATCATGAATGTGCCGCCAATGCGCTGGCACGACGTCGACACATCGAAGCCCATACGGCAATGCTTGCGTGGTACCCATCGCCATCACCGAACACCCCGCATGGGCCAGCGTGATCGCTGCATCACTGGTACCATCCGCCTGCGCTAAGAAAACAGGCGGATATGGCCCTTGCATGACGCGAGAAATGGGGCGACGTTGACTGTCGTGCTGGCCAAGTACATCTTGGCGGTGTGCGCGCCACGTCTGCATCATCCGCACCCCTGGCAGGCGAGATACAACAGCGCTGATCACACCGCCCACGCCTCTCCGCCGAGGGATGGCCGGCATCTCAGCCAGCGACTCATCATGTGACGGCACAACGGTTGGCTCAGAGCTGCGACTGAGGGAGGCAAACCGGCGACGGCTTCCCGGGGTGGGGGCTGCGCCCCAGCGCATGTGCGCTGTCTCTCGCATGAATCCCCAAAGCGATGCACCCCACATCCTCTTGCGTGGACCAACCTCGGGCCACTGTTTGCTTGAGATCAGCCGGTCCCACTGCGCATCGTTGACCCAGGGGTCGCGGTCGAGGCGGTGACTCCAAATCGTCGATGCCTCCTTGACCGCGAGTGAGTGCGTGGTCGCGCCCGAGTCGAGTCTGGTCAGCCACACCCACTGAGGCGAAATATCAGGTTGCAAAAACATGTTGTCAATGGCATCAATCGGAACCGACAAGTGATTGAGCATTAGCAGGGCAGATCTGCGATCAATCCAATAGGTGGTGGTGCCACCGATGGCCCGAAGTGCAGGTGTCGCACGCAGATCCCCGACCTGAAGCCAGGCGGCGCAGCGGGCCCGAAGGTTGGCCATGTGCCAGATACGGCGCCCGATACGATGCTCCCGCGCGCTGGCAAACACCGGCGGCAAGCTCGGATGGAGTGCCTCGTAGAACGACTGAAATGGAGGCAGTATCCCCGCATCATCTTCCATGATGACCGCCCCTTGCAGCCCTTCTCTGACGATCCGGGCATACAGCCGCATATGCGCAAGCGTGCACCCGAATTCCGGAGCAAGAAGTTTCCGCCTGAACCGCAATTCTGGCACCCGAGCTTGAAAACGTTCTAAGACTTGTGTGGTGACGTCAACGGTGGGCCGCACTCCAATCACCACCGTCGAATCAATTCCCATATCCGCGAGATCGGCCACCAAGCCATCGGCTCTGCCACGCGCATGAGGTAACGTGATGATGAAGACGGGGGCACGGAAACCGCTCATCCGATGGGATCCCTCTGATCAGCCGGGGACAGCGTCGCAAGCGCCTGCATCAATTGCTGCGTACCCATTTCGGCGACGGGCGCGGGACCACGAAATCGCCGCAGCCATGTGGCCGCAAACTGCGGTCGCAATGGAAACCGCTGCGGCCGCACCCAGCGTGTTTTTGCATCGTCATCCGACACGTGTCGCCACGAGAGTTCGACGCGGCGCAAGGCCGCGAGACGACCCTGGCCACTATCACACGTGATCGCGCCGGGATCAACTCCTTGCACTGAGACGGGCGATGGTCCGGCATCAATGGCCCAGTGTGGCCGCACCGCCCAAGGATTGCCAAACAAAGCCCATTCGATGGGCGCACGCAACGGGACAAGCTCGCGTATCAGGCGTTTGGCATAGTCTCGTGAAATCCAATACGCCGCGGCGCTTGGGGCCTGTCCCATATTGAGGCTGCAGGTTCGCGGCGCGTCGAGCGCCCAGCGCACGTTTCGGCGGGAAAACACGGGCGATCCCAAGGGGCCGCCGGCTTTGGGAAAGATTTTGACCAGTTGCAGCAACGGAAAGTGATGCCCGCGGTGATGCAACACCTCTGACAGCGCGGCAAAATCCGAGTGAGGTGCAGCATGCGGCTCCATCACAATCGCCCCCTGTGCCTGTTCCCGGGCAATGCGCGCGATACACCAAAGGTGCGCGGCTGCACGGCGTTTCGTCACATCCGGCCATTCTCCCCACGCCAGATGCCCCATCTCGTGATCAATCAGCTCCGGGGGGAGCGCGACGGACTGAGGCGCGACCATCACGCGGCTACCAGACGTCTTCACCCACTCCGGCATGGATGGCACGTCACCGGCGATGTAGATGGGAGCCTTCGCGCCGCAGCTGAAGCGCGTCAGCGGGCGTTGATCTTGCGCCCTTTCCCGCGCGTAATGGCGTAAGAATCCCAGCGGACCACGCCGTTTCATCACGCTCTCTTTGCGCGTGCCAGGAGTGGGCGTTGGCAACGCCCAAAGGGCCGCCGCCACGAGGGCCGTACCCGCCGCCCGCAGGATACCCAGCCGCGCATGCGGGTCGCGGCCGGTTGACTTACGTGCTTCTGTCGCTGCACTCGTCGGGCTCTCATACGGATGAAGGGCTGGTGCCGTGCGTGGCCGCGGGACCCACACCCACTGCGGCGCAAGCTGGCGATCCAAATACATCATGTCAATCGGTGCGCTCAGACTCTGAAACGCCGCTAAATACAGTAGCGCCGACCGCCTGTCCACCCAGTACGCGGCTGTGCCGCCGCCCCACGATAAGGCGCAAGTGGAAATCACAGGCCCCGTCTTCAGTCTCGCGCCGCGGCGGCTCTTCCAATACGTCAAGCGACTGACCACGTTGTCAGGATCAAACTCGTAGTGCGTAAACCATTGCGGGGGATGCGCCGGATGGAGTTCTTGCAGCGCGCCGCGAAACTCTGGTCTCAACTTGACGTCATCTTCCATGATGACCGCTCCATCGCACCCTTCGCGGACCAACTGTGCCAACGCGCGTGTGTGCGCCAAGAAGATGCCTTCTTCAGGCGCCGTTAATGGTTTAGCGCCACAGTCGGCCACCCGGCGCCGTAAAGCGGTCATCGCATGCTCCGTCACATCACCGGGAACCATCACACCAGGAATAAAGCGGAAAGGGAGTTGCTGTTGTTTGAGCTGTTCCGTCATTGCATCGCGGCGAGGGCCGCTATTTGGCATGCTAACGACAAAGATTGGAATGTTGTACTGAGTCCACTGCACGCGTTTTTGTGCCTTTGACATCAGGCGGCGCTAGCTCGAGCGCTCCTCGTCGTATTGCGCTCACTCGATGGCCGCACGTCGATGTACTTCATCCATTCTGCGGGCCGGTCGACTAGTCCCGTGCAGATTTGCACAAGCGAGGCTTTGGTGTCCAAGCGGCTCGCGAGATCGTCAGGCGTCTGGATCCCCCCACACGCAATCAAGGCGAGTGACGAATCACGCAAAGCGTCATCCCACGCCTGCAAAGCCCGAAGCGAGGTCTCTGCAACCGCAGCACCACTCAATCCGCCGTCCATGACAAAGGTCTTTTGATCGGCGGGGGATTTATCGCCTCGTTTGACTGACAACGTGTTGCCACAACAGATCCCATCGATACCAGCGCGTTCAGCAGCGTTTCTCACCGCTTGAATCTCGGGCGTTGCGAGATCCGGCGGCACTTTGAGGATCACTGGCATGGTGCCGGTAGCAGACGCCCGGTCCTTCACATCGCCCAGAAGATCGCGTAGTCCCGTGCCCAGCAACGCATCGCGTAGCCCTGCCGTATTCGGGGAGCTCAAGTTGATTGTGATGTAATCAGCCACGGGCGCCATGTACTCGGCGCAGCGGACATAGTCCTCGTGCATGGTGTCCATGGGCGTGTCGCGATTTTTGCCGATGTTGATCCCGACAATGGGTCGCTCGTGGCTAGGGACATTCATCACCCACGGACATTCGGCTTCGATGCGTTGTCTCACCGCCACCATGCCCTCGCCGGGAAACCCCAGCCGATTGATCATGCTCAATCCCTCTGACCTAGGCATCGCATGCATCACGGATCCTGTATTCGGACCTTGAGGCTTCGGCGTGACCGTGCCCACTTCAATGCAGCCAAAGCCGCAGTGCGCCAGCGCGGACAAGTATTTGCCGTCTTTGTCAATACCAGCGGCAATCCCAATGGGATTCTGGAACGTCAGGCCCAGCGCCTTTGTGTGCTGACCGGTCGGCGCAGCAGGCACGCCACCGGACATGACCGTCCGAATGATCTTGAGGCTCAGTTCGCGCGTGCGGTATGGCGCAATTTTCCAACCTACGCCCAGCAAGCCCAAGCTCTTTGCGATCGTTCTCGCTGTCAATAATGCCTTAAGCGACAGTCTCACAACACCGACTCAAGCACGGTCATAAACTCGGGTTTCCGCTTCGCGATCCGGATGGTCGCTTTCAAGACACCAGCATGATTTCCGCAGTCTTCAATGTCGCCCACCATGAGCGCACCATCAATCGCAGCACCGTCTTGCACCGCAATATGAATACCATCGGTGAGCTGGATTTCATCACCGGCTCCACGAGGCGTCCGAGCGAGAGCACGAGCCACTTCAGGTGGAAGGATATATCGTCCCGGCAAGCGGTAGCACGAGGGCGCATCATCGGGATCTGGCTTTTCAACGACACCGCGCAACGGCACGCTGATCTGGCCTTCGAGCGAGTCACAGTCAGCAATGCCATAGCTTCGCGTGTGCGCCGGATCCACCGGTTCCACCGCAACAGCGGCGCGACCTGTGCTCTGCACGACATCCACCAGCGCAGCCAATCCCACTCGTTGCCCAGCTACCTGAGGCGGCAACACGACTTCGTCAGGCAGGATGACAGCAAAGGATTCGTTGGGGCCAAGGTGCGCGCACCCCACGCCCACGGCATGACCCAAGCCATGCGGTTCGGTTTGCTCAGCAACGACGATGTCACATCCCGGAGGCACATCGCTCATGGCGACTAATTTCGCAACAGCCTCGCGTTTGACAGTGATGCGCTTGAGCTCGGGATCGGGCGCCACGTACCGTCGCATAGCCGCGTCACCGGGTGAGACAACCAAGATCACCCGCGTGCATCCCGCGGCCCACGCTTCGTCGATGGCGTACTGAATCAGAGGGCGGTCCAAGACCGGGAGTAGCGGTTTGGACACCGCCTTAGTCAAGGGCATCATGCGCAGGCCGCGACCCGCGCATGGAATAATGGCCGCTTGAATATCCACGATGACAAATCGAAGCGACGCCTGATTATCCATCACCCGGCACCCGGGTTCCATTTGAGAATGCAACGACGTGTCACAATTTGACATCGTCGCACCATCCATTCCTTTATGACTCCAGCTGAAGCGCGGGACGCTCTCGCGGCTGCGCAAGCGCGCCTTGAGACGTCGATCATCGGCCAACCAGCGTTGTCACAACGATTGCTGCTCGCGCTTATCTGCGACGGCCATCTATTGGTCGAAGGCCGGCCTGGCCTAGCTAAGACGCGAGCGATCCGGGCGTTATCCACATTGCTGCACCTGTCTTTTCACCGCGTTCAGTTCACGCCCGACCTGTTGCCCTCTGATCTCACGGGGACCGATATCTTTGTGCAAGGAAGCGGAACATTTGAGTTTCGTCAGGGCCCGCTGTTTCACAACCTCATCCTTGCAGATGAAATCAATCGGGCACCTGCGAAGGTGCAGTCCGCGCTCTTGGAAGCGATGGAAGAACGGCAAATCACCGTCGGTCTAAAGTCATGGCAACTGCCGCAACCGTTCCTTGTCATGGCCACCCAAAACCCGATCGAGCAGCACGGCACCAACCCCTTGCCTGAAGCCCAGTTGGATCGCTTTTTTATGCATGTGCCGGTGGACTACCCCACGGTCGATGATGAAGTGCGCATCCTAGAACTGGCGCGCGATGAGTGGTCCCGCGCCACGGATTCAGAAAACGAGCCTACGGACAACACTTCGAGCGAGACGATTTCGGTGGATGCGCTGACGGCCGCGAAGCAAGGCATTGCCGATATCACGATGTCACCCGAACTCGCCCGATACATCGTGCGTCTGGTGGTGGCGACTCGGCCCAAACCCGGACAGACCAACGGACCCCTAGCGTGGGGCGCAGGCCCGCGCGCCGCCATCTATATTGAGCGCGCAGCGCGCGCGACGGCTTGGCTCAAGGGACGAAGCTTTGTCGCCCCCGAAGACTGTCAACAAGTCGCCCACGATGTCCTTCGCCATCGCTTGGGATTGACGTATGACGCCCAAGCGGATGGCACCACAGCGGACATGGTGGTGTCTGACCTTCTGACCAATACTCCTATTACGCTGTGATTGGCACGTCGCGCGCTAGCCTGCCGGTCTTTCCCGGACGATCGGTCACCGCTGCCCAGCTCATGAGCCTGCAATCCAGTGCTCGGAAAATCTTAACGGGGTCGTCCACGCAAGCCGGACAACGCGACGCCACCTCGGCGTTGCGCGGGCTGGGCATGGAGTTTGCAGAGGTGCGCGCCTATCACATTGGGGATGATCCCCGGCATCTAGACTGGAAGGTGACCGCACGCACAGGCAAACCCCACACCAAAGTCTTTCACCCCGACTCAGACGTCTCGGTGATCGTCGCCATCGATCTGCGCGCGCCCATGGACTTTGGGACCTGCGTCGGCACCAAGGGCGTGGTCGCCCTAGAACTAGCCACGTTGTTAGCGCACAGCGTCATCGATGACAACGGGTCTTGCCGCGCCATGATTGCCACGCCCTCTCGCGTCATCGACACCGGCGAATGCCGAGGTGAGCGCGGGCGGCGCCAGTGGTGCGCTTCTCTGGCAAGCGCATGCCTCGACGAACCGAGCGATGTCGATGACACGTGGCAAGGCGTCCTCTCCCGCGTCGCGGCTGACGTGGCCCAATCCTGCGCGATCGCTTTCATCATTACCGGCGTTCACGACATTAGCGAGACCGAAACCCGGTCGATGCGCGCCGCGCTTAAACGCAGCGGCGTGGTGATGTGCGTGGTGGATCGTTTCGAGCGCGAAGAGTTGCCGTCTGGCACCTATCCGCTAGCGCGCGGCGACCAACGATTTGACGTCACCTTTGGGCGAAACACGGGCGCTATCGCCAAAGCGACACAAGAACGTCTGGAGATCTTGCGCGACGTGAGCGCATCCACCGGCGCGCAATTTGTGGAACTCGATGCCGGCGCCACGATCGATGCATCGGCCCTTCACAGCCTGCAGCGACGGCGCTAAGCGCTCATGGAATCTGCCTGGCAAGATCAGCTTGCGAGCGTGGTTGCGCTTGACCCGCCGGGATGGTGGCCGTTGGCATGGGGCTACTGGATCGTGATCATCCTTGTCGTCATCACCATGGCAACACTCGCCACGTGGGGCTACCTAAGACGGCAGCCGCACCGCAAAGCCTACCGCCGATTGACGCGACTGTTAGCGCAGGTCGACCGCGGGGAGATCACGCACACAGCCGCCTTGCGCTCTGCAATGCAAATCACGCGCTCGGGCATGGCTCCGTCTCTTGACGCTGGGTCGTTGTCATGGCCCACGTCCGCGTGGCTTGACGCGGTATATCGTGCCAGCGGCATGGTGGTGATGGAGCCAGCGCCGCTAGATGCAGTGCTATTTGGTGGCCAAGACGCCACCCCTGAATCTGTCATTGAGTTTGCTGAACTCGCGCGCGGTTGGTTGATGTCAAATGCCACGCCTCATGATTGACTCCATTGCTTTTGCGTGGCCTTGGATGGCTGCGCTAATGGCCGTGCCATTGCTCTGGCTTTTTGTCGCGCCCGTCTCTCCCTTGCGACCAGCGCTGAGTATCCCGCGGGGTCATCCGGCTGAACACCTCACATCAACGATCTCATCTTCGTCTCTCAGAATGCTGATCCTGCCCATGGCGGCATGGTGTCTGCTGTGTCTCGGCGCGATGCGCCCGCAAAACATCGGAGAGCCGGTGGATATCGATCACGATCCACGCATGATCGTGCTGGCCATCGATATTTCTTTATCCATGGAGCAACATGCCAGTATCGGACCGTTTGGACCAACGCGGCTAGAGGCCCTGCAAGAGGTTGCGGCCACGTTCGTCCGTAATCGCCCCAATGACCTAATCGCGCTGGTGGTGTTTGGCTCGCACCCCTATCCCGTGGTCCCGCTCACGCACGACCGGGAAGCGCTGGCCGACATCATTCTGAGCTTGAAGCCTGGGCTAGCAGGACCGAGCACGGCCATTGGCGATGCCGTGGGCGCTTCACTCGGCCTGTTGCCAGACGACGCCCGTGGCAACAGCGCCATCATTCTTGTGACAGACGGGCACAACAATTCCGGGATCACCACGCCGATCGAAGCCGCGCGCCGCGCCGCGGGATTTGAGACGCGCATCCACGCGATTGGGTTTCGCGGTCGCAGTATTTTTCCAACTCCCGTCGATTTGGATGAAGGATCGATGAAAGGCATGGCCGAGCTCACAGGCGGAACGTTTCACGTGGTGAATGACACGAGTTCTCTGGAGCAGGTCTACCGGCGCATCGATGAACTAGAGACCGTGGATCACGTGCTTGAGGAACAACTTAGGCCAATCACCGAACTGTATGCGTGGCCTGTGGGGTTGGGACTCATCATCGTCGCCCTGTCCCTGCTACTCCCGTCAGTTCTTCGGTGGATTCCGGCGCGCGCATGATCGAACTGTTTGGCATGTGGTGGATCCGCCCGTGGTGGCTGCTTCTCATTGGCGCCGGTGCACTGATGCCGTGGGTGATGCACTTGGCACTTCGCACCAGTAATGTCTGGCACGGTGTATTAGGCCCCGCTTTGTCACATCAGCTGCAGCAAAGCGCCGTCTCCGTGCGCTGGATCGGTGGCTGTGCCGCGGCCGGATTGATCACAGCAGGGATCGGCTTGGCGGGACCGAGTTGGTTACTGGAAGAAGTGCCGGCTGCACGCAACAACAGTGAACTCGTGATTGTTGTTCAGCTCTCTGAAGACATGGATGCCGAAGCACCTCAAGCGCTGTCCGCGATGGCACAAGCGAGGTTGAAATTAGCAGACATCTTGCGTCTTCGCACCAATGGCCGCACCGCACTCATTGGGTATGCCGGGACCGCGCACTTGATTAGTCCGACCACCCTGCACTCAGGCTTCTTAGGGATCCTGGGAAAACAGTTATCGCCAAGCGTGGCGCCCGTGCGAGGCAATGATCTGGAGGCCGCCGTGGACTTGGCACTCGCCACATTCACCAATGCTGCCAAGCGCCGCACCATGATTTTGATTGCCATGACGGGGTCGCCGTCACAATCGGCAATGTCAGCGATTGACCAATCGGGGATTCGCCTGTTGGTTTTGGGGGTGGGGTCCGATCGCCCGACACCGATTAGTGAAGACGGAGTGTTTGAACGGTCAGACAACGGTGAACTGACGCTCGCGCGGCGCGATGATGATGCGCTCGCTGCGGCAGCAGACGCGGGCGGCGGCACGTTCCGCGTGGCGTCCTTTACGGAAGAGGACATTGAGGACTACGCCCGTGACCACTGCGTGGTTCGGTGCGGCGATGGCATTGAGGGGTCAGCCACCCACCAGCCAGTGGACAGCGGATACTGGCTGCTTCCCTTGCTGCTGGCCTGCGCTTTTCCGTTGTGGCGCCGCGGCGTCTTGCTTGCCCTCGCCCTCACCTGCATGCCGTTGAACACGTGGGCTGCGGAATCGAGCTTTTGGGATGATCTGTGGCAAACGCGCGATCAACAAGCTCAAGAGGCACTCGATGATGGCGATCCGACGCGAGCGGCAGCGTTGTTTGAGGATCACGATCGCAAGGCCTACGCACTGGCGCTCGCCGGTGACCATGCACAAGCGGCTGAGATTTTGAAGCAATCTTCTGAGGATGACGATGCGCGGCGCCATGCTTACAACCTCGGCACGGAACTGGCGCAGTCCGGTGATTTGCATCCCGCGAAATACTGGCTCGAGCGGGCAATTCCGTGGCACGACGAGACGACCGCCGTCAACGTCGATGACGTGCAGCGCAACCTCGATCTAGTGCTGGATGCGATTGCCGAACAACAGCAAGACCAAGAGGATCAATCGCAGGACACAGGAGACGGTGATCAGTCAGACGAGCGCGAAGCCTCTGACTCGCCTAGTGATAGTGAAGACGGGAACGATCAGCAAGCTCAAGACGAGGGATCACAACCCAGCGACCCCGACAATGAAGGTGCTCAATCGTCCGATCAACAACCCAGCGAGCAATCAGGGGAATCTGCGTCTGAATCGCAGCAAGAAGGTGAGCAAGATAGCCAGGCACAAGAAACAGATGCCGCTCCTGATCAGGAGGCCACGGCGGCCAGCGACGAAGGCGAAGGAGACGACAGCCTTGAAGCGCAATTCAGTGATGCCGAGCGCGCCCGGCAAGAAGAACTCAAAGCCTGGCTACGCGCCCTGCCCAATGACCAATCCGACTTTTTACGCGCCCGCCTGCGGTGCGAAGTGACCCAATCATGTACCGAGCGCTAATCAAACGGGCGTTGGCCCTTGTCCTCGTGGCGGCGGCGATTCCCACCGCGCGCGCCAACGTCATCGTGACTGTTGAGCCCGACCGCGTCACTTTTGACCAGCCCATTCGCCTCACGATTCAGGCCGACGTGCAGCTTGATGATCTTGATCTCTCGCCGCTTGACCAGTCCTTTACCGTAGCGCCAGGGGTCAATCAGCAGCAGCGGTGCACCTTTCGGTCGTGCACTTATTCCACGACGCGCACTCTGTTTGCTCGGCGAACCGGTACGCTCGAACTGCCTCCGCTGAACATTAATGGACAGTTGACCGCTCCCGTCCCGATCGTTGTCACCAAGGGATCTGAATACGTTGAATTGATTGCCGATACACGCACGCCGTACGTGCAGCAATTCGTGCCCGCGACGATTCAGATCACCCTGCCTCAGGGACCCGTTCGCAATCCGGTGTTCAACATCACCCCCACGCTAGGTCTCTCGCTGACGTCACTAGAACGCCGCACGACAGAGCGATTCACAGATGATGATGGTCGGGAATGGACCCGGCATCAGTTTCACGTTGGATTGGTCTTTCAAGAGCCAGGCAAGCGAGTCGTCGGCCCCATGACGATCACGATCTTACGGCCCGGGCAAGGACACACGTTTGGGTCATGGCCAACCTCGACATTGCGGCTCGGCGAGCAAGAATTTGATGTCAAGGCGATTCCCGATGACTTTCCTCGTGACCATTCGTGGTTGATTGCCGAAGACGTCAATCTGGAACTGCAGGAGCAACAAACGGATGAACCACCGCGCGTTGGTGAGCCCCGCACCCGAGAAGTCTCGCTGCATGCCCTTGGCGCGCGCAGCGATCTGCTCCCCAACATTCCCGTGCCTGACGCGCAAGACAACGCCTTGTTCTCGGTCGTGCAGTCAGACAGTCAGGGTGACTTGACCACGAATCCGATTTCAGCCACCCGTGATGCGGTGCATACCATCATTCCCACCCAACCGGGTCAACTGACCATTCCCGCGCTGCGCGTGCCATGGTGGGATACGGCCAGCGACTCACTCCGGTGGGCCACAGTGCCGCCGGCAGTGGTCACGGTGCTCCCAGCCACAGCAGGGACGTACACCCTCACGCCAGACGCCACAACGTCGACGGTGGCGCGCTCATCGATCGCGCCGTGGATCGTGACCGCCTTAGTGATCTTGGGCTGGGTCTCGCATGTGCTGTGGATACGCGCCGTTTGGATTTTTGACTGGCCTTGGTCGCAAGGCGTGCGCGCGTGGCTTGCGGCATGGCGCGGTAACCCCGCTCAGTGCCGTGACGCGTTTGTCGTGTTTGCGAAGTCAGGCGCGTTGATTCACTCGTCTGCAGGCCTATGGGACATCGCCCAAGTGTTGGACGGCGATGCGAAGCGGGCTGTAGAAATTCTGGAGCGAGCGCAATTTGGCGGCGATCTCAATGCCCCCACTCGTCGCGCGCTTCGCATGGCTGCTGCCGGATTGTGGAAGAAGTGGCGGGCCAACCGCTAGCGTAGACGCTCCGCCCACCCGAGTTTGACCCGGCAGGTTTCAAAAAAACCGCGCGATTTATGCCGAACGAGATGCCACGGATTTCCGCGTGATATCCGCACCACGTCATCGGGTCCCACATCGGCGACTTTGTGGCCATCAATGACCAACGCGGCTGCATACCCGCGTTCGTGTTCTTGCTGTGCGATCGATAGATGCGTATCACGCCCCACAACCACAGGACGAGCGCCCAAGACTTGCGCACAAATCGGTACCACCGAAAAGGCTGCCACTGACGGATGAACGAGTGGCCCGCCGGCTGCCAGCGCATACGCACTGGATCCGGTCGGCGTCGATACCAAGATTCCATCGGCGCGTAAGCGAAACAGCGGCGCGTCATCAGCTTCCACCACGATGCTGATAATCCGGCCCGCGTCTCGCGTCCCGAAATGCGCTTCGTTGGCGGCCAAATAGACGTGGTCACGCAGCGACACAGCCAGCGTATCGCGCTGTTCGACCACAAACTCACCTTGACATATTTCGTCGTTGAGCTGCGGCACATCATCGGGCAAACAGTCAGACAAGAACCCGACTTGACCGGTGTTGATGCCCAAGATCGGCAGCGCCGACGAATTCTCAGCCACCACCCGCGCTGCGCTTAACATCATGCCATCACCGCCGACAATGACCGCCAGACTGCTCGTCGCATCATGTCCCATGATCCAGTGCGGCAATTGGGCAAGGTCCGTCAATTCGGTGACCTGATGGCTCTCCAGTGCTTGCTTGACAGACGCAAGAACCGCGATGCCCCTGGGATCAACTGGCGGGCGGCACACCACGACCGAGCGGCCGTGTGAAAGGGTTTGCAATGTCGTCATGGGATTGACAGGGCTATTGCGAAATCCGCTCGCGCGCTTCCAGCAACCATCGCTCCCGGTGAGGTCGATCAACGCCGGAAATCATCATGTCGAGCTCTATGACCGCATAGGGGTGACCTTGCGAAGCCGCAATGGCCAACCAAATGAACTCCTCTTTGACGCTCTGCTCTACACCTGAACCTGAACGGTGAAGAAGTGCGAGTTCAAATTGCGCTTCCGCAAGGCCGCGATAGGCGGCGCGTTGCACTAAGGATGCACCATCGGTATAGCTTCGAAGAACGGCACCGCCACGGATGCGTTGCAACCCAAGAGCGAGAAGCGCATGCGGGTCGCCTTGCCTCGCCTGATACTCAAGAGAACTGATTGCGTTGTTGGTTGATTGAGCGCTTGCGAACGACACAAGGCAACTCAGCGCCACTGCCACTGACCGTAGCACGACGGGTCGATGCGAAATGATGCACTCATTCTTCAGTCGGTCGGTGATTTTATATCAGCGAGACGGATGACAGGAAATGTGATGTGTCAGCATAAGGTGCCCGATCGCATCACCTCAGACGCCAAGCAGGTCACGCCGGCGCGCGCGACACGAGGGAACGATCGCGCTGAAATGGGGTCAAAATCGGCGCGAGATGAGGTTCAACAACGCTGACATCACAGATTCGGCATGAGATGTGGGGAGGCAACCATGACTTCGAGACGATCTTTCCTCGCAACCGCGCTGGGAGCGACAGCTCTTGGCATGATGCCAAGTTGGTCCCTGTCATCATCGATGGGGAATGTCGGCCGCAGACAAGCCGCCCACACAGGGTTTGATCTGGCGATTGATCGCTTCCCAGTCACAATCGGTGGGCGCCGGGGCGCGGCGATCGGGATCAACGGCATGTTGCCCGCGCCGTTGCTACGCATGACAGAAGGCGATGACATTGAAATCCGAGTCACCAATCGGCTTGACGAAGACACGTCCATCCATTGGCACGGCTTGTTGCTTCCGTTTTACATGGACGGTGTGCCTGGCGTCTCATTTCCAGGAATTGCGCCCGATGAGACGTTTACCTATCGGTTTCAGGCCAAGCAAACAGGAACCTATTGGTATCACTCCCATTCCGGGCTGCAAGAACAGCTTGGGCACTACGGACCGCTGATTATTGATCCGGCCGGTGTCGATCCGATTACGGCTGATCGCGAGTACGTGCTGGTCCTCTCCGACTGGATGTTTGCAGACCCCTACCGGGTGTACCGCCAGCTTAAAGGCATGCCGGAAGCATTCAACTCGGTGCCGGCCACCGTGGGTCAAGGATTGGCCGGCGAACTACCTGACATGACTATGTGGGGTCAGATGCGGATGTCACCCCGAGATATCTCAGATATCGCCGGCAATGACTATCGGTTTCTGATCAATGGCCACGCGACTGAGGATGGATGGAATGCGATCTTCAACGTCGGGGAACGCGTGCGACTACGCATCATCAACGCCTCAGCCATGACGATCTTTAACTTTCGGATCCCTGGTCTCCCAATGACGGTTGTGCAGTCAGACGGTCAAAACGTGCAGCCGGTCGAGACGGATGAGTTTCAGATTGGCGTCGCCGAAACCTATGACGTGGTGGTCGAACCGCCGACTGCCAAGCCGTACGCGCTCGTAGCTGAAGCCATTGAGCGTTCCGGGCAAGTGGTCGCCACGTTGGGTCCGACCGTCGACTCGCTTGCCACGGTGCCTCAGATGCGGCCAGTGCCGACTCTCACCATGCGAGACATGGGACATGGCACAGGTCATCACGCACATCACGGGCACGCGGCCGGCCGCAAGAACGCCAAGGGGATCGTCATTGGCCCCGGAGTGGTCAATGTCGCGACGGCGCCTGAAAGCCGGCTCCACGAACCAGGGATTGGGCTTGAAGACATGAACCACCGCGTGTTGACATACACGCAACTTCGTAGCGTGAACCCCAATCCTGACCAACGTGAGCCATCACGGGAACTTGAGGTCCACCTGACCAGCAACATGGAACGCTACATGTGGTCGTTTAACGGGGTGCGTTTTTCTGAAGTAACGGAGCCCATTGCGTTACATCACGGCGAGAGAGTCCGGATGACGCTCGTGAACAACACCATGATGAGTCACCCCATCCACTTGCATGGGATGTTCTTTGAGCTGTGTAACGGCGGCGGAAGCCACAAGCCGCATAAACACACCGTCATTGTGAAGCCTGGCGAAAAACTCGCTGTGGACATTTCCGCCGATGCGATTGGAGACTGGGCGTTTCACTGCCATTTGTTAATGCACATGATTGCAGGGATGATGCAAGTCGTTTCCATCAAACCCACGAGTGCCTGAGCTCATGCAAGCCATTGCCGCGCGCTCAGTTCTATGGCTTCTCACTCTCGCCCTCTTGCCGGCAGTTGCTACTGCAGCGGATGACGAGCATGCTCATAGTCAAGACACCGATGCCGAGCCACCATGGTCTCAGGCCGACGAACACTATGACCCCGAAGAGATGAGACGCGCTCGCGAGCAACTTCAACACCACCACGGATCTGCACTGGGGTGGTTGAGCGTGTTTGAGCGCACGGAGATTCGCGGTTACGACGGTACGGAGTTCGTGTGGGATGCCTCAGGTTGGGTTGGAGGCGACATCAACAAGTTCCTGTGGAAAACAGAAGGCGAGTACGATCTTGACACTGATGAGCTAGAAGACGGGGAGCTTCAGGCGCTATGGAGTCACGCCATCTCACCGTATTGGGACATTCAACTGGGATACCGCCAAGATGTCTCACCGCGCGGAACCGCTTATGCCGTGTTTGGCGTGCACGGGTTAGCGCCATACTGGTGGGAAGTGGATGTCGCGGTGTTCGTCAGCCACCGAGGTGACGTGTTTGGCAGAGCGGAGATTGAATACGAGTGGACGTACTCAAAACAACTGATACTGCAGTTCCGGGCTGAAATCAACCTCTCCCTCCAAGCCGTAGAAGAGCAGGACGTTATCCGCGGAATCACTCAACTAGAGGCTGGAATGCGCCTACGTTACGAGGTGACGCCACGATTTGCGCCTTATGTGGGAATACGTCACGCTCTCGTACTTCCCGCACAAAATCTGGATAACCTTGAGTTCGACACTAACAGCTATGAAACCACCGTGTTGCTCGGGCTACGAGGTTGGTATTGAAACGACATTAGTTGGCGCCTATTAGATATATCCAAATCACAGCCCCATCAATTGTGGTCTACGCCTTCAGCAAAGTAAAGCTTCAAATCCCTGAACAAACTTAGATAAGCTGAAGTCATTCCTGCGCAACACAGTCACACTCGAGGGTTACACGAACATTTGCAATAAGAAAGTTAGTGGAATGCAGATCACAATTACCTCACGGCTGATCTCCTCTCATGAAGTCACCAACGCTAATCATAATTCGTGAGATCCTCATTATTCTACCCTGTATGCTAACCGTAGAAGTCAGTTTTGCAGCCATTTCTGATGCGGAATTTCTGGCCTGTTCTTCCCTCAAAGACACGGATCAGAAGATTCAATGTTTCGACGCTCCGGCGAGAACTTTGTCACTCCAAGAAAATGAGGTTGTTGCATCACAGATTGACGAACTCGGTAAATGGGGGGTTAGTGTCGAAACTGACCTTATCGATGACTCAGCACTGGTTATTTTAAGTTTGCCCGCAGAATCTAAAAATAATACTTTGCTAAACCGCAGTCCATTTCTCAGCATAAGATGTAAGCGTAACGAACTCGATTTAATCATCGTGTGGTGGAGCTATCTTAGAAGAGAAGCGAAGGTTACCACAAGAGTCGGCAAGGAAGTAGCCGTTGAGAGACATTGGTCCTTGTCTACAGATGGCCAAGCAACTTTTCTCCATGGTGACGTCTCTGGATTCGTCGACTCACTGTTGAATCACGATACACTCGTGGCCCAAACTACGCCGTACAACAAAGGAACCTTAACTGCCATATTTCACACTCAAAGGCTTGGGAATGCTATACAGACACTAAGAACCGCATCCAATTGATTCAACCTGCCATTTTATGGACGGTTCCCATTATCTAGCCGTATAATTTTTATACATCATTCTTAAGACTGGTTACACAACAACTGCTGGTCAGCGTCGACAGCATCAAACATTCTTTTTCATCACACTGCAAGTTCTGTAAGGAATCGCTGTCAATTTCTCATAGAACGCTGGTGTTACAAATAGAGATCCTACATTTTCTGTGGTTGCTTTTACGTATCATTCAACACCAAAAACTACAACTACATCCTTCCAGTGGTAACTTCGATTAGCGGAGCAGACAACCCAACTGTTACCTACAAATACTTAGAGGAATAGCGGTCAAACAAAGGTATGCCGTCCGTTGGTAAACGAGAGAAACTGCAACATTCCTTTTCTCTATCACCGTTTCTGTCAAGCCGTTACGTTGCATGCTTTGTGTCGGAAGAGTATCTTCAATAGCCTCTCACTATCAGGTTGATAAAGCCCGTTCTTACGTCAGGAGCTGAGTCATCTTTCCTAATTCTGCGGCAACTTGCTTTTGAGCGTTAACTCTCTTAGTCTCTCGTACCAATTGTTCGACGCACCTATGAGAGCACTGCCTTGCTTGCTTAAATGCACAGCATCGTTGTAGATAAATACACTACCTTTCTCTGCCTCACACACGCCATCTGTGCAAAGATCTTTGTAAAGCCAGTATACCGGCACACTCTGCTCCACAGCGCTAAAGAAATCATGCCTGTAACTTGACTCAACGTACTCAAAATCACATCCAGCGCGCAAGTTGAATTGATATCTTCTTATAAGACATTGACCCACATCAAATCCGCTTTTTGGTGACGCTGAAACAACAACTACCTCAATTCCGAGATTCTCAATCGCCCTTACTGTTCGTGACAAGCCACTAAGTGCAACCTCAAAATCCGGATCCAGAACATCACCATCGGAGTTGATTGTTCTTTCTGTTCCAACCCATCCAAATGGAGACGAGATCACAACAAGATCAATAGTTTTGTTTCGTTTTAACCATTCGAAAGCTCCTTGATTAAATGCTAAGCATCGGTTAGACCACGACAACCCATTTCCGCCGGATGGATTTAATCTTGAGATGCCGAGGATGGGTGAACAACTATTTGTCGTAATTTGCATAATTCCCAAAGAAGGAGCGCTAGCCCTCAAACCTTCGTAAAGATGCATTGCAAAACTGTCACCCCACAGCAGAAGAGTGGGCCCATCGCCCGAAGAGCAGCCATCAGAGATGACAAACGATCCAGCACATGTCCATTTAATTCCTGGATTGGGTTCTATCTGCGCTGCTAGATCTGCCAAACGTTTTCGACCTTCTGTCGCGTTCTCAAAACCATTGCTTATGCGACCCATGAGTCCAATCGCTGAAAACGCCACCACCGCGGCAATTGAACTGTAGAACACTAGCGACCTACTGGACAACAAGCCGTCCTTGCGCCTGAACGGACGTTCCACGTACTTCCAGGAAACAATCGCCAGTAGCAATGATGCGATACTCAGCAAAATGAATGTGAGCATTCCGGGTTCATGCATTCTTAACCGGGCAAACGCAAACAACGGCTGATGCCATAGATAAGCAGAGTAGCTGATCAGCCCAACACCAACGAACGCCTTTGACCCAAGGATTTTGGCGACCAGCGTATCTTTGTGAGCGTAGAGAACAAGCAGTACCACACCCAGAACTGGAACCAGGCCGTACACACTTGGGAACGGTGTGTGTTTATCATAAGCAAGAATGGAAAATGCGATTGCACCCAAGCCTACAAGAGCTAATATGTCACTCTTCCTCACACCCTTGTGTTGCACGATGAATGCTGTTATTGAACCAGCCAACAACTCCCAGGCTCGTGTCGGTGCAAGATAGAAGTTGGCAATCGACTTATTTCGCCATCCCCATTCGCTTAACAGGAGACTGATGCCACCCATAGCAACAATCATCCAAAATACTCTACTCTTTCCGAAACGCCAAGCCATCGTAAGAAAGATAGGAAATAGCACGTAGTATTGCTCCTCGACGGCCAAACTCCAAGTATGTAGCAAAGGCTTTGCATCAACAGCAGGATTGAAGTAACCACTTTCCTGCCAAAACGAGATGTTAGACACGAACAAGCTGACAGCAACCAGGCTCGTTGAAAAGTCTTTCATCTGGCTGGGGAACATCCAAATCCACGCGAAAGGCACGCAGACAAGCATGACAAAAAATAGTGCAGGTAGTATTCGTCGCGCACGTCGCTCATAGAAGCTAACGATACTAAAACGTTCCTTTTCTATGTCATCGATAAGGATTGTCGTGATCAGATAGCCGCTAATAACGAAGAAAACATCGACGCCAACAAAGCCTCCACTGAATAGCTCAAATCCAGCGTGGAATAGTATCACTGGCACAACAGCAAGCGCCCTCAAGCCATCAATTTCCGCGCGATATTTCACATTAATAGTCCTATGATTTATAGTTAATTCGACGTTTCAGATGACTCTTCATCTAGCTTCTCCTTTCTGTGGGTAAGCGTTTCAACATACCATCTGTAAGATCAAATTATCCGAACAATATCTCACGTCCTGGAGCGCATCCGCGCGTCCGTTTTGCTTTGCTTCTGTCATTGTTGTATGCGCTCTCTTATCTCTCTGCGCCAAATCGAACCGGAATTGCACATCAATAGATTGGCGAGGGCGCAACGACAACCATTATATCTGCCAGCCACCTTACACTCATCCAAACCGGGTCGTTGCCTAACACAATGATATTTGATACTGCGTTGTTCAGCATCTTCTAGGTGTATATTCGTATTCTCTATTTCGCGCTTACTTTCAGAGGATCAGTCTCTTTCTACGGGACTACGTCAATCTATTCACTGATCTGCTTTGCCTAGGCCGTCTTGGTTGGCACTCATTGTTTTCGTAATTGTTGCGATCGCACAGTATCGGAGCAAAGACTGCTTTGTCTTTCGTACAAGCAAGTTATCGTTCTTGTATATCACTCTATCCACCACATCTCTCGCGCTTATTACTTTTTTGGAACTACATCTATCCGTTGACCATGTATGCGCAGTTGAGCGAGACGCGGTCGTCTTTCTGTGCTTGACGACCATCGGAGCGTTCTCGCAACATACCGCGAGTGCCCAACATTCTCATTCTTGCCGCCGCTCTAACAATGCCGCTCACCGCGGTACGTTGTGAACGATCGAGTGGCACGTTGTCTTGAGGTTGCAAAGCTGAGATGCTTTGTGAGACCGCTGAACAGCAGTATCTGCAGAAGGTTACAGTCGGTAAACCTAGTTTATAAGGGGTTCACAGCCCATGTCACTACTCCCACTCAACGGTGGCCGGTGGCTTATCGGAGATGTCGTACAAGACTCTTGACACAGTGACGCACTCATTCCCGATTCTGCGCGCAACGCGACTCAATAGATCATGTGGTAGCTGAGCCCAACTGGCCGTCATAAAATCATCGGTCACCACCGCCCTTAGCGACACAACCTGACCGTACAGCCGCGCATCACCCTTCACCGCTACTGATTTGACCGGCAATAAGACAGCAAAAGCTTGTGCCACCTTCTGATGCCACCCCGAGGCATACAGTTCCTCCATAAAAATGGCGTCAGCCTGTCTCAACGTATCGGCTCGCTCCTTGGTCACTTCACCTGGCAATCGGACAGCGAGGCCTGGTCCGGGAAATGGATGACGCATCAGCAATTCCTCAGGCAACCCGAGCAACCGCCCAACATCCCTGACTTCATCCTTGAATAACTTACGTAACGGCTCGCATAGCCGTAGTTCCATCTCTTCCGGCAGTCCACCAACATTGTGGTGCGACTTGATGCTGTGACTGCCGTGCCCATCACCTGCTGACTCGATCACATCGGAGTAAATCGTGCCTTGCACAAGAAATGCCGGCTTGGGCTGGCGCTGACGCGCCCACTCTTGAAATGTTTCCACAAACAGCCGACCAATGATCTTGCGCTTCGTCTCAGGGTCACTCACCCCATGCAGCGCCGCAAAAAAGGCCTTTGATGCATCCAACACATCCAGTTTGACGCCCATGGCGCGAGTGGCACCACGAATCAGCGCAAGCTCATCTTGCCGCAATAGTCCCGTATCCACAGCCACCGGATGGACCCGCACTCCAGCTTTCACGCAGATGGCAGTGGCCACCGCGGAGTCCACGCCACCAGACAGGCCAATGACAGCCTCTTCATCACCGATCAGTTCCTGCACATTTCGGATGGCGATGTCCAGTCGATCGCTTGTCTCGGTACTTCCTGCCATACCGCACGTCTGCCGAGCAAAACGCTCCAACATGTCCGTGCCTCCAACGGTATGCGAGACCTCGGGGTGAAACTGCAATCCGATGCGTCGGCCGTCGGCGGATGACACAGCCACATGAGGATGCGTCTCACTCTCAGCCGCCACTGTCCACCCATCTGGAAGCTGGTCAACTTCATCGCCGTGACTCATCCATGCGACAAAGTCGTTACCAACACCGTTGCCTTTCAACACCGCGCAATCGTGGTCAATCACGTGCACGGTTGTCTTGCCGAACTGGCCGATCCGGGTGGAGACCTTCCCACCAAAATGCTGGCACAGCAGTTGCATTCCGTAACAGATCCCAAGTACCGGAACATCCATCTCATCCAGTACCGCAGGATAGTCATGATGCCGCTTGGCGACGTTCTCGGGGCCGCCAGAAAGGATGACACCAGATGGCTGACTTTCGCACAATGTGCTCGCGTCGACCGTACTCGGATATACCCTCGAATCTATCCCACGCTCACGCAATCGACGTGCGATGAGAGCAGCGACTTGGGATCCAAAATCAAGAACCGCAATGTGACTGATAGGGTGTTCAGCCATCGTAGTTAGGAGCTTCGCGCGTCACCCGAACGCTGTGAACGTGGCTCTCCTGCATGGACATCGGTGTGACCCTCACAAATTCTGCTTTATCATGCAGATCCTCTAAGGTGCCCGCACCGACATATCCCATCCCTGAACGTAATCCGCCAGACAACTGGTCCAACACGGCCCTCACGGGGCCACGGTAAGGAACTCTGCCTTCGACGCCTTCAGGCACTAACTTCGACACTTCAGCGTCACCTTGAAAGTACCGCTCTGCCGCTTCTCGCCGCGAGCTCATGGCTCCAAGGGATCCCATGCCGCGATACGCCTTCCAGCTACGCCCGTCGAGAATGATCGTCTCGCCGGGGGCTTCATCAGTGCCGGCGAGCGCACTACCCAACATGACCGCGCTCGCGCCTGCAGCGAGTGCCTTCACGACATCACCACTGGCTCGAATTCCACCGTCTGAAATCACGCTCACACCTGATCCCTTCAAGGCGTTCACAACTTCAATCACCGCCGTAAGCTGCGGAACACCGACACCTGTCACGATACGTGTAGTACAGATCGATCCTGGACCGATTCCCACCTTCACGCAAGACGCGCCAGCATCTGCCAGTGCTTTGGCACCATCAGCCGTGGCCACGTTGCCCGCAATCACGCGCAGCCGAGTCTCAGAGCACAGCTGCCTAACAGTGTCAACCACAGCCTGAGCATGGCCGTGGGCGCTATCCACGACCACGGCATCAACCCCGGCGGCGTGTAGTTCTTGGGCGTGCTCAATGGCGGACGCACCAACTCCAATAGCAGCAGCCACCATGAGCCTACCTTGCGCATCGCGCGTGGCATTCGGCCAAGTGTTGACGTTCTTGATATCGCGCAGGGTGACCATCCCCGTCAGATGATTGTCTTTCCCGACGATGAGCACCTTCTCAATGCGATTGGTGTTCATCAGCCGTTCGGCCTCAATCATCAAGGCTTGTGAGTCTCGAAACTGGCCTTCTGACACCGTGACCAGGTTATCCCGTTTGGTCATCACACTGGTGATGGGTGCCGAATTCTCAATAGGTAACCGCAGATCACGATGAGTCACAATGCCCACCAACGTCCGCCCTTCAACGACTGGCACCCCGGAATACCCTGAATCGCGAGTCAGTTCTCGCGCTTCACCGACAGACGCTCGGTAATCAATGGTGGTGGGGGATCGCAGTACACCGGCGCCGCGCCGCTTAACAGCTTTCACTTGTTTGATTTGAAGCACGCGATCTAACGCCTTATGGATCACCCCAAGGCCGCCAGCCTCGGCCATGGCAATCGCCATGTCGCGCTCGGTGACGGTGTCCATCGCGGATGACACGAATGGAAGAGCAACGCCCATTCCAGCGATTTCACTTCGCAAGTTGGCTTCACTGGGGCCAATCTGCGACGGACCCGGACGAAGCAAGACATCGTCAAATGTGAGAGACTCGCCGACGAATCTCATAGCATGGCCGTCACTTGCTTTGCCAATTGTAATACCCTACTTGTTACCACGAAAATTACCAACGGGAAGTTGGCGCAATCAATCTATAAGCCCCTCGCCCGGGGGTCTCGGCTCAAGCCGAACGGCTGTCGTTCAAACATGATGCTCATCCTCACTCTTTGTGCAAACACAGCAGCAAAGGGCCAAGTTGGTTGAAGACGAAGGCACTGCCTTAGGCAAGATCACCGGAATCACTGCAACTCCACAAAGCCCGTCGATAGGTTGTCCTCTTAGGTACACGTCGCTACTCTCTCAGCTCATCCTGCAATACCCGTCATGCTATAGACGGATCCGGTCGGTGTAGGCCATAAAGGCATCGGCCCTTGCCGAACCAAGCCAAACCGCCAGATGAGCAGATGAAGCCTACCAGATCCTCAGCCGAGCGACTATCCAAGTATCTGACGGAGGCACGGCATATGTGGCGTGAGAGCAGGCAATCAGATGAAGGGTACGCACTGTCTTTATCTCTTCGCGAAGATGTGAGATCCCCTTGAGGACCGCTGCGGCGGACTGTCCCAGCTTCCTCAGCGTTGTCGCGAGCGCATGCCTTCCAAGCAGCGAATCGCACACAAACGAGCACGTGCTTGTCTGCCCATGAAGATGCCTGAACGTTTTCGACAGCTGATGCTTGGCAACGGGGCTACGGGGAAATGAGCCGCCCAAAATTGATCTCCCTCATGACGAACGCACTGCCATCTTTCGAGAGGTGATTGTCATCCTGATACAGCAGTACTCCCTGTTTTTCCGTCGAACACACACCGTTTGAGCACATGACCGATGAGAGATCGATGACCTCCGCATTGGTATCGGCTGCAACAGCAGCAAGCATCTGAAAGGTTCCTGCGAAACGCGCACGATACGCCTTCTCCGGGATGTCGCAATGCGATTCAGGCACCTGAAAGAACACGGACTTCACGCGGCACCGCGCGACATTTTCTCCCGACGTTGGCAAACTGGAAAACACGATCACTTTCTTTCCAAGCTGCTCTAAGTACTGAACGGTGCTCACAAAGTGAGGGGTTGCCTCACGGTGAGATGTAATGTCAACAACAGCGTTGTCCCGGTCCACCAGACGGTAACCACTCTCAAAAAACACTCGGTACGTCCCAGCCAAAATCACATACTGGATGGATGCGGTCTCCTCCAAGTACCGTTGCACCGCATCACCTTGCTCTAGGCATTCCTTCACTCTCGTGCTATCAGGTCGGCCTTTGAACGCCGCAACACCAAAAACGGGTCCGCACCCATTGGTTGTTGCCTGAACGATCTGCACATCACGGTGCGATGCCACAATTCCATGCACGAGAGATGCTGCTTGAGAGTCACCCCAAACCATCGCCGTCGGCTGGGCGCCCGTCTTGCAAGAAAAACGTGTCAACACCGGTTCACAGTTACCTCGGAGACCAACGTTTGGCTCGAGATTGCGCTCTACCTCTAGAAGTTGCTTCGTAACATGCGGCCGCCCTAAGATGCCATCCGACTGAGCACCGACAGCACCCAATCCAATCAATGCCATGGCACATGCACCGGACATCCCAAAAACAACGCGTCTGCTGAATCGCTTTTTGTTGCGAAACGGCGTCTCGACAAACCGCCAACTGAGGTACGACAGTGGAATGATCAGAAGACCAAATAACACCATCGTCACCGTCTCGACATCCTCGATAGCTCGGTGTCGAATCAACGAGAACAAAGGAAAGTGCCACAAGTACGCGCTGTAACTTCCCAAGCCGATCGTGACAAACAACTTACTTCCCAGGAGCTGACCGACGAGATTACTGGGCGCCGCAAAGACAATCACCAGCGCCGTCCCAATGGTCGGTATCAGCGCGTTTGCACTCGGAAACGGCATGCCGTCGCTGAAAGCGAACACTGAATAGGTGATCAAAAACAAGCCGGCGATGCTACCCAGCTGAGCGCTCCAGACTCCGTGTTTCGTAATGTCCTTTTTGAAAAAGTACATGGCAATAGCACTACCAACCAGCAGTTCCCAAGCTCGGGTCGGAAGCATAAAAAACGTGAACTCAGGATATTCCGGCTGTAGTATCAGCATGGCAATGAAGCTACCTGCGAACAACGCAGCCACCACACTTGCGGTGACACGCAGCCCGTAACGCCATGTCACAAGGAGCAGTATGGGCACGACCGCATAGAACTGCTCCTCGACCGCCAAGCTCCACGTATGGAGCATGGGCCTCAGCTCGCTGGCAATACTGAAGTAGTTGTTCTCCATGAAGTGGAAATTGGCGATGAAGAGCGGTACTGCCATCACGCTTTGGGCAAAGCCAGGAAGATCGCCGGGCAGCAGAAATAGCCATGCAAACGGCAGGCTGACCAACATCACAAAGAAGAGAGCCGGCAATATGCGGCGCACGCGCCGCTCATAAAAATTGACGAGTGAAAACCGTTCTTGGCTGAGTTCATTGATGATGATGTTCGTGATCAGATATCCGCTGATCACGAAAAAGACATCGACGCCGACGAAGCCCCCATTGAACCGATATGACCCTGCATGAAACAGGATCACGGGAATCACCGCGACTGCCCGAAGCCCATCGATTTCTCTACGATATGTTGTCATCTTAGATACGCTTCGCTTCTCTCTTGATTAACCCTTCAGTCGCCACCGCAAACAATGCAACAGTGGCCAATCCTGTCGGTACATTGCGGTGAACGTGCCGGTCCTTGCCTCGAATCAAGTCAGAGTGCTTGACGAGCAGATAAAGCCCGCAATGTCATTTTCGCGACCTAGCAATTATCCTACTATCCGGCGCAGTACGTCTTACGCCTTCCGTAAGCGAGAAAGCGTTTCTCACCCGCCCTTGCGATGGCTCCACCACTCAATCAAGGGCTGCGAGATACAAAACACCTCCGCATAAAGGACAGTCCCTCATCCTCGCGTACATCGCGGATTGCGGATGAGAGTTGAGGTGTGACATGCGGCTATTCCGAAATGAGCCGCCCAAAATCGATCTCCCTCATGACGAACGCACTGCCATCTTTCGAGAGGTGATTCTCATCCCGGTACATCGGCACGCCGTGTTTCTCAACAGAGCAGGTGCCGTTTGTACACATCAAAGCAGCGAGGTCAATCACCGTCGCGTTGGTCTCCGCGGTCACCGCTTCAAGCATCTTGAGTACTCCGTTGGATCTCGATCGATAGACGCTCTCTGGGAAGTCACAACGCGATTTGTCCGCTCCAGAAAGCACCGAATTAAGATGGCAACGCGCCACGTCTTCGCCCGAAGTCGGCAACTCGGAAAACACAATCACGGTCTTCCCGAGGCGCTCCAAAGATTGAACTGTGTGTACGAAGTACCGGCTCACCTCTCGGTGCGATCTAGTTTCAATAAGGTTGTCTTCACGATCGACCAGCCGGTAGTCATCAGAGAAGAACTCGCTGTACGCCCCGGCCAACACCACGTACTGAATGGAGGTGGTCTCCTCCAAATGCCGCCGCACCGCATCGTTTTGTCTCAGGCAGTACTGCGCTTGCGCTCTTTTCTTTCTTTCCGCAAAAACCGCAATTTCAAAGACTGGCCCGCAGCTGCTGGTCGTCGCCTGCACCACCTGCAAGTCGGGATGCGATGTCAGCATGCCATGCACGAGACTGGCTGCCTGCGAGTCTCCCCAAACCATAACTCTGGGCTGATCGCCTGTCACGCAAGATAGGCGACTGAACACAGGTTGACAGTTATCACGCAATCCAACATTCGGCAAGAGATTGCGCTCGATCTCGAGGAGTTGCTGTGTGACATGCGGCCGGCCCACGATGCCATCTGATTGGGCGCCGATCACACCGAATCCGATCAACACTAGAGCGGACGCTGCGGACATCCCGAAAACCACACGCCTACTCACTTGATGTCTGTTGCGAAACGGCGTTTCTATAAACCGCCAACTGAGGTACGACAGTGGAATGATCAGGAGGCTGTACAGCATCAAGACCCCCGCATCGACATCAGAGATCGCTCTATACCGAATCAATGAGAACAGGGGGAAGTGCCACAGATATGCGCTGTAGCTTCCAAGGCCCATTGCGACCAACAGCTTGTTCCCAAGCAGCTGGCCGACCAGAGTACGCGGAGAGGCAAAGATGATCACCAGTGCGGTGCCGATCGTCGGCATCAGTGCGTACACGCTGGGAAATGGCATTGCCTCACTGAATACAAAGACCGAATAAGCAATCAGAGATAAGCCGGCAGCGCTTCCCAGTTGAGCGATCCACGCTCCACTCCTCGCAATCCAGTTTTCACGTGCGGCAGGGTTCTGGTAAAAGAAGTACACGGCAATGGCACTGCCAAGCAGCAGTTCCCAAGCTCGGGTCGGCAGCATAAAAAATGTGAGATCAGGGTTGACCGGCAGAATGAATATCATGGCAACAAGGCTGCACATGAACAAGAGGATCACGACACCCGCAACCGCACGCAGTCCAAACCGCCAAGTTACAAGCAACAAGAACGGGATGACGGCGTAAAACTGCTCCTCGACGGCCAAGCTCCATGTGTGGAGCATGGGCTTGAGTTCGTTCGCGATGCCGAAATAGTCGTTTTCCATGAAGTGAAAATTGGCTATGAACAGGGGCACCGCGATCAGGCTCTTGGAAAACTCTGGAACATCACTCGGCAGCAAAAACCGCCATGCAAATAGCAAGGTAACCAACATCACCAGAAACAGAGCCGGCAAGATGCGCCGCACACGCCGCTCGTAGAAATTGACGAGAGAGAATCGCTCTTCGCTCAGCTCTTGGATGATGATGCTCGTGATCAGATAACCGCTTATCACGAAAAAGACATCGACACCAACGAATCCACCGTTGAAAAGAGAAGATCCCGCGTGGAAAAAAATCACAGGAATGACGGCGACCGCCCGAAGGCCGTCAATCTCTCTTCGATACGTTGTCATCTCAGGTACGCGCGCCCATCTTTCACTCCACCCTTCAAGTCAGCATATGGCCATGAGAGCGTCACGCTCTTGTCTGCGACGAGGCGAGACACCGGGATGAACTGACGAGACCAGCGAGGTCATTCACCCGATCCCGCGATTATCTCGCTATCGCCTCCCAGAGCCAAGACTGGATCCAGAATATCATTCGGTTTTCATAGGTCATTCAGCGACTTCGACCACCTCCCCGCATGCGCTGTCTCGTTGATGTACGAAGCGTATCACCGGCATGATGACGAGACACCTACAATCCCATTCTCCCCCTCCGAGCATCGCTTCGGAGTCCTCTCTCGGAATCCGTATGCGTTTTTCTGGACCGCGCGCAATTGGTGCGGCTTTTTCTGCTGACTTCCTGGCAACCGGTCTCTACTTCTACTCGTTCTCGTTGCTGCTCACCGCCATTCCAGAATCAGACGCGGATAAAGCCTCATTCGCATGGGGCATGGCGATTTTCCAGGTGGTGGGTGCGCTGGTCTCTCCGTACATCGGCCGCTTGGCTGATACCCGTCCCATCGGTGCCGTCTTTGCATTGGGATCGGCGCTTCTGGGAATCGGATTTCTGGCAGTCACCCAGATGACCGAAATCTGGCATTGGTGGTTGATTTCAGGAACGGTCCTTGCTGTGGGCGCTCCCTTGCTGGGCGGTCTCGCGCCCGCCCTGCTCATCACGCGCTGGTACGTCAAACGCCGAGGCACCGCGCTTGGCATCGCAGCCGTCGGCATCTCCCTGTCGGGATTTGTCATGCCGATTGTCGGTGCGGCGATTATTGGCTGGAGAGACTGGCAAACACTGGCCCTGATCTACGGCGTCGTTGCGATTCTGGCAGCCCCGCTGTTTTACCTCGTTGTGATTGATAAGCCTGCCAAGGTTGGCCAACACCCCGACGGCGAAGCGCCAGAACCGGTGGGCGAAGAAGCCGGCGACACCGTTCAAGCACCCAACGACGCAGGCGTCTTTGCTGCCATCGGCGAAACCATTCTCATTCTGATGAGAAACAAGCAATTCTTGCTGATGATCACGGTCACGGGAATCATGTTCTTCTCGATCAACTGCGTCCTCATTCATGCCGTCAATATGGGCCTTGAGGCTGGCGCAACGTTGCAATCCGCGAGCACCATGGCTGCCATCATGGCAGGACTGGCCATGGGCGGAAAAGTCGTTGTGGGATGGCTGCTGGATCGCATGTCAACTGCCCGTGTGTTCCTCGTCTGCGGCGCGATTCAAGCCGTCGCAATCACCGCCATCGCTGTGGCTCCGGTGTTCACGACGATGCAAATCGTGTTCCCGTTGTTCGGCCTCGGTTATGGCATGGCGATCGTGCTGTTCAACTTTGCCATGGGACGACTGTTTCGCCCGGAAGAGTTTGGTCGCGTGGTTGGCGCAAGCCGCCTATACAGCGTGCCTTTCAGCGCGATTGGCGCACCCGTGGGCGGCATCTTGCTGGCTTCTACGGGAAACTACACGTTGATGTTGATCGTTGTCGCCTCGCTGTTATGGGTGTGCTGCGGTTTGACGTTCATGATGCGCTACAGCGCCCCGAAACCGCTGCCGGCGCGGTCCTGAGCGGCGCGTCAAGCGCGGCAAAACCGACCAACTGCCTGCAAGACGCACCGCAGCGACAGCACCGTAAGCGAACGAGCGATACAGGCGACAACCAGTTCATGCTAAATGGCGTTTCGGACTCCGATCAGAACGCCTGTGTCAACACTCTGTTCGAGTGCTGACAAACGGAATCTACCGTGCGTCTGCTTCGCCTCTTGGGAACAGCTTCTCAGCCATGTACGTCACACCGTATGGCGTCAGGTGCCATCCGTCGTGAGAGTACACATTGAAGCCATCGGAGTTCACGCAATGAGTGACACCGCCACATGCCGCCAGACTGACGTCCACAAAACGTGCATGGGGCGGGATGATCTCTTTCATCGCGTCATTCACCTCGATGTGAAACTGTTGCAGCTCTCGGGGTTTTGTCCACTCGCGTTTGCCCCCGTCCATAAAGTCCCTTTCAGTCACGTACCCAAAGCTCTTTCTGCCAAAAACGACAACCTCAGCACCCTGCGTCTTGAAGTGTTCAATCGCGTCTAGAAGGAGCGGCACCTTCCACATCCGCCAACTTGACGCCAGCCAAACCTCGTCGGCTTCCTCCATCAACGCCAGTAGCTTAGGAGTGTTAAAGGAGTGTGCGCGATCTCGACACATCGGGGCTGTGAATGGTTGATCTTCTAGTCGGCTCATCACCACACCACATTGCTGGTGAAGGTAAAACCCTGAGAGAGAGATGTCATTGATCAACGGCGATGCAAAGATGACATTCGCGATATCCTGAGCGAAGCTGTCGCCGATCAGTAAAACCTTTCTGTCGCTCTCAGAGTCGAAATCTCTCAAGCGAATGTCACGCATCTTTCCTGGGATCACCTCACTCAGATCGGAAAACGACGTCAACACTCTCTGTTCGTCTTCGCCAAACCGCGCGAGACCACCATCGGTGAAATGCAACGCTGCTCCAATCAGCACGAAGGCCAGTGTCCCGGCCCCCGCACTCAGGCCCACGGTGCGGCGGCTGACTTTCTCGCGATTACGAAATGGCTTTTCGATCCACCGCCAGCTGCCGTAGGCAAGCACCAGTGGCAGGATCACTAACCCAAGTGTCGCGCCGGCGCCAATCTCTTCCAACGAGCGATAGCGTGCAAACGCGAGAACAGGCTGATGCCACAAATAGGCGCTGTACGAAATCAGTCCGATTCCGACCATCGGTCTGAACGACAGCAGCGCATGCACTACGGTTCCTGGTCTCGCGCCCAGAATGATGAACACGGTGCCGACGGTCGGCAGCAGCCCAACAAGTCCCGGTGTGAGAGTCTCTGAATCAAAAACCGCGATCGCATAAACGATCATGCCGAGCCCGAGGAGGCTCATCAATTGATTGACCCCTCGTGACTGGATGAAACCTGAACGCCTGAGAAAGAGCGCCGTCAAGACACCCAACAGGAGTTCCCATCCTCGTGTGGGCAACAAATAGAAATTCGCAGTCGGCGCGTAATGCGCACCCCATTGCGCGAGTGCCAAGCTAACCATGAAGACGGCCAATAGCGCGGCAGCGATCCGGGTGAAGCCCATTCGCCAGGTGAGGACCAGGAACAGCGGGAAAAGAACGTAATACTGCTCTTCGACTGCTAGACTCCATGTGTGCAGGAGAGGCTTAAGATCGATATCGGTAGCGAAATAATCGCTCTCATGCCAGAACAAGACGTTGGAGGAGAAGGTCGAGACAGCGACAAGGCTCTGCCCAAAGTCTCGCAAATCGGTGGGTGCTAGCCAAAACCAGCCAAATGGCACGCACACCGCCATGATCAAGAACAGCGCTGGCAAAATCCGTCGCGCGCGACGTTCGTAGAAGTTCAGAAGGCTGAACGTCCCCTTATCAAGTTCGTGAACGATGATGGTCGTGATCAGATACCCACTGATCACAAAGAACACGTCAACCCCAACGAAACCGCCTGAAAACCACGCATACCCTCCATGGAAGAAGATCACCGGCAGAACGGCGACTGCTCTCAGTCCATCAACTTCCGAGCGGTACTGCAAACTCCCCATCGCCTATCTTCAAATAAGGGGTTGTTGAGAGATCAGGGTATCTGGGGTTGTGGCCGGCACCCGCCTAACCCACAAGACTTACGGAGAGACGGTGGCTGATTGACTAGCGTTCACAACGCCAGTCAGAACATCGGAGGATGAGACTGCCGTTAACTGCGTCGCCATTGTGGACACCACCTCCGTGGTCTTATGAGGCTGATCCAACATCAGGTGATGCTGGGCATCCGTGACCTTCACGAACGGTGTCCCCTTGGGCGATAGCCGCACCATATCCGTCAGGGAGGATCGCTCAAACTCAAGCGTGTCTTCACCGAATACGCATCCCAGCGGACATTGCAGCCCGTTGAGTGTCTCGGGTAAATCGGTGCCCACGCGCATGTTGTCGTAGATCGTTGGATCAAACTTCCAACTCCATCCTTGTGGAATGGTGCACACACTGCGCTCGGCAATCCATCGCAGGAAAAACGCGTTAGCACACACCTGCTCGGGGAGCAACCGGAAACGTCCGAGAGCCGCCTCAAAAGATGGGTAGATCCGGCGCGGCTGGTTTTTGGTGCGATCCGCAAACCACTCGACGTGGTGTTCCGGAGTACGCACTACAAAGTCCATCAAGATCAACCCGGCGAGGCGGTGCGAGATCTTGCCCGCTGCTGCCAACGTGATCAAGCCGCCGAAGCTGTGGCCGACAAGCATGGGTTTGTCCAGCCCAAGGTGGTCGATCACGCCAATCACATCGTCGGCCAGTGTCTCACGCGTATATTGGGGCCGCCAATCGCTGTCGCCCATACCGGTGAGTGTGATGGCCACGACGTGCCAGTCCTTGGCCAACATCTGTCCCATTGGCAGAAACCACCAAGCATGCGCGCCGTTGCCGTGCACCAAGACCATCGACGGCTTGCTGCGATCTCCGAATTCCAGATAGTGCACCCGTGAACCGTCCACGTTGACGGCTCCCTCGATCATCGGCATCCCCACAATCTCGCGAAACCAAGATGGTTGCTCCGTGATAAGCGGGAATTTCTCGTATTTCGCGCGCGCTTGTTCCGCGTTCATTCAGTCGATTCAATTGGCAGGGCGGACATTCTAGGAAATGACGCTCATTTCAGACCGACAACCTTATGAAGTTGGATGGATAGCTTCCACTTGGGGTGTTGCCGGCAGTACTCAGCAGCGGCCTGCATATTGCTTCTCAGTTGCGGTCCGTCCATCGGTTGCAGATACCAATAATCAAACTCAAGTGACGGCAATTGCTCCGGCATCAGCTCAGTCTGCGGGTAGACCAACTTCAGTTCGTCGCCCGTCGTCTGCGTCAGCTCGGCCCCCGCTTTTGGGCTAATGCAAATCCAGTCAAGGCCTGAGGGCGCTTCGATCGTCCCGTTGCTTTCGACGGCGACCTCACAGCCCTTGCGATGAAAGGCTTCAATCAAAGGCTGATCCACTTGAAGCAGCGGTTCACCTCCGGTGAGCACCACATAGGGAGCACCGCCGCCGGGATACAGATCCACCGCCTGTTGCGCTAACGCTTGGGCGTCGTACCGGCCGCCATACTCACCGTCCATACCGACAAAGTCGGTATCACAGAACTGGCACACCGCGCTCGCGCGGTCTTGTTCGCGCCCAGACCACAAGTTGCACCCCGCAAACCGCAGGAGCACGCAGGCTCGTCCGGCGTGAAATCCCTCTCCTTGAATCGTGGAGTGAATCTCTTTAACGGCGTAGCTCATGCGAGCAATGGATCCATCGCCCCAACTGTCGCAAACGCGTGTTGCCGCGCGTCGCAGCTCCCGCAGGTGCCGCACGGAGTCTCACCGCCGCTGTAGCACGTCCACGTCTGCGCCATATTCACGCCGAGTGCGATCGCTCGTTCCACCACGTCCGCTTTGGTCATGCCCCCAAGCGGCGCCTTGACGCGGATCGGTGAAAAGTGACAGACCTGCGCCACGCGGTCCATGGCCTCAACAAAAGCCGGCCGGCAATCAGGGTACGTGTCACGATCACCCGCTTGGGCACCGTACCACACTTCATCGGCATTTTGGGTGATGGCGTACGCGATGGCGCACGATAGCAACACCATGTTGCGATTGGGTACCACCGTCTGCTTGAGGTTGTCTTGTGAATACTCGCCTTCCGGCATCTCACGCGCCTGATCAGTCAGCGCACTACCAGCAAACATCCCGGTTGAGGCAATCTCAACCTCTTCGAGCGTGACAGACGCTTCCTTCGCTTGATAGCGCGCACACAGCCGCTCCTTCACATGTCGCTGACCGTAGCCAACCCACAGAGCACCGGCCAAGACCCCGTCTTTCTTGGCCTGCGCCAACACCGTCGATGAGTCAAGTCCGCCCGACAGCAATACCACCGCTGTCATGACGAGTCGGCGACGCCGTCACTCCCCGCAACTTCATCCGTTTGCGCGGCGCAAATGAAATCATTGAGATGCAATCCGCCGATCTTATGCGTCCACCAGTCACACTGCACATACCCAAACCCAACGGTCAGCTCGGGATGATGGTGTTGACTTTCGGCGAGTTTTGATATCTGGCTCGCGAGTGCCATGGCTCCCGCCCAGCCCGCGCAGTCAAATTGCCGGCGCAGTCGGACGGTGTCGGCCTGAAGGTGCAGGTCCCACAAGGGGACATCCTCCATGCGGCGAAACAGTTCCTCTCCCACGATCGGCGGCACATCACCCCGACATGCCACACATACGCCGCGGCGAAGATCCTCACTCAACCTTTGATCCCACCGGTTGTCAGGCTCGCAGGATCAAGCAATTCCTTCAGACGATCTTCTGAAATGTCGCAGCTCTCTTTGGCCACATCCAAGACAGGGCGCCCAGAAGCGTAGGCCGCTTTGGCGATGGATGCTGCTTTGTCGTAACCAATTTCTCGGTTGAGCGCTGTAATCAGGATGGGGTTGCGGCTGAGCGCTTGATTAATGTTGTCCGTTCTCGGCTTGAAGGTGGCAATCGCCTTGGTAGCGAGCGCGCTGCAGGTGCCTGTTGCGATCGTGATTTGCCACAGGATATTCCAGGCCGTTACCGGAAGCATCACGTTGAGCTGAAAGTTACCGGAGGCTGCCGCCGTCGCGATCACCGTGTCGTGCCCTGCGATCTGCGCCGCGGCCATGAGTGTCGCTTCGGGAATCACCGGATTGACCTTCCCTGGCATGATGCTGCTACCGGGTTGGTGCGCTTGCAGTTCGATATCACCGATACCCGCGAGCGGTCCGCTGTTTTGCCATCTAAGATCGTTGGCGATCTTGACCAGCGCGGTTGACAGACCCCGAATGGCCGACGACAACGACATGATGGCATCAAGCCCAGATAGTGATTGAAAGAGATTGGGTGCCTGAGAGAACGACTGTCCCGTGCGCTTGGACAGAATGTCTGCGACCAAACCGCCAAACCGCGGATCAGCATTGATTCCGGTTCCGACAGCGGTGCCCCCTTGTGCCAACTTGGCGACATCCTCAAGCGCATGGTCAATGGCTTTCGCCCAGTGATCCACTTGAGCTTTCCAGCCGCCGAGCACTTGATCAAACGACACAGGCATCGCATCCATTAGGTGCGTGCGTCCGGTCAGCGTGATGCCTTTGAGTTCTTCGGCTTTTTGCCCAATGGCGTTCGATAGTCCCTGTACCGCTGGCATCAAGGCTTCTCGGCTTTCCATGACCGCAGACACGTGTAGTGCCGTTGGAATCGTGTCATTGCTCGACGCCGACATATTGACGTGGTCATTGGGATGCACCGAAAGGGCATCAGTGGATGCCAGACGCGAAATCACTTCATTGGCGTTCATATTGCTACTGGTTCCCGATCCTGTCTGAAACACATCGATCGGGAACTGCGCGTCATGCTCACCGCGACTGACTGCATCGGCTGCCGTCACGATGGCTTCGCGACGGGGTTCGTCCAATAGTCCGAGCTGGCAATTGGCATCCGCTGCCGCCGCTTTGATGTGCGCCAATGCACTGATAAACCGAGGCGGCAACATCCACCCACTGATCGGAAAATTCTCAACCGCGCGTTGCGTTTGAGCGCCCCAAACAGCATCTTTCGGGACCTGCACGTCCCCCATGCTGTCGCGCTCTGTACGGTACTGATTGCTCATGCGTCTCCCCTTCTCAAACGACACCGAAGTGCATCGCCGCCATTCTATCGGCGGCCGCGACGCCTACAATCGCGTCACACCAGACATTCGGTTTCATGATGGAAACTACTGCTGCCATCGGCAACGCGCCGCTTCCGATTACTGCCGCTCCCGGTTCGATTGATCTGCGCGCCCACCGGCATCCCACGCCTGTCAAAGGCACACTCTCGCGTCCAGAATTTGATGATGTCGCGCAGGAACGAAGATGGCGCCTCGAGCGGCTAGCAGCGTCGTTTCGTCTCTTTGCACACTTTGGCTATGACGAAGGTGTTGCCGGACACATCACCGTCAGGGATCCCGAATTCCCTGACATGTTTTGGGTCAATCCGCTCGGCGTCTATTTCGGGCATATGCAGGTCTCAGACCTCTTGCTCGTGGGTCACGATGGCACCATCGTGCAAGGCTCACGCCCTGTCAACCGGGCCGCATTTGCGATCCACTCGCGGTTGCATATGGCGCGCCCGGATGTGATGGCTGCTGCGCACTCACACTCCCTGTACGGTCGCACATTCAGTTCTCTGGGGCGCACGTTGGATCCGATCACGCAAGACAGTTGCGCGTTCTTTGACGATCAAGTCGTGTTTTCTGGGTTCTCTGGGGTTGTGGCAGAAACCAGCGAAGGTGACCGCATCGCCGAAACGCTAGGCCAAAAGTCGTTTGCCATCCTTCAAAATCACGGGCTGCTCACCACGGGATCCGATATTGATATCGCGTGCTGGTTCTTCCTCTCGATGGAGAAGTGCTGCCAGTCGCAGTTGATGGCGGAAGCCGCCGGAACGCCGACGATCATTCCCGATGAAATCGCGAAGAAAACCAAAGACTACATCGCGAGCGATCTCAGCGCATGGATCTCGATCCAGCCACTGTATGACATGATCTTTGCGTCACAGCCTGACGTTTTAGACTGAGAAGATCAAGGGAGCCGGTCAGTTGACCCGCTCCCTTGAATCGCTTAACTCGCGAGAACTGTGCGAGGGAGTTTCTCCCCCAGCTCAGCCAGTCGCGAGATGTTGCAGGCGGCGCCCTCAGTCACCAGCACGTCATCTTCATGCCGCGCACCACCGTAAGGCGCGATTTCTGCCACCCGATCCCAGTTCACTTGGTCCCGGTATTCCGCGTCCTCAAACTTCTTCAGTAGCGCCGGAACGATGTAGATCCCCGGTTCAACCGTCAACATCGTGCCGACCTTGAGCTCCCGCGTGGTTCGCAATTTCGGCGCTTCCACCGGCGGCGCTTTGGAACGGCCATCAGGCCCCGCCATGTGACCACCGACATCGTGTGTCAATAAGCCCAGTAAGTGCCCTAACCCATGGGGCATGAGGGCTCCAGCAAACCCGGCGTGATAGGCGTCTTCCGCTGACCCTTTCCACATGCCGAGATTGACGGCTTCTTGTGAGATGCAATGAAGAGCACGCAACTGCAGGCTGGCAAAGTCTCCTTTCGCTGTGACCTGCTCCATCACATCAGCATGCACCCGTTTCACAGCCTCCACGACATCCCCGCCCGGGGTGTGAGGGTCGGCATGCGTGCGGGTAATGTCACTGACATATCCCAACGACGAGGCACCCGCATCAATCAAAAATGACCGTTGATCGCTCTTGCCGCGGCCTCGGATATCGGCATGCAGAATCGCACACCTCGTGCCAGTGGCCACGATCGGCCAATACGGGAGCGACGACTCTTCTTGGCCAGTGGCCTCTACAAATGCGCACATTGCTTGGAATTCACTGCCGCCCTTTTCCCAGATCGAAACAGCAGCGCGATGGCCATCCCATGCTTTGACGCAGGCGGCATAAGTCGCGGCAATCTCATACGGCGTTTTGATGGCACGGGAAAACGTGAGCTGCGCCTCCATCGGATTCATCTGATCCTTGAGGCTCGACTCGGCATACGCCCACGTCGCATCAACGACCAAATCGCAATCGGCGATCGTTGACTCAAAGCGCGCGGCGTTGTCGATCGGAACGTACGTGAGGTCTTGCATCCAAGGTTCATCCCCCGTGGGATGTCTGGGCGCATGCCAGTGATCCGATAGCGCTAGCCACACCAACTGAACCTGACCCTCTTGATCCAGGATGATGGCGGCTGACCGTGCGTCAGAGACCGGAACAAACTGGCAGAACCACGGGTTGGCATGGTGCGGCAATCCCACATCATCGCCAGGCCTGTGAGCGAGCTCACCCGAGATAATCGCAACACGTTTGACGTCCGCCGCGCGCATGGCTGTGCACCAACGCTCGGTGATGATGGATCGGTGGTGTTTGAGATGCGCGAGCGCATCTTGCTCGGCTTGGGCCGCGGAATACTTCACAATCTTGCTCGTCAGAGATACTGGATTATGAAGGCAATGTCTTTGGAAATGTCGCAACCTCCCACGTCGTATCCGGTTCGGTACTTCACGGTTGACAGTGAGCATGCCACCCGCTCCCTTGGAAATTTCGTGCACATGCACGTCCCAACCGTTCCCAGATCGCTGCTCTCCAAGTGGCTGCGCACAGGACAGATTCGCATCAATGGCTGCCGGGCCAAACTGTCAACTCGTCTCGCTGAAGGCGATCGTGTCCGGCTCCCCCCCATGCATGAACCGACCGTTGAACCCCAAGCACCTCCACCGCCGCTCAGCGCCCGCGCGCTCTACGAAGATGATGACGTGCTGGTCATTGATAAACCCAGCGGGCTATCCGTGCATGCGGGCAGCGGCGTCCGCGCGGGTCTCATTGAGCGCATTCGTGCCACGCCGGGGCAGGAACGATTCGAGTTGGCGCACCGTCTCGATCGCGACACCAGTGGATGTCTGCTGGTCGGCAAAAAACCGAGCATGGTGCGGGCGCTACACGCCCTGATTCGTGAACGCAAAGTCGGACGCCGATACATGGCGCTCGCCCACGGCTCACTGCCGCAGTCTCAAGGCGTGATTGACGAGCCGCTGCTGCGGCTCACCGATACCTCGGGCCGCACGGTCGTGAACCCTGCGGGACGACCCGCAAAGACCCGTTTTCGGGTGACGCAGCGCATGACCCGGCCATCAGCGAGCGTGCTGGATGTATCGATTGAAACAGGGCGAACGCATCAAATCAGGGTCCATCTCTCCCATATCGGCCATCCCATCATTGGTGACACGTTCTATGGCGGAGACCGCATGCGCGCGCTCACATCCCCGGCGTTGCACGCTTACCGCTTGTCTTTCCCTCATCCACGTACCCAAGCTCAGATGGACGTGTACTCGCCAATTCCCGACGAACTCAGGCGCGCCGTCGCCGTGAACTGGCCAGACGACGAGATTCGCTAACCCGTCGCTGTTACAGGCATGTGCGTGAGTTCCGCAAGACGACTGGCTGAACGAGCAAAGATACCGCTGAGAATGCCACTCGGATAGAGCTGATCGGGAGCCACGGCCGCATGGAGAGCCACCGGCACGCGGCGTTCATACAGCTCATCGACGAGTGAGATAAAGCGGCGCGCTGATCCATCATCGGATAAAACGGGTACGCCGACGCACAGCAATCCTTGTACGTTCTCCACAAGTTTGCGGTAATCCCCAGACCCCAAAGGCCGCTCACACAACTCCGCAAAGGAGATGGCAGCCCGTGCGGTGTCATGCCGGCTGCAGCGCAGATTGACGCGCCCAAGAGACAGCCCACCGGACGAGGCATCCAGCGAGCCACCCAGCGATGTCCACAAATCATCGACAGCCATCCCATACGCTTCACCTCCGACCGCAACTCGGTGTCCGCTCTCTCGGTCGACGCGGCGGTGATCGAGATCTCCGTCCATCTGCAACACATCGCAGTGATCCAAAATCGACTGAATGGCGGGGAGAAAACGATGACGGTTGAGACCGCCTCGGTACAAATCGGTCGGCGCTTGATTCGATGTGAAAACTAGCGCACACCCTGACCGTAGCGATGTTCCTAACGTCGTCGACAACACCATGGCGGAGGCGATGTCTTCCACGTAAAACTCATCAATACTCAGCACGCGCGTCACGCCAATCGTGCGTTTCACCATCGCGGTAACGGATGCCGGCTCCCCTTTCGATGTGACCCGGTGCGACATCAGCCGTCGCACAAACTCAGTCGCATGGATATGCACGCACGATTGACCGAGCTCTTCCGCCAGCCACTGCACCAGCATGCTCTTCCCGCGACCGACTTGACCGTGAATGTAGAGACCGCGCACACTGCGCGCCCGGCGCCTCCAAAACATCGATCGTTTGGGCTTTGACGCGACGACAATCCGGTCGAGCGCAGTGGCCAATCGTTCTTGCATCGCGTCATAGCGAATGTGCCGCTGTTGGACAGCCGCAGCAAACCGGTCAGTGATGGGAGACAAAGAAGCGGATGACCGCATTAGGTGCGTCTACATGTGGATCACAGTACGGAAATTTTGACACTTTTCCGGCCTGCGCGTAACCAACGTTGAGATTCGCGTAAATTACGGTCGCTGTGGAGACGTTGTGACCGTTCGGTTTTCACAACGAACCACGCCCATGAGGGGTTGATGGAGATGTCGCCATGAACCGATGGTTTCCGCCGATCTTGGCTGCCGTGCTGGCATCGGCGTTAACGGGGAGCGTGACCTATCTGCTGGTTACCCCCTCCCCAAACTCCGCCCCTCAGTCACTCACTCATGGCCCGTCGCTACCCAGCGCTGCCGATGCCATCGCTCACGCGAGCGCTGCTGTGGTCAACGTGTACTCCATCCCGCAAGCGAGCAACAGCAGATCGCGCTTGGGCTTCTTCGGCCGCCATGCGCAGCCGCGTAGCACACTGGGGTCCGGCGTGGTGATTCATCGCGACGGATACATCCTGACCAACGCGCACCTCATCGGACGGCGTACCGAAGTGCACGTGGAATTACACGACCTGACGCAACATCCTGCCTCTGTTCAAGCCTACGATGAAGAGACGGATCTGGCGGTCCTCAAGATCGAGACCTCAGAACCATTGGTCGAAATTGAGGTAGGGGATCCTCATGATCTACGCGTAGGTGACCGCGTCTTTGCCATTGGAAATCCCAGAGGTGTCGGTCAGTCTGTCACAGCAGGCATTGTGAGCGCGGGGATCAAGGACACCGGCTCACCGTATGTGCAACATATCCAAACAGATGCGGCGGTCAACCCTGGCAACTCGGGTGGCGCGCTGATCAATGCCTTGGGACAGTTGGTGGCCATCAATACATTCATCGTCTCGCAATCCGGCGGGTCTGAAGGCATTGGGTTCGCCATCCCCATCGATATCGCACTGTCCATCGTTCAAGAGCTTTTGACTGCAGGCTACGTCAAACGTGGTTGGGTGGGCGTGGTTGATCTGCGGCCGATTTCCGCGCTCAACGCCGCGCGCCTCGGTTTACCAGAAGCCGAGTGTGTGTACGTTCGGGCGCGAGAGAATGGCGGGCCGCTGGCCGATGCTGGGATCCGGCCTGGCGACGTGATCATCGCCGTCGATAACAAACAAGCGACATGGCGTCAACTGTCTCAAACCGTTCTTCGAGCGCGTCCCGGTGAGCGAATTCAGATGCAAATCTTGCGCGGAAAAGAGATGATTGATGTTGAGATCGTCGCCACGGAGCGCCCACATACTGTGAGCTAAGTGACCCCGCTACTAAACCGTCGGGACTCAAGAGAGTCATCAGCACTAGGCGTGCGCTGGCGCCACGCACTGCTGGCATCGGCGTCCACGCGTCGATCAATCTGAGCCCCAAGCTGTTGAAACTTGTACTCAATCATCTCGTAGCCACGGTCAATGTATTCGATGCGCTCCACCACGGACAACCCGCGCGCAGCCAGTCCCGCGATCACCAAACTGGCAGATGCACGAAGATCCCCAGCTTTCACTCGGGTCCCGGAGAGTTGCCTCGGACCAGTCACTGTGGCCACGGAACCTGACACCTCAATCCCCGCTCCCATGCGATTCAGTTCTGCGACGTACCCAAAACGAGACTCAAACATCCGTTCATGAATGCGAGCCGACCCTTCGCATGTCGTGCAAAACGCAGCGTATTGCGCTTGAACATCAGTGGGAAATCCCGGATGCGGTCCGGTCTCAATCCCATGAGCTCGCAATGTCCGTCCAACGGCGTTCACGGTGACGGATCGATTGGCCACGTCAGCGATGACTTCCGCTCCGGTCCGTCGGAGCGCCTCGATCGCAAATGTCAAGGCGTTGGGGTCAACATTGCCGATGGTGGCATGACCTCGCGTGGCGGCAATGGCTAACATAAATGTCGCTGCCTCAATGCGATCGCTGGCGATCGTGTGTTGGCCACCATGCAGCCGGCTGACCCCATCGATGACGACCGTTTGCTCACCTTCCTTTGTGATCTTGGCGCCGCACGACACCAGTGAGGCGATAAGGTCATCAATCTCCGGTTCACGCGCAATGTTGTGGATGATCGTTTGACCGTGCGCCACCGATGCCGCAAGGATGGCGTTTTCTGTCGCGGTAAAGGACGGCATGTCTAAGACGAACTCCGCGCCTTTCAGGCCACCTCGCGGAGCGCGGGCTCCGATGCAACCCGCTTCAATCGAAATCTCCGCGCCGAGCGCACGCATGGCGTCGAGGTGTTGATTGACGGGACGCGTGCCGATGGCACAACCACCAGGGAGAGGCACGGAACACCGGCCTTGACGGGCCAGCAAGGGACCCAGCACCAAGATAGAGGCTCGCATCGCGCGCACCAGCCGGTAAGAGGCTTCGGTCTTCGTGGCAGCCGTTCCATCGAGTGCGATGCTTTGTCCATCACGCTCTCGGGTCGCAATGACTTCGATATCCACGCCGAGCGTTCTCACCAGTTCACACATCGTGAAAACATCAGTGAGATGAGGGGTGTGATGAATCACCATGCGCCCTTCGCAGAGCAAGCTTGAGGCAATCATGGGGAGCGCGGTGTTCTTCGAACCCGAACACTTCACTTCGCCGGAAAGCGGCCTGCCACCTTCAATGTAGAGGCAGTCCTCGTTCCATTGGGGCATCCGAGCGACTACTGGTTCGGATCAGGTCGGGTCGTTGCAGTCGCTTTGATGGCTTCCACCATATCACCGCCTGACTTTTTCAATGCCGCCTCGAACTGCATCCGGAAGATCTGAGCGATATCCAAACCACGAATGGTGAGATTCACAATCTTGTACTCACCGGCTCGGTCCGTCACCATCGTGTAGTCAATAGGATACGAACGACCGCTCGACCAGAGTAGCGATTTCACCGTGGCACGTTTCCGTCCACCGCCTGCTTCTGTGACCGTTTCACCAACGACCTCAATCGTTTCGTTTTCCAATTGCACCAGCGTGTGAGCGTATGTTGACATGAGCGTGTCGTGTAACACATCCGACAGCATCCCTAATTCGCCAGAGGACATCGTTCTGCGATGTTTCCCAACGACTAGTGCGGTGAGAATGCGCATATCAATCACGGGATCAATGACATCAGCCACCTTGCCGATGAATCCCTTTTGATCAATAAAGTACTTTGCCTGATGTTGCTTGATTTGAGCAATCAGCGCTTCGCTGGTCTCTTGGATGACCTGAGATGGGGTCGGCGGCGGTTCCTGAGCACACGCAAGCACCGGCACTACCGCAAGCGCACACAAGACTCGCCATCCGGATACGCGCATCAGTTGATTTGATTGGCAAGTTGGGGACGACGCGACAAAACTTCCGCTTCCGTTTCCAGAACGTGATCGATCATCGCGTCAATATCGCGACCGTAGTCTTGTCGAAATGCTCGGGTATACGACCGAAAGTCGCTTCCGAAATCAAACTCACCAACCCGCAATGACACCATCGACCAGATGCGGCGCTGATACATCATCCGAAAGACGATGGTCGTCTCCGAACCATCTTCACTCACAAGCGTCACCGGGAGCTCGCCAATCTTGAGAAAGAGAAGTCGTTGTTTCTGAAAGTCACCGACAGTGATTTCGACCGGGCGGGCTTTGGTGACCGCCGCGACCACAACTTCGCCCAGCGACACACGCAGGCGCTCCGCTAGTCGAACCAATTGCTTTTTGGATGCATGCTTCGACTTGGATCCCACCAGCCATTCGCCCGCTTTTTCGGTCGCATAGCGGTCTTTGGGAATGACCATTTTCGGATCGAGTGCCACGCTGCCCGAAGACGCCTGTTGCGCGTTTGCGACCACCTTCAGAGCGAGCTCCACTGCCTGATCATCGTATCGATCGGCTGCTTGGACCGGAAGGACCATCGCAACACCAAACAAAACTGCCGCAGGCACGGCCATAAAACGCCTGAAGAGACTCACGTTTAAATTCATCGCTCGTTTCACAATTGTATCCCTGACGTTCGACGACTGCCACACCGCATTGGTTCCGTATTGTCGCAGCGCCATGTTGTCGAGCTCGTCACTGCCGCACTGTCGTCGCGCGCTATAACGTGCCGCCACTGAACGGTGCAACAGCTCCCCTCAGGCCGCGTGGCGCGAGTGATCGCCGGCCTAGACCCTTCTTACAGCGCGCGCGGGCGGGCGAAAACCATGCGATAAGTAGCGCGCATCTCCTCTCAACTTCTACAATGTGCTCTCCACCGGGAGGCGTCAGCCTCGCATGGTCAACGCCGGTTTGGATCTAGTGGATGAGTCCTCTTTGCTTGAGTCCGGTCGACGGACGCTTGAATTGGAGGGAGCAACTCTCCTAGATCTCGCGCGTGGCCTTACACCGGCGTTTTCCAAAGTATGCAGGGTGTTATGCGCGACGACAGGCAAGGTAATTCTTTTAGGGGTGGGAAAGTCGGGTCATATCGCCCGCAAAATCGCCGCGACGATGGCGAGCACGGGAACTCCCGCGATTTTTCTTCATCCGACCGAATGCGCCCACGGGGACATCGGGACGATAGAGGCGACCGACACGATTCTCGCTCTGTCCCATTCGGGGAGCAGCGACGAGATTTTGGCGATCGTCCCCGCCCTGCGAGCTATCGGCGCGACGATCGTAGCAATGACAGGCCGCGCGGATTCGGCTCTGGCCCAAGAGGCGGATTTTCACCTAACCGTGGAAACGACAACCGAGGCATGTCCTCTCGGCCTGGCTCCTACAACAAGTACAACAGCGATGCTCGCGATGGGCGACGCGATAGCGATCGCCCTTCTCGAGATCAAGAATTTCAGCCCCGGGGATTTCGCCCGTTCACACCCCGCCGGGAAGCTTGGCAGGCGTCTGACAACGACAATCGCCGACGTCATGACTCCGGCCGCGGAGGTTCCTACAATCGCTCCGACCGCGACAGTCGCGGCGGCCCTTCCGGACATGGCTCGAGGCCGTTTGGGAATGATCGTGATCGGTTCAGAGACCGACGTGATGGGGATTTTCACGGACGGCGACCTGCGCCGAACGCTCGAAGCGGCGGTCGACATTCATTCGACAACAATCGGGGACCGAATGACCGGTACCCCCGTCGCGATCGCGACAACGGCCCTCGCGACTTCGGCCGTGAGCGTGATGGAAACAAACACCATTCTGACTCTGCTGGCTTCCGAGAATCCAACCGTCAGGCCCCTGACACTCGCCGGGGCCATTTCGATGCACCACCTGCTGAGCAAGGACATCATCTAGAAGCAACGCAGGCTGTGGTTTCCAAGCCAGCGATTTCCGAAGAGGTGATGACAAAGCTGGCACACGTCAAGCTACTAGTCGTCGACATCGATGGCACGCTGACCGATGGAGCCATCTGGCTTGACCATCAAGGCAATGAGACGATTCGTTTTCATGTGCGTGACGGCCTTGGCCTGAAGATGATTGCCGACATGGGTATCGACGTTATTGCGCTCAGCGGTCGCGAACACGCGGTTGCTGCTAGCTTCTTGGCACAACGCGGCGTGACTCAAACCATCAGCACATGCGCTGATAAGCGTCTCGCCATCGCTGAGATTGCTGACGATCGCAGCATGAAGATGGAACATATCGCCATGGTGGGTGATGACACTCCTGATCAAGGTGCGGTCGAATCTGTGGGTGTCGGTATTGCGGTCTCAGACGCAGCCTCGACGCTGGTTCAAGCAGCAGACTTACGTCTGACGTCTCGCGGAGGTCACGGTGCCATTCGCGAGCTTGCGGTGTTGCTTGAAACGGCACGGAAAGAATGGAAAGAGAAAGAGGAAGCCAAAGCCAAGGCGCTCGCCGATGCGGCTGCCGCGGAAGCGGCTCAGCAAGCCAAGGACGCTGAAGAATTGGCCGCCATGGCTGAAGCCGAGGCAGCGACAGACAACGACATGAAGGCGGACGTCAGTGACGACGAAATCGCCGATGACGTTGACGACATTGACATAGATGATGACATCGACGGTGATATCAATGATGAGATCAGCGAAGATGCCATCGATGATGAGACCGAGATGATGGCCAGTGCTGCTGATGAGAACAGCACAGAAGTTGCTGACGCATCAGAAGTTGAACCGATGTCTGATGATGAGCAATCTGGCGATGCAGACAGCGAGGTGACAAAGGAGCCAACCTCCTAATGCCACGCGCTTGGGTTCTCGCATGTGTCATGTTCGCTGCAGTGTCAGCGAACGCCCAACAACCAGAACCGCCTCCCTATCTTCGAATTGGGACGGTCGAGGTTGTTGGGAATGTGGCGACGCTCACAGGCGGTATTCGATATGAGCGTGGTGGCTTAACGTTTGAAGCGGAAACCGCCATCGCTGACTCCGGATTGAGAAACCTGCAAGTGACTGGCTCCCCGATCGTCGGGATGATCCAACGACCAGGAGAAGACGGCGTCCGATTTGTGTGCACGCGGCTCAGTATTGATGACCTAACCGGTCAGGTCGAAATTGAGGGGCCGGTGGTTCTGACAGTCGGCGACAACACCTTGAGAGCACCCTCTCTCTCAATCTCGCGCCCGATCCCACCCGAGTAACAATGGCAGGGCGGTTACGCGTCCGCGACTTGCGTGTGCGTGTCGAAGGTCGTGAGGTAGTTCACGGGGTATCCCTCACGGTGACACCTGGCAACATCGTCGGTCTATTGGGCGCAAACGGCGCCGGTAAGACAACGACGTTTTCTGCCATCTTGGGGCTGATCCCCGCCACTGATGGTTCCGTCAAAATCGACGATCTTGATTTGACGTGGGCACCCGTGCATAAACGGGCAAGAGCTGGCCTTGGTTTCTTGCCCCAGCAAACCACAGCATTTGATACGCTGTCGGCGTACGACAACATTGCAGGCATGTGTGAGATCAGTGGCTTATCGCGTAGCGCGGCACACGAACGCACGCAGGAGTTACTCAAACAGTTTGGGTTGGAAGCCGAGAGCAAGCAGCGCGTTGCCCTTCTCTCGGGCGGACAACGCCGGCGCCTTGAGGTCGCCCGCGCTCTGGCCACGTCGCCAGACTTTCTGTTGTTGGATGAGCCTTTTGCCGGCGTCGATCCCATCGCTGTCGGTGGTATTCGTGGTCTGATGCACAACCTCGCGAGACGCGGGATCGGCGTCTTGGTGACCGATCACAACGTGTCTGAGATGCTGCGCACGGTTAACTACGCTTTTGTGCTGGCAGAAGGACGCGTGCTGGCGTTAGGAACCCCTACAGAGCTTGTTGCGAACCCCAACGTTCGGAAATACTATCTCGGCAACGATTTCAAGCTATAACCTCAATTTTCGGCGTGTTTCGTACACTATCAGCGCCGAACGGCAACGTTTCGGCCCGCTGATGACCACCTGTCCGCACGAACACGACATGCCAGAATGACAGACACCAAATCACGCCAAGTCGCCGACGATCGCATCAACGCTCTGGTGGGCGAACTCGAGCACTTATCTGCGGACGCCATCGCTGGAATCATTGATCGATCTGCTCCTCCGGTGCGCGGCGTGATTTGGAATAGCCTGACCGAAGAGCGCAAGGTTGAAGTCGCAGCCGAACTCGACGAAAGCATTCGCAAACCTTTCGTGCGGAGCATTGAAGAGCTGTCGTCGTTTGTGGACAGCATGGATCTTGACGATGTCATTCGGATTCTGAGCAGCGCGCAAGATGCCGTTGCCGGTGAAATCCTGTCCTCACTCGCGTCCCAAGATCGCACGCGCGTGCAGCGCATCTTGTCCTATCCTGATAACGTCGCCGGCTCGATTATGGATCCACAAGCCGTGCAAATCAGACCGGACATCAGTGTCCGCACGGCCATGCGGTACCTGCGCCAATTTCCAGAGCTACCAGGCGGAACCGATCGGATCTTTGTCGTCAACCGGGCCAATCGACTCTTGGGGATGGTCAGCGTCGCCCGCCTTCTGACGACGCCTCTCTTCGTCCTGATTGACGAAATCATGTCACACCGCACACGCGCAGTGCTCGATATGACGCCACTTGATGACGTGGCTGCCTCTGCACGATCAGACCGCCTTCGATCTGTCCCCGTCATCGACCAAAACAACATGCTACTGGGACGCATTCGAGCCGACCGTTTGGCGGAGCTGTTCGAGGAACGGGTCGATGAGACCTTCCGTGCCATCGGTGGCGCCAGCGAGGACACCTTCACGCCGTATGGTCTTGCCACACAACACCGCTCGACATGGCTGCTGGTGAATCTCATCACGGCGGTTTTCGCTGGGATCACGGTCAAGGTTTTTGATGAAGTGATTGGCGCGCATGTCAACCTAGCCGTGCTGATGCCGATTGTGGCCAGCATGGGAGGGATTGCGGCGATGCAATCTCTGACGATCATGGTGCGCGCGAATGCCCAAGGAATCCTGTCGCCCGTCAACACGCGATGGCTGATTGGCCGCGAGACGTTTGTGGGGATTTCGACCGCCTCGATGTTTGCGCTACTGATTGGGCTGGGGTGTTTGGCGGCGCTTGGACATGGGATGTTGGCGCTAGTCGCCGGAATCTCAATTTTCGTCGAGGTCTTTGTTGCGGTGATATCCGGAACGACACTGCCTCTGCTGATCAAACGCTTGGGTTGGGATCCTGCCCTTTCGGGCTCAGTGATTGCGACCACCGTGACGGATGTGGTTGGCTTCGGAACACTACTGGGGCTCGGGAGCCTGCTCCTCTAACGCATCTGTTTCCAGCAGCGTGGGCTCGGCGACGACACAGGGCCCCTCCCCCTCTACACGCCGGCCGCCGCCGGTCACAAAGTCCTCCGAGGTTCCCGTTACGCAAAACCGCCGCACGACGATTTCTGGTTGCAGCAGCTGTTGCAAGACCAGCGCTGCCGCACCGGCGCCAACACCAGACAGTAACGCCACCCAGACGGGAGCGCTCGTGAGCCGCGGCAAGACATTGATAGCAAAATCAAATGCCAGTGGGGATGTCACGTGCACCGTTCCATCGATATCAAACCACCAGTCTGATCGCGTCAGCCGCGCAGGAGACGTGTCATTACCCACGCGAAAGTGACCGCGATTGATGCTGATGGGAGCGCTCCCTGACTCGATCCGCACGTCGTACTCCGGCAGCCGCGCGCACCCCACGTTGAGACCCTTGCGGACCGAATCTATGATCTGAATCGGTGCGCCAAGAAACCCCGTGACGTTCAGAAGCCCTATCAACGATGACGAGAAATTCAAATCTTGACTCCGAAGTCCAATGCACTGCCCAACCAAACTCAACTCACCGACGAGCGTATCTAGCGAAACATCTGTCAAGCCACCATCCCATGACACCGCTCCTTCGGCAATGACTTCCCGCAGCGTGACGACGTCCACCCGTTGCGCCTTGAGATAGTCGGTCAATCCCGAAATCTCTACCCGTCCATCAAACGCTGTTTGATCCGACTCGCCGCCCACCATCAGCGTCCCGTTGGTCCAGAAACTCGGCAAATGACTTTCTGTCGTCGCCGCACGCGTCGCCTCACCGGCGCGGATATCCAGTGTCCAGTGATCCTCGTTTGGGCGCAGATCCACGGACAAAGCGCCGATCGGATAGTTGTCGAGCGAGACCTCATCTGCAAACAGTTGAAACGGCGCAGACAATCCCGATGAGTTCGCGACCCGCGCGCGCCCCTCTTTCAACCCAGACAGCGAAAAACCTCCGCGCTGTAACGGGAGTGTGGTCATGAAAATTTCGGTCGGCTCGAGGTTGCTGTCGGGAATCTCAAACACCATCTGGCTGTTCGCCGTCGAAACGCGACCATAGCTCGTCGGCTCATCTGCTGGACGCCACAACCGCATCTCCCCAGCTCCGATGGTCGATCCCAATAACGTTGCGTTGCCGAAAGACACGTGCGCCTCGTGCACCGAAGTGTGACCTGATTCCGGCGCATTCGGATCAACACCCGCTCGCAGATCATCAACAAACGACACCCATGCCATGATCTCCCCGCGCTCCATATGCGCGCTGAGCTCCAAGCGCTCAGGGAATCTAGGCACGGAATCAGGCACAGGGCTCCCAACAGCGATGACGCCAGTGATAGGGACTGTTGGTCCCACAATCAGATTGGCTTGAACATCCGCATAGTCCACCCACATCTTTGTGGCACGCTCTGAATATTCGGGATACAGCCGCACTTCGATGGGCCTTGGCTCACCGATCTCCTTGTGGTACGGATCGGGGAAGTCAATCAACAAGTCCGTGAGGTCGGAGCGAAGTGTGATCGCGGTGAGTACCGTTGACTCCGTCGATCCGATGCGCGCGGTTTGCAGGTTGACGCGATAGTCGGTATGACCTTCGAGGCGACGGGTGGCAATGGTCCGCATCCATGGCTCAAGCGCACGCGCATTCACCCGCCCGTCAATGGCGATCAACGTGGTTGCATCCGGTCCGTCGGCCCCCGCACCCGGCGCAATGTCAACGGTTGTGGGGTACCCAAAAGCCTCCCCTACAAGAGATTGCTCCGTCCACAGACCCTCGCCCGTCGAGAAAAAAGCCCGTCCATGCGCGCGGAGCCACGTCAGGTCTTGATCAGGAAAATCAAATCGACCGTTCTCAATATCTAACACGATATCAACATCTGGATCTGATGGCAGCAGGCCGGATTGAAGCGGCGGCAACTCCATCGTGAGATTGACGTGCGCGACCGCATCTCCGTCGAACTGAAACCGCGTGAGCGTCTCGCGGGTATCGTCTGAAAATGGCGAGTCAACCACAAAAGCGTACATCTCTTTCGCGCTGCCGCGCGCCACACCTTTCACCCATAGCAGCCCCGCGCCGCCATCGAGATCGCTCTGCACCGTCACGATGCCTTCATGCACTGGCACATCGTGAATCGCACCGCAAAAATCCCCAGGCGCGTGACACGCGGGGATGATGGTTGTGAGTGCGTTATCGACGCGGACTGAAGCATTGGCGCCTGTGATCGGCGCATATCCCTCAGCATAGAGCAGATCCGTATCCTTCACTTCAATAGCGAGTTGGATGTGATTGTTCCACGGATCCGTGCTTCGGGGATTGCCTTCAAAGAGCATTTCAAATGTCTCGATGTTGGTGGTATCGATCGCGCCGTCAATCCATTCCGAGACCGGAACAAGACTGCTCACCCTCGGTAAGAAAGGGCTCACGTCAATACCCGTCAATCCCTGAAGCGCCAAGCGAACGCTAATCGTCAAATTGGTCACGTCACTCGTCGGTTGACGGATACGCATATCCAAAGACGCCGTCCCGCCATATGCCTCGAGAGCGACGTCTCGAATCTGAACCTGAAATCCCAAAGTCGAGAGATCAACGACCCAATCCAAGCGCACCTGCCCAGCATCAAACATCCAGGTGTCGTTAAACACCCGGGATACGAAAAGCGTGGAGTCTTGGACATCAATGTAGGCCGTGCCAGCCAGTCCCCGCATATGCACGCGACCGGCAGCTCCTGTCACTTTCGGGACGTGCCACACATCATCAATCGACAACTCCGAGACATCACCCGCAAGATGAAACCCTGCAATGCCAGGACGGTCCCATCCCCACTCGATCTCAGACGCGCGTCCCTTGGGATACAAACCCTCAAAGACCTCAGCCACCCGCCCTTCTGACAGTTCTAGAGCAGCGAGCAGCCTCCCAAGCGCGGCAACATCCACGTCGGTGGCAATGCCTTCGATCGGCAGCAGTCGCGAGCGATGCCCTTGAAATGACACTGCCATGACTGGAATGCGCACGTCGTTCACCCCGACTTCAATCGGCGTCGTATCAAACTTCAAGATCTGCGTCGTGGCGTCGTATGATGCGATGGCCGCCGCATCAAGTGAGACAAGGTTTGGGATCTCGTTGCCAATGACGATATCCGCGACACCGAGAACCACGTGCAGCACCAGCGCTCCGCCCACCGCACGCGTGCCTTGCGCGCGAAGACGCACCGCTGTGCTAGCGGTGCCCGAGACCGGCACCCCAATATCGGTCAGGCGTGCGATATTGACACCGTTGTCTGTCACCAAGTCAACAATGCGCCCAAGCGCATCAAAGCGCGCTTGAAGCTCAATTCGCGCCAGCCCCTCGCGGCCCGATCCCATGCTCACGCGGGTGCCGGTTTCCTCACCCCGCACAATCACGTTGGCATCGTCAAGAATACGCAGCCGGCGATCGCCGCTCAGAAGCGCATCGAGGGAGATGTTTGTCGCGATCACCTGATCGACGTTGTCGATCTGTTGCCCAATCCCATCCTCAATCAGATCAACCACGATCTCCACATGATCCAAAGAAGGCGTGATGAGGCCCGCGCGTGCTGAGACCTGAACGTTGGCGGCATACACAGACAAGTACCGCCCACCTGACACGAGTTCCCATGTGTCGAGGAACATCTCCAAGCGTTGGACACGAAACTGGCGATCCTCTCCGTGGTACTGAAGGTCCTCAAAATGCCAAGCCACCACGCCACCGGCGAGTGATACAAGGGAGCGCTCAGCCGTGAGATCTGCCCCCGAAGCCAGAGCAGCTAACTTGAGCCATGCGCCCGCAAACGTCAAGAAGAACAGCCCAAAGATCAAGACACCCGAAACGGCAACGTACGTCAACCATCCCGCACGGACCAGTGCGGCGGAGAGAACGCCAATCATGCGGACACTCCATAAACCGCAGCCTCTCTCCAGTGCGGCCGCATCGCGCGCCGTTCAGCCACGTGTCCCTGACGTTTGATGCACCGCGCCATCCATGCCTGGTCGGCCTCGAGCGACCGGATGTGTCGCATGAGTCGCATCGGCCACCCCAGGGTGTCAATATCCCGCTCCACACTGTTTCGAACGGATGGCACCAAGTGCGGTGCCGCTGGAACCGCGAGAGGTTGAGGCAACGCTTGCCCGAGATGCACGCATACCTCGTGTTCGGCCACGTGCGCAACGCGGCACCGCGCATCGACCGTCCATGCCGCCACATGGGGCGTCATGACACCAAACCCTTGAGGATCTGTGTCTGTAACCTGCGCTTCATCGCGATACACATCGCAAGCCCATGCCACATCAGGGCGCGTGACGGCCACACTTGGTGCGAAGACCGGACCGCGACAGGCGTTGACAACGAGTGCACCTTCACGCAAATGAGCAGCGTCACTGTCGCCGAACATGGACGCCGTGGGATGCTCACCTCCATCGGTGAGCGGCACGTGAAAGCTGACAATGCTGGAACGAAGAACCTCCGGATAAGACGCATCCCAAGGGGTCTTCACAAACGGGTCGTACACGCGCAATGACCATCCCCAACGCTGCATGCGGCGCCCAAGCGCTGACCCGGTGGCGCCATAGCCAATGAGGCCGACCGTCCGGTCTTGCTGCGGCGACCACGTCCCGCGAGTGTAGAGGTCGGTCATCATGGCGAGAACGTGTTCCGCCACGGCATCTGCATTGCCACCTCTGGCATCCTTCACGTTAATTCCAAGGGCATGCATCTCCTGCTCATCGATGTGCTCTAACCCCGATGTGGCCGACACCACCATAGAAATGCCTGTGTTCTCGCACAGGCTTCGCGTCACTCTCGTCGACGATCTCACAATCAATACGGTCGCATCATGAAGCAGCGATTCCTCGAGCCGCCTGCCCTGAAACCGACGCAGTTCCAGCGCACCGGCGCCGTGCAATCCTTGCAGCGACATCAACGGTAAAACAGCATCTGCAACAACGATTGGGGTGCGCGACATCCTGATGTGTTGAAGCCACCCTCGCTCATTGTCTAAAACGATACTACAATCGCGCTCTATCCGCGATCATCCGCGCGGATTTGTCTTTCATTATTCGGGAATCATGCACACATCGGAAACGGCTCAGCGCCCCGCATCCCGGATGTTCGTTGAAGCCAAGAAACTTATCAAGCTTGCGCTGCCGATCTATATCGCACAGCTTGTTCTGGAACTGATTCACATCGGCGATATTGTCGTCGCTGGTCGCTACAGCTCGACCGATCTGGCCGGTGTCGCTATCGGCTCCTCCATCTACTTGCCGGTGATGCTCCTGTTCGGCGGCATCGCATTAGCCGCTCAGCCCATCATCGCCAACCTCTACGGCGCCGGCCAGATGAAGAAGATTGGTTCCAGCGTCCTGCACTTCTCTGCGTATGCCATCGTGCTCTCAATCTTCGCGATCGTGGCGTTGTGGGTAGCCATGAAGCCCATCATTGCCATGCTCGGCGTACCAGACGACGTCGGAGACATTGCAGTCACGTATCTGCGCATCTTGTTCCTCGGGGCGCCGGGTCTCTTCCTGACATTCGTATTCCGCGGTCTTCACGAAGGGATGGGTCAGACGCGCCCCGGAATGTACGCGAGCTTGATCGGCGCGGTGGTCAATGTGCCTTTGAACATCATTTTGGTGTTTGGGTATTTCGGACTGCCGGCGCTCGGCGGCGTGGGGTGTGCTATTGCCTCAGTCATCGTGACATGGCTCGTCTTTTTCGCGTTGCTCGTGATCGCCATCCGATCGCGGCGCGTGCAGGCCACGAGACTGTTCAAAGAACTCCCGAAGTACGACCACGAGCAAATCGTGTCCGCCACCATCTTTGGCCTGCCGATCGGGTTAGCGATCTTTGTTGAACTCACGATGTTCTCTGGCGCGACATTGATTATTGCGCCGCTGGGGGAAGTGGTGATTTCGGCTCACCAAATCGTCCTTGGCGTGGCATCCACGACGTTTATGTTGCCATTCGCACTCGCGAGTGCGACGACGATTCGAGTCGGGCATGCGGTAGGAGCGCGCGACGCGGCCAAGATCAAGCTCAGCATCATCACGGCCTACAGCGTTGCGCTCTTGGTCGGCATCCTAAACACCGGCCTCATCTTGCTTCTGGGCCCGGTCTTCACGCAAGTCGCCACATCAGACGCCGCGGTCATCCCCGTCGCCCTCTCCTTGATGTTTATCGCTGCCGTCTTTCAGATTCCTGATGGGATTCAGTGTGCCGGCGTGGGCGTGCTGCGAGGCAACGGAGATACCCGCACGGCCATGGCCGTCTACATCGGCGTGTACTGGTTACTGTGCTTGCCCTTGGGCTATGCCTTCGTCTTCGGATCGCCGTGGACACCTGCCTTTGGCGCACAAGGGATTTGGTGGGCAATGGTGATTGGACTGGTGCTAGCGGCCACTATCCTCACAGTTGTACCGTTGCGGCGCGTGCTGTACGCACAAGCGACGATGAGCGTAAAGCAGGCCTAGCCAAGCCGCTTTCCCCTGCCGCGATCTCAATCCATAGAATTCGGTAGTCTCTATCGAAGAACCTCGATGACCACATCACGCAATTGGATCATGTCTAACCGCCCGGTTGGCGATCCCAAACCCAACAACTTCCAAATGGTTGAAGAAGAATTGCCGTCGCTGAAAGACGGCCAAATTCTTGTCGAAAACCACTACCTATCACTCGATCCGTATATGCGTGGCCGGATGCGCGATTCCGCGTCATACATGCCGCCGCTACAAGTCGGAGAGGTGATGACAGGCGAAACCGTCGGCGTCGTCATTGAGAGTAAGTCAGATACCCACAAAGTTGGGGATGTCGTCAGTGTGCATGGCGGTTGGCGTACCCACACCATTGCAAGCCTTGACAGCGCGCAACCGTTTAGCGGAGGTGTGACGCCTGCCAACACGGACATCGCTCCGATGCAAGCATGGGTTGGAACCGTCGGCATGCCGGCCAGAACAGCCTACTTTGGTCTCCTGCGCGTGGGTAAGCCACAAGCCGGTGAAACCTTGGTTGTGTCTTCAGCCGCAGGCGCTGTCGGCTCGGTGGTCGGACAAATGGGAAAAGCCCTGGGTCTACGAGTCATCGGTGTCGCTGGTGGTAAAGCCAAGTGTGATTACGTCAAAAACGATCTCGGTTTTGACGAAGTCATCGACTACAAAAACGATGATATCGGCGAGAAGCTTGATGCGTACTGCCCCAAAGGCATTGACATTTACTTTGAGAACGTTGGTGGCGATCTCACAAAGGAAGTGTCCAAACGTCTCAACGCTGGTGCCCGTGTGCCGATCTGCGGCTTCATCTCGCAGTACAGCGCTGTGGAAGAAATTGAGCAGCTTGAGAGCCCATTCACGATCTTTGGCGGTCTCGCGACTCCTCCAGAACACCGTTTCTTCCTCGTGACGGAATGGCAGAAAGAGTGGCTCCACGCCAGTGAAGAACTCGGAAAGTGGATCAAGTCAGGCGAAATGAAAGTCAAAGAATGGATCGTTGACGGTTTCGAAAACGCCCCCGAATCGTTTATGGGTCTCCTCAAAGGGAAGAACTTCGGTAAGGCCCTGATTCGCATCAAAGGCAACGGCTAATGAGCGCGCGGCTGGACGGCCGCGGCGTCCTCGTGACTGGCGCAGCATCGGGAATCGGTGCTGCGACATCACGGGCGTGCTGCGAAGCTGGTGCATCTGTGGTCCTCACAGATATCGATGACGTCCTTGGCAGAGAAACCACTGAAACGTTGAAAAACGAAGGGTACAAAGCTGAGTACTTTCACCATGATGTGACCAGTGAAAACGACTGGGTCGCCGCATTTGACTTTGCCGTCAAAGCGTTCGGCTCAGTCCATGGGTTGGTCAACAACGCTGGGATTGGCCGTGGTAGCCTCCTAGTGGATGAGACCCTCAATCGCTGGCGCGAAATGTTCGCCATCAACATGGAAGGTGTATTCATCGGATGCCGCGAGGCTTTTCGAAGGATGCCCGAACACGGCGGCGGTTCCATTGTGAACATCTCGTCCATTGCCGGCCTTCAAGGCGCAGGCAATCTGAGCACCTATTGCGCCACCAAAGGCGGCGTTCGGCTGTTCACGAAGGCGATCGCGAAGGAAGCACGGGACAACGGGTTGAACATTCGTGTGAACTCCGTTCACCCCGGCATCATCGACACGCCGATCTGGCAAAAAGACGTCATTGCGCGTGACTTGCTGGAAGCGGCCGGTGCAGCGGAGCCAGGCTCCAACAGCATTGACGTCAACGCGATTGCTCAGGTGATTGGCGGTGGTGTCCGTGCTGCCCAACCCTCTGAGGTAGCTAACGGCATCGTCTTCCTTCTCTCGGATGCATCAAGCTATATGACAGCATCTGAGATGGTGATCGATCAGGGGGCCAGTGCCTGACGAGCGGGACTGCTTATCGCGGCCACGTGTCCTCACGTTCTACCACCGGGACCCAACGCGTTACAGGGGCGGGCAAGAGTCACATCTCTTAGCATTTGCGCGTTGGACCGAGGCGCATCTGGAGACAACTGTCTCCAGCGGCGACGAGATCGGGCGCACGAAGATTGTTGGTGAAAAGTCGTTCTTGTCACGCCGGCGGGTCGTAAGCTGGCTCAAAGACCACTCACCCGACTTCGTGCACTTGTACGGCGCGCACAACATCCCGCAGCTGCAAGTCGCCAACGAATGTCGTCGGCAGAACATTCCGGTGCTGCTGACCCCGGCGCTTCACCCACCTGGTGATCAACCGTGGAGAGAACTCTCGCACCGATTGGTCCAAGCGAGCCTCACGCGCCCCCTTTTGCGCGCTGCCACACTCATCAACCCAATCTCCAAGCGTGAAGCGAAGCGCATTGCGCAGATCGCTCCCGATACGCCTTTGATGACGTTGCCGGTTGGCGGCGGGTGGAGTCCCGAGGATGTGAAGTCCGCGCTCACGCCTGACGTGGATTTACCGGAGCGATTCATCCTCTTCGTGGGACGCAATGACCCCATTAAGCGCATCCAGTCGCTGGTGGCTGCGGAAACAGAGTTGGCGCAGGCTGGCTTCGGCATTGTGCTGGTGACGAACGAAAACCCCAACCTCTCTCAGGCCAACAAGAACATCGTTGTCTTGACAGGCATGACAGATGCCCAGATCCCGGCGCTTTATCGCCAAGCGTCAGCCACAGTGTTGCCGAGTCGTTCTGAATCGTTTGGAATCGTGATGGTCGAGAGCCTGTCAGCAGGCACCCCAGTCATTGCATCGCAAGGCGTTGAAGCGTTGGACTGGCTACCCGATCATCCAGGGATCATCACGTTTGACGCACACCCTCGCGAGGGTGATACCCCGCGCATTTCCCAGTGCATAACAAACGCCGTGCGCTCACTCCCCTCAGCCACCGACGAGATCCGCCGACAACTGCAAGAGATTGCCAGCGGATTCTTATGGTCACGCGTGGGTGAACAGTACGGTCAGCGCCTCACGCAGTGGGTGAAACAGATCTCACCCTAGCTGCGATGAAAAAGCGTTAGCTTTTCAGTTGCTCAATGACCGTCCGGCCGATGACAGACAAGTCACGAACCGTCGTGACGCCGGCGTCTTCAAGCGCCGTGATCTTCGCTTCCGCTGTTCCCTGACCACCCGACACAATCGCACCGGCATGACCCATGCGGCGTCCTGGCGGAGCTGTTACGCCGGCGATGTACGCAACGACAGGCTTCGACACATGCTTCTTGATGTACGCCGCAGCTTCTTCTTCCGCGGTGCCGCCAATCTCACCGATCATGATGATCGCTTCGGTGCCATCATCAGCCTGATACATCTCAAGCACATCGACAAACGACATGCCCGGAACGGGGTCACCGCCAATACCGACTGACGAGCTTTGGCCGTAACCAGCTTCCGTCACTTGCGCCACAGCTTCATACGTCAACGTTCCGGAGCGTGAGACCACGCCGATCGTTCCAGGTGCATGAATTTCTGGCGACATAATGCCGAGCTTGCACTGACCCGGCGTGATCACGCCTGGGCAGTTGGGGCCTACCAATTTCACGTTGTTCCGGCGGCAGTAATCCACCACGCCGATCATGTCGAATTGCGGGATACCTTCCGTGATGCACACCACGAGATCAACGCCCGCTTCTGCTGCTTCGAAGACGGAGTCAGCCGCAAACGGCGCTGGCACGAAGATGATGCTGGTATTGGCCCCATCACGCGAAACCGCCTCGGCGACCGTATCCCGAACTGGGACACCCAAATGCGTCATGCCTCCTTTTCCCGGAGTCACGCCCGAGACGACCTTGGTCCCGTAGGCGATCATTTGCTGACTATGCAAGGTTCCTTGCGCACCAGTAAATCCTTGTACGACCACGCGGGTATCCGCGCCAACCAAAATGCTCATTGTTGTGCACACTCCACAGCTAACTTCGCCGCCTCAGACAGCGTCTCAGCAGGTGTCACAGCCACACTGGACTGCAACAAAATCTTGCGCCCTGCAACCGCGCTATTGCCTTGTAACCTAACAACGACTGGCACTTGCAGTCCGGTCTCTTTCACAGCTTCAACAATGCCTTCCGCAATCAAATCGCAACGCACGATGCCGCCAAAAATATTGACGAGGATGGCTTTGACTGACTTGTCAGCGGTGATGATCGAAAACGCCTCACTGACCCGTTCTTTGGTGGCGCTGCCACCAACATCCAAAAAGTTGGCCGGCGCGCCGCCATACAAGTGAATGGTGTCCATCGTGGCCATAGCCAGCCCAGCGCCGTTCACCATGCAACCAATCGTGCCTTCCAAGCGGACATAACTCAATCCCGCTTTTTCCGCCCGCAGCTCCATGGCCACTTCTTGTGTTTCATCACGCAGTGCAAACAGCTTCTTTTGCCGGTAGGCAGCCGAATCATCTACCGAAATCTTGGCATCAACACATGAAAGCGTCCCATCAGCCAAGATCGCAAGCGGGTTAATTTCAAGCAACGTCAAATCATGCTTCATAAATGCCGACACAGCCTGCTCGCAAATCACAGCACATTGCGCCGCTTGTTTGACATTCATGCCAAGGCGGAATCCAATATCCCGGCCTTGAGCGCGGCGATAGCCAGCTGCGGGATCAATCGTTTTGCGAATGATGGCATCCGGGCGCTCTGCCGCCACTTCTTCAATATCGCCGCCACCTTCAGCCGACGCCACAATCGTGAGCTTCTGTTGCGCTCGGTCCAGCAAGATCGCTAGATAAAACTCTTTGGTAATGTCTGCCGCAGCCCCGATCATGATGTCGTTGACCGGACGCCCTTGCTCCCCGGTTTGCTTTGTGACCAACGTGTTGCCGACCCATCGAGAGACAAAGTCTCGCACGTCTTTGGGATCGTCATATAGCTTGACCCCTCCGACTTTGCCGCGGCCACCGGCGTGCACCTGGACCTTACAGACCCATGGACCGCTTCCGATGTCGCGAAGAACGCTGTCGCACTCTTCCACGGAGCGCACGACGCCATACCGTGCGACCGGCATCCCGGCAGCATGAAAGACGTCTTTCGCCTGATATTCGTGTAGGTTCATCTCAACTCCCCTTGTTTCGTTTCTTGGAAACGGCATGCAGCGCTTCGCCGTGCACATCCAACGACGCCTCATGCAGAGCCTCTGATAGACCCGGATGGGCAAATGTCATCGCTCCGAAATCTTCAGCTGTCGCGCCGAATTCCATGCCGATGACGGCCTGCTGAACAATCTCAGACGCACCGGGACCGAACACATGCACGCCCACGAGGGCGTCTGTTTCGCTATCCGCAATCACGCGCACCATGCCGACCGCATCACCCGCGGCCAAGGCACGGCCATTCGCAGCAAAGCCAAACGATCCCACATTGACAGACATGCCCTGAGCTTTCGCCTGCTTCTCGCCCAAACCAACAAAGGCGATCTCTGGGTGGGTGTACACGACAGACGCAATGAGATCGTAATTGACACATGAGGCCCGTCCGTTCAATCGCTCCACGAGACACACTGCTTCCTGTGTGGCCTTGTGTGCGAGCATGGCACCACCTGCCACATCACCAATTGCGTACACACCGCTGACGGAGGTTTGTCCATTACCATCAACCGTGACAAAACCGCGATCCGTGAGAGTGACGCCACTGTCAGAGCCAATGCAATCGGTGCGCGGCTTGCGACCGACAGCCACGATCAACTTATCGCATTCCTGCGTGAATGATTGACCATTCCGCTCGTAATGCACCATAAAACCAGCACCACCCATCGCAGCTTCTGTCACGCGCGCGCCAAGCTGAATATCGAGCCCTTGCTTCTTCAATTCACGTTGCGCATCACGAGCAATGCGTTCATCCACCATAGGCATGAACGTATCGAGCGCTTCCAGAATGGTGACGTCAGCGCCCAGTCGCCGCCAGACACTTCCCAGCTCTAGGCCGATCGCACCCGCACCAATCACCACGAGGCGATGTGGCACCTCCTGCAGATCCAAGGCACCGGTTGAGTCAAGAATATGTTGACCGTCTGGCTCAAAGCCTTTCAAAACCACAGGATCAGAACCACTGGCAATGATCACCGCGTCAGCCGTTAGCGTTTGTGTGGACCCATCAGCGGCGGTCACCGTCACAGACTTCTCTGCGCCCAGCTCAGCGCGGCCATGCACAACGGTGACGCTGTTCGCTTGACACAGCTGTGAGACACCCGAGGTGAGCTTATCGACCACCGCCTCTTTACGTTGTTGCATGGCCGGAACAACCATTTGGGGTTCTTGCGCGATCACACCATGTTCCGCCGCGTGCATGAACTCAGACATCAAGTGAGACGAGTCAAGAAGCGCTTTGGAAGGAATGCACCCCACGTTGAGACACGTCCCACCCAAGACCGGCGCGTCGCCGCCGCGCTCTTCAATCAGCGTGGCCTTCATGCCCAATTGAGCGGCGCGAATCGCGGCCGCATATCCTGCGGGGCCCGCACCCATCACAACAACGGAAGAGATGTTCATTTGCCTACCCTCTAGACCTGAAGAATCGCCGCAGCGGGATCTTCGATAAACCCTTTGATCGCGCCAAGGTATTGCACCGCATCACGACCATCAACCAACCGATGATCGTATGTTACGGCGAGATACATCATGGGACGCGCAACGATGGCGCCATCCACCACGACCGGGCGCTCGTCGATGCGGTGCATCCCCAAGATCCCAGTTTGCGGACTATTCAAAATCGGTGTCGACAGCAATGAGCCAAACGTCCCGCCATTCGTGAGCGTAAACGTTGCGCCTTCCATCTCAGACAGATCCAGCTTGCCCGTCTGGGCGCGACTTCCAAAGTCACGCACCGTGCTTTCAATCTCTGCCATGGTCAACTGATCCGCATCGCGAATCACTGGCACCACAAGACCTCGTGGGGTTGAGACGGCTACGCCAATATGGAAGCGGCGATGGTAAACCACATCGGTGCCATCAATGGATGCGTTAAATACGGGATAACGCTTGAGAGCCTCGACTACCGCTTTCACAAAGAACGACATGAAACCGAGGCGCACGCCGTGAGTCTTTTCAAACATGTCTTTGTACTGAGCGCGCAGTCGCATGACTTCGGTCATATCGACGTCATTAAAGGTCGTCAGAGATGCTGTTTCACGCTGAACCTCAGTCAAACGCCGCGCTATGGTCTGGCGTAAACGCGACATGGGTTCACGAATATGGTCAGATTGCCGATCGGCTCCCATCGACAAGACATCCGGCTTGGTGACCAGGCCTCGCGGACCACTTGGGGTCACTTGTGCAACAGAGACACCCGCTTCCTGAGCGGCACGCCGCGCAGCCGGCCCAGCGCGGTGTGATCCCTGATCCTGAGGCTTCGATGATTCAGATTCCGCCTGCCCAGAGGCAGCCGAAGCCCCATCACTTCCCTTGGCTTGTTGGATCGTGTCGTCAATCTCTCCGATCGCAGCATTGGATAGTACAACATCACCAGTTTGCGCCATTACATTCGATAGTTGACCAGATGCCGGCGCGAGAACCTCGAGCACAACTTTCTCTGTCTCAATTTCGCAAACGACCGAATCCCGCTCAACGTGCTCGCCGACTCGCACGTTCCAGTGCGCCACTTGGCCATCACTCACTGATTCCGGAAAAGCCGGCGCTTTGATGGTGATCACGATTGTTCTCCTTGAACCTCAGGCGGCAACAGTCACGACACTGGCACCGGATTCCCCGATTCTCAAAGCCGTACTGACGAGTTGATCTTGTTCCAAACGGTGAAGCGACAGACTGCCAACGGCCGGAGAAGATGACACTTCGCGTGCAACGCAAGACACCGACGGTTCGGCTTCTAAACGGGCGCACACACCTTGCACCCGGTGGCGCATGTGGTACCAGCTTCCTTGGTTGATTGCCTCTTCCTGCACCCACACCACTTCCGCCAGATTGGGGAAGCGTGAAAGCGCATCACTCAAGGCCCCGCGCGGGAACGGATAGCTTTCTTCAACGCGCACAATGGCTGTATCGCCCACCGACTCGTCCACGCGCTTCTTCTCAAGGTCGTAATACACCTTGCCACTACACACGACGGCGCGTGTGACATTTTGCGGCGTGACTGTGTCATCAGCAATAACGCGCTCAAACGCACCATCTGTGAACCGCGATGCCGGACTGCGGGCGAGCTGATGCCGCAACCCGCTCTTCGGCGTCATCACTATCAAAGGACGGCGCAACGCGCTGAGCGTCTGTCGTCTCAAAAGGTGAAAGATCTGTGCGGCGGTCGTTGGCATGCAGACGGACATGTTGTGACGGGCGCACAGTTGCAGATACCGTTCGAGTCGTGCCGAGCTATGCTCAGGACCTTGACCTTCCATGCCATGAGGCAAGAGCAGCACCAATCCACTCATGCGTTCCCACTTCGCTTCTGCAGCCGTAATGAACTGGTCGATGACCACTTGAGCGCCATTCGCAAAATCGCCGTATTGCGCTTCCCACATCACCAGTCCTTGCGGACTGGTTGCCGAGTATCCGTACTCAAACGCCAACACGGCTTCTTCGGAAAGAAGACTGTCATAAACGGACAGCCCAGCGCCTTTGGGGAACGACTGCAGCACATTGTGTTCGTCGCCGTTTTCGCTATCAAACACAGTGGAGTGCCGATGAGCGAAAGTCCCTCGACGCGAGTCTTGTCCGGTCAATCTGACAGATCGTCCCTCATCGAGAAGTGAGGCAAGCGCGAGTGTTTCTGCGCATCCCCAATCCACATCAATCTCACCCGCAACCATTCGAGCGCGTGATTCAAAGACCAATTTCGCCGTGCGGTGGAGCGAGAAGTCAGCTGGAAGATCTGTCATCCGCTGACCGAGATTTTTCCATTTATTTTGACTAATGGATGTAATAACATCACGATTTTCTTCGACGGACTTTTTCGCAGCCTGAAGATGAGGAGACCAATCATAAAGGACGTTCTGATTGGTTGGCTGCCCCATCCCTAAGACCGATCCTTCGCCGGAATCCAGCCTATCTCGATAGTCGGTTTCCAGCGCAGTCAGGTCAATAGCCAAATCATCCTTCGCCAGTGTCTTCGCGTACAGCGACGCCACGCCCGGAAGTGCCTTGATGGTTTCGTACATCAGCGGGTCGGTCACGCTGGGATCGTCTGTTTCGTTGTGTCCGTGCCGACGGTAACACACCACTTCAATCACCACGTCTTTATGAAAAGTGCTTCGCCATGTCACGGCCATTTCTGCGGCCCGAATGACATCTTCGGGTGAGTGCCCACTCACCCGGATCACCGGAATACCAAAGCCTCGCACGATATCCGTGCAGTATCGTGTTGACCGTGCATCAGTCGGGTCAGATGTTGTAAAGCCAATCTGGTTGTTGAGCACGATATGGACCGTGCCTCCCACCGTATAGCCCGGCGTCAACATCATCTGAGCGGCCTCTGCCACGACTCCTTGACCGGCAAACGCCGCATCGCCGTGCACAACGATCGGCACCACCTCGTCTAAGTTGTTCTCGCGGTTTTCCACGAGTGCGCGCCGATCAAGGCGAGCCCGCGTGGATCCATTGGTCACGGGTGACACGATTTCTAGGTGCGATGGGTTAAACATCAGCGCCACGTGAATCGGCCCATTCGTGTGGTTAATCGTGCTCGAAAACCCCAAGTGATACTTGACATCACCCATGAAGGCCTGACCTAACCGATCAGCAGCGCCACCGTCTTCAAAGTGGGCAAACAGCTCGGTGGGCGATTTGTTCAACACGTTCACCAACACATTCAGCCGGCCACGGTGCGCCATCCCGAGGCAGATTTCCTTGGCTTCATGCCGTCCCGCACGGTCAATTAGTGTGTCAATCAACGGAATAAGCACTTCACCGCCTTCGAGACCGAAGCGTTTGGCGCCGGGAAAACGCGATCCCAAATGACGCTCAAGCCATTCGGCTTCGCCGAGCCTGCGTAACAGAGCCAGCCGCTCATCGGGGGTCCTGGACACATCGCATTCCATAGCTTCATGCCACCACGCCTGTTCGTCGTCAGCCAGCTGATCGCCTACAAGCGAGGCTCCGCCAAGATAGGCCGATTCCAGTGTGGCAACAGCGCTAGGATCTTCAGCCAACGCGGCCGCGCGAAGTGCAACAACGTCATCGGGAAGTGGGAGTTGCCCTTGATCCAGAGGATTGCAGGCTGCAAACAGATGCCCGCTGCGACGACACCAGTCCGCAAATTGCGTCACGGGGGCTGCCTGAGTGGCGGCTGCGCCTGCAAGGTGCCGAGAACGGCCACCAAGAGCTTCGTGCGCGAGAACGTCACGCAACGTGTAGTGAGAACGCCCTGTTGCTGATTCCCGCTCTAGCTCACCAACATGGTCAAGCCATTGCAAAGAAGATAGCGAATCAGCGTTAGCTTTATCTTTTCGGGTCACGGAGTTCGGCTTACCCTCGCGCCAACACCATCCGTCGGCGACTCTCTCCGATCGCGTGGGTGGGGTTCAGTCCCTTCGGGCAAACAGTCGTGCAGTTCATGATGCCATGACAGCGATACAGGCTGTTCGCATCATTCAACCGCTTCAAGCGTTCGGCATCAGCGGTATCCCGACTATCCGCCAAGAAACGGTAGCTTTGCAGCAACGCTGCGGGCCCCGCAAACTTGTCGGGATTCCACCAGAATGAGGGGCAACTTGTTGTGCAACACGCACACAGGATGCATTCATAGAGCCCGTCAAGCTTGGCACGGTCTTCCGGGCTTTGCAGGCGTTCTTGTTCTGGCGGAGGTGTATCAGACTGGAGCCATGGCTCAAGACGCTCATACTGCGCGTAAAACTGACTCATGTCCACAACAAGGTCGCGAATCACAGGTAGACCCGGCAACGGGCGAATCACGAGTTTGTTGTTGCGCAACACCTCGGAAACGGGCGTAATACACGCAAGACCATTACGACCCGAGATATTCAGGCCATCAGATCCACACACACCTTCCCGGCATGAACGCCGAAATGCGAGCGTTGGGTCTTGCTCCTTGATCATGTGAAGCACATCCAACACCATCACGCCGGGATCAGCATCCACCTCGTAGGTGCGCACCTCTGGTCCATGATCGGACGCGGGGTTGTAGCGATAGACATCAACGCGCATCAGTATGTCCTCTCAACGGGGTCAAATCGATCCACTTCATTGGGACTGAAGTTCACATCGCGACGTCCAATCTCACCATCTTCGGGATAGTAGATCGAATGGCAAAGCCAACCTTTGTCATCCCGTTTGGGGAAGTCATCACGAGCATGGGCGCCGCGACTTTCTTTGCGTGCGACAGCGGAATACGCCGTTGCGAGTGCAATATCCACGAGGTTACGAAGCTCCAGCGCTTCGATACGCGCCGTGTTAAACGCTTCGCTGTTATCGCCGGACGACACGCGAGAGACTCGATCGCGAATCTGATTGAGCTCTTTGACACCCTCGTCCATGTGAGTGGCTGTACGAAAGACACCAAAAGACCGCTGCATGCAAGACTGCAAGTCCTTACGAACAGCAGACACACTTTCAGATCCATCACCGCGATCCAAGCGGCGCACTGCTTCAAAAGCCGCTTCGATGTCACTGGCACTTGGCTTGGCACTGTCCACTCCGCTCTTATCTTTCTTCGCAATCGAAAGGCCGCACTGACGGCCAAAGACCACGAGATCAAGCAGTGAGTTACCGCCGAGACGATTGGCCCCGTGCACGGACACACAGGCCGCTTCACCAGCCGCATACAGTCCTTCATCCACGACATCGCCTTTGACTTTGTCGTGACGAATGGCTTCACCGGACGCGAGCGTCGGGACCCCGCCCATCATGTAGTGACACGTCGGCACCACCGGTACCGGCGCGACGATCGGGTCAACATGGGCAAACGTTTTGGACAGCTCACAGATACCAGGCAACCGTGAGTTCAGCACATCAGCACCCAAGTGATCCAGCTTCAGAAGCACATGATCCTTATCGGGGCCAACGCCGCGACCTTCCAGAATTTCCAACAGCATCGAACGCGCAACCACGTCTCGGCTCGCGAGATCCTTGGCATTTGGCGCGTACCGTTCCATAAAACGCTCGCCGTCGGCATTGATCAGATAACCACCTTCTCCGCGGCATCCTTCCGTCACCAACACACCTGCGCCGTGAATTCCGGTCGGATGAAACTGCCACATTTCCATGTCTTGCGCAGGAACCCCAGCGCGCAACGCCATACCGACGCCGTCACCCGTATTAATGTGCGCATTGGTCGTGCTGGCAAAAATGCGGCCACCGCCACCGGTCGCAAGCACAACGTGCCGCGCCAAGATGGCCTGATATGAACCCGTTTCGATGTCAATCATCGACACGCCCACGATCCGTCCGTCTTGATTGCTCGAGCGGATCAAGTCCACTGCATAGCATTCATTCATAAACGTGGTCTTGGCACGCAAGCAGTTTTGATACAACGTGTGCAAGAGCGCATGGCCTGTGCGGTCAGCAACAGCACAGGTCCGAGCAGCTTGGCCGCCTTTTCCGAAATCTTTCGATTGCCCGCCAAAGGGGCGTTGATAGATGCGACCTTCCTCTGTGCGAGAGAACGGCATGCCCATATGTTCAAGCTCATAGACAGCCGCCGGTCCCATCTTACACATGAACTCAATGGCTTCTTGATCGCCAATGAAGTCCGACCCCTTTACGGTGTCGTACATATGCCACCGCCAATCGTCATTCGGATCAGAGCTTCCAATGGCGCATGTAATGCCGCCTTGAGCACTGACGGTATGAGACCGTGTGGGGAAAACTTTGCTGATGATCGCGGTCTTCAGGCCCGCTTCGGTCAGCGCGAGGCCGGCACGTAGGCCCGCTCCGCCGCCGCCGACAACAATGGCATCGAAAGACTGAGTTTTGAGTGCGTCCATATTCTTAGTGAAATGCGATGCCAAAGAGCCATGCAGCGTATATCAGCGTGATGGCAAGGCCGATGACCTCGCATACAGGCCATACGATTGCGGAAGCTCTGCCGATTCGCGCGGGGGTCAGATAGTCTGAAACCACCGCGTGAATGCCAATATATCCATGCATAACGATGGAGACGCCGGTCAACACCACCAGCAACCGGATAGGGAATGAACCCATCCATGTGCTCCACGTTTGATAGCCTTCATCACCAATCACCAAAACGGCGAGGCCGAAAACAATCATCGTAACGAGCAAGATCACTGCAGAGATGCGCTGCATCCACCAAATGATTGAACCTGTCATTGCTAGATCACCACCATGACGATCGTGAGTATCGTCGCGAGCACCCACAGGATTAACACTGCCCGTGCCCCGATTTGACCTTGTCTCAACGTGGCTTCACCGATTCCCGCAAAGTCCATGATGAGATGCCGGACACCGGCCAACACGTGGTAGATCACTGATGATGCAACAATCACAGCAACGAGGGCACGCCAGCCGTCCCACGGCGTCTGCCTGACGTATTCGTAGCCCACTTCACTTTCGAGGCTGATGCCATACAAGTAAATGAGGGGAGCTGTTCCCAGCAATAAGGCCAGTCCTGTCAATCGATGAAAGATAGACGCGATAGCCGTAATTGGGAGCCGGGTAAAGTCGATCGCAAGATCAACGGGGCGTTGGTTTTTCAAGCCCTGCGCACCGCCATTGGCACTGAGACTTCGGCGATTATATGTCCCCACACAGACTGATCTTCTCTCATTGTGATGGGACCTTCACAACTTGACGGCCGCGGGATTTGCCTTCCAGCGTCGCAGCAAGCTGCTTGGGCAGGTCCGTAAAGTCGATTTGATGAATGATAGGTTCGAGCATCACATCCAGATCCGTATCGTTGAACAGATCGGCCACGCTGTCCCAAATTCCCACGCGCCAGTCGTAGGGCACTTTCGAGCTATCAACACCCAACAGCCCAATTCCCCGCAGGATGAACGGGAAAACAGTTGTTTTGAGTGCAGGTCCACCGATATTGCCGACGCAGGCCACGGCTCCACCCCACCCGATGCACGGCAATAGCCCCGCAAGCGTGCGGCCACCGACAGTATCGATCGCAAAGTCATAGTCCTGAGACGCGAGTGGACTGTGCGAATGCTGCTCAATCTCCTCTCTGGGGACCATGGACGTCGCACCAATGCGCTTCAGCAACCCCGCGTTATCCGGGCTGCCGGAGACCGCCACGACTTCGACATCATTCATCGCCAGTAAGGCAACGGCCAAGGAGCCAACGCCCCCGCTCGCACCTGTAACAGCCACGCGACATCCTTTCAGCGGTGATCCGCCATTGGCAGCCTCTAATCGCATCAGACACATCATGGCTGTGAAGCCTGCCGTGCCAAACATCATGGCACGAAGCGGCGAAACAGCATCGGGGAGTGGCGTGAGCCACTGACGCGGCACCGACACGATTTCTGAGTACCCGCCATCGGCTTGCACGCCGAAATCGGCGCCCGCTACCACAACCGGCGTGTCGGGCTCCAACTCGCCGGTGCTGTCGTTAATCACATGTCCAGCGGCATCAATCCCAGGAATCCGCGGATACTTCCGCGACAGTCCAGGCCGACCGTGCGCGACAAGTGCATCTTTGTAATTGATGGAGGACCACGCAACCCTGACCGTGACTTCGCCTGTCAGGGACGAGGTTGGCCGTGTGGCAACCGCCGGGACCACACCGTTGCCGGCGTCACTCGCTAAGAGGACCCGGAAATCCGATTCATTGGGCATGCGTTGACTGCCTATTTAGGCGCCATGCGGATACCCGCGTCGAGACGAATGGTTTCACCGTTGAGGTAGCCGTTCTCGCAGATGTGAACCACCAACTGGCCAAATTCATTGGGCTGTCCAAAACGTCGTGGGAACTGCGTCATTTTCAACAGAGGATCGCGCACAACGTCAGGAGCACCCATCATCAACGGCGTGTCAAAAATGCCCGGAGCAATGGTGCACACGCGAATACCGTAACGCTGAAGATCGCGAGCGATCGGAAGTGTCATGCCAACCACGCCGCCTTTACTGGCGGAGTACGCCGCTTGACCGCGCTGGCCGTCGTACGCAGCCACGGAGGCAACATTGACCACAACGCCGCGTTCTCCGTCGTCAGTGACGGGGCTGGTTTGGGCCATTTTGGACGCCGCAATACGCAAGCAGTTGAATGTTCCAATCAGGTTGACATTCACGATGAACTTGAACTGCTCCAGCGGGTAAGGGGCAAATTCCTTGCCCACTGTCAGCGTTGCGCCACCCAGCCCAGCGGAATTAACGAGCACACGAATGTCACCAATTTGATTTTGAATCGCATCAAAAGCTGCCGTCACTGAGTCCTCGTTGGACACATCGGCCTTCACAGCGATCGCGCCATTGCCAAGTGCATCGGCCGATTCTTGCGCCTTCTCAACATTGAGATCGATCAGCGCGACTTTTGCGCCTTTGGCAGCGAGTTGCGTCGCAGCCGCGTAGCCGAGTCCCGATGCTCCACCGGTAACCGCAACAACCTTTCCTTCAATATCCATCGTCTGTCCTCTAACCGTCAGTAACGTTTGGTTGTGAATTGTATGAATACGATGCCATTACGTGGACGAGTTCTTCTCCGCTGAAAACTCAGCTTTCGAGAAGACGGGTTCCGCGTAGCTGCGAATCACCAGTTCTCGAATGGCATCTGAGACCCGCGAGCACCGACGCGCAAGCCACTCTTGCACGCGCCGTCGCTCGTCGAGCGCGACACTGGCCCCGGCCACCTGCTGCGGATCAATGTGTGGCAATGACCCATCCATTTCTAGCATCAGTTCAGCAGCGACGATATTCGTTGGCCACAGTTTGTAATGACCGCAAATAAACGCATCGGCCTGCGCGGCATACTCATCCACGGAATCACAGGTTTCCAAACGCGGCCCAAATTCGGCATGAACCCGTCCGCGATCTCCCATCAAGCCTCGCAGCGTTTCGACGTAGTCCGCATCGTCCACTTTGTCTCGTGACCCCCGTACCAGCGCGCGGTACTCAAACATCGCTCGCTTCACATCCATGGGGTCGCGCTCATACGAGATCGAGACGGGATAAATCGGGATCGTCGTGGCCAAGGAACGAATGCGTCCGCTCTTCTGGCCGGCCAATGCGAGCATGCCAAACAGTCCGGTGCTGGTGCGATCTTTACCAAGCACGGACCGGCCATTACCCTGGGCGCACCAAATTCGCCGGTCTTGCCCGATGAACCAGGCAATGTAGCGCGCCAAGCGATCCAGCTCTTTGGCATACGCCAAACGCGATGCCACACTGGTGGGCCGCTTGAACTGCATGCTGCCCAACAAACGGTGGGAAATCTCTCGCCACCGCCGATCTTCGAGGTTATCGCCAACCAAATGCCACAGTGTTTCACCAGAAACCTTGCGCATGGCATGCCGCACCACCACGGCATCCATGGCGATATCGCGGTGATTGCTGACGTAAAAACCGGACCTTGGACGTTCCTTCAAATTGGTCGAAACGCGGCGTAGTGCGTGTCCGAAAAATCGATCGTACTGACGATCCAGCAGCACATCGCGCTCCTGAAAGGTCGAAATATCACCGCAGATCTTGCGCAGCAAACGCAGCGCTTGTGATTTCTTAATGGTCGTCGGAATGAGCGACGTGATCCACCGAAACCCGCGCGGAACAAAGGCACTCGAGAGGCTCGCCATCGCGGAGACAAACTCCGGCTCGCGTTGTAAGTCAGCGAGCCGTGTTTGCAGATCGGCTTCCTCGTACGCGGCAATCGCACGAAACTCTTCCGCCACTTGGGTCATGCGTACGCTCCTCGGGTTCGTAGCACCTGTGCGGGCGGCACGCCCGCCACTTTCCGAATCGGTTGCACCGACGCGATCAACGATACCAGCACTGCAGCGCTCGGCAACGCGATCCACAGAGATGCGTGCATCGTGCGCTCAATCTCAAGCGGCGTGTACGACAGCGCCAACAGCCCAAGTTCTGCCACACCGGCAGCAACCAGTCCTGAAGACAACGCGAGCAAGGACACTTCAAGCAAGTACGCAAGCAGCACGCTCAATTTTGACGCACCCATCGCACGAAGCAGCGCAGTCTCCCTGCGCCGCGACATCGCACCGACCACAAATAGAGCCGCAAGCGCAAGGCCTGCGCCCGGCAACGTCAGCGTGAGCAAAATCGCCACACCTTGGGCCGCCAAAGCTGCGAGCGTCAGGTAGTCCTGCACCAGCGCACCGACGTCCAGCAGCGTAACGGTGGGGTATTGGGCCAGCACTGAAGCGACATCGGCATAACTCCCATCCGGCGCGTGGAAACTCCCCAGATACGTCGAGGACAGTCCTTCGGCAGCACCAGGACTCAAGATGATCCAGAAATTGGGCTGCATGGATTCCCAGTCCACCTCCCGGAAGCTCGCCACCGCGGCTTCCACCGGGATCCCGCCGATCGTAAACACCACAAGGTCACCAACGGCCAATCCCAAAAACTCAGCCGCCCCTTCATCAAACGACACCAATGACTGCTGAGGGTCACTGTCCCACCACTCGCCATCAATGATCTCATTCCCGCGCGGAAGTGCGGTGGACCATGACAGGCTGTACTCGCGGGCCGGACGACCGTACTCATCGCCATTAATTTCAGATATCCGTGCACGCGTCATGGGGTAAAACGGGCTGGTCGTAGCACCAATGCCGCGCAGTGCCGCCTCAAACCCATCACGCTCATGCTCTAAGACGTTCCAAGCAAAGTGATTGGGCGCATCCGCCGGCACCACAGTTTCCCACTGATCAATCACTTCGTTGCTCAGCACAACCGCAAAGCCTGTCAACGACAACAGCACCGCCATCACGCCTGAGAAGATGGCCGATCCACCGGTCCGCCGTTTGACGCTGAGCGCTGCGAGGCGAACAGCCAAATGACCTTTACTCGGCAGCAAACGCGTAATGATGAGGCTCACGACACCCGCCACGATCGACGCCGTCGCCATCACCGCGATTAACGACGAGGTGATGCCACCAGCAAACCACCAAAGCGTTCCTAATCCGACCACAACGCCCGCAGCAAGTAGACGTTTGGGCATAGCAGACGTTCGGCGGGCTGTTGGACGCAACATCGCCATCGGCGGGTGGGCGCCAATGCGCCACGCAATCGGTAATCCTGCACACAACAAGACCAGCGCCGTGAGCAGCAACGGCATCTGACGGGCAAGCAATGCCTCCCAAAAAGACAGCTCTGCCGTAAAGAATTGCGTTCCTTTTGCTAGATGAAGAGCCACGCGGCCTGCAATCTCAGAAAGAATGGCGCCTGGCACGCACACGAGCACGGTCAAAAGCGCAATCTGCGCGGCAATGAGTGCCCGCGCTTGGCGGAGCGTGGCGCCAAAACAGCGAAGAAGCGCCGTGATGCGTCGCTGGCGCCGAATCCACTCTGCCGCCAGAAGAAAGACGGTGGACATCGCCAGCCCAAGCGCCACGTAGGACAACACGCTCAGCAGCGACTTGGCTTGCCCTGCCGCTTGCGATTCCCCCTCTCCCGGTTCCGTGACAGAGATCGTGTCATCGAGCTCCATGTCGCGAAGCGCATCGAGGGTCGAGGCATCCGCCCGCACCTGGGTGGTGTAGCGTGCACGAATGGCCGGACCGACTAAACCGGTGCTCTCAAAGTCGGAGCGTTTCATGATGGCCTTGGGTGCGAGCGCTAAACGCGTTCCTCCCATGCGATCGGGCTCGCGTATGAGCAAGCCATCCACGCGAAACGACTGGACACCGACGCGCATCGTGCTTCCGGGCTCAATGTCAAGCAAATCCGCTTGTTCCTGTTGCATCCACAGCGATCCCGCCGGCAACTCGCTGCCGCTCAGACGCTCCATCCCATTGCCGCGATCCACCTCAGCGTGCCCAAACAAGGGCCACGACTCATCGACAGCGCGCAGTGACACGGGCGTCCACTGCTCTCCGGTTGAAACCGTCGTCAGAAGTTGCACGCCGTTGGATTGCCCAGTGGCGCCCTTCGCCCGAATCGCCTCCTGGACATCATCAGGGAGCGGGAAAGAGGCTGAGTACACAACGTCCCCTCCCAACAACTCAGCGGAACGCGCGCCGACCTCACGATCGAGAACATGACGCAACGCACCCACAGTACTGGTGACGATCAATCCGACCCACAGCGCCACAATGGCCAGCATCATGCCGCCACGAAGCTCGCGCCGGACCAATAGCCATGCGTTTCGGCGCAGCGTGGGGCGCGACCAGGCTCTCATTGGATGGTGATTTGCTGCTGGCAACGCTTCGCGATCTGTTCATCGTGCGTCACCATCAAGAGCGCAACATCGTGAAGTTCTTGGGTTTGTAGCAACAAGTCAATCACCATCCGAGCACTGTTGCGATCTAAGCTACCGGTGGGTTCGTCACCAAAAATGATCCGCGGTTGGTGGACGAGAGCACGCGCCAACGCGACACGCTGCCGCTCCCCTCCGGACAACGAATGGGGGCGAGAAGAGATGCGATGACTGAGGCCCACTTGAGACAAGACATTGAGCGCCTGATCGCGCGCGTCTGCGGTTCCGCGAATGATGGCGGGCAACATTACGTTTTCAACCGCCGAGAGACTATCAATCAACTGGTGGTCTTGAAACACGAAGCCGACGTTCTCACCTCGAATCTTGGCCACCTGATCTTCATGCAAGGTGTGCAGGGGATGGCCAGACATCCAGACTTCTCCGTCGGTCGGCTTGTCGAGCCCAGCGAGGATTGATAATAGCGTCGTCTTTCCACTACCAGACGGCCCGGTGATCGCCAGACTGGATCCTTGTTTAAGGGATAGGTCCGTGGGCGCAAGAATTTGCACCATGGCATCTTCAATCAGCACGCTCTTGGTAATGCCGCGCGCGACGATCACTTCGCCTGTGGTTGGGTCTTCACTCATTCGATTCTCGGCCACCCGCATGTGTCGCATGCTGGCTATCTTAGGAATTATCGGCGTTTTCGGCGTACCGGCGCCGGCCCAAGCGCAAACCGTCGACGTGGTGGTGCTGGGAGACAGCATCAGCGCGGGACTGGGCGTCAAAAATGGACGGTCATGGGTGGCGGATTTGAAAGCAGCGATTCAACCTCTGACTCTCGCCAATGCCAGCATCTCTGGCGATACGACTGGCGGCGGCCGTCAGCGCCTTCCCGGACTGATTACCCGGTTTCGCCCGAGTGTCGTGATTATTGAATTGGGCGCCAATGACGGGCTGCGGTTGGCTCCGCTTCAAACTACGCACGGTAACTTGTCAGCCATGGTGCGGGAAGTGCTGCGATTTGGTGCGGTCCCGATCCTGCTCGAAGTCCCAATCCCCTCGAACGCCGGACCGGTGTACCTTGAGCAATACCGGCAGGTGTTTCGCGATGTCTCGCAGCGCTTTGGGATTCAGCTCATCCAGTCTCCGATCCCGAGCGTTTGGTCATGGGAAGAATTCGCCCCTTTCTTACAACGGGATGGCGTACACCCTACGCGAGAAGGACACGTCATGCTGGCCGAGTACGCAATCCCGATGCTCCGAACGACGATGACCGAAACATTGGCACGCAAGCGAGCACTGCATACCAAGCCATCCTCCCAGTCCAACTGACGCTGATGGGCGTCGAACCGGCGCTGCTTGATCTCACATGAGCGCAGATACACCGGTCATCGATCCAGATAAGCGGATGATCCAGCAGTGCTTTGAACTGCTCGCTACCCAGGATCCTGCCGAAGTGCCCGTGGCGGCGATTGTTGCACGAGGCGGCCGCGTGATCGCAAGCGCGCTGAACCGCACTGAAGGCGACATGGATCCGACGGCGCACGCGGAAATCCTCGCGATTCGTCAGGCCTGCCAAACCCTACGCCGACCGTTTCTCTCGGGATGCGAACTGTTCGTCACACTTGAGCCATGCGAGATGTGTTTGGCAGCAGCGTCCCATGCTCGTATCCGGCGCGTGGTGTATGGCGCGAGACAGGATGCGAGCAACACAGCAAAGCCGGGATCTCGATGTGTCAACCATGAAGGATGCGGCGAGGTATTGAAAGACTTTTTTGATCAGCGGCGGCGGTGAGAATCACGTAGCAATTTCTAAAACGGCCTCACCATGAGCATCTGTAGTGAGAAGGTTGAGTTGATACTCCAAACAATGGCGGTAGGTAGAGCTCTGACCGACACTCAATCACATGCAGCTGCGTGCCGTAGACATTCGAAACCATTAATTGGAGTCGACATTTGAACCTAGGCGTCTTAACATTTTCTTCGTTTGCGCGTCGTGACACGATCCTGATAACAGCCGTCTCCCTTCAGTAGAATGCATCAACGTCGGTCGAGAGTCGGGCATGACAGGTATCACGGCAGGAAGTCGGGAGAGAGTGAGTCAAGCGCAGGACAACTACGCCGCGTTTAAAAACATGATCTTTGACAAGGAATACAACGGCCAATTCGCGTTACTACACAACAGAGAACTGATTGAGGTGTACCAGACCCGAGTCGACGCTGTCAAGACAGGGCAGTTGTTGTACAAAGGCTTAGGCAACTTCTCGGTTCAGAAGATCGGAGAGACGCCAGCATCTCTGGGGTTTCTCAGTTCATGCCTTGCATAGCTGTTCCCGTACGCGTGGGCGTCTCACCAACCATTCCAGCTTTTGTGGCACAACACGGCACTTCGGAAAGCGCCTTAGCCATCGCATTTGAGCACTTAACAGTAAGCGGTAATGTCGATGAAGCCGACGAAATATTTTCAGATAATTACCATCAGGTATCTGCTTTAATTGACACCGGAGCTGCCTGCTCAGTCATCTCGCCGATACTTGCAGAAAAGTTAATGTTGATCTCTACCGGCCAGAAGACCATCAAGGGAGTGCACAACTCATCTCGCGATTGTCACACTTATGATATTGAAATCATAGTCATGAAGAGACATCACGCAATGAAACTTGAAGTGGTCGCTGTCGAATGCGACTACGCCATCATATTGGGCATGGATTTCTTATTGACGGGGACCCTCAGCCTTGATTGGAATGGGCGAATGATTCTATGCTTGTAACCGCTCTCTTCACGTAAGAGTAGCCGCCACACCCTATCATAGTCAGTCGCTTAGGCTTTCTAAAGAAGCGTCAGAATTTCCTGACACAAATTCCAGATGCAGACAACCCCTAAGAACACGAACTGCCTTTCCATTCTGAGAAAAACTATATGGGGTTGTTCACGTCGCAAGGATTAACAACCTGATTAAGCTAACACGACTCTAATCGCCAGCAAATCGCTGTATTCAACATAAGTGCGGGCTGGTTGAGTGGACTTGAGAGTCAACTGCACTGTCTAGTTAAATGTGGCTGGCCCCTCGTACCGACACCCACTCCTCTCTGTCTCTTGCGCTTCCACCGCGCACAACCCCGGCAATCCCGGTTGAATGGCATTCCACAGCCAAACACTCAGCGCTTCCACCGTAGGATTACCTAACCCAACGATGTCATTTAGCGTGGTGTGATCGAGTTGATCAATCACGGGCTTCGCTACGGCATCAATCTCCGCGAAGTCCAGGATCCACTCTTGAGGTTGCTGCATCTCGCCGCCGACTTCTAGCCTGACCCGATAAGAATGGCCATGCATCGTCGCGCACTTATGTCCCTCTGGCACAAATTCGAGCCGGTGCGCGGCCTCAAAGCGATACTCTCGCCAGACGATCATGCGAGGGAGAGTTGTAGCGACAACACCAAAGGCGCGTGGTCTGAAGGTTTCTCCATGCCGCGCACATCTAAGTCCACCAGTGCATTGAGGACCCGATCCGTCAATGGCTTTGTGCCAAGAAAGGTATCGATCCGAAGTCCGCGCTTTGATGCCCATCCGTGGCGCATGTAGTGATACCACGTCAACAGATGTTCATCGGGAGCATGAACGCGCACCAAGTCATGCAGTCCCCAATCTAAGCACTTCTGATACCACTCACGCTCTTCCGGCAGAAAAGCACACTTCCCTTCCTTCAACCAGCGTAGGCGTGCGCTCTCGCCCAGCCCAATATCTTGATCGGTGTGCGCCACATTGAAGTCACCCATGACCACCACTTGATCATTGGGTGAGCAATGAGTCTCTAAGTAATTCAGCAGGTTGGCGTAAAACGCACGCTTGTCCGGAAACTTCTCCTCATGATTACGGCTTTCCCCGTTAGGAAAGTAGCCATTGAGCACATGCAGGGGTCCCTGGTCTGTCTCAATCGTCATCATGATCATGCGTTTGGCACCTTCGTCCTGCTCGGGCCACCCGCGGGTGACGCCGGTGACTTTGGCTTTGGGGTCGACGAAGTACGCTACCCCGTGGCGGCCTTTTTGGCCGTGGGGATGCTGAGCCCACCCAAAGCGCTCGTACTCTTCATGTGGCCAGTCTTCATTAGAGACTTTGATTTCTTGCAATCCAAGAATCGTCGGCGCATGCACACGTTTGATCTCATCGATCTGATGACTGTGCGCACGAATGCCATTGATGTTGAACGTGCAAAGTGAGATGGGGGCAGTGGTCACGTTGTTCTCCTGGTTAGCGCAGCGGTTCGGGATCGGGTTTGACCGGAGACGCAGGTGCGTGTCTCGCCGTCAGGCGACCACTCTGCCACATCACCAAATCCGCCATCACGCGGGCAGCTTCCCACACGGCCGGATCTTTGGACAAGTCCCGTTCGGCGTATGGAATCTGACTCTCGGCTCGGCGCCACGTCGACAGTTCCTGATAGGACTCAAACGTTGGCAAGCCCACAGCAAGGGCGTGTTCGTTGTACGACACCAAGTCTTCCATTTCTGCATCCGCAATCTCACGCTTGCGCGCTTCAAGATCAAGGCTGACCATGTCACGGTTCGCGTGTCTCAAACGAATCTCGCTGTTGCGCTTGAGATATTTCGTATTCGGTTCTGTTGTGGTGCGCGCTTTGACCAACCGCGTCAGCGCCTCGTTCGGCGGCAATTTCCATGACAGGTGTGGCGGTTGTTGTCCGGGCACCGCATCTGGCGTCAGCGAATATGGGTACGACGATTCGCCCACCGAATCATGATCGTACTGGTGTGGGAGCTTCACATCTGGCTCAACGCCCACGCCTTGCGTCGGTTGTCCCGTAACGCGGTAGTACTTCTGAATGGTTGCGCGAAGTTGTCCGCCAGCCACTTCAGTCACGATCTGCACAGATCCTTTTCCGAAACTACGCTCACCCACAATCAAACCGCGCTCATAGTCTTGGATAGCAGCCGCCACGATCTCACTGGCCGATGCACTCGACCGGTCCACGGCCACAACCAGCGGCCCCGTGTACGGGATACGCACGCGACGGGACGTCGCCATCACACGTCGCTGGCGATCCACCGTCAATACGCGCGGCCCACGTGGTAAAAACAAGTCAAGGGTCCGAATGGCCTCGCCGAGCAACCCACCGCCGTTCCCACGCAGATCCAACACGATGCCATCGACGGCTTGGTCTTGCAGTTCATCAATCAAGTGCTCAATGTCACCGCTCACAGAGACCAAACGTCCACTTGCCCCTTGTCCGGCATAAAAAGAGGGCACAAAGATGACACCGACTCGCGCTGTGCGTTCAGGGTCACCTGATGGCACTTCAATGACCTGTGAAAACGCACGTTGGTCATCCAGTTGAATCAACTCGCGCTCGATGCGTACTTGATGCGGCTGGCTGCTGTCGGCTGGCTTGACCTCAATGCGAACCACCGTGCCCTTGGCACCGCGGATCAGCTCGACAATGCGGTCCAAACGGCGACCCACAACGTCTTCAAACTCGCCGTCTTCACCTTCGGCGACGGACAAGATCCGGTCGCCTGGGGCAATCAAGCCACTCCGGTCCGCTGGACCGCCGGGGATCACCTCAACGATCTCTGCGTAGTCACCTTCGGTGCGCAGGCGCGTGCCGATGCCTTCTAACTGAAGGCGCGTGTTGATCAGAAAGTCTTCATAGGCTTGCGGCGTCATGTAGCCACTGTGTGGGTCATAGCTCGTTAAGAGCGCCTGAGCCAACCGGTCCAGATAGTCTTCGGCCGTTACTTGCTCCAAATACGAACTGCGCGACCGGTACCGCTTTAACAAGACTTCACGAGCTTCGCTGAGTTCGACATCGTCTCCCACCATTCGAGAAATCAGCGCATCTTCCACTTCTTTCCGCCACAAGTTCTTGCGTTCGAGGGTCGTGGCCGGTCGCTTGGCCTGCCGGCGGTCTAGCAGCAATGACTCATCATCGCCGAGGTCAATCTCGCCGTTTTCTAACAGATCAATCTGGTAGTCAAACTTCGTGTGCTGCAAATCGACAGCGGATTGGTACATCTGCCAGGCCGCGTCAACGTCCGAGTCGCCGAAATCTTGCAACAGTCCTTGACACGCCTCGTCCATTGCAGCCACATCGGACTGAAGCCACAGCGAACGCTGATAGTCAGCAACGCGCAGGAAGTTGTCACATACCCGCTCCGATGCCGCAGCGTTCTGTGGTAGCGGCTTGACATGCATCAAGTCAATAGCTTTGAGCAGCTCTGACAACTGTTGGCCGGCGGTTGGGGCAACGGGAATAACCGCGGCTTGGGCCGGGATCATCACTATTGCAACGAGTACAGCCAACATCGGCTGTGTCACTCTATTCATCAGTATTCCTCGTAAATCTGGGCACGAAAAGCCCGCGGCAGTTCGCGGAGGTGCCGATTGCGCGCCATATTTGGACGCCGCAAATCCCATCAAGTTCGCTTAGGCGGCGCAGCAACGGTCTTTGACGTCTGTCCAAACAGCATCGCACGGGCTTCATCCGACACTGGGCCTTCGCGGCGCCAGTCACTTCCGACTTCGCATCCCGATACAACGGCCGGCCGCGCTTTCATCGCGTCAAACCAACGCTTGAGATGCGGGAGATGTTCCATGGTTCCGCCGAACCTCTTGTAGGGCACTACCCACGGAAACGACGCCATGTCAGCAATCGAGTAGTCCCCAGCGAGGAATTCACGATTCTCAAGCACGCGGTTCATGACACCGAGTAGGCGATCGAACTCATTCGCATACCGCGTATGACCGTACCCGTTTTTCTGGTCGTCGGGAGCGTAGTTGACAAAGTGACTGAGCTGTCCGGCCATAGGACCAAGGCCACCCACCTGCCAATACAACCACTCAAAGACACGATATCGCGCTTCGCCTGAGGTCGGTAGGAACTTCCCGTACTTATCAGCGAGGTACGTCAAGATCGCACCCGACTCAAACAGAGTGATCGGCGGATCCGTATCGTGATCCACAATGGCTGGCATCCGGTTGTTGGGCGAAATCGCCAAAAACTCGGGCGTGAACTGATCGCCCTTCCCCAGATCGACCCGTTTCATTTCGTAAGGAATGTCGAGTTCGTGAAGGAAGATCGTGATTTTTCGGCCGTTGGGAGTCGGCGTGAAGTGCAGATCAAGCATGGAAAGGAATGGTACTCCAGTCGTCCATTATGCGAAGCACAGGCGCGACAGCATCGCGAGAGGCGCACCGGTCAGAATGGAAACTCCTCAGCGAGTGCTGAGGTGCCTCCTCTTCCCGCGTCACGCCATCCGTCGATCAGAATTGCGAAATCGCGCCCCCAATGACGAGGCGCGAAACCGGGTGATCAGCCTTAACTGCTTCCCACCGCATAGCCTGCCATTAATGCTGGCCGCTCCTTAAGCGCAGCAATCCACCGCATGACGTGCGGGAACGGTTCCACTGACACGCCGAGCTGTCCGCATGGTTCCACCCAGGGGAACGACGCCATATCGGCGATGGAATAGTCGCCCGCCAAGTATTCGCGGTGTTCCAACACGCGGTTCATCACACCCAGCAACCGGTCGTACTCATTGGCGTACCGCGTATGGCCATAGCCGTTCTTCTGATCTTCCGGCGCGAACATGGCGAAATGGCTGAACTGCCCAGCCATGGGGCCCAGACCACCCACCTGCCAATACAACCACTCAAACACACGATATCGCGCATCGCCTGACGTGGGAAGAAACTGGCCGCACTTTTCGGCGAGGTACGTCAAGATCGCACCCGATTCAAAGAGTGCCAACGGAGGATTGGTCTCGTGATCCACGATGGCCGGAATCTTGTTGTTCGGAGAAATCGCCAAGAACTCTGGGGTCATTTGCTCCCCTTGCCCAATATTGATGGGTTTGATCTCATACGGCATGGCCATCTCATGGAGGCCAATCGAGATTTTCTTGCCGTTGGGGGTTGGAGCGAAATAGAGGTCGATCATGAAGAGGAACCAGTGATTCAGTCGCGCATTATGCCGTGAACGCCAACATTGGTAGATGTCTGGCAAAAAGGGGCGATAGAATCCCATCAGCATCCGTGCGATGCGTCTCTCCCATCCCACCTGGCGCTTTTCAACTCCGTGGTCGATTCACACATTCCTGTTGACGGTCACGATACCGATATCATCATCGTCGGCGCGGGTCCCGTTGGACTTTTCACCGTCTTTGAAGCCGGACTTCTTGGGCTTCGGTGCACCCTCATTGACACGCTTCCGGTCGTTGGCGGACAGTGCGCGGAGCTGTACCCCGAAAAACCGATTTACGACATTCCGGGGGTGGCCGACCAAACAGCGCAAGAGCATGTGGATGCGTTGATGGAGCAAATCAAGCCGTTCCCGCACGAGATCCATCTTGATCAGCGCGTCGATACCGTTGATCCGGTCAGACGCGGCGGTATCGATGGCTGGATGGTTCACACAAGCGCCGGCCAGAGCATGAGCGCTCCCAGCCTGTTTATTGCAGCGGGAGGCGGCGCCTTTGAGCCTAGAAAGCCATCCATCCCTGATATTGATGACGCCACCGAGGCCGATGGCGTCTACTTCGCCGTGAAAAAACCTGCAGCTTTGGCCGATCAAAAGATTGTGATCGTCGGTGGCGGCGATAGTGCTTTGGACTGGACGGTGGCGCTCGCGAGTGTCGCCAAGTCGGTGACCCTCGTACATCGCCGCGACCAGTTCCGCGGTAGCCCTCATACCGAATCGCAAATGCGTGATCTCGTTGCGAGCGGCGATGTGACGTTGAGAACCCCCTACGTTCCTCACGGGCTAATCCGGTTGTCGCCGCAGTCTCCCATCACAGGTTTGGCTGTGAAGAACTTCCAGACTTCCGACATTCAGGAAATCGACGCCGATGGCGTTTTGTTCTTGCTCGGGCTGTCTAAGTCACTGGGGCCGATCGCGGATTGGCAACTGGATCTAGAGCGCTCCTCGATCACGGTGGACACGGAAAAGTTTCAAACCAATCAGCTGGGCATTTTTGCAGTCGGCGATATCTGCACGTATCCCGGAAAGCTCAATCTGATCTTGAGTGGTTTTCACGAAACGACACTGGCCGTTCAAGAGGCTTACCGAAGGTCCAGGCCCGATGCCAAGCGCGTGCCGTTTCGGTACACCACCACAAACCCTGACCTGAAGAGGTCGTAGCGGTCCCATGTTGCGGCGCACGCGACTGAGAGTGTCATGACCGCCATCGCCATCGTGTTGTCGTGTCTCGGGGTCGGATTCGCCTGCGCTCCGCCCATTGATCCCAAACCCCGCGCGCTCTTTGCAACGTGGTTTACTCTCATTGTGGGCGTTGTTGTACTGACCGCATCCGCGATATTCATCACCCACGCTTGGGCCACAGTGGCGATCGAAGGGGTGATCATCGGGACCGTCGTGGCCACAAGCCTCGCCGCTTGTCCCCCTCATCAACGCACCATGTTCGCAATCGGGTCTCTGTTATTAGGCGCGTCGATCGTGACCGCAACGAACCCCGCAACCATCCTCATGATGTCGCCCGCCATTGCGGTCATCTACCTCACCTTGAAGGCCGCGCAAGATACCGCCGCGTACTGGACAACGGTCGTGGTTGTCTCGGCCGTCTTATGCGCAGCGTTCCAATGATGTGGGAATGGGCAGCCTATCTAGGAGTGAGCGCCGCGTGCGCACTGGCAGCACTTCCGTTACGGCGCAAGCCCGTAACGCCGACCGGCGAGGATTACCGCGCCCTTCTCACCACACTCGAATCCGAACTCCCTCAAACACAATGTGGCCGCTGCGGCTACGTGAGTTGCCGCGACTATGCGAAAGCGGTGGCAGCCGGTGACCATACCGGCCGCTGCGCCCCAGGCGGAGCACCTGTGGCGCGTGCACTGGCTGCTGTCATCGCTGACGTGGCTCTTTCGCACCATCCCAAGCATCAGCTGCCCGATTCTGTTAGGCGCGTGGCCAAGATTCGCGAAGAACCCTGCATTGGGTGCACTAAGTGCATCCAAGCCTGCCCAGTGGATGCCATCATTGGCGCCCCCAATCTGATGCACAACGTGTTGGAAGACTGGTGCACCGGATGCGATCTGTGCATCGATGTGTGTCCTGTCGATTGCATTGATATGGTTGAAACAGATCGCGATTTGTTGAACGACACCCACCGCTCGCAGAGCCTGTCCCGATGGCAAGATCGCCGCTCGCGTCACGAAACGTTTCGCCAGGACAGACATCAACCAGCTGCGAGACGGCCCGCCGTCAAACGCGTGCTACATGCCGCCAAAGACGCGATTGCGAGGCGGGCTTTGAAACGACAGTCGCGAAGCGACAACATCATTGCATCATCCCAGTCAACGCCCCATGACCACTAACCCCATGCCAAAGGCGCAGTCCATCTCACCATCGCTGATGGCCGCGCTCGTCATCCCGCTAACGACCGCAGGACTCGTCTTGTCGCCGGTGACCGTGGTCAATGCTCTTGTATCGTGCGCCATTCTTTGGTCGGCTGACTGGTTTCTTAAACCCTCGATGAACCGCTGGGATCAAGGAATCGGTTGCGCGTTTGCTGGCGCGCTGATTGCCATCGCGCTACCGCCTCATGCCTACGGAGCGGTCCTTGTGGCGACGGGCATCGCAATGGTCGTCCGCCTGATGCACATTCGTGTCAACGCCGCCATGGCCGGGGTTGCGGCTGTCTACGCCGCATGGCCCACGCCCTTGGTGGGATGGCCGACATCGTGGGTGGATGCCACATCTGGCGCGACGTGGGTGCAAACGATTAGCGCTGGCCTGTCCGGCTGGACACCTGAAGAAGTCGAGGCAGCGTTTCACGCGAAACACATCGCCGGACTGATGGCGCATCAGTGGTTAGCGGCTTCTGCCCTCTGTGCATTGGTGATCCTCAGTTTTGATGCGCGGACTAAGACGCGCGCGTCATGGTTCATGCTCGGCACACTCGCCACTGTCGCGCTCATTCACGGAGCGGGAGGCGGCACGGATACCGGCGCGGGGGTGATATCTCACGTCCTGACATCGGGGGCTTTCATTGCTGCAGCATGGGCACTGACAGACCCGTCAACACTGGCAAGATCACGCGTGGGCACGGTGACCACCGCTGTGTCGTGCGGGATCTTGATCTACCTCTTTCGAACAGACGTCTCGCCTCATGATGCCATCGCACCCGCTGTGGTGATCGCGGGTCTCATGGGCATCGGGGTCGAGCACCTGAGACATCGCGCGCCGTCCTGGCGCCCCCTGATCCCCGCGGGCATCGGTCTCATCGTTTTGGGGCTGGCTCAGTTCATGTCGATGCGATGGGCGCAGACGCCGAGTTCTTTCGATTCGCAGTGCTTCGTCCAATCGCTTGAACAGCGAGCGTTTGACAACGTACATGCGCCGCTTCAGACAAAAGGCATGCACGTCTCCCTGTCGCATCAAGCGGGGCACACACTGGTCCTGGCGGTGACGCCAGGGTATCGCAGCGACATCACCGTGCTGACCATCTTTGACAGCAGAACCTCTCAGCCAGGCTGCTCAGAAATCATTTACCACCAAGAAACACCAAGTTACGTTCGTCCCGTTGTGGGGCGCCATCAAGGTGGGCAGCTCTCGCTACCCATTGACGGGACATCAGGCGCCACGACATCCGCAGACGCCATTGCAGACGCCATAGCCGTCTCGGTGCACATTGCAGAATCTCATGATGAATGACAAGATCTGGCGCGCGCGCCCCGCAGATGCTGTGCTCTTGGCTGGCATGCCACTCGCAGGCCTCCCCGGGGATACCAATCTGCTGATCGTCGCCATGACCCTTTTGCTGGCTCGCTATCTCGGTGGCGGGACTGCGATCAACCGTTGGACAGTGGCTCGCGATGTGCTCGCTGCCGCTCTCCTCACGTTCGCCGGCGCGGTTCTTGGTTGGATACAGCCGCAACACGTCATCATCTCGCTCTCTCTCATCGGGAGTGGACTCATGATCGTCGGCGTTGTTGCCAGGCGCCGCCCACCTCTGTCATTGCGAGATAGAGCACTGTCTGCTGCCGTTCCAATCGTCTGGCTGAGCACCGTCGCGGCGCTGTTGAGTGTGATGGCTTGGAGTATCGAGTCAAGAGTCTTTTTATTACTCTGCGCCTGTTTGCTAGGACTGTACCTCCGTCGTTTCTGGCCAGTCGAAGGACTCACGCGCCGGCCAGACCGACCGCTGCGGTACTAGGCCTACTCGTCACCCACAGGCTGAGGAAGGTCTGTTCGCCAGTCAGCGCGATGCGAGGCCGAGGAGCGCGGATGCGCCCAATGATCAACAATCTCTTGTACGAGAGCCTCGGGGATATCGAAAAGAGGGCGTCCGATCGTGGCCAAAACCAACGCATCGTCCTCTTGTCGGTTGAGCGTGGGGAGAAACGGCTTAAGGGTGGGGTCAAGAGAGCGTAGCGCCTCAACAATCCCGACTTCCATGTAGGCAACCGACGCCTTGCATTGATCTTCTGACGTCGCCTGATGCCACGCATTCACCAGCGGGCGGAACCCGGCCCAGTCGACCTGTTGTTCTCTCACGGCCAAGCAGTCTTCCGGGGATATGCTGCTCATCTGCACTTGAGTGTCCACACGCTCACAAATCGCATCTAAAGCGTCGTGCCGTTGCTGATACTCTGTGTCGATCAGCCGACCGAAGCCTAACTCTTGCTTACAAAAGCGCAAGTGCCAACGCGCCGGAATTATGATCTTGGTCGTCGCGCCAGCGGGAGCACAAAGCATGTCCATCGTGCCTTCGGTGGTAAATGCAATATCAGGCGAAATACGGAAGGCTCGTACTTCGGGTCCGATGAAGTCGATATCCGTCAAGCGAAGTTCCCGATCTCCAAGATGGCCGTCTGGCGTCACGGGGTGGGGATATGACAAGTCAAACGCTCGGGTGGTATAGACGGTCTTCTCACGCATATTGCGAAGAGACTGCGCCAGTTGCTTCGCCAGCGCGGGACTGGTCACGACATCAGCATCATTCAGGAACACGCAGTCGTACCTAGCTTTCAGCAACGACCAGTTCCGATAGTTCGTATAGGTATGAACCTCTCCGCCCAAACCAGAAGGTTGGACTGCACGTCCCGGAATCACATCCGGCGTGAAGTGATAAGGCCGCACCACCCCTTTCGTCTCAGTTGCCAACCTATCCAGCTGGTCAGCCGTGTTGTCGTGGCAATCATTGTGGACAACGACAATCTCATCAACGTAGCCCACTAGACACCGAATGGATGCCTCCAGATACGGCTCATAGTGGGTCGTGACCATGACGACGCTGAGGCCGGGCTTCCGTTCCAAGCAGCGTTCTTCCAGCATCCGCCGCGTGACCAAAAACTTCGCCGTATCTTGGGTCAGAAGCGTACTGATCTTCCTCGCAGTTGCCGGTTTCCTCACATCCGACAGCGCCCTGAGGGCGGGCGCTTCTTCATGGTCGCGATGCCGATTCGCCATCATCATGACGTTGGGTGGAATCGTTAAGTCCACCTGTGCGACACTCTCAATGGCGGCTGACCATGCTGCATCTGGCTGATTTGTCAAGTCCTGAGAGTCACCGACATCACACATCGCAACATCGATCGTCTCGCCAGCACTCTCAAGATCCACATAACACTGACGCGTTGTGAGGCGAATCACTGCGTCACCCCGAAAGCACCATGCCCAAGGTTGGGATGCGGGCATTCCGGTCATCGTAATAATGGGAATGCACAAGACCGCAGGACGACGGGATTGCCACCGCCGCCAGAGGCGCACAGCGAATGGCATCAGTTTCCCAAGCCTCCACGCGACTTTGCTGGCGAACGTGATGCCCGGTTTCCACCCTCCGTGCTGCCTGGAGGGCAAGTGCGATTGGGCTATGCTATCTAGGCGAGTTGAACGCTTGGCGCGCGGCGTGATCCAGTAGTACAGCTGCTCCGACGACTCAAACGACCGCCGCAAACCCACATGTGTTGCAAGGCACATGACCACTGACGTCTTGGAATCTCGGCTCCACGGGTAATCGCTAAGCGTCTGGTGAATGAGCGTCCGCGTTCGCCCGACTCGATCATCGGTGTTGCACTTGACAGAACGAATGTCGATGTCATATGTCCCCTCAGAAAGCCCGTGAGCAAAGTACGGCGGCCCTGCGACTGATCGCATGACAGCGCGCTTTGTCTTCTCATCGTCATGAGGGCACACAACCACAAGTCTGTTGGCGAAATTTTGCCAGTGCGCGCGGAAGTAGCGAAAGTCGGCAATAGGCTCCGTCACGAGAAGCACAGCGACATCAAAACGGGAGTACAAAAAAGGACTCGCATCAAGAACCGCGAGCCTATTATCCCTCTCTTGCTTCTCACGCTATTTGGGAGTTGGCGATAAGCAAAATGTCATCATTCTCAGGCTACTTCGCGTGCTAATTGACATCAAGAGATCGCGCCCTTCATCTTGATGACCAACTCATCGAATATCTGTCACCGATCAGACATAGAATTCCTGAAGACGTTTGCGGCAATTGAAAGCAGTGCGCATAGTTGCTGAGCTCTCGTGTCCAGCGGACTGGCACCTGCACCTCAGAGAGCCGACGGACGTGGCAGTGACCTTGCACGCATCCGCCGATGCTGGCTTTGGGCGCGTTCTCGCGATGCCGAATCTGAAAGAACCTCTCACCTCCGTCGAGGCCGCTCTTCGCTATATCGACGTGTGCCACACAGCGAATCCACGCACTGATACGCTTGCGTGCATGTATCTGACGCAACACACGTCCGCCGATGACATCGCTGCCGTGGCGAAGGAAGAGGCGATTATCGGCTTCAAACTCTATCCCTCTGGCGTCACCACGGGTTCTCAATCCGGCCCTGGGGATCTAGACAACCTTGACGCCCACCTCGATGCGCTTCAGGCACATGACGTGCCACTGTTGATACATGCAGAAGACCCCGACTCCCGCACAGATCCTTTTGATCGTGAGGCCGTCTTTCTTCGCCGTTGGGCTGCGCCTTGGGCCAAGAGATTTCCACGGCTGCGCATGACAATTGAGCATGTGACCACCCAAGCGGGCATCTCTTTCGTCGATGGCGCGCGAGAGGGCGTGGCGGCTACCATCACGCCACATCACCTCCATGCTGACCGCTCTGTGATGTTTACTGGCGGACTGAATCCCCACGCCTATTGCTTACCAGTGCCGAAGCGGCGCGCTGACATGCATGCGCTGAGGCGCGCAGCTCTTTCTGGGTCCCCCAAGTACTTTTTCGGCACAGACTCAGCGCCTCACTCCACCCAAGACAAGGAAAGTGCGTGCGGCTGCGCGGGCGTGTTCAATGCCACCGCAGCCCTTGGCACAATAGCGGAGATGTTTATCAACGCTGGCAAGTTGTCTCACTTTGAGCCGTTTACGTCACTGAATGGATCGGCGTTTTATCGCATCGACCCTCTGGCAGAACGCGTCGCTTTGATCGCCCGCGATACCGAAATTCCTCGCACCATGACATGGCGCCAGCAGAATCAGGTCACATGTTGGCGAGGCGGCGAGACACTTGGCTATCACATCCAGCGCACAACATAACACGATGACGATTGCGAACCGGTTTGACCACTACCTCCCCATCGTCGTCGATGTCGAAACAGGTGGACTGGAGCCTCAGAATGACGGTCTTCTCGAGTTGGCTGGTGCAGCGATTGCCCTCGATGACGAGCAACTTCTGACCCCCAGCCGACTGCTCAGTCTTCATGTCAGACCGCATGAGAACTCTCGATTGACAGACGGGGCGTTTCGGGTGCACGGCATCAATCCCCATGACCCCAATCGCACCGCGACAGACGAACCAGAAGCATGCCAGCAATTTCTCGACTGGGTTCGCAAGGCCATTCGCGATCATGGATGCAAGCGCGCCATCCTTGTCGGGCACAACGCGCCCTTTGACCTCGCGGTCGTGAATGCTATGTTTGGTCGTTGCAAAGTGAAGCAATCTCCATTTCATCCCTTTTCATGCATCGACACCGTGTCCTTGGGTGTGGCAATCACCGGTCAACGACGGCTTCCTGACCTCTGCAAGATGATGGGCGTTCCATTTAGCCATAAGAAGCGTCACTCGGCACTGTATGACGTGAAGAAATGTGCCGAGGTCTTTTGTGCCATGCTCAACACACTGACCCTCACATCTGCGTGGCCGCCATCGCCTCATCTGACCACGTTGGGATCCCATGCCGTCGCATCCATGAATGCACTGAGCACTGAAACATGACAACACTCACGGTTCCCCATCTCGCGCTGGAAAGCTCGCCTCTGCGCGAGCAGATTAGACACGCCACTTTTCGTGACATTCCGGTCGATCAACTGCGCGCAAGTTACCCTCTGAACAAAGAGCAGGACCTGCAAGCGCGCACCGACGCCGCGCGCTATATTGAGATCGTACGCCGATCGAAGAGTATTAGTGCAGACACTCTTATGCAACAGTACAACCTAACGAAAGAGGAAGGTGTTTCATTACTTTGCCTTGCCGAAGCTCTTCTGCGGATCCCAGACAACGCAACAAGAGAGTCTCTCATCAATGACAAGCTCGGCGGCGATCGCGACTGGTCAGCACTCGATGCGACAGGTGTCTTGGCCAACTGCGCAACATTCGGGCTCTTGCTGGTCGGTCGTGCCATTGATCTTGGAGCCAACGAAGCGGCCGGCGCATTCAAAAAACTCGTCAGCCATCTCGGCACGAAGTCCGCGCGAAACGCGCTACAGATGGCCATGCGTTTTCTGGGCAATCAATTCGTACTCGGCGAAACGATTGAAAAAGCACTGAGCCGCGGACGGCGCGATGATCCTGACTTGCTCCATAGCTTTGACATGCTGGGCGAAGCCGCCCTCACCTGGGATGACTCCACGGTGTACTTTGATCGCTACATGCAAGCGATTGCCGCCATCGGCGAGCATGCCGCGCCGTTGCCCGAAGACGGACCGGGTATCTCGATCAAGCTCACGGCGATTGAACCACGGCTTGAAATCTTTCAGTTTGATCGCGTGAAAAAGCGCTTTCAGGAACGACTACTCCAACTCGCTGAAGCCGCGGCTGCCAAAAACATCGGACTGTGTATTGATGCCGAGGAGGCACATCGCCTCGAGATCCAGCTGGACTCCCTGTCGTTTCTCTGTCAGACGTTGCCCAATCGCGAATGGAGCGGGCTAGGCCTCGCCGTGCAGGCTTATCAGAAGCGCAGCGGCGATGTGGTGCAGTGGTGTGCGGATCTTGCGAAAACCACCGGACGCCGCCTCATGGTGAGGCTGGTCAAGGGTGCGTATTGGGACTGGGAAGTGAAGTACGCCCAAGAAGCCGGCATCGAAGGCTTCCCGGTCTTCACGCGTAAGCCAATGACCGACATGAACTTCCTCAACAGCGCCAAAGCCCTGTTTGACGCCTCCCCGCACCTGTATCCGTGCATTGCCACCCACAACGGGGGCACGGCCGCTCAAGTCGCCCAGATCGCAGGAGATCGTCCATTTGAATTCCAGCGGCTGTTTGGCATGGGCGAGGCATTGCATGATGCACTCAAGAAAGATGGCTTTCGCTCTCGCATTTATGCTCCCGTTGGCGGACACAACCACTTGTTGCCGTACCTGGTTCGTCGCCTCCTAGAAAACGGAGCCAACAGCAGTTTTGTGAACCGCGCGCGCGATCAGGAAATCAATGTCAACGAGCTCGCGGCCCCTCCCGTGGATCAGTTAAACGACTCAGACGCCTCTGACCACCCGGCCATTCAAAAGGCGCCAGCGATGTATACAGATCGCACCAATAGCCCAGGGCTCGCACTGGAAGACCCCATCGAAATCCGCCACGTTTTGCAGCAAATGCGTGATGTGCGTTGGGATGTCGGCAACGGACAGGTTGTGGGGCACAGTCCCGCCGATACCACTGACATCGTCAGCCGGGTGTCGTACTTACCGGAAAGCGAGTGCCAGTCTCGGGTTGACCAACTCCAACAGTCTCGCATGGATTGGTCGCATGCGCCTGCCCACGAGCGAAGCACCATCTTGTTGGCAGCCGCCGATTTGCTGGTGAAGCGCCGTGCGACCTTCCTCACAGTGATGGCCAAAGAAGGCGGCAAGACACTGATTGATGCGGTCTCTGAACACAGGGAAGCGGTGGACTTCTTGCGGTACTACGCATCTCTGGCGCAAACCCTCGCCGTTCCCACCACCTTACCAGGGCCGACCGGCGAACTGAATGAATTGAGCATCGCGCCGCGCGGCGTGTTTGCGTGCATCTCCCCGTGGAACTTCCCCTTGGCCATCTTCTTGGGTCAAGTGGCAGCCGCACTCTCCGTCGGCAATGCTGTGATCGCCAAGCCTGCCGAAGAGACCCCTCTGACGGCGGTATTAGCCATCCAACTTCTCCATGATGCCGGCGTGCCGAAAGAGGCGCTCGCGCTTGCGCTTGGTGACGGGCGACAAGGTGCCGCGTTGTGCGCGTCAAAGTCGGTGTCCGGCGTTGTCTTCACAGGATCATCAGAAGTCGCGCAGGCCATTGGACGCTCCCTGGCAGCTCGTAATGGTGCGATCTTGCCTTTCATTGCCGAAACAGGCGGCCTCAACTTCATGATTGCTGACTCATCAGCGCTCTATGAGCAGGTCACACGTGATGCCATCACTGGTGCGTTTCGAAGCGCAGGCCAACGCTGTTCCGCCACGCGGATCTTGGCCATCCAAGAAGACGTCGCTTCAGAACTTATTCCCATGATTCAGGGGGCGATGGAGGAACTCACCGTCGGACATCCGCTCGATATCGCCACCGATGTCGGCCCCATGATTTCGGGTGACGCCGCGAGCGCGATGGATGCTCATCTCGACTCCATTGCCAGCCTCGGCGGCTCCGTTCTCTCGCAAACCACGCTGCCCAGTGGGCTCCCAGATGGGCATTACCGTCCGCCCACGCTTGTGAGTCTCCCAACCCCGACAGCGCTCAAACGTGAAGTGTTTGCGCCTGTGTTGCACATCGTGACATTCAAAAGAAACGATCTCCCACAGTTGCTGCACCACATCAACGATCTGGGATACGGCCTGACGCTATCACTGCACACGCGCATCAAGGCCACCATGCGTCTGGTGCGCGCCGTGTGCCGCACCGGAAATGTCTACGTCAACCGGAATCAAATCGGCGCTGTCGTCGGCACGCAACCTTTCGGTGGAGAGGGGCTGTCCGGCACCGGGCCTAAAGCCGGCGGCCCGCATTATCTTCACCGCTTTTGCACGGAGAGAACGTACACCGAGAACCTCACCGCCAGTGGCGGCAACCCCACGCTCCTTGCGCTAGACGATGACGGCTAGTGGCGTCCCCGGCGTGACTCGAACACGCAGTCCAGGATTAGGAATCCTGTGGTTTATCCACTTAACCGACGGGGACGTAACCCAGCAAGGTACGCTGGCGTGACGATTCTAGATGGCCGCCGGCCTAAAAGCGGTAAACCGCGGGTCCTCATGTACTTCTTTCCGATGGATAGCAGCAAGCGCGTGGGTGAATTTCTCCCGTTTGCACAAAAACATGGCTGCATGGTCAAAGTGCTCTCCGGCCAACAATCGGAATACAAAGATGTTGAACACTGCCTGTCGATTGATCTGAAGAACGTGCCGCAGCACATTGCCGTCTTAGTGCTCATGCCCTCAACCGCGATGCCCTCGAAGGACGTGATTGACTACACGATCTCGGTAGCGGAAGCGGGCACCAAGTCATGGGGATGGTTTCAGATTCAACCCAACGCCAACTACTCATGGTTTAAAGCGATCCTGCTGAATATCGGCGCGCGGATCTTCCAACACCGCACCCCCGAACATGGACTTTTTATGCACCGTGACTTGCTCAGCGGCGTGGGAGTCGTTGAGAGAGACTACGGTAAGTACGTCGCGCGGCCTTATGCCGACCGGTTGTACGCCTTTCTTGATGCCTCACTCGATACACCGCCCCTTCGGCACCGCAAGCTCTCGTCACCGCGATGATGACCGCTGCGCGTTTGGCGCTGACGATCGATGACGTCCCGCTTTGCGACCCCATCAGTTTCACTCTTAGCGCCGGCGACGCGGTGGTCGTGTACGGCGACAACGGCGCTGGCAAGTCCACCTTGCTACGCGCGGCGGCGGGGTGGCATCGCGAATGGTCCGGGACACTCGATCTTCAGGCGGATCTGACGCTGGCGTACTTGGGTCACGCCAACGGGATCTCCGGCCTGCTGACAGCTAGGGAACACCTTCGCTACACCACACCGGCCTCTCGCGCCGTGGCCGAAGACACCCTGACGCGTTTTGGCTTGTCGCAAGATGCCACATCGATGTCACGCGAGCTATCGGCGGGACAGCAACGGCGCTTGGCGCTCGCTGGCATTTCACTCAAACAATCCTCGTGCTGGGTGTTGGATGAGCCGTACGCCGGACTGGACGACCGCTCATGCGTCATCGTGGATGAGATGATCGAAGATCACCGATCCCGCGGCGGTGCGGTGCTCATGGCCGTGCACTCGCCGCCCAAGCTTCAAAACACCACAGACGTTCGATTGCACGCCAACGATCAGGCGCGTCGTATCCCGGCACTTCTCTGATGAAATCTGTGATCACGCGCGAATGGATCATCGCGGGACGCGGCGGCGCTCGGACGTCGCTGGTCTTAGCATTCGCGGCAGTCACGATCACCGCGTTTGTCTTTGCCATCGGCCCCGATGTCACAGGCAGCCAGGTCATGTTGCCGGTCGCGGCGTGGACCGCCACCCTGTTGGCATCCCTGATTTGGCTCGGAGGCTCCTTGCGCGAATCGGTCCACGACGAGAGTGTGCTTCATACCTCATCACTCGCCACCGCATTTCCTCTGTGGTCGCTGATGATGATTCAACTTCTAATTCATTGGGTGCGCACCGGCCTTCCCCTATGCCTGACCCTGGCGTTTGCCGCATGGCTCCAGGGGCTGCACGCACCCGCCGCTATCCAACTCGCCATCCACTTGCCCGTTGGGGCTCTGGGGATGATGGCATGCGCTCAGTTAGGCGCGGCGGTGGGTCTACGCCGATCGTCCGCTTTTGGCGCGGTGGTGGCTGGTCCCCTGCCACTGCCCTTGCTCATGGTGGGGGCCTCACAACATCAGGGCGGCACCACCATGGCGCTGATCGCACTGACGTGGCTGTATGTCACCGTGGCACCGATCGCCACCGCAGCGTGCCTGCGCATCCAATTGAGCTATCGGTAGAGCATGGCGTTTTTAGAATCCCAAGACGCGAACAACGGGTGAGGTCTACCCTGCCGGCTTGGTTTCATCGGCTGGGGACTCCGCGATCGGCGTTTTCCTTTGTCTCATCGGTGTGGCTCTGGTTCACAGGGCTCGGCGCGGTTGTGACCGTGATCGGGCTCACGCTGGGTGTCGCATTCGCGCCCGAAGACGCCATCCAAGGCCATAGCTTCCGCATTATTTATTGGCATGTACCACTCGCAGCGATTGGTCAAGGGTCCATGGTGTCTTTGGCACTGTGCGGACTGGTTCAGCATGTCTGGCGCATGCGCGCCTGTTCGGCCTATGCGCGCGCCATTGCACCTGTGGGCGGCTGGGCCATGACCCTGGCGCTGGTGACCGGAGCGATTTGGGGCGTGCCCACGTGGGGTACAGCGTGGCGCTGGGATGGCCGAGTGGCCAGCGCTCTCGTGATGTGCCTCGTGTACGTCAGTTGGATTGCAGCGTCGAAAAGCGCGCGCCGACCCGCGGCAGACCGCATGTGCGCAGTCATTGCCACCATCGGCGTCATCAATATTCCCGTGATCCGATACTCCGTGGAGTGGTGGGAAAGCTTGCATCAAACCGCGACGTTCTCGGTGACCGGCAAAGCCGCGATGCCACCTGCGATGTGGTTGCCGCTCCTGGTGACATTGGTGGGGGGCGCCACCCTATCCGCCGGATTGGTCTGCCTTCGCTCACAATCCCAACTGCTTGATCTTGATCGGCAGCGCCGCTGGACATGGGAGGTTTCACGTGTTTGATGCTTCATGGGCGACGAATATCACCTCGCTCTTTGTCATGAACGGTCATGGCGCGTACGTCTGGGGGTCTTTGGTGCTGGTCTTTGGCATCTATGCGATCGGACTAGTTTCAGCATGGAGACAACGCGCCCGCGTCATCCATGCTCTGAGAACGCGGAGACAAGCATCATGAACCCTGTGCGCCGCCAGCGACTCTTGGCCGCATGCGCGATCGGCATCAGCCTCGCGGCCATCGTGACGCTTGCGCTCAACGCGCTGGAAACAGAGCTGCATACCTATCGCACGCCGAGCGAAATTGCGACAGGTGACTACAACCCCTCGGCCGCGCTCAGCGTGGGTGGATTGGTGGTTGCCGACTCCCTCACGCGACTCGAAGGTCTGTCCGTCTCGTTCCGGTTAACCGACTTTGAACACGAAGTGAGCGTACGCTACACAGGAATCCTGCCAGACCTTTTTAAAGAAGGCGCGGGTGCCGTGGCCGATGGTCGCATGCAAGGGGATGTCTTTGTTGCCGAACGCGTCCTTGCCAAACATGATGAGGAGTATCGGCCTCGGGCGTTGGAACGCACGTTTCACGATAAAACCCCATGATTCCTGAACTCGGACTCATTGCGTTGCTCGCAGCAGCATGCTTGGGGTTGGGGTCGGGCGCCATTCTGCTAGCAGCGCCGCGTGCCGTACAACCTTGGCGCGCGAGCCTAGCATTTCTCTCGCTGTGCACCTTTGCCATTGCTGCGTTGGTGTTTGCACTCGTAACCGATGATTTTTCAGTGGCGTATGTGGCGTCACACTCACTCGTCGTGCAGCCAGTCATCTACAAAATCACCGCAACATGGGGGGCACATGAGGGGTCACTCGTCCTGTGGATCGTGTTAGGTGGTCTGTGGACGCTGATCATGGCCAAGCAGCGGGTCCCTCCGCAAGCGATCGGCGCAGCGCTGGTGCTTTTTGGAGGGTTTGCCGCGTTTTCTGCGCTCACGAGCAATCCCTTTTTGCGCTTCTTGCCGTTTGCCCCTGAGCAAGGATCTGAGCTCAATCCCTTGCTGCAAGACATTGGGTTGATCATCCATCCCCCCATCATCTATGCGGGATACACCGGATGCGCCGCGGTGGCAGCGATCGTCTTCGGATGGTTGGTGTCAGGCCGGCCTGTCAATCGTGAGTTCGCGCAGCTCTTGCGACCGTGGATCCTCTCCGCGTGGGCCCTTCTTGGAGTCGGCATTGCTCTTGGCAGTTGGTGGGCGTACTACGAACTGGGTTGGGGCGGCTTTTGGTTCTGGGATCCCGTGGAAACCGCATCGCTGCTTCCATGGCTGTGCCTGACAGCCATGCTCCACACGAACCGAGCGCTTTTGGAGCGCGAAGCATTTGGTGGATGGACAGTGTCTCTGGGTTTGGCCAGTGTGTTGCTGAGCTTGATGGGAACCTTTTTCGTCAGATCAGGCATCTTGACGAGCGTGCATGCGTTTGCAACGGATCCTCAGCGAGGCGTGGTGCTCTTAGGCATGCTGGCACTGGTCTGCGTAGCCATCATCTGGGTGGTCACCAAACGATCACTTGGCACCCGCACTGCACAACCCTCATCGCCGCGCTGGTGGTTATTCCAAGCGCAATGCGCGATCCTTCTAGGCGCTCTGGCCATCGTGCTTTTTGGCACGCTGTACCCCATCGCACATGAAGTAGTGACGGGCCAACTGGTCACGGTGGGCGCTCCATGGTTTGCTCTCTTTTTTGCCCCCCTTGCAATTACGGCAGCGATGGGCGCAGGTCCGGCTCTTCGCAGTCGCTGGACGTCATCGGTCTCACTCTCATCCCTGCGCACTCCCACCGTGATGTACGCCGGTGTGGCCGCGATCACAGGCGCGGTCGCCATGAGTGTGCTGGCAGTGCGCGACATTCCCATTGCAGCCGCCGCGGGGCTTGCCTGCGGTTGGTTGGTGGCGTGGCTTATCATGGAGGCTGTCACCTGGCGGGACAAGCGCCCCAGCTCCCGGCAACTGAGCGCGTGGCTCGGGCACACCGGTCTCGCGTGCGCCATCATCGGCGCCACCTGCGCCACGATTGCCGCCCATAGCATCGAACGACGTATGCAGCCATTGGATGTGGTCACCTTGGGGGATACGACGTTCAAAATGGGTCCGATTGAAACCCGCCGCACGCCGAACTACTTTGAGCGGCTGTCGCAATTCACCGTCAACGATGATGCCTCGATCGCGCTTGTGCCCGCGCAGCGAACCTATCCTGCATCTGGTCAAGTCCTGACAGAAGTTGGGCTCACGCCTGGCGCCATTCGTGACCTGTATGTCACGATGACAGACCCTGCAGATGATGGGAGCTGGGCGGTGCGCATTCGCATCGTACCCGGCATTCGGTTGCTGTGGCTAGGGGCACTCATCGCGGCGTTGTCTGCGATTGTGGCCATCGTGTCCGGCCGCCAAACTTCCCAGAGGCGCAAGCGCGCATCACACCGGCCTGATCATGAAGACCCACCGCTTGATCGGCCGATGGACACCCAGAAGGACATGGCATGACCTCCCCCACTCAACCAGAACAACCGCGGCGCACGCGATATGCCGAACCAGCGGCTGTCGCCTTGTGCGCGATGTTGGTGCTACTCGCTGTCGCCTTATTCAAAGGCGAGGCTGACCCGGCGTCATCGGAGCGGTCCATCACTGACATGCTTCCCAATGATCTGCATCCTGAGCTTCATCAACTGCTCGGGCAGGGTGATCCGGTGGTGGTCAATATCTGGGCCGCATGGTGTGCTCCTTGCCGGGCAGAACACCCCGTGCTCATTGACATTGCCAGCCGTGGCGTGCCGATCTACGGCATCAATTACGTCGACGACCCACAAAAAGCCGCCGCTTTCCTCGAAGAGTTAGGGTCACCTTTTGTAGCAACCGTAGCAGATCCCGATGGGCAACTGACCCGCAACTTCGGCCTCACCGGGGTTCCTGAAACCGTGTTGGTCCGCTCAGACGGCAGTATTGCCAAGCATCACATTGGCCCGATCACGATCGACATGTGGACGCGCGAGTTTGAGCCGCTGATCGAAACGCTCAGCGTCACTGGCGAAGCGGCGTTCGAGCAACTGCTGCAAGAACTGCAGTGCCCGAATTGCGTGGGATCCTCGGTCGGCGAATCACCTTCTCCGCTGGCCCAAGCCATGCGGCGCGAGATCCGCGACGCCTTAAAGGCCGGCGATTCGCCACAAGTCATTCGCGATCGCATGATCGATCGGTACGGGGCGCGCATCACCTCACGCCCGCCTCTTGAGTATTGGTGGACATACGCGATCCCCGTGCTCTTGCTGGCCGCGTGCGGGTTTTGGTTGTCCCGCCGCCTGGCCAAGCGCCGAAGCGCATGACATTCCTTCTCACAGCGATCGCAGGAACCCTTGCCGCCGGCCTCTCGTTTTGGACTGCGCAGACGCCGCGATCACGCCGCATCTTGCCGCTGGCGTTCGCCATCCTCACGTCTGTCTTGTACCTCACGTTTGGCGGCCACAAGCAGCTCAATGCCGATCATGCGTTTCATGCAGAAAGTTCGCAAGAGCGCGGTTGGCTTGCGCTGACGCAAGAGTTAGCGTTCCCGCTGGGCGCGAGTAGCGCGTGGGATGAACACGCACGAGCTCAGGCGTTCATCGGCGTGGGCGACTTGGCGGAAGCCGAGCGCGCGCTTTTGAGTGTGGAAGATCAAACGCCGAGTGACCAACTCGATGCGGCGTACTGGACGCTGCGGGCGCGAGTGCAGCTGGGGTTAACGCAACAAGGACACCCTGAGGCTCTTGTGCATGCACAGGCCTCGGTGGGGCAAGCGCTGTCCCTGTCACCCGCCAGTCCCGAAGTGCAATTGTTGAAATTTGCCATTGACGACGCATCCGTCTTAGATTGGGGGCTTGGCATCCATGCATTCATCCCCCCTGGCGCACCGAAGGACATGCCCATTTGGGCATCTGTGCGTGCGTTGGGCGTCAAGATCCCTCCCCTTGCGGTGACCCGACTGGTACGCGATGGGGATACAGCCACCGGGCGGCTCACCGTCGGTGACTCCATGTTGCCCGGATTAAGCCTGCGTCGCCTGCAACCTGACGACGCTGCGTCCGTCATTGTTCGGCTTGGCGAGACCGCACAGCCTCTGCCCACCGACTGGGAAGGCTGCACGACCATCACAGGAAAGACGATCGTCGCCAATTCAACCCATACGGTGCGCATCACAGTCGCGCCGCCGACCGCGACTTCGGCCTGCCGGTAGCACCGAATCACGAGCGCGGGACCGCGCAACTACGCGCGGTTGCGCGAGCGGCGAAGCACACACCTAAAATTACCGTCTTGCTCAACACCATTTCGACCCCATGCCTCGGCGACTTGCAAACCTAAGCCCTCTTACCCTTGTCGAGGAAGCGATTCGCAGGCAAGAAGGGACTCTTGCTGATAACGGCGCGTTCCTGGCCGTCACCGGCAGCCGCACGGGCCGTAGCCCTAACGATCGCTTCATCGTCAAAGATGAATTGACAGCGAATTCCGTCGACTGGGGCAGTGTCAACAAGCCGTTCGATCCCGAAACCTTTACGGCGCTGGCTAACCGCGTGAGAGCCCACCTCTCAGAGCGAGACGTCTTCACTCAAGAAGTCCATATCGGAGCAAGTGCTCACCACTACATCGCACTCGAAGTCACCACGGAGTTTGCTTGGCATTGCATGTTTGCCAGCTTGATCTTTATTCGCCCCGACTCCTTTAATCCGGCGAAGAAAGAGTGCTGGAGTTTGATCTCCGCTCCAACGTTCGTCTGCGACCCAGACCGCGACGGCACAAACTCTGATGGCTGCGTCATCATCAACTTCTCCGAAAAGACCGTTCTGATTGCGGGCATGCGTTATGCAGGCGAGATGAAAAAATCGATGTTCTCGGTGCAAAACTACTTGCTCCCCGCCCACGACGTCTTGCCGATGCACTGCAGCGCCAACATTGATAAGAAAGGCAACACCGCCCTGTTCTTTGGTCTGTCTGGAACGGGGAAAACGACCCTGTCAGCTGATCCCTCCTGCAACCTCATCGGCGATGATGAACATGCTTGGGCATCGGGCGAAGTCTTTAACTTGGAAGGCGGGTGCTACGCGAAATGTGTCAACCTGTCAGAGAAGCATGAACCGCTGATTTACAGCGCGATCCGCACGGGCGCGATCTTGGAAAACGTGGTCGTCGATCCAGAGACCCGTCATCCAGACTACGATTCCACCACGATCACCGAAAACACGCGGTGCTGCTACCCACGTAGCCACATCGAAGGGTGTGTTCCCTCCAACACCGGCGATGAGCCGACCTCGGTTGTCTTTTTGACATGTGACGTCGGTGGAGTACTGCCTCCGGTATCCATCTTGTCACCTCAAGCGGCAGCCTACCACTTCCTGAGTGGATACACCGCCAAAGTTGGCTCAACAGAAGTCGGCTCAACAGTCGCGATTGAATCCACGTTTTCGACGTGCTTCGGTGCGCCTTTCTTCCCCCGCCGTCCCAAGGAATACGCTGACCTACTCATCAAGAGATTGGCCGCGTCCAAAGCTGACGTCTTCCTGGTGAACACCGGATGGACGGGTGGTCCGTACGGCGTCGGTTCGCGCTTCCCCATTCCCGTCACACGAGCTGTTGTCACTGCCATCCAAAATGGCACGGCGGCGACGGCCCCGCGGCGCAAGATTGAAGGCTTAAACGTGGAAATTCCAACTGAGCTGCCAGGCGTTGATTCGAAGATGCTTGACCCACGCGAAGCGTGGAGCGACAAGGCAGCGTACGACGCAGCAAAGATCGCTCTGATCAAGGAATTGCAAGCCAACTTCAAGCGTTTCGATGTGCCGCAAGCCATCGTTGATGCTGGACCGAATTCGTAACGCATTCATAACGTTATCACGTAACATTGGTTGAAGAGTTATGTCGCTTTCGGTTCGGCCTTGAGCGAGAAGCGCTTCGCGTTACAACACAAGGAGCGATCGCGCAAACCCCCCATCCGCTGAGATGGGGACACCCGGCCGCGCACCCGAAAGTGACGCTCGATTTTGCCGAGCAGATGGTGGAGTTTGTGACCGGTGTTCACAACTCCGCTGAACACGCTGTCAACGAGCTAGACCGCTTGGTGGCCTGCGCGCTTCTCACGCTGGACGGCAGTGAGCTGATTTGGCCCTGGAGCGTTCCACCTCCATTGTCCCAACACCCGACAGTGGCGCAGTTTGGGCAAGATGCGGCATCCCAAGTCAAAGAGACCTACCGGCGCGGCCTGCTGATGCGATACAGCGCCGCCATGCAAATGGTGTGCGGTGTTCACGCGAATGTGTCGTTTGACGACCAAGCTCTCGCCGCCGCTGCAAGAGCGCTCGGCCACTCATCGACCACGACGGAAGCGCGCAACGCCGTGTACGGGGCAGGTGCTCGATGGATGATGGAACACGCATGGCTGTTCTCCTTGCTGTTTGGCGCGTCGCCCATCATGCACCGCTCGTATGTGGGGAATCGCCCTGTTCCTGCTGGGCATTGGCGTCATGACGAGTATGTCACTGATGCCGCGACGACCATTCGATTGGGAGTCACCGGCTATACCTCGGCCGTGCAGTCGCGCCATTCCGTCTCGTTTGACTCCGTGGACCGTTACGCTCGTGATCTCTGCAAAGCGGCGCTGACTGTTGAACCCGCCTATTCTCGAACTCAGAGGATTCGCGGCGGCCGGCTGACCCAACTGTCACGAAATGTGCTACAGATGGAAAACGAGTACTACGCGCCGGTGCGCATCAAAACAACAAACACGACATCACCGACACTGTCGGAAAACCTCGTGACAAGCGGCGCTGAGTATTTGGAAATGCGCGTGGCTGATGTTGACCCGTGGACGCTAGGCGGCGCCAACCCACATCTCCTGCACTTCTGTGCAGCATCCATGTTGGCCGGCGTGGAGCGGGAATCACGCGCTGAGCGTGTCACATCAGACTGGGCCACAGCATCGTCTCGGTCTCTGCGCGCAGCTGATGCCGGCGCCACCGCTGACATGACGGCTGAAGGGCTGAGTGTCATCGAAAAAATGCAACGGGATCTCACCGGCGCGATCGAGCCGCTTCAGGCATCGTTGCAATGGGCGTCAGAGATCATGCGAGGCGGGGTTGATCGTTTACCTGCCACCCGCATGCGGCGGCAGTTAGAGACAACGTCTTTGGTGGAGGCTGGCATGTCAGCGGCTCGCTCCACGAAGCAATGGGCTTTCAGTGTGGGCTGTCCTACGCCAGATATTCAGCGCCAGTTTGCCGCTGACGCCCAACAATCTCGGCATGTGATCGCCGCCCGACAACCGAGCCATCAAACGGTTTGGGACATCTGCCGTTCCATGCATCAGAGCTATCAGCAAACGATGGAAGCGACCGCCGCTGCGAGTTGATCCGGATGATGTCAAACCGGCGATGCGCTCAATCGTAGAATCTCGCAACACGATTTGCGGAACCGCGACATGAAAGCGCTTGTTTGCCATGAGTTTGGCCCTGTTGAACAACTGAAGATCGACGAGCTCGAAACTCCAACCCCTGGTCCTGGCGACGTTCTTGTTCGCGTACATGCCGCGGGCGTCAACTTCCCCGATTCACTCATCGTGGAAGGGAAATACCAATTTAAGCCTCCGTTTCCTTTTGCACCCGGCGGCGAATGCGCTGGTGTCGTCGAATCGGTTGGCGAGAAAGTGACCAGTGTCAAACCGGGCGATCGCGTCATGGCAATGACCGGTAATGGTGCTTTTGCCGAATTTGCGGTCGCTCCAGAGCGCAGCGTGTATGCCATTCCCGATGTGATGCCGTATGACGAAGCAGCATGCTTTGGCATGACCTACGGGACGACCTTCCACGCCCTCGTCCAACGTGGTGCGATTCAACCAGGCGAATCGCTACTGGTGACCGGCGCTGGTGGCGGAGTGGGAACAGCAGCTGTTGAACTCGGCCGCGCTCTCGGCGCACGTGTGATCGCAGCCGCAAGCTCCGACGAAAAGTTGGAGATGGCGAAACAGCTCGGCGCCGACGACCTGATCAACTACTCCAATGTCAATCTCAAAGATGCCATTAAGGAGCTCACAAAAGGTGAAGGCGTCGAAGTGATTTATGAAGTTCTTGGTGGAGACATCTTTGAGCAATGCATGCGCTGCGTCTCATGGAACGGCCGCCTCCTTGTCATCGGCTTTGCTAGCGGCAAGATTGGTACCGTACAAGCGAACCTGCCGTTGCTGAAAGGCGCATCCGTCGTCGGCGTGTTTTGGGGTGCCTTCACAGCCCGTCAAGCGGAAGACAACCGCCGCAACTTCCAAGATCTATTCGCGTTCTACGAAGACGAAGCCATCAAACCACGCATTAGCCAACGCTTCCCGTTTGAATCATCGGCTGATGCCATTGTGGCCGTCCGTGACCGAAAAGCGATCGGCAAGATCGTGGTGGAGATGTCACACAGCTAAGCGGTCGTGACGTCGGATTCTCACGTGTCTCAGCGAGATCGCAGGCGAAGCATCTTCCGCTTTAATGGAGAGTTCGAGCACGATCCGCACCAGCGGCCCGTGCCCGTTCATCTCCCTGTCGCTTCACGTGAGCAGTGGCGCAGGTTACCCGTTCGGTACCTCGCCAACTGCCGCGACATCGGTGGCTATCAAACATCGAATGGCCAACGTGTGAAGTGGGGTGAACTTCTTCGTTCAGACGCACCGTCGCGACTGGATCAAGGTGACATCGACTATTTGCGTCGATTGCGTTTGCGCACGATTGTTGACTTTCGCAGAGACCATGAGCGCTCCTCTCAGCCCCACAGCTTTGGCGAAAGCATTGTGGATGTTCACCTACCGATTGATACGGATAACCTGCGTGTTACATCATTACAAGAAGATCTGCAGAGATGCGCAAAAGGCGAGATTCCACCAGAGGAACTTAGCCAGCGCGGACAAGAAGTTGCTAAGCAGCTGGTCGGTGAACATATTGAGACATACGCGTCGTTCTTTCGCGAGCTTCTCGCTGACCGTGATGGCTCATTGCTTTTTCACTGCGTCGCCGGAAAAGATCGAACAGGATTCGCCAGCGCCTTCATTCTCGGAGGCCTCGGCGTGCCCGTTCAAGAACTCCGTTCGGAGTATCTTCTCTCCGCACGGTATCTTGAACCCGTGATCGACCCCTTACTGGATGACATTGCCCGCGAACGTGGGCCGGAATGGAAAACCGATGCCGTGCGCTCGGCGCTTCGCACAGTGTTTCTTGTGGAACAATCGTGGTTTGATGCCGGCATGAAGTATCTACACGACCGATATACGGATATCCCGGACTATCTGTCTCGCGGACTGGGTTTGAAAAGCGACGCCGTAGACAAACTGCGTTTGCGGTTCTTGGAATGACCACGGTTCTATCGGCCGACGCAGAAGCCATGGTCAACGCGTGGCTACGCCGCTCGCTGAACGCGCATGTCTATGAGGTGGCCAAACGCACACCGCTAACCCGCGTGAGAGCGCTGGAAAATAGCCTAGACCAGCGCATTTACCTGAAGCGCGAGGATCTTCAGCCTACGCACTCGTTCAAGGTGCGTGGCGCTTCAAACCGCGTGCATGAGATCCCCCCTCAACAACGCATTGCGGGAGCTTTCGCGGCCTCGGCAGGTAACCACGCCCAAGGTCTCGCTCTGTCATGCCGTCACATGGGCATTCCATGTCGCATTTACATGCCGGAGCGCGCATCAAAGATCAAAGCGGATGCCGTGAGATCACTGGGTGCCGAAGTAGTGCTATCAGGCAAGAGTGTCGACGCAGGGTTTGACGTTGCGAAGCAAGCGGCTGAAGAAGCCGGCGGTGCATTTGTGCATGCGTTTAATGACCCGGCGATCATCGCCGGCCAAGGCACGCTCGGCCTTGAACTGCTCAGTGACTTGCCATCAGGACCCGACGTTGTGTTTGTCCCCGTCGGTGGGGGTGGCCTCGCAGCTGGCGTGACCGCGGTGATCAAAGCCGTCAGACCTCAGGTCAAAGTGATTGGCGTTGAGGAAGAGGGCAGTGCCTGCTTGAAAGCGGCACTTGAGCATGGATCGCCGTTTGAACTGAGCTATGCCAGCCAATTCGCTGACGGCATCTCATTGCGCCGTGTTGGCGACATCGCCTTCGACGTGCTGTCGCAGCTTCTTGACGGCCTGGTCACGGTATCGGTGGATGAAATCTGCGCAGCCGTTCGCGACACGTTCGTTGCCACGCGCGTCGTCCCCGAGCCGAGCGGTGCTGCAGCTCTTGCTGGGTTGAAGCAGTGGTCCCAGAACAATCACGCCCAGCACATGGTCGCAGTGCTGTCCGGTGCCAATGCAGATTTCAACCGACTATCCTTTATCGCCGAACGCGTTGAGCGCGGCAACCAGACACAGCGCTCCTACTGCGTGCGTTTTCGCGATACCCCTGGAACGATCGCACGGATGTGCGATCATCTCCAAGAACACACAGTCTGTGAGATTGCCTACCGCTACGCTGGCGAGAACACAGATGGGCGCATGTTTATGAGCATGATGCAACCGACCACATCAACAGGCGAGCACGCATCAGTGCAAGATCTATTGCCTCCAAGTGATTTCGACATGGTTGATGTCACCGAGGATGAACTAGCATTTGCACACCTGCGTCATCTGTGCGGAGGTCCGCTGCCGGCTCTTCCGCCGGGACAAACAGAAGTTCTGTTCCAGCTTGAGCTACCAAACTACCACCACGAATTGCAAACCGAGCTTGCCGTCATTTCGCGGAAATTCCTCGTGTCCTTGTGCCACTTCCGGCATCAGACAGGCGCCGCTGATCATTGCTTGCTGGGATTACTGGTGATGGATGATGACATCAGCCACTGCATGGAATGGATGAATGGCCGCCAATACAAGGTGCGCGCGGCGCAAGATAGCGCGCCGTATCGCACCCTGTTGCGCTAGCGACCGCAACGACTGACGCCTGCCTCAGTCACGATCCATGACACTCTGCGATCATGAGGCTCGGCTGGGATAGCCGGCACCACGCGCGAAGAATGCACGACACAAATGGAACGCGCGCGCGGTAGTGCATCAAGAAGCCGGTCATACCACCCTCCGCCGCGTCCAAGCCTTGCCCCATCATCTGACACGGCTAACGCAGGCAGCACGACCATGGTCCGCCGCTGACAGATGCGCTGCATGCGACTACCGCGGCTCACGAATTGCGCGCTGCACGAGGACATCCAGGCGCTTCGGGCCAGACGCCGCCGCGATCGAACGGTGGTGACGGAGGGCGAGGTGCCTTCACTGCGTGAGCGCGCAGGATGGAGAATTCGCGTGGTGGGAGGCAAGCAGCGCATCACCGACGTGATATCGCATTCATCCGTCATGGCGCCAAACGCGATCACTGATCGCGGCCGGGCACGCTGGAGCGTCGTCCGCAGCAACATCTCAAGCTTGCGATATCTGCGCGCTGGCCGTCGCTGAACAGCGTCGCGCCGAAGCGCCGCCTTGTGGCGGGAGATGTCGAAAACAGCATCTGCTTTTTGTGACCGGATTGCCGATCCCTCAAGTGCCCGAGACCCTATAGTAAGGGTTGGGGAGCTGGACAGGTTTCATGCATCCCGAACGTGCGGGCACTCACTCCACCCATCTTTTTCCCCTCGGATAAAGCAACGGCCCCAGCAAAATGAGTGGTGTCGCGCAATCCAGCCGGCGGCATTGTATGTCCTCAGTCGCCGCCATTGAGCGCACAGATGAAGCCTGTTTTTAGCCGTATAATTCGAGTTTGCCGATGCGTCACCATGCATCTGGAGACCAACAATGATCGAGCTTTACGGCGTCGCGCAGTACGAAGCGAACCCCTCCCACGAGTACATGGGACCAGAACAGCGAGATTTTTTTGGTCAGTTGTTGAAAGCATGGAGAGCCCAAGTTGAACGCGACATCCAACAACACCTCAATGTTGGCGAAAGCCGAGACGGACACGTCGATGCAGAAGATGTCCCTTACTTTGACGAAGTGGCCTCGGAAGCTGGAGCGTCATTGCGCCGCGACCAGCGGCTGCTTGAGCGGATTATCCGCACCATTGAATTGCATGAATCCTCGACGGCACCAGCCTTTGGATACTGTCAAGACTGCGAAGATGAGATCGGTGTCTCGCGCTTGATGGTGCGGCCGATTGCGCGTCTTTGTATCAGTTGCAAGACCAAGCAAGAAGAGCAGGAGCGCCGAGCAAGCACCGCCTGAGAGCACACAGGCTAAGAGTCTTTCGGCTCGGCGTCGTGTTGTTTCAGCGTGCCCATAGTCTCGATCAGTTGATTGCGAAGCTCTGAGAGCTGCTGTTCCGCTGTCTCTAACCTGCCATACAACACCAACGAGACTTCAACCACGACTTTCGCCCAACTCTGGGCATCGCGCACGTCGCCATAGTGGCGGCGATACTCCTGCCACAACGTTTCCCACATCTCTTCCACGCCAACCAAATGCCTTTGAATATGGCCGGAGTCAGCCTCTTCCACTAGGTCGGGATGGTGCGTGGTGATTTCTCGCGGGATCGGCGGCATCTGACTCTTTGACAGCTCGATGAGATCTTTGGCCGGCGCCTTTGCTGATGAAACTAACTTCACGGTGGGATGCACGGCTCCAAACTTCAGCCCCTTGTCGCCGTCTCCTTTGTTTTTTCTCATGCGTTGGTCTTCCCGCGCTTCCTGTTTTGTCCTTTCTGTCGCAACACCTCGTTGTACTTGCCGTACACCGTACGGTTCTCTTCCTCCTTTAATGCCAATTGCTTTCGCAACCTGTCAATCTCTGCGAGAAGTTCCTGTACGTTCTGGTCAATCGCGCGCGCTAACGACAACGTCGACGCGCCCCCTTCCTCTTCCATAGAATCGCTACACTGGCGTTAGTCTCTTGGAATTTTCTCAATTGAGAACGTCACTCCCCGGTCTGACGCCGATTCCCCCGCGCCTTGCGGTCGCAGCAACAACGATTGGCGCGATCCTGGCGATCGCCGGAACCGTCAACAGCATTGACCCTCGGAAGGGCGCATGGATGGCCACGATCGATGGTGTGCCGATTGCCAGCGAAATCTACGAGGCCGCCGTGGAAAGCTGGGAAACCGACTTCAAGAAGACCGCAACCGCCGAGGACAGAGCCTTTATTCGCGAGCGAATCATTGACGAAGAGCTCATCATTAAGCGTGGCTTAGACCTCGGATTCATCGAGACAGACCCGGTAGTGCGCGGCACGATCACGCAGCGCATGCTGGAACGAATCATCGATGAAGCGTCCGTCCGTGAAGCGTCCGACGAGGAATTGCGAGCGTGGTACGACCAGAACGCTGACTTGTTCACGGGGCCGCCCCAAGCGCACGTGAGGGTGACTACCTACGACAACTGCCCAGAAGGCGAGCCCTTCGGCGAAGGGCGTGCACTCGACTATGTACCGGATCGACTGCTGGCCATCGCCAAGTTGCGTGAGTATCTCGGATCCACCATCGCGGCCCGCGCGTCTGAGGCAGACACAGGCAGCCGTTGGATCCACGAGACCGGCCAGAACTCCTGCTGGACGGTGTACGTCGTTGATCGCAAGAAACCTCCCGCTCCGCCTTATGCCGGTGTCCAAGAAACCGTGCGCTACGCTTGGGCACGAGAGAGGGATGACGTCGCGTTTGCAGACCATCTCATGCTGTTGCGCGATCTCTACGACGTTGAAGTCAACTCCGATCTGGACTGATTACATTCGGTTTCTTTGGGTCTGCGCGTTGACATGCGCCGTGAGCTTTGCCTCCGCGCATAGCCGAGGTGAGTCGTGGTCGACATGGGTTGAAACGGACACGGGGTTCTCAACGGAGTTTGGCATCCGAATCAGCAACCTGCCCAACATCATGCAGGCGCTAAACATCAATGATCTACAAGATCCCGATCCGTTCGCCCGCGTCGCCCATGCCTTTGCCACCGGTGTGCAACTGACGCCGACGTGTTCAGCGCCGCAGAACGTGACGTACCAAGTCCAACAGCGCACTGGCATTTTGGTCGCTTCGTGGGACGTGACATGCCGAAAGCCACCCACATCAGCCGCGGCTGACACGCTGCTAGAACAAGTGCCTGGCCATCTACATATCTTGCGCGTGCGCGGCCATGATGGCCGCACAGAACTCGTGCTGTCGTCCACCCAACCAGACGCTCTTCTTTCCAGCGGCCACCTCTCCGCCTCCGATGATCGCTGGCGATCTGATACGCCGTTTATGGACATGGTCAAGGCTGGTATGTTTCACGTGGGGTTTGGGCCGGATCACGTGGCTTTCCTTGGCGGGCTAGCCCTGTTATGTGCCACACTCGGGCTGGCGCTATCAGCCGTCACTGGATTCACAATTGGGCATGCGGCGGCACTGACACTGTCGACGGTCGGATGGGTGACGGTCGATAGCTTCGCGACGGAGATGCTCATCGGATGGTCCGTGATGCTGCTCGGGCTCGATGGCCTTGCGCGCGTTGGCGTGTCGCAGCGAACACTCATCGGTCTAGCGGTTGGGATGTCGGCAACGGCGACCGCAGTGGCCTTCTTTTTCAACGGACCTCTGATGGCCGCCGTTGGATCAGGCATTGCAAGTTTGGGGTACCTGTCGCTGGCGCGCGCCTCGCCCACCAAGAACGCACTGCGGCTGATTGGCACCAGTGCAGGGTTTGGCCTCGTGCATGGGCTGGGAGTCGCTCAAGCCTTAACCACCGTTCCGTGGTCGCGCAACGATCTCTTGCCGGTACTTCTCGGCTTCAACGTGGGCGCAGAAGTGGCGCAACTGCTCATCATGACCGCGGTGTTATCCGTGATGTTTGCTCTGCGGCGATGGAGCATCGCCAGCATGTACGTCAAGCTGGCCATCGGATGCGCCCTTTGTTTTGTTGGAGCGTACTGGATGACTGAACGAGCGTTTGGGTAGAGACGACTAACCGAGCGCGGACGGCGGGCTGAGTTCATCAATATTCCACCGCGGCGTCACGGACACTGATGTCGCGCGCTCGCCGTTGGTCAGCCTCATCCGGCCCACGTTTGCAATCATGACGGCGTTGTCGGTGCAAAGCTTTGCAGCGGGCGTCTCCAGCGCACATTTCTCGTCATCCGTGACGTGTTGAATGGCATCTCGAACGGCGAGGTTGGCAGCGACTCCACCGGCCACCAAGACGTGCTGGACACCCGTCAGGCGAATGGCCTTCCGCAAGCGACTGGCCAGCGTCTCTGCAATGGCCGCTTGCAGGCTCGCAGCGACGTCTGCCCGGCCGCTCGGACAACTGGACACGTCGTTGTCCCAGGTTCTCATGACTGCGGTTTTAAGACCAGAAAAACTAAAGTCGCAGCCACCCCGCTTAATCATCGGCCGGGGAAAGGCAAAGCGTTTGGGATCGCCGTCTTTGGCTAGACGCTCAATCTCCGGACCGCCAGGGTATGGCAACCCCATCAGACGGGCCGTCTTATCAAACGCTTCCCCCACAGCATCGTCGAGGGTGTCACCAATCACGGTGTAGTCTCCAAGACTTTTGGCGTGAACCAACATGGTGTGTCCCCCCGAAATTAACAGGGCCAGCACGGGCCAAGGCGCTTGCGACACGCCAATGTACGGCGATAGCAGATGCCCTTCCATGTGGTGGACACCGACAAGCGGAATCTTCGCCGTCTGCGCAAATGCACTGGCAAAACGCACACCGACAAGAAGCGCGGTAATCAAGCCCGGCCCAGCCGTACAGGCAACTCCCTCAATGTCGGACGGCCGGACTGATGCCATGTCCATGACGCGCGAGAAGAGCTGAGGTAACCGTTGAACGTGGTCGCGCGCAGCGAGTTCAGGCACCACGCCACCGTACTGTTCATGCAAAAGCGTCTGCGAGTGCAGCACATCAGCAACCGGACCATTGGGTCCCACAAGCGCGATGGCCGTTTCATCACACGAAGTCTCTATCCCCAAAACGAGCATGAGTAGTACGGACCGAGTTCGTCTGAATTGTGCCGTGGCCCACGGTACACTATGCCACTCAGACCTCCTTTGAGAACGCTATGAAAGGCGCAGTTCACTACTCAGTTGATGGCGACATCGCCACGCTACTTGTCGACAATCCACCCGTCAACCCCCTCAGCTCTGGTGTCAGGCAAGGGTTTCAAGACGGCATCAAGCAAGCCACGGCTGACGATAACGTCAAAGTAGTCGTGGTGACCGGTAAAGGCCGCTCGTTTATTGCCGGTGCCGATATTTCTGAATTCGGTGGCAAAGCTGAGGGCCCTGGCCTTCACGACATCATGAGTGACATGGAAAACTGCCCCAAGCCAGTCGTTGCCATCATCAACGGCAGTGCACTAGGCGGTGGTCTTGAAGTGGCGCTTGTCTGCCACTACCGGGTCATCCTGCCCACGGGATTTGTTGGCCTACCAGAAGTCAACCTCGGCTTGTTGCCGGGTGCTGGTGGAACGCAGCGCCTACCGCGCATTATTGGCCCCGGACCAGCACTACAAGTGATGTTGGGTGGCGGCAATACGCCTGCTCAAAAAGCGCTTGATGCGGGCATCGTCGATGCCTTTTGTCAGTCGTATGATGAAGCCATCGCCAAAGCGCGTGAACTGGCCGCACAAGGTCCCCGCCGTGTTCGGGACATGACCCCGAATGTCGGATCACCGGAAGAAGCCAAAGCCGCAATCGATGCTGCCAAGAAGATGGTTGCTAAGTCGAGGCGTGGCCAATTTGCTCCGCAGCAAATCATTAAGTGTGTCGAGAAAGCTGTCGAGAACGGCGACTTTGATGCAGGTTTGAAGTTCGAAGGCGAGCGTTTTGTGGAGTGTCTCACGAACCCACAAAGGGAAGCGATGATTCACATCTTCTTCTCACAACGTCAAGCCGCGCGCATTGCTGATTTGCCCAAAGACGAACCCACACAAGACGTCAAGTCAGCATGTGTGGTTGGCGCTGGCCTCATGGGCGGTGGCATCACCATGAACTTCTTGCAGTCAGGCGTCCCCGTCACATTGCTTGACCGTGCCCAAGAGGATTTGGACAAAGGCGTCTCAACCATTCGCACGAACTACGAACGGATGGTCAAAGGCGGTCGTATGTCACAAAAGGCCATGGATAAAGCCATGTCGCTCCTGACGCCGAGCTTGGACTACGGCTCCATTGGAGACGTTGATCTCGCGATCGAAGCGGTGTATGAGAACATGGATCTCAAGCAAGAGATCTTCAAGAAACTCGATGCCTCGACGAAGGATGATGCCGTCTTGGCCTCAAACACGTCTTTCTTGGACATCGACCAGATCGGAAGCGTGGTCAAAAACCCGTCCCGTGTGGTCGGCATGCACTTCTTTAGCCCCGCCAATATCATGCAATTGCTGGAAGTGGTTCGCGGAAAGAATACAGGGAAGAAAGCGCTTGCAACCGCCATGGCGATGGCCAAGCGGATCCGCAAAATCGGTGTCGTTGCAGGAAACTGCCCGGGCTTTATCGGCAACCGCATGATCTCTGCCTACAGCACTCAAGCCAACAAACTCATCTTGGAAGGCGCACTCCCCAGTCAAGTGGACCGCGTCTTGCGTGAGGACATTGGCATGGCGATGGGTCCCTTCCAAATGTCTGACCTCGTCGGTCTGGACCTTGGCTGGAGAGCCCGCAAAATGCGTGGTGACAACGGTAACGATCAAACCCGCATCGGCGACACGTTGTGCGAGCAAGACCGTTTGGGCCAGAAGAATGGCAAAGGTTTTTACAACTACGCACCTGGCAGCCGTGCACCCATGCCGGCCCCGGAAGCGGATGCCGTTGTGGTGAAAGTGTCTGAGGACCTTGGCTACAAACGCCGTGACATCAGTGACCAAGAGATCTTGGAACGTTGCCTGTTCGCCCTGGTGAATGAAGGTGCGAAGATCATTGATGAAGGGCATGCCCAGCGCGCGTCCGACATCGATGTCGTGTATGTCTTTGGTTACGGCTTCCCCGTATGGCGTGGTGGCCCCATGAAGTACGCTGAGCAGACCGGCTTGTCAAAAGTAGTGGAGCAGATGCAACATTACGGGAAATCGGGCGATGCGTCGTTTGATGTGTCACCGTATCTGAAAGCGAAAGCTGAAGGCGAAGGTCGCTTCTAACGCTGACCAGAATTGAGTAAGGATCCGCCGCAATGCGGCGGATCCTTCTCATTGGCCAGGCTCCGTTTCCAGAGCCTGGGGGAGATGCCGTGACCCCCGAACGACACCTCCCGACCGTGCGACCCCTGATCCGGTGCCCCCATCGGATCAATACGGGGTGCACATCTCGTGCTCTCCGGTTATTAAGACAAGCAAAGCCGTAATAAGTTCAACGCGAGGACGACAGACTGCACGTCCGTTCGTATCAGGCTGCGCTCAACACTTGGTCTTAAGCGTGACCGCTCCGATCCACACGAGCGCGCCAGGCTTGACCAGTTCCGCCAACTGCACCACATCTAGCGGGTGCATCCTCACGCATCCTTGTGAGTACGGTTGACCGAGATGCGCCGTATCTCGCGTGCCATGTACGTAGATGTAACGTCGCCTTGAGTCGACCGAACCATATCGGTTGTGATGAGGCTCTAGCCCATCCAACCACAGGATGCGCCCCAAGATAGCATCCGAAGTGTCCGTGTCTTGAACCGCAACTCTGCCCACAAACTGCTGCTGCGGCGCTTGAGCTCGACCGATAACGGCGCAGATCTGATGCCAACCAGTCGGCGTTCCAAAACTCCCTTCATGACAATTCGATCCCTGCCGTGACGTTGAGATCGTCCATCGCCCCACCGTCGCGCGCTCACTGGGAATCGCGTGTGGCGCCAAAAGCGTGAGGTCCTGAGTGGCAACATCCACAAGAATGACATGCCGATGCCCAAACGGATCGAGTTTTGAGAGTCCGGCCCAGCTGTGCAGCACATCTTCCCGCATCATCGGTTGGCGCGTCTGCGTCGTCTCACCCGCGAGACGGAGGCGGCCACCGCCACAAGCATCGCCGCCACAACCAGCGTACTGATCCATCCGCCGAGCACGCCCCACGGCGTCCGGCGCTCAATCAGACGAGCCACAGCATCAGCAGATGCCGGAACGCCATATGGTGTCACCGCCACAATTTCGCCGTCAGGAGCGATCACGCCACTCACCCCCGTATTAGTGGCACGCAACATCCAGCGGCCATTCTCAAGCGCGCGTGCTTGTGCCATTTGCATATGTTGTGCTGGCTGATTGGCATGCTCCCACCACGCATCATTGCTGATGGTGACCAAGATATTGGCATTATCAGAAATGTGCCGAACGAGATGCGGGTACGCCACCTCATAGCAAATACTGACTGCAATTCTGGCAAGACCATGCGTCATGAGGTCTTGGACATACGGCCCTTGCGTGAGATTGGATTCTGGAAGATCAAACAGCCGCAACACCCCGCGAATGGAGTCCTCCAACGGCACATACTCCCCAAACGGTACCAGTCGATGTTTATGGATGAATTCGTCTGGCGCATCGCCGGCATCACCAAACATCACGGCAGAGTTGAACTTCTCACCTTCCTCGTTGACGTAGAGCGCTCCAGAAATCGTCGCCATCCCGTCTCGCTCACGACTCCACCGAACCCGGTTCATCTGCCATGAGGGCGTTTCGTACTGCACACGAGACGGAATCGCCGTTTCTGGCCAAATCACTAGCTGCACTGGATCGTCGTACTGACTGAGTGCGCGCGACCGAATCAAACTCTCTTGCAATCCCCCGCGCACCCACTTCTCTCGAATGGGTACAGCCGGTTGTACCACTCGCACGCTGATGGCCTCACCCTCGTCAGGTGAAGGGATGAAGACGGATCCCGTCACGGCCGCCGCTAGCACGAAAAAAATTGTGGCCATCGGCAACATCACGCGCTTTGGGTCTGATTTGACGCGCACCGCGATCAACGCCACGGCTCCCGATATCACGATCGCACCTAGAGACGCAAGATAGGACCCGCCAACCGGCAACAGTCCTTCCAGCGGCGATTGCGACATCGCCACACCAATGTACAACCAGGGGAACCCCGTCAATATCCATTCGCGGATCCACTCAAATGCAATCCACAGAATCGGAAATGTGCACAGCAGTTGAATGGCATCTTCCTCTGAAGTTATAACGTCCGTTTCTGAAGAACTGGAACCCTGAAGAACGCCTGCATCTGATCTGCGTAAGTATCCTGTCAGCCATCCTTGCGCGATCCCAAACAGTGTCATCATCATGACAAATAATGCCACCAGAATGATGCTGCCAAAGACAGGCACCTCACCGTAATCGTGGATGCTGTCGTAGAGCCATGCAATGCCGAACGACCAAAACCCGGTAAACCAGTTGAAAGCGTACAGCGCTGCGTCTTTGGCGCTTGCCGCTCGCAACCAGTAGGCGAGTACGGCCGGCCCAATCAATGCGGCAGCCCATATCTCAAACGGTGCGAAGGCGAGAACCGTGAATGATCCCGCCGCAAAGTTAATCAGGTACGCAAAGACCTGACTCTTAGACACCATGCGTGGGGTCGTCTAACCGCAACTCGATCCGTATCAATCGCCGGTGATCCGCATCAAGAATACGGTAGTGCGCACCGTCTATCTCCCCTTCGTGGCCAATATCCGGAATCCGTCCCGTCAGTTCCAGCAAGAGGCCCGCCAGCGTCTCCGCGTGATCCGATTTCAGGCTGGTTCCCATCCGTTCATTGAGATCCGCAAGCGAAAGTGTCGCAACAATCGAGTACGTGTTCTCACCCGTTTTCTCGATCGCTTTATCGTCGACCGGATTGTCCGTTTCATCCTTGATCTCGCCGACAATCTCTTCCAAGACATCTTCGATCGAGACACATCCCGAGATAGCCCCAAACTCATCAACAACAATCGCCAAGTGACTCTGACCGGTTTGAAACTCAGGCAGGACATCAGCGAGGTGACGAGTCTCAGGCACGATCAGGGGACGGGTGGTGTACGGCTCCAGCATGTTGGGGCCATCCTGAACCTCATTCGACACCAGCGCACTAAAGAAGCGCCGAGCGAGCAACACCCCTTCGACATCAGACAACGAGTCCCCGACCACCGGGAACCGCGAGTGCGGCTGTTCGGTAATGATTTTTGTGACATCCGCCAACGAGGCCGTTCGGTTAATCACGATCACCTCAGGCGCCGGCGTCATGACCTCTCTCACTTGGCGATTGGCGATCGCTAACGTGCTGCGCAGCAATCGCGCCGTGACAACATCCACCGCGCCAGCTTCTTCAGCATACTCAATCGCGCGAATCAAGCGATCGGGTGCTTTGCGGCGACGCCGTTCGGCAAAGGCATGGCGTATCGGCAGAGATGACATGATCCCTCGCCCGCTTCCGTTAGACGCCATGAGCAAACTCCGGGTGTGCGTCACGCCGATTGACGGCGCGCAGTATCGCCGACTCCGCGGCAAACATACGGTTTTGATCAGGGGTGTTGTCGTGTGTCATGCCACACAAATGCAATGTCGCATGCACCATGACATGAGCCCAGTGGTCCACAGCGGGTATCTGTAGCTCTTCACACTCCTTGGTCATGACCTCGGGACACGTCACGATGTCACCAACGCACCCTGAGAACCACGCACCCAACTCTTCGTCTGGACCAATCGCTGGAAAGGCGAGCGCGTTAGTCGATTGATTGTGCGTGCGATAGGTGTTGTTCAGATCTCGAATGCGATCTGAAGACACATATGTCACGTCGACATTGCAATTACGATCTCCGAGGCGAAAGCGGGATCCCGCTTGGCGGATCGCCTCGGAGATCCACGTTCGTATCTCCTCAGGAGGAGGAGTATCGTGTTCTTCCATGGAATTCTCGGTGGTGATAGTGACGACTGTATGCACGGTATTCAGCGAATTCAGTGCGGTGGTGGTTGACTGCCGTTGTCGGCAGATTCATACGCGTCGATGATTCGTGAGACAAGGGGGTGGCGCACCACATCGGATGATGTGAAACGCACAACACCCACCTCTTTGACATCCCGTAGCAAGTGTGTCGCATGGGCAAGACCACTGGTCCGACCTGGCGGGAGGTCGCATTGACGCGGATCGCCAACCACGATGGCCTTGGAGTGTTGTCCCAGGCGCGTAAGGAACATCTTCATCTGATCGATCGTTGCGTTTTGGGCTTCATCCATCAGCATCACGCAGTCCCGCAAACTCCTTCCTCGCATAAAGGCCAGAGGTGCAATCTCAATCTTGTCGCGGTCCATCATCCGAACCACCCGGTCCACGCCAAGAAACTCGTACAGCGCGTCATAGATGGGACGAAGATAGGGATGGACTTTGGATGCGATATCACCCGGCAGGAAACCGAGCTTCTCACCCGCCTCAATGGCCGGCCTCACGAGCACAAGCCGGCGGCACCGTTCGTTAACCAGCGCTTCCACCGCGGAAGCGACGGCCAGGTACGTCTTACCAGTCCCGGCTGGGCCGACACCAATGGTGAGCGTGTCAGCGGCCAATGATCGCACAAAATCTTGCTGGTTTTCCCCGCGCGGCTTGAGTGATAACCGAGGAGTCTTGATCATGCGGCCGTCGCTCATCCCTCGGGGATCAGGCTCGCTGTCATCCTCCATGGACTCACTGCGAAGGAGAGCCAGATGGACGTCATCTTCCGTGACATACCGGCCACCATGAGTGCGCTCGTACAAGTGCGTAATCACACGTTCTGCGGCCTGCGATCGCTCGGGAGCTCCGCGCACAAGGAAATTGCCACCCTTTTGGCTAATTCTCACCTCCAGACGGTGTGAAATTTCTTTGATATGGCGACTTCCTGCACCACTGAGTGCCGCCAATCGACTGACATCAAGCGGTTCAAGCGTGAACCTTGCATGGGTATTCAGCGCCCCTGGCCTCCGCTAGGTTCCGAGACTAAGACGCCGCGAAGGCTATTGTTCAGGGCTTCGGTCACATTCACCCGCACAAACTCTGCCAGGATCTGGGGATCGCCTTTGGGGAACGTCACGACCAGATCGTTCTCTGATCGACCTTGCATCTCCTCTATGGATCGCTTGGAGTAATCCGTCACAAGAACATCTTGGACCGTACCCACCATGGAGTGAGCGATCACCTGCTGAGACTGTCGCAACACGCGCTGAAGGCGCTGTAGTCGCTCCTGCTTAATCTCGTGCGGCACTTGACCTTTCATGGCATCCGCCACGGTCCGGGCACGGGGACTAAATCCGAAACTAAACGATCGGTCATACCCCACGGTCTGAGCGAGGTCGAGGGTCTGTAAAAAGTCCTCTTCTGTCTCGCCGGGGAACCCCACAATGAAATCACTGGAGAACGTGATACCTGGACGTGCATCCCTCAGACAAGCGAGGATATCTTCGTAATGTTGGCGCGTGTATCCCCGGCGCATATCCCGCAAAACGCGATCGCTGCCACTTTGCACCGGCAAATGCAGATGTCCCGCCACTTCGGGAACGCGCTCAAAGGCTCGATACAACGAATCGTTGCAATCCACGGGGTGCGATGTGGTGAATCGCACGCGTGCAATCCCTTCGATCGCCGCCACTTGCTCTAGCAGCCATCCAAAGTCAACAGGCGTGCGACCATACAGACCGTTCCACGCGTTGACGTTTTGACCCAGCAAGTTGACTTCCCGGACGCCTTGAGCCGCAAGGCCATCAATTTCTTTGAGAATCGCGTCATACGCCCGGCTGAATTCCGGCCCTCGGGTCATCGGGACCACGCAAAACGTGCAGTGCTTCGAGCACCCTTCCATGATAGAGACAAACGCTGTGACGCCGTATACACCGGGCTCGACAGGCAAGCTGTCAAATTTCTCTTCGCCCTGAAACGTCAGATCTGAAGCGATCATGCGCTTGCGGACGCCGCGTGTCTTCGTGGTCTCGCGAGCCCGATCGCTATCGACCGTCTGCAGCAACCCGGGAACACGATGGATGCTCTGCGGCCCAAACACTAGATCCACCAAATCCGAACGCTTTTCGAGCCCCTTCCCTTCATGCGTCGCGACGCAGCCACCAACACCAATGACAAGGTCAGGGTTTCGGTCCTTGAGGCGCCGGTAGCGGCCCAATTCCGAGTACATCTTTTCCGTAGCGCGCTCACGAATCGCGCACGTATTGAGAAGGATGACGTCGGCGTCCTCAGGGTCATCGACGCGCGTCAGATCGTGCGTTTGACCGAGGGTTTCGCTGAGCCTCTGGGAATCGTACTCGTTCATCTGGCACCCCCAAGTGTGGATGAACAGCTTCCGACTCATCGAGCCGAACTCTTCAAGTGCCGAACGAAAGTCAATGAGGCGAGCGCGGCGATTATAGGCGCAGCGTTAGTCAGCACGGCTCACAAAAGCACTGACAGCGCACGTGTCAGCGACCAATCGGCTAACAAGCGATGCAGCAGACCCTCGCCGACCCATCCGTCGAGCAAAGACAAGCTGAACAACCCAACGATTGGCGAGATGTCCAGCGGGCCCAGCGGGGGAATGACGCGCTGCAACGGCGCCAACACCGGGATTCCCAACTGACGCGCCAACGATCCGATGGGATGGTGATAGGCCTGAGGAAACCAACTGCTGAGAACGTTCACGAGAATGGCAATCGTCAACACCGTACACAGCGTCGACACAAAGTGAGCGGCAGCCGCACCAACCACAACGATATGCCCCGGCGCCTCGACGTCCGCCATATTCGCCACAGCATGAAGCGTCACTGACACAAGCAACACATAGACAGCGATCCCAGCAACGTCGACCGTCATGCGGAGCGGAATCATCCGGCGTATCGGTCGCACGATGGGTTCCGTGACTGTCAAAAGCACTCTCACGATGGGGTTGTGATAGTCGGCACGTACCACCCTTGCAAGCCAGACGGTGACGAGTACGTAGCCATACAACTTCACACCCCACTCAATCAACCTCAGGTCAATATCGGTCAATGTTGGTTCCTAATTTCGTCCGCACGGTTATGGGCGCGCTTCGCTGCGCGCAACAGTGTTTCATCAATGTGGTCATGTTCCAAGGAACGTAATGCAGCTTCTGTCGTGCCACGGGGGCTACAAACTTGTCCTACAAGTGCCTCAAGCGGCCGAGAAGCGCCAGATTCGGCACTCAGTGTTCCCACAACCTGCAATTGTTCGCTCATCATTGTCTGCGCTACGGTGGCATCAAGGTTCAGGAGATCTGCAGCGGCGTTCGATAACGCCACCCCCAGTCGCGCGACTGTCCCAATTCCGCTGCCGAAAACAGCGGTCCAGGCGTTGATTGCGTCCTCCGTATCCACCCACGCCACTCGTCCGATGGCTGACATGCACATCTCGGCGCGTTGTCGGATGTCATGCGGTACGGCCGCATCAGCGAAACACCCCGTCGCTGAACGGCGCTGCGCCGATCCGAGATTAGGCATCGCGCGCACCACCGGCGATGTTGTGGCAGCCGACAAGTCCGCAATGGCAATGCCGGCCATCACTGAGATCAGCAATGGGCCCGTTGGCACGCCTTCCAAAGCGGGTCGCCACTCCGTGGGTTTCACCGCACAAATAACGACATCGCACGTGCTGAGATCGGCTTTGTCATCCGTCCAGTCTACCCCGGAAATCGCCGTGCGGCGCCCAGATGGTCCCGTCAGTGCAAGCACGCGCGCGATCAACGGCGAGTCACTCATTCCCACTGCCATCGCGCGGCCCATATGCCCGCAACCAATCATCCCCACGCTGAGACTCATGCGCTGGTCTGCCGTAGCACTGATCCAATGCGAATCATCGTCGCACCTTCTCGAATTGCCACGCGCCAATCCTGAGACATCCCCATAGAGAGAGTGTCAAATGACCCTCCAAGTTCCCTGCGCAGTCTCTCGAATGCAGCGCGAGCGCGCGCAAAGGCGCGGCCAATATCGTCATCAGTCAACCCAGCTGGGGCCATCGCCATCAATCCTCGGATCGTGACGCCAGGCTCGCGTGTGACCCGCTCAGCCAACATCAGCAGATCATCAGTGGTGCGCACGCCAGCGCGAGCGAGATCGTCGGTCAGGTTTAACTGCAACAGCGACTGAATCGAGGGGCGCTCGGCTTCATCGATATATCGTGACAAGCGCGCCGCATGCCTGTGGGCATCTAGCGACTGCACCCACGAACAGGCCGTTGCAACAGCGCGGCACTTTCGTCCTTGCAGGCGCCCAATGTAGTGCCAGCACGCTGCCTCTCCGCCGGCTTCCCGGCGGGAATCATCAAACGGAATCGCGTTTTCCGCCAGATGCCGAATGCCTCCTTGCACGATACCAGCGACATCACTGGCCGGCATCGTTTTTACAGCAGCGACGACAACCGGTGCCTGCCCAGCCGCCGCGACGGCGTCAACATCGTTCAGAAAAGCCTGAGTGCGAGCACGCGCAGCATGCTGCCGATCACAAGATGTAGCTACGACCTTCTCCCGAAGCCACATCGGCGCTCAGGCGGACTTTACAAAATGCTTCATCGATCACGACCTTAATCGGGGTCGACCCATCGGCCTCGAATGATGTCTCGTCCAATAAACGCTCCATCACGGTATGCAACCGTCGCGCGCCGATGTTGTCGCCCATTACATTTTCGTTGTGCGCAAAGCTGGAAATGGCGTGCACGCCATCAGGCGTAAACGTCAGGTCGACGCCATCCGTCCTCAACAACGCCACGTACTGCTTGACCAACGAAAACTCAGGCTCGTTGAGGATACGTGACATGTCTTGCGCGCTCAACTCTTCGAGTTCGACGCGCACCGGCAAGCGGCCTTGCAGTTCTGGCAACAAATCAGACGGTTGGGTGGTGTGAAATGCGCCCGCGCACACAAACAGCACATGGTGACTATTCACCGGGCCCGCTCGCGTCTTAACCGTGGTCCCTTCGATGATGGGGAGCAGATCGCGTTGCACCCCTTCACGGCTAATTTCACCGCCCACCATGCCATCTCGCGCGCATATCTTGTCGATCTCGTCGATGAACACGATGCCTTCATTCTCAGCCAACGCCACCGCTTCTTCGCGCATGGCGTTCATATCCGTCAACGCGCGAAACTCGCTGCTGCGCAGACGACGACGTGCTTCTTCAACGGTCACTTTTTCCAACTTATCTCGATCGCCAATCGAACGGATCATGGAGCTCAATCGCTTGCTCACTTCCTCGATGGACTGTGCGGAGTCATCTGACCCGCCGGAAATGTCGCCGCGAGGCACTTCGATCATCTCGTTATCGAGATCTCCGGCATCCAATCGCTTGGCAATCGCACTCCGATCGGCGTCGAGTTTGGTGTCTCGTCCCACCGTGGCAGGCGATAGCCGATCAATTAACTTCTCGCGAACGCGGGTTTCGATGTCACCCTTTGACTCCTCAACTTTGCGGTCATTGACGATGCGAAGCGCCGACTCAGCCAAGTCGCGCATGATCGTTTCTACGTCGCGTCCGACATACCCAACCTCGGTGAATTTCGTAGCATCCACCTTGATAAAGGGAGCGTCCGTGAGCTGCGCGACGCGTCGCGCAACCTCCGTTTTTCCCACGCCCGTCGGTCCAATCATCAAGATGTTTTTGGGAACGACCTCGCTTTGCATCGCGCCGCCTAGTTGCTTGCGTCGCCAGCGGTTGCGTAAAGCAATCGCAATCGCGCGCTTAGCATCGCGTTGTCCGATGATGTGACGATCCAGTTCCGCAACGGTCGCTCTGGGAGTCAGTGTTTCGTTGATCAATTGCCTTCACCTGTAACGAGTTGCGGGCCATTCAGTTCTTCGATGGCGATGTTGTGGTTGGTGAACACGCAACTATCCGCCGCGATGCTCATCGACTTTTGCACGATATCCACCGGCGCCATCTCCGTATGTTCTCGCAGCGCACGCGCCGCCGATAAAGCGAAAGGCGCACCAGAACCGATGGCCACCACATCGTGATCGGGGGAGAGCACGTCGCCTGACCCCATGATCATGAATTGCGCAGTCACGTCTGCCACCAACATCGCCGCGTCCAAGCGACGTAGAAACCGGTCGCGACGCCATTGTTTGGAAAACTCAATCGCCGAGCGACGAAGATCGCTGCGAAAGCGATCGTGAATCCGCTCAAACGTTTCCAGCAACGCAAACGCGTCCGCTGTGCTCCCGGCAATGCCAGTCAGGACCTCGCCACGACCGATACGGCGGATCTTGCGCGCCGTGCCTTTGATGACCATGCTCTGTCCGAGCGTCACCTGCCCGTCGCCGCCCATGGCTACAACGCCACCCCGGCGAACCGCCAGAATCGTTGTTCCGCGTACTTCCATATTTGCCTCCCGATCACTATTCAGAGTCGTAAGTCCAAATTGACCGGTTTCAAGACGTGGCGCGATGAGATCTACGCGGTCCCTAGCCATGTCTTGCTCACGCACCCTGACTGTTCTTTGACCAACTTCGGCACCAAATATCCCGCTAACCGCCCCTTCAACTCCTCATGTATCTCACGAGCGGAGGTTTCAGCAACGGCGTAGTCCTCTGCACCCGCCACCGGATCGAGTACGTGCAGGTAGTACGGCATGACCCCCGCATCAAACAACGCGACCGACAAATCAGCCAAAACTTCAGGATCGTTGTTAACGCCGCGCAACATGACCGATTGACTGAGCACGGTCGCGACTCGCGACATCGCATGAAGCGCTTCAGACACCTCGGGAGAGATTTCACGGGCGTGATTGACGTGCACGACAACCACGCATCGCTTGAGCTCGCTCATCATCCGCAGCAAGTCCGAGGTGACGCGTTGCGGCAAGACGATCGGTAACCGGGTATGAAAGCGAATGCGGGCATCCGGCAGCTCTTCTTGAATATCCTTCAGCAAGCGAGCAAGCGCCTGATCGTTGAGAAGCCACGGATCGCCGCCCGACAAAATGACTTCGCGCACGTCGGGATGTTGGTCACGTAACGTTGCGAACGCTCGCCGCCGGTCGACGCCCAAAGATGGCAGCACATGGTGCCGCCGAAAGCAGTACCGGCAATTGACAGCACATCCATCGATCACATGCAGCAATGCCCGCCACTTGTATTTTTTTACGATGCCATGTGCAACGATATAACGTTGCTCTTCAAGCGGATCTATTTCCGTAAATTGGGAAATTGGCGAGAAAGGATTCGCCACAGAGAGCACCTGTCTCAAAAGAGGGTCCTTGGGATCGCCAGGCGTCATTTGCGCAGCAAATGGACGCGGCACTAAGATCGGAAAATCTTTCTCATCCTCGATCACGCATGCCCCATGATCAATGTTCAGAGCATGACAGAGTTCTTGAGAGGACCGAAATGAGCGCGCCAGCTCTGTCTGCCACCTCGCCTCAGTCACTCTTGTCCGCTCGACGCCAAGGCCGCAACGACATCCCGGTGGCGCAGCCCCAAGAGATACAGAATAGCATCAAGACCCGACTGTTCTAGTCCTTGAGCGACAGCATCGCGGACGGCTGGTTTCGCGTGAAACGCGATGCCAAGGCCGGCTGCTAGCAACATATCGATGTCATTCGCACCATCTCCAACGGCCACGACATCTCGCAGCGCCAGCCCATCATGTTTCTGCAAGGCCTCTCTCAAACAGTTGGCCTTTGCGGCGCGGTTGATGACCGGCTCCACCACGCGGCCCGTCAACCGTCCATCCGATCCCACTTCAAATTGGTTGGCGAAGATCGCGTCAATGCCGAACTTCTTTGCAATCGGCTCAATCACTTGGGTGAATCCCCCCGAAATGACCACCACTCGCCACCCTCGGGCTTTTAAGACGCACAGCAACGTTTCGGCGCCATGGGTCAAGGTGAGAGATTGGCCGAGTTCAGTCGCCACACTCGCAGGCATGCCTTTCAATGTTTGCACCCGCCGACGAAGAGACTGTTCGTAGTCCAATTCGCCAGCCATGGCTTGGCGCGTGATGTCCGCAACCTCATCCCCACACCCGTGGATCCGAGCCATCTCGTCAATCGTTTCAATCGGAACCAACGTCGCATCCATATCAAACGCAATCAGCGATCGGCGCAACCGCTGATGCTCCTCTCGTTGAACGGCGATATCACAGGCGACATCACGGCCCACGCGGTATAGCCGTTTCCTCACGTCCTCTTCGCTCACCGCGCCTCGCACGCGAAATTCAAACGCCAGTGTCAATTTCGCAGATGAGGACTCGTCTCGCTGTCGATCAGCCTGTAGATCAAGAAGGGATAGCCGTGGAGACAGCCGCGTAATCCCATCGATATTGAGATTCATCTCGGCGAGGGCTTCGGTGATCGCTGTCAACCTTGCACCACGGGCATCGGCGCGTGCCAGGCAGGTCACGACCAGCCGCGATGTCAGTCCATAATCGACCCACGCATGATAGTCGCCTTGCGTAATGGATTGAACAAGCGCCTCGACGCCAAGATCCTGCTCAATTGGGATAAACGCTCGCGCAACCTCGGGCTGGTCAATCTCTGATCCAGTCGTCGCGAATTGCACGGCCAAGGACAAGGTGTCGTGATTGACACTTTGTCCGAGATCCAAGACCTCACCGTCCAATCTGGCAATCGCAGCCAAGACGGCGGCCGTCACGCCTTGACGATCCCTTCCCGTCACGCGCACCATCCACACTTGGATATCCGCTTTGATGTCTGAGTTCATGCGGTCACACGCGTTTTAGAAAGGGTCAGCGTAGCGGAAAAGCCGAATATCATCCGCGTACTTTTTCGCAACAATGTCCTTGACATCTGGATGTGCCTCATACAGCTCGCGCGTCTCACGAGGCATCTTTCCTGTTGCCGGTGTTCTGACAGTCGCATTCACATCTCTCAACAGGAAAGGCGACACATCTAGTTCGTTGCCGGGCACCACGTGATCAACCTCGCGCTGAAACGCTGCCACCTGGCTGCGCAGATCTTCTAGTCGGTAGATCGTGTGAATGGGGCTGGCACCCAATAAATGCGCCTGAGGGGCCCAATGCTTGTCCAACCGCGACAGCGGAATGTCATTGACGAAATGTGCAAATTCCGAAAACGACATCGCGTGAAACCCACGTCGCCCAAACTGCCCGACAACCTCTGAGGAAAACGCCATGGGTGCTGATTCCCGCGGCACATGCGTCTCGGTATCCGGCACCATCTGAAACTGCTTCTGGAGATACCGGTACATGGACGCAAATCGCCGCCAAGGGCACCGCACAATCGCGATGACGTGCTTGCCTTCCAATTCGCCATGCAGGATTTGCCGCTCGCTGATGAGCTCCGAGCGACTACGCGGGAGATCCGTCGTGACATGAGGGTTCTTGGGAGCCCGCTCCAAGATGTGATCGTTGAGACGAAGAGCCAAAGCCCCTAACGCCGTCTTCCCGCACTTGAAGGGTGTCACAAAGACCACGTCGTGCCGCTTAAGCGCCCCGCCAGTCACGTATCCACGCCCAAACGCGATTCGGCGTAAAAAGACGGGATCCCCTTGAGGGCGCTGAGATTTCACGCAACGAGCTGCCGCTCGCATGGTGACCAACGTACGGGTCACTTCCCACCAAAGGGGCGTCCACGGCGGCCCGCGGCCTTCACCAGCCGCCAACCTACGGCGCCGGCGGATGAGGCTGAGCCGAATGTCACGGAGGAGAATTTCGAGCCAGATCAACAAGAGAGCGCGTTCAGCACGAGGTTTCATTGACGGGCCAGCTCCCTAAAGACAGGCGAAACGAGCCTGTGCACGGATTGTAAGTTGGATTTACCCACGACCACGTCAGAATGTATGCAACTTACGTCTTTCGTTTCCACTGCGGCCGTGCCAACTGATACGCGCAACTCATTGCTAACCGCCATTACACAGGTCATTCAGGATCTGTGGGAAAACGTTGAAGAGCGCGCACTCGCGCGGGTGAGCGTCCAAAGGCCACCGAATACCGATAAGGGCGACTGGGCCACTAATGCCGCCATGGTTGTGGCCAAAAGCGTTGGTGTGAAACCCATCGTCGCGGCCCAAGCGATTTGCGACAAGCTTGTGGCCGCGAATGATGTTGGCGTGATGGCGGCGGAAGTGGCGCCGCCCGGATTTATCAATCTTCGATTAGGGAAGTCCGATCTGACATCGCTACCCAGCCGCATTTTCGATGAACAATCGGCCTACGGCCAAACGGAGTTAGGTCAGGGACGCCAAGTTCTCATTGAGTTCGTGTCGGCCAACCCAACGGGCCCGCTCCACGTGGGGCATGGGCGCGGCGCCATCGAAGGGGACGTGCTCGCCAGCCTCATGTCGTACTGCGGGTGGAAAACGATCCGCGAGTACTACGTCAATGACGCAGGCCGACAAATGGAAATCCTCGCGCTCTCCGTGTGGCTCCGTTATCTTGAACTCACAGGGAAGCGCAAACGTCGCTCATCGCTACCTCCTGGTTGCTATGAAGGACGATACCTCTACGAAGTCGCCCGAAACCACCAACGTGCTGTACGCGACCGTGACATCCACAAAGGTGGACAGGTGTGGATCATGCACCATGCTCCTGTCGATGATGAACAGAAAAATCTGGACTGGGAACTCAATCGGATGGAGTCAGACATTGGGTACAGCGCTATTGAAGAACTGAAGACTCAAGCGCGCGAGTTCTGCATGGGACAGATTCGCCGCACGCTCCGTGATCTGAATATTTGGCTTGATGAGTGGTCCCACGAAAGCATCGTGTCGCATAGCGACGAATTGACGAAGGTACTGACCCGATTGGTGGCCGTGGGGCGGGCGTACAAGAAAGATGGCGCCACGTGGTTCATGACGACCGGTGACGATCCCGACCGCGTGCTTGTGCGCAGCAATGGAGCCCCGACCTATTTTTTGACGGATCTCGCGTATCACCTCAACAAGTGCTCCCGTTGTGACTCCCTCCTCATCAATGTGTGGGGATCAGATCATCACGGATACGAGCCGCGCTTGCAAGATGCCTTGTCCGCCCTTGGACAGCCCAAAGGCAAGCTGGACATCCAGTATGTTCAATTCGCCTCCGTGGTCGAAGGCGGTGAGCAGGTATCACAAAGCACCCGCAAAGGCAGCTTTGATCGCCTGAGTGACTTGGTTGCCCGCATTGGCAAGGATGCGACGCGGTATTTCTACACGCTCCGGCGAGCGGATCAACCGCTGGAAATCGACCTTGAGCTTGCGACCAGTCGCACAAAAGACAACCCGGTGTACTACGTTCAGTACGCCCATGCGCGCGCTAGTGCGGTCAAACGCCTCGCCATCGATCGCGAGATGTGGCCGAGCGAAGGCACGCCTCGAGCATCACCGCCGTACACCATTGAGGACGATGCCACCAACACGCTGTTGCTCTCACTCGACGAATGGCCCAATGTAGTCAAGGTCGCCTGTGAGCGCCGGGAGCCGCATCGACTCTCGCTGCACTTATGGAAGATTGCTCGCGAATATCACAGCTGGTATGCCGGGCACAGAATCATTGATGACGATTTGGATCACAATCGGATGGCTCTGAGCGAAGCCACGCGCATCGTGATGAAGACGGGGTTGGATATTCTCGGCGTCACCGCTCCAGAGAAAATGTAGGGGATAATCCCGCAACTTCGTGTTGTCTATAGGCGTGGCGCGCTACTCCACTAACGAGTTCAAACCCGGTATTCGAGTCATGCTCGATAACGATCCATGCGTGATCTCTGAAAACACCATGGTCAAGCCCGGTAAAGGCCAAGCCTTTAACCGCGTGAAACTGCGTAATCTCAAAACCAACCGTATTTGGGAACGCACGTTTAAGTCTGGGGAATCGCTGGAAGCAGCAGATGTCATGGAGCTCACAGCCTCCTATCTGTACCGAGATGGCGATGACTTTCATTTCATGAATGAAGAGTCCTTTGAACAGTACGTGACATCCAAAGCCGTTGTCGCAGATGCAGAAAAGTGGATTGCACCGAGTGATAAGTGCCAGGTGACACTTTGGAACGGAGAGATCATCACCGTACTACCTCCCCAAATGAAGGTCGTTCGCATTGCCGAGACCGATCCTGGACTTCGCGGCGATACCGCCACTGGTGGGAGCAAGCCAGCAACGTTAGAGACTGGCGCGACGGTGCAAGTGCCTCTGTTTGTCGATCAAGGCGAATTCATTAAGGTGGATACCCGAGAAGGCAAGTATCTGTCGCGCGCAAAAGACGCCTCAGGCTAATGTCATCTGCGCTCAGGCGCAATTTACAAGCCAGAGCGACTGTTCTGCGAGCAATTCGCTCACAACTTGACGCGGATGGTTACGTGGAGGTGCAAACCCCGAGCGTGGCCCGTGGTGTCATCTTTGAGCGAGGTGTTGCGCCGATTCAAACCGGGATCGGCTACCTACAACCTTCCCCCGAACGCGCTATGAAAGCCTTGCTCTCCCGCGGATCGGGAGACATCTATCAAGTCACCCATGCGTTTCGGGATGATCCGCTCACGCCTGAACATCGTCGTGAATTCGTGATTGCTGAATGGTACACGTTAGGTGCGTCATGGAAAACCCTAGCCAACCACACCGTGCACGTCATTTCCGGCGCCATGAAGACGGCGGGCGGACAAGTCAGAGAGGTGACCTTCGCGTCATGGCTTGATCTGTGGTCGAAATACATTGACATCTCCCACAACGCGCCACTGAGCGCGCTCCGTCAACTCGCGATGGCAAAGATTGGCCTAGTGCGCGCAGACGATTGCACGCGCGAGGATCTGCTCGACATTCTGTTCTCCGAATTGGCTCAACAGCACATGCCGCCTTCGGTTCTCACAGTTGTCCACGACTGGCCCGCGATCTCATCCCTTCTTGCGGCACCAGCAGCGCCTGGCTTTGCGGCGCGCTTTGAAGTCTATTACGGCAGCGTGGAACTTGCCAACGGATGTGAAGAGCTCACAGATCCCACCGAACTCAAGCGACGGTGGGATGCACACGATATTCCGGCTGACGGTCGCGATGCCGTGACAAGGGATATGACGGAGCAGTTACCGCCATGCTCCGGCGTGGCGGTAGGCGTGGATCGCCTCGTTATGGCCGCTCTCAACGCTCGCCGCATCTGGCTCCCTGACCCCGATGATCCCTCGGGTTGGCCTAGTGAGGACGCCGTCCAATAACGTCGCCGACATCGACATCTTGCGGCAACACGAGCTCCATGGGTTCAGAACTCAGCAACACCACGCTTGACCCAAACAAGAACTTGCCCATCTCCTCGCCAGCGGGTATCGGAAATTCGCTCGCAAAGTCATCGCGAATCACTTTTTTAGGATGCGGCCGCGTGGACACCATGTCTGTTTGGATGGATCCCACACCGAACGCTCCCACCATCACCGTCGCAATGGACGCTTTTCCCACGTCCTGAACGAAGACCATCCGCTCGTTTTGAGACAAGACATCGGGAAACAGTCTGATCCCTGTGTTATTAACAGGAAGAAGGCGGCCTGGAATATGCACCACTGCACGAAGCACTCCCTCGACCGGCGCATGCACGCGATGGTAGTGGTGTGGCGCGAGATAAATGATGCCAAACTCTCCATGTTGAAACGTCTTTGCCAGTGCGGCATCACCAAGCAATGTCGCCACGTCGTACCGAAAGCCCTTGACCGGGGAGCACTTCAGATCATCAATCGTGCCGGACGCTGTCAACACTCCTTGCGCAGGCGAAACCACGGCATCATCCAAACGCTTCACGCGCCCACGTACATTGATCGCAAGTGGCCTCACGAATGCGTCGTTGAGAGTCTCATACTCAGACGCGTTGGGGTTGCGCGCTTGATGCCAATTCACACGTCGATAGGCAAATGCAAACACCCACACCAAAGCGCGTCCCAAACGCTTGGAATCAGCGGCAACGCCCATTATTCGTGAGATTGCGATCGTCGGCAACAACCGAAAAACCGCTTTCATCACAGCATCCCAACCCTTCATTAAGCGCGCCTTTGTTGCCGCCTTACCTATAATCCGCACGACTTCACCTTACGATCCATTCCCTTGAAAGACGGCATCCATCCTCAAACTCAAACGATTGCTGTCGGGTGCAGTTGCGGACACACGTTTTCAGTTTTGTCCTCCCGGAAATCGGATATGCAAGTTGAGGTCTGCAGTAAATGCCACCCGTTCTTTACGGGTAAGCAAAAAATTCTCGACTCAGCAGGACGCGTCGAGCGCTTCAGACGGCAATTCAAGGCCAAATAGGTCACGAAATCTCCGTCCACCGAGAGATCTGCTCGACAAGCTGAGCTGCCACCGCCAGCTTGTGTCCTTCTATCTGGGTGACAACGCCATCGCGTGATACCACGATCAGCGCATTTTCTTCGGCATTGAACGCGCCTGTCCCATGTGAAACGTCATTTGCGCAGACCGCGTCACACCCATATTCTGCGCACTTTCGAGCCGCTTCCTTTGCGAGATCGCCGCCGGTTTCGGCGCAGAAACCCACCACTGTTCGGTAGTGGCCTGATGCAGCAGCTGCCTTTAACACGTGAGGGTTTTCATTCAACGTGACTGCCGGCGGACCCTGATGATCTGACTTCTTCAGTTTGGCATCATGACTCCCGGGGCTCCAATCCGCCACCGCAGCGACTCCGACAAAGACGTCAGCCTGGTGAGCCATCACGGCATCACACATCTGCTGCGCCGTTTCGATGGGTATCGGCGTGATACCGACGGGCATCTCTGCAGACAACGGGCCATGAATGAGAGTCACCTTCGCACCGGCCGCAACCGCCGCTGCAGCAACAGCACATCCCATCTTCCCTGAGCTGCGATTACCGAGATATCGGACCGGGTCCATTGGTTCGTGTGTCGGGCCTGCGGTGACAACCACATGTCGCCCAGACAACGATGCGCGCCCCGTAAACGCGCGCACCGCCAATTCAATGGCTTCAGGCTCGGCCATCCGACCATCACCCACTTCTCCGCACGCCTGCCGGCCTGCATCCACATCGAACACACGATACCCGGCGCCGCGCAGGCGCTGCACGTTTTGTTGCACAAGCGGGTGACGCCACATAACAGCGTTCATCGCAGGGAAGATCCAAACCGGAGCTTCCGTAGCCAAGCAAACGGTGGAGCCAAGGGTTCTTGCTCCACCAGTGGCAAGCTCGGAAAGAAATGAGGCGCTTGCCGGCGCGACAATCACTAACTGTGCTTCGCGAGCGAGATCAATGTGGCTCATCGCCGATTCGGCATCCACATCGAAAATCTCTTTTCTGACGCGATGTCCGGTGATAGCTTGAAACGTTATATCATTTATGAATGATGCGCCACCATCAGTGAGAATGGTGTGAACGTTCATACCACTTTTAGCGAGACCACTCGCGAGCGCGGCTGCCTTGTAAGCGGCAATACTGCCTGTCACGATCAACGCCACGTGCGACACTGTCGGTGTGATGTCCTGCATCTTCTCGCTTAAGGGCGTCGACAGGGGCTGGCAATGCATTATCTCGCTTGCCGGTGGCTGACGTGATACCTGTCACGACTAACGACTGGCGCGCTTGTCACGATGTATGCACCTCCCGAGTGAGCAAGCCATTGCCTCAATCTCGCTACAACCGCCGATCGCCAGAGTGCGCGTGTCGCATCCGCGATGTGCAAAACGACGAAACCGGAAACATGCTCAAGCTCAGTGATGCCGAAGTCTTGACTCTCGTTTTAGGCAGTGCATCCACGATCAGTTTGGCCAAGGCTCAGGAACTCATGAAGGAGTACGGATCCATCGATCGGGTGATGTCACTCTCACGGAGCGAGTTCTCCAAGACCAAGGCCGGTAGTCAAGTTCGTTGGATGAGACTAAAAGCCGCCATGGAGCTCATTCGCCGCCTGGAAGGCGCGCGGGTTTCCGTCGGCGATCCCATTCGAAACCCTCAAACCGCGGCATCGCACTTTTCCGCCATGCTTCGTGACCGAGATCGTGAAGTTTTCGCGCTGTTGTTTCTCAATGTTCGCAACCGCGTACTTCACTATGAAGAAATGTTTTATGGCACCGTTCATGCGGCAGCGGTGTACCCAAGAGAAGTGGTCAAATGCGCACTTCGCGTGAATGCCACCGGAATTATTGCAGCCCACAACCATCCGTCTGGTTGCGCCGAGCCCAGCAAAGCCGATGAGCAAATTACACAACGACTGCAAGAAGCACTGGAGCTCGTGGAAGTCAATCTGATCGACCATCTGGTGATCGGAAAAAATGAAGTTGTGTCGCTCTTTGAGCGAGGTGTATTGGGGTAGGTGAGGAACCTAACGCCACCGGAAATTGCGAGCAAACACCACGAGACACCCGCCAATCAACACCGGCAATCCAACGAATATCCGCCAGTCCCACGGAATGGCTCCCTGGAAGATGATTTCCCTCAGAACCGTTGGTGTGGCCGCAAACGGCAGGTAGTACGACAGGATGGCTACTGAGGATGGCAAGACATCTGGCGGGATGAAAGCGTTGGCCACGGGCATGATGAGCAACAAACCCACGTGGTTAAAGGACGTCATCGCTGGCACGCTGGGCACCACAGATGCCAGCACCATTCCCATGGCCATAAAGGCACAGGTGCTAATCGCCACAACCACGACCCCAACCATCGTCGCTAAAACTGGCGGCGCATAACCTGCGATGGCACAGGCGGTCGCTAGGGTGAGAACGGCGATCACGAAAACCGTTGCGACCCGAACGAGACAAAACGCACAGAGATACGCCGTCACAGATACGGGGAAACAGGCTAACCGTTGCAGCGAGCCCGCTGATCGCATCTCGACCAATGGCATCGCGAGCGTAAACATGGACGCCGCGATCATGTTGAACATCGTCATCCCAACAGCCAGCCACATGAAGGCATCAATGTCAACATGGCCAATGCTGACCCACAGTAATGTCAGCAACAGCACAGGTTGAATGGCATTTGTCAGTAGCGATGCACGCTGGCGCCAGTACGTCCGCGACTCCACGATTGCCAAACCCACAAAACCTCGGGTTCCCGCGATCAGCGCATTCATGTGGCGTGAGGCTCCCGATCATCTGCGCTTGTTTTTTTGGCGAAGTGCATCAGGATGTGCTCGGCGTCAACCGCGCGCACCTGTACCGACGCAATGGCCTCTTCGGTCATCATCTCGCTGGCCAATTGGCGAACGGATTGTCCGCCCGAAAACCGTCCTTTGCCATGCGACACCGCGCATGTCTGGCTGATCGCTGCAAAGCGTTCTCCCCAGCGCCTAATGATCTCACTGTCGCCCTGCGCGTCCACGATCCAGTCACCAAATGTTCTCTTCCCTATCTCTGCAATCGTCCCTTGATACCCACACACGCCGTCTTGGCATGCATACACGCGATCCGCTATCTCAAGCTCGGCAGCATCATGAGTGATCCAAAGGACTCCCGCACCGCGGCGAGCTGACTGAGCAATCACACTTCTGACTTCCGTTCGGTGCGCAGCATCTAACTGCGCAGACGGCTCATCGGCAATCAAAAAATCCGGCTCGTGACCCAAAGCCATCACGATCTCAAGCAACTGGCGTTCACCGCCAGACAGGTCCATGATGCGTCGTTTTGAGAGATCAAGAATGCCGAGCCTGCGCGCCAGCGCATCAATATCTCCTTGCCCCCGAAAGACGACTCTCACCAAATCCAGCATGTCGCGCACGCGCCAGTGCCCGTGGAGGCCGCGTCCTTGGAAAGTGACGCCCATCTTAGACTTCGTCGCGATCGACAGCCCCGATGCCCGGAGTGGCTCGTCGAAGACGGCGCCTTCGCCGGTCCAATCAGCTAACGAGACCAGCCCCCGTACCAAACTGGATTTCCCGCCGCCGTTGGGCCCAATGAGTGCAACGATTTCACCGGAATTGACCGTGAAGTCTGGCACCTGAATGGCCACTTGCGACTTGTACCGCACGGCAAAGTCGCGCACCCACGCAACACGTGACTCCATGATGAGGGATTCGTGATGCTACCTAATTTTATCGTTCGCGATTCTGAGGTAGCCGAGATGGCGTTGAGTATCATTACCCAACGAACCTGTTTTGCTGAAACGGCTCCCGGACTCATGCGTTTTTCCAAACTTCTCGTGGGCGGATTGCTCGCTGTCTCCACATCTGCCCCGGTTATGGCGGATGCGTTATCCGACGCCATCGCCACCGACTACCGGCGTAACCTCGAACGCCTATATGTACACCTCCATCAGAATCCCGAAATTTCCTGGCAGGAGCAAGAGACATCCGAACTTCTCGCCCGCCGCCTCCGCGGCATGGGATTCCAAGTCACTGAGAACGTCGGTGGTAGCGATAAATTTGGCGTCGTTGGCGTCTACCGCAATGGCCGTGGCCCCACCGTTCTCATCCGCGCCGATACCGATGCGCTGCCAGTCACAGAACAGACGGGACGGGTGTACGCCTCAACTCAAACGGCGATCACAGCCTCAGGTCGTGAAACCGGCGTCATGCACGCGTGTGGACATGACGTGCACATGACGGCCGGCATCGGCGCCGCCCGACAACTCATCCGGCTGCAAGATCAGTGGAAAGGGACACTCATCGTCATCTTCCAACCGGCAGAGGAAGTAGGCGGAGGTGCGAAAGCGATGCTGGAAGACGGCCTGTTTGAGCGCTTCCCTCGCCCTGACTACAACATTGCCCTTCACGTCAATTCATCCCTGCCTGCCGGCTCGATTGGATACGCCGCAGGCTATGCCATGGCCAACGTCGATTCTGTGGATGTCTTGATTCGCGGCAAAGGCGGACATGGTGCGTACCCCCATGGAACGATCGACCCCGTGGTGATCGCATCGCAGATCGTCTTGGGGCTGCAAACAATCGTGAGCCGCACTGTAGACCCGCTGAAGTCAGCTGTTGTGACCGTTGGCGCCATCAATGGCGGCACGAAGCGAAACATCATCGGGGATGAGGTCTTGCTGCAACTGACCGTGCGGTCGTATGAAGCTGATGTCCGGGAACATCTCTTGTCGTCGATTGAGCGGATTGCCCACAACATCGCCAGAGCCTCTGGGGTGTCGGAAGATCGCCTGCCGGTAGTGACAGAGGGCGAAACCTACACGCCAGCCACATACAACTCTCCTGGTCTCGCCAGCTTTGCGGCGGAAACGTTCCAAGAGCATCTGCCGCGCGGCAACTTAGTCGAACTGCCTCCCACCATGGGCGGCGAAGACTTTGGTCGTTACGGCACGGTTGAGCCGAACATTCCGAGCTTTATGTTCAATGTGGGCGCCGCTCCTCGCGCCAAATATGACGCAGCGCAAGCAGGCGGCCCGTCGCTGCCAACCCTGCACTCGCCGTTTTTCTACCCCGATCCCAGCCCGACGATTCGAACAGGAACTGAAGCCATGACGCGGTTAGCGCTCGGCTTGTTTACCCAGAAACCGAAGTTCACTCGGTAACGTTGAGCTTCTTATCGGCTGACGGCGCGCGCACACGGGACTCAAGATCAGAGACGGCCTGAGCCGTTTTCTCCAGAGTTGCGCGTTGCGCGCTGATATCCGCGCGGCTCGCAAGATTGAGAGTCGCGGCCACTTTGCGACCCACCGCATCAATACCACGGCTCATTGGATGCGAGTCACCTTGAGCGGGGCGACACGCAGCTTTTACAGCAGTAAAGAGTTCACGTAACAGGACTTGTCCCACAGTTGGATCAGCCATCAGTCTCGGTTGGTCGTTGCAGTCTGCTGAAGTGTACGTCACAAATTGCGACTTGATCTCTCATTCGCCGACAATATGACTCGGTTGCCCTACCGAGAAGACTCATGATTGCTGATGATCATCAACGGAAACACATCGCGATTGACTGGATCCTACGTGCGCTCATCGTCATTGCTGCGATCGGTGCATTTGTGTTTGGATCGAATGTTGTCGCCACATACAACGTCCCTTTAGATTCGGTCATTCACCGCGCTCCCGACGAGAAAGTGCTGGTGGCCCAAGAACGCCTGAGCGGCCCCTCTGGTTATGCGGTCACTGTCTTCGCGCAAGGATTGGGCCCGGCGCGTGTGATGCGTTGGATCGATAGCGGCGATCTTCTTGTCGTCATCATGACCGGTGACCTGTTGTTGGTTGAGGCGGACCGCGATGGGGACGGCAAGTCCGATGGATCGCGTGTCTTAATGACAGGCCTCGACAATCCCCACGGCATCGAAGTCTTTGATGGCCACCTCTACGTTGCTGAAGCACCTGGGATCTTCAAGCAGAAGTTTGATGCCATGACAGGCGAGCTTTCCGGCAGTCGCATTGATGTCATTACCGACTACCCCGGCACCGGCGGGCACTCCCGTCACCGCCTGCGGTACCACGATGGCTACATGTATTTCCACGTGGGTTCCACGTGTAACGTATGCATTGAAGAACATCCCTGGCAAGCCGCGATCCTGAGATTTGACCCGAAACAATCTGATCCATCCGTCGAAATATTCGCCACCGGCCTGCGCAATACGATGGGCTTTGATTGGCATCCTGTCACCGGCGAGCTGTACGGCGTTGATAACGGACGGGACCTGGCAGGCGATGACTACCCGGCGTGTGAGCTCAACTTAATTGAAGAAGGCAACTACTACGGATGGCCCACAGCCAACGGCTTTAGCGTTCTCGACCCTGATCTTGGATCCCATGATCCCGGCAACTCCACACCCATGGCCTTGGGCTTTGCGGCGCATTCCGCTCCGCTTAGCATTGAATTTCTCAGCCGCGACATTCCGGGTTTCAAAGACGTGGCCTTTGTCGGATTACACGGATCATGGAATCGCAAAACCCGTCAAGGGTACATGGTGATGTCACTGCACTGGCTACCGGACGGCCGCATTGAGCAGCGTCCCTTCCTGACGGGTTTTGTTGAACCGGTCCAAAGAGCGCGAGACATGAATCGCAATTTGGAAGTATTTGGTCGGCCGGTCGATGTCACCCAAGGTCCCGATGATGCCATCTACGTGTCGGACGACTATGGTGGGGCCATTTGGCGCGTGGCACCGGACGCAGCCCATCTCGGCGATGTCGGCACCGCGCCATCAGAGCCGGATCTTGTGAAAGGTGCGCGTGCCGTAGCGGCGCGAGACTGCTTAGGCTGTCATCGCCCGAATGCGAAAGCGACGCCGTTCTCCAACATCAATCCTTTGTCTTTGAGCGCTAGGCGCATCACGAAACAGTTGATGGAGGATGAGGACCATATCAACCGGTGGTTCGAAGGAGAGGTGGACGCGATCGCGACGTATCTGTCGACGCGCTACTGATCCACGCCGCGAGGCTCTAGCAAGAGCGCTGCGACCTCACTCCAGCTGCCCGCCATCATGGGAGGTGCCGTCTTTAACGGCCACGGTTGGCCGCCGGGATTAAACCAAAGTGCGTGCGCGCCAATGGCGCGCGCAGCCTCGATATCTTCCACGGCATGATCGCCGACATGAATCGTCTGTTCTGGTTGCACGTCTAAGTGACGGTGCGCCATGTCGAACATTCTGCGATGTGGCTTGAGGTGGCCAGCGATCGCCGCGTTGACATGATGATCCATATGCCGCCCGACATCCGTGATCTTGGTGAGATCGGCATTGCCGTTGGTGAGCGCCGCGAGAGAGTAGTGCGTCGCGAGCTTCGGTAGCACTTCGGCGACACCGTGAAAACAAGTCACCTCATTGCGCAGATCATAAAACAAGCGAAATGTCTCTTCCGCCATTTGGCCAGCTTCAGCATTCGTCATGCCCGACACGAGTCCGACCGAATACATGGTCAAGTATCGGATTGCGCCAAAGTCATGCGTTCGCTCGGGGAACGTTTCAATCACGCGCTGCCGCAGCCGGTGCATCGCTTCGCGCGAGAGATACGAGGTGGTTTGAGGCGCGGTTCGCTTCAAGTGCTCAGTGACAGCAATTTGGGCACGTTCCACAACCGGCTCAATCGGCCACACGGTGTTATCCAGATCAAGGGTCAGGACTCGAATGTCATTCAAAGACCACGGAGGCTGAGGTGTCAGTGTCATTTGTTTTTGCGCTCGGGTTTGGTGACCGGTGACACGCTGGCGGATGCGTTTCGTCCCCGGGGATGCGACTCAGCATGAACGCGCTTCAGATGCGCCGCATTCAAGTGAGTGTAGATAGCGGTTGAGGCAATGTTTGTGTGGCCTAGGAATGCCTGAACGCTGCGCAAGTCACCTGACGCTTCCAGAAGATGAGTGCCAATACTGTGCCGCAGCGCGTGCGGGTGAACACCTGGCAGATGCGCGCGCTCCGCAGAATGGGCCACGCGGCGTTGCACATCCCTCACTGACAATCGCCGCCCCGTCTTTGACACAAACAGTGCGGACTCTCCGCGCTGCGCGGTGTTGGGGCGGAAACGATACTCCAGCCATTGCTCAATCGACGACAACGCCTTGCCTCCAAGCGGTAGCAGGCGCTCAATATCTCTTTTCCCCGTCACATGAAGATCGAAACCAGCATCGTGCGCTTCAATGTCGTTGATATCCAAAGAGACCAACTCGGCCACCCGCAGCCCACACCCGTAGAGCAGCTCAATCACCGCAACATCACGAATACGTTGCCATTCAGGCAGCGGGCTTGGGCCTCTGCGACCAGGCTTTCGCCGCAGCGGTTGCCCGGCACGTTTAATCATGCGATCCACCTGAGCGCGCGTTAACACGGTCTTGGGAAGTCGGCGCGGAGCCGCGGGACCCCTGACTTGAAGCGCAGGATTGCCCGTCGCTACGCCGATGTCTTGCAGATGTTTGAAGAACGAACGCATACACGCAAGAGCCCTTCGACGCGATGAAACTGCGAGCCCACGGCGCGCCATCGCGGCCAGATACATGCGCACGTCATCGCGATCCACCGCCAAAGGAGTGGCCACACGTTGATCGATCATCCAGCGCGACATCGCGATCAAGTCGCGGCTATACGCCGCGAGAGTGCGAACCGAACGATCGCGCGCCTTTAAGTAAACACTAAAGCGCTCGATGGCATCATCCCACGCGCTCATATCGCAACAGTGCACTCAGCCACGACATGAGCTTCTGCCGACAGTCGCACGGCATCCGGCAACTCTGTCTCTGGGTAAGAAACTAAGACATTGCCTCCCTTGTACCGCAATGAATAGGGCTTCTGGCTGTGTCCAATATGTTGCAACGTGGCAGCCAGCGCCAGTGAGCTACTTCCACAGGCGGGCGTTTCACCTGTGCCACGTTCGAACACCGTGGCCGCATAGTCACCGCCGTGTCCAATCCGTGAAGCAATCGTCACGTTCGCTTCCGGATATCTGTGATCCGCCGCTGGCGCGCGAAGCGCATCCTCGACTTGAATGATGTGTTCGTTCCCCACGACGACGCGAAACTGCCCTTCCGACAGCGTTTCCACGGCTGGCAAATACGTCTGCACGACGATTTGATCGTTCTGATCTCGAACATACTGCGCCTGATAATCGCCGATTTGCAACGAATAGGCCGGGAGCGACGCCGGAATAAGCCCTAACGACAGGGCGCTGAGTAAGACACACCGCCCACCATTAATGCAATTGCCTGCGACCGATCCATCCGCGTTGTAGACATCCACTGACAACACATCACCGGAATGGCGCGGCGGCTGCATGACGAGAAGCTGATCGCACCCCAGTCCCTTGCGACGACAGGCCAAGCGCGCGACAAAGTCACGCTGCACATCCAAGGGGCGAGACACACCATCAGCGACCAAGAAGTCGTTGCTGAGGCAATGCGCCTTAAAGAGCTTTAAGGCTGAAGACTTCCCGAAGCGTTTCACAGGCGGTCCGTGTGTGTGAAGGATGCCGCGTTGCCGGTCTCTTCTGATTCCTGCGGCCACTCCAGTGGCGCCACTTTCGCACAGCCGACCGTCATACACACCAGAAGCGCGCAACACACAAGCTTGATCATCTCAATACATGTAGTCCGAACGCTTGTATGGTCCAGCCACATCAATGCCGAGGTAGTCGGCCTGTTCTTGTGTCATATGAGTCATCGTTCCACCGAAACCTCGCACCATCGCTCGGGCCACTTCTTCATCTAGAGACCGTGGCATGGGCGTTACGATCACCTGTTCTGCGCGAGACTGAGTGGGGAGGCGAGCGAATCCATCGGTGTAGAGCTGAATTTGGGCCAGCACCTGATTCGCAAACGAGCCATCCATCACGCGCGACGGATGACCGGTGGCATTGGCGAGATTCACAAGCCGTCCTTCGGCCAGCAAAATCACCCAAGAGCCATCATCCCGCCAAAGACGATGAACGTGAGGCTTGATCTGCTCCCAGCGACAAGCGTCGCGCAGCTGTGCCACTTCAATCTCGGTATCGAAATGTCCGATGTTGGCCAGCACGCAGCCAGCCTTTAGCGCTTGCACCATCGCCGACGTCATGACCCCACAACCACCGGTCGCGGTGATCACAAAGTCCATGTGGCGAAGAAGGCTGCTGTTGACGCCAGCCTTCGGGTCGCCATCGACATAGGGAGAATCCACCAAATAGCCATCCAGCGCTGCTTGCATGGCACAAATGGGATCCACTTCACAGATCGTCACGATTGCGCCTTCCTGGCGCAAACTGGCCGCGGAGCCCTTCCCAACTTCACCGTATCCAATGACAAGTGCACGCTTCCCACTAATGAGAATGTCGGTGCCTCGCTTGATGGCATCGTTGAGGCTATGCCGGCAGCCGTAACGGTTGTCGTTTTTACACTTGGTCACCGACGCATTCACGTCAATAACAGGAACCTTGAGGTCGCCGTTTTCAGCCATCGCGCGCAAACGACGGACACCCGTGGTGGTTTCTTCTGAAATGCCATGCACGCCATCGAGGAGAGATGCGTACTCTTCGTGAGCCACAATGCTGAGATCCGCACCGTCGTCCAAAATCAGATTGGGCACCCACCCATCATCACTGACGAGGGTTTGGCGCAAGCACCAGTCGTATTCTGCGTCAGTTTCGCCTTTCCACGCATAGATGGACGTGCCTTTAACGGCCACGGCCGCTGCGGCATGATCTTGTGTGCTGTAGGGATTACAGGAGCTCCACTTCACCTCGGCACCAAGGGCCTGCAAGGTCTCAATCAACACAGCCGTCTGCACGGTCATATGCAGACTCCCTGCGATCTTGGCGCCTTTGAGAGGCGCTGCTTCTCGGTACTGCTCCCTAATCTGCATGAGCGCAGGCATCTCGGCCTCAGCCAGCGAAATATCAAGTCGACCCTCAGCGGCTAAGCCAATGTCTGCAACTTTGAAGGGCTGGTTATGCCCCTGGGTGGGGATTTCTTTGTTCATACAACCTCGATGGACGATAGCAAATTCTCAAAGCGCGGATCGGGACGCTCCCATGGGAAGTCTCGGCCCATGTGCCCATCCGATGCCGTTTCAGCAAACGACAACTGATGGAATAAGTTGAGTGACTGAATGGATTCCTGAACGGTACCGTAGCGCTGTCGGATCGCCTTCGCAATGTCGCTATCGGACAGTCCTTTGGCTGTGTGAAATGTCTCCACTTCCACTGACACCGGCTCGGCGCCACCAATCGCAAAGGCGATTTCCACCCGGCACTTCGCGGCTCGTCCCGACTCAACCACATGCCGCGCAAACTGACGAGCAGCGTACGCCGCTGAGCGATCCACTTTCGACGGATCCTTCCCCGAGAACGCGCCGCCGCCAACCGGCACCTGTGGGCCATAGGCATCGGTCACGATCTTGCGACCTGTGAGACCACAGTCAGCTGCGGGACCGCCCAGAACAAACGTCCCAGCTTCATTAATCTTCACATCAGCACGTGAAACATTCAGTGTTTTGGACAGGTCAGCCAAGGCTGGCTTCACCACGAATTCCAAGATGCGCTGCTTAAGCATGTCATGCTGATCATCCTCACGCCACCGCATGCTGTGCTGGGTTGACAGGATCAGCGTGGTCAGATGGCTCTCACCATCGCCATGACAAATCGTCGCTTGCGTCTTGGCATCTGGTCCAAGTTCAGCATGCAGCTCCCCCCCTGATTCAAGAGCGCGCCGCTGATATCTCAACACCGTGCGCGCGCAATGCAGTGGGATGGGTAAGAACGTGTCTGTCTCGTTGGTGGCGTATCCGACGACGATGCCCTGATCCCCCGCGCCCAAGTCCACATCCGCTTGGCCATTGACTGGCTCCGCAATCTCAACCGATTGCTTTTGAATGAGCCACGTCACATGAAGCGTTTTTGGGATGAACTCAGGCGCGCCGGCGGCGAGATCGACGAAAAAGCGCACAACATTGTGTTCAAAGGCGGACTTGAGCTCTGCCGATGCTTCTGTGAACTCTGCGTCACTCTGCCATTGGCGTCCAATTTCGCCAGCCACCACAACTACCACCGGCGGTCCACTACCAATCTCAGTCGAGATCCCTGCACCGCTAGAGCCCGGTGCAGCACCTGTCACAAGCACTTCTACAGCGCCGCGGGCACGCTCCCGCCCAGTTATCAAGTCAGCGCTGCTGCACTGACGAAACCACAAGTCAAGGGTCAGATCTGAAAGCTGATCAGCAATTTTGTCAGGATGTCCGCGAGAGACAGCCTCACATGTCGCGTGGGATAACACCATAGGATGCACTAAGCCAATCGGCAGGAAATGCGCGCACTCGCGTGCGACTTGCCGAAGTCAGGGGCCGGATGAACCGTTGCAGATTCTAGGTCCGATCTCACTTTTCGTGCGCGACGACTATCCGAAGATTTCTGCCAGCGGGACCTCAACATCAGCTAATTGCGCAACGTTCACGGGTGCATGGCGATCCATAGCAGCCCGAATGACGCGAAACTCTCTCGCGCTATCCACACACTCACACGCCACGAGATCACCATCCTTCACATGAAACATCATGTTATCCCCGCGATAGTGCGATTCTTCGTCGCCTGATCGAATGCCCGCAATCTGCACCTTATGGCTGTATTGATCCGTCCAGAACCACAGCGTTTCAAGTGAAGGTATCTCAACATCTGCCAGCGTCGCTGCCAGCCTCTTGGCTTGCGCTTGCGCCGAGGAAATTGACTCCAGTCGCATCGAGCCGTACCGGGTGGTCGGGCCGATCGAACAATCGCCAATCGCGAAAACATCTGGCACAGATGTTGCACCCACAAGATCGACGTGAATCCCCGTCGTCACCTCACATCCGACTTGCCGAGGTAACGCTAAGTCCACAGCCATCCCTGCGCCCATAATCGCCGCGTCAGCCAAAACGCGGCTTCCGTCAGCCAGTGTGCTGGCTAACTGACCGTTTGCGTCGGTTTCAAAACCCATGACACGTTCATTCAAGCGCAACTTCACTCCGTGGTCCGTATGCCACTGGGCAACCTGCGTTGCTAGCCGTGGGCTTGCAGAACGTGAGAGGACCTGCGATTGCATCTCCAAAATCGTGACTTCGACATTGCGCTGCCGCAGACCGGCCGCCACTTCAAGCCCAATGAAACCCGCGCCCATGATCGTCACACTGGACTGATGACCCGCGATGGCGCGCACCTTGTCGAGGTCAGCGAACGAACGCAGCGACAACACGCGCGGGTCGTCACACCCAGGGATGGGCGGGCGAAACGCTTGCCCGCCGTATGCAAAGATCAAGGTGCCGTATGGGAGATGCACCCCGTTATCCAGCACCAGCGTCTTGCGCGAATGGACCACCGCAGACACGGTGTGTCCCACGATGACGTGAATGTTGTTCTTGTGGTACACCTCTTCGGCGTACAAAGACTTCGGTGACGTGTCAGCTTCAGACAGCAACATGTCCTTGGACAACGGCGGACGGTGGTACGGAAGAACCGCCTCTCCGCACACGATGGTGACGGGTCCTTCGTAGTTCAGTGTTCTCAGTTGACGAGCCGCCATTGCGCCGGCATGACCGCCGCCAACAATCACGATTCCTGCGTTGCTAGCCATGGGACGAAAGCTTCGCAATGCACTGGGTGTACAGGCGATCCGCGTAGGCTGAACGTTGTCTCTTCAAGGTTTCGTACTGCTCCAATGCCAATTGTTGATCGCCAAGAGTACAGGCCACGCGTCCCAGCCCTAAGACAAGGCGCGGAATAGGACCAAACTTCTCAAGTCCATTGCTAAAAACGGCTTTCGCCTTCTCCACGTCACCACCAAACACGAGCGACCAGCCATAGTTCACCACGATGACTTGATCGCCGAATCCAGTCAGGATTGCCGCGCGATGAAGGACATCAATGGCGCGAGCGAAAGACTGGCCTCTCGCTTCTGCCACTAGGTTGGTGCCATAGGCCAAGAGCGTGGGCACGTGGCGCGGCTCATGCCTCAGGATAGCTTGCCACGTGGCGCGCGCCTCCTCGAACAGCCCAGCTGTGGTGTACAACTGCGCCAACAGGTATTCCCGCACAACCGTGCGGCCACCCATCGAGAACACCTCTAAGAGCGCCGTGGCTGATGCAGCCGCAGTCTGCGGATCATCCTCCGCCTGCGCGATGGCATGGCAGATGAGCGCCTCGACGGTCATATCTGCGACCGCACTCATATCCATGGCCGCCGCGACGGTCGCCCAGCTCTCGCAGTGCCTCACAAGACGGCCCGGATCATCATGCATGGAGAGTCCCGTCAACCAAAAGTCCCGAGCCACACGCTCGACTCCGTTCGGTTTGGTCGCCGGTGTTTTGTACCACACCTGATCCATCAACGGATACGCCACAATCAACCCATCATCGGTGCGATACCGGCTGACAAATCCCAGCAAGTTGCCATCAAGATCAAACAGTGGACTGGTCGGCGAAAAGTCACCGACACCCAACAGGAGCCAGTGCATGCGCCCAAATGCGTGGCTGATCGCTTGGAGAGAGACAAATGTCAACGACGTCTCACCGTCTTGCAACTTCATCGCGATGAGGCGTTTTCCAATGTCGGGGTATGGAAATACCTCGGCACCGAGCGTAGGGGTCGCCAAGCGGTTGGATTCAGAACGAGCCGGGTTGTAACGACAAACATCGCGCACCCAGTCTGTGCCGATGGGCACAGCGCCAATCTGCTTCAACGGGTCCATAGCGGACGCCAGACTAATGGATGTTGTTCCGCCTAAAGCCTCGCAACTTGCGACGATTTGCCCGTTCTTCAGGCGGGCGCCATACAAGGTGCGTTCATCACCACCGCGCTCCTTCGCCTTAATCACCACGGTGTCACCCAAGGCTCTCGTTACCGCGTCAATCTGAAGCGACTGAGCCATCGCCGTAGACGCTGTTAGCAAGCACAGTAAGGACAGTGTCAGTGTGCGACAATACGCACCCAATGTGCAACTTCGATGACCATGCCGGACGCGGCTTCTGATCCGATTTACCGTGTCACGTTCGTCAACGTGAACGAGATCTATCAGGTCTATGCTCGGAATATTTACCAAAGTGATATTTACGGTTTCGTGGAAGTGGAAGCGTACCTATTTGGCCAAGAAACAGAACTAATCGTGGACCCCAAAGAAGAGCGCCTCAAGCGCGAATTTGAAGGTGTCCAGCGCAGTTTCATTCCGGCCAATGCCATCCTGCGAATCGACGAAGTCAGTGAACGCGGTGCCGCAACGATTATGCCAGCAGGCGACGGCAAGGTCATCAATATGAGCAGTCTAGCACGGGCACCATCCAGGGATCACTGAGTGCTGGGACGGTTTAACCGACGGTGATATCGGTCGACGACAGCTGCGCGGTAATGGCGTAGCTCTTCAATCGCGAGCTTGATGTCATCCATTGCACGATGCTTCGAAGACCGTCCGGAATACTCAAAAACCGGAGCCCACATCAACGCCAGTTGCGAAACTGTCGCCACATCGATGGAGCGGTAACTAAAGTACGTCAACAGCTCTGGAGCGTCTCGTTCGAGAAATCGCCGATCCAAGAAATTCGATCGACCGCACATTGGTGACGCTCCGCGAAACAGATCGTTGCTCTTCAGGTAGTGCACCGCTTGCCGCTCAACCTCGGCAATTGTGTGTCCGCTCTCAAGCGCCTCGGCGCTCAACCCGCTGCGCCCATGATGATCTCGATTCCAAGAATCCATCTGTTCTAATTCCTCTTCTGTGGCTGACACAACCGCAGAAAATCCCGAATCAAGTGGCTCGAGTTCCAAGCTGGTGACTAAGATGGCCACTTCCAGAATCTTGTTCGTTCCGAGCTCAAGACCCGTCATCTCTAAGTCAATCCAGACGAGCGCTGTGGGCGGGACGGGAGAGGTATCCTTCGAGCCGGTCATCACGAGTTTGAGGGTAAAAGAAGCATGACGCATCATAACAATTCTCCCGTTGTCGTGGCGAGATACTCCACCGTTTGCGAAGTGTCTCCGTTTCGCCACGAGTCAGGAGTCAACCCAGAAGAAGCTTCAATACCGAAGTCAAAGAGTCATCTTGTGTGCGGTGATAATGTCACTATTAAAGGTGAAACCGTCTCATCAGTCTCTCCACGACGCACCTCTCTCACCGTGACAGGCCCGCATGGCGAGACCCGTGTACTTGCGGCCAACCTGGACGTCCTTTGCATCGTTCTTGCCCATATCCCTCGTCCACTCCTGACTGACTGGGAAGGCGTGGCAGCTACGGCGGCAAGCGGCGGCGTGACCCCTCTGTGGATCCTCAATAAAGTGGACTTGCCCGATTCGCCCGCATGGGTCAAGGAAACCAAGCGAGAGTTGCAGGGAAGCGCCATTGAGATTATGGAAATTTCGGCCATGTCCGGCATCGGGATCGAAGATTTGTCAAAGCGGCTCGATGGCCGCGTCGCGGCACTGTGCGGCGTATCGGGGGCGGGAAAGTCTCAAACGACTCGTGCGCTCGGCGCCAGTGAAGCCGCTGTACGAGCACTCGGTGCCACCGGCCGCGGCCGGCATATGACGACCACCGCGCGGATGTACCCACTGAATAAGGGCTGGTTGATTGATCTGCCCGGCCGAGATCGTTTCTTGTGGCACGACATGAGCGATACAGGACTGCGCGCGGTGTTTCCCGATGTCACCGAGCATGCAGCTGACTGCAAGTTCCGCAATTGCGAGCATCGAGATATTGATCATGGGTGTGCCGTTCAGGCAGCCGTCACGCGCGGCGAACTGCAGGAGAGTCGCGTGCTGAGACTAGCGAGCCTCAGACAACGGCGCGAGACCCTTCTAACTGGCCGCCGAGATCAAACGCTCAAATCGGGTGAGCAGCCGTTGCCAGCCACCAACAAATTCAACCGCACGCGACGATAATCAGTCAACGATGAGCCACCAACGTTAGCGATGTCACGCCCTCAGACTTGGTTCGGCAATCGCCGAGTGACATCTGACGAAAAGTCTGATTTGGTGCAGGGTGTCTTTCGCTCTGTCGCTGAGCGTTACGACGTCATGAATGACTTGATGTCATTTGGTCTCCATCGCATTTGGAAGCGACTGGCCGTTGATCAGGCTGGCATTCGCGAAGGCGCTAACGTTTTGGACCTGGCGTCAGGCACCGGTGATCTTGCGCACATCATTTCTCAGCGCGTGGGACCAAACGGCCGCATCATTGCCGCCGACTTTAGCCTCGAAATGCTTGAGGCAGGCCGGAACAAAGCCGAAGACGCCGGGTGGGACTCATCGTCGATTTGCCGCGTGGTGGCGGACGCCCACTCCCTGCCCATCGCAGACCAATCCGTCGATGCTGCTATCGTCGGATTTGGGTTACGCAACTTCACCACGCCAAATGCGGCGTTCGCCGAACTCAAGCGCGTGTTAAAGATTGGCGGGCGACTGACGATTTTGGAGTTTTCTAGCCCCCGCGCCAACTGGATTGAGGATGCGTATCACCTGTGGACGGCACGCTGCACGCCGTGGATCGGCGGCAGGGTCACCGGGGACCGGGAGTCATATGACTACTTGTACCAATCTATTGAACGCCATCCCACTCGTTTTGACTTGGCGTCTCAAATGAGAGATGCGGGTTTTGAAGAGATCTCAGCTGAACCGTTGTGCGCCGGCGTTGTGGCGATTCACTCAGGCATGAGATGCCGCGATGCCGCAACCTAAAGACGTCGCACTGGGTATCGCGAGTTGGTTGTCGCGAATCATTCTTGACGCTGATCCTGATACCCGCCAGAAACTGGCGACGGCACAAGGAAAGTGTGTCTGTTTTACCGTCGATGGATGGCCATCGGTTGCCTTCATTTTGACGTCCAGTGGTGCACCACAATTTGTATCAGAGGGCGTGCACTACGACCTTGAAATGAGCGGACCGCTTGACTCTTTTCTCGCGCTGGCAGGCGGCGATGTGGCGCCCGGCATCAAAGTATCCGGCGATGTCGCCCTGGCTCAAACACTGCAGACCGCCATGGAATCGTTTCAACCCTCGGTGTCTGAGTTCACTGGACCATTGTTGGGTGACGGCCCCTCTCAAGCGATTTCACGCGAGATCCGACGTGTTGCGAATACATTGTTTGCGACGCAAGAGGACTATGCGGCTGTTCGCAATGACCTGCACGCACTTCGCTTGCGTGTGGAACGCCTGCGCGTGAAAACAAGACCGCCCGGATCTGACCAATAATGATCAGCGTCAGGATCGCCTTCTTGGCGTGCCGGTATCGGCTGGATCTTTTAGTGCCGCGTGCGTCGCTTCCATGGATCGTGCGCGTCTTGCAACTGCCCTTCGGCCAACTGGGCGCCTCAAAACCGCGTGGTGAACGCCTCGCACTTGCACTTGAGCGCATGGGACCCGTCTTTGTCAAGCTGGGGCAAATTCTGTGCAATCGCCCTGACTTTATTGCCCCTGACATCGCGCTTTCATTGGAGCGATTGCTGAAGGACTGCCAGCCGGTGCCCACTCTTCACGTGAAACAACGCATTGAAGACAACCTCGGAAAGCCGGTTGATCAACTCTTTGCGTCGTTTGACGAAACACCTCTGGCATCGGCCTCCGTCGCTCAAGTACACCGCGCCAGGTTGAAGCCGGAAGATGGCGGACACGATGTGGTCGTCAAGGTGCTCAAACCAAACGTTGAGGCTGCCGTCGCCACGTGCGTGAAATGGATGGCACGCATGTCCAAGTTGGTCGCCATCAGCGTTCCTGAAGCACGGCGACTTCGAATCGAAGAGGTCGTTGATAGCTACCGGCAAGATCTTCTGGGTGAAATGGACCTGCGGCGAGAGGCGGCCAACACCCAACGCACGCGGCGCGATTTTCACGGCTCGTCGCTGCTATACATTCCGGAGGTGTACTGGAAGTTCACCTCCCAAGTTACGCTCACGATGGAATATGTCGATGCAGTGGCCGTGACCGATGTGCCCGCCCTGGCGAATAGCGGCGTCCATCTGGAACGTCTGGCGAAGCGCGGCGTTGAGATCTTCTTACGTCAAGTGTTCACGCACAATTTCTTTCACGGTGATATGCACCCCGGCAATATCATGGTCCTTCGCCACAACGGCGCCGATCCGCGGTACGTCGCCGTCGATATCGCGGTTGCGGGATCTCTCAGTGATGATGATCGGTTGTGGCTCGCTCAAACACTGCTCGCGCTGATGGATCACAAGTACGACAGAGTCGCCGCGCTGTTTGTTGTCCGGGGTTGGGCACACGCTGATACCGATCTCAACCATCTGTCTACCGAAATTGGTGCGGCCTGCGAACCCGTCATGGATCAGCCGCTAGAAGATGTCGCGTTCGGCAAGATCTTGATCCAGCTGTTCGATACCGCGCGCCGTCATGACCTGCGCGTTGATCCGAACTTTGCATTGTTGTCACGCACGCTACTCAACATTGAAGGCATGGGCCGGCGCCTATGGCCATCATTGGATTTTTGGCTGATTGCGCGCACGTTTCTCCAACAGTGGATGCGTGATCAGGTCAGCCCGTCAGCGCTCATCGAGAAAGCGACCGATGTGGCACCGCACGTCCTACTTCGCCTATCTCACGTGCTCTCCCATACGGTGAGGGACCCACACCCCACGCCGACTGCGACACCAAGAAACGCGCTCGGGTACATCGCAGCAATATCGGTCTTAGGGGGAGGCGCGATGTGGTACGGGGCACCGATCAGCGCACTCGGCCTTAGCACCGTTGTCGTGGCCTTTTGTGTCGGCTGGATTGTGTCCGTTAGACGCTAGTCGACGCGTGACACCGGCTGGCAAAACTAGAATCCCGCGACACTGTCAGGATTGACCATGGGCGGCATCTCCGTTTGGCAACTACTCATCGTCTTGGCGATTGTTGCGCTTTTATTTGGCACCAAGAAAGTCCGGTCCATTGCTCAGATCTGGGCGCGGCGATTCGAGGCTTTCGTAATGCCTCCAAAAACGACTCCTCAGATGACGACAAATCACAGGACAACGACGCCCCTAAGGGGTAACCACACGTGTTTGGAATCTCGTTGTGGGAACTGGCGTCCCTCATCATCGTGACACTCATTGCGGTGCCGCCTAGCAAGATTCCCGACATGGTGCGAGGCATCGTGCACTTTCGGCGCAAAGTCACTGACTATGTCTCGGCTGTTAAAAACTCCGTGGTGAAGGATCTGCATATCGACACGCCCAAAGACTCGCGTGACGAGTAACCCGCAACCACATCTTCAGACCCCGAGCGACGGTGTCCTCGCAGGCCTCATTCCTCATCTTCGCGAACTCCGCATCCGGCTGGTGCGCATGGCGATCGTCCTGTTCGTTGCACTCGGAGCGTGTTTGCCGTTTGCGGCTGACATCTATCTAGTCATCGCGAAACCGATCATGGATACGCTTCCGGAAGGGGCCAAGCTCATTGCGATCGGCGTGGCCACACCACTGCTGGTGCCATTCAAGGCGACGGCGTATGTCGTCATCATTGGGCTGATGCCATATCTCTTGTACGAACTATGGGCGTTCGTGCGACCCGGTCTGTATCGCCGCGAACGCCGGTCCATTGGCCCCTTACTCATTGCCTCGGTGTCGCTGTTTTACGGTGGGATCGCCTTCTTTTCAGCGCTCGTGTTACCGTCCATGCTGGCGTTTTTCCGTCTCGCATCGCCCGATGGCATCGAGCTGGCGACAGACATTGGCGCGTACCTGGACTTTGTGGCGGGAGTCGGCATGGCATTCGGCATGGTTTTCCAAATGCCGGTGATCATTCACACGCTCATTGCACGAGGGGTCGTACACATCACATCCGCGCGCAAAGCGAGACGGTATGTCATCGTGGGATGCTTTGCACTTGGAATGCTCCTCACGCCACCTGACATCCTCTCTCAGATACTGATGGCGGTGCCGATGATCATCTTGTATGAGCTTGGACTTCTGACAGGGTCATTGGCCCAACCGAAAACGGTAGAAGACGAAGAAGACTCAGCCTAACCCGCCGCCGTTTTCACCCGTCATGATGAGGAGTTGACCGGCAATGCCCGCTTTGCGATGATCTTGGAGAGCCGCCACTTCATCGGATCCCACGATCGTCGTAAAGACGCTGAGAGACGGATACTTCACGAGCGCAATCGTGTCCCAGAGTCCCTCAACCTCACCAACAATGAGCCCTTGAATGGGAGCGTTGTAGATCGACGTCACGCCGTGTGGACGCGCAATCTTCATAAAGGCTTGCCCATACCGCAAATAGGCCTCACGTCCTGGGAGATCGGCATCGCGACCGTCAGGATATTCGGCACGTTCGCGGAATTTGAGAAGATTGACCATGCAAACTGGCCCTTTGTACGAGCCTTTTAGCAACCGGATCATGTTGTCACGATCCGCATAGTGTGCGTTTTCGTAAATCATCTGAAAAACCCCTAGAGCATGTGACGTGATTGTAGTGCAAGAATGGGGTGAACGTAGTGAAAGATTTCCCCATTGGTGGGGACGGGGAGACTCGAACTCCCACGCCTTGCGGCACCAGTACCTAAAACTGGCGCGTCTACCGTTTCGCCACGTCCCCTCGTTCCGCTGCGAACGATGTCTCAGGCGCATCGCTCTGCACGCTCGGCTCACTCTCTGCGGAAGTCTCTAGCTCTTCAAGACGCTGACCCATCAGGCTCAGCGTGGTGCCCTGAGATGTCACGCGCGTCAGGATCTGACTGCGAAAGGCATTGAAGCCGCGCACCTGATCGGCGAGTGCATCCGCCGCATCCCGCGCTGCCTGCACTTGTGCTTCAATCTCTTGGACCGTCGCCAATTCACGCGTGATCGCGTTTTGCTTCGCCGCAAGCAGTGACAGTTGATTACGCAGTGACACAGCAGCGCTGCTGGCCTCAATCACCTTGCCGCCCAACTTGTCAATATCATCACTCAATCGCGACAATCCATCGTTTTGCCCCTTGAGGGACAAAGCAGTGCGTGTCAGTTCGCCCCGAAGCTTCGAGAGCTCTGTCGCGTGCGCCTCGGTCAACTCAATCATCTTATTGGTGGTGTCCACCAGCTTCGCCAGAACTTTTTGCTGGCTTTGGTCACTCAGCGCCAATTCTTCTTCGACTTCTGCCAGACGCGCGTTCACACTCTCAAACCGGGGCTCAAACGCATGGATCAAGCGATATCCTTCGTATCCCACGAGTGCCGCGCCGCCGATGGCAACAAGCGACAACAGGGACGCGAAGATAGCGCCACCACGCGAAGGGGTTTGCGGTGCGCCGCCTCTGGCAGCGCGTCCATTACGAGGGACAGTCACGCGCCCCGCGGTTCGCTCGGCTGCGCTAACTCGAACAGGCTGGGTCATATCTTGATCGCAACCAATGAGGGAACCGGACCCGATGCCGGCCGATCTCCGGCACCACCGTACCACACGACCGTTGCTTCCTCCCGGACCTGGCGGGATTGATGCGGACAGCCTGCGAAGGGACCGACATCGGGCACCGGTAGTTTATCAATCCTTGAGTCTGGCATCTCCGTTGTCGACATCAACCACATGTTATGTAGACTGCCCTGACAGGGCTTGCGTTCCGAAGAGCCATGCGGATCCTCGCTTCCATGACACAGATTGACCGATAGCTTTCCGCATTCGGCAACCGATGGGTGCTCAGCTCTTTCAGCGCGTTACGCCGCCCACCCAAGAGAGGACAGCAATCGATCATTCGTCTGCCACACGGCTGTGCGCATTTTGGTTTCAGCCGCGCTATGCCCACCGTCTTCCACGATGTAGACGTTGGCCGTGCTGACGGCGTCATACACGTCGTACGCACTCCTAGGAGGGCATACCATGTCAAACCGGCCATGCACAATGGAGATCGGGAAATCGACCACCTTGCTCAAGGTTCCCAGCATGGCATCAGCATCAATCCAACACCGGTGATGCAGATACCACGCGCCAATTCGCCCCCAAGCAAGGCACTGGGGTCCATCAAGCTCCATGAACTCACCGCGACCAAGCGCATCCGGTGTCCGGCCACCGATCGTGGCCACGCACGATTCCCAATTGCACCACTCATTGGCCGCTTGCTGCGCGACAGCCACATCGGGGTCTGTCACCAACCGCAGGTACCCTGCCATAGCATCATGCTTCTCACCACGCCGTAACAGCGATAAGAACCGCGCCCACTGTAGCGGGAAAAACTTCTCGCCAAGCCCGCCGCCCAACAACCAATCCAGTTCCATTTCTCGGGATAAAAAGACCCCGCGCAACGACATACCCAAGACATGAGACGGATATTTCGCCGCAAACGCGAGCGCCAGCGTGGTCCCCCAGGAACCACCGACGATCACCCATTGCTTGATCTGAAGATGCTCGCCCAGAAGCAGGATGTCATCGATCAAATGCTCCGTCGTATTGTTCGACAAGCTGGCATGAGGCAAGGACCGTCCACACCCACGTTGATCCAATAAAACGACTTTCGCCCGCCGGTAATCAATCAGGTGATCGACACGATCAGGGCACCCTGAACCCGGGCCGCCGTGAAGGAACAGCACGGGAGCCCCATCTGGATGCCCGACAACACGATAGTGAAGCGTGTGCCCGTCGGGTGTCTCGAGATAATGCTCGCCGCCGAGGTTGCTACGCGTTGTATCCACGAACCATCGTGTCGAGCGACTTTCCAACAATACGCGAGCCCTGACCAGCGCACCCAAACGATTCGAGGCGATTTTCGACGATGTTCTGCATGGCGACAATCGTTTCTTTCAAGTAACCCCGGGGGTCAAACTCACTCTTGTTTTGGCTTAAATAGCGCCGAATCGCGCCCGTTGAAGCTAACCGCAGATCCGTGTCAATGTTGACTTTTCTCACGCCGCTCTTAATACCCGCTTGGATTTCTGACACCGGAACGCCGTACGTTTCGGGAATTTCACCACCATTCGCGTTGATCACTTCCAGCCAATCTTGAGGGACGGACGACGACCCATGCATCACCAAGTGCGTGTTGGGCACTGCAGCATGAATATCGGCAATGCGCTGGATATCCAAAATCTCGCCAGTTGGTGGCCGCGAGAACTTGTACGCGCCATGCGAAGTGCCGATAGCAATGGCCAAAGCATCAACGCCGGTCTTCGCCACGAAGTCCTTCGCTTGCTCAGGGTCTGTAAGCATCTGATCGCGCGTCAATACGCCTTCCGCGCCCACGCCATCTTCTTCACCCGCCATACCGGTTTCGAGCGAGCCTAAGCATCCCAGTTCACCTTCAACAGACACGCCACCTGCGTGCGCCATATCCACAACCGCCTTGGTGACATCCACGTTGTACTCGTAGCTGGCCGGTGTCTTTTGGTCTTCTCGCAGCGAACCATCCATCATGACGGATGTAAACCCTAACTGAATCGACCGCAGGCATACGGCTGGTGTCGCGCCATGATCTTGATGCATCACCACTGGAACATGCGGGAATTCCTCGACCGCCGCTTCAATCATGTGCCGCAGGAATGGCGCACCCGCATATTTCCGCGCACCAGCGCTGGCTTGGACGATCACTGGAGCGTCCAGCTTCGACGCGCCTTGAATAATCGCCCGCATCTGTTCTAAGTTGTTGACATTGAACGCGGGCACCCCGTAATCGTTCTCTGCTGCGTGATCCAGCAGCTGTCGTAATGTAATCAATGCCATGTCAGGTCTCCGTCTATTTTTGTGATGTTGTTTGCGTTGTGCGCAGTGTTTCTATGGCGGGCAGAGTGCTTTTCTCAATGAGTTCCAGCAGCGCGCCGCCACCTGTCGATAGATAGTCTAAACACCCCGCCTGATCAGGGAAGGCAGCCACAGCTGCGAGCGTATCGCCGCCGCCGCCAACGCGATAGCCGGAGCAGACGGACAACGCGTTCATTAATGCACGCGTTCCCCCGTGGAAAGCTGCACGTTCAAAGACGCCCATTGGGCCATTCCACAGGACGGTAGACGCGGACTGTAGGATCGGCGTCCAGGCGCTCACCGCTGACGGCGCTACATCCAACACCATATCGTCTGGCTGGATCGCGGCGACGTCGACTTCTCTCGCGCGGTCACCCGCATCAATAGCGGGCGCCACAATGACCCGATCGGGTAAGCGGATCTTTCCTGCGTCTAGCAATGCGCGCGCATCATTCACGCGATCACGTTCCACCAGCGACTTCCCAATCTCGTGACCGGCAGCTAGCAGGAAAACATTCAAAATCCCACCGCCGAGGATCAGGTGATCCACGCGCTCCATCAGCACTTTGAGCATGCCATACTTGGTCGAGATCTTGGACCCGCCAACGATCGCCACAACCGGCGGAACCGGGTCTGACACTAACGGGGCAAGAGCGCGCAGTTCCGCTTCGAGAAGCAGCCCGGCATAACGCTTAGGAAAGCACCGCGCAACCGCATGTGTCGATGCATGGGCGCGATGAGCCGAAGCAAAGGCATCAAGCACATAGTGCGTGCTATCTTGGGCCATCAATTCCCCTAAGTGGGCATCGTTGCCAGTCTCTCCATCCAGGAGTCGAACGTTTTCCATCAGCGCCACCTCACCTTCCGCAAGTGAGGACACGCGATGCGGCCACTCCGTGTCAAGGCGCACCGTTTTCCCTAACATGCGGGTGAGAGCCTCAGCAACGGCATGCAGTGAATTTTTCGGATCGCGACTACCCACCTTCGGCCGGCCAAAGTGAGATGCTAGGCGCACGCTACCACCGCTGGCCACGATGCGCATGATGGTTGGCAACACAGCGCGAATACGTTGGTCGTCGGCAATCGCTCCGGCGTCATTGACAGGAACATTGAAGTCCGCCCGCAGCAAGACTTTGGCGCGCGCTTCTAACGGCGTGTCCGATAAGCATCGAATGCCACGTAGAAAGCGTGATGGCTGGATCTGCGTGACAGCCTTGGTGAAGTCAACGGTATCGATGGGACGCGTCTCTGTTGTCAACGTTGGTACCTCAACGATACGTCTGTAGGGGCGCAAACTCCATTATCCCAAAGACATCCCAAACGCGAAAGGCCATGGGCCACGGTCATCCGCCCGCGTTTCACGAGAAACGTGCCCAGTGCTTGGCGGTTTCGAGAACTTGATTCGCAAAACCTGTCTCGCTATCAAACCAGATCGACAGTCGGACCGTTCGGTCCCCGCGCTGTGTCCTTGACTGATCCAGGATGGCGGCCTCGGGGCGGCCAGAGACATCGGCGGATACCAAAGGATATGGCTCCAGCGCGAGCACTCCGATCTGACGCAAACTCTCAAGCCCGTCGGCCTCTGCCTTTGCGTCGGGATTGCAGGCGACATGAAGCATAAGGTCAATGACACAGGCCGACGACACAGGCACCCGCCACGCCGCGCAAGACACGTTGGTGGCCAGACGCGGAAGGACACGCGCAATCCCTGCATCCAGGCGCGTCGGCACTGGCACGATGTCATGGAGTCCACCGCGTGCGGTGTGCGCCACATCAGAGAGTTGGCTCAGCATTGGTTGATCGTTCATCGCCGAATGAATGACCGTTATCGTGGCTGACTCAATGCCGCACAGTTGATCGTACAAAGCGAGCAACGGTGCGCTGGCGGCGCTGGTACAAGAACCCGTCGACACGACCTTACTGTCATTGGGCATGGCACTGATGTCTGATACGCCTCTGATGATCGTGGCATCGACTTCTTGCTCTGATTTCGCGGGACCGCTCACAAGGACTCGCTGGGCACCGGCATCGAGATGTCGCGATAGCCCCTGTCGGTCATTCAAGGACCCCGTGCAGTCAATGACCATCTCGACGCCCAAGCGCCGCCAGGGAAGATCGGCGGGATCCGCACAGTCAAACACAGGGACCGTAAGGCCATTCATCTCCAGAATAGGACGCTCACCCTCATGGCGAAGATCACAGCGCAGACGCGCTCCGCGTGGGTGGCTTTCTCGCTCCAAAAGCCGCGGCAATGCCGTCAGAGGCTGCGTTTCATTCAGCGCAACAAGCGTGAGTGTATGCGCGTCATCCTGAACCAATGCGCGCATGAGCGACCGGCCAATGCGACCAAGTCCATTGATGGCGACGCGCACGGGCTATGCCTGTTTGTCAACCAGTGACTTCAGCACCTTCAAACCGTTCTCCGCGGTCATTCCCAAAGCTTCATACACCTGGTCAATCGGTCCACTCATGCCGAATCGGTCGATTCCCAACACACGCGTGTCGGCATTGACCAAGCCTGCCATGGCGCTGCTTGTCGCGGCCTCAATGATGAGCCGCGGCTTCCCAGGCAGTATGACGCGGCTCATGTAGTCGGGGTCTTGCTGCTGAAACAGGCGTAAGTTCGGCACACTGACGATACGTGTCTTGATATTTGAAGCGTGCGCGAGTGCGGCAACCTGCATGGTCAACGCCACCTCTGATCCGCTGCTCACCAATACGGCATCAACGTCCTCATCACCGGGATGAGGGCTCCAGCCTCCCTGCGCGGCCGTGCCAATGGCTTCACCTGTCACCGCAATTTGTTCAAAACCCTGGCGTGACAACACGATCACATGAGGCCGTTGTGTAGACGTCAGCGCAGCCAACCATGCTTCTTGCACTTCTTCAACGTTGGCGGGGCGCCACACATGGACGCCTGGAATCCCTCGCAACATCGCCAGTTGTTCGATCGGCTGGTGGGTCGGGCCGTCCTCTCCCACGCCGATGCTGTCATGAGTGAGCACCCAACACACTGGCAAGTTTGACAGTGATGCCACACGTAGCACCGGTAACGCATAGTCAATGAAGATCATGAAGGTTGATACGACAGGACGCAGCAAACCATGAGCCGCGATACCGTTCGCAATCGATCCCATACCATGCTCACGTGGGCCGAAATGAATGAATTCCGCACCAGATGGTGGCGCTGCTGATCCGACAGGAGTGGTGTACTTCACTGGCATGCCGGTCGACGCACTGAGGTCAGCCGACCCAAACATCACCTCTGGCATGGCTTGCGCGACTTCATCAAGCACCCGCGCCGACGTTTTGCGGGATGCCTCATGTGTTTTGGATGCCACAGCTCGCACGATAGAGCCGACTCTTTGTACATCAGGGCCACCCACCATACACTGCAAGAGGTCATGAGCAGATGGGTCTTTTTCAGCCAGCATTGCATGCACCTGCTGCCATTTTTGATAGGCTGCCGCACCCTTGCTTTTTAGGCAAAATTCCGCTCTGACATCTGCCGGCACATCAAACGGATCACCGGATATACCGAGAGCTGATAAGAGCTGCGTAAATGCGTCATCCGGCAGAGCAGCACCGTGCACGTCTGCACTGCCTTGCAACGCATCGACTCCACGTCCAATAACCGTGCGGCACTCGACCAGAGTCGGTCGTGCCGTTTCTGCAATAGCACTTTGCAATCCGGCCCGAATGGCGTCAGCGTCGTGACCATCCACGCCCCTCACAACGTGCCAACCTGCCGCCTCATATCTCGCTGGGACATCATCTCCCAACCAACCAGCAATGTCACCATCGATCGAGATGTCATTGCTGTCGTAAATCACCGTCAGCTTATGAAGGCCGTGCACACCGGCGAGAGGAATCGCTTCGTGCGCAACTCCTTCCATCACACACCCATCGCCCGCAAATGCCCAAGTACGATGATCAATGACCGCACAATCCGGCCGGTTGAAACGCCCGGCAGCTCTTTGCTCCGCCAACGCCATTCCCACAGCATTTGCAATGCCTTGTCCAAGGGGGCCAGTTGTGACTTCAACGCCGGGCAAGCAACCACGTTCCGGGTGCCCTGGCGTATTAGACCCAAGTTCCCGAAATGCCTTCAGATCATCGACATACACGTCATAACCTGAAAGATATAACATCACATAAAGCAATGCTGATCCGTGTCCATTCGATAGAACGAATCGATCACGGTTGACCCACTGCGGAACGAGTGGGTGGCACTTCAGGAACTCGCGAAACAGCACATCCGCGATATCCGCCATCCCTAATGGCATGCCAGGATGTCCACATCCCGCTCTCTGCACCATGGCAGCGGACAATGCACGAATCGCTGAGGCACGTCTCTGGTGGACGAGTCGGGAATTCAGGCCGGGAGGCACGGCGCTCTCAGTGCCTAGGCTAGTGAATTCTAAGCTTACGCCGAATCATCCTGTGGAGCCTCTTCGATGTGCACGGCCATCGCGCGGTTTGGCTTGCCACGGTCTTCCGAACTTTTGGGCTTGATGGCAAAGGTGACCACTGATCCCACTTCAATCGCATCATCACCCTCGACATCATTGCGGTGGAAGAACACGTCTGCACCATGCTCACCATCATCATCGTGGGCGGAGATCGGCATGATGAAACCATAGCCTTGATCTTGTTTGTACATCCGGATCACACCACGCTCAGAGCCTGCCGCTGGAGCGTCATCTTCAAAGGACACGTCAGATGCCTGCATAGGTGCATCTTCATCCACTGGCATGTCCATCTCATCGTTGTGATCGGCCGCTTCGTCAGGATCTTCTTCCGCAACCACCGCAATCGCTTTCCACTGACCGGCGTTACTTCCTGCCGTTTGCATTTCCAGGGAGTACGACACGATTTCACCGCTGTACAGCACTTGCTCACCTTTCTCGTCAGCCATCACACCACTACAGTGCACAAAGATTTCCTGACCAGGTTCAAGTTTGTCAGCTTCGCCGTCTTCGTGAACAATGAAACCGAATCCACGATCGATGTTGTACATCTTCACGTGCCCTTCGCAACGCGGACCCTCAGGAATGGTCTCGGGCTGCTGGACTGCGATGATGGCTGGTGCAGGTGACGCGGCCTGAACCACTGGTGCCGCTTTCTTTTCAGCTTTGACCTTTGGCGTCGATTTGGCTGCAGCCTTACCGAGGTGAACGTCCACAGCTTTCGGTCTGCCAGCCTTATCACCATCCTGCTGGATGATGATGCCATACTCAACAGGATTTCCCGCTCGCAAACCAGAGGCATCGTCAGCACCGAGGTTGACGATGTCGGAACGATGGAAGAAGACATCTTGCACTTGACCATCATCTCCCGTGTGCTCAATGAAGCCAAAGCCGCGATCGCGGACGTAGCCTTTGACACGACCAGAGTACTTCACGCTAGACGATGCAGCTGACTTAGCAGCCTTTGTGCGTCCGTTCCCACGCGATTGAGAATTTGAGCGGGCAGAGGACTGTTTTTTCAAGGTCATCCAATGACCGTATGCGAAGAGTACACCGAACAACAGGATGATGTCTTCCCCGCGAACAGGCACGCTTCCAATGTTGATGGACATGAAGATGTCAGCCATCCTCAGTAGTGATATACCAAACGCCGTCAACGCCGCAACAAGACTGGTGACAAGTAGTCGCTGTCCGATACTTTTTTTATTCATTGTGATACAAATTCCGTCTATTCAAACCTCACACAAACGACAATGCCTGCGTGCAATCATGACGCGCTAGTCGCTGATCAGCGCGTCTCTTTGTGATGGGGTTGGTGTACCCCCTCAATCCTCAACCGCGAGTATGGCGTCAACTTCAATACGACCGTCCAACGGAAGTCCTGCAACCTCAATCGTCGCTCGCGCTGGCTTATGCGTCCCAAAGTCACGCTCCATGACTTCGTTCGCAATTGGGAAATCTGTCATATCCCGCAGGTAGATAGTAACACGAACCACCGATGCTAAGCCGCGAGCACTGCAAGATCGCGCGACCGCACCGAGATTACGAAACGCTTGTGACGCCTGAGCTTTGACGCCGCCATCGACCAAACGGCCTGTCTGCGGGTTAATTCCAAGCTGGCCAGACACAAACCCAAAGCCCCCAGCGATGACCGCTTGGGAGTACGGGCCAATCGCCGACGGCGCGTCTGGTGTTGAACAATACTTCATCTCTTTACTCCAATGAAAATGTTAGCTACCTACGGCCCGAGCGACAGAGAGAGTCCCGGGCATTGCCCGGATCAATTCAATACATTCACTCAGAAGCGTACGGTTACGAAATCGGCCAATGATTCTGATAGACCCTTCTTCGTCACTTTCGGTGTGCGCCGTACTATCCAACAGATCAATGCCCTTGTTATTAAGCGCGGTCAATAGTTTTGAGACACACCCGCGTTGATTGCGAAATCCCACCTGAACCGCGCAATATTCAAATCTCTTAGAAGGCAGAAGATCTGGTGGCAACATGGCCCAACGAGGCTGCCTGTAGGCGACCACACAGTCGTGTAAATGCACGCGCACCTGTCCGGCGCGACGGACAACCACCAAGTCGGGGTCACCGCACAACGGTAAGCAGCAAGACGCTTGGGTCATGTGTTTCAGCTCGTGCTCTTGAATACCGAGTTCCTTCGCGATGCGTTCCATCCCTTGTGTGGTGCCGGCTGGCTCCGCTTCACTTAACGCCGTGCGAATCTGGTCTTTCGCTTCCGGCGTCACCACCCAGTCAAGCCAAACCTGCCGGAATTGCGACACAGAGGACAAGCGAACATCCACGCGATCAGACCGCTTCAACACGTGCGCTAAGGGGACCTCCGTTCCGTTAATAATCCCCCCAACAGCACACAACGCTTGAGACGAAAACTGCGCAAATGCATAGTCCAAGCATGTCGCGCCCTTCGGCAGCGCCACTGGGCGGCCATGTTTGCCGAAAACGGTCACCACTTTCAGCTGCAGTTCGCTCAACAAGCGTTCTTTGAAGCTCTCAGGCGACCGCACGGCCGAGTCATCACCTCCGATACTCACCGACCGACGCACCCATGTGGTGCCCTGATCAGCGGAAACACTGCCCTTCGCAGCATTCGCAAATGCCACGAAGCCGATGTCAATCGCTTGCGACATCGCCACGGTCTGCACAATCACCATCACTTCAAGCTCATCGGTCAAAACCTTGAAGTGAAGGGCGCGGTACCCATTGCGGGCCGGCTGGGAAATTTGGTCGAACAATGATCCTTGCACGGGCACTGCGATTCGGTGAACAGCGGCAAGCACTTCGTAACAGCGACTTGAGCCGCCTGAAATGACCACCTTGACATACAGCCGCTCCACCCGCTGCCGGCGTTCGTCTCGGGTGTTTCGTCCATCCAGCAAACAGAATGGCGGCGGTTCATGGGCGGATACCGTGGCGTGGATCCCTGCAGCCTCCACCACGCGCTGCAGATCCGCGCGAAATGCGTCCAGAGGCGTCCGTACGGACTGTGCCAGAGTCGATCGCATCTGTTGAATCAATGAAACACGCCGTCGAGAACGCACATTGAGTGCAAGATTGGAGAGTTCGATAAACCACCGCTCCATTCCGACTCGGCGAGCCATGGGAACGTAGTACCGCAGAGTCTGAAACGCAATGCGCCGCTGTTTGTCTTGCGGTAACGCCCCAAGCGTGCGCATGTTGTGTAGCCGATCAGCCATTTTGACCAGCAACACCGTGGGGTCGTGCGTTGCAATGGAAAAGAGTTTGCGCAGGGTGTACGCGTGCGCGTTACTAAAGTCGACCAGATGACGGCTGGCGATCTTCGTCATCGCATCGATCATGCGCGCGACGTCATCCCCAAACTCTCCGCGCAAGTCGTCGAGAGTCCGGTCCGTATCCTCCACGACATCATGGAGCAATCCCACAACGCGAGATGTCGCGTCAGCGTCAACGCTCGCCAGAATGGCGGCGACGGCTATGGGATGTTCAATAAATGGCTCGCCGCTAGCGCGAAACTGACCTTCGTGCGCTTGCGTGGCATAAGCAAGCGCCAACTTCACGAACGCTTCGTCCTCAATGGACAAGCCTTTAAGTACATCACGAGGTGAGTACCGTTTCTGCACAGGCGAAACGACGTCGCCTTCACTCAAGGCGAACAAACTCACCAGTTACAAACGCTACCGCGGTAGAGGGAACCTCGCCTGAAACGCTGCGTCGGCCTCATAGAACTCCGTTGCCCGCCGGCTGATAGCCACCGTCAAGGAAGCCCTCTTCTTGCCGATTGAGTCCTCGGCGACGAATCAGGCTAATGCCATGTTTCTGTTGAAATTCGGGAGAGCTGTCTTCAACACGAGGTTCCGGCTCCAAGAGAATCTCACGACCCACCAGTCCGGCAGCGATTTCGCGCAAGGCCGTGATGGCAGGTTTCTCACCTTCTTCAACTTCAATCATCGGGGTGGCCATTCCGTAGGTCAACATACGTGCCCTTCGTGCTGCAACCAAAACCAAATCAAACCGATCTGGCACTTTGGTCAGACAATCTTCCACAGTGATGCGAGCCATATTTCTCTCAGTGAGCCAAACGCGCGCTCACTAACCTGTGAAGCGCATCGCGTGATTTTACGATACGCGGCTCGCTCACGCTTGTGTGATGCACCGCAATCGCGGTCAAATCTTTTAATGCCTCCTCAAGGTCATCGTTGACCACCACATGCGTCGGAGTGGCGTTTGTAATCTCATCTTGCGCAAGCGCCATCCGACGGCGCTGCTCTTGCTCGTCATCCGTATCTCTCGTTTTGAGGCGGGATCGCAGGTCCTCAAACGTGGGCGGAACGACCAAAACCCAGTCACAACGCGTCGGCCCGAACTCGTGCAGCACGTGGCGTGCACCCTTCCAATCAATTTCAAGCAACACGGAGCATCCGTCAGAGAGCATCGCTTCTACGGCGGTTTTTGAGGTCCCGTACGAATGCCCAAAGACTCGTTCGTATTCAAGAAAATGACCATCGGCCACCATCCGATCAAAGGTCTTGGGTGTCACAAAGTGATAGTGCTGCCCATCAATCTCCCCGTCACGGCGTTGACGCGTCGTCAGAGAAATCGACGGGCGAATTTGCTGACCCGCATCGTCTGTTTGAAGCATCCGTCGACACAACACGGATTTCCCAACACCAGATGGTCCCGTCACAATGATGATCCGAGGTGTCACAATTCGATGCCAAGATATCGTAGATAGATCTCACTCATGATGACCACATCACACTCTCTCGCTCAAACGCACGACGCTCAAGAGTTGTATGAGCGCTTGTGGGACTGCGGAGCTGTCAAAACAGGGCAGTTCACGCTGAAGTCCGGCGCAACATCGAACGTGTTTATCAACTGCGGCACCTTGCGCGGCTCCGATTTGGCGGCCCTCGGACCCATGATCATCAAGCTGATTCAACAGACCTTTCCATCTAACAGCACACGCCCTATTGTCCTATTGGGGTTACCTTACAAAGGCATACCGCTGGCCGCAGTCGCAGCCGCAACGGCCACGGACTATGGGTTTGCGTATCTTAGGAAGGAGGAAAAGCCCCACGGAGAAGGGGGATGGATTGTCGGATCCGTACCACCAGGCGCTCGCATCATCGCAGTGGATGATGTTCTAACCCGCGGCACGGCCATCCGTGAAACTGTTACAAGGCTGGAGCAACACGGGCTGAAGTTATCGGGGGCTCTGGTTCTCATCGACCGCGAGGAGACCGGAGAAGACGCACGGGTCACGTACCGTAGCAAGCTCGAAAGTGACTTACAGATCAAGATCTCGGCCATCGGAACGAAATCTGGCGCGATTGCAGCGACTCATCAGGGCTGAAATTCGCAATTTACAATACCCTGTTATAGCAACGCCACGCTTGAGGGCGGGACAACCATCTCATCGAATAAACAATCGCACGCAGCAGAACAGTACGACGGCTACATTAACCCAGAAGTTGCGATAGACGAGGCGCAACTGGTGCCTCCGCACTTGCGGTTTGTCGCATTGTTGACCGACCTCGCACTTATGGGCACGGTGATCCTGATTTGGGGAGGCTGGGCATCACTCATGGATACCATCGTACCAACGCCGGAAATTGCAGAAACGTGGGCACGGATCACACACGCACTGCTGACCAAAGGGCTCATCATTGCCATTGCACTCTTCTATGCGATCGGCAACCTCATCTCACTCAGGCTGTCCGGCGGAACGTTCGGCATGCTCTTACTTGGATTTGTGGTCCTTGATGATCACGCTGAGCCGCTGGAAGTACAGACGATCGTACTGCGCTATTCTTTCGGGTGGTCACTCAGCTTATTGCTGCTGCCATTCTCACTCGCCGCCGGCTACATGAATAAGCGAATGCGCATGATTCACGACCTCATCGCATCATGCCGTGTCGTTGTTCGCAACAGCTTACCGGAAGGCGCGCGTCCTCCCACCATCATCGAAGCGTTTCAGCGAGACATCACCCAACAGCCCTAAGCGTCGCTCATCTCACGATGACGACGCTACTCCGATGATGCACGTCTCGGCGCACCATCAGCGGCACGAGGACCCCGGGGAACGCGTCTGGGCCGACGATTAGTCGAAGGCCGGCGCTTGTTGGTGGCCTCTGTTGATGCCCGCTGGTCTACATCCTTGGGTCCGTTTCTGCGTCCGTTTCGCGAGGTTCTTCCTGTTCTTTGAGCTGACTGCCCGCGCGCATTGCCACCCCGCTGGTTACGGTCCTGCTGACCACGCCTGCGACCTGGGCCACGGCGTCGTTTCTGGAGCTCCGGTTTGGCTGGAGACCACAGACTCGAGATCCATGCCCACACCGACGCCAAAACACTAGGTCCCGCTTTCTCAACTGGCCGTTGAGCCCGCCTTTCTTGCGCATGCTTGCCGATTCTCTCAACGTCTTTGGCCACACTGCTGGAGACAGACTTCATCGTGACAACGTTATCGCTATTCACCCGATTGGACACTGGCTCCTTGTGGATGACCTCAAGCATCGTGTCACGAAGCGGCGCCGTCTCGCCTTCCAACAGCGGTTCAATCTCGATGTTGTAATCGCGTAAGCCTGTGAGCGTGTTGTCGCGAACCAACTCCACGCTGCATCCTGCAAACGTCTGCAACACCATGCGTTGCTCTTTCAGTGATGATTCCAGTCCGAGTGCCAGTTCCACTGAAACACGGAGACGCACGAGCTTCGCGGGCGTCACCGCCACCAACTCACGAATCTCCAGACCAATCTGAGTGGTCATGTGAACGTCGGACGGGACCCAACCGCTGCCATCACACAGCGAGCACTGCACACCAGCAGACTCAGCCACGCTTCTCGCTCGACGCTGACGCGACATGCGCATCAATCCCAGTTCGTCGATGGTGAGCACCTGCCAAGCGCTTGAACTGTTTGAGGCATATGACATCATCTTGGCTTCAATGGCACGCCGCTGCTTCGGGTCGTCCATATCAATAAAGTCGATCACAATCAGTCCCGACAAATCGCGCAGGCGCACCTGTTGAGCAATCTCAACAGCCGCTTCCATGTTGACTGCGAAATAGCGATCGCCTGTCTTTGCAGAGCTTGAGCTGCTCGATGAGTTCACGTCGATCGTCCAACACGCTTCTGTCTTGTCAATCACGATGGAACCGCCTGAGGGAAGGGCAACGGTGCGCTTCATCATGTCCATCATCTGACGTTTGACAAAGCCAAACCGATTAAACAGCGGGTCCTTCCCACCAGGATCGTACTCTTCAACGTCTGGCGTCTTGGAGCCATCGCCTTGATACGCCGCACACCAATCTTTGACATCTTCAAAGACCTGCTGTCCTTCCACAATAACTTTCACGATATGCGACGTCACGAGGTTTTGCAGCACGCGATGCAAACTAGGACGGAAAATCAGTCGAGGCACGGGTCCCGCGCGCTCAGCTTCTGCAAGCAACTCCCGATACATCTGCCCGGCATGCTTGGCCTCGGCCACCACGTACTCGTAATTCACGTGTGATGCATTTGTCCGGATGATGCCACCGCCTGGGAAGTCGGGTTCGTTAGCCATGCCTTTGCGGAAGTTCTGGTACCACTCACCGCTCGCGTCGCCTTGATGACGACGGGAAACACGCCATCCTGTCTGGCCAGGTGTATGCACAATCCAATAGCACGGGATGCGAAATTTCGTGCTGACCTTTGCTCCCTTGCCTTCCCGAGCTGGTCCCGACACTTGCACCGCAATCACATCACCAACTTTGTGTTTTGGCTTGAGTTCGCCCGACGCGACGCTCTTGACTAACGCTTCGGTATCAGCGTCATCATCCGACGCACCCTTGTCGGCATCGCCGTCAGCCGGCGTCTCCGTCTCACTGATTTCGATCAGCGGAAGAAAGGCGTCCCGCTCATCACCGATGTTGACAAAACACCCACGTATATCCGGACGGATCGCGGTGATCCTCCCAAGAAATATCGCATCTGTCTCATGTTGCCGAGAGGTTGATATCCTCTCGAAGTCAATAAGCCGACTACCGTCGACTAACGCAACAGTGATGTCTGATGGGTTGGCCCCATCTACTAATAATTTTTTGGCCACGAAGCACTCTCCTTGTCAAGCGCTCATCACCTTGCAACTTTCCGCGACTTCGCGTCGGGGACTTCATTTGCGCTTTCCTTTGCGCTTGCGCCGAACTGGGGGTTTTGCGAGGGCTTGCTGTGCACCTGCCGCATCCATTCCCATTGCTTCGGCGAGTCCGCGACCTTGAGAGCTCCGCATGACGGCCGCCAATTTACTGGGCCGCATGGCGCGAGTCATGTCACGTTGCATTTTGATGAGCTTGTTCATATCACGCAGGTCTAACCCTGCGCCGTTCGAAATGCGCCTTCGTCTCGATGGTTGACGATCCAACAGCGTTGGATCTTGCCGCTCTTTCGGTGTCATCGATTCAATCAGCGCGAGTAAGCGACCTAATCCCGTATCGTCAAATGGTGACGCCTTCATCTGATTTAGCGACGCCTGAGGCATATGTTCGAGCAACTTGCTAACGCCACCACTCTTACGCAGTGTCTGGAGTTGTCGGGCCATATCGGCATACGTTAAACCAGTCGACCGGAATTTGGTCACAGGTTTATCTTGAGACAGTTTATGAATGGCTGAGACATCAGCCATATTGCGCACGAGTCCACCAAGATCACCTAATCCCAACACACGACGAGCCATAGAGGCCGCATCGAAAGGTTCTAGGTTCTCTGGTTTCTCGCCGGTACCCATCCAGTACACAGGCACGCCAATCTCATGATGTATCGACAGCAACACTCCTCCTCGTGAAGCGCCGTCAGATTTAGATAGGATGATTCCGTAAGGCGAGAGGATTTGTGCAGCCTCTCGCGCTGAGTTCACCGCGGGTGTACCGATTGAAGCATCCATCACCCATAGCACTTTGGCATCGGTGAATTGCTTCATCGCATTCCGCACGTTCTCAGCTTCTTTTGTATCTCCCGCCTCGATGGCGGGAGTGTCAACGATGACCAGGCGGCACTTGTTCGCTAGCGCCGCGCGCGTCACTGACCGACCCATGCCCTCGACAGCAGAGAGGATGCGTCCACGCTTGTAAAGCTGAGCACCAACCTGTTCAGCAACAATCTCCATTTGCTCGCCAGCTGCCGTCCGTCGTTCATCCAACGTGACGAATAACGAGTCGAGTCCGTGGCGCGTTTTGGCCCAGGTCGCAATCTTCCCCATCGTCGTGGTTTTCCCCGCACCTCGCGGACCACAAACGGCGAGAACTGTCGGATCGCCAGACGTCAGAAACTTTTGGTGATTGACAGTTGGGCCAAGACGCGACGTGATTTCGTCACGTGAAACATCAATGACAGCGGAGCCACTTATTGGTTGACCGGCAGATACGCCTTCTTCGAGGCGTGATGAGATCGCGTCAACCAAACTGTTGACCAACGCGGGCGAAACATCTGAGTCAAGCAGTGCAGCGCGCAGTGCTTCAATAGCATCGGCCCACTTTCGCCGCGTTAATGGGCCACGACGCCCTAACGACCCGATCAGCCGGTGGACTCTCTCAGAGATCCCCCGGAGCACAATGCCTCGTTACGATCGTTAGAGAATTATAATCGGCAGGCGCGATTACTGCTTGTGAGTCTACAGGGTGGGGAGTGGCGTTTTCAAGCGCCGAGCCACTGCCATAGGGTTGCTCGCATGGGCAATTGGCGCCGGCTTGATGGCAGTTGTTGGCTTCATCGCCACAGCCGGCTACGACCTCGTGACGAGGTATCACTTGGCAGGGGCGTACGTGACCATTGTGTCGCTACTAACGGCGTGTCTCGTCGCGGTCGGGTTCGGCGTTGTCGATTACTCGCTGCGCCGCGGCGGTTCCTTGGCCTTCAGTGGAACACTGCCGTCACTTCGCACGTTAGATCGCGCACTGGTGATCACGACAGGTGGGGCAGTTGGCCTCATGACCCTGACGCTGGCGGCTTCTTTTATTCAATTTCCTGCGTACGGAACCCTGCAAGGCCTGACGCGCGTCTTTTTAATCACACTGAGCTGGGCCATCCTCGCCAGTTTCTTTTGGCTTCGTTACCGCATGGCCTGGCAGGGCTACCGGCTTGCTTTCGCGGTGGGCGTGGGGACAGCAATGCTTGTCTTAGCACTCTTGTTCACAGAACACAGCATGCATAACGCCATCAATTAGGACTGTTTATCGTGTTTGTTTTACTTGCGGGACTTTTGCTTCTGTCAGGATTTTTTTCCGGATCAGAAACCGCTCTTTTTTCTCATAACACCGCTCGCGCTCGGTCGCAGGCACGAGAAGGTGATTTCCTCGCCAAAGTGTTGGTACGCGTCTTTCGCCGCCCTGACCACGCGATTGGCGTCATTCTCGTGGGAAACAACATCGTCAACATTCTGGCATCAGCGCTCGCCACGCTGATTGCCATTGAGTACTTTCAGAATCGGGATGTTGCGATTGCCGTGGCGACCGTCGCCATGACACTCGCGGTGTTGGTGTTTTCAGAACTGACGCCCAAAACTATCGCTGCATACCGCGCTGATCGCATTGCTCGGCTGGTCGCATTACCCCTCCTTCTGTTTATGGTCATCCTCAAGCCAATCATCATCGTCTTGACCTCGCTTGTGAATGTCATCCTGATGCCCTTTGGCGTGCGCGGCGGCGAACTGCAGCGATCCATCACGATCAAGGACATGAAGCAAATCGTCTTGGACTCATCGCACGTCGTCGGTCCCCACCAAGAAATGATGCTCGCACTGCTAGACCTAGATCGCATCCGCGTCGAACACGTGATGACAACGCGTGACAAGATTCAAGGGCTCGATATTGATGCTCCAGATCTCGAAGCTGCATTGCAAGAAGTCTCCCAGGGCTCCCACTCGTATGTGCCGGTCTTCGATGCCGGAACGCTTGATGAGGTGGACGGCGTGCTCGAAGCTAGCTCTGCTGCCAAGCTGCTGGCCATGGATCATGCTGCGGTCGCTCAAGACATCCGCGATGCGCTCCTGCCAACGTTCTTTGTCCCCGCGCATGGGCATTTGTACGCCTTGTTGTCCGAGTTTCGCAAGCGTCGCAATCACCTTGGGGTTGTTGTTGACGAGTTTGGCGGCGTCCGGGGCGTCGTCACGATCTACGACATCGTTGAACAAATTATTGGTCGCTTAAGCCAGACATCACACGAAGAAGACATTCGGCATCTGCGCAGTGGTGTCTTTGAGTGTTCTGGCGCGGCCAGCGTCCGGGAGATCAATCGTCTCACCGGTTGGGATTTACCGGTGGATCATTCCAGCACCGTCAATGGATTGATTACCTCGGTGCTACGTTCCATCCCGCGTGCCCCGCTCTCACTCTTGATCACGGGTATCGCGATCACGGTGCAAGAGACGGGCGAGATGTCAGTGCCGCGCGCAGAGCTGCGAAAGGTCGCTAGCCCTGAACGCTCACTGCTTGGTGCTTAGAACAGGTAAAACCCGAGATTCACGATAGCTGCCAACACCACACCGGTGATGATGGATCCTTTCACAGAGGCGAAAACAGGCAGCATCTTCCCAAAGATTGCGTTAGCTTCAACACCGAAGGCCACGATGAGTCCGATGATCATGCCTGGCACTTCCAGGTTGACCCCTAAGTAACCCGTTGCGATCGCACCTTGGTGCGTGGACGCCAACATCATGAGCAACATGGGGAAACTGAGAATGGTGTTCGTCCGCGATGCAAGGGCCGCTTTCGCGCCCGCCGCAGCAGCGTTCTCAGCCCCGGCAATCACGAGCTTCTGGTTCGGCCAGATGATGAACCAGACGTTCAGCATCATGATCGTACCCATCGTGGCTCCCACAATAATGGCACCAGACAAGAGGGGGACGGCATCCTTAGAAAAGTCACCGTGGTAAAGAATCGTCAGGAGCAAGAACCCCGTGATGAACGTTAACAGCGCGGCGTGCCGGAAATACAGAAGTGCGCGCGGCACCAGCTTCTGAACAGCGTCGCCTTTGGCGCTCGCTTCCGCTTCCTTGAAATACTCCGCCTGCACGAAGTTGAAGTAGTACAGCAGTCCGATCCAAAGGATGCCCGCAAATACGTGTAGGTAACGGAGCGTAAAGTCAACAATGGCCATGGTCAAGTAGAAGGGGGTAACCGAGGAATTGTAGTGCGTGACTATGCCTACAAGGCGAGATTTTTACAACTCGGCCATAAAAAAAGGCGGGGTGCGCGTAATGGCACCCCGCCCTCTTCAAGAGCGATGAACGCTCTTACATCATGCCTTCCATGCCGTCCATACCGGGGCCACCGGCAGGCATCGCATCCTTCTTGTCTTCTGGAGCATCCGCCACGAGCGCTTCCGTGGTGATCACCAACGCAGCGACCGATCCTGCGGCTTGCAGTGCAGTCCGCGAGACTTTGGCTGGGTCAAGAATTCCGAGTTCGAGCATGTTGCCGTATTGGTCATTACGCGCGTCATACCCATAGGCCGGGTTATCAGACACACGCACTTTTTCCACGACAATCGAAGCATCCAAGCCAGCGTTGTCAACGATTTGACGCAACGGCGCTTCCAAAGCCCGGCGAACGATACGCACGCCAGCAGCTTCTTCGTCATTTTCAACGTCAATCTTGTCCAACGCTGGAACGCAACGAATCAACGTCACGCCACCGCCAGGGACAACACCTTCTTCCACCGCTGCACGAGTCGAATGCAAAGCGTCTTCGACGCGTGCTTTCTTCTCTTTCATCTCAACTTCAGAACCAGCGCCCACTTTGACAACGGCCACGCCGCCAGCAAGTTTTGCCATACGTTCTTGAAGCTTTTCGCGATCGTAATCAGATGTCGTTTCCTCGATCTGCTTGCGGATTTGCGAAATGCGGCCATTAATTTTGTCGGCAGAACCGGCGCCATCAACCACCGTGCTGTTTTCTTTCGTCAACACCACACGCTTCGCGGATCCTAGATCTTCGATTTTGACGCTTTCCAACGTCAAACCGAGGTCTTCGGTCACAACCGTTCCACCCGTTACGATGGCAATGTCTTCCAACATGGCTTTGCGGCGATCACCAAATCCCGGAGCTTTCGCAGCCGCGACTTTGAGGGTGCCACGCATGTTGTTCACAACCAACGTTGCAAGCGCTTCGCCTTCGACATCTTCAGCGATGATCATCAGCGGCCTGCTCGTCTTGGCAACTTGTTCCAAGAGAGGAAGGAGGTCACGAATGTTCGAGATCTTCTTCTCATGTAGCAAGATGAAAGGTGTTTCAAGCTCGCACGTGCCTTTGTCTTGGTTGTTGGTGAAGTACGGCGAGATGTATCCGCGATCAAACTCCATGCCTTCAACGATTTCGAGTTCGTTGTTCAGGCCTTGAGCTTCCTCAACGGTGATCACACCTTCCTTACCCACTTTGCGCATGGCGTCTGCCAAGATCTTGCCGATCTCGAGGTCGCCGTTCGCAGAGATGGTTCCGACTTGCTCAATGGACTTGTCGTCGTCACTGGGCTTGGCAATCGTTTTTACGCAGGCGACCGCAGCTGAGATAGCTTTGTCGATACCACGTTTGAGGTCCATCGGGTTCATACCGGCAGCAACCGCCTTGTTTCCTTCGGTCACAATCGCTTGTGCCAAAACTGTGGCTGTGGTCGTTCCGTCACCGGCTTCATCAGAGGTCTTCGAAGCCACTTCGCGCACCATTTGGGCACCCATGTTTTCGAATTTGTCTTTGAGCTCGATTTCACGAGCCACTGACACACCGTCTTTGGTCACCGTCGGGGTTCCAAATGCACGGTCCAACACCACGTTACGGCCTTTCGGTCCGAGCGTGACTTTGACTGCGTCAGCAAGCTTGTTCACACCGGCAAGGATCTTTCCCCGACCGGCCGTACCGAACTTAATATCTTTGGCTGGCATACTTTTTTCTCCTAGTTGTTAGTAATGGGGTGGGTTGTCACTCAAGGACACCGAGTAGGTCGTGGTCTGAGATCACGAGGAGGTCTTCCCCGTTCACTCGAACTTCAGACCCGCCGTATTCGCGAAAGACGACAACGTCGCCTGCCTTCACGGACACTTCACGGAGCGTACCGCCATCGTCAAACTTACCCGGGCCGACAGCAACCACTGTCCCTTGGGTCGGTTTGTCACCGGCGTTTTGTGGAATGACGATCCCACTGCTTGTTGTCTTCTCGTCGTTGCGTTTTACAACGACCTTGTCATGTAGCGGCCTTAATGCCATGGCATCCTTCCTCCTTATGGGGCTGTGCAGACTGAAAATTGCGGAGCGCGCTCCGCTATTTTGATGTGGGGTTTCGGGTTGAAATTTTCAAGACGGGGCAATCTGAGTACCTTCTGGCTCTGAGGGTCGCCACGGCGCAACCACAAACAGCAACAGCATGCCTGGGACGGCTAACGCCGCACATACCAGGAAGAATGAGGCATATCCGATGGCCTCAATCATGAACCCCGCGCCGCTGGCTGGCACGGATCGTGCCAATGCGAACAGACTGGTCAGCATCGCCAACTGCGTGCCACTGAATCTTGGTGAGCACTCCCGGTAGATGAAAGCGGTTAGGGCCGCCGTACCCATGCCAGCTGCCACGTTCTCAAGTCCAACCACCACACTTAACAAGGTGATACTCGGTTCACTCTGCGCGAGCACATAGAAGCCAAAGATGGTGACGAGTTGCAAGACGCCAAAGATCCACAGCGCTTTGTTGATCCCGATGCGCAGCATCAGTGCTCCGCCGATAAACCCGCCGATGATCAGCGTCCACAGCCCCACCGTCTTCACGATCACCCCGATCTCAGAGAGCTCAAATCCGATATCGAGGTAAAACGGCGTCGCGAGCGCGGTCGCCATCACGTCACCTAGCTTGTAAAACGCCACGAATGCCAAAACGGCCACAGCGCCGCTCCATGCCCGCTGGACGTTGCCGTCTTGATCTTGGCGCGCAAAGAAGTCCACAAAAGGGCCGATGATGGCCCGCTTGAGGTCAGTCGGCGCCTCCGCAGACGAAGCGGGTTCTCTCGCGACGAGCACCATCACGATCCCTGCACCCATAAACGCCGCCGTAATCGCGAAGGCTTGTTCCCAACCTAAGACGTCTGCCAATACCAAGCCCAAGGCTCCCGGCACCAGGGATGCGACGCGATACGCTCCGACGTACACCGACGAGCCCAAGCCGAGCTCGTTGTCGGGAAGAACATCACGCCGAAACGCGTCCAGCACGATGTCTTGGCTGGCACTCGCAAACGCAATTACCACGCACAGCGCCACGGCAACCTCTAAGCCATTGGCCGGATTAATCAACCCCAGCGCGGCAATGAGACAAAGTAACACAATCTGCGAGAGGATCGCCCAAAAGCGCCGCCTGCCGAACTGCAAAGGGATGAGTAAGTCCAGAAACGGCGCCCACACAAACTTGAAGCTGTAAGGGAGTTGGATCAGCGCAAACAGCCCGATGGTCCCCAGATCAATCCCAGACGTGCGCAACCACGCTGGCACCATGTTGTACAGCACAAACAATGGCAATCCGCAAGTAAAGCCGATGCAAGCACAGAGGACCAGTCGCCGGCTAAAACTGGAATGATCAAGGTGCAGGTTAATCACGAGGCCCTCCTACATCGAGGCCAGTGATGGCAGCCAATCGCTGCCACGAGAAGTGAGGGCCGGGATCGGTCTTTCGACCAGGAGCAATATCACAATGGCCAACAATCGATGGAACCGTCATTGTCGGGCACGCTCGCCGCACGGCTGTGATGACGCGGGCGAGTGCCCGATATTGTTCCCCCTCAAAGGGCGTGTCATCATCACCGATCAACTCGATGCCAACGCTGAAGTCATTCCATCGCTCGCGCCCGCCATAGGCCGAGACCCCGGCATGCCACGCGCGTTTGTGGAGTGGCACGAACTGCGTGACGCCACCGTCGCGATCGATCACCACATGTGCCGACACGCGCAACGTGGCGATCTCAGCAAAGTATGGGTGCTGATCCGGCGGAAGTTGCCCGTGAAACAACTGTTCCACCCACTTCCGCTCGCGGCCTCCTGGTGGCAAGCTGATTGCGTGCACCACAATCGCATCCATCGTCGCACCAGCCGGGCGATCATCGTAGTGAGGAGAGGGACGCACCCGCGCATCGCGCAGCCATCCGTCTGATAATCGTTGCCGCACCCGCCGGGCGTACCCATGGCTCGCTTCCCCCATACGTTTACCGCTCATGAAGTGGCAACACGTGCACAGGAAATGGCGCTGGCGGCGCTGGCAGAAGACATTGGACCAGGGGACTTGACCGCGCCTATTGTCCCAATCCATCACCAAAGCCAAGGGCGAGTGATCGTTCGGGAAGATGCAGTGGTGTGCGGACAGCCGTGGTTTGAGGCCTGCTGTCAGGCGCTAGATCCAAACATCAACGTGCGCTGGCGCGTCAGCGAGGGGTCTCGCGTTCATGCCGATGACACGATATGCGACGTCTCGGGACTCACGCAGGGGCTGCTTGCATCGGAGAGAACCGCTCTCAACTTCTTGCAGCTGATGAGCGGCATTGCAACGGCAGCCGCGCAATGGGCGACCGCGGCACATGCACCTTTACGTGTACTAGACACACGGAAAACACTGCCGCTGTTGCGGTACGAACAAAAGTACGCAGTGACCATCGGCGGATGCGACAACCATCGCTTTGGATTATTTGATGCCGCCATGCTGAAAGAAAACCACATCAAAGTGGCCGGCGGCATCACGGCCGCCGTTCAGTCGTTACGCGACCACTCACCTGAGGCAATGGTCATCTGCGAGGTGGAGACCCTGACAGAGTTAGAAGAGGCGTGCGCGGCTCAGGTGGATGTTGCCCTGATTGACAACTTGCCAGCCAGCGCGTATCCCAAGGCCGTGGCCCTCGCAAACAGACGGACAGTGCTCGAAGTCTCCGGCAACCTCACGCCAGACAACTTGAAAGCCGCTTCAGACGCCGGCATCGCACGGGCGAGCGTTGGTGCGCTGACCAAGCACGTCCGTGCGATTGATTACTCGATGCGACTGTCGTCGCAAGAAAGCACCTAGTTCGAGCGGCGGCGAGACTTCTTCTGGCGTTTATGCGCCTTCATATCGTCTTTCGTCAACACGCCGTCCCCGTTGGCGTCCATCTTGGCAAAGATCCCAAACACGCCATCTGAATACTCGTCTTTATTGACCTTGCCGTCTTCGTCTTTGTCAAACCGGCGCAAGATGTGCTTGTCGGCTCGCTTGACATGCTTGTCGGCTTTCCGCGCTTTGTTGAAAACCTCACCGGCCTGCACATGACGCCGCACGCGCTTACGAACAATCCGCTTGTTGGCACCGTGATTGGCACGATAGAGCTCGTCGCGGCTGAGATACCCATCACGATCAGTGTCGGCAAGGAACTGCAACTCGATGTGCAAATACCGCCCGAAGTCGCGATGGTTTTTCGCCGTCAGATGCGTTTTGCCGAAGCCATCAAACGCTAACAGGAAAGGCGTGGCAAATTCCCGGCGCGTGACGCGACTATCACCATTGGTGTCATACCGCGTGATGGAACCAGGAAACACAAACGCGCGATGGATCGTCCGATGCTTTGAGCGCTTGTGGTGTTTCGTACTTTTCTGTTCACCCGATTTGTTGATGCGGTGATCGGCCGCATCGACAGATAGGGGCACGGCCGCCCCCATGGCGCCGATAGCGACAGTCAAACAAGCCATCCGCGTGAGCAAATTTTGTGTATTCATATCAGAGTCTTCCTAAGTTGGGCACTTGTTTGGACACAGAAAGGCGCTAGTGAGTTCCCGAACAGGCCGCGAGATCGCTCATCGTCAAGACTCCGTCTCCATCAGCGTCCCATTCTTGGAAGCTTGCAACGGCCGCTGACGCAAACTCTGAGGAGCTGACGCGACCATCTCCATTCACATCAGCCGTCAGGAACGGCGCCGTTCTCAGATATTCAGAGATGCTACGGTGAGCAGTCTGGCGGGGCGGGCCTATGCCACGTGGTGTTTGCGCCCAAATTGCGGGCGGAATCTCCTCTCGTTGCAGCATCTGATCGCCGTTGGCATCCAGCACAAACAGTAATTTGGTTCGCACCACATGCATGAAGCTTCCGGCGTGCGCAATCGTCAGCGCGCGCAAACCAAATTCCGAAAAAGCACGTTCAAACAGTCCGACAAACGTGCGTTGAGACAAGCGACCTCCGGTCTGTGCCAGCCAACGCTCAAGGAACGGGCGGCGCAGAAAGAACGGTCTTTGATACGCCTTGCGCGCGTCACCTCTTAAATCAGCGTCATCTTCTTTCGCTCGGCTCGATGAGTCTGGGTAGCTCACAAATGGGTGGTCGCGCCCAGTGAGCAACCCATCAGCGTCGTGATCGAGGCTGTCAAAGACGCGCAACACTCTTCGATGCCACACCGGGAAAGTGACGGGGTGGCGCGTATCCTGAAACAAGTCATGCGACGCGTCCCACAGATGATCTCGTGACGCGACGCGCTGCGTTGTTGATTTGGCAAAAACGACCTCGTGGGTCAAGCCAGCATGATCGATCGCCAAGCCATCGTGAAAGAACTGGGATCTCACCACTTCATTGAACGTCAATTGCCCGTCGTGATTCACATCCGCCAAAAAAAGCATTTCGATCGTCAGCATCGCCGCCAACGCGCGGACAAAGTCCGGCCCACTCAGTCGTGGATCCACGCGACGATGGGCCCGTTCCCACGGCGCTGCAAACTCAGCCCGTGAGATGTCCCGCTGGTCATCACTCTCGTACAGCGATAAGAAATGAGGGGTCAAAACCGACAAATACGGCAATGGTCCCTGCAGCTCATCAAAAGCATGAACCACCGGACTCTGAGCACTGACGCTCACGCTGAGCCCTAGAGCTGCGATGACTGCTGCCAGCCTATTCATGCGTCAAATCCACGATGTGCGGCTCATGCCGCCCGGTTAATTGCTCAGCCAGCATGTGCGCGGTTTGTGGCGCCCACTGAGCGCCATGACGAAAGTGACCGGTGTTGAGCCACAACCGGCGCGCTTCATCGAGACACCCCACGCTGGGTTCACGCCGTTCATATCCTGGCCTGAGTCCACCCTCCATCAACTGGCACCCACGATCAGACAATCCCAAATAACGCCGCGCCCATGATAGTAGTCGATCCTTCTCCTCCGACGGACACCGACCGCAAAGCCCCTGATCAAGAACCGAAGCACCCACAACCACACGCCCGTTGCCGCGGCTGTACCCATACCCATCGTTCCCAACAAGCAAAGCAGACCGGTTGGCGAGAGGATGGTCGTTTGACACAGTCCATTTCAGAGTGTGACCTGCGGCAGGCCTTTGTCGTGCGTCAATCCCTAAAGCGCGCAGTACGCCGCCGGACCAACTGCCGGCGCATACCACCATGGATCGCGCAGCCGCGCAGCCGCCAGACCATGTCACTCGCCACCCACGAGAGTCGCGCGCAAACCACAGAGAACGCGCATCGCAAATCACTTGCCCGTTCGGATGCGCATCAATGATGCTGGCAAGCGCTTGAGCCGCCATCCCAGGGTCAATGACGCACACGCGATCACCAGCGACAAACGTCGTCACCGCAAAGGGTTTGGCCCGAGGGGCACAGTGACGGGAAGGCGGCTCGATCCAATGGAGAGGCAATGTCTTCAACTCAATACCCGCCGGCGCAACGCGATGGAGCGCTTCGTAATAGTCCACAGCTCCGCTTTCGAGATGAACCGCCCATGGCGCCTGACGTCGTGCCGATAGCGAGTGCAAGACTCCGGCGCCCTGTGCCGTGGCGCGCCACCTCGCGGCAGCGTCAATGACGGTGACAGAAACGCCGCGCGTGAGAAGCGCCCTCGCCGTGGTGAGCCCAACGATTCCGCCTCCAAGAATCACGACCTGTGAGGATATCTTGTCCGCCGTCACTGCAGGTTTTCCACCGGACTGTCATGATGCTCGGACAGAGAAGTGGACACCTAATGTCTCAGCAAGGCACAACGCTTGTGGAATTGTCGGTCGCGTTGGCCGTACTCAGCCTCGTGACGATGCTGGCGATTGCTCCAGCAACCGTGTCGCCCGCGCCTCGCGAAGCACAAGTCGTCGCTGACGCCTTACGAGTCCTGAAGCATGCGCGGCGATTGGCCATCGCATTACGCGAACCCATTACCGTCTGTGCGGTGCCTTATCCCCATACACCAGATCAGCACTGCGGGACGATGCTGCGTGAAATGGTGGCCCTTGTGCGTCAAGGCAGAACGATTGCTCAGGTGCTCAACGCCTTTCCCCACGGCGCCTCTTTCCGTGGGTTTCGCGCCTCCAAGCCGCCGACGTTTGATGCCCACGGGCTCGCACCCTCTTCCAACGGACGGCTGACCCTGTGTTTGGACAGCACTACGGCCATCGATCTCGTCGTCAGCCGCTTGGGACGTATCCGCGTCGACAAGTCACGACGCCGGTGCCCCGCCTGACGATCCATGTTGGTTGATATCTCTCTTGCACTAGCAATCGCGGCCGCAGGCATTGCGTCACTCTCCACCATCCAGCGGACCTCAGAAACGGAAGCCGCACTCCTGCGACAGCAAGTACGCGATCGCTGGAACGTGGAGGTGCGACACCACTCCCCTTTGCCTCAACTTCAGTACGACGCATGGATCAACGCACTGCATCATCGTTAGCGGGGTTCTCACTCATCGAAGTTTCAGTCGCCCTTGCGACGATGGCAATTGTCATGACGACTTTGTCGTCGTTCAATGGTCATCTCTTCTCACGCGTCCGTGCGGTGAACGACGATATCGATCGTCTGGCGGCAGGCGAATTGGCCTTATCGCTTCTCGTGTACGACGCGCGCATGGAAGGTCATCATGGATGCAGTACAACAAACGTGAGACCCATTGAAAAAGATAGTACAACGTTTGAATATGCCAGTACAGACTTCACAACAGCAACGAATATCTCAAATAGATGGCAATTGAGTGATTCTGACATCAATCGCGGAGATTGGCTGTTCACTGACTGCAAAGATACGGCCATCGTCGCGCTGACCCCCCATCACTCGGGCGCGCTTTCCACATCCGTCACACTACAGCAGCGGTCCGGGACGTTACCGGACGATGCTGCCTATGCCCACCGCCTTGTGCGCCATCAATGGGATGTGCGAATCGTGCCCGGCATGAACGAAGTCTTCAGTCTCTACCGGAAGTCCGCCGGCACATCGCAAGAGGTGGTGCGCGGCATTTCAGCCATTGCGGTCGAGCGACGCGAGGCCAGTACATGGATTGGTGTGCAGCTTCGATGGCGGAACGGCACCTTCCATTGGTTAACCACCGCCGTTCAGAAAGACACGCCATGATGGCCTCCATCGTGGTCGTGTCATTGGCAGCCGTTTTGCCCCATCTGCTGGGTCAGTCACAGTCTCTGCAAGAACAGCGTGTCCTTGCAGCGATTGATGCGCGTGAGGAGCGTAATCGGTTGGCATGCAATGCGGAATTGGTTGATCAATCCCGCCTGCCGCGCGCTGTACCTCTCTCGCATGAGACGGTGCTCTTCATCAGTCGCGTGGACGGCCATAGCTGCTTTCGATATTGCCGGAGGCTACGCTGCACTCACCCTCGCCCAGGAGATCCGCTAGCGCCGTGACGCTTCGAGATGCGCCGGCATGCGAAAGTGAACATCTTCGTCAATCACTTTGAGTTCGTCCCCGGCAACCGCGCCCCAATCGCAGAGCTGTTGCACGATGTCCTGAACTTGAGACTCAGGTGCAGACGCACCGGCTGTCATCCCGATCACCCGCGCACCTTTCAACCAGGTCATATCTAGATCTTCAGGATTGTCAATCAGCACCGCTGGCACGCCGCATCGCTCCGCCAACTCCTGTAACCGGCGGGAATTTGAGCTGGTCTGCGACCCCACAACAATCACCCGATCACTTTCCAACGCCAACTGACGCACGGCATCTTGCCGATTTTGCGTCGCATAACAGATGTCTTGTTTCCGTGCTGTTCGCAACTGCGGAAAGCGCGCCTTGAGTACCGTCACCATCTCAGAGACGTCATCCACAGATAGGGTGGTTTGTGTCACACACGCGAGCTGAGAGCCAGTGATTTCAAGCGCGATGGCATCGTCTTTCGTCTCGACGAGGTACATCTTGTGCCTCATCTCCTTCGGGACTTGGCCCAACGTCCCTTCCACCTCAGGGTGACCGCGGTGACCAATGAGGCACACCTCAAAACCCGCATCGATGTAACGCTTTACTTCGTGATGCACCTTGGTGACGAGCGGACAGGTCGCATCAATCACCTCAAGATCCCGTCGCTCGGCCGCATCTCGAACAGTGTTGGCAACACCGTGAGCCGAAAAAACCAAGACGGATCCGTCCGGCACCTCTTGGACGTCTTCAACAAAGCGCACGCCCCGTGACGTCAGATCCGCCACCACGCGGACGTTATGCACCAATTCATGCTTGATGTACAGCGGGTGTCGGCTTTCCGGTGCCTTTCTGTTTTCTCGCTCAATCACAGTATCGGCGATCGCGATGGCCCGATCAACCCCGGCGCAAAAGCCACGGGGTGCGGCCAAGACGACGCGCGTGTCGCGCAGCGGCTGCGGCGGTTCCGTCACGACTTTGTTACCTGCGAGGTTTGCCGGCGTTTCCACATCCCAAGGACTTCGAGCATCAAGATGACGGCCACACCCACGGTGATCGCAGAATCCGCAATATTAAAGACATAGAAAGAGGAAGAGCCTACATGGAGAAGGATGAAATCAAACACATGTCCATCTGTGATTCTGTTGGCCAGATTGCCCACAGCACCGCCGAAGATCGCTGCGAGAGACACCGCCTCTAAAGGACAGCACCGAACCGCAAACTCAATCGCCATCTTGAGAAAAATGGCGGCCAACACGGCAATCGCAGCTGACATGGCAAACACAGCCCCGTCATCGCTCAGGGAGCCAAAAAAACCAAACGCAACCCCCGGGTTTCGCACATCAACGAACGCCAGAAACGAGAACACATCAATGCGGTGCACCTCGGTGAGCGCGTCTTGCACCAAGCGCTTTGTCCACAAGTCGGACACGATCGTGACCATCGCCACCACCGCGACCCACATCAGCCACTTGGCGGGATTACGCGAAGGCGTGGCCAACCGGAACTCCGTTCATGTGCTGCTCACAACGCGCGCAGGGCCCATCGCTTGGGACATCAGGCCCTCGCAACCAACACCGCGGGCACTTGGCATCGTGACAGGCAAGCGTCTGTAGTTGTTCGCTCGCGCCGCGCACCAACTCCACCTGAGACACCCCAAAGAAATACCTCAAGTCGTCTTGGATATTAGCGAGCGTCTCATGCGCCGCATCGGGCACAGTGACGATGACTTTGGCCTCTCCCGGTGACTTTAAAGCACCGGCTGCTCGCTGATCTTCAATGCTTTGAAGGACGCGGCGGCGAAGCGGAAGCAACTCATCCCACGGCATGGAGGCGCCGGGATCATTCATGTCTTTCAGAGGGTATGGCTCAGCCAAAATGAGAGCATCTTCTCGGCCAAAAGACCGCCAGGCTTCATCAGCCGTGAATGGCATGATAGGAGCAATGCACCGGAGAAGGGCATTCACCACGTGAAACATCACGGTCTGCGCCGATCGCCGCGCCACACAATCCGTGGGCATGGTGTACAGCCGATCTTTAATGATGTTGAGCCACAGCGAGCCCATATCACGGTTGCAAAAGTCGTGTAGCTCCCGGCCAGCCACGCCGTACTGGAAGTTCTTCAAGGCCTGCTCAACGATCTGTTGCACGTCGCGCATGCGGGCATACGCCCAGCCATCAATCGCGCTCCATTGTGAAGGATCCACCGCATCATCCGGCGAGTAATCACACAAGTTGCCGAGCAAGAAACGCAGTGTGTTTCGAATGCGCCGGTAGCGCTCAGATGTTTGTCCAAGCACGCCATGATCTAACACCATTTCCCGCGAGATATCGGAACTGGCGACCCACAGCCGGAAGACATCTGCGCCGTATCGGCTGATGATTTCTTCGGGGTCAATACCGTTTCCGAGACTCTTCGCAAATTTGCGTCCATCGGCATCAACAACAAATCCGTGCGTCATGCACGTTTTGTAGGGCGCCTCGGTGTGCCCCATCGCGATGGCTGTAATGAGCGTCGATTGAAACCAGCCCCGGTGTTGGTCACTGCCTTCTACAATCGCATCCGCCGGCGCCTTGAGATGAGGATGGGCGTCTAAGACAGCCAAATGCGAGACCCCTGACTCCAGCCACACGTCGACCACATCGGTGCTTGGGCGCCATGACCCATCGTCATCCATGCCAAAGTCAACCGGACGCAATTCATCCCAACACTCAACGCCACCTTTCTGGATAGCCGCAGCAATCGCTTCAAACATCTCCGCAGACTGCGGGTGCGGCTCACCGTCATTGACAAACAGCGGGATGGGCACACCCCATGTCCGCTGGCGCGACAAGCACCAATCTGGCCGGTTTTCCAGCATGGCATCCATGCGCCCTTCAGAACGAGATGGCACCCATTGAACACCCTGTTTCGCGAGCTGAACATCGCGCAGCAGATCATTGTTTTCAAACCGCAGGAACCATTGCTTGGTCGCGCGCCATATCAACGGCTTGTGGTGCCGCCAGCAATGCGGATATGAATGCTCATGCGGTTCGTGAGCCAGCAACCGGCCGTGGTCTTCCAGCGCCTGCAAGATGATCGTGTTGGCTTGCGGTAAGGTCCGGCCGTCGATTGCTGGCAAGCCGGCAAACCCACCGACGCGAAACCGGCCATCGCTATCGATCAGATCATCCACCACCAAGTTGTGCTCGCGCGTTGCCACAAAGTCTTCATACCCGTGGGCCGGCGCAGAGTGCACGGCCCCGGTGCCTTGTTCATCGGTGACATGCAGCCCGAGCAGCAGCGGTGACGGCCGGTCAATCAAAGGGTGCGTGACGTTCATCCCGTCTAACGCTTGCCCTTTGACAACATGATGTGGCGGAGCAAACGGGATCCCATAGCGCGCCAAGCAAGCTTCAGCCAGTGACGTCGCTAACACCACAAAGCGCGTGCGCTCCTCGTTGAGCGCGTACGCGCCATAGGAAAACTCGGGATGAAGGCAAATCGCGCGGTTAGACGGAATCGTCCACGGTGTCGTGGTCCAAATCGCCAGCTCCGCTTGCGCACCTTCGGGTAAATCAAACGCTTTGGACAGCATCCCGCCGCGATCTGTGAATCCGACATCAATGGCCGGCGACATGAGCGGTTGGTACTCGACTTCTGCCTCTGCTAATGAAGAGCGGCATTGCGCGCACCAATACACCGGGCGCACCCCAGTGCTGATATGTCCGCGGTGCCACATCGTCGCAAAAGCTCGCACGACATTCGCCTCGTAGTCCGGGGACATCGTGGCGTAATAGTCATTCCAGTCGCAAAAAATCCCCAGCCGACGAAAGCTGACTTTCTGCAACGCAAGCTGCTTCTCGGCGTAGGCACGGCACGCTGCCCGAAACACCCTACGCGACATCGTTTTCGTTTTGGAGCCCATCTTTTTCTCAACAGCGAGCTCGATCGGCAGGCCATGACAGTCCCAACCGGGCACATATGGCGCCCGATATCCCGCATGAGCATGGTGTCTGACGGCAATGTCTTTCAGGACCTTATTGATGGCGTGGCCCGCGTGAATCGGGCCATTGGCATACGGCGGCCCATCATGCAGGATGTAGCTATCGGCGTCCTTACGCTGGTCGAGATGCCGCTCGACAACGTCTTCTTGCTCCCATCGATCGATGGCGCCGGGTTCGCGCTGCGCCAACTGCGCGCGCATCGGGAAGTCGGTGACGGGCAGGTTGACCGGCCATTTGTTCTTAGTCATGCGGACTGAAAAACCTCAGCCGCGTCCGCGCAGTCTCGAGCAATCTGTTGTTTCAACTGTGTCACCCCGTCAAACTTCTGTTCTGAACGCAAAAACTGCACCAACTCCACGTCGATCTCTTGATCATAAAGGTCGAGCTGCACCCCAAGGGCATGCACCTCAAGCAACGCCATCGTGCCATCCACCGTCGGGCGCCTGCCGAAATTCGCGACCCCGGGATACGTCTGACCGTCAGACGTGCGCATTCGCACAGCAAACACACCTCGCATGGCCGGGCGAAGCGGGAGTGCCACATTGGCAGTGGGAAATCCCAATTGCTGTCCAAGCTGTTGGCCGAAACACACAACGCCACTGACAGATAACGGGCGACCAAGTATGGCGGCAGCGCGCGCGAGATCCGGCGTAGCGAGCGCCTGACGCAAGGCCGTGCTGCTCACGCGCTCTCCGTCCACAATGCACGAACTCGCCTCATACACCTGACAGTCACGATCCGTCGCCCACTGTTTCACCGTCTGTGCATGCCCCGCGCGGCGGCGACCGAACCGAAAATCGTCTCCCAGCTGAATCACACCGGGCTGTAGAGGAGCGAGTACCTCGGTCAAAAACTGTTCCGGTTCCATATCGAGCACCTCTTTGGTCGTGTTGAGCCGATACACCGCTTCAATGCCAAGTGCCGTCAATGCCTTCACTTTGTCGTGAAACAGCAGGATTCGAGGTGGCGCTTCATCAGCGCGCAGCACCTCCGCTGCGTGAGGATCAATCACGATGGCAACAGGCGTCAAACCGGATGCGACACACCGGTCACGCAGTTGGTTGACGAGCATCGCATGGCCACGATGAACACCGTCAAAATTGCCAATAGTGATCCCTACGCGCGACTTCTGACCATCGTGGGGGCCAGCGAGCGTCAGATGGGGTAACACGATCGTCGGATCGAAAGACTGACTCATTGTGCCGAATCCGCTGTATCGCGCACGCCGCCATCGCTGCGCAGCGCCCGCGGGCTCAGACCAAGGGTGCTCAGCAACATGACGAAAGCCGCGGTTCCGACCACAGTCAGTCCAACGATCCACATCATCTGACCAGCAAACCCAAGCTCCTGAAATACCGCCATGCTGGGCGCTATGAGCTTGAGCACCACGCCCATGACGGCCGCACACGCAAAGATCCGCGCACCGTCTACAAGGAGTTCGCGGCTCAAGGGGATTACGCGACGTCTCCACCCCATAGCTAGGTACATGAAACACTGAACCACCAAGCCACACTGAGCCGAGAGCATGATGGCCTTCATGTCCCGTCCCAACCCAATGACAAGCACGCTCGCGCATATCAATGAAACCACCAGACCGGTCACCCGGCCTTTGAGTGAGAGTCGCACCAGCGAGTGCGCCGTAAAACAGCTTTCCAGACGCTCGACAAGGCACCATAACACAATCGAAGGTGCGCCAATCTGCACCAACTCAGACACCGTTCGGGCATCAAACGCATCAAACGCGCCACGTCCGAACATCACCAAAATCACGGGTTCAGCTAGGACCGCCACGGCCACAGCAAAAGGCACAGCCGCATACAAGTTGAGGCGTAGGCTCCACGCGAACGTGCGAGAAAACAGCGTTGGGTTATCCAACGTTGAGCTCAACGCAGGCAAGGACACCATCGTGGCCGGGATGCCGACTAAGCCCATCGGCAGGTGCATGATGCGCATGGCGAGGTACTGCCACCCAAGCGCGCCCACCTGCATACTACTTGCCAACGAAGTCGCACACAACACCCAGATCGACTCCGTCGACGACGCCCCTGAGAGCTGCATCACGCGCACCCCCACGCGTTTCAAGACGCCGGGTTCTGTGACGCTAGGAAACGACATCGCCTTGAGCCGCCGCACTAGCCATACCAAGGCGCTGGCATACACAAGTGCGCCGCACAGCGTGCCGAAGGCCATCCACGGCAGCCGGTCTTCCCACCGAAGATCAGACGTCGCCACGATCGCGGTCAGCAGCCCGACATTGAGCAGCGCACCCAAAAGCGACCCCGTCCAAAAACGCCCATGAATGCCAGCAATCGCAGCCAGAACCTGACCGACAGCGATCAGCACGACGTGCGGAAGCGCCCACCACATCGCGGCTTCAAGCACCATGCGCAGGTCGGGGTCAGACCAGATGTCCGGCGCCCATAGCTGCATGATCAGCGGCAGGCCAAGCAACAACGCCAGCACCAGCAACGCCATGCCGGACACGACCCACACAACCAGCAAACTCACCAAAGCCGACTGATCCCTTGACTCAGCGAGGGACGGCAGCACGCCCTTGTAAATCGGCCATTCCGCGATCAAGACCCGAAGGGTTGAGGGGAGCGTGATGACCAAGACCCAAAGGTCTAGCGCACGCGTGCCGCCAAACGCTGCAGCGAGAAAAATGTCACGCGTGAAACCCAGGCCGCGCGACAGCAAATTCGCGGAACCAACGATCGAGAATTTCGAGAGAAGACGGACCGACGATGCGTCCGCGCCGCGTCCGTGGTGCGCAGCCACAAATAGGCGCCCAAGACACGCTAGGGAATTTTACGTGCCTCTCAGTTCGAAGAGCGGGATGTACAGCGAGAGCAGCAAAGAGCCAATCAATATCCCGGCAATGGCCACAAGGACGGGTTCGATGAGTTTGATTCGGCTGGTTTGACGGCGACCATTCAGGGCCGCAAGCTCCAATCCCGCTCGCTTCAGCATCATGCCCAATGCCACTTCGTTGACAGCGCGCGTCGCGATGGGGCGCCATATCTTGACCAAAAGCGGCGCGGCATTGCAGGCGTCGACCACGTTACACCCATGCGCGAGCGCCTGCCTCACAGCATTGGCCGCGGCGCGCAGTTCAGGATGATCCCAGGTGCGCGCGAGCTCAGCCAGCGCATTCGGCAACGTCATACCGGCCTCGATCAAGGATCCAAGCGCAGCGACGAATTCACCCAAACTGCGACCTGATCCCGTCATCCATGGCTGGCGAATTCCCTGAAAGAGGCGGCGCACATGCCTTCCCACCCATAGCCGCCACGGCCGGACTAACCACAAACACAGGAGCGCACCGACGATAACCATCGCCACCGGACGAGCCAAAACATCTGGGATAGCCGCCAGCCACCGAGCAGCGACAGGGGGCTCAATCGTTCCCTGGGACAACACGTCAAACTGTGGCACGATGTGCGCCGACACGGCAATTGCAATGCACAGCGCAATCGTGCACACCAAGGCGGGATAGGCCATCGCCTGCTGGATATCAGACCGGTGCCGTTCACTCACCTGATGTGCGCTTGCCGCGTTTTGAAGCGCATCAACCAGCCGGCCACTTCGTTCCCCCGCGCGCACAATCGCAATATGAGAGTCACGCATCCCATGCCCCTCCAGCACATCCGAAAACGACCGGCCCGCGGACACGGCAACCTTGGCGCGTCTGGCAAGCTGTGACGACGACGACGGCAAGGCCGCGCAACAGATGTCCAAGCTATCAGCCAGCGGCAGCCCTGCAGACATCATGGGGGCAATGGTGTCCACAATGTCGCTCGCGCGCGCCGCCATCAGGCGTCCTTCATGGCCGAGAACAGCGTTTTCCTCGCCGATATATCAATAAGACGTTCCACCGTTTCACGTGACGCAATCGCATGCTTTAACTCATGATCAGCGCGCACCCATTCCGCTTTAGGGCGCATCCCACCGTTGGTTAAAACAAGTCTTTGCGACAACAATCCCGACACAGAGGTGGCGATCAACCAGTCGGGAATCCCAAGATTCCGAAGACGAAGCAGCGCCCCTGGACCATCAGATGCATGGACAGAACTCAGCACCATATGCCCGGTGATGGCCGCGCTGCAGGCCACATGCGCCGTGACATCATCACGGATTTCCCCAATTAAGAGAACGTCGGGATCTTGGCGAAGCGCCGCCCGAACGCCTTGCCGGAAATCGAAACCGCGACCGGGGGTGACTTGCATTTGCACTGCTCCGGGAAACACGTACTCCACGGGATCTTCAATGGTCACGACCATCTTGTCCGTCCCAAGCTCATGTAGAAGCGCATGCAGTGTGGTGGTCTTTCCGGAACCAGTCGGACCGATCGCAAGCAGTAACCCTTCGGATCCTCGTAAGGTGTCGCACAGCTCGTTTCTCACGGGTGCACAAAACCCCAAGTCATCCAAACGCGGCGCATGAGACGGCGTCCTTAAGAGACGCAACGTGCCGCGTTCACCAAACACGCTGGGAGCGAAGGCAACGCGAATTTCTAACTCGTGCTCGGTCATTGCATACCGAAACACCCCGTCCTGTGGATGGCGCGTATCGGCCACATCCAACCCGGAAAGCGCCTTGATCCGCGCAATGACTTGGGCCAGCGAGGCATGATCGCGTGGCTTGAGTGATTCAAACGTCTGCAGTGAGCCGCGAATACGCATACGAACGCGCGCAACATCACGCGGCCACGGATCCAAATGCACATCGGTCGCCTCCTTTTGCCACGCGGCGTCCAAGGCATCATGAAGGTACGTGGCCGCCTGCATTACGCGGCAATGGTCCGAACAGACAGAAACACCAGCAACCGCAAATCGCTGCGTTCACGCGTGCGGCCACCCAGCCCGATCACACCTCCCGGCAACGGTACGCCGGTATATCCGCGGCCGTCACGCCCGAATCGCAAACCGCCGACCACGGCAATACTTCCACTCGCGAGACTAACCGTCGTGGTGAAACGACGACGAGCAATGGTCGGACTGGCCGATGTCTGAGAGACATCATCCAGTGCGATTTCGAGCGTCAGCGTGATGCTTCCTTGACTAACCGATTGCGGGGTGGCTGTCATGCGCAATCCAGCTTGGCGAAACTCCGTTCGTTGCCCCAGACGTTCGCTGGTCGTGACATACGGCACCTCACTTCCCAAGAATATCTCTGAAGGCTGCGCCTGCGCGGCCAAGATGCGGGGATTGGCAATCAGGGTTCCTGCAGACGAGCGGCGCAAACCACGTAGGCGCGTGCGAAGCCCGCGCGCAACGTCTGTATGCACGATGGATGTGACCACGGATGACAGGCCATCTGCCACCAATCCACCGTCCGCTAATCCCCCTGAAACAGACGCACTCCCGAGGCTATCGAACGCTAATCCCAGCGCATCGTCGAGCGTCTGCGTCGTTTCGACCACCCAGGCCTCGATTTCCACTTGGGGAGTCACAAGATCCAGCGACTGAGCGATGGCCATGTAGCGTTTGATGGCGTGCTCAGATCCCGAGATCAACAGAGAGGACCCATGCGGCGACATCACCGCCGCATCGACGTCATCCTCCGAGACGGCCCGAACGGCGGCGGCAACGCTTGACGGATCAGCGTGCGTGAGGTCGAGCCTCGCGACCCCGTGATTTGCACGTGCCAAACGCTGGCCGGATTCTTGCGAAACCAGGAGCCATCCGTCACTTGAGCGCTGGGCCACTAGTCCGGTCACCTCCGCGATCCAGGCCATCAGCCGTGGCATCGACCATCGCGAGGGACTGAGCCGAAGAACGTTGTTCGTGGCGAGAAGTCGGTGCACCGGCGTTCGCCCCGCGAGGTGAAGCGCCTCGATCGCGAGATCCGTCGGAATATCATCAAACGCGACCACAAGCCATTCATCAGCTGCCTCACTCACAGGCACTGGGGTGGAGGGAATCGCGACCGCCGAAAGGCTGGCGGCAACATCTGGCAGTGGAATCTGCGATGCGGGTGATGGCGCGGACAAAGGAGCGCACGATGCCACGATGAGGCAGGCCATCAACACGCGCATTACGGCCATGGTGCATGCAACCGTCGCTCTTGTCCGTCAGCCCCTTTGATCCAAAGGCCGTCCCTTTCCACAAGAGAGACCACCGATCCATCCGCAAAACGATCTCCTTGGCTTAGGAATAACCAGGTGTCGTGATTGGAGACAATCGCGATCGATCTCTTGCTGCCGATCACAATGCCTCGCAGTTGCCACATGGCAGGCGCCGGGATGCCAACGACGTCTGGCGTTGACCCAAATGGATCCACTTCGCTGGCATAGGCAGTGGCTGCAATCATGAGAAGAGCGAATGCGGCGCCTCTCATGGACGAACCCACCACGATCGCGTGACCAATCGACCCATGACCCCTCGACCGTCCGCTTCGAGGAATTCGTCTTCAATCGCGACCCATGGCCACCGGGCATCCAATTGCTCACGAAATGCCACCCATTCTGGAAACGATGTGCGCCATGTGCCGCTTTGCACGTGAGACATGCGCGTCACACTGCCAAGGCGTTCCGTCATCAGCGGCGTCACGCTGTAGGCCACGAGGCTGGGCGGCGCGTCAACCCTGACATCAAATGCCTCATTGATGTGATGCTGAGCCGTTGTATCTGGTGCGATCGTACTCGCTTCTGCTGGCATGAAAACCCACTGACTGACTATCCAGACTGGCCCTGCCACGATCACCGCGAGGCAAAGCACAACTGCGTTTCTTTGCGGAGAGTGCTTGACGCGCCTCGCATACTCAAGGGGCAGGGCGCGCCACACTAGGGTGATGGCACCAATGTGACCACCACACGATCGCTGGAGGGATCAGAAGCATGCGTCAAAGCGCGCACTTTCCATCCAGACGGCAGCGCACGCTGCAACTGATCGGTGTGACCGCGGGCGTCGATTTCTAGCGTGCGATCGGCATGCATATGCGCCGAGAGCACGCGCATCCCCGACGCTGCCATCGCGCCGATCACGGTATGCCATGTTTGATCAATCGTCGGTGGAGATGGTGCAATATCCGGCCTCACAATCGGAGGAGGCACCGGCGAGCGCGACATCACTGCGAGGCCATTGAGAGCACACATCGCAGCCACACATGCCGCGGCTAGAGGCATCCAAGTGGGCGCCGGTGCATCGGCCCTGTCTGGCAGCGCCAGTGGATATCCAAAAGGCATGCGGGCTGCGCGAAAGCGCTTGGACTGCACAGGAGACGATGCCACCCAGCGCGGCAAGATCACAGCCCGCGCACGTGGAACGTATGCCAAAGACTCTTGTATAGCTTTGAGTGACTTGTCTGATCCGACGAGGAGAGATGCCACCGTCCACCGGCGCCCACGACGACGAATCGCCGTCCGCAGCCGCTGATAGGGTTGGTGCCGATTGACGGCCTGTTCGAGGTCTTGCCGTAACGTCGCCGAGGGAATGCGGGCCGTGATTGCAGACAGTCCTGTGATCGCAAACGCCACGGTCACATGCGAAGCAGTCTGATACTGCGTATCCAGCGCAACCTGCTGCGCCATCGTGAACATATCCGGTCCACGATATCGCATCTCAGTGCCGTTTCCGTATGCGACCCATGCTGTGTCAGTCGCGACAACCAGTAAAGATCGCCGAGGAAAAAGGCGGGAGGACATCTGGCGACTGTCCGGTGTGCAACGGAGGCCAGATTGTTCTCGGAAATGACACGCTCCGGCGTGACGCAAATCACCCCGTGCGCGGCGCTATATCCGGCAACGGGATCAGCGAGCGGTTAGCTCGCGTCTGGGTCTTTGGCGAGATCGAGAGCCGCGGAGTTAATACAAAAGCGCTTGCCCGTTGGCTGAGGGCCGTCGTCGAAAACGTGCCCCAGGTGCGCGTCACACGAAGCGCACTTGACTTCGGTGCGAACCATTCCGTAGCTGTTGTCTGTCAACAGTGTCACCCGGTCCTGTAGGGCTGGTTCCGTAAAACTCGGCCACCCGCACCCTGAATCGAATTTTGTGCCCGACGTAAATAGCTCCACGCGGCAGCAGACACACCGGTAGACGCCAGCATCCTGGCAATCGTTGTAAATCCCCGTGAACGCCCGCTCTGTTGCTGCATGGCGCGTCACTTCGTACTGTTCGTGGGTGAGCTCTTCTCGCCAGTGTGCATCCCGTTCTTCCGCCGTCATGTTTTTCAGATCTTTATGGCTCATGCGGGCATTTCCGTAGGTGACTGAGGGGGCGCAACGACTTGTTTCAACATTGCCCAGTAGTTGCGCGTAATGCACATCTGACTTTCATAGCCATTGCGTTTTAAGAAACGATGGCAAAGGGCCAATCGGTAATACGGCACGGCCGGAAACAGGTGATGTTCCAAGTGGTAGTTCACGCCGCACGGCGCAAGCAGCCACCGCGTCATCCACCCCGCCAATGTGGTGCGTGTGTTATCGAAGGCATTCGTATTCGGCACGCAGGCGTGTTCTGCGATGTTTCGCAACCGCACCACAAAGCTGAACCACGTGAGGTTGGGCAACCACCACAGCAACACGTAATACCACCCGCCAAGGGTCATTGTCACCATCGTTCCAATAATCAGTTGCGACACGAAAAACGCGCGCGTCTGCCACAGCGTCACCGCCAGTCGCTTCCACCATGCACCTGAAGCGCCGAGGTATCGAAATTTCATCGTCAGCCAGTACCGCCGAACGCCCGCGATCCCCGTGAGGTCACGCCCAAACTTGCGCGCTAAGGCCCAGCGCGTGGCAGGAAAGGGGCGAATCAAGCCCAGATCGGGATCATCTGCTTGCATGGTGTTGCGATGATGCAAGAGGTGCTCTTTCCGGTAGCCATACATGTTTTGCATCAAAGGCGCGGCACACAACCACTGCCCCGCCCGATCATTCAGACCACGATCGCTGGCTAACAGCCCGTGCGCCCCATCGTGGACCAAGATCGAGATGGCGAGCTGGCGGCTACCAACGATGACGCACCCAAGCAGTACCGTCCACCAGAACGGATAGAGCGATACGACGTACATGACCAGCGCGATTTGCGCCCACTGAAATCCAATGGATCCGAGTGACCGCCACGTTTGCCGCGTGGAAACGATCTGCCATTGCTCCTCTGATAGGAGATCCAGCTTCCTCAATGTCTGACCCCGTTGAATGAAGCGTTATAGTAGCAGATTGAGACCGTTAACCCCTGCGTTCATCGGTGCATGCGATTGTCTTGAGCCCGCTAGGAGGTTCTCGTTGTCTTCGATGGAGATAGACGAACCGCGCATAGGGCTGTCCGAGCGTCAGCGCGACATCCTTCAGTACGTGAAGGAATACCAACGGTCCACGGGACGCCCGCCCACGCGCAGTGAAATTCAAGCGCATTTCAACTACGGATCGCCCAATACCGTTCAGTACCACCTGCGCCGATTGGCTCGCGCCGGCAAGCTCGCCATCCACGAGAAAAGCGCCCGAGGCATTGACATCCTGGACGGCGGCGCAGGCATCCCCATCCTCGACGTGCTGGGCGCCATTCCGGCCGGTCAACCACTAGCGGTTGAAGGAAAACCCCTCAGCACGCGTCCCATGCGCAGCCTTGAACTGTTCGACGAACCGGTGGACTATGGGCTTGTGGTGCGTGGGGACAGCATGCAAAACGCCGGCATCTTGCATGGCGACATTGCGGGGATTCAAAAAACCGATCACGCCCAGCCGGGGGATATCATCGTGGCGCTATTTGAGCGCGAGGTGACACTCAAGCGGTATATCCAAGGTAAAACGCCCTGGCAGGTCACGCTACGTCCCGCCAACCCAAGCTACCAAGACATTTCGGTGGATCTCCGCCGCAATAGCTTCGCGATTCAAGGGCGATGCGTTGGCATCGTGCGCAACATTCGGCGGGATCGCGCCTGGATTTAGCTGCGGCGTCGTTACGACGGAATCACGCCTGCGTCTTGCAAACCTTTGAGGTCGATACCGGCGTCTTTGAGCAACTCCTGGGTATCAGCGCCCACCACTGGTGGCAACGAGACCTCACGCGATCCGGAATCGGAAAAACGAGGAGCGGGCGCTGGGGTGGGTGCGCTTGCACCCGGCGCAGATACGAACGTTTGGCGCGCTTGGTTATGGGGATGCAAAGGCGCTTCGTCCATGTCCAAAACCCCTGTCACACACGCATCCGACCCTTCAAACATCTCAACCCACTCATCGCGTGTTTTCGTCAGCATGTGCGCCCGAACCGCCTCTTTTTGAGCCGACCACGTGGTGCGATCATGCTGCTTACCATACGGAGATAAGTCAATCTGAGCTCGTTGAGAAAACTCCTCAAAGAACTTCGGTTCAATACACCCAACTGCGCAGTACCTGCCATCCTTGCACTCATACGTGTCGTAAAAAGGGGCAGCACCATCCAGCAAGTTGGATTCGCGTTCAGCGGACCAGGCGCCAGACGCGCGCAATCCGTACAGCATCGTCATCAGAAGAGCAGACCCATCCGTCATGGCTGCATCCACGACCTGACCGTTGCCACCGCGAGCCGCGTGTAGCATCGCGGACACGAGTCCTAATGCCAAAAACGCGCCGCCTCCACCGTAATCACCAATGAGGTTGAGCGGGATAGCTGGTGGTTGATCACGGCGCCCAATAGCTCCCAATGGACCGGTGATGGAGATGTAGTTGGCATCATGCCCCGCTGAGTGCGACAAGGGCCCTTGTTGACCCCAGCCCGTCATGCGGCCGTACGCCAGTTTCGGATTGCGCTTGAGGCAAGCGTCGGGACCGAGCCCTAAACGCTCCATCACGCCGGGCCTGAATCCTTCAATCAGGCCATCCGCGGTGTCAATCAAAGCCAAAGCAGCGTCTTTGCCCTGCGGTTGGCGGATATCGATGGCGACGGACCGCTTGCCGCGGCCGCAAAAGTCATGCACGCTCCGCGCTCCCGCGCCATTGAGTCGATCCACGCGGATCACGTCTGCGCCCATATCTGCCAACATCATCCCGCACAGGGGACCAGGACCAATACCAGCCATCTCTATGACACGCAACCCGTGAAGAGGTCCTGCTGCTTTCGTGTTCATCATGTTTTCTCCTCGCCCAACGTCTGAAACATCTTGACACATGCCGGAATAAGCACCACCGCGCCCGCCAAGGCCAAGATCATCGCCATCGCCGTCAAAATGCCAAACAACTTGGCCGGCACAAAGTTCGAAAAAGTCAACACCAATAGCCCGATGGCAATGGTGATGGCCGTATACGTCATCGCAGCGCCGATGGTCTGATTGGTTCGCACAATCGCCTCTGCGTATGTTCCAGCGCGCGCAAACTCCAGTCGCAACCGGTACAGGTAATGGATGCTGTTATCAACCGCGATACCCACGCAAATCGCAGCCACGGTGATGGTCATGACATCCAGCGGGATACGTAACCACCCTAAAGTCGACAGAACGAGCCCGGCCGCCAAGACGTTTGGCAACATACCCACGACAGCCAGCTTCCAGTCTCTCAGCACGCCCCACAACATGAACCCAATGAGCACAAGCACCACGCCAATCGTGCCAATCTGGGATGAATACAGTCGCTGCAACATATTGCTGTACATCACCGCGATACCGGTGATTTGCACCTGCTCGTCTTGGAAGCCAAAGTCCTCCACCAATGCCCGGCGCATTTCGGCGATTAACTCCGCGCGCTGCAATCCGGGCATGGAGTCAATGATTCGCATGGAAATGCGGGTTTTCGAATCCCCGTCAGACAAAAACTGCCGCAACAACGTTTCCTTCAGATCTGGAGGAAGCGAAGCCCGCAACAGTGACAGTTCAATATCGCCAGGTGGGAACCCTAGCACTTGCTCTGCGACGCGGATACCGCTGGCGAGCGACAACACCTTGCCAACCCCTGGCAGCCCATCAAGGTAGGTGTGGATGTCGTCGAGTTCACGGATGGATCCTGCGGTATACCAATATCCGTACTCGTGCGATACGCTATCGGTCAAGCCATCCAGATCGAGGCCATCAAAGCCCCACTCATCGTCAATCTCATCCGCGACGACAGGATCGGCCACCGCATCCAGCTCCGGCGCCGATAACACGATGTCCAATGATGCGGTGCCGCCAAACTCCTGATCAATTAACAGCATCCCGCGGTAGATTTCCGTGTCCTTATCAAAGTAGTTCACGAAGCTGTTTTCAACGCGCAGCTGGGTGATCCCGATCACTGCAACCACACCCAAAACCGCCGCAATGAGCGCAACGAGGCGCGGCCGATTCGCTGTTGCGAGACCCAGAGCCTTCCCGACGCGATCCATCCCATGCGCGCCCCGCGCTGGTGGTGGAGGGGCCACGGAGGCGAGGACAGCAACCAACGCAAATGACAGAACATATGCCACCGCCATTCCCAGCGCCATCATCGCGCCGAAATCAATCACCGGACGAATCCCCGACGTCATCAACGACGCGAAAGCAACGCCGGTGGTGAGCGATGTGTAAAAGCAAGGCACCGCCATCTCGGAGAGTGCCTCAGCGACCTGCGTCGGTTGGTTCGCATCTTGCATCCTCGCGCGAATTTCACGTAGCCGCACCCCAAGGTGCACAGTCAATGAAATCGTCAAAATCATGAGCAATGCAATGACGTTTGAGGAAATCACCGTCACGGGCCAAGATGCATACCCCAGCAGGCCCATCATGACTCCCACCTCAACCGCCGCGACCACCAAGGGAATGACGGTCCACGCGACGCTTCGAAACGCCGCGGCAAGAATCAGAGCAAACACGATCACCGTTAGCACGCCGAAGATCGCCATATCACTTCGGATGTAGTCAATCACATCCTTGGCGATCATCGGCACGCCGCCAAGGTAAATATCGGCATCGTTGCGATGATCGCTCAGCACTGAACGCACATCGCCAACCAAACGATCCCGAAACACGACCGCGTCTGCATTTGCATCAAGGAGCTCAGAACGCACTTGCTCAAGCTCGGCAGACAAGGGGCCTAACTGGCCGCTCGTTGCGGTCTTAAGCTCATCAAGAATCTCGTAACGGCGCGCTGTCAATGCGTCGTACTGAGGCGTTGCCGGCAGCAACAGTTGAATGGCTGTTGATTGCCCATCCGGGGCGATCAACAGCTGCCGGAACAGCTCGCTGCTTGTGAGCTCATCTGCAGCCATCTCCAGGTCAACACCGTCGGTGCGCAGCGTCCTGAGACCGTCTTCTAATTCGCTGATGGCGACCGGCGGGCTAAACAGCAAGGGAGCATCAAAAATCGATAACACCGTTGTGACGCCATCGACCTGTTCCAGGTCCGCCACCAAACGATCGAGCGCATCGAGCGTCTTTCCATCAAAGAGAGGCCCATGTGGCTTGTAGGCCACGATGAGAAACGGAGTCGCGCCATATGTCGCGTTAAGGTCTCTCAGCTCCCGGAGATTGGGATCATCCTCCAACACCAGCGCATCGGCTGAGGCATCCAATTGGAAATGTGGGAGACCAAACGCCGCGACCACAAGGAGGAGCCCGATGGCCGTGAAAGCAATCGCTGGACGCGTGGCCAGCCAAAGAGCGATGGCACGCATCAGCCCACACAGCCGGGCGATTCAGTGGTCGTCATCCCGTCACGATGTTCGGTCAGCGTCTTTGTCGTAATCGTGACTGCATGGAGTCCAGTTTCTAACTCGTCGCGCAGCAATGCATACACCCGTTGATGGCGGCGAACCCGGCTGAGGTTGTCAAACACGTGACTGACCACCGTGATATTGAGATGCGTGGCATCACCGCCGCGCGCATGACCGCCGCTCACATCGTCAACCACCACGTGCTCAGCCTCTAAGGACTGACGCAGCGCCTGAGTGATTCGATTAATTCGTCCGGTCATTTGACAACAGCCCCTTCCTTCTTCAGCATCATGCTTTTCAATGAAACACCCCCACCATAGTGCCCAATCGAACCATCTGATCGGATCACCCGATGACAAGGGATCACCACCGGCAATGGGTTTCGGGACATCGCTGTTCCCGCGGCACGAGCGTGCCGTCTGGTGTATCCAGCCTGCTCCGCCAACTCGCCATACGATACCGTTTGCCCCCGCGTTGATTGAGCCAGCCGCCACAGGATCTTGGCGTGGCACGTCCCCATCTGATCAACCTCAACTGGGTCCAGCGGTGGAAGCATCACGTCTTGACCGCGTCCCCATCCGTCAATCCACGCGCGCAACGCACGATCTGCCCTATGCGCCGCGTGGCTCTTCGGCGCGCTGCTCAGCGGGCTTGAGATGTCAGCGTAGTCACTGATGTTGCCAGAAAACTCAATGCGCCGCACCCCATCAGACAACAGCACGACCAAAGGTGGCGCATGATCGCACCAGCTCTCGATCTGAGACCAATAAAGCGCACTCATCTGTTATGTCATCGATGGATCAGCCGCGGAACACAGCATCAACAAAGATCGGGGATGACCAAGCGCGCTCTTGAACGGGCGCGACACAATCTTCTCCGTTGTTCTGCCCAGTCAACAAGCACGGGCGCGTGCGAATGCAGTTGCCTTGGTCATCTCGATCGCATCGTAACAAGCCGCCGTTGATACGCGGCGTTTCTTCTTGAATGGCGCGCGCGTAATACAAGACATCTTGACCTGTACGTGAAAAGAAGCTGAATTCCCGATCTTCCAGTTCGACCAAACAAGCTTCCTGCGTGTCACCTTGATCACACTCGTGCACGTACCACGGATCTTCAATAATCGCGTTTTTATTACGCATCAGCCCCGCATGACCCGCGTGGCGATACAGCTCCGTGTCCATCTCGTGCGCCTGCCCACTGTCCGCACGTGGGGGGCGAATACGAACGATCTCGATGCGCAGAAGCTTTTCTCTCTCAGACGTCGGGTTGTAGCACTCGCCATGGCACAGCGCTTCAACGCGATCTGGACCTAAAGCGTTTGTCGCGTAGTCTGGGCATCCCGGAGCCTGCTTGAGTGCTCCAAGGGCGCGGACGCGAAGAGTCGGACGCTCCAGCGTTCTCAAAACAGAGCCCATAGGCGAAATGGTGCCAGCACTATCAACAGCATCAAACCACAGCAACATCCGCGGCCCTGAGGTCCCGTAGGTGCGGCGCTCTTTCATTGCTTCCCAGATCGCATCTCGTGACCGTTCCGTGGCGTGAACCCCCGCAAGTCCACCGGTCGTGAAGAAACTCGCCTGACGCTCTCTCTCTAGGGCGAGCAGTCCCAATCGCTGAATGGAATCCACCGTTGTGCCGATGCTGTATGGGAGAGGTCGGTCTTCGCCAAGACGGGCAGTTGTGGTATCCGCAATGGCTTGAGTGGCCGCACCACCGGACTCGGTCGTGGCAAAGATATTGGTCACTTTGTAGCCGGTTCCTGGCGAGGAATCGTGCGTGTCGCTTGATGCTACAAACCCGATCCGATATCTCTCGCCTTCGGGACCAACATTTGCCAACATGTACTGGACTGAGCCACCAGGGCGATAGTTCAGCGACGGCATGAAGCAGTCTTGGCACTGATCTGTGTCGAGCCATTCTGAGGGGTCTTCACCTGTCACTGTTAAGTGTCCGCCGATGCCAGCTGATGCATGCAATGCACGCGCCACCCGTTTCCGCCGAGAACACTCGCCCGTCGTGAAGCTGCCATCAGCCAAACAGCGCGCCTCGATCAAATCGCCAGCTAGCCAACACGCAGGGGTGAACCCCGGTGTGGGCGCGGGACACGCCACAGTCTCGTCCGTCAAATTGACGGCGCGAAATGGGCGATACTCTTCGGAATTGCCGTGACCACTCATGATCTCGACCAATGTTTCGTATTTCGGGTTGTGGTTACCATCAGCCAGTGACTTGCGAATGTCGTAGCCGGTGGGTGTGTAAAACCCCCATGTGGTGCCGTGCGGAATCACAATCGCATCGAGTTGATGCCGGTCAAGCGCGTCAAACAGCTCTTTTGGTGTATCAGCCGTCTCAAGACAACCACCTTCGGTGAGCGGCGTGTGCTGGGTGCAAAACGGAACGGGCCCAAGGTCGCTCAAGAACTTAATGAAGTTATGCGAGCGCTGCGTGCTGCTCCATTGAAGTAAGGGCATCCGTGGGTTGACATTGCGGGCAGCGGCGACTCGAAGGGCACTAATCGCGGCCCCACCCGATGCGACAGGACGCGCCGGAATGTCATCAAGCGACTTCAGATGAACGTTGCGGTGACCAAAGTGGTCATCCGATGAACCAGCGACCTGTGTCCATTCCCAGCCCATAAAGGTGATGAGATCAGGGTCTTCCATCGGAGACTGTGCCTGACACGCGCGAACGCTATCGACGGCCGTCTGCCACTTATACGGTGTGGTGGCTTCTGCGTGATCCGTCAGTCCCCAAAAATCCAGGGCCGAGCAAAAGCGAGCGTAATCGCAGGCATCAGCAGGGGGGCGGGCACCTGCCCCTTTATTCAGAGGCAAGCTCCACAAGAATGCATCAGTGGAGTAAGTAGTGTGAACATGAAGGTCACCAAACAGAATGACGTGCTCAAACTGCGGGTTTCGCCGCACCGTGTCATCGTCAATCACAATAGGACGAGCTTCCGCCGTCACCGGCCGATCGGGCTCAGAATACCCAAGAACGTTGAATTGCAGTCCAACGAAGTACATCGCCACCGACATCGCTACTGCGGGTGCAAATCGCCAAAAGAAAAACCGGCCGAGCGTGGCCCTTAGTGACAAATCACTCATCGTTTAGATCGTATTAGCATACTGAACCATAGCGATTCTAACGGCCACCCGATCACCAATTTCCTGCGCGCTGTAACGGCTGCTACGACTGAGTGCGCTCTGCGGTCATCCACAGCCTTGGCAACCTTCGAACCCATGGCCATCGCAGAGCCACGTTACCCCCAAAGCGCAGAAGCCAAATCGACAATGCGATCACAGCAATCCCGCCGGTCCCAAGAAAATAACGCCACGCAAACAGCGCTGAGCCCGTCAGCGCACCATTCTTGCCATTGACAAAATTCAGGTTGTCGGCCGATTGGACAATGCTCAAACAGAGGACAACAATCCATAGCCCGACCGCGTATGCAAGCACATCGTAGCGCAAGCGGTGTTGACATGCATAGACAAGAACAACTAACGGAACGAACACGTGATACAAAGACAAAAACCTCAACACGGGGCTGATGCTGTGATCCAGCATGTAATGCGTTCCTCCAAATAGCCAAAAACCAAACAACTCACCGCCAGCGAGGTCGATGCTCCAGGCGACGCAAGGAATGAATAGCAACACCATCGCGCAATCAAACATCAAGCGGTTTCGAATGGCGTAACCAACCACACCGACCAAGAATGCGGCGTTGCATGACCACAACACATTGAATGGGCCGTACTCACGCATCTGAAGAACCATCCACGCTGCGAATCCACTGAAAAACAGAAGATACGACAGGGCCCTAATCATCGTCCCATCCGTCGCCTTTGGTTGGTGGTCGCCGCCAAGGGACACGACCGCCGATGGGTCGCCGCCCACCGACTGCTCCACGAACGATGGCTACAAATTGAACAAGTGCCGTTCCGCGTGTTAAAAGGGTCGCGGCTAACACACCGGTAACAAATCCACCGATGTGACCCCAGTGTGCGATACCGTCGTCCGGCCCCAGCACACCGAGCACATCACTGGCAATCACCCAAAACGCAATCAGCGCCCAGGCGGGCACAAATATCCGCGCAAACACAATGACCGCGAAGAAGATCGCTTCGATACGCGCGAGGGGATACAACACCATGTAGGCTCCCATCACGCCGCTCACTCCAGCACTTGCACCGATTGCAGATCCTCCAGAAACGTCAGCTAGCACTGCCTCGAGCGTCAGTCCAATAACTGAAGAACATGTTACGAGCAGTACAAAAGCCAACCGTCCGAAGGTCTGCTCCATCGAACGCCCAAAGATCCACAACATCCAAATGTTTGAAACCAAGTGCCAAAGAGACCCATGAAGAAACATAGCGGTGATACCTCTCACAGAGACATCGACAAGGTGACCGCCATACACATCTTCAAACCGAAAAGCAAACGCCTCAGTCAGCAAGAGTGAGTCCTTGTCAGAAAGAAATAGTGACCCGCCCCAGATTGAAGCCGCTAGTCCGATAACCATCAGGACGACGTAGCACAAGCCCTGAAAAACAAGGTTGTCGCGTAGCGGAATAAGCATTTAGTTAAAAAAAAAGGGGCACCGCCGAAGCGATGCCCCTTTCTTTAGGTTTCCCGATCAGAGATCAGAAGCGGAATACGCCTCGGACCCAGAACGCCTGACTACCCCATGTGCGGTAGCGAGGGTCAAAGTCGTTAGCAAACGACTCTGGGAAATACGGTGGATCTTGATCCAGCACGTTATCGACACCGATGGTCACCGTGATGTCAGTTGACTGGAAGTCATACGACGCACGGAAGTCAGTGTACAACGTTGCGGACAAAGTACGACCAGCTTCTGTTTCACTGGACGAAACACCTCTCACTTCGCCGAAGTAGTAGAAGTTCGCACGGAAGTCAAAGTTGCCGAGAGCAAAGTTGATGAATCCGTTGATCTTCGTATCGACATAGTTATCCCGACCCGAACCAAACGCAACACCTTCCCATTGGCGACGTGTGCCGTCAATTTCGATCACGGTGTATGAGTTCAGCAGGAAGAGATCCCATCCCGTCGTGAAGAAGCCTGATGGTGTCGTGTACGAAGCGGAGAACTCAATCCCGTCTGTTTCCGTTCCACCGCCGTTCGTCAGAATGTTGCGGAGGTCCGTCACCAGTCCGGCGTTGTTTCTATCAACAAACTGACAGTCAGCAACGCGACCTGGCGCGGTCGATCCCGTACCGTAGCAGTTATCAAGAATGGTTTGCGCCCCAATCGTCGTCACGCTGTTAACGATATCCACTGAGTAGTAGTCAATCGTAAACAACAGATCGTCAATCGGCTCGTAACTCACGCCAACAACAAACGACTCGCTCGTCTCAGCACCCAAGTTGGCGTTAGAACCAACTGTGATGCGAATCTGAGAGTTCGGTTGTGTGAAACCCGTCGGCACACCAGCGCACGCAGCTGACTGAGCAGTCGCAGTCCCTGTGTAGTTCGGGGCGTTCACATCACACGGGTCGTTCAGATCGGGGAAGGAGTCACCCGTTCCACCGAACAACGCACCAATGCTAGGAGCCCGGAAGCCTTCTGCAAATGTGGCGCGAACTTTCAGGCGATCATCAATCAAGCCAAACAGCACGTTCAGGCGATAGGTATCGGCTTTCCCGAATGTTGAGTAGTCACCAGAGCGAACCGCAGCGTTCACTGTGAAGCTAAACGCATCACCACCAATGATGGGAAGGTTAACCTCACCGTAGTAGGCTTCGACTTGGTAGTCTCCGCTTGTGGGTGAGCTCGCGTTTCCGCTGGATTGACCTGTCGCAATAAGAGCATCAGGTGTTTGGAAACCAGACTCGTCGCGGCGTTCAAAGCCAACCGCAAGTCCGATGTCCCCACCAGGCAGAGATCCAACTGTTCCGTTGAAGTCAACGCCAAAGTTTTCAAGTGTTGAACCACCTGTCCCTTGGGCTGTGAACGAAATCCAGTTGAACTGAGCGTTCGTGATACTACCGTCACCGGTCCACCGTCCTTGGTTTGCCACCTTCGCGGAGTTTGCACCTTGACCACCGAACACGTTCAGCGGAACGCAAGGGTTTTGGCACCCGTCGAGGTCACCCAAAGCTTGGCCAATACGCGTTACGTTCAGCAGTCCATCGGTAGAGCCTGAGGCGCGAGTTGAAGCGTATGAGTAGTACGCTTGGTACTGCCACGTTTCAGCAAATTCGCCTTCGACTTCGAAGAAGGTTCTGAAAAGGTGAATATCTTGGTTGAAAGAACGGAAACCCGTCTCGACCATACGACGTCCGAACCAACCAACGTGAGCCGTTGGGTTGTAAGTGCTCGTTTGGCCATCGCGGAGACCGAACGTCGAGCCACCATCCAGCCGAACAGCGCGAACTTCGTTTGCTTGCGGTATACCATCGCCGTTTGCATCAACAAAGTAAACCGGAGCGTCGTTCAACGAGTTCGTCGTCTCACCGTTTGCACCCAGGATTGCGCCAGTCACCGGCGTCGTATCCGTTGCATCAGCATCATCAGTCGTCGGAGCCGGTGCTTCGTAGGTGAAGTACTCAGTCGGCGTGACGCCAATCAAGGCCGTCACTTGTGCGCTCGTCAGAGCAGCTTCAATACGCTCAACTTGATCCGTATCCGGGTCATCCATCGCAGTGAAAGCACCATCGGCGTTGTAGTCGATGTAGTAGAAGCTAATCGTCGATGCAGTATCGCCGGTTCCTTCTGTACGTGTGCCACGTCGCACGACATTGAAGTCGTTACCCAAATCTTCGTTGTAGCAACTGGCCGTGTAAGCCGACTCACCTAAGCCGCAGAGGCGACGGTCAGTAGGGTTGTACGGGTTGGTTGCACCGATGTTTTCGTTCTCTTCATCCGTCCCGAAACCCCAGAACAATGGCGTAGGCGCCAGAAGTTGTTCGGAAGTACGGTTGATGTAGTTTGCTTCGTAGTTGAAGCGAATCGAGTCACTAAACTCAAACGTTCCACGAGCAGCCAGCGACCGGCGGTCGTTTGGCGTTTCGATGTAGTTGTCTGGGTTGAAGTTAAACCGGTCTGTGTTTGCCACATCACCGGTTGCAGCGACCCAGCAGCGGAACGTCGAATCGGTGACGTTGGTCGCAACGCCATCAACTTGAGTGCCATCCCATGTGTTCGAAGTGCCTTCTTGCACAGTCCAGCTTCCGCCAGCGCAAGAGGAACCCGTCACGACTGACGCCGCTGATCCGTAAGCGAAACGACCTTGGGGGGTGCCTGAGCTCCACTGTGAAGGGTTCCCGAGGAACGTTTCTGTGCGGTCAGCGTTACTCAGCGCTTGATCTGATTCGTAACCTGCGAACACAAGGAAGTTTCCGCGGTCATAGGTTCCACCAAAGTGAGCGGACAAGTCTGCACGTTCACCACCACCTGAGGCAGCGTATTGGCGTTGACGAACTTGATACTCAAGCCCTTCGTACTCATCGATCAGGATGATGTTCACCACAGCAGCAATGGCGTCAGAGCCGTACACCGCAGATGCACCATCTTTCAGCACTTCAATTCGTTCAACGAGTTGCAGTGGGATGGTTGAAAGGTCAACACTAGCGTTAGCACCTGATCCACCGTTGACGTAACGTCGACCGTTCACAAGAACCAATGTTCTTGAAGCGCCGAGATTACGGTAGTCAACACGGATAGCACCACTTCCACCATTGTTGTACGTGGTGTTTAGACCGGAGCCTTGTCCTGGAATTGATTGCAGAACATCACCAATCGAGCTAAAGCCGGTTGCCCGGATGTCAGCGCGAGAGATGACTTGAACGGGTCTTGGACCATCAACCGGGGTGCCGCGAATGCGGGATCCCGTGACGACGATCTCTTCTGCCGCCTCTTCGTCGTTTGAATCTTGGGCGATTGCTGGTGTGCTGATAAACAGCACTCCAAACGCAACCGCCAAGAAAAACAACAGGCGACCGTCTTGTCTTAAGGTCATTGCTTGTCCTCTACTAGCAGTATGTATTGCCATCTGCCCTCTACTTACTAAGTCGTTCAGCGCACACGCAAATCGACACACCCGGAACGGGGCAATGCAGAGAAGCGGGAACACGCCGGACGGCACCCGGTGAGTTGAGGAACTTTGATGGGTGCGTATTGTCCAACATGGCGACCCAATTTGCAAGCAAGCGCTCGGTTGCCCTGAATTCGCTGGGGATTTCCGAACACCCAGGGCAAGCGCGGGGGCGGCCCGAGCACCTTGAATGAGCCGCTGCGTTCCGAAGACGAAAACATTGCGCCACCAGAATCTCATCACCTGTTCTGCGGCGATTTCCGGGTTGGGCTATGCATGTAAGTGTGAGTTCGGCTTCGCAGATGTTGACAGCGTTTTTGAGGCACCGCAATAACCGGAGCTTTCGCTGAAGTGCGCACGGCGCGGTCCCTCTGGCATCGCACGATTAAGACGCACCCTCGGAAAACGGCGACGAGGCACAATCAAACGTCAGCATCGACATTTAACGAGGCACAGTATTAGTCGTATCCGTTGTTGTGAAGATCAAAGGTCGACGTATCTCCCAAGCCTTTGCTTGGTCATGACAGACATCTGCATATGAACGCCCGCTCCTTTCATGTCGCGGTCATCGGTGATGGCATCGCCGGTTACTCAACCGCAATGGAACTCATCCAACGCGGACACACCTGCGCGGTCATTGGCAACAGTCGTGGTGGCAACATCCCAGCGCATGCCATCTTGTGGCCATCACTTCCCGCTGACCCACATCGCGCGTTGCTGCTGTCGAGCGCCTTGCGAGAAGCCTTCACCTCTTATAGCAGCCACCGGGCATACGATCCCTGCGGGGTCTTGCTACTAGATGATGGGAGCCGCCACCAACCATCGGCGATTGCCGGCCGACTACGTGACCACCTTCCCACTCAGGAGTTGGATCACCTCACCGCTCACCAAGCCGCTGACATCAGCGGGGTGCCACTTCGATGCGGCGGCGTGCTGGTGAAGTCCGCTGGCGTTCTGCGTGGCCATCGTTACTTGGAAAACATCCGTTTGAACTACCCACTCACCATCATCAAGAAGCACGCGCTTCGGTGGGAGAGATCAGGTTGTCAGTGGCTCATCCACTTACAGACAGGTGAGACAATCACCGCCGATGCCGTCATCCTAACCATTGGTACCTCCGCTGCAGATCACGGCCTACCGGTCACGAGTGTTGCAGGCGCGCACTTTCACGCCGCCACCGACAACCCGCCTCGCACCGCGATCTGCGGGCGCGCCTCGTATGGACCCTCATCCCAAGGCGCATTCGCAGGCTCGTTGTACACCCGGTCGGTGGACTTGGCGGAAGATGCATCGCGCGATTGGATCTCGCGCAAGTGGCCATCGGTCTGGCAGACGTGGTGTGGCCCTGACGCAGAGCCGCCACCACTCCGTCAGTCACACGTGGGCTTTCGGGCTCAAACACCGGATCACCTACCCATCGTGGACAGGCTCGATGAGCGCCTCGTCATCATCACTGGGCTCGGGTCTCGCGGCGTCCTATGGGCACCGCTTTGCGCGCGGTTAGCTGTTTCTCTCATCACTCACGCGCGCCCCAACGACGAGCGATTAATCCACGCTCTCCGTCTGGCGAGACTGACAGAGTCCACGACGCACCTTCAGTAGCAATCTCACATTCGCGCTGATTACCTAGAATGCGCGACTGTTGCGCTTCAACACCATGTCCTTCACTCTTGTTCGCTCACGTCGTAGCGACACGCTTCAAGTCGATTGCCAGCATTGGCATGACGCCGCACTCGGCACGGACCACTACCACTTTGAGTCAAGCCATCCTGAGCACGCTTTCATGATCGGCTTTCGAACGGCTCCAATGGATTCCACCGGTGTGGCGCACATCTTGGAACACACCTCGTTGTGTGGTAGCGCCAAGTACCCCGTCCGGGATCCGTTCTTTCTGATGTTGCGACGGACCGCTGCCACATTTATGAACGCGATGACCGCGAGTGATTGGACGAGCTATCCGTTTGCCACCACGTCAGAAACGGATTACAAGAATCTGCTCGACATTTACTTAGACGCCGTCTTTCACTGCAACCTCGACGAGCTCGACTTCGCACAAGAAGGGCATCGCCTAGAACGCGAAGGGGATGCCCTTCAGCGAAAAGGCGTGGTGTACAACGAAATGAAAGGCGCGATGAGCTCACCAACGTCACGCGCGTGGCAAGCCGTCACGGAGACGCTCCACCCTGAAACGACGTATCACTACAACTCAGGCGGAGATCCGGCAACGATTCCGTCTCTCTCCTATGACGCACTGCTGAAATTCCATCGCACGCACTACACGCCATCCAATGCCGTCATCATGACCGCAGGCCCCATGGACCCTGCCTTGACGCAGCAGGCCTATTCCAATTGCGTGGCCAGCCTCAAGCAACATCCATCCCATCGGATTGCGATTCCCAAGGAACAACGCTTACAGGCCCCCGTCAAACGGGTCATGCCGTATCCCGCGGAGGATGCGAGTGCGGGATGCACCGTTCTCGTTGGATGGCTGATGGGTGACGGCAGCAGCATGGATGACCGTCTGGACGCTCAGCTCTTAAGCGCCGCGCTTTTGCAATCAGATGCTGCACCCCTTATGCAAGTGCTCGTGCGCACCGACCTCGGTACCTCGCCAGGACCACTGAACGGCCTCGACACGGAGGCCCGCGAAATGCGGCTGCTGTGCAGCCTCGACGGCGTCAAGGAAGCCGACGCGGATGCCGCCGAGACGTTGATCTTAGATACGATTGCTGAGATTGCGAAAGACGGGGTGGATCATGACCTGGTGCTCGCAGCCCTGCACCAAATGGAGCTTGCAGAGCGCGAAGTTGGCGGTGATGACATGCCGTTTGGCCTCGAACTCGCTTTGGATGCGTTGCCAGATTGGGTACACGGCGGTGATGTGCTGGCATCCATTGATGTCGCAGCGGCGCTAACAGCTCTTCGCGAACGCGCGAAGAATCCTGACTACATCGCAACCATGGTGCGCAAACACCTGCGCGATAACCCTCACCGCGCCACCGTCACGCTCGTGCCATCTCACGATGAACAAGAGCGCGAAAAGCAGACAGAAACCCAAGAGATTGATGCGCTGAAATCCTCGATGACGGACGCCATGCTGAGCGACTTAGATGCCCAAGCCTCTCGTTTGGCAGAGCGCCAAGCCGAGCCTCCCAAAGCGGATGTGCTGCCGATGCTCAGCCCTTCGGATGTTGACCTTCCGCCGGCATGGCCGACACCTGAGGCAGACGGCGGCCCGTGTGCGATTTATCGCGCACCTTGCAATGGCTTGGTGCAGATCTCACGCACATGCATGGCGCAGACGTTGTCTGGCGATCTCTCACTGTCGCGCCTCGTGGCCCGGTCACTCAAAGTGCTCGGCCATGGCAAGCAAACCTCTGCCCAAACGCAGATGCATCAGTTGCGCGTCTCTTCGGGCGTTGATGCGTCGATCAGTGTCTTTCGCCATATGGCAGATCGAGACACCCCAACACTCCAAATGGCTCTGAGCACCACCGCCCTTGCGGCCGATATGGATAAGGCCATTGACCTCTTGCAAGGAGCTGCCAACGACCTCAACCTGAAGGAAGAGGGACGCATTAAAGAGCAAGCGGCTGATTTGTCCGCAGCACAGCAACGAGGTGTGGCGGGTCAGGGACACCAACTCGCGATGACCGTCGCGCGCGCCACCTTGCGCCCAGCGTACGGGCTGACGGAATTAACCGGTGGCATGACGGCGATCAAACGCTTGAAGTCATTGGTCGCGGAAGACGATGAGCCCACGCTTCGTGGTCACGTGTCGGAATTCCTCAAGGGGTTTGAGGGCAGCCGTAGTGAGGCGCTCTTCGTCGCCGATCCTGATGTCGTGATCAGCAACGCCACGCGTCACCACTTGTTGGGTGATGGCACAGCTTCAGCGCCTGCCGTTGTTCCGGCGTCCGCTGGCCCCGACAATACTGCGTGGATTGTGGATTCCACCGTGCAGTACTGCGCGCAAGCCTGCGTGGCTCCCACGCGTTGGGAACCCGGCGCAGCGGCTTTTGCCGTTCTAGCCCCGATCTTGACCTTCAACGTGCTTCACCAAGCCATCCGCGAACGCGGCGGCGCCTATGGCGGCGGCGCGTCCTATGACCCGATGCACGGATCACTGGCGTTCTTCTCGTATCGTGATCCCCACTTGACCGAGACATTTGATCACTTCCGGCGCGCGCTGGAGTGGGCCGCGACCGAAGGTCCCAACAGCGATCAACTGAACGAAGGCATTCTGTCCATGATTCGCGGCTTTCATAAGCCCAAGTCACCAATGGGCGAGCGCGTGGAGTCATGGGCGAAGCACCGCCGGGGACACAGCTTAGACGAACTGCTTGAGTACCGCTCTCGCGTGTTGAGCGTGACGACACAAGACGTCCAAGACGCCGCCAAACTGGCACTGGCATCACACCATGCCCGCGCCGCACTCGCTCCCGCCTCCAAGCGGGATGAACTCGCGGCGCTTCAATTCACCTCAATGGAGTTATAAGCGAGGCTTGTGATCCAGTTTCGAGGTGTATTTTTGGCATCCTGAGAGCTGCGTTTGATACAAACGGGCACGGGCTTGCACCTTGTCCGCGATCACCGCCACGTTGTAATCTCTGGATCCCTTTTCGCGTGGCTGGAAGAAGCGGCTGCATGCGCCTGCGCCATTGTGGTACAGGAAGTACGCCAGCTTCGCGTCGTATGGAGATGTCAGCTGCGAGCACGATCTCGCTGCGCCGTGGATGTACCACCCGACGAAGTCGGCTGACGAGCCGAATTGCGCCCGCGTCTTGAGAAGGCGAGTCAGCTTGTTGCGGCGCTCTTTCTCGTAGGCATCCCAAGTGGCATCAATCGCTTGGGTGTACCCACGAGAACTGGACACTTTCTTCGGGGTGAATCTGTGTTTTTTGGGCGGACGAATGATCGCCCGAAACCGTGACTCTTGGTGAATGATCGCCAGCACAAGGCTCGCAGGCACGCCCCACTCGGCTTCCGTGCGTTGCAGTGGCTTGCGCCAACTCCCCTTGTCTTTCAAAATTTCACACGCGTCGTTGATGTTGCTTGGCGGCGTGCTGCCGCCGCGCCCAAGCGCCGTACATCCCATGAGGATCATGGTGGCCACGCAGGCGACCACAAGGCGACCGGCTCCTTGAAAGTGATATCGAGTCATGAGTAGTACCTATCCGCTGGTGCTGCGATTGGGAAGCGAGCTCTCGACAAGTTGTCGAAACTCGTCACCGGATATTGTCTTAATCCCCAGCTCCTCAATCTGAGTCACCTTCTTGCCGCCGGCACCCTGACCGACCACCACGAGATCCACGTTAACGCTCACGCTGCCAGTATTGGTGGCGCCGAGTTCAGTCACCAAGCGCTTGGCCTCGATGCGCGTCATTCCTTCGATGGTTCCCGTGATGACAACCTTCTTCCCGTCGAGCGCCCCCGACTGCGGCCCGCGTTGCGCGCCTGAGACCGTCACCTGACTTTGCAACGCTTTCAGCCACTCCTGTTCCTGCTCATCATCAAAGTAGGCAACGATCGACATGGTATGCGCGGGCCCCAAACTGCGCATGAGCGATGACGAAGGTTCGGTTTTCTTATCCACGCCCAATCGCTCGCGAAGCGCCCGCTCATCAGCCATGCGCTGCTTCAATGCTTCAACATCCGTGATCGACTGGCTCCAGCGATCAGGGAGATTCCATGTCTGCGCGCCGTGCAGAACTGAAAGCTTCGAAAGCGCGTCTGACAAGATCTGCCACCGCGTGTTTGTCAGCCTGAGTGACACGGCGCTGTCATCCACCAAGATGCGTTCGGTGTCTGCCTGCGCCCGTAATTCCTCCATCGTCGAACACAGCACAGTCATCTTGTCGACGGTCTCTGGGCCCACGCCGGGAATCCCGAGACTGAGCAAGAAGCGCGGCCACGTGACCTCACGTTTCGCATCGATCGCATCGCAGATGCGCTCCAAGTGCTGCCCGCCGAGATGATGTTCTTTCAAAAACTCCGGCGTCACTTTCCCGATGTAGCGCCTGAGCCGAAACAAGTCGGCAGGCTCACGAATCCAGCCCTGCTCGCAGAACATGAGCGCCCGCGTCTCAGACAAGCCATCAATGTCCAAGCAACCCGGCTGACACATCCACGCAATATGCTGCGCCAGCGCGGACGGGCATTGCCGTCCGCGCGCGCAACGAAGGTCGGTCGGTGCCTCATCGCTGTCATCCGCAAAAGTTGACGCGACGGCACCCTCGCAGACGCACGCCGTGGGAGATGGCACGGGACGCACGTCGCCGCACTTCTCAATCACGCGCATGATCTGCGGAATCACATTGCCTGCGCGCCGCACGCTGATCACGTCACCGACGGCGATATCCAAACGCGCGATGTGCCGAGGATTCGCAAGCGACGCTCTGGTGACCTTGACGCCATCAATCAACACGGGAGCCATGATGCCGACAGGCGTCAGCCGTCCCGTGCGGGACACATCCCAGATTACCTCTTTCAACACGGTCTGGAATTCCGGCGCACCCGGCTTCCAGGCACAGGCGCCGGCCGGCGTCCGCCGGGACGTTCCCAGTGCCTCGTAGAGCCGCCAATCATCCACGCGAAGGACGATACCATCCGCTTCGTACGGCAGCACATCCGCGGCAAAGACGCCCGGGCTTCCATCTCGCGGCCAGCGGTCAATCGCTTCATCAATCTCGCGGCGGGACGTCGCACGAAACCCTTCTGCAATCACCGACACACCGCGCTTCTGCAACCACGCGAGCCGCTCGGCATGCGATCGCGGCAGCACATCCTCAGAAGCAACAGCCGCGTAGGCTCCAAACTCACACGATGCAATCGGATGGCGATGCACCGCGCGCACGGCACCAGCGACCACATTTCGCGCGCTTGAACCAGCGGCCGCGCCTCGTGGGATCCCTTCGGCCTTGCGGCGTGTTTGCCACGCTTCGAAATCCGCGCGTGTCATGTACGCCTCGCCGCGAACTTCAAGGACATCGGGAGCGCCGTCAATGGCATCAGGCATCCCGTGAAAGAGCGATCGATTGTGCGTGCACTCTTCACCCTCAGTGCCGTCGCCGCGCGTCGCGATCCGCACGAGCTTCCCTTTCTCATATCGAAAGGAAAGTGCAACTCCGTCAATCTTGGGTTGCATCCAGACCGGGACAAATGCATCATCGCCGAGCAGCAGCGAATTCGCTACTGAATCGCCGATCACCGCGATGGCTTTCTTCGTCCATGTCTTCATGAGGCGATCCAAATGCCGGTCATCGTCTGAGAGCTTGTGGAGTGACAGCATGGGGGCGAGATGTTGCGCCGGTCGCGCACCGGATTTGATCGGCGCACCGACGCGTTGTGTGGGGCTGTCGGAAGATACCAAGGTTGGATGTTTCTTCTCGAGCTTGAGGAGCGCATCAAATAGTGCGTCGTACTCCGCGTCGCTGATTTGTGGTCGGTTGTGGGTGTAGTACAAGTCGTTATGACGCGTGATCTGAGTGATCAGGTCACGCATCTTCTCCGCGGGATCGTTCTCCAGAAGTTGCAGCGATTGTTGTTCCGGCTTACTTGGCATGTTTCGCGGCCTCCTCATAAATTTGCGCCAGCGACATCCAGGCACTCTTGGCCTGTCCGTCTTGAAACCCACCCTGCGGAGATGTCACGGCCTTCACGGGACATAGCGCCTTTTTCGTCGCGCGGGGCCCTGAGTGCTTGAGCAACCGGTCTCGCATCGCAAACATCAACTCAATCGCCCGTGTTGGAAACGTCAATTGATCCAGCGATTGGGTTTCAATATTCACGTGCGTGACATCCTGATCGGCAAACCATGGCACGAAATCAGCCTGTTCATCGCCGAGGCGGTAGGCGTGCGCCGTGATGGCGACGCGCGCCGTCTCGTGTTTCGAGCGACTGGTGGAGAACAAGGCGCGCGGCCGCGCATCCAGTCCCACGATTTCGTCGTTATGCGCCGTCAATCCGCTGGTCTGGAGCAATTCCCGGACATAGCGTTCGGCCACACTTCGCTCTAAATGAACGATCGCTCTCATGACCGCCATACACAGCTACCGGACACAGTCGCGCCTCGGATTCTAGAATTTCCTGACAACTGCGCGGACAGACGTGACCGCTACCACGTGGGACGAAGCGAAAACCGTCCAAGATGTTGCTGACGTGGCGACGGCGCTGAAGCGTGCCGAAGTCTGCGCTCTTGACTTCGAATTCGAACTCAGAAGCACCTATTTTCCGGAACCAGCCTACGCCCAAGTGGCATGGCGAGAAGGCGACAAGCTCCGCGGCGTGCTCGTGGATCTCGTCGCGCTGGACGCGCCGAGCATCCAACCGTTGCTTGAAGCTCCAACCGAAATTGCGATGTTTGCCTTCAGTTCCGATATGAAGGTCCTGGCTCGACTGGGACTGAAGCCGCCCGAACAACTCTTTGATGTTTCACTCGCTCCCGGCTTTGTGGGAGACGCTGATCTGTGTCAACGAGGACTGGGGACCATGTGCAAGCAGATGCTGGAGATGGATGTGGATTCCTCACTCCAAGTCTCTCGCTGGCTGAAGAGACCGCTGTCACAGGCCCATCTGGAATATGCCATGAGCGGCGCCTTTGCTCTTCTACTTATCCATGAGAAATTTCGCACCGAACGGCTCGATTCAGAACGCATGAATTGGCTGCAGCAAGAGACGCGCTATCTCGCGCTTCGCAGCTACAGTGTTGACCCAATGATCAGCAACGCGGGACCGAAGCCCAGCCATCGCCTGTCGCCGCGCGACCGTGGCCGACTGATGGACGCCGTGGTGTGGCGCGAGCGCAGGGCCATGAGCCGAAACCGCCCGCGGGGTTGGATGTGCTCAAACGGCGAGCTCATGGAGCTCGCGTTGGAAGGGAAAATCGGACCGGTCTGCAAAGAGCGGCTGTCTCGCAAACGCGAAGTGATGTACGAAAACCTGCTTGAGACGCTGCAATCGTCCCAAGAGATTCCGTCGCCGCGCCAATCACCCGAGCTCATGAAAGCCCTGAAGCGTGAAGCGACGCACATCGTCAAGACGCTCAACGTCGTGCCGTCATTGGCTGTGGCTGCCAGAGACGTCCAGGATGCCACAGAAGCCATACTCAGCGGCCACCAAGCATTCGAGGAATGGCGGACATCTTTGCCGCAGTGGCGCAATGAGCAAATTTGGTCACCCGTGATCGAAAATGACGCGCTGGGACAGAGTCTGCCAGCGTCGCTGCAGTCAGACATACAGCAGTTGCGAGCAAGCTGACGTGGATATCGCCTGGGCATCGTATGCCATTGGCGCCGTCATTGCGATTGCTGGCGCTGCCATCATGCCGGGAGATCCCAAGCTGCGTGTTCTCTTTGCGGCTCTGACAGCGGGCGTGTTTCTAACCCCATGGTGGGTGGATGCCTCTGCGGATGCTGCGCTCGTTCCGGCATGGTTTCTCGCGATGTTCGATTACTTGCTCGTGGACCGCACCGCCTCAACATTCTGGTGGGGCGCGAGACCCATCGCCGTCGTCACGCTTGCCTTAGTGGTTCCATGGTTCATTTGGCGTCGGATGCGTAGCGGCGACAAAGTCCGCCAACGCTCACGGCGCAGTCGCCGCCGGTCTTGGGGATAATCACGATGAATCACGACCGAATCACAGCGATGGAAACACCCGAATCAAATATTCCTCTCCCAGCCGCAGCATGCGTCGGCGTGTCACCGGATGGTGAACATCATCTCGCCGGGAAAAAGTGCCGCGAGTGCGGTGCGACCTACACGGATAAACGCCAACATTGCGCGGGATGCGGTGGACGGGATAGCTTGGATGATGTCGCGTTGTCGCATTCTGGCAAGCTGTATTCCTTCTCGATCGTGCATCGTTCCTACCCTGGCGTTGACGTTCCTTTTGTCTCAGCCGTCGTTGACCTTGAAGGTGGCGGCAGCTTGAAAGGCACGTTACGCGGCATCGAACCCAGCCCTGACCACGTCACCTTTGACATGCCTGTCAAAGTCGTGTTCGGTGATGCACTGGGCCGCCGGGATCAAGCTGGCAATCGATACGTTTCTTACTTTTTTGAACCCGCATAAGGAGAGAACCATGAGTAATGATGTCTATGTGATGGGAGCGGACATGATCCGCTTCGGACGCTTCCCAGACCGCCGCGTTGAAGAACTCGGAGCAGATGCAGCGCATCTCGCGATGGATGATGCCGGTGTCGGTATTAACGACATTCAAGCACTCTGGTGTGGCAACCTCGGTCAAGCGAGCGCCATGGTTGGACAGCGCGTGCTGAGGCAAATTGGCCAAACCGGCATTCCAGTGGTCAACTGCGCCAATGCGTGCGCGACCGGTGCTACAGCCTTCCGCGAAGCCTACATTGCCATCAAAGCGGGGTTGTATGACGTCGTGTTGGCGGTTGGCGTCGAGCAAATGGGACGCGGCCTTCTTGGAGGCGTTGCCAAGCAGGGCATTCCCACTGAAGGATTGCTGGGCTCTGGAACAATGCCTGCCGTCTTTGCCGAAGCAGGTCAAGAGCATGCGCGGCAATACGGCACAACGTTTGAGCAATTTGCCAAAGTCTCGGTCAAAAACCATCATCACTCCACGCTGAATCCCAAGGCGTTCTATCAGAAAGAGACGCCACTGGATGAAGTGATGGGCGCGGAAATGATTTCGTATCCCAACACGAAACTCATGTGCTCAGTCAACGTCGACGGCGCGGCAGCCGCCGTGCTCGTCTCCGAGCGCAAGGCCAAGCAAATGGGCCTGAAACGCGCCGTTCGTGTGCGTGCCTCGGCACTGGCCAGCGATCCGTTCACCGAACGGAACATTGCTATGGCTGATGTAAATGCCTGCACACGCATCGCAGCGAAGAGTGCGTACGAGGATGCCGGTTTAGGCGCCGAGGATATTGATCTGGTCGAGTTGCATGATTGCTTTGCAACCGCGGAAATCCTTCACTACGAGAACTTGGGTCTGTGCCAAGACGGTGAAGCCGGACGCATGATCGATGAGGGGACCACTCAACTGGGCGGCCGCATCCCTGTCAATGTATCGGGAGGCCTGTTGTCCAAAGGACATCCTTTGGGCGCAACTGGCATCGCCAACGTATGTGAAGTGGTGCAGCATCTGCGCCAGGAAGCAGGCGCACGGCAAGTGGAAGGCGCACGCATCGGCATGACACATGTCATCGGCTTGGGAACAGCCTGCGCCATACACATTCTCGAGCGTGCCTAGCAACTACATCCCAACACATCGCGGATTCTTTCGTTATTGCATTGGGCTAGCGGTCGGGTGTGGACTCCTCATCCCGGCCAAAGCAGGTCCCGACGCATGGACGGACATCCTCACGCGACACCGCACGTGGATTGCCTCTGAACAAGGCGTCATCACCGGCGTCGCGTCGACGCACCCGTTGGTGCCGTGGGTCGAGGAGAGCCTGCGCGACCGCGTCTACGGACATGGTGACGAACTCTCGCATAGCGTTCGCGCGGGATTTGGGGGTGATGGCGTCCCTTTGCCGACACTTGGGCAGACAGCCCACGATAGTTCTGCAAACTACTCGCTCGACTATCTAAGCCCACGATGGGCAGCGCGCGTCAGCGCCACCGTCCAAACCCGTCAAGGCGACGTTGTCGGGACAGAGCGCCGCTCCGACCTGCAAGGCACGGAATCCGATCTGGTCTTAGACGAGTCATTCGGCGCATTTAAAACCAGCACATGGGCCTTTGGCATTGGTCGCATGTCACGGTACTGGGGGACAGGCTGGTCTGGAAGCCTGATTCTTGGTGACGCCGCCCGGCCGGTCCCGGCCATCTTCGTGCGTCATCATTCAGAGACGCCGTCACCCGCAGCGTGGCTCCGCTGGCTCGGACCGACGGACTTCTCCTTCTTTGTGGCGACATTAGAAAGCGATCGGCACATTCCCAACGCTCGCATGATGGGCATGCGATTCGTCATTCGTCCGCACGCTCGCGTGGAAATTGGGGCTCACCGCACCGCAATCTTTGGTGGTGACGGGCGCTCAACAGATCTTGAGGCCGTCTTACGCGGAGCCGACGGCGACGGCAATGGCGATCAACGCGCCGGCTTTGACATTCGGGTCTTGGTGAAAGCTCCTGATACCACGCAGCAACGCTCACTGTCCAGCTCCGTCTATATTCAAACAGTCGGCGAAGACGAGGCCAATATCCTCCCGTCTGCGCACATGTCGCTCATCGGGACTGATCTGGCAGTGCATTCGCACACAGGTTGGACCCACCGGTACTTCGTCGAGGCTGTCAACACCATTGCTGGCGCCTTCACGGGGCACTCTCGCATCAACGCAGGCTATCGGAATTCAGAATACCGTAGCGGCTACACCTACTACCGGCGCCCGCTGGGGTATGCCTCGGACGGCGATAGCTTCACGCTGGTCATGGGCGGCATTCACGATCTGGACTGGTGGCCGCGTGTGTCATTCGCTTGGAGCGTTGCACACATCACCCTCAACGACGACGGCAGCAATGCTGAGGGTTTCCTGCCGCATCTCTTCTCCGCATCTCAACAAACCACGGGAGTAATTGGCACGCTGTCAGCACGATTGGCGTATGACCATTTTTCCTTTGACTTGACTGTTCGAGGTGGAAACTGGGACCGCCTCAGTGAAGCAAATGTCGGTACGGCGACTGTCAACGACCCCAAGAGCATCGGGGTTACCGTCCGCTATCAGTGGTAGCGCCATAGAATTCGAAGAACCAAACGTCGCGAGCGACTGTTTTTGAAATCTCGAGTCATGATGGGCTTGACGCTCGCTTGTGCGTGCGTTGGTGGCTGTTCGCTGGGCGGCACTCAAACGGGAAGCGCTGACCAACATGATGTCTTGCCATCGGTCAAGGTGTCTTTTCGTGACTATGTCGCACAAATCGATCTCATTGATATCTCGCCGGCCAACCTTCCCGACATCGATCTCAAGAAGCCCGTCGAGCGACCACAACTCAACGCTGATCTGAGGGATGAGTTGTCGGCCTACCGCTACAGCATCGCACCCTCTGATTTGCTAACGGTGAGCGTCCCTGGTCACCCAGAATTCACCGAAGATGTCGATGCCAAAAAAGGATTGAGGGTGAGACCTGATGGCACCATCCGATTGCCTATCCTTGGTGATGTCCGCGTGGAAGGGCTCACCGAGCCAGAGCTTGAACGTCTGCTTGAAGGGCGCTTGTCAGCATTTGTGGAAGACCCACTGGTATCAGTGGCAGTCACAGACTATCAAGGACGGTTCGCTATTGTGACTGGCGCCGTTCGTCGGCGGATCGCGCTCACCAGCCTTCCCATCACCATTGGCCAACTGCTGACTGACGGCGAGTTGAATGCGTCAGAAGCTCGCGCAGACTGGAGCCGCGCACTCTTAGTGCGTGAAGGTGAAGAGATTCGTGAACTCAACTTACGCAGCTTGCTGTTTTACGGCGATCAAACGCAAGACGTCATGCTCCAAGATCGTGACCTGATATTCGTTCCTGGTGGTGACGATGCGTCTGTGTTACTCGCCGGTGAGATTTACGAGAAGGGTCGCAAACAAATCGACCCATTTGGGCTATCGCTGGCGGCTGTGTTGCTTGATGCGGGTGGGTTTCGGCGATCTTCGGACGTGAAGACGGTGCTGATTTTGCGCAATTTGCAACCTCAGGCTGATTTGTTCGATAAAGCTGGGTTTTATGACTGGAACCCAAAAATCTATCGGATGGACATGTCAGATATTGCGTCTTACCTGATTGCACAGCAAGTGTTCTTGAAGCCGCGAGACATCGTGTACGTCGCGTCCTCAAAACTGGCTGACTGGAACGATATCATCCAGCTGCTATCGCCATCGATTAACACGCTCTTCTTGCTTGAGACGTTGGATGAACGCCTCAACAACTAATTCGCCGCGCGTCGGCAGTCATCGCACGCCGACAGTGCTTTTCGTCTGCCATGCCAATCGCTTTCGTAGCCCGCTCGCCGAGTGGGTCTTGCGACTAGAAGCGGCCCGTGCGGGAATAGGCGTACGATCCTTCTCGCGAGGCGTGGCCGCAAAGCGTGGTGATGGTCTTATTGCGACGGTCGCAACGTTTCTCAAGCCGATGTCTCCCGAATCGCAGTTGCACCAATCCGAGCCTCTCAAGGACAACGATGTCGCTGCCGCTGACTGCATTGTGGCCATGGATCGGGCGTGCCGAGACTCGGTCTTCAAAATCAGTCGTCGCCGCTGTGATGTCTATCTCTGCGGCGAAGTGATTGGACAAGGCAGTATCCGCGATCCCATGCAAGGGGATCCCAAAACCATGCAGGATGTTGGTGCTGAGCTAGAGGCACATCAAAAGTGCATCGAGCTCGTCACGGTATGCGCGAAGGCTTGGTTGCCATTTGCGCTCAACGTCGCATGACTCTTTCTCAATTCCACAGAGACACCCATGGCTGAAGGCGAGCACCCGGCTCCATATACACCCTACCCGTCAGCGCCGTATGCGTATATGCCGGGGTCGGGCAACTATGCCCGAGGGGGCAACGCCTACGGCACGGGATACGGTTACGGATACGGATACGACGCGAAACAGGACCCTGACGCGACCTCAGGCAACTCCCTTCTCCTAGAAGCGCTGCTCGACCCCAAAGTCATTGGTGTCATCTTCATGCGCAACTTGCTGCTGATGGTGTGTCTTCTGTATTTTGTGTCCATGTACGTTGTGTACCGCCAAGTACAAGCAGAAACGTATTCAAGTGTGTCAGCACTCATGGAACTCGGGGAGCGAGACATATCGAGCGCCCGCGAGCGGTTCATTTCTGACACAAACATTCTGGGTGCAGATGCGGGCATCGCGAGCCAGACGCCTGTCTTCACTGTGCGCGAGTTTATCTCCCAGCATATTCCCGATGAAGTGGTCATCCCGCTGGTGCTCGCCGATCAGATGCACATTGGTGTTAGCTTTGAAACACCTCCGTCGCGCTATAGCATTCTTCGCCTTGCCCGAGACGTACTCCCAGAATCATGGGCGGACCACTACGACCCAGCATTCGCCGCAGATGATCCCCGATCGAAGTTGGTTCTTCCTGCCTTTGGTTGGGGAGCGGAGTTCGCATGGGGCGGAGAACAGTTAGTCGTCGGCGACTTTCGCGTCCCAGAAGACACCGATCCCGTAACGGTACTTGGTGAAGTCCTTCCGGACAACCAGTATCGCATCACCACCATCATCGTCGGTGATCCTGAACTGATCTCAGATGTGTACGAGCTTGAGATCGTCGACAACGCGGTGGCCATAGTTGGGGACGAGTGGATACATCCCTTACTGACACTTCGCATTGACAAACTGGTCGCCAGGCCTGGCACTCGGTTCTCCGTGAGACGGAGTTTGCCATACTGGATCGCGCGGACGCTACGCGAACAGTTTCTGCTGGCGTATGACCCGCGTGTCGGAACACTGAACGTCAGCATGACACAGATTCGCGCTGATCGACTGGATCGAAGCGTTGAACTGCTCGAACAATTACTTGACGAAATGATCGCGCATGACCTGCGCACGAGCGCGGAACCCGTGCGCAAGCTGCAAGAGTGGATTACCGAACGGATCCCGCAAGTCGAAGCCGATATTTCAGCCATCGAACTGGAACTCGTCAACTACCTCGCAAGCGTAGGGACGGTCAACGTGGACCAGTCCTTCGGACGCTTATCACAGCGCGCCCAGCAATGGAACGATTTGCAGTTGGATACTGACCTGAGCTTGCGCCAAGCGGATGCAGAAATCTCTCCGCTCCACCCGAGATACCAACGGTACCTCAAAGATCGCGAGTTGTACGACGAACTGGAACAAGAAGATAGGGCATCTGCGCTGAAGTGGGCTCGCGAGCGCACCGAGTACCAGTCATGGAATCGGAAGCTTGATTTCGCAGTTCGCGAGTACAACAGCCTGTACACCACCCTCAAGAATATCGATTTGTGGCTCGCAACAGGCTCAACTCCTTTCACGATGTTGCGTTCCCCCGCTATCGACTACCACAAAACGCAAACGGAAGAATTTGGCGGCCTATTCGTTGTTCTCTTTGGCCTGACAATACTCGCCAGTTTTGGCTTCGGCTTATTACGCCATGCGATGGGGTTTGAGCGTATCAAAGGCGTCTTCGATGTGACGCGCGCTGCGCCTAGCGTTCGTTTTCTGGGTATTGCGCCATATTCAGACGCTGAAGAGCAACTGTCCGTGCAAGCACCATCCATTGATACTCCGAGCATTCTTCTCGCAAGGTTTCCCGAAACTTCGGGCGCCTTGGCTCTTTTGAGCTTGACCCCTACGATCTCGTACTCCGTGAGCTTAGCTGGCACGAATGTGATTGGTGTGACAAGCGTGACACCAGGTGAAGGGAAGAGCTTTGTCTGTAGTAACCTCGCACACATTCTGACCCAAAGCGGCGATGAGAAAGGCGTGCTCTTGATTGATGCCGACACACGAGCCGGACGCCTCCACCGCATGTTTGGAGCCTCGAAAGGCCCAGGGCTGACAGGCGTCTTATCTGGCGCCATCAAACCCGAAGAAGCGATCATCAGCTCAACAAGCCACAAGCTCTCCATCCTGCCTCGCGGCCACGTGTCAACGACGGACCCTCTCACGCTTCTCGGAGGCGCGCGGTTGCGATCGCTTCTGGAATGGGCGGAGGATAAGTACAAGTACATCGTCATTGACACCCCACCCACAGATGTCGCCCCGGACGCCAACGTCATTGCGCAGGTGAGTGGGTACATGATCCTCGTGATGCGGCAGTCCCGTTCGCGGTATCGGGATGTTGAAAACTCCGTCAGATCGCTTCGAATGTCTGGTGGGCGCGTTGATGCCACCATCCTGAATATGGTGAAACAGGGACGTTTCTCGCGTTACTTGGAGTTGCTATCTGGCAACGCAGGGCGCGGTACAGGCTACATGTACAACTATCGATACCCGTCGTATCAACGCACGCTCAAGCGTACCAAAACTAAGGATGTTCCAACTAAGACGTGAATACGACTGAGACGATCGTACCGCCGCACATTCGGCGAGCGCATATTCTGTCGCGACTGAAAAAGCAAGAGCATATCGCGCTGCAGTTTGCGGGCTCAAAGTTGATACGTGTGGTGGTCGCGTCTTTTGTCTTCTTGTGTCTTTTCCCGGAAATGCGTCTACCGGGGCTGCAGATCATCATCGATCGCCTGGGACTTAATGCGCAATTTCAGCCCTACAACCTGATTTTCGGCGCGATTGCCGTCATTGCGATCATTGCCTTTTCGCACTCCTGCCGAAAGCGCGGCACGCAGTACACAGTCATCCATCACCAGCTGCCACTGACGCGAAAGTTTTTGCTTTTCTCCCTCACCCTAGTGGGGTCGATTGCCGTTGCGTACTTGTATAACGCATCAGTGGCGTTGAGAGATGCCGGAACGCTCTTTGGCATCGGAAGCATCGCCGTTTCCATCTTCAAGATCATGGCAGGACCTATCCTTTGCTTTATCGCAATTGTCATAGCGCCATTTTTGAAGGAAACAGTACTCAAAGTTGCACTGGCGGCTTCATTCGCCGTTTTTTTCGTGCTCTTTGCCACCCAGTTAGATGACGTAGCAGGGTCGTTGGCATCGGGCGGCTCGGGGCTGGACGCGCTGCAGGCCGACCACGGACGCGGAAAGGTTTTGACTTCTATTTGGACAGAGCCATCGCATGCAGCCCTGACTGCCGTGGGGGTTGCGCTGCTTGCAATATCGGCGGTCGCATTTCAGTTACTTCCAAGAAGTTATCTCACCTTCACAGCGCTGGGCTACGCATTTATCTTCATCATTAACTGGAGTCGATCCATGTTGGCGTACGCGGCTGTCTTCGCAGTCGGTATCGGAGTTGCTGCCATCGCAGTCCGTAGCCGTTGGACAGCCACGTTAATCATCTCGCTGACATTAGTGGGGGTGATCGCGGCAGGGATCGTATCGACGTGGGGCGGCAGCATTTACTCGCGCGATGTGAATGTCTTCCTGAGCCTGCTTGAAGACGGTGATGACCCTATTACGGCGTCCCTCCCGGTGGCGGGCACAAGATTCGCAGCCCCGATTCTCTATATGTCATCGCCGCTTCTCTGGCCGCTGGGATATCCGTATCTTGGGCATCCTGCCGCGTATCCCAATGCCCTTGCAGAATTGGCTGAGTACTGGGAAGTTGACTTAGCCCGAACGTACACCCTCAAAGTTGTGCCGAATGGTTTCATCGTGCATCGAGACAAAGAAGCCCGGCCCATTGCCATCACACACGAAACCATCACGATTTCGAAAGCGAACTTGAGTGACGCGCGGTGGCAACAACGCCGGTATTTCCGCAGAACTGGTCAACGAATCTTTAACTACAACGTTGGTCGATTTGACCGCGACGTCCACGCCCAATTCGCGAGGCTGACAACGCCAGAAGCGAGGAAATCACTGGTGACATCCGTTGCCCGCGCTCACTCAAACCCTCGTAGCCTCGTGGCGTACATCTTGGCATCCTTGGGGTATCTGGGATTAGTTGTGGTATTCCTTCTCGGCTACCTGATGCTCTCCGTCATCATCACCGCATACCGGGAACGGTTACTGCTCCCAATCGCAACAATCATGACCTTGGGAGTTGCGGTATTGCTCTTGGCGACGCCTGGGATGTCACAAGTGTGGTTCATCCTCGGCTTCTTGATCTATCACCTCGATCATCGCACGCAACAGACAGACATCCTCCGTGCGGCGGCGAATGGTGAGAGCGGTGGGACTTGAACCCACACGAGCTTGCGCTCAGCGGATTTTCATCACACTTCGGCTTTCACCGCCGGTGCAAAACACCGTTCGTGCGCTGGGCGATGCCTTCACCAGTAGAGAAATCTCTACACAGGTGGGTGCCGTCTCGTCTCTACACCTTCCCTTTCGGGCTTGGCACGGCGTTGACCTTGAGCGATTGCTCAGTCGGCTTTCACCGTTTTTGACACCTTCTACTCCCAGAGTTTCCTCTGAGGCACTCAAATTCCTTAAGTCCGCTGCGTCTACCATTCCGCCACGCTCTCTTGTGGAGGCTGGGGTCGGAATCGAACCGGCGTCCACGGCTTTGCAGGCCGCTGCATAACCACTCTGCCACCCAGCCAGCCGTGAAGTGTACACCGCCTCGACTTACGAGGGTGGTTGCGACATCGAAGCCACGGCTCCCCGGAAATATCCAATCCCACTCATCAAGCTCAATGGGATCGCGATCAACAAGCACAAAAACCCAATGACGATGAGGAAGCCACCGTCAGGATCGGCCACCAATAACACAGGCAATGCCGTCATTTGAGCGGCGGTTTTGTACTTCCCGACCTGTGACACTGCCACGTGAAACCCGCCTTTAAGTGCGGCATATTCTCGTAAGCCAGAGACTGTTAATTCGCGAAACATGAGTGCAACAGCAGCGATCGTCATCCACCAGTTCGCCAGACCATACACCAGCGCAAAGAGCGTGCAACACACCAAAGCTTTATCAGCCACGGGATCGAGCACTGAGCCAAGCGTGGAGGTGACGTTCATTTGACGCGCACGATAACCATCGTACCAATCCGTGAATCCACCCACGCCAAACAGCGACGCAGCAATCAACCGCCCAACTAGGGAATCACCCCAAGCCAGATAGAGAAGAACCACGATGGGGCCAATCAGTAACCGAAAGGTTGTCAACACCACCGGTTGCGCAAGCGCATCCAGTAGCGGCGGCGACGTGTCGCGTGTAGCTTTGCTGTTTTCATTCATCCTGTGTTCTCTGTTGATCCGCCTTCGCTCACCGCATCAATGATGCGCCTTGCGAGTTCAGGGCCAATACCTGGCACCTGCCTCAAAGCTTGTTCATTGGCGTACCGTAATCCCTTCAATCCACCGAAGTGTCGTAAGAGTGCCACGCGACGACTGGCGCCTAAACCTTTCACAAGATCCAAAGGGGATTGTCGCTGATGCGATTCTGCGCGTTGTCTCGCACGGCGATTCGCCGCATTGTGCGCCGCATCTCGCGCCGCCTGTAGTAGCTGCATGACGGCTTGTGACGGCTCAAAATGCGCTGGCTCTTGAGTATCTGGCGTCCACAACACAAAGCGATCTTGAGAGCTACGCCGATTAACACCTTTAATCACGCCGCAGAGCGTGCCATGCCACCCAACAGCCGCTGCGTGCTTGCGGACAGCCGCCATCTGCGCGCCTCCACCATCCACCACAATCACCGGCGGGAAGTCGATATTCGCGCGTACCGCCCGTTCGACGGCCCGGCCCATCACGTTGGGATCGCCGCCTTCTGCCGATTCCACAATCACCCGGCGGCTTCGACGATCTTCGCCAGACGCGGTCACTTGAACAAAAGACACGCACATTTCACTGCGCAGTGTCTGACTGGCATCGGTACCCATCACTCGATCGAGAGACGGGACATTCGCTACACGTCCAAGACTTGCCAATCCGTCGACGTATGTCCCTTGAGAACGCATTTGAGCCACCTGCCCCCGGGCTGTTTCAGCGCACAGCGCTGCCCAGCGGGCTGGTCGACCAGCCATGCCCACGCTGACGTGCACATTTGCACCGCGCCGCTGATAGAGGTAGTCCACCAACTCAGCAGAGGGCCTGAAACGAGCCACAACGCGCCTTGCGGGAGCTGCGCGGCCACGCGCATACCGCTGCCATAAAAACTGCTCAATGCAGTTATCGTCTGACTCCGGCGTCGCGCCGTCGCTAGCGAACCGATGGACAAGATGACCGACCACATGTCCTGAGCGGACCGACATTTCCGCAATGTAGGGATGTCCCGATCGATCTGACCGTACCACAAAGACATCGGCGTTGTCGGTCCGGTGCCCGGCCACGGCACCTTGCCGCTCCGCGAGACTTCGTAATGCCACGATTCGATCTCGCCATGTCCCTGCCACCTCATACCGCTGGGACTGCGCTGACTCCTCCATCCGCTTTGAAAACACATCAACGAGCGATTGAATTTGCCCGCGCAAAGCGCGTTTCGCATGACCCACAGCTTCGCCATACTCTTGAACCGTCACTTTCCCCACACATGGCGCAGAGCAGCGGCCGATCTGGTATTCCAGACAGGGACGGGATCGATTGCGAAACTCAGTGTCTCGGCATGTGCGTAATCCAAATGTGGCACAAAGATCCGACATCGCGCGGCGCGCGAGCCCCACATTCGCATATGGCCCGAACAGTTGTGTCGGTTTACCGGTGGGTTTGCGCGTCATCTGAATCCGAGGCCAATCGCCACCTTCGATTCGGAGGTAGGGGAACGTCTTGTCGTCCTTCCAGCGAATATTGAACGGTGGCTGGCTTTCGCTGATCTCGTGCTGTTCCATCAGCAGCGCCTCGGTTTCCGAGGTCGCGACCGTCCAGTCAACGCTATGAGCGCGCCGCATCAGTTCAATGGTTCGCCACGACGAGTTGGTCGTGAAATACGACTTCAGTCGTAACCGCAAACGGCGAGCCTTCCCCACATAGAGGACCTGACCTGTGTCATCGCGAAAGCGATAGACACCAGCCGCCAATGGCGCATGCGCGATTGCCTCACGCTGCACCGGCATCATCTCGAACGAAGAGCATCTCGCAGCATGGTTTCCACATCGGAATCCGCACTCCAGCCCAGCAAATCTCGACTCTTTGAGATATCGGCCTGCACGGAGGCCGCATCACCCGCCCGCGGCGGCAATTGCTTGATCTCAAATGTCCGGCCTGTGACCTTCTCCCAAATCGCCGCAAGCTCCAGCGTCGTCGTGGACCGGCCTGTGGCAAGGTTAATGGCCGGCGCCGCCTCAAGGCCCTGATCAAGGACGTAGTTCACAGCTTTCACGTGGGCGCCCGCAATCTCAGAGACGTGCACGTAGTCCCGTTCTCCCGAACCGTCACGCGTCTCTTGTCCGACATTGATCGTGAGTGGTTGGCCATCAAGGGCACGCCACAGCGCTCCCATAATGCCCGTGCTCTCACCCTTTGGCCGCTCTTTCAGCAAGCCACTAGGGTCACAACCGAGTGGGTTGAAGTAGCGCAGCGAAACGGATGCCATATCCCCGCTCTTTCTGAGGTCTGCCAAGTACTGTTCCACATGAACCTTACTCCAGCCATACGGATTAATAGCATAGATCGGCGAGTCTTCGGTGGCTGGCTTGTCACCACCCGTTCCATACACCGTGGCGGAACTTGAGAACACCATCTTCGAGACCTCGGCATCCTTCATAGCCTGCAGCAAGCCAAGGGTTCCGGTCACATTGTTGTCGTACGCCATCAACGGATGAGTCACGGAATGCGGAACCGACTTAAATGCTGCCATGTGCACCACAACGTCAACGCCATCCACCAGCCAGTTGACATCGTCGCGTGAGCGAATGTCGCCGCAACGGTATTCAATCGCGCCATCATTGGACAACTGACGCACAACCCCGATCACTTCGCTGCCGAAACTGTTGGTTTCGTTATCCAGCGCCTTCACTTCATAGCCTTCTCGCAACAATGCCAAAGCGACGTGACTACCGATGTATCCGGATGCTCCGGTGACGCCGATCGTACGGCGCGCTGTTGATGGGCTATTCACACAATTCCTCACAAAATTGATTGGTATACGAACCCAGAGTCTTCAAACAAACGCTTACGGTACTCGTCAGCGCGTATGTCAATCACCATAGGATGTTTCATGGAGACAGAGATACGTTGTAACGTTTCTTTATCTGGCATAGACTTAGGACCGAACTCAATCACGATGAGTGCATCAGCATCTTGACAAGATGTCAAGGGATCTGATACGTAGCGACCCGATCCAAACCACTCATGCTCCGGTACATGCGGATCCCAAGCACGCACGTCCGTCACCCCATGATCCGCCAGCACGTCCACAACCACGGGTGCCGCGGCATTGCGGGTGTCTGCGCTGTCCGGCTTAAAGCCTAAGCCCCAAAGTGCGATCGCATGCACTGATTGCTGGCTCAGCCTTTCTATCATTTGATCCACACACCATCGAATGTGCGACTCGTTGCTGGTGATCATTTCACCCAGCATTCCGCTCGGCAATCCCAGATCACGCCGAACAGCTTCAAACCCGCGAGCGTCTTTCTGCAAGCATGGCCCACCAACATATGGACTGGGAGTCAGATAGCTTGAGCCAATCCGCGGATCCTTGCCCACGGCCTCAAGCAACGACTTGGGATCCACACCAAAACTCACGGCTAATTGCGCCGCCTCATTGGTCAGCGCTGCGCGGGTCGCGAGCATGGCATTCGCCACCATCTTGGTGAGCTCAGCGCTCTCTCTCGTCACGCGAATGAGCCGGCTGACCCAATGGGCACTTCGGCCGAGAAGCGCGGTGATGACTTCATGAGACGGATGATCCCAGTCGCCGCCCACAACCACACGATCGGGTGCGACGGAATCCGCCACCGCCTTGCCTTCTCTGAGAAATTCGGGGTATGACCAAAGCGCGAGATGCTGAGCACCCGCCGTGCTGCTCAATTGAGCTTCCACGCTCTTCCCGGTCCCCACAGGGACCGTTGACTTGATCACGATCGCTTGCCGGCGTCCATCTGCGCATTCCGCGACCGTCTCAATCACGGAGATCACCGTGGAGACGTCCAATGAACCATCCGCATGATTGGGCGTGTTTACGCACACAATCGTGGCATCCGGCCACGCGTTCTTATGGAACTCACCAGGATGGGCCACCGTCAGGCGACCCGTCTGCAGGGCATACGTCAGCGATTCGCCCATACCTGGTTCAGGAATGGGTGACACCCCATCCCTCACCATCTGGGCGCGCGCATCATCAATTTCATACGCGGTCACGCGGTGGCCCGCCAGAGCCATCGTCACAGCAGTACTAAGCCCGACATAACCCGCCCCAAAAACGGCAATATCAATCGTTTTCGCTTGCCCTTCTGGTGGTGCCTTGCGTCCGTAGGGATCGCTAAAGCGTTCAATGTCACTTTCCGCCAGATCATCGCCAATCTGGACCTCAACAATCTCTAGCATCGCTTGAGACAGGTTGGCGAGTGCGTGCACAGATCCCGCGGGGATGTATGCATGCTCGCCGACTTGATACTGCTTCGTCACGCCATCCACTGAGACGGTGGCAACGCCCTGCGTCACGATCCAATGCTCCGCGCGGTGCACGTGCCGCTGAATGGAGAGGGACTCGCCGTGATTGACACGGATACGTTTGATTTGAAATCCATCAGTACGGTGTAGCGTGCGCCACGTCCCCCAAGGACTTTGGTTGCGCCAATCATTGGCCGCGAGGCTCGATACGGCTGTACCAATGTCACGCACGCTGGTGGCGTCTGATAGCGGCATGACCAACTTTTGGCCGTCTGCCTGAATGATGGCGAGATTGTTCACCCCAGGTGCAACCCCAATCCCATCGACATCAGAAATGACGATGTTGGAGGAGGCGCCTTCGGCAATGTGCACGGGTCCGCGCGTGTAGTTCCCTTGGACATCCAGTGCGCCGGTGCTCTTGAAATACGCGTGCACGCCAGCCCACGTCCCAAGGTCACTCCATGATCCGCTGTGAGGCACAACGCGCGTGCCTAAAACGTCTTGCATGATCGCGTAGTCAAACGCGATGGCAGGAATCTCATCCGGTAATGGCTGGAGAGGCGCGGATTGCCCGGCTTCCACTTGCGCCTTAGCAAACGCCAACATGGCCGGTTGATGGGTCTGAAATGCCTGCGTCAGTACGCCGGCTTGGCTAACAAACACACCGCAATTCCACAAGGCCCCATCGCCCACAAGTTCCGTTGCAGTCGACCGGTCCGGTTTTTCCAAAAATGCCGCAACCGGAGCGCTTCCGGTGTCATCCATTGAGCCGCTCAGGGTGATATACCCAAAGGAGCTCGACGGTTCTGTTGGCTTCACCCCAAGGACCACAATCCCATCACTGGAGCGACACACGTCAATCGCTGTTTCTAAGTCGCGATTCCACGCCGCTTCGTCTCCGATGGCATGATCCACCGGCAAAATCACCACAGGCGTCTGCGGCCCAAACATATGTTCCACGTGGCACGCCGCGATTGCGATGAGCGCTGCGGTCCCAATCGGTGATGTTTCCACCAACACGTCCGACGTATTGGTCTCTGACATCACTTGGGCGCGTGCTAATGCATCATGACGCTGACCGGCAAAAGTCAAAATCGTGCCCGTTGTGATCTGAGACGCTCGAGCCACGGTGCTCTCAAGTAAGGTCCTCTGTCCGACCAAAGCTTGAAACTGCTTGGGTTGCTCAACGGTGGACACGGGCCACAAGCGCGTGCCCATACCGCCTGCCATCAGCACCACCACCGGAGGATTCATAAAGGTTTTGGCGGTGTACGACTGGCCAATTTTATGACTCCCCTCACAGTCCGTAGAGCCAAGGCACCGCCCACACCACGATGATCATGGATGTGATGGTTAAAACAAGGCCCGTTCTCATGATCTCCTTCCATTGATAACCCGCTACGGATTGCGCAATCAGCGTCGTCTGATGGCCATACGGGGTCAAGAATGAGGTATTGGACCCATAGGCCACCAACAGCGCAAATGGGGCGGGATCTAAGCCTCGTGACAGCGCAAAGGTGATGGCCAAGGGCGCCATGATCGCGGCTGCAGCGGCATTTGTCATGAATTCCGTCAACACGATACAGGTCGCGACGATTAGAAACATCGCCACCCGAAGGCCATGATCTTGTGCCACGCCATTGAGGATGTCAGCAATCCACGTGCCCGCGTCACTCTGCGCAAGGGCATGCCCCAACGATAGCGCGCCCACCACAATCACGATGAGTTCAAGGGGCGTCGATTGGCGCACATCCGCGGCCGTGAGTTGTCGCGCGGCGACCGCCAGCGCCGTCACCGCCAGCACACCCGCCAACAATGAGACCACACCAAACGCGGACAACATGACAGCCACGCCGAACCCGATCGCCACAATTTCGCGGGTTTTCCGCGTGCCTGAATCCCTCACGCGCGACTGAGACACTGTCTCCAATCCGTGTCCCAATTCGGTCGCCGTGTCAGGGCTACTCATCAGTGTGAGAACATCACCTTCCGCAAGCACGATTTCACCCAAATTCCCGGGCCGGTTATCCCCTGTGATCGCGGCTTCAATCTGGACTACCACCGCGTTGTACTTCGCGCGGAAATCCACGGCGCGGAGTGTCTGCCCGACCAGCGGACTTTGCCGGGAAACCCGCGCGAGAATCAGCTCACTGAACGATTGAAGCGCGATCTCGGGCAGGCGCTCAAGGCCATCGAGCTCCTCGATAATGGATTGACGGCTAATGTCCCCCGCAAATGTCAGGACATCGCCGACGGCAATGACCGCAGTGTTGGGCACCGGCGATAGTCTGGTCTCGTCTTGACGCGTAATTCCAGCGAGATACAGCGCCCGCAAGCCGACAAGGCCCGTATCACGTACTTCACGCCCAATGAGAGTGCTGCCTGGCAGCACGCGGGCGCATGCTAACTTCACTGGTTCTTCGGACCCGACGGTTCGGGAGAGCGTGCGTGGCGTCAGCCACCACAGCAGCGCCGCGCCGACGCCAAAGATCATCAGTCCAACGGGTGCAAACTCAAACATGCCAAGCGCGCGCTGATCCGCTTCCAGAAGTGATGACGACACGATGATGTTGGTTGCCCCTCCCACCAGCGTGATCATCCCACCCATCGTCGCGGCAAATGCAATGGGCAACATGTACCGGTAACGATCGCGGCGGGTTTGAAACGCAGACGCAAACACAGCCACAATTCCGGTGTTATTCACGAAGGCCGATAAACCGCCGGACAACACGATGTATGCGAGCCGGCGCGTACGGTGAGGCAAGGCCTCAATCGCCCGAAAACAGGTCGCTACCGTCATGGACGAGGACAAGACGCGCGACAAAATGACCAAAAGTGCGAGCAGCACAACTGCGGGATGTCCCGCTTTGGACACCACCGCCTGCACATCCACGGCGCCCGTCACAACGGCCACACTGACGGCCACGGAAAAGGCCCACACCGGGCGCGCACGAAAGCCAAATAAACTGATCACTAACGCCGCAAAAGCCAGCGGCACGCCATAGGCTGACACGTTATCCATGACGATGCTGATCCCAAATCATTGCGAGGTCCGGGCGACTAAACAGTCGGCTGTAGGCGTTGGTTCACCATCTGCTTGGCTCGCTCAACTGCGGGCTGATCGAAAGGATTGATGCCCATCGCGCATGCTTTGGCGATCACACGCCACTCTTGCACGCTCAGCCACCACCCCAATGTTCGGGGCGTGAGGGCATTGAAAGTCACGCGCACATGGGGATGTCCCTCGCGTTCAAACTCACTCGCTTGGACGTCACACTGCATCGTCGCCAGATCCGGCGCGTCAGCCTGATGTACCGAGATGAGTTCGAGGTAGTAACGTGCGCCACTGCCGTGCAGCATTTGCATAAAGGAGTGTTGCGCGCGGGGACCGTAGCCCCCCCAGATTGCGGGACACCCCCGGCGAACCGCCGGCGCACGCGCCTCTGAACCATCAGACTGTTGCATGAAACTGTCATACACGGCAGACGGCTTGCCCAGACTCTCAAGCTCCAGTTGCCGGACGTACGGCATGAGTTCGCTCGCACCGCGATCCCAGGACAAAACAATCCGCTCTGGCAACCCACGGGCCCAACCATTCAACAAATCGCACCCGGCAAGCGCCAGTGCTGGGTTGAGTGCACTCGATGAGTCCAGACACTGCACGTCGGCTTCTGCGCCGCCGCGTAGTAGTTCCCAAAACCGACCGGATCCCAAAACGATGGCCGCACCGATCCCGGCCGATGACCAGACCGAAAACCGCCCACCGATCGTGGGGTCCATCCCAATGCACCCGTCTTTCGGAATACCGAGCGCCTCAAGTGCCTGGACATTCACGCTCACCCCTGTCAATCTCGGATGCCCATCGCCTAGAACCCCGGCAGCGTGCATCCACGCATGAACGCGAGAGAACTGCGTCTGTGCTTCGATCGTCGTCCCGGACTTGCTGACAACGACCACGGCTGTTGCGGCAGGATCGAGCAACTGAAGGAGGCGGTTGAGAGGCGTCAGCTCCGCGCAGTCAATGCAATGCAGCCGCACGGGGGATTGGGCTGATTGAAACACTTCGTTGACCAACTGAGCGCCTTGGTGAGAGCCACCAGCTCCCAGATGAATAACGTCCGTGATCACGGAATCGCTGCGAATCACCTCCGCTCGTGCGAGCGCATCGTCCCGATGCGACCGGATCACCTCCCACTGCTCGCTTGCGTTGGTCATCGCGGACAGCGCTCCCGCAGGCCGCGTATCGCGGCACAGAAAGTGAAGCGCCGCTCTGCCTTCGCTGGCATTGACGGCCTCACCAGCCACCATACGATCGCAAAAAGCCGCATACCCAAACGCGTTCGTCCACGCCATAGTGCGCTGCCACATCTCGGGCGATAGCTGCGAATCCACCAGCGAGATGGTCACGTCCCCAGCCGCATCTCCCATCACCGCGTTCATGCACTGATCTGATGACGTCTGCATCGCCATCTGCTGCAGATCCTGCGACAACGCCGAGAGTTCAGACGATACGTTGCTCATGAGGGGCGGTGGACAGAACTAGCGGATTGTAGGCGCGCGTCGCCGGCGCTTGAGCGGTATTGCGACCATGCGCGCTCGGTTTTTCTCCAGAGTCTTCGCGCCGACCCCGCGGACTTCCACCAACGCATCAATCACCGGAAAAGGTCCATGCTCTTTGCGAAAGTCAACGATGCGCTTGGCGACCACCGGCCCAACCCCAATCAACACCTCTGCCAAGTCGTCGGCACTGGCGGTATTGATGTTGACCGACATGGGCGTTGCGGCAACGCCGCAGAGAAAGATGAGCGTGAGCCATGTACAGCGATGTATCACTCGTACATCCATGAAAAGAGCCTATGAGAGCACTCTCAATTGTTTGGGTCATAACGCGGCGTTGGCGTGATCTGACACAAACAGCGTCATGGCCTCCTGCAAATGCTCAGGCGGCGTCTTCGCTCCCAGAAACTGGGATCCCAAGACCACGAGATTCGCTCCGGCTGACAACGTCGAACGCGGGGTCGATGTCTCGGCTTGACCGGCGTACCCGACGCCCAAAGGCGACATCCCTGGCACACATATGACCGCGGGCGCGCAATGAGCGCGAATCTCTGAAATCAGCGCACGCGAGCACACCATGCCGTCGATGCCACATTGCACGGCGCGGGTTGCCAATTTCACGCCGACGTTCGCGGGAGTCGCATCACCATACACCTCAGCGACGTCCTGGTCATTCAGCGACGTCAAGACGCTCACACCGAGCAACGCGAAGTCGTGCGTCCCAGCTGCATCGCGCGCCTTGGCTGCAGCATCTAGCGCTTCTCGGCTGTTGCTAGCGTGTAGGGTGAGCAGGCTGCACCCCAGCCCCGCGGCCGATCGCACCGCTCCAGCCACCGTCCGAGGCGTGTCATGAAGCTTGAGGTCCAAGAACACCAAGAATCCCAATTCACGGGCGCGGCGCACAATCGTCGGGCCCGCTGCGGTAAACAGCTCCAACCCAATCTTCAGGAAGACGTTCGGCTGGTGGGTGTAGCGCAACAGTTCATGCCGGTCAATGATCTGCATGAACTGATCGCTTGACTGACAATCCATCGCAAACGCCACAGCGTTCCTACCATCAAACGGCCGGCCTACGTCGCTTTGAAGCATCCCCACTCTCTGCAACTCGGGCAGTGCCATAACTCACTCTGCGCTTTGAAGCCGCAGCTGTCGCAGACATTCGCCACCGGCGCTTTCCCATCTGCTAATTGCAATCGCCGCACGCGATTCTTGAGCTCGTCGTCGTCAATCATCCGCTCTTCAAGAAGGCGCGCCACCACAGCCACGCCGCGCGGTAAGTGAAGGCTGGACGCCATCAAAGCTTCGAGGATCTGTGTGGCCTCGCGCACTTGGCCCAGTTCCCCGCGCAGTCGTGCGGTCAGGAGCAACACACGCCCTCGGCCTTCATTCGTTTTAAGTTTGTTGAGTTCGCTTTGCGCGTGCGCCAACTGGTTATCCACCAACAGCTGCTCAATGTGTTCACAACGATAGTGAATCAGCCGCGCATGTGCGACATTCCGCTCATGCGGCGGCGACGACTTGAGCGCGCTTTCAATCGCTGCCACGGCGTCGCTCCAGCGTTTTTGCTGTTCGTGAATCTCTGCAATGAGGCGCCATGCGCTGTACCGCTGCGTCGGACGCGCGACCGCTGCCACCAACAAGGCTTGCGCTCGATCAAACTGCCCGGCGCGCATGTAATCATGCGCCAGCTCGAGCTCAACAATCTCCGTGTAGGACGCAGCGAGTTTGCCAGAATTCATCATATTTTCGTGAACGCGCACGGCATCGAAAAACTGACCACGCTCACGGAGCAAGGTCCCGATCGCCGCGTGACTCTCAAATGTTGTCTCGTTCACCGGCAAGTGTGTGACCAGAGACTCCGTGTTCAACGCATCAACGTCCCGCAGCACCAGCTTCATACCGCGCAAATACTGCGCGTCCGGTTCACGCCGGTTTTTATTGATGTCATAACGCCTGCGCCCCCGCCACGTGATGTACACCACCAGTAGCATGACCAGCGCAAGCCACCCAATGTGAACATCAACGATCACGAAGAATCCTTCGCAGGCGCTTGGGGTTTGCGCCGCACCACAAACAGGCTCGTGAGGCCGGCTCCGATGGTTGTGCCGAGTGCAAATGACAACACCGCCACCACGCCGACGGGCGTAAGAACACGCACATCACCAAAGCCCACTTCGACACCGACCGGGTTTTCGTAAATCAGTACCAACATCGCGGCAGCCACTACCAAACCGGTCAGCCGAATAAGCCAGCGCCGTACAAAACGGCCGGCTCTCACCCACGCACTGATCGCAGGTTTCTTGTCTGGTGCAGGCATGGGATCACTCACTCGGGGGCTCGGAGGTGACAGCACCTGACTTTAGCACGCTTCGCAGGCGCAACGGCACCTTCATCACAACATTACGAGCTTCGCGAACAATCTGCATGGTTGCAGAAGCCCCTGTGCGACGCGCATGAGAGCGCCTGCCGCGCGTTGTGATCGACCACCACCGGCGCAATCGAATAGGACGCTCTTCCAAGATGTGCTGTCGGTGCCAGAGGGACACTTGGGTCCACGCTTCCAGCAACGCCGCGCGGCGCCATCTTTGGGTCTCGTCGCGCACGCCGTCCGAAGGATCGAACGGCGGCGCATCAAGTTCACCTCGCATGACAGCGCGCACGTCAGGATCTGTCGGTCGCCGAGATACCAGCATCAGCTAGCCCTCATCGGCGATCGACTGATCGCCGGATCTTTAGTCTGGGTCTCCAAAACCTTCCGATCCTAACGTTGAGCGACGATGCTTCAAGATCTGCTCGCGGTGAGCCGCATCAGCATCACGCTCCTGACTGGCGTGCAAACGTTTCACGGACAACTGAATGGCCGGTTTCCGTTTGGCAGCGCCGAGCACCAGAGCTTCCACGGTCCCGCCAGGGGCCAGACCACTGCGCTCTTCACCACGGAAGTCGCTCATGGGCACCAGACCCAAGACATCCTTGGCAAGCTCAACTTCCAGTTCATCGCCATTCGAACCCGTAATGACCCCTGTCGCTGTCGATCCTTCCGGATGCGACTTCAACCAGTTCGCCAGTGGGTTTTCATGCATGGCACGAATACTGAGCGAGATCCGCTGGCGGTCCACATCAGAACTCACCACGACCGCTCTGATCGTTTGATTCACGCTGTATTCCTTGATGGCTTCAGAACCTGACTGCGACCAGCTCAGTTCGCCGACGTAGATCAAACCGTCAATGGAGCCTTCAAGCGACACAAACAGACCAAAATCCGTCATATCCCTGACAACACCTTCAACCGTTGAACCGGCGGGGTATTTGCTGTGGAATGTCTGCCATGGATTTTCGCGGCACTGTTTCATACCGAGAGAGATGCGACGGCGCTGAGATTCAACACCCATCACCATCACCTCAATCTTGTCACCAGGCGTGACAAGTTCACGAGGCACAACGCGCTTGCGAACCCAATCCATCTCGGACATGTGCACCAATCCTTCAACCCCGCGTTCAAGCTCGGCAAAGCATCCGTAATCCGTCACGTTGGTCACGGTCGTCATCACTTTCGAACCCACGGGGTAGCGTTCCGTCACGTGCAACCATGGGTCTTCTTCAAGCTGCTTGAGCCCGAGTGAGACACGAAGTCGTTCGCGATCAAAACGAAGAACACGCACGCGGATCCGGTCACCGACTTGCACCACTTCAGAGGGTTGCACACGCTTCCACGACATATCAGATGCGTGCAGCAAGCCATCAATGTTGCCAATATCGACAAATGCACCGTAATCCGTCAGGTTCTTCACGACACCTTCCAACACGGCGCCTTCGCTAATGTGCGACAAGATCTGCTCACGCTCATTGGCACTCATGCGCTCCATTGCAGCGCGACGTGAGACCACAACGTTGTTGCGCTTGCGATCGAGTTTGATCACGATGAACTGAAGCGGCGTGCGCTCTAACTGCACCGTATCACGCACAGGCCTGAGGTCAACCAACGATCCAGGCAAGAAGGCCCGCACCGAGTCGATGTTGACAGAGAAACCGCCTTTCGTGCGGCCGCTCAAAACACCGGTCACCGTTGTTTGTTGCTCCAGTGCCTCTTCCAGACGCTCCCAAGAGCGGCGGCGCCTTGCCCCTTCGCGAGACACACGAGTACATCCGCGGCCATCTTCGAGGGTGAGAAGTTCAACTTCGATTTCATCGCCGATCTCAACGGCAATTTCCTCGGATTCGTCGCGAAATTCGTCGATGGGGACCGGGCTTTCCGATTTACCGCCAACTGCGACGAGAACCTGACCATCAGCAATATCCACGACGCGCCCCATGACTAGGGCACCTCGTTCTAAAGCGAGTTCTTCAGATTTCTCGAAGAGATCTGCGAAAACCGCAGATTGAGGGACGGTCCCCTCCGTGTAAGTGAATTCGTTATCCATGTTGTGTGTTAATCGAAGGTTGAGAGGTTGGCTCGCACGCAAGGCAGACTAGATCTCGATTTTCTAGTAGCTCAAGGGCCCGCGCGAGTGCTGCGTCTTGACTCAGCAATGAGTTATCAATGTCAATCGCTCCGCTTGGCCTGCGGAGAGGAGCAATCGGGCGATCCGCGTCTCGCGCGTCTCGCCTGATCAATGCACGCATTTGTTTTATTATCCCCGTTTGGCCGTCTTTCTTATCGGCGCGGCGGACGGTGCGGTCATCATCACTGGCGATAGTGAACAATTTCAGGATCGCTTCGGGGAAGACCACCGTCCCCATGTCGCGTCCTTCGGCTATCAAGCCGGGAGCGCGGAGATAGCCGCGCTGCAAGAAGAGCAGTGCTGACCTCACTTCCTCGCGAACCGCCAACTTGGATGCCCACTCACCGATGATCTCCGTCTCGAGTTCGGCTGGGGATATCGATGCGCCTTTCCATTCCAGCAGGGATTCTTCGCCGGGAACGCCGTGAGCGATGCTCAAATGTGCGAAGACGTGTTCCAGCTCTTCCGAGGTGACGCGGTGCATGCGGGTGTCGTGTCCGAGCTCCGCTAGGACTAACGCAAGGGCGCGATACAGTTGCCCGGAATGAAGGACATGCCATCCCTTCGCTTCAGCCAAGCCTCGGGCGAGGGTCGTCTTTCCGGAGGCACTTTGACCATCAATGGTCACAACAGGCACGATCTCGCGCCCGCAGTGCTTGCACAACATGTCAGTTCCTAGTCAGTTATCCTCGGGACGCGGCCCGGACGGAGGAGTGAAGCTGACGATGTGCTGAGCTAAAGCCTGCACCGCGTCAATTGGGATAGCATTGTAAAGCGCGGCGCGCAAACCACCCACTGCCCGGTGACCTTTGAGGTCCATCAACTGCGCGGTTGCGGCCGATATCATGAAGCGTTCGTCATCGGACGGCGCCATTCCGTGGAAGGTCACGTTGGCGCGTGAACGCCAATGCGGATCCACCCGGTTTGAGATGACGCAGCTCTGATCAATCGCGCGATAGAGCGCGGCAGCCTTTTCTTGGGTGCGGCGGCTCATTTCCGCTATCCCGCCTTGTTCCGCCATCCATTCAAGCATCAGCTTACAGACGTAAATCGCGAACATCGGCGGCGTGTTAAAACGGCTGCCAGCCGCCACATGGTTGCGCAATTGCTGGCGCGCGGGAAGATCCTTGCGCCCAGCAGCCACAAAGTCGTCGCGCACGATCCACACGCCTAACCCTGCCACCCCGAGGTTTTTCTGCGCACCGGCGTAGATGGCTGAGTACGGTGACACATCGACATCAGACATCAAGATGCACGATGACATATCGGCGATCAATGGCACATGGGACGGCAGACTCGGAAGCTGGTTGAGCGCGATACCGTCCACCGTTTCGTTCATGATCAGGTGAATCGCGCCGGCGTCGTCGCGGAACGTCCAGTCACTTAACGGCGGGAGCGTCAAGCCTTCCCCTGATTCAAAAACTTTGGCTGCAACCAACACATCTTGCTCGCTTTCGCGGGCGGCAGCAATGGCCTTTCGTGCCCAATACCCGGTGTCAACAAAGTCAACCGCACGGTTGGACAACTGAACCGCGAGGTCGTAAAACGCTTGCGTTGCGCCGCCATGCATGAGCAACACGTGATACTCCGGCGGAAGCTGCATCAGCTCACGCACGAGCCGTACCGTATCGTCTAGCAGCCTCGTGGCCGCTGGGCTTCGGTGGCTAATCTCTAGGATCGAACGCCCTTGGCCGTCGAAATCGTGCAACTCGGTCGCGATGCGGCTGAGAACGGAAGGAGGAAGCGGGGCAGGCCCCGACGCAAAGCTATGCATGATCGTCACGCGCGGGATTAGTCGCTCGTCTGATCCTCACCGTCTACCACAGCGGGCAGTTCACCTTCCACCGCCGCCACATCCTCGTCTTCCACATGGGGCGCACGAGCCACGCGGGCAATGGACTGACCATCACTGAGCGTCATCACGCGCACACCTTTGGTGCGACGTCCCAAGACGGGAATACCGGATGTCTCCGTTCTGATCATCTTGCCATGACTGGTGATGGCGATGATTTGATCCCCATCACCAACACGCAACGCAGCCACAGGACGGCCACTGGCCATCCCCACCGCGAGCACACCCTGAGTGTTTCGGTTGCGCTGCGGGAAGCTATCGAGATCGACGCGTTTGCCGTACCCGTTCTCATCAATGATCAAGAGCACGTCGTGCGCCATCGGAATGATTCCGGCCAGCACCGATTCGCCCTCTTGCAGTCGCTGACCGCGCACACCACGTGCCGTGCGGCCCATGGACCGGATCTGGGACAAATCAAACTTCGCCAGCTTTCCGTTGGTCGACGCCATCAAGACGGTGCTATCACCGCTTGCGATGCGCACTGCGACTAGGGCATCATCATCACCGAGCGTGATCGCCCGCAGCCCGACGGCGCGACGATTGCGGTAGTGACGCAGCGGCGTGCGTTTGATGTACCCACGCTTGGTAATGAAGACCAAAAAGCGGTTGTCATCATCATGATCGTCGAGTGGCAAGACCAGCAGGCTTGACAACGTCTCGCCGTCGCGCAGCTTCACCAGATTAATCAGTGGACGCCCGCGGCTGCCCCGGCCAGCGAGAGGGATGCGGAACTGATCCACCCAATACACCTGACCTTGGTTCGTGAAGAGCATCAGCTCCGCATGAGAGTGCGCAACCACGATATGGTCAATCACATCCTCGGCTTTGAGGGCCACAGCATTGCTGCCCTTGCCGCCGCGGTGCTGCGCCCGGAATTCATCAATGGCTTGCGCTTTGGCGTATCCGAGTTGCGACACCGTGACCACCCGCATTTCGGCTGGCACGAAATCGCGTTCTGACATCTCGCGACGATCGGCCTCAATGGACGTGCGCCGCTCATCGCCATATTGCTGAGCAATCTCATGCAGTTCTGTGCGAATGACCTCAATCAGCTTGTCGGTATCACCCAAAATGCCGGTGTATTCCGCCATGCGTTCTAACAGCTGCGCGTGATCTTCTTCGAGCTTCTCTTGCTCCATGCCGGTCAAGCGGTGCAGCCGCAAGTCCAAAATGGCTTGAGCTTGTGTCTCTGACAGCTTGTAACTCAGGCGGTCATCCGCGAATGCGGATCCATCCTCGCGCTGTTCCGGCTCAAATCCGGCGCGGCGCAGCATCGCTGCTACGGCCCCAGCCGCCCATAGCCGACCGACCAAACGCTGCTTCGCGACCTGAGGCGATTCAGATGCCTTAATCGTCTCAATCACTTCGTCAATGTTCGCAATGGCCACAGAGAGCCCTTCGAGCACGATGGCGCGGTCCTGGGCCCGTTTGAGCAACGTCATCGTCCGGCGCGTGACGACCACACGGCGGTGATCCAAGAACGCCGACAACATGTCTTTCAAGGTGACGCGCCGCGGCATCCCGCGATCCAAGGCCACCATGTTCATGCTGTAGCTGACTTCAAGCGACGACTTGGCGAACAAGGTATTCAGCACCACGTCCGCAATCGCGTCCCGTTTGACATCAATCACGACGCGCACGCCGTCTTTGTCGCTCTCGTCTCGGATTTCCGAGATGCCGGTGACATCACCTGAGCGCGCGAGATCCGCAATCCGTTGGATCATCGTCGCTTTGTTGACTTGGAAGGGGATCTCGGTCACCACGATCTTCTCGCGTCCGGCCACTTCTTCGACCTCCGCCTTCGACCGCACGTGGATCCGGCCGTGACCGGTGCCGTAGGCTTCCACGACTCCGCCGTGACCCATAGCAATGGCACCGGTGGGGAAGTCAGGACCCGGGATGTACTCCATCAGGTCCGCGAGACTCATGTTCGGGTTATCGAGTAGCGCCTCAAGCGCCGCCATGACCTCACGAAGGTTGTGAGGCGGAATATTGGTCGCCATTCCGACCGCAATTCCTGACACGCCATTGACGAGAAGGTTAGGGATCTTGGCTGGCAAGATGTCCGGAATGGTTTCATTGCCGTCATAGTTCGGTGAGAAATCCACCGTATCGAGGTCAATATTGGCCAGCATCTCATGTGCGATGCGTTGCATGCGCACCTCGGTGTACCGCATGGCTGCAGGCGGATCACCATCGAGTGACCCGAAGTTTCCTTGTCCATCCACCAAGGTGTAGCGCATCGAAAACGGCTGCGCCATGCGCACAATCGTGTCATAGACAGCCACATCACCGTGCGGGTGGTATTTACCAATCACGTCACCCACGACACGCGCGCTCTTCTTGTAAGAGCGATTCCAACTGTTACTCAGTTGGTGCATGGCATACAGCACCCGGCGGTGCACCGGCTTCAGGCCATCACGAATGTCCGGCAATGCGCGCGACACAATCACGCTCATCGCGTACGACAGGTACGAGCGACTTAACTCCTGATCAACCGAAATCGCAACGCTATCGGACGGAACCGGCGGCGGGCTACCGCCATCTCTGCCATTCAAAGACGGCGTGTTCGGATCATCACTCACGGTTGAACTCAGCCACGAGTTGCGTTATGGATGACTTGGCATCGCCGAACAACATACGCGTCTGTGGCAAAAAGAAGAGGGGGTTATCAATGCCGGCAAAACCGCTCGCCATCGAACGCTTCATCACAATCACAGCACGTGCCCGATCAGCTTCAATCACGGGCATCCCCGCCAGAGGGCTCGTGGGGCGACGCGCATCAGGGTTGACCACATCATTGGCGCCCACCACGACCACAACATCCACTTGCTCCATGGAGGCGTTAATCGAATCAGGCTCAACCAAAGCGTCGTACGACACGTTGGCTTCAGCCAGCAGCACATTCATGTGCCCCGGCATCCGGCCCGCTACGGGGTGAATAGCAAAACGCACCGTTTTACCCTGATCGGTCAGCGCATCGGACAGTTCGCGAATCGCGGTCTGCGCTTGCGCGACGGCCATTCCATACCCCGGCACAAAGACCACCGAATTGGCGGCGTCGAGCAAGGCCCAAGCATCACCAACCGACAGCGGTGATGCGGTACCCACCACACCAGCCACGCCTTCATCCTGGCGCTGAAACGAGGAAAACAAAACATGCGCAATCGTGCGGTTCATGCCTTTGCACATGGCCAGCGTCAGGATCAAGCCACTGGCTCCAACCAAGGCACCCGCAACGATCACCACCGTGCGATCCACCACGAACCCAGCCGCACAGGCTGCAATTCCCGAGAACGAGTTCAAGATGGCAATCACCACCGGCATATCGGCGCCGCCAATCGCACGCACGGCAATCACGCCAAGCGCGAATGCGGCAATTCCCAGAGCAATCGCCACTTCCAGCGATCCGCCAAAAGCGAAGATGATGGCCGTCAGAATCACGGCGGCCCCGAGGCCAATCTCCAGTTCACGGGCACCGGTAAAGACCGACGCACGTGTGTCCATTTTTTCGGCTAATTTCAAAAATGCAATGGTGCTACCACTAAAAGTCATCACACCGATGGCCAGCGCAATGACGAATGCCACCCGCTGCCCCACGCCTTCTGGCGTCTGTGCCGCCACCACAAGCGCACTTCCAATGCCGCCAAATCCGTTGAACAAGGCGACCAGCTGAGGCATTGCGGTCATCTGAACAGACCGGGCCAAATAGGTTCCGATCACCGCCCCCAATGCAACGACACCCGCCACATATGGGAAGTGACGGAATCCCACAATCATGATCGTGGCCACTAATGCCAGCGCCATCCCAAACGCTGATGCGTAGTTGCCGTGCTGTGCGGTTTGAGGCCGCCCCAAGAGGCGCAGGCCAAAGATCAGTAACGCAGCACCAACGATCTCGACTAAGTAGCCGGTTTCAGCAAACCACATCATGACGAGGGTCCTTGGTTCCGTTTCAACGAGCGTCCGAACATGCCGAGCATCCGGTCAGTCACGACATAGCCGCCCACCACATTGATGGTGGCAAAGAAAAGCGCCGTCAGCGCGATCACCAACCCGGTGACTGTTTGGGCTTCCGCCACCACAATCAGCGCACCCACCATCGTGATGCCTGAAATCGCATTCGCGCCGGACATCAGCGGGGTGTGCAATGCCGCTGGCACCCTGAAAATCAATTCATAGCCGAGAAATATCGACAGGACAAGGACGAACAGAAGAAGGGAAATTTCGCTCATGTCTTTTTCCAAGCCTCGGTCAGGACGTCGCTCAGAACCTTTCCATCACCGGCGATGCGCGTGGCCACCTGGACCTCATCTTCGGCGTCCATGGTCAGTTCTTCTTTGTTCTCATGCAGCCACGGCGCAAGAAGTGCGCGCACATTGGCGGCATACATTTCAGACGCGTCTTTGGTGGAAAAGCTCGCGAGATTCGAAGGTGCCAGCACTTTGACCCCCTGAATCACGGTCTCGGCGTCCGCCACAGACCCTTCGACGTTTCCGCCGCTGCTAATCGCCATGTCAATGACCAATCCGCCGTCCGGCATCGCCGACAGCATGCCGTCAGTGACGGTGATCGGCGCTTTGCGACCGAACACCAAAGCCGCACTAATCACAACGTCCATCCGCGAGCACACTTTCTCAAGCGCAACTTGTTGCTGCTTCAGTTGATCTTTTGTCAACGCCTTGGCATACCCACCTTTGCTCTCACCGGTTTCACCCAGGGACAGCTGCACGGGTTGCGCGCCCAGCGATCTGATTTGCTCAAGCGCTGCCTCACGCGTATCAAACGCTTCGACGCGCGCACCCAGACGGCGAAGGGTGGCAATCGCTTGCAGTCCGGCCACACCAGCCCCAATCACCAGCGCACGAAGCGGTTGGATCGTGCCTGACGATGTCACCATCATCGGCAATACTTTGCCGGCGTGATACGCCGCGAGCAACGCAGCAGCGTACCCAGCGAGGTTGGTCTGAGACGAAAGCGCGTCCATCGGTTGAGCACGCGTAATGCGCGGAACCATTTCCATCGCGACGACGTTGGCACCTGTGCCCGCCAACAACTCAATCATTGATTGATTCTGAAACGGATCCATCATCGCAATCAACCACGTTCCGCTGCGCATGGCTTTCGCCCGAGCATCGGTCGGCGGCGTGATCTTGACGATGACATCACACGACTTGTAGATCGCCGCCGCTGTGGAAGCTGTCGCTCCCGCACCCGACAACGCCTTGTCTGTGAAGCCTGCCAACACGCCGGCACCTTTCTCGAAGTGCACGGTCACGCCCATGTCACACCACTTCTTGGCAGCAGCCGGCGTCAGCGCAAAGCGCTTCTCGCCGGCCGGTTCCTTCGGAAATCCAAGGGCCAAAGTCATGGGTTAGGTCACCCGGTCGCGTCGTTCCGTTTCAGCAAGCCCCACACGGATGAAGTCTTCCATGTCTTTCGGGGTCGAGTCGATCGGTTCGCCTATGGGTGCTCCACTATGAATATCGTGGTATCGCAATCCTGTGCCTGCGGGGATCAGTCTTCCAACCACAACATTTTCCTTCAAACCTTCCAGTGGGTCACGTCGGCCTTGTGTTGCGGCGTCGGTCAAGACCTTCGTGGACTCTTGGAATGCGGCGGCACTAATGAACGAACGATTGGACAACGCAGCCTTTGTAATGCCCAACAACAGCCGTCGGAACGTCGCAATTTTTCCTGCGCGTTTCTCGGTTGTCACGTTGATATCACGGACCACTTGGATGTGTTCCTCTTGTTCTGGCATCAGTGGCGTCTCGCCCGCATCAGTGATGTGAACGCGACACAACATCTGACGGACGATCACCTCAATGTGCTTATCACCAATCCGAACACCTTGCTCGCGGTAGACCTTCTGAATGCCACTCACCAAGAACGCAGTGACGCGTTCAATGGCGATTTCTTCATTGTCGTTTGCGAACACGCTGAACATTTCTGTGGCAGACAACGGTCCATCAATCAGGGAATCCCCAATCTCAACACGTGCACCCGAAATGACGTTCAGCGGCCGGCGGCTCGGCACCATGACTTCCGTTTCCGTGCCATCATCCGCAACGATCACCAGACGTCGCTTGGTACGCACTTCTCCTTCGATCCGCACCACACCAGCTTGAGGTGATAACACAGCGGGGTTCTTCGGCTGACGCGCCTCAAAGAGCTCGGCCACCCGTGGCAAGCCACCGGTGATGTCGACGGTCTTCTCTTGCTCTTTCGGCAAGCGCGCAACGGCGCGGCCAATGCCCACCGTGTCACCATCAGCCAAACGAACTTCAGCGTCCGACGGCAGTTCCAACGCTTCAACGACATCGCCGTTGGCATTGAGCAACTCAACCGTGGGTTGACCCACGCCGTCAACGGCTTTCCAGTCGCGGCTACCAGGCATCACCCGATAAATCCGCGTGCCAGTCGTCTCGTCTTCCTGCGCAGCCACTGTGGTGTTTTCCACGAAGCTTTGCAGCCTCACGGTTCCACCAGCGGTCGTGATGAACTGTTGATACAACGGCGTCAGGCGCGCAATCTCTTGGCCTGTCGTCACTGTGTCGCCATCGCCGACATTGAGCACTGAACCATATTCAAGAGCGTACCGTTCGCGACGGTTGCCTCGCAAGTCAAGCACGAAGATCTCAGCAGAGTGACTGATCACCACTGCCTTGCCATCGTCTCGCGTCACCGTGCGGACGTGTTGGAAAACAACGGTTCCGTTGTTTCCAGCTCGCAACGTATCTTCACGTGAACTGGCTGAGGCCGCACCACCAATGTGGAACGTCCGCATCGTCAGCTGTGTGCCGGGTTCACCAATCGACTGAGCCGCGATCACACCGACAGCTTCACCGCGGCCGACAATCGAACCGCGAGCCAAGTCACGACCGTAGCAATACGCGCAAATACCGCGTTCTGCTTCACACGTGACCGGCGAGCGCACCACGATTTCCTGAATAGCGGCATCGTCAATCAAGACCTGATGATGCTCTTCAATCAAGGTGTTTGCCGGAATCAGCTCTTCGCCGTTGTTGTCGACAACCGCTTCAGACACCACACGTCCCAAGATCCGCTCCGCGAGCGTCTGCTGGAGCATGGCACCTTCAACCACGGCCTCAAGCGAGATACCGCGTGTGGTTTTGCAGTCTCCCAACGTGATCACCACGTCCTGAGCGACATCGACAAGCCGGCGCGTCAGATACCCTGACGTTGCCGTTTTCAATGCGATATCTGCCAGACCCTTCCGAGCACCGTGTGTCGAGATGAAGTACTGAAGAACACTCAATCCATCACGGAAACTGGCCGTGATGGGCGTCTCAATGATGCTGCCATCAGGCTTGGCGATCAAGCCTCGAATTCCGGCAAGCTGCCTGATCTGAGCTTCGGATCCCCGAGCACCTGAGTCCATGAACATGAACAAGCTGTTAAACGATTTGTCCTTGACCTCAGTCCCATCGGCTTTGGTGAATGTCTCTTCACCGATGGCATCCATGAGCAAGCGAGACACTTTCGTCGTCGCGCGGTCCCATGCATCACGCACGTGGTTGGCTTTCTCACCGGCCGTCATCTGGCCTTCGAGCACCATCCGCTCCATGTCCGCGACGCGGGCTTGGGTTTCGGCGACGACTTCTGCTTTCTCTTTCGGAGCTGTCAAATCCGCCAAACACAGCGACGAACCACTGCGGGTGGCTTGAGAGAACCCAAGCGCCATCAGTTTGTCGGCAAAGATCACGAGCGCTTTGTTACCGGCCACGCGGTACGCCGCGTTGACCAGTTCAGAGATACGCTTCGACGTCAAATCGCGGTTGACCAAGTCAAAGGACACAGCCTTCGGAACAATGTTCCAAATCTTGAGTCGACCATGTGATGTTTCAACGATCTTGTGCTCGCCATTGGCATCGAGCCGCACTTTGATTTGCGCATGCAAATCAATTTGCTTGGTCTCGTAAGCGCGTTCGACCTCAATCGGATCGGCAAACACTTCACCTTCACCTTTGGCACCAGGACGGACGCGGCTCGTGTAGTACAAGCCAAGCACCATGTCTTTGGTGGGGGTGATGATCGGCTCACCCGATCCCGGCGACAAGATGTTGTTGGTTGACATCATCAGCACACGTGCTTCCAACTGCGCTTCAAGCGTCAGTGGCACGTGAACCGCCATTTGGTCACCATCAAAGTCAGCATTAAACGCGGTACACACCAACGGGTGAAGTTGGATGCCTTGACCTTCGATCAAGACCGGTTCAAACGCTTGGATACCCAGTCTGTGCAATGTGGGTGCGCGGTTCAAGAGCACAGGGTGCTGGTAAATCGCTTCACCGAGCATATCCCATACTTCAGGAACTTCACGTTCCACCAATTTGCGTGCCGCTTTCAGCGTTGTGGCGCGTTCATCTTCCTGCAAACGTCCAAAGACGTGAGGTTTGAAGAGTTCCAAAGCCATGCGCTTAGGCAGACCACACTGATGCAATTTCAGCTGCGGGCCCACAACGATCACCGAACGACCGGAGTAGTCAACACGTTTGCCGAGAAGGTTTTGACGGAACCGTCCTTGCTTCCCTTTAATGACGTCAGCCAGCGACTTCAAAGGACGGCGGCTGAACGTGCTTTTGATGGCACGGCCTGAACGTCCGTTGTCAAGTAGCGAGTCAACAGCCACCTGCAACATCCTCTTTTCATTACGAATGATGATGTCAGGCGCACGTTGTGCTTCCAGTCGCGACAACCGCAAGTTACGGTTAATGACACGACGATAGAGCTCGTTTAAGTCACTGGATGCAAACCGGCCGCCATCAAGCGCCACCAAAGGGCGAAGATCCGGCGGCAAGACCGGCAACACCGTCAAGATCATCCACTCAGCTTTCGAGCCTGAGTTGATCATGCCATTGACTAAGTGCAAGCGCTTAATCAGACGCTTGGTCCGTTGCTCAGCGGTTGTTTTATCAAGCTCTTCGCGAATGTGATCGCGCTCTTGTTCGAGGTTGATTTTTTGCAGCATGCGCTGGATGGCTTCCGCGCCCGTCTCGACGACGACATCATCGTCTTCAAGGTCGTCGGCAATCTCACGATACTGAAGTTCCGTGAACATGTCACGTTCTTTGATGGTGTCTGACACACCCGAGTCAAGAACCACGAATGAATCGAAATACAAGACGCGTTCGACTTCCCGAAGCGTCATATCCAGCATCAAACCAATCCGTGACGGCAGCGCCCGCAAGAACCACACGTGGGCAACAGGTGCGGCCAACGTGATGTGACCCATGCGCTCACGGCGCGTGCGCGCCAGCGTGACTTCAACTTCACATTTTTCGCACTTGATGCCACGGTGATTGTGGCGCTTGTACTTCCCGCACAAGCACTGCATATCACGCAGTGGCCCGAAGATTTTGGCGCAAAAGAGTCCATCAGACTCTGGCTTCAACGTCCGATAGTTAATCGTCTCGGGACGCTTAACTTCCCCGTATGACCAACTGCGGATGCGTTCTGGCGAAGCCAACGAGCATCGAATGGACGAAAACCGATCGGGAGTCACATGTGACTGGGCGACCATGTCCCTGCTAATAAAGCCTTGCATGTGCTTACTCCTTCGTCAGTTCCAAATCAATACCAAGCGCTCTGACCTCACGGATCAAAACGTTCAGCGCTTCCGGCACTCCGGCTTCCATGCGTTCATCCCCGTGATACAGGTTCTCGAACATGCGATTGCGTCCCATCAAGTCATCTGACTTCACCGTCAGGATTTCTTGCAAGGTGTAAGCGGCGCCATACGCTTCTAGAGCCCAGACCTCCATTTCACCCAGACGCTGTCCACCGAAGAAAGCTTTTCCACCGAGCGGCTGCTGGGTGACCAAGCTGTACGAGCCGGTTGACCGTGCGTGGATCTTGTCTTCCACCAAGTGACCAAGCTTCAGCATGTACATGAACCCGACGGTGACAGGGCGATCAAACGCCTCGCCCGTCCGGCCATCGAACAATGTGATTTGATTCACTTCAGGCAATCCCGCCAGCCGCATGAGGCGACCGATGTCTTCCTCTCGTGCACCATCGAAGACCGGCGAGGCAAAGGGGACCCCGTTACGCAGCCGCTTCGCCACACGAACCACAGACTCAGCGTCTGCGTTTAAGACAGGCGAATCTTTGCCGTAGATCTCGCCAAGGAACTTCTGAATGCGCGTGGCTGATTCTTTCGCATCAAGCATCTTGCCGATGGCGTTGCCCAAACCGTGCGCAGCCCAACCCAAGTGGGTTTCAAAGAGTTGTCCAATGTTCATCCGCGACGGCACACCCAACGGGTTGAGCACGATGTCCAGAGGCACACCGGTTTCGTCGTACGGCATATCTTCTTCCGGCACGATCACCGAGACAACACCTTTGTTTCCGTGACGCCCAGCCATCTTGTCACCAGGCTGAAGGTTACGCTTGCTCGCGATAAACACGTGCACTTCCTTCAGAACACCAGGCTGAAGATTGGTATCTCCGCGCTCGATGGATTCCACCAACTTGGTCTGCTCGTCTTGCAGACGATTGACGTAGTCTGTGATGTCCTTCGTCGCCACTTTGACAGCATGAGCAGCAGAGGCTTCGGTGAACTTCACCTTAATCCACGTGTTCCAGTCATGCGTTGCAAAGTGATGGGCATCGATTTGACGTTCCTTGGTACCACGTGGCACCACGTACGTCGCTTCCTGCCCTGCCAGCTCTTCATCTAACCGGCGTCCGATGGCATCCACCACAACAGCGGTTTCACTGGCAATGGCTTTCTCAGCGGCTTCGATGCGTTGCTTATCAATCGCACGCGTCCGGCTATCTTTCTCAATGCCCGCCAAGGTGTAGACCTCAACGCGCACCACCGTGCCCTTGACGTCTGACGGCACCTTGAGCGATGAGTCTTTCACATCATCAGCCTTGTCGCCGTAGATCGCTTTCAGCAAGCGCTCTTCAGGCGTCAGCTGTTGCTCACCGCGAGGTGTGACCATTCCCACGAGGTAGTCACCCGCGCGCACTTCGGCGCCGACATACACAATGCCGTTCTCATCGAGTGTCCGCAAGGAACGCTCTGAGATATTCGGGATATCTGCCGTAATGTCTTCGTCACCAAGCTTGGTTTCACGTGCAATGCACACCAGTTCTTGGATGTGAATGGATGTGAACCTCTCATCTTCCACCAGTCGCCTGGAGACAACGATGCTGTCTTCGAAGTTGTAGCCGTTCCACGGCATGAAGCCGATGCGAATGTTGCGACCAAGCGCAAGCTCACCGTTATCAACACTGGTTCCGTTGGCCAAGATCTGGCCTTCAGTGACCTCATCTCCTGCCGAGACTGACAAGCGCTGGTTGATGCAGGTCCCTTGGTTTGACCGCCGGAACTTCTCAAGCGGATACACATCAATGGGGTGTTGCGATTTGTCGGTCACGTTCGCACGTACCACCACTTGTGTCGCGTCGGCTTGGTGAACAACACCTCCGCGTTCTGCAATCACGTTGGCACCTGAGTTGGCCGCCACCAAGGCTTCCATGCCCGTGCCGACCAGTGGGCGCTCGGGACGCAAGGTCGGCACCGCTTGCCGTTGCATGTTTGATCCCATCAACGAACGGTTACCGTCGTTGTGCTCCAAGAAGGGGATCAGCGACGCTGCGACTGAAACCACTTGCTGAGGCGAGACATCCACAAACTCAACGTCTTGCTTCGGTTTGAGCGAGAACTCGTTGTTGTTACGCACCGGAATCAGTGCTTCACTGAATTGACCGCTTTCGTCCAAGGGAGCACTGGAATGCGCCACCACAAACTCCTGATCTTCCATCGCGGAGTAGTACTGGATGTCATCCGTGACGCGTCCATCCACAACCTTACGCAGTGGCGTTTCCAAGAAGCCAAAGTTGTTCACTCGGGCAAAAATGGCGAGGTTGTTGATCAGTCCGATGTTGGGACCTTCCGGCGACTCAATGGGGCAAATCCGGCCGTAGTGAGTCGGGTGCACATCGCGCATCTCAAACCCAGCACGCTCACGAGCAATACCACCTTCACCCAAGGCCGACATACGCCGCTTGTGAGAGATTTCTGCAAGGGGGTTCGCTTGGTCCATGAACTGCGATAACTGACTGGTCGTAAACAGCTCATTCAAGGCCGCCGTAATGGGGCCACCAGCAATGATGTCCTTCGGCGCGAGCTTCGGGTCGTTTTGGATTTGAGACAAACGCTCTGTCACGGCACGGTCCACTCGGATCAGGCCAAGACGCATGGCGTTGGCAACGATTTCATCAACCAAGCGAACGCGCCTGTTATCGAGGTTATCGATCTCATCAGGCGAAGACTGTGTGTGACGTGCTTTGATCAGCAGCGCCAAGACATCAACCAAGTCCTCGTTCTCAAGAGTTTGGGGTCCTTCCTTCTTCTTGCTACGTCCAAGACGTCGGTTGAGCTTCATCCGCCCAACGTCTGACAAGTGATAGCGATCTTCGTTGAACAGCAAGTTTTTCAGCTGATCTTGAGCGGCCTTTTTGTCAAACGGCTCACCAGGACGCAAAGGCTCTCCGCTCTCACCACGCATCACGTGATAGATGTGCGCGAGGGCTGAGTCAGCGTCTTTGACTTCGGGGTGGGCGTTACGAAGGTCTTCCACGAGAGTGTTGACGATGTAGGCGCCGTATTCGGAGTCGTCCATGTTGACCAGCGAGATCGATTGAATCGACTGGGCTGCTGTCGACAGTAGCTTTTCGACCATCTCTTCGTTGACTTCCTGGACGGCTTGGCCGACGGACATGCCGCGGCTGCCTTTGACCAGTACGTCTGTTGCCAAGCGGCGACCGACCAACCAGGAGGAAGGCACTTCCACCTGAGTGATGCCGGCTTTCGCAATGCGGTTCGCCATCAATCGCGTAATCGAGCGACCTTCAGGCACCAATTCCTTGCCCTTGTCGTCACTCACCGCAACCGGCAACATTCGGCCAATCAGTCGATCACGGTTGAGTTGCAGAAAGAACTGAACGCCAGACGTCTTGGTGCGCTTAATGGTGATGGCGTCGAGGCCAGCCAATTGCTCCAAGATGTTGGCAGGAGACAGTCCGCGTGCACGAAGCAGTGTGGTCGCTTTGAACTTATATTTGCGGTCAATACGCACGTAACACAGATCATCGGTGTAGACCTCTGTGTCTAGCCACGCACCCCGATTGGGGATGATGCGCGCCATGTAGATCACGCGGCCTTGCGAGCCTGATCCGTAGGTGCGCTCAAGCGACAGCCCTGGAGACCGGTGCAGTTGAGCCACCATGACACGTTCCGTGCCATTGATCACAAACGTTCCATTGAGCGTCATGATGGGCACGTCGCACAAGTAAACGTCTTGCTCTTTGGGCTCGGGAGCTTCCTCGCCTTCCAGTGCTTTGGCAACGAGGCGCAGCCTCACATGCAAAGGTGCCGCATACATGCGACCACGCTTGCGGCATTCAGCAACAGATGACACCCGAGGCGGGTCAAATCGGTAGCTCAAATACTCCAAACGCGCACGCTTCGAGGCCGCTTCCATGGGAAACGCACTTTGAAACACGGCTTCAAGGCCGACCTTCTTGCGCTTACCTGGCGCGACGTTCATTTGCAAGAACCGATCGTACGCATTGACCTGCGTACAAAGAAGATCCGGCGCCTTATAAATCTCGGGCAAACGTTTAAACGTATGCCTGAGTTCCTGTCCTGTTTCGCTCATTTTGTGCCTCCGCGATGACGTGCTGTACTAATGCTCGGACGAGCCAATTCCCATCCGAGCGTTTCCACGGAGTCCTACTTGAGTTCGGCTGATCCCCCAGCTTCTTCAATCAGGGTCTTGATCTTGTCGGCTTCGTCTTTGCTGACGCCTGTTTTCACGGGCTTCGGCGCGGAGTCGACGAGATCCTTGGCATCTTTGAGGCCGAGGTCTGTGACTTGGCGGATGGCCTTAATCACGGTCACCTTTTTCTCACCAACACTGGTCAGAATAACGTCAAATTCCGTTTGCTCTTCCACCTCTTCAGCAGCAGCGGCAGCACCACCAGCGGCAGGGGCGGCCGCAACAGCGGCAGCGGACACACCGAACTTGTCTTCGATGCCTTTGACTAGCTCGACGAGTTCTAGGACTGTCAGCTGCTCGATAGCACCAATGATATCTGTCGTTGATTGTTTGGACATGAAAATTTCCTCCTCAGGAACTGTAATGAAAGTTAGCTGTTGTTTTCGCTTTGCACACGCACGGCGTCAATGGCGCGTGCGACTCGACCGCCCACGTCTGACAGCGCAGTGGCGACAGCCGACAGCGGAGATAGCATCAACCCTGCCACAATGGACAGAGCTTCTTCACGCGTCGGCATCTCAGCGACGTCTTGCACGGCAGAGCCGTCCAACACATCCGAACCCAACGCAATGTTTTTGACGATTAGCGATTCCGCTTTGGCATACGGCGCAATCAGCTTGGCCGCTGCCCCTGGATGAAGCGGAGACGACGCCAACACGGTTTGACCGACCAGAGTGTCTTTCAGACCCTCATAGCCGGTGCCGTCTAGCGCCACTTTGAGCAACGTGTTGCGCACCATGCGCATTTCCACGCCGGCAGCGCGCGCTTCACGCCTCAAGGCTGTGAGATCGTTGTTGGGCATGCCCGACACGTCGATCACAGTCAAACTCTGGCTCCGCGCAACAAAGGCGTGCACCTCGTCGACGACAGCACTTTTTTCTACTTTTGTTAACGCCATTGCGGTTATCTCCGTCGCGTTATGTTGCAGCCCCGACGTCGGTCAGACTGACCTTCACGCCGAGAGACTGGGTACTGGAAATCGTGAGCTTACGCATGTAAATGCCTTTCGCCTGAGCTGGCTTCATCCGCTTCACTTCTTGAATCAACGTGGAGAGGTTGTCACGCAACGCTTCATCAGAGAAATCCAAAGAGCCGATACGGCCATGAACGATTCCCGCGCGATCTGTGCGGAAACGCAACTGACCTGCTTTTGCTCGCTTGACAGCGTCTGCAACCTGCGTTGTCACCGTGCCTTGTTTTGGGCTAGGCATCAACTTGCGAGGTCCGAGAATTTGACCGAGTTGACCAACGATCCGCATCACTGCGGGCGTGGCAATAATCACGTCGTAGGCGAAGTCTCCGCCTTTGATCTTCGTCGCGAGGTCTTCTGCACCGACAACGTCAGCACCTGCATCCTTCGCAGCTTGCACGTCATCGCCATCAGCAAAAACCGCCACGCGTTGGGGCTTGCCTAAGCCGTGTGGCAGCGCAATGGTGCCACCAACGATTTGGTCGCTTCGCTTGACATCCACGCCCAATGAGAGGGCAATATCCACAGCGCTGGACGCTTTGGCCATCTTGGACCATTTGCGCAAGAGGCTCACAGCATCTTCGAAGTTGTGTTGTGCTTCAACATCGAAGTTCTTCAGCATCTGCTGCCTTCGCTTACTCTCTGGCATTACATGCCCTCCACGTTAATGCCCATGCTGCGCGCCGTACCCGCCAAGGTACGAACCGCTGCATTGAGTTCGGCAGCTGTCAAATCAGGTTGCTTCAATTGCGCAACACCTTCGATTTGTTCTTGTGTCAACGTCGCAACCTTATCGGTGTTTGGCGTCGCGCTACCCTTGGCAATCCCGGCAGCCTGCCGCAATAGAACGGAGGCAGCGGGCTCAAGAGCCTTGTATTCATAAGAGCGATCCGAGTAGATCATCACATCGACGGGGATGCGCATGCCTTTCTCATACCGGGCTGTATCGGCGTTAAACGCACGACAGAACTCAGCAGTGTTCACGCCGCGAGGCGCCAACATGGGACCAATCGGGGGCTTCGGCGAAGCGTCACCGGCACCAATGTGCAGTCTCACTTTTGCCACCAGCTGCTTGCCGCGGCGGGCAGGTTTTTGCGTTGCCACTCTATATCTCCTTAGGCCTTGGCCACTTTTTCGATTTCCAGATCAACAGGAAGCTGCTGGCCAAACACCATCAACCCCACCTTGATCTTTCCTCGTTTCACATCAACGTGCTGCACTTGACCATCCAGTCCAGCGAAAGGCCCTTCAATGACCTTAACGTGCTCTCCATCTCGGAAGGACTCAGAAGCACTTGCGACGCGAGCCGATTCGCCTTCTCTTTTCAGTAGTCGATCCACTTCACCAGCAGCCATCGGCAACGGCTTGCCGCGTGTTCCACCCACAAAGGCGAGAACATGAGGCGTGTCGTTCACGATATCCCAGTTGCGCCGGGACATCACCATCTGAACGAACACATACCCTGGCATGCGCTTTTTGATCACCTTGACTTTCTTGGCTTTGCGGATCTCCACCACCGACTCTTCCGGAACAATCACGTCCCCAAAATCGTCTGTTGCGCCAGAGAACTCCACGCGATCCATCAGTCCACGCTGCGCCAGCTTTTCTTTGCCGGTTGCCACGCTTACGATGAAAAACTGCATGTCTTTCGACATGTCAGCCGAGTCTTCCACTGTCATCGCATCATCATCCTAGGAGCAACGACACCAGCCATCCGACCAGCGCATCCATGCCCCATAGCAGCAATCCCACGATCGCGACCACAACCATCACCAATAAGGTGGTGCGTTGCACTTCGCTGCGAGTCGGCCAAACGACGCGGCGTAGTTCCGCGGTTGCTTCGCTTGCAAACACGCGCACTTTGCCGCCAGTCTCCGTAATGGCTCCGACCGCTATCGCGCCCAGACCCAAGACGATGACGCCTAGCACCCTGTACAGCAACGGCTCGTCTACGTAAAACGCATTCCCACCGATTGCCATGGCTGATAGCACGACCACAACGGTCCACTTCAGCCAATCCAGCACCTTCATCTATATACATCCACGCCGTTCTCATGGCAGGCCAGGAGGGAATCGAACCCCCAACCTGCGGTTTTGGAGACCGCTGCTCTGCCAATTGAGCTACTGGCCTGCAATTCGTTATCAGACCAGAATCTTAGAAACGACGCCGGCACCAACCGTTTTACCACCTTCACGGACTGCGAAACGCAGGCCGTCTTCCATGGCAATCGGTGTCGAGAGTTTCACCGAAACCTTCACGTTGTCACCAGGTAGAACCATTTCACGATCTGCTGGTAGCGACACGTTTCCAGTCACGTCCGTCGTCCGGAAGTAGAACTGAGGCCTGTATCCAGCAAAGAACGCTGTGTGGCGGCCACCTTCGTCTTTTGTCAAGACGTATAGCTCAGCTTCAAACTCGGAGTGCGGCGTAATCGACTTCGGCGCAGCAATGACTTGTCCACGCTGAATATCGGCACGGTCGACACCACGGAGCAAGACACCAATGTTCTCACCCGCGCGGCCATCTTGCAATTCCTTGCGGAACGCTTCGAGGCCCGTGCATTTCGTCTGCAGCGGCTTTTCGCCTTCTTTGTTCAGTCCGACAATCTCAACGTCGTCACCGACTTTGATCATGCCACGGTCAACGCGGCCTGTGGCCACGGTACCGCGTCCGGAGATGGAAAACACATCTTCGACGGGAATCAGGAACGGCAAGTCAATGTCACGCTCGGGCTCTGGCACGTATTCGTCCAACGCTTCAACAAGCTTGACGATCGACGGCACGCCATGAGGACCTTCATCGCCATTGAGCGCGGCGAGAGCCGAACCCGTAATGACAGGTGCGTCATCACCATCGAAGCCTTGCTCCGATAGACGTTCGCGAACTTCAAGTTCAACCAGTTCGAGCAACTCTTCGTCGTCGACTTGGTCAGCCTTGTTGAGGTAGACAACAATCTTGGGCACACCGACTTGGCGCGCTAGCAGAATGTGTTCACGCGTTTGTTGCATCGGACCGTCAGCCGCAGACACCACTAGGATGGCAGCATCCATTTGGGCTGCACCCGTGATCATGTTCTTGACATAGTCAGCGTGACCTGGGCAGTCAACGTGAGCATAGTGCCTGTTCGGGGAATGATATTCCACGTGGGAAGCGGCGATGGTAATACCACGTGCCTTTTCCTCAGGAGCGTTATCAATCCCATCAAATGCGACCGCTTGGCCACCGAATTTCTCGGCGCACACCTTGGTGATCGCAGCGGACAGTGTGGTCTTTCCATGGTCAACGTGACCGATGGTTCCGACATTGACGTGGGGTTTATCGCGAACGAAAGCTTCCTTAGCCATGAGGAGTTCTCCTGTGTATGTACGTGTAAAAGTTAGGCAAGCGCTGTGGAGCTCATGACCGGGCTCGAACCGGTGACCTCACCCTTACCAAGGGTGTGCTCTACCTGCTGAGCTACATGAGCAACCGTAGCTGTGATGTGTGTTTGTATCGGAGCGGGCAGCGAGAATCGAACTCGCGTCATCAGCTTGGAAGGCTGAGGTTTTACCCCTAAACTATGCCCGCCGACCGGCACGCAAAGCGAATCTCTCTGCCACCGAGAATTTGCGGTGGAGGGAGAAGGATTCGAACCTTCGAAGCACGAGGCGGCAGATTTACAGTCTGCTGGGTTTGACCGCTCCCCAATCCCTCCGAGAACACACGATTCCCACTGCATTTTGAGGCAAAAATCAAGCGCAAGCACCTAAAGCGCGCCTCAACGAACGGCGGAATGGCAGATAGTATAGCACGAAAGGGGAGTCTCACGCCACCCCTGATCACGTCAACTCCTCACCAGACTTCAGAGCTCACACAATGCCCTTCCCTATCGCGTCATTTCTCGAAACTGCAACACGAATCTCGGGTTCACAAACCGTGTCCTTTGCTATTTCACGTGAAACGACATCAACAAACACGGATGCGCTGACCGGGTTGGAAGCCATTTCTGAAGGTGCGTGCAAACACTGGATGGCGTGCACACAGACACAGGGACGCGGACGGCAGGGGCGCCGTTGGGAAAGCCAGCTCGGACAGTCCCTGTACTACACGTTTGGCGGCCGTACTGATAGTCCCTTACCGCCGGCGATGACCTTGATTGCCGGCGTGCTGGTGGCAGACGCCATTTCTGAAGTGGCCCGACCACATCAACGGGTACAACTGAAGTGGCCGAATGACATCATCACGACCGGAGATGATGGCCCGCGGAAGTTAGGCGGGATCTTGTGTGAGCGTTCGGGAGACCGGTTTGTGATTGGTATCGGCATCAACATCGGGACCCCGCCTTCGGTGACAGCGGGGATCACGCCAGGCGCCTTACCGACGTCCGTCTCAACAGCCGAACTGGCGGGCGCGATCGCTGGGCGTTTGGAGCGTCTATGGCAGTCACCGGATCAATGGTCGTTCGAGCACTGGCAGGCGCGCTACGATGCCTTGCTCGCCTGGAAAGGGCAACCGATCGTCATCACGGAGAGGGATGCCTCGTGGCATGGGACAATGGTCGGCGTGAGCGACACCGGCGCAGTGCTGGGCGTCGCTGATGATGGGACACAAGCGACGTTTGATATCGGCGATGTCACGTTGCGACCGAAGCCGCGTGACTAGACTCTGAGGCCAGCATATGGAGCGGCCGACCGGGATCGAACCGGCGTTCCAACCTTGGGAGGGTTGTGTTCTACCGCTGAACTACGGCCGCTTATGGATGTAGTGTAATATCGCCGCCGACAAAACGCCGGGTTAGCTCAATTGGCAGAGCGCGTGATTTGTAATCTCGAGGTTATGGGTTCGACTCCCATACCCGGCTCCATCAGCCAGCGATTGAGGACAGCACCTTTACTTACTCGCATTGCACCTGTCACCGACACGCAACATCTTTCAAAGCACGAAGGGTTAGTTCGATTCCCACACGTACCCATGTACCTGCTATCCCCGCTGTCGACAAAGGCTGGCGTTATAGCTGAGGTTACTAAGTAAATGGACCAGAAGGTCAACCTGCAGAATCGTACAGCAACATCGACTTCCGGCAATTCGATTCATCGCCACTCCAAGGTCCCGGCAATCATTACCCACAATTTCCGAAAGGCCTGCAGTATTGATCCCTACAAATTCCCTAATACGGGCATCATTCAGATGTTGATACCTGGGGCACCCAAGAAGGCATTGAATAGATATGGTAACGGACCGTTTTGTAAGTTCCGTATAAACATGGACATCACAGCACCGGGCGTCTATGCCATACTCGAAAACGAGAAAGTTAAGTACATCGGTCAAACTATGAATCTCACCAACAGGTTCAACGGATCCGGAGGTTACGGGAGCATTTCAGACGCAAACCGTTACAAACCAAAAGGGCAGGCAACAAACTGCCGAATTAACAACAAGATACTCATGTCTTGCCTCATGAATAATTGCATCACACTATGGTTCTTCCCTATTGCAGAATTCGAAATAAAAGCAAAACAAACCACCTTGGAGGAAGAGAAAGAACTGAACAAGAAAGGGCTGAAGCGGAAGAAAATTGAGGACACACTCATTTCAGCTATTTGTCCAGTGTGGAACTGCACATGTTTTTGACGCTGCAACGCCAGCAGTATCGACCAAAGCCCATAATTACTAATATATCGCTATTTTTGACAGTTGCAGGCAATCACTGATCCATGTGTCTTGGCTGGCGTCGACCTAGCGTGGCGAACCGCGAAGAATCCATCTGCAATCGCGGTTGGGGTTCTTGACGCACTAGGCCTTAGGGTCACGTCAGTTCTTCCAGCGGTCTTCGGCATCGACGCAGTCTATAACTCTCTGCGTGCAATCAACAACTTAGCAGGGGTCGCTATTGATGCCCTCTTGGTCATGAACAATAGGTCCGGACAACGGGTATGTGAGCTAGAGGTCAGCAAGGAGTACGGGGCTAGATATGCAGCTTGCCATACCTCAAACACCAACCTATACCCAGAAGCAAGCAGTGTTCAGCTCGCTAATCGCTTGCTTCATGCAGGGTTTTCACACGTTAATGGCCAGCCATGGAAAATTGAATACTATCCGCACCCGGCAATCATTGAGATCTTCGGTCTCAGTGAGCGACTGACGTAAAAAAAGGGGCGAGTGGCTCAAAAGAAAGATAGTCAGACGGCACTTGGTGCGCTCATCCGGCAGCTTTTCTCAAGCTCTGTGCTGCCACTGAACATTGAGAATCAGGTTACTCGGTGCACGAACGCGCCATACGTAAGCACCTTAAAGGGGAAGACTCTCAAGAGTAATGAAGACGCACTTGATGCGATTGTCTGTTTGTGCATTGCAGCTTTATATGCGCTTGGAGACATGGGCCGAACGTATGGGACTCGAGAACTTGGGTATATCTGGATTCCAAGCAGTGTTTGCATATAACAAGATCGGCAAAAAAGGCCGTACTATAGTTGTATAATAAGCTTTTATAATGAACGACGCAAATGGCCACCATCACACAAGATGGCCGGGCAACGGGCGCCCCAACTAAAACTAAGTTCACGCTTCTGCCTGACAGGCCAATAGACTCCGAAGAGGATGATCAGCTTAGCAGAAAGCTGTTTGCAAGATCCATAGCCAAGGCCATCCTAAACTACAACTACTCAGCAAGCGTTGTAATTGCCTTGTACGGGACATGGGGCTCCGGCAAATCATCGGTGATCAATCTAACAAGACAGTATATTATCAAAGACTCATCAGGGAATGGCGGCTCGCCAGAACAGCCTGTATTTCTGGAATTTAATCCTTGGAATTACTTAAGTCATTCAGATCTAATAACACAGTACCTTAACACTCTTTCTGATACACTATACCAGCATCGATACGGAAAAAGGCTTGCATCCGACATTGGAAGAGCACTAAAGAAGTATTCTCGAAAGCTCCAACCAACTGCTCGCGCCATTGACACTTTCATTCCAGGTGTCGCATCAGGAGTTACTGCCGTTGGGACTGCATTAGGAACCATTCTCGATCAAGATGATACGACAGACTTGGCGAAGCTAAAAGAAAATATAAGCGGTTTACTGAAGCGGGAAAAGCGGAAAATTGTAGTGATAATTGATGACATTGATCGGTTAGCGGACGACCAAATACGCAACATGTTTCAGTTGATTGGAAGCCTCGGGGATTTTCCTAACACTGTGTACTTGCTCGCATGCGATCGCGAGATTGTTTCACGAGCACTTGACAAGACGCATGACCAGCGAGGTGACGCCTATCTTGAGAAGATCGTGCAATTTTCACTAGAGGTTCCTACCCCAAGACAAGCCGACTTGGCAGATCTCTTCAAAACGCAACTTATGCTAATATTGCAAGATCATGGCATTCAACTTTCCAATCAATCGTACTGGCAAGATATACATAACAACTGTGTAATGCCATATCTCACTTCTCCGCGAGACATCAAAAGATACGTTAACTCGGTAAAATTTAGCATCGGCATGGTGTGCGATAATCTTGATATTATCGATTTTCTCGCGCTAACGGCGCTGCAGATATTTGAACCGCGAGCATTTTTTGGCATCCGCGACAGTTTTCACTTATCTTCCGAGGGCCTCTCAACTTTAAATTCGGCTGACAAAAAAGGAGCTGCGACCGCTCGTGGCGATTTGGATATAGTAGTGGAGTTGTTCACCAGCCTACCTCAGAAATATGCCCGACAGTGGTTAGCGACTATGTTCCCTATCGCTGCGTCTGTATACCACCTACCGACGTACTCAGGTGAATTTGAGTTTGATGCGCGAAGGCTCGGCAGAATTTGTCATCCGGATAATTTCCATACGTTTTTTTGCTTAGCTAGACCGGAGAGTGAGGTGTCTCGCGATGATGTTGAACGAATTTTAAGCGTGGATATTAGCAAGCCAGAACTTGAAGCGAGTCTTGGAAATCTGGCTGACAATGGAAAGTTGCCCACTTTTCTCGCACGCTTTTCAGATCATATCAAGTCATTCTCTCGTGAACGTGATTTTCAGAATGTTATTGGTGCGCTGTTAAAGTTTGCTTGTTCTACTCATGTTGATGACCCTCCCTTTTGGGATTATGGTAACACGAACTTAGTTTCAAGAGCTGTATGGTAGATGTATAAGGAATATGAATCAGCCAGGGAGCGCTATAGCTTTCTTTCTTTTTGCATTGCACACAAAAATAGCTCCTTGCTATTTTGCGCTCGGATCGTTAAGTCCGTGACGGAGGACATCGAGATCATTGATGCGAACGGTACAGCGATTGAGAAAAGTACAGGCACTGTGGTTACTGCTGAAATCAGGGATTTGAAACGATTGTTACATGAAGAAATAACGCATTGGCGAACCGCGGATAAGCTATCTTCTCATGTTGGCCTTGATCAGATCTTAAGCGCGTGGAAGTACGTGTTAAATGGAAATTCTACAGAGGTTTGTTCCTTCGTGCAGCAACTGCTGGAGTCACAAAGCGGGCTACTGGATTTAGTGAGCGGGTTTCTGCATTTCGAAAGCTCTTATGATCCTGTAACTGGGGCAGCCATTTACACTCCGTTTATTAAGCCTGCAGCAATCGGGGAATTCGCTAACCTCGATGTGGTGGTTAGCCAGCTACGCGAACTCGGGACATCGGAATGTTGCTCTCGATTGGACGATCATCGTCAGATTGCGGTCAAGACATTGTTAGCTGCCGTCGATAACGAACCAAATTCAGAATCGGAGCAGCAGGGTCCCGAGAGCGATCCTGGTGCCCAGGAGAGGACTTGAACCTCCACGGGGTTTCCCCCACTAGCACCTGAAGCTAGCGCGTCTACCAATTCCGCCACCTGGGCATTCTCATTCGCCCGCGTTGCGAGCGGCACATAGTACGGCACAGACCCCGACACGTCAAACAACGCCGAACCTACAATTCCCGGACCCATATATGAGAACCCCGTCATGTCAGGACGAGTTAACGGCAAGGTCGCCCTTGTGACCGGCGCGGCCCAAGGCCTCGGAGAGGCCATGTCCGCACTTTTCGTGAAGGAAGGCGCCACGGTCTACATGAGCGATATCAACGCCGAAGGTGTGGCCAAGACCGCTGCGAAAGTTGGCGGGATCCCTGTCACACACGACGTTACCAGTGCGGAAGATTGGCAGCGCGTCGTTGCAAAAATCGAAGGCGAACAGGGGAAGCTCAACATCCTCGTCAACAACGCCGGCATCGGCGGTGGTTCCACGGTGGAAGACACCGATATCGAGACCTTTCGCAAGGTCCACACGGTGAACGTTGAGTCCACCTTCTTCGGATGCAAGTACTCCATTCCGCTGATGAGGCGCTCGGGACTAGGATCCATCGTCAACATTTCCTCCATCGCAGGAATCATTGCGGGCCATAACATGGCGGCCTACAACTCGGCCAAAGCGGCGGTCAGGCACTTGTCGAAGTCGGTGGCACTGCACTGCGCACGAAGCGCCAACAGCGTTCGTTGCAACTCCGTGCACCCCGTCTTTACGCGCACGCCCATCCTCGATCGCATCATTGCCAACGTCGGCGATGAAACCAAAGCGCTCGCCAAGCTCTCAAAGCAAATCCCCATTGGGCGGATTGGTGAGCCGGAAGACGTGGCATATGCCGTGCTCTATCTGGCATGCGACGAATCCAAAATGGTGACTGGCATTGAGTTGCCGGTCGATGGCGGCATCAGCGCCCAGTAATGAATCAAGGAGATCACACCATGTCATACGAGCAAATCGAGACATCCGTCGAAGACGGCATCATGTTCATTCGCCTGAACAGGCCAGACCGCATGAACGCCTTCACGCCGCGCATGATGCATGAGCTATGCGACGCGTACGCCGAAGCCGGCAAGAATGATGACGTGCGCGTTGTCATCGTCACCGGTAATGGCAAAGCGTTTTGCGCCGGCGCTGACTTAGAGCGAGGCGGCGACACGTTTGATTACAGCAAACGTGAACGCAAGTCAGACGACCCGCAACGAGACGGCGGCGGCGTCACCAGCTTGGCTGTGTTTGAGTGTGCCAAACCCGTGATCGGTGCCCTCAACGGGCATGCGGTGGGTGTCGGGATCACGATGACCCTCCCCATGGATTACCGTATCGTCTCAGACAGCGCCAAGATTGGCTTTGTCTTTGCCAAGCGAGGCATCGTGCCTGAAGCGTGCAGCACGTGGTTCTTGCCGCGTCTCGTCGGCATCACCCGCGCGCTTGACTGGTGTTACTCAGGTCGTCTGTTTGGCGGCGAAGAAGCGAAGGCCGCCGGACTGGTTAATGAGTCTGTACCGGCCGATGAAGTCGTCACCCGCGCCATTGCGGTTGCCAAGTCGTGGTCTGATGCCACGTCGCCCATCTCGGTGGCGCTCATTCGCAAGATGATGTGGCAAGGCCTCGTGTTTGATCATCCCATGGCCGCGCATGAAGTCGAGACGCTTGGCATCATGACGAGAGGCGGTGGTGACGATGCGAAGGAAGGCGTTCAGTCATTCTTAGAAAAGCGTACGCCACAGTTCCCGATGAAGGTCAGTACAGACATGCCTGACTGGCATCCAGCGTGGCCAGAGCAGATGTTTCACGTGCGCAAAAAGGGCGGCTGATGAACCAGTCTACGGAGCTCGATCACGTTCTGCGCATGCTGCAAACGGAACAGCTTGATGACAATCTGTTTCGCGGCGAGAGCGAAGACCTAGAGCGCCCCACCTCCATTTTTGGGGGTGCGGTCTTAGGGCAAGCGCTCATGAGCGCGGCCGGCACGGTTCCCACGGATCGCGTGGCCCACAGCCTGCATGCGTACTTTCTGCGCGCCGGAGACCCGAAGTATCACACCATCTACGATGTCGATCGCATCCGGGATGGCCGCAGCTTCACCACACGCCGGGTGCGCGCTATCCAGCATGGTCAGCCGATCTTCAACATGTCGATCTCCTTTCACACGCATGAAGAGGGCTATGCCCATGCGGCGCCCATGCCTGCCATCCCACGCCCTGAAGAGCTCAAAGACGAGCGTGAGCTGAGAAAACTACGCACCGACAACATCCCCGAAGAGTTCCGCGATTTCATGCTGCGCCCCCGCGCCATGGAGACGCGGCCCGTGGAAGTCGAACAACGCAACCAGGTCAACACGGATCCCACGGCCACCATTCATATGTGGATTCGGCCGCGTGGCCACGTGGGCGACGATATTAAGCTTCACCAGGCACTCTTGGCCTATACGTCCGATCAAGGACTGTTGATGGCCGGCACGTCGCCGCATATCCCCTACAGCCAAGCCAATACGGTTCAGATGGCCAGCCTCGACCACGCCATGTGGTTTCACCAACCGCCGCGGTTTGATGACTGGGTGCTGTACCGGTGTGACTCACCCGCAGCCGCAGGCGCACGTAGCTTCAACCGCGGTGAGTTCTTCACGAAAGACGGCCATCACTTCTGCTCATGCGCCCAAGAAGGGCTGATGCGCCGAAGAGTGAAGCGCTCAGAACGCTAGCAGCTTACAGCGCGTACGCCTTGGCGGACTCAAGCAACTCCTTGGTGTAGGGGTGCTGAGGGTTGTTCAGGATCTTCGCCGTTGTGCCCTTGTCGACCACTTCGCCGTGATGCATCACCAGCACGTAGTCAGACATCGATGCCACCACCTCAATATCGTGCGTGATAAACAAGAACGTCAGCTCCATGCTGTCTTGCAGTTCGGATAGCAGTCTCACGATCTGCACCTGAAGCGTGCGGTCAAGCGCCGATGTCGGCTCATCGAGAATGATCAGTTTCGGACGCATCACCAACGCCCGTGCAATCGCAATCCGCTGGCGTTGTCCGCCCGAAAACTCATGCGGCCAGCGCTGACGAGCATCGCTCGGCAGACCCACTGACTCAAGCATGTCCGAGACGCGACTGGTTCGGTCTGACTCAGTCAATTCCGGATGTTGGATCTTGAGACCTTCAGCAATGATGTCATTGATCGTCATCCGCGGCGATAACGACGCGTAGGGATCTTGAAACACGACTTGCAGCGCTCGGCGCCACTCGCTAGGAATACTCCCGCCACCTAATTGATGCGTCTCTCCCATAAACACCACGCGCCCGCGGCTGGGAGCCAATCCGAGCAGCCCCATGCCGAGGCTGGTCTTTCCTGACCCTGACTCTCCGACCACTGCCACCGTCCGGCCTTCAGGAATCTTGAGAGACACGCCATGGACCACTTTGGTGGCCTGAGACCCGCGGCCATACGTCACAGAGACACTCTCGGCGGCCAGCGCCATCGTTTTGTCTGGCGTACCGTTGCGCGTCTTCAGCGGGAACGGCCGCAGCAATTTGCGCGTGTACGGATGTGAGGGCGAACTAAACACTTTGTGCACCGTGCCAGTTTCCACGGCTTTCCCCGACTGCATCACACAAACGCGCGCAGCCACGTGGCGCACCACCCCAAGGTCGTGCGTAATGAACATCAACGACGTTTGTTCTTGGCGCTGCAGTTCGAGCATCAGGTCCAGCACCTGACGCTGCACGGTGACGTCAAGCGCCGTGGTCGGCTCATCAGCGATGATCAGAGCCGGCCGGTTGGCCAGTGCGATCGCAATGGCCACACGCTGACGTTGACCGCCTGAGAGCTGATGGGGGTAGCGCTCGGCAATGTCAGAGGCATTGGGGAGCCGCACAGCATCGAGCAACTCTTTCATGCGCTCGCGCGCCCGCAGCTTCTTCATGCCGTGACAAGTCATGGACTCCATGATCTGAAACCCGACCGTGAAATACGGACTCAGCGATGTGCTGGGCTCTTGAAACACCATGGACGATGTCAGTCCGCAGAGTTTGCGGCGTTGCTTGGGCGTTTTCTTCGACAAGTCGTCACCCATCAGCATGATGCGCCCTTCGGCTTGCAAGGCGGGAGGCAATAGCCCCATCACCGCCAAAGCCGTCAAAGATTTCCCAGACCCTGACTCGCCCACAAGGCCAACAACTTCCCCGGATTCAATGGTCAAATCGAGGCCATCCACCAAGGGGGCTCGATCGGGTTGGTTACGCACAACAATGCGCAGTCCTTCAATCGTGAGGACGGCGCCCTTTGCGGCGTTCATGCGCCGACGATCCCAGGCACCGTGGTTCCCTCAGGGAAGTGCGCCAAGATGCGCGCCGGATAGACGGCATCCACCAGCGAGTACAGCGAATCTTGAAGCATCAGCATTGTGGCAAACCCATGAATCTGATCGGGAATGTGCGCACGTAGCGTGCGCACGCCGGCTTCTTCCAGCTTATCGGCCAACGCGTGCCCTTCGTCCCGAAGCACATCAAAGTGCGCAGTGGAGACGACGGTGGTCGGCAGTTTCGCCAGCAATTCCTTCGGTGCGCGTAGCGGCGAACACTCGTAATGCTCTCGGGCTTTCGCATCCGGAACATAGCAATCCCAGAAGAACTTCATTGCGTCCTTCGTCAGCAAGTACCCGGACTCAAAACTCTCATAGGACTTGGTGTCCATGCCGCAGTCCGTCACCGGATAGATCAAACACTGCGCCGAGCTCGTGGGCTGATCCTTGGCAGCGAGGCGCAGGTTCAAGGCGCACGCCAGGGTGCCGCCCGCACTATCACCCATCAGGAGCCGGCGCGATGGATCCAGTCCAAACTCTTCACTCTGTTCGCCCAACCAGTTCCAGGCCGCCTCACAGTCATCGAGCGGGGTTGGAAACGGATGCTCGGGCGCGAGGCGATAGTTCACAGAGAACACGCGCGCCCCATACCAATGGGCGATATGGCTGCACGTGTCGTCATGGGAATCGCAATCTCCCACCACCCATCCACCGCCGTGAAAAAACATCACAGACGCTTGGGCGTGATCGAAGTACTTGGGCCGGTATTCCCGGACCTCAATCTGTCCGCCATCGACGGGCACCATGTGCCTGATCGTCAATCCCCGTTCCGGACAACGTCTGCCCAGATCGATGTTGGCATAGAGCTTGCGAAACGCCGCCGCTTGGCTGACCGTGGGAGCCGGCGATTGCGGGAGTGAATCCAGCAACATCTCCACACGAGGATTCAAGCGCCGTTCCCCGTCGCGTCGCCCCGGTTCCGTCCGTTTCAGTAGCGATTGGTATGACCCCAACCAGCGCGCGCGCAAATAGGTTCGAAACAGCGTGTTTTGAAACGACATGATTACTCCTGACCTTCTTGCAAGAACGCGTTGTAGCGTTCGGTCATCTGGCGCGTTGCGTGCGCACACGCCGGCAGCGACTTCATCCCAATAAAGTCGTGCATGACATTCGGCGCACAAAAAGTGGCCGAGCGGCCACCCTCGGTCGACACTTTCTTCGCATACTCAACGCCACCATCATGGAGCGGATCAAACGGGGCCACACACGTAAACGTGTCTGGCAGTCCGTGGTAGGGTCCGTTGATACCAGGGAAGTACTCCGGATTCTGCGCGTCTTCGATACTGCCAAACCCGTGCTTCACAAAGTACTCAATCGTGGAGACGCCCAGACCGAACCCTTCGGCGCAATCTTGCATCGATCCCCCCTCAAATCCCAATCCGGTGCCGGGATAAATGAGCAGCTGAGACTGAGGCATCACCACGTCTTCACCGCGGTCCTTCCGGTCACGCAGTGTGTGCGATAACCAGATCGACAGACCGCCGCCGGCGCTATCGCCGCCCACGTGAAACTGGGTGGGGTCAATCTCCATTTTCTCGGCATTGTCGACCATCCATTGCCACGTGGTCATGGTGTCTTCGTTGCCGGCAGGCATCGGATCTTCCGGTCCCAAACGGTACTCAATGCTGATCACCGCCATCGACAAGTGTTCGGCCAACCACGTGCAGATGCAATGGTGGGTTTCGATGTCGCCAATCACCCATCCGCCGCCGTGGAGATACAACATGCATGGCGCGACTTTTGGCAAGTGCCATGGGCGGTAAATCCGGCCCATCATTTGGCCATGCGGCGTGGGGATCGAGAGGTTAAACCACGGCATCGGGAGCGGATGCGATTCAAACAATCGCCGTGCCAGCAAGTACATGCTACGCGCTTTTTTGGGAGTGCCGTCCTCTAGACGCGGCCCGCCGGCGCGCGTCATGAGCGTCAGCGCGGGATCAAGCGTATGGGTCTCACCGTTGCGGGTGCGCACGGGACGATTACGGACAAACGACCCCAGAAACTTGGGAGGAAGCCGAAACGGCAGCGAGATGATGCTAGGCACAAAAAAATACATGCGTGATGCCGACGGATTGTAAGATTGTGCGACCAGACCTTGGACTTTGGGACAGACATGGCGTTTGCGCCTCAGTACGCGCGCGTTGCTGCGAGCGACATCGGACGAAATGATTGGGTCATCGTCATTTCCACGGACACCGTGCTTGATTCCGGCGCCACGCCTTGGGTGCCGATCACTGGTGCGGCCTTTCGATTTACGCCGGTTGACGCAGACATCACCTTCATTGGCACGCTCTCAGGCGTCAACGTCTATTTGGCATTGGCCTCCGAGGTGCGGGACTCGTCCTTACGTTTTGTGAGCATGCGCGCCTTGCTGGGACGCACCGATACCGCCATGGGGCGAGCCGTGTCGCGCGCCCTGATGATGGCGCACTGGCGCCATCAGACCCGCCACTGCGGCGCATGCGGCGCACCAGCCACCCACAACGACTCTGAACCGATGGCTCTTTGCCCCACCTGCAAGGGCACAAGGTATCCCGCCATTCACCCATGTGTCATGGTGGCCGTGGTGAAAGATGATAGCCTGCTACTGGCCCGAAACCGCGGGTGGCCCGCTGATTTTTACTCGCTCGTCGCGGGGTTTTGTGAAACCGGGGAATCGCTGGAAGAAGCGTGCGCTCGCGAAGTACTGGAAGAAACCAACATCGCCATTACGGGCCTTCGGTATGCCGCCAGTCAGCCTTGGGCGCTGCCGTCCCAACTGATGGTCGGATTCTTTGCGGATTACTCGGGCGGGGACATCAAACCCGATGGCGTGGAAATTTCTGACGCCCAGTGGTTCACAAAGGACACGTTGCCGCGCGTCCCCACGTCTGATTTCTCACTCGCGGGGCAATTACTGGACATGTGGCGCGCCGGCGCGCCACTCAGTCAGTCCACGGGCGCCGAATAAGAACGATCTTGCCAGCGTTCTGATTGCGGTGCATCGCCGCATAGGCGGCTTCAAATTCCTCAAAGGGATACGTGGCATCGATCACCGGCCGGCAGACCGCGCCATCAGCGGCATCGATCATCCGTTCACGGATCGCGGTGATCACGTGCGCCTTGCGCTCCACAGACAACGCTCTAAGCGTTGAGCCGATGAGCGACAGGCGTTTCACCAACATCAGGCCCAAAGACACATCGGCTTTCAGGCCGCCCATCAACCCGATCAAGATCCATCGCCCATCGGTGTTGAGGATGGCCATGTTCAAAGCGGCATAGCTGCCACCGACGGGATCAAGCACGAGATCAGCGCCGCCTCCCAGCGCCTCGCGAATCGCGCCTTCGGCAGTTTCAGGATCGCTCACCACCACGGCCGATGCGCCATGTTTCTCGATTAACGGCGTCTTCGTGGCGGTGCGGGTTGTCCCCACGACGCGCGCTCCCATCAATCCGCACAGCTGCGCTGCGGCCAATCCCAGTCCACTGGCGCCGGCATGAACCACCACGCGGTGATGCGGGCGCAACCCTCCGAGGTCAACGAGATTGATCCACGCGGTGGCATAGACCTCAGGAAATCCCGCCGCTTGCTCCAGTGACATCTCCTTGGGCACCGGAATCACCGATGTATGGGGGACGTGCACGAAGGTGGCGCTCCCGCCGCCTGCTAACAGAGCGCACACACGCTGACCGCTTGCAAACCCGGCCTGCCGTGCGTCAGCACCCAAATCGTCAATCACGCCCGCACATTCCAGGCCCAAATGAGGCGATGCGCCGGGGGGCGGGGGATAAGCACCGGCAATTTGCGCGAGATCCGCGCGGTTCAACCCGTAGGCATCCACACGGATGCGAATGTCGGCTGATCCCAACGAATCCAGCGGGTGATCACCCACAACAACAGTGCCGTTTTGCGCAAGTAAGCCTGACGCGTGTGTCATGGGAAGTACCGTCCGTCACCCTTCAATGTACCATAAGCACCCCAGACGGTGAGACGCAGCGCTCGCGCGCGTGCTCAACTACGGTCGCATACCCGCGAACAGAGGAGACGAGTCAACGCTTTATGGCTGAGCTCATTTCAAGCAATACCTACGCGATTCCCGTCTTAATGGCCACCGTGCTTGCGGTCGGCTTCGCGCTTGCGATTGGCTTCTTGGTATCCCTGTTTGGGGCCCCCGAGACAGCAGATGAAGATGCGTCTGGTGGCGCGGATGACTTCGAACACCGGCATGTGCGCGACAGCGCAGAGCTCAACGAGCTCTTGCTCGCGAGCAACTACTCCAACATGCTGGCGAGCCAAATCTCATATCGCGCGTTTTCCCAAAAAACCGGCAACAGCTATGAGCGACTAGCCACCTCGATCACCAAGCTGCTCCCCGAACACACACCCCGCAAGAATCCCCCCAAAGTCATCATCCTGACCGGCATTAACGGCGTCGGGAAAACCACCACCATGGCCGCGATGGCGGCCCATCGCAAAGCCCAAGGCCAGTCCGTTATCGTGGCTGCGTGCGACACCTTCAGGGCCGCCGGGATCGACCAAGTCGAAATGATTGCCAAACGCCATGACGTGGGATCCATCCTGCCGTCAGTCGGCGCCGATCCCGCAGCCGTCTTACGTGACGCGGTGCAGTCATCTCAAGCCAAGGACGGCGATCTGGTGATTGCGGATACCGCAGGGCGCATTGAAGTGCGTGACGATCTACTCGCGGAAATGCAAAAAATGGTGCGCGTGGCATCACTCGTGATTCCCAAAGCCGACATTCAAGTCTTGATTTGTCTGCACGGCGGCGTGGGACGCGTGGGCATCCAACAAATTGAGCTGTTTTCCCGCGCGGTTACGCTGGATGGCGTTGTGCTGACGAACGCAGATTTGTCGGGCATCGGCGGCGGCATCTTGGCCGCTGCGCGCGCCAAATCAATTCCGATTGTGGCTTCTGTCTGGGGCGAAGAAGGCGACCAAATGGCCGATGAAACGGAAGCGAGCCTCGGTCAACGATTGGCACGATCCGCGTTGTTGGCCCCTCAACCCAAACGCGCTAGGAAATAAAGGCGATGCCGTACGCCGATCCCAAAGAAGTCATTCGCTGGCTCAACACGCGGTTGCCACCATGCCTCCGACAGATGGAAGGGCGCGTGACCGAATACTGGCCGCAACACGAGACGCTGGAGATGACGTTTCGCGCGTCTGAAGCCCACTGCCACTCACAGGTCATCGTTCAAGGCGGATTTACGACCGCGATGGCGGATGGCGCCATGGCACACCTGCTGCTCGCGCTGTACCCCAACCTCATGGCGATGCCGACATACTCGCTGACGACGTCATTCATGCGTCCTGCGCGCATCGGCAACCTCACCGTGCAGGCGATCTTGCAGCACAGTACGCGCGGCACGGCGTTCGTGGCGACGGATGTGTATCAGGGCGGCCGGTTGACGGCACACTGCACATCCACCATGAAACTGGTAACAGGAAAACCCGTTGGCGATAACCTCCACCCCGCGCTTCGCGACTCGGTGGTCTAGCGCCGGATTACTCGTGCGTGGGGTTGGGCTCCACGCCCAGCAGATCACCCCAGTTCACCGAGGGGTCACCCACCACGACAAACTCTGGGTTCAGTGGCCAGTGGCCATCGCCATGCGTGAGCGGCATCCACTGCGGACCCAAGATCGCGCCGCCAGCTGCTTCCACAATCGCTTGCGCCGCGGCAATATCCCAGCTCGATGTCGGCGCAAATCGCGGATAACAGTCAAACTGACCTTCCGCCACACGCAAGACTTTGAGCGAGCTCCCCACCGCATGACGCACCACATGACGGTCGCGCTCCGCGTTGGTCATGGCCATTTGGGTGCGCACGTTTAAGTGACTGCGGCTCGCAGCCACCACGATCTCTTTCGATCCCAGCGGGCGCGTGTGAATCGGCGTGCGAATACCATCTGCGCTCACGCGACACGCCTTGCCGTCAGCCGCGATGTACGCGGTGCCATGCACAGGGACGGTGACCACGCCCGCCACAGCTTTCATGCCTTCCATCAATGCCACATTCACGGTGAAGTCACCGTTTTTGGAGACAAACTCTCGGGTCCCGTCAAGCGGGTCCACCAACCACCAATGAGAGGCGCCCTTCGGAAACGCAGTGGAGCCTTCTTCCGAGACGATTGGCCACTGCGGCGTCAGCGCCTGTAAGCCCTCCGACAACACGTGATTGGCGGCCAGATCGGCTTCTGTCAGCGGTGAGCGGTCGTCCTTCATGCGCTCACCCACATCATCGCGCTGGTAAATCTCCAAGATCACCTGCGATGCCTGTTGGGCCAGCGCTGCCACCTTGTTCATCAATTCGTTCATCGTCATGGTCCTGAGGCTCGAGAAATCACAGCCTGGCTCAGCGCTCCGTGCAAGCGAATGTACAGGCCGTCGCTTCGAAAGGTTCCGGAAAAAACCTCAGCGGACGGCCCGGTGGCGAAGACGGGGACAGGCTCTGCGACCGACATCCACGCCGCGCTGCTGTCGCCGACCGTGGCGCGGCCACCTGTGCCTGACAACAAATCGGGTGATCGCGAGGCCCGGGCTCCGGTCACCACCAGCAACGTATCTCTGGACTCAGCGGCGAACAGCACCGCCTCTGCGGTGGCCTCATCTAAGTCATTGAGTCCCTTCAGCACTTCAGACAGCGAGCGATGTTGCTCCAGCGGGGAGGATGCGATCACGACGCCAAAAAAGCCGCGCCCTTCGGTGGCAGCCCGGCGCTTCAGTTCATTGATCATCAAACGCGTGCGTTCCAGCAGCGACAGCTGATCGGTCGGGCCGCCGCGAGCACCCGTAATCACGACCATGCGCGGCGCAGGTTCGGCATACAGCACATCGCGCCCATAGCTCACGGTGACGCCTTTGCGGCGTGATTGCGATTCCAGCGTCACTGCGTCATGCGGATCGACGGCGGGCAAATCGCCAATGACCACATCCACACTGGTGTCAATGACCGCCTCGAGCCACGCATCATGATCAAACACCTCGCTGTGAGGACGGTTGCCACTAGGAAAGAGCCAGGCATCCACTGACGGGTCTGCCAATTGCTCACCGGACACGATCGCCGTCGCCATGCCGCGATCCGCTGCTTCTAACAATAAAGACGACACTAAGGCTTCAGGCCCGGCCTCGGCGTTGCCGCTCGCCAGCGAGCGCATCGCATCGCGCGCACTCGGTAAGAGCTGTTCGCGCCCATGCGTCAACATCAGCCCCACATTGCTCATCGTGTCGATCGCCAAACGTCCGTCGCTGCCGCCACGTGCGACGCGCGCGGCGGCAAGACCGCCCACGCCAAGCTCGGGAGCCACGATCAATAAGACGTTACTCAAGGGGTGCGTGTCGAAGACAATCGTTTCGTTCGGAATCGCTTGCGACTCCCACGCGGGGTACGTAAACTCCCGTGACCAGCTCACATGCTCGCTCACAAGACCACCTTCGGTCGGCGATAGCGTCGCCACAAAAGCGACTGTGAGCCCACACACCGCGATCGTTAAGACCCCGATAGCGGCCAGCCCAGTTTTCACCACCGGTCGTGCGCGACCACCACGCTGTGCCTCGGTTCTATAATTTTCCCCAGCGAAGCTCGCACCGATCATGCAACCGACATACAACCCCAGCCGAATCAAACGTAAGCGTAAGCATGGTTTTCGTGCGCGCATGGCGACGCGCAGCGGGCGTGCGGTCTTGAACCGACGCAGAGCCAAGGGTCGGCGGCGCCTCAGCGCCTGAGTCAGCCACCCCGATACCCTAGCCGCAGTCTTAGACGCGCAGAGGAGTTTCAGCACATCATGCGTTCCCCTCACCGTCGCGTTGCCTGCGGTTCAGTCGTTCTCCTTGCGCGCCGCGCGAGCGACGGCCAAGGACGGGTGGGTCTGACCACGTCAAAACGACATGTCTCCAAACTGGCTGTTGTGCGCAATCGCGCACGTCGCTTAATGCGCGAAGCCTATCGGCTGCATCCGATGCGTCAAGCCTTGCAGGCCTGGGATGTCGTCATGGTGGCCCGCGGCGGCGCGAAGGCTGTGCCGACCGTGGCGTCTCATAGCATCCAAGCTCTGACGACGCTCACCTCAGCAGAGACAGGCGGGTGAGGATTTCACGCGCCATCAATGCGGCCATCGCTCTCCCCATTCGGGTCTGGCGCTATGTGTTCAGTCCGATGGCTCCGGCCTCCTGCCGTTTCTATCCCACGTGCTCCCAGTACGCGTTAGACGCACTGGATACCAAACCGTCTCATCGGGCGCTGTATCTGATCGCGCGCCGCGTACTTCGGTGCCACCCTTGGGGCGGCGAAGGATTTGATCCCGTACCCACGACCACGCCACACCGCGCCCCATGAATTTTCAACGTTTGCTTCCAGCGATTGCGCTGGGATTGGTGGGGTACTTACTCCTTTTACGCTGGTTTGAGCCGGTCGAAGCTGAGCAAGAGACATCCCAGCCAGCCGCCGCCCAGATCGAACAATCTGTTTCGGACCGTCCTGCGGCCACGGACCCGCTGCCGGTGCTTGAGACCAACGTCACGAATGGCGACGATGCTGGCATTGCGTTTTCACCGCGATCCGCGCCCGCTGCCCAAGAGCCGAGCGCGCCTCCGATCACGCTGCGATCCGATCTGCTCGAAATTGATGTCGACCCTGACTCCGGCAGCGTCACAGGTGCGCGGCTCCTCAAACACACGGAAACCGCCGAATCGGGCACGCCATACCCGCTGATGTACAGCGACAAAAACGGCCACTTCACAGCGCGATCAGGCTTTCGCTCCGCAGCACAGACGTTTTCGCTGGCAGGCGCGGTCCCGACGCTCATTCAACATGACGACGGCGCAACGCTCACGTTGACGGCACGCACGGACATCGGTCTGTTCACGAAAACGATCGAGCTACACCCCGGCCGGTATGACGCATCTGTCACCGACAGCGTCCGGTACCTGCGTGATGAACCGACGGATATGGCCGGCTATGCGGCGCTTTACCGCGATGACCGACCCGCGCCCCAGCAACGCGAAGCTGGATTGTTCTTCGTCGGCAGCTATCTCGGCGGCGCCTATGGGTCTGATACAGATACCTACGAAAAAGTGGCGTTTGACGACATGACCGAATCACCGGTGGCCGTCTCTTCATTGGGGGGATGGGTGGCCGTGGTGCAACACTACTTTGTCACCGCCATCGTTCCGGATCAAGATGTCGCCCATAGCTTGCGCCTGAGCCGCTCTGGCTCCCGGCATGTCATGGGCGTGATTGACGAGCCGACGCTGCTTCACCGCGGCGATGAGCTGGTGCAACGCCACGGCTTATACATGGGACCCAAAGAGCAAGACACACTTGGCGCGCTGTCCAATGGCCTTGACCTCACCGTGGATTACGGCGTGTTGTGGGTGATTGGCTACCCGCTGTACTTACTCCTTCGCTTCCTGCATAGCTTTGTTGACAACTGGGGTATCGCCATCGTCTTGATGACGTGCTGCGTCAAGATCTTGTTCTTGCATCTGTCCACAATTGCCTACCGCGCCACCGCGCGCATGCGCCAGCTTGCACCGCAGCTTGAGCGCCTCAAAGAGCGCGGCGGGACGCAACAAGAAACAGCGCAGGCCACGATGGAGCTCTACCGGCGAGAGAAGGTCAATCCGTTTGCCGGATGCTTGCCGCTCATCGTGCCAATGCCTGTGTTTATCGCCTTGTACTGGGTGTTGCTGGAGAGCTTTGAGCTGCGCCATGCGCCCTTTATCCTGTGGATCACCGACCTCTCGGCCGCCGATCCGTACTTCATCCTGCCGATCGTGCTGGGTGCGTCCATGTTTGCCATGCAGCAAATGACGCCGCAGCCGCCCACGATGGACGCGATGCAGAAAAACATCTTTAAATTCATGCCCGTCTTAATGACACTGTTGTTCCTGCTGTTCCCGGCAGGCCTCGTGCTCTACTGGCTGACCAACAACATCTTCTCCGGCACACATCAGTGGTTGGTGGTGCGCAAAACGCTCCAGCAGTCGAAACCCAAAGCGACGTAATCGTTGCCGTCGCCACGCCTCCTGGGCAAGGCGGCGTGGGGATCGTGCGCGTGTCGGGGCCGGATCTGACCTCATTTGCGCAGGCGTGGGTGGGGCGATCATTGCCTCCGCGAAGCGCCGTCTACACCCACATGCGTGATGCCGCCGGGGAGACCCTGGATTCCGGGGTCGCGCTGTATTTCCAAGCGCCGCATTCCTACACCGGTGAAGACGTGGTGGAGTGGCAAGGCCACGGCAGTCCGGTGCTGCAAGACGCGATTGTGCAGCGCGCGATTGACTGCGGCGCGAGACACGCCCAGCGCGGGGAATTCACCTACCGGGGCTACTGTCATGGGCGCCTCGATCTGACGCAAGCCGAAGCGGTCGCAGACATCATTGCAGCGCCCACGCTGGATGCCGCCAAGTCCGCGTTTCGCACGCTAGACGGTGGGCTATCCGCCCGCATTCTCACAACCAAAGAGGCGTTGATTCAGGCCCGTGCGTTGGTTGATGGCACGCTGGATTTTCCTGATGATGAACCCGCCGAACTCCATGCACAGCCAGTGATGGAGGCCGTCGCGCGGGCAGAAAGTGACTTGGCTGCGTTGCTGGAAGTGTTCGAGGCGGGGGCGGCCTCGCAGGCAACCCACGCGGTGGTGATCGCTGGCGCTCCCAACGTCGGCAAGTCCAGTCTGTACAACGCGCTTGTCGGACATGATGCCGCGATCGTGACCGATCAACCCGGCACCACCCGTGACGTTTTGCAGGCTGATGCCAAGATCGCAGGGCGTCTGTGCCGGGTGATTGACACAGCAGGATTACGGGATGAAAGCCACGATGCGATTGAGCAGGAAGGCATGGAGCGAGCGCGGTCTTTGATGCGTGATGCCCAGGTGTGTCTGGTGGTGGTGGATCTCTCAGATCCGGCCACTTGGGAACAACCGACCACAGCCGCCGCGGTGATCCGAGTGGGCAACAAGATGGATGTGATTCCCCGAGATCAGATGACCGCCGCCTGCGCAGCAGCGGGTGTTGACTGTGCGGTGTCTGCGATATCCCATGATGGCATGGCCGCGCTTCAGGCCAAGATTGAGACCCTTGTCAAGACGACCTCACCGGCGCAGGCCACCATGAGCGCGCGACCGAGGCATATCTCGTTGTGCAAGCGCGCACTGTCGCACATGCACGAAGCGCACGAGACGGTGCAAGATGTCTCGCAGTGGGACATCGTCAGTCACGAACTGGCGGCAGCGACCGGACACCTGACAGAAATGACGGGAGACATCTCGCCGGATGATGTCCTTGGGACGGTTTTTGCGTCTTTTTGTATCGGTAAGTAGCTGAGAGATGTACGCCGGCGCGTTACCTCGACATGATGATGCCCCGAGGCTGAGACTGCTGGAATTCTTGGTAGCGCTGATGGAGACGATCGGAATCCGGATAGTCCTTTTTCCGCTTCGGCAGATGCAGGGACTTGCCATCAAGATCCTTCAGCGCCTGCAACATCGGTCCATCTTGTTGACTGGTGAGCACGGATGACACATGCAACCGAAAGTGTGGGTCGACGCCAATAAGATTGGCATCAAACGCCGCATGATGAATCTTGGACAGGGGGAGGCCGTTGGTGACCGTCGGTTGTCCCAGTTTCTCGTCCTTGTCAGGGACGATGTGCGCGGCGTCCAATAAGCGAAGCTCTGGTAACCGCGACAACGCACAACGATTGCCATAGGCCGACAGTACCGCTTGGCGGAACGTGGCTTGGTGCAGGCGTCTTTTCACGGTCATAGTGGTGTACCGGCGCACCTCGAGGCTGGGCACCGTGGCGTAGTCACGATCTTCTAAGTCTGCGAACACAAGCTTGATGGATTCCGCCGCGCCATTCCACTCACTCACAAATGCCACAATCGGCTGGTACATGCCCTTGGCGACCCCCAACAAGTACAAGACGGGTATCCCGTGGCGTTGGGCATCTCTTAGCCACTGGTTAGGAGTGAGGTGCGATCCGCCGCGGCGAAAGGAGTAATCCACCGCCTCATCGCACTCAAAGACTTGTTGAACCGCGGTGCGTTGATCGTCGTAGTGCAGCCGGCCGCTGCCGTCATGAAAGACGGTCTTGACTGACAGCACATGCTGCATCTGTCTGGGTTTATGAATCCCGGCTTGAGGATTGAGCAACGTGATTCGCTCGCCTTCAAATTGAAAGCCGGCTGCGATGACGCGATAGGGGAGGCGGTCGCCGTGGCGTTCTTGCAACACCCGGACGTGCTCAAAGGCCGCGCGGCGGATCTGTGTGTCTCGTTCCGATGAGGTCATGTCACCGAAGTCACCCCACCAAAACTCTTCGCTTTAGTGTAGCTTGAATGGAAAGCACCTCCAATCGCCGTGTGGGCGGGCCCTGGCTACACCGTCATTTCTCCAACAAGATCACCGAAGAGCGTGCGCGGGAAGGCCTGATCACGCTCACAGTCGCCCCGTGTCTCGCCATCGCTCACAGCGGCACCGGGAGCCACCCGGCAAGAGTGTGGCCAACGCCAGTGCCCCCGCATCACCGGATTTGGGAGCCTCACGCGATATCCTATCCACGTGTCGTCGCGATTTCGTGAGGGTGAAACACCATGATCATCACATGGATCCTTCTCATCATCATTGGTCTCTTCATGCTCGCGCTGTTCGGCGGTGGGTTGGTTTTCGGTGCTTTTCGCCCGCAGTGGGAAGAGTGGAAAAGACGCAAGGCCAGAGGATCATCGAAGTCGAGAGGCGAGCTGATGCGCGATGCGCATATGGCTAAGAAGCGCAAAGAACGTCTGGGCCAATGATGCCGGTGTTTCAGAGTTACTCGGCTTGTCTGGTGGCGATCTGCCGCTTCAACTCCTGCCACAAGCATTGACACTACTCGTAATAACGGACATCCGTCCCCAGAACTCAGCGGCGCCGGCCCTTTTTAACGATCTCTTGCAAGGCCCTCGCAATGACGTAGAAAACGGAATAGCCCGCGGCCCAAGCTAGAACGCTCATCAACGCTTCTAAGCGGACGGACTTGGTTCCTACACCGACAAAAGTGATGCACGTGACTGCTAACGTCGTGTACGCTACAAATCGCAAGAACTTCATATCCGCTCCATGACGGGACCCCGGCACAAGAGCTAGAGGTGCACACCGACGACATTACTGACGACGTCGCACTTACGCAGTTAAGTGCCACCGCACGCTCATCATGGTTGACTGATATATCCGTCATTTAAACTAGATATGACTGATATATTGGACACACCGGGAGTGGAGATTGACGACAAGAGCACAGGCGTACGCACGCTACACACAAATAGGGTGTAGCTTACTAGGGAAGTTGATCAACCATGGTCGCAAGAAGCGCCGGATGACACAAACTGATCTTGCAGATCGATTAGGAATTACCCGAAGCACTGTTCAGCGCGCTGAGCAAGGTGATCCCCGCGTCGCAGTGGGCATCATGTTTGAGGCAGCAGCTGTGGTCGGAGTACGGCTCTTTGATCAAGACGAGAAAGGGTTGGCAGATCTAGCAGCCCACATTGAAGACCGTATCGCGGTGTTACCCAAATATGTGCGCCATCGCACGGAAGAAGTCTTTGACGATTTTTAAATTCGACTATTTGGCCACAGGCGGATGCGGGTTGGGCCAGCCATTACGACATGGGTAATACACAGTCCGTCCGTATCCTCTCAAGAAGCATGGAGCAAACACACCCATGTCACCATCAAAAGTGCCAAGGCGATCGGTGGATGCCGGATAGCGAGCGAAGTTTCCAGACGGGCATATGTTGCGATAGAAAGAGCCGTGAATCCGACCACACCGTACAAATGCGATCATAGTGCGATGTCACTTTCATCTATCCCAGCGAACGAGAATAGCACCTCTATAGCACTCAAGTCTGACCCCAGCAGGCCTAGTGCAAGCACAGCGATCACCAACCACCAGCGCGACAACAGATGCCGATCGCGATCGATGTGGTTGACCAACTGCATGTAGCACGACTGCACGCAGGCAGCATGTGGCAAGTTGCGTCTCTGTATGCCGCTGTCATCTTTTGTGAGCTCTCTCCACACAGGCTGCGATACGAAGTGCAGTTTCAACTTCACTAGAGACCTCAGCACGCGTACGTTGCGTAGGAGTCCACGCTTGCGGTTACACCACCCGCAACAACTAAGCCTCAGTTTTCTGCAAACGACGATACCCTCTATGTGCGCTCCGATAGTCCCGATCAGGCAAAAGGAGCTGTCGATGAGCGTCGGTTCCTATTAGCGAACAAAGCCAGCAACCGCACAACATCTGGATTTTGTTGGTACTTTCCAAAAACGTGTGAGTCGCTGCGTTGCAATCAAAATCTAAGCGGTACCTAGCCTCAAATTTTCTGTCACACTTGCGAGGTACAGAGTCAGCCACGGATGTTGCAGTTGAAGGATGGCAGCGTCAGGCACAAGCATAGCCCACGCCTGTGGGGAAGACATCGCTTCTGATCGGCCATCGCGAATCATCTGCGAAACACCCCCACGCCTGTGGGGAAGACTGTCCAGGGGAAGCTCTTTCATCGTGCCACCTCGAAACACCCCCACGCCTGTGGGGAAGACTGTCCAGGGGAAGCTCTTTCATCGTGCCACCTCGAAACACCCCCACGCCTGTGGGGAAGACGATCGGGATCGCCGGCAAGTTCAGCCCGAAGGCGAAACACCCCCACGCCTGTGGGGAAGACCGGATGAGGAGATTTCGGTAAGGCACAAGAAACGAAACACCCCCACGCCTGTGGGGAAGACACCTTGCATAACCTAGGCGTGTCGCTCCGATGCGAAACACCCCCACGCCTGTGGGGAAGACTCTTATAAAACCTTATGCATAAGCCTTTACGACGAAACACCCCCACGCCTGTGGGGAAGACTTCGTCCTCATCGCTTGGAGACTTTGGGACTCCGAAACACCCCCACGCCTGTGGGGAAGACATCAGCACCCGCGCGTCCGTCGTCATGCTCAGCGAAACACCCCCACGCCTGTGGGGAAGACATCAGATCGACGCTGGCTACAAACAGGGCGAGCGAAACACCCCCACGCCTGTGGGGAAGACATCGCCGGGTGGTCGTATCCCGACAAAATCCACGAAACACCCCCACGCCTGTGGGGAAGACAGAGAAGGTCCTCGGGAAAAATGGTGAGTCTGTTCGAAACACCCCCACGCCTGTGGGGAAGACTTGGATGAGGACTGGAACACCATCACACACTACGAAACACCCCCACGCCTGTGGGGAAGACGGGATGAAGGCACTGGAGGATTACAAAAACGACGAAACACCCCCACGCCTGTGGGGAAGACATTCCCCCGACTGTCCATGCGCGGATTTTCGACGAAACACCCCCACGCCTGTGGGGAAGACCATGCGGCTCTCGACAAGTTGCACTTTTTCTTCGAAACACCCCCACGCCTGTGGGGAAGACGTTCGTCCTCGTCGCTTGGAGACTTTGGGACAGCGAAACACCCCCACGCCTGTGGGGAAGACATCGCCGCGATGTGGTCGTATGTGATCAACCACGAAACACCCCCACGCCTGTGGGGAAGACCTTTTTTTTGGGAACGGATGACAACGAGCTGGCGAAACACCCCCACGCCTGTGGGGAAGACGCGAGCAACAAAAATGGGATCGCATCCGACGGCGAAACACCCCCACGCCTGTGGGGAAGACTCTGTCAGCGTCTCGGCGACTGCCGTAGTGACGAAACACCCCCACGCCTGTGGGGAAGACGATCAAGTGTTCAGTCAAAATGACATAGCCAACGAAACACCCCCACGCCTGTGGGGAAGACAAAACAGTGCCAGTAGGCTTTGAGTTCAAAGCCGAAACACCCCCACGCCTGTGGGGAAGACATATCCCAGACGCGCGAGCTCATCAATGACGAGCGAAACACCCCCACGCCTGTGGGGAAGACTGAATCAATCCCACGGTGTCAACGAGGATGATTGAAACACCCCCACGCCTGTGGGGAAGACGATCATGAGCGCTGGATGGACCGCATCGAATGCGAAACACCCCCACGCCTGTGGGGAAGACGACTACGCTGTGCAGGGCAGGGATGCGACCTCGGAAACACCCCCACGCCTGTGGGGAAGACGGCCAACACGTCGTTCAACGCCTACAAGTCGACGAAACACCCCCACGCCTGTGGGGAAGACTTCATGATGAACGATTTTTTTACTCAAGAGTTCGAAACACCCCCACGCCTGTGGGGAAGACGTCGCCGCGGTATACACCTCGGCCCCGAATTCCGAAACACCCCCACGCCTGTGGGGAAGACTTCCTGGCGCAAGCACCGGAGGCAGACGTGTGCGAAACACCCCCACGCCTGTGGGGAAGACCCGTCCAAGCTATAGACACTCTTTCTTGTAATCGAAACACCCCCACGCCTGTGGGGAAGACGGCTAATGGGGGATCCAAGCGGCGGGGATATGCGAAACACCCCCACGCCTGTGGGGAAGACGGCGCTACTGCTCAGCGCTGCTTTCCTAAAGACGAAACACCCCCACGCCTGTGGGGAAGACGACCACTCTTATCAGGAAAGCATCAGCGTGCACGAAACACCCCCACGCCTGTGGGGAAGACGCGGGTAGTTGACTGGCAGCCCATGGAAGTTTCGAAACACCCCCACGCCTGTGGGGAAGACAAGTCCCCGCAATTGTTCGCAAATCGTGGGTGCGAAACACCCCCACGCCTGTGGGGAAGACGATTTCCGTATCCTCGATCAGGTGTGTCTCCACGAAACACCCCCACGCCTGTGGGGAAGACGCTTTGGCCGTGCCATTCCCGGTCATTCATGACGAAACACCCCCACGCCTGTGGGGAAGACTAACCGTATCAGAGGGTCCACGGAAAAATGGACGAAACACCCCCACGCCTGTGGGGAAGACCACGAGCCGACGACGATGCCCGGCTAGGACCGCGAAACACCCCCACGCCTGTGGGGAAGACGCTCCCAGATGCGATGCGTCTTCCCCTTGATGCGAAACACCCCCACGCCTGTGGGGAAGACGGGACATATCACCCACAACCGGAGGCTCCTTGCGAAACACCCCCACGCCTGTGGGGAAGACGGGACATATCACCCACAACCGGAGGCTCCTTGCGAAACACCCCCACGCCTGTGGGGAAGACCGAAGCGCGAGCTGGATTTGCTGGACAAAGAGCGAAACACCCCCACGCCTGTGGGGAAGACCACACCATGACTGATGCACCAAAGCGAGTGTGCGAAACACCCCCACGCCTGTGGGGAAGACCATCTCCGTATTCTCGACAAGGTGCGTCTCTACGAAACACCCCCACGCCTGTGGGGAAGACACCGTCCAGCACCTCAAAGATAGCGCGCGATGCGAAACACCCCCACGCCTGTGGGGAAGACCTTTTCGCGGTGCGCGCTCCCGTGTCCGTCACCGAAACACCCCCACGCCTGTGGGGAAGACCTACCGAGACCTCGGATTCTCTGGCCTCATCACGAAACACCCCCACGCCTGTGGGGAAGACGATCGTCCCCGCGGCCACGCTGTTCTGGGCTACGAAACACCCCCACGCCTGTGGGGAAGACCCCGTCATGAAGTGTCTCTTTGGGGTTACTCGCGAAACACCCCCACGCCTGTGGGGAAGACGGACCGAACCGCTGGCGCATGCGAAGCCGCTTCGAAACACCCCCACGCCTGTGGGGAAGACCTAGTAACATAACGACTGAGTCAAACTGCTTCCGAAACACCCCCACGCCTGTGGGGAAGACATCAAACTGGCTCAGCTGAGCTGACTTATCACCGAAACACCCCCACGCCTGTGGGGAAGACCATGCCGCCGTTGGCATATCGCAAAGTCTCGACGAAACACCCCCACGCCTGTGGGGAAGACGCCGATGATCTGCGGATGCGGGAACGCCGCGGCGAAACACCCCCACGCCTGTGGGGAAGACGCATCCCTGAAGTGCGGCGAAGTGCCGCTTGTCGAAACACCCCCACGCCTGTGGGGAAGACAACTCGGCGGTGTTCGTAGTGCGCCCATACCCCGAAACACCCCCACGCCTGTGGGGAAGACTTTCTCAATATCACCGAGGGTTACACCCACCCAGAAACACCCCCACGCCTGTGGGGAAGACTCAGGTCAGTCAGTCAGTCAGTCACCTAGGCGCGAAACACCCCCACGCCTGTGGGGAAGACACGGTCCTGAACTACCCTTACTGGGTCAATAACGAAACACCCCCACGCCTGTGGGGAAGACTGCGCCGCAGAGCAGCTCGTCGCGAGCTTCGGCGAAACACCCCCACGCCTGTGGGGAAGACTCGAGTACCTCTACGTCTCACATTACCGATAGCGAAACACCCCCACGCCTGTGGGGAAGACTCTTATAAAACCTTATGCATAAGCCTTTACGGCGAAACACCCCCACGCCTGTGGGGAAGACTCTTATAAAACCTTATGCATAAGCCTTTACGGCGAAACACCCCCACGCCTGTGGGGAAGACGGCATAGAAAATGGCACGCGCTTCAGAACTGCCGAAACACCCCCACGCCTGTGGGGAAGACCGTCAGCGCTCCACATATGTCCTGACTACTCACGAAACACCCCCACGCCTGTGGGGAAGACCGGGGCGATCGGTGCCGGCCCAAGCGGGACAACGAAACACCCCCACGCCTGTGGGGAAGACTCACTCTTTCCGAAATACTCATTAATAGTAGTCGAAACACCCCCACGCCTGTGGGGAAGACTCTTCCTATTCAGGGTTAGAAGATACTGATATCGAAACACCCCCACGCCTGTGGGGAAGACTGACTCCGGGAGCAAGGATATGAAGTCGTCAACGAAACACCCCCACGCCTGTGGGGAAGACTTAGACAAGAGGTCAATCGTGCAACATCGGCTGGAAACACCCCCACGCCTGTGGGGAAGACTGGGCACTGTGAGCAAAGCTAGCACGACCAAACGAAACACCCCCACGCCTGTGGGGAAGACTTTTTGCTGTCCCAGTGATAGCGCGGAATCGGCGAAACACCCCCACGCCTGTGGGGAAGACACTGGTGTAGGACTGGCGCAGAAGACGTGTAACGAAACACCCCCACGCCTGTGGGGAAGACAGTCTTGGGTGCTCCCCGCCGAAGACGAGGGGCGAAACACCCCCACGCCTGTGGGGAAGACTCAACCAAGGGAACTCCGCCGTCTGCGCACCCCGAAACACCCCCACGCCTGTGGGGAAGACATCCGCATCGTCGGGAACGGCAACATCTTTTGCGAAACACCCCCACGCCTGTGGGGAAGACACAGTCAAGCCACGCGACGGCTTTTACAAGTGCGAAACACCCCCACGCCTGTGGGGAAGACACGCGAAGAGCTGATGCTGAAGGGGAACGTTGCGAAACACCCCCACGCCTGTGGGGAAGACCGAACTGCTGGATAGCAATAGTCTTACCATCACGAAACACCCCCACGCCTGTGGGGAAGACCCAGTCATGACGTAGCACCCAAGTCAGCATCGCGAAACACCCCCACGCCTGTGGGGAAGACCAGAGAGTCCAGTAGCTCAAAACGAATGTTGGCGAAACACCCCCACGCCTGTGGGGAAGACTTTGAACGCCGCGCCCTCGGCGTTTCGCAGTTCGAAACACCCCCACGCCTGTGGGGAAGACATAACCCCAACCATCGCGCGACACAATGATGTCGAAACACCCCCACGCCTGTGGGGAAGACCGGTAAAGACGGTGCGGCCACGGTGCGCGGTGCGAAACACCCCCACGCCTGTGGGGAAGACGGCGCCAGTTTTCGCCTGGACGTCGGACATCCCGAAACACCCCCACGCCTGTGGGGAAGACCTTCACACGATGCTGGGCCTGGCCTGCGCTCACGAAACACCCCCACGCCTGTGGGGAAGACGGAACATGGGGATCAAGTTCCCCATACATCTACGAAACACCCCCACGCCTGTGGGGAAGACCCTATAACGAAAGCAATTCCATCGGTCAGGCGCGAAACACCCCCACGCCTGTGGGGAAGACGTACGGTTTAGCCATTGCGTTCGTCCTCATCGCGAAACACCCCCACGCCTGTGGGGAAGACAAACCGAGACGACCCTCTCGATCATCAATCAACGAAACACCCCCACGCCTGTGGGGAAGACGATACTCGCGCAGTCCGATCAGCTTCAAATTGCGAAACACCCCCACGCCTGTGGGGAAGACGAACAGCCACAGCCCGATGTCTGCGCCTGGAACGAAACACCCCCACGCCTGTGGGGAAGACCTTCACTGATAGAACGATTGTTCCGTCCAATGAGAAACACCCCCACGCCTGTGGGGAAGACGCGTTGTCACCTTCTAACCACAGCACCGTTCCCGAAACACCCCCACGCCTGTGGGGAAGACACTAAAAAATTTGCCGCAGAGTCAGCGACCATGCAGCACTACGATTAACTCTACGATTCAAAGATCTTTGCGCCATCAATTGTGAGGCACAAACGCGATAGCGCTACGAACTGAAGGAGTATACGAGTCAAGAACACGTAGGCAGCAGCGTCTCGCTTGATCGTACTGGAATGGCATCTTGACGGTTGCTATAGTTTGATGACTCACTTAGCTCTGTATCGCTTTGCATCTGGGTCCTCGTGGATCTGCACCCCATGCACCGATTCCTCCCGTAGTTCCATATGTCAAGTGCCCTGCGAAAACATGGGCCGCAGGATCTGATCGAATCTGTCCAGGTCAATCTGTCGTTAATCACTGCAAGATTGTGGGACACGTCGCACGGGGCTTAATATCTCGATTGATGATGCCAAGCGCGGCAAAGGCTCTTCTTTTTCCCTCTGGGTTTGAGCTGGTAGCAGCAGCCCACGATATCGGGAAGGTCAGTCCCACATTTGTTCAGAAAATCAAACGGGCATGCTCGGAAGGGGAGCATAACATCCCGAGTTTTGATGGAGTCGACTCAGATTTTGAGCGGCGGTGGGGCGGGCATGCTGGTGTGAGCGAGCTAACAGCCAAGGCTGCAGGGGCTCCTGAACTGATTCCCCGCATTCTCGGCCAACATCACGGATCTGTCGCTCCCGTAGGCGGATATTGCACGCGGCATCACCTGCATGGAGGTACTCCTTGGCTTAATGAACGGCTGCGCTTGCTCAGCGAGTTGCGATCTGAGTTTGACGTCGATTGGCCTCCAGTTGAGCAATCACATCAAGTGCTTGCACTATCTGGACTAACAACCGTTGCGGATTGGATAGGCTCTGGCAAGCACTTTCATGACCCAGCCGAAGACTGGCGGTCGAAGATTGACATTTCGATATCAGAATCTGGTTTCGATGCTCCTGCATATCGCAAGGGTTTGAGCTTCTCGGAAGTATTCGACTTCGATCCTCGTGAAGAGCAGAGCGCCCTAATTCACGCGATTAAGCAACCAGGTGTGTACGCGCTAGAAGCACCTATGGGCGTGGGGAAAACCGAAGCCGCTCTATTCGCGGCGTATCGGTTATTGACAGCAGGTTCGGCGAGTGGAGTGTACTTCGCGCTGCCAACCCGAATGACATCCGACAGGATCTTCACTCGATTCGAATCGTTTCTGGATCGCATTCTGGCTGCTCCAATTGCTAGGAAACTCGTTCACTCTCACGCTTGGATGAAATCAGCGGAATTCGGGGAAGACGCTCAACCTGGCGGAGAGTGGTTTGATCAAAGGAAGCGAGGTCTTCTTGCGAGATTCGGCGTTGGCACGATTGATCAAGCCCTTATGGCCGCAATGAACGTCAAGCACGGGTTTGTTCGAGCATTCGGACTGGCCGGCAAAGTTGTAATATTGGATGAGGTTCATAGCTACGATGCGTATACAGGCACCATCCTAGCGGAGCTGATCTCTTTACTCCGCGAGCTCCATTGCACGGTGATAATCCTGTCAGCGACCCTGAATACGAGACAACGTAGCAGCTTCATTGGAAGCCATGAATCCAACGAGTACCCTCTTATCAGCGGCTCTGCGAAGGACGATATCCCGTTTGCCATTCCAGTGCGATCGAAAAGCGATAACCTTGTGACCCTGACGTGGGTTAAGCACCATGATGCGCTTGTGGAAGAAGCTCTACGTAGAGCTGAGTGCGGCCAACAGATCTTGTGGATCGAGAATAGCGTGGCTGACGCACAGAGCATCTACTCATCTTTGGCCGCTCGGTCAGCGCAGATTGGTGTTGAACACGGATTGCTACACTCGCGTTTTACGCCGCTGCATCGAGAGCAAAAAGAGGCACGATGGACCACCATTTTTGGAAAATCCGCACCTCATCGAAGCGACCGCGGTCGTATCCTAGTAGGCACTCAGGTTCTCGAGCAGTCACTCGACTTGGATGCAGACTATATGGTCACGCGCTTCGCGCCCACTGATATGCTCCTTCAGCGTATGGGTCGGCTATGGCGGCATAGCGAGACTCCACGTCCTAGCGCTGCAAAGCGCGAGTTCGCCATCATTGCCCCGACATTAGAGCAGATTCTTAACGACACACCTGCAAGTTTCAAGCGTACGCTTTCAGTCTATAGCCCGTATGTGCTAGCCCGAACCCTTGAGGTTTGGGAGGGACGCGACCGCATTCGACTGCCGAGTGAGATTAGAGAACTTATTGATAAAACTTACAAAGATCGTGTCGAGTCGGGACAATGGGAGCAGCTACTTCTTCGGCTCAATAGACGCCGTCGTGAACTCACTGGAGTCGCAGAGTCGACGTTGTCTTTGGGTGGCAGCACACTATCGGAAATCCACGCAGAGACGAGATGGCGCAACGTTGAGACTTGTCAACTGCTACTACTTCAACAGTTCATAGTTCGCTCGAAGGAAACCGAACTTCGAACGCTTGACCAGCATAAGATTACAATCCCACTTCGGCAATCGGGAAAGATGAGTAGGGATGACCACAGACGAACCGCCGTTGAACTGCATCAGCACATACTGACAGTGCCTGCACATGTGCCACTTCCTTACTGCAAGAGGGAAACACTGGCCAGAGCCGGGCTAGGCGCATTCCTTTACCTCGGAGACCCAACGGTTGACGAGTCCTTAGTGAAGGTCGCATTGGTTGATGATTCCACGTACATTTACGATATTGCCGGCGGAGCTTCTACCCAAAGTGAAGTTCGATACGACCAGAAATTTGGATTTCGAACTATGACTGATCTCATGCAATAAGTGGATACGTTTAATCTTGTGGATCAACCGTGGATCCCTGTTGTAGGCCAAAAGAGAACTTCTCTGTTAGAGGCATTTTCGAGCAACTCACCTCAAGGCATCGTCGGCACACCGATACAGAAAATCGCGTTAATGAAGCTGCTACAAGCCATTGCTCAAGCTGCTGGAACACCGGAAACTGAAGACGTTTGGGATTCACTGACCGATCAAGAGCTATCCACCCAGTGTCAGCGATATTTGCGGGAGTGGCAGCATAAATTTGACTTATACGGCGATGAACCTTTTTTGCAAGTGCCATCTGTGCGCCCGATGGAGCGGGTGGCGTATGGCCATGTGTTGCCTCATATCTCAACCGGCAACGCAACTGTTGTGAGGCATGCCCAAGTCGAGACCGGAGAAGTCTCCAATGCGGATCGAGCGGTGTTGCTCATTACACTCTTGAGCTTCGCCTTAGGCGGGTGGCCGAAAACCCGTTCAGATGACAAGGGTAAACCCATCAAAGCCTTGCCTGGACCGTCAACAGGATGGAAAGGCTTGCTTCATTCCCAAGTGTATGGCGAAACGTTGTTGGAGAGCATCCGTCTCAATGTACTGAGCAAGTCGGTGGTGGCCATGTCTGGGTCTAAAGGTATGTACCAGCGAGGGATTGGTGTGCCGCCGTGGGAACAGATGCCTGACAATCCAGACTCATCAGATGCACAAGCAGCGAAACAGACGCTCATCGGGCGACTTATTCCACTGTCTCGATTCTGCCTCTTGGCGGAGGACGGGATACACTATGCAAACGGTGTTGAGCATCAAGATCATCGTGAAGGATACGCAGATCCAACGGTCACCATCATTCATGAAAAAAAGCTGCGCGTGCTATACGTAGAACCCAACCGACGCCCTTGGCGAGAACTCGCAGCGCTACTAACTCTAACTGCGACTGGAAAGCAGAAACAGCATCCGTATAACTGCCTCCAGCTGCAAACAGGGCTAGATCGCGCAAAGAGGAAAAATACCAAAGTTTTTCTGTGGTCTGGTGGCATGAAAGTGACAACACGGTCAGGTAGCTACCAGACGGTCTCTGGAACAGATGACTACGTGGATTCAAAAATTCTGATCCTTTCCGACTCTCTGAATAACAAGGCCCACTTTCGCCTGGAGGAAGAATTAGGCTTCCTAGAGAAAATGTCCAGAGTACTGTCAACTGCCATATCACAGTACCACAAACAGCTAAAAGGTAGCAAATTCTTTGACAAGAAGACTACGGAACATGCCTTGCGGATCTTTTGGAACACTTGCGAACAGCACGCCCAAGAACTATTGGAAGCATGTTGGGTCAATGATGATGCGCAATGGCAATGCTCGCGATCTAAGATACGTAGGTTCTTTTTTCATGCGCAACGGGTCCAGTATGATTCAGCATGTGCACATGACACCGCAAGGCAGTTTCTTGCCTGGGCGAAATGCCGTCCGTCTCTGCCACGCACGGAAAAGAAACCATGATTGACAAAGTCAACTCAGATCCAACCCGTTTCGAGGCATTCGTCTCAGATGTGTTTCGTAGGAAAAAACTAGATAACGCTTTTGCTGCTCATCTACGTCGTGCTGATAACCCGGCAACAGAGTCGGGTGCTTGGGGCATTCTCACGCAGTTGGGCGTCAACATCACGATTGACAATGATCGACTACCTTTTGCGCTCATAGGCTCGGCAATCGCGCGTACCGAAACGGAAGTAGACGGCCACGAAGGATTCGGCGCAGCGCTTGCCGGCTGTTTCAATGATGAAAGCGACGGTTCTCCCGCTTCCTCCAGAATGAGACGACTCGTTGCTTGCGATAGCACCATCGAAGCATGTCGCGTTCTCCGTCCGATGCTTAGACTGATCAACAGTCGATCGGATAAGCGCTCCTCGCTTTCATTTCAGCGACTGCTCGGGCAAATTTCATTTTTTCAGTACCCCGAACGTCGAAAGCGCATCAGGCTTGAATGGGCGTCGGGTTACTACCGTAGCACATCCACCGCCAATGTGGGCCACAAATGACTTTGTTTGTTAGTACGGTTGGCATTTCACGAGCGGCTCATCGAGCGCTCAAGATTACGGACCTTTACTCTTTACATCGCATTGTAGTCGACATTTTCGGCGCGCGCGAGCGAGCATCTATCACGGATGAAACACCATCAGCTCGGATACTGTTTGCATCGCAGCCGGCGAACGAATTCATGAAACGCTTGCTTGTATTTTCACCCCGATCTCCGCGCGAAGACTACTGTACTGCTGGCCTTGAGCTAGAAACGAAGCACCTCCCAGAATCCTACTTTTCACACAAGACCTACCGGTTTCAATCCTGCATAAATCCGGCAATACGACACCCAGACCACAATGTCATTCCGATTCGTGGCAAAGACAGAGTCGCAGCATGGTTCGCAGAACGTGCAACGCGCCAATGGGGCTTTCGGGTTCATCCGAACACCATGAGCATATCTAGTCTTGACGTGCAAGAGTTCAAAGCGCACAGCCAGAACATTACGATCTCACAAGCTACTGTCTCCGGCATGTTAACCGTCACGGACTCGTCGGCATTTAGACGTAGCATCTATTTGGGTATTGGGCGAGCGCGCGCATTTGGTTGCGGTTTGCTTCAGGCCATACCTGTCAATTCGCATCACCAAGAAGGATCGTTGCATGACCACACATAAAACTCCAGTGATTGAATATCACATTATTCAGTCCTTTCCCGTCACCTGTCTTAATCGAGATGACGTGGGTGCTCCCAAAAGTGCCACCGTGGGGGGAATCCCGCGCGCACGTGTCAGTTCCCAATGTTGGAAACGGCAGGTGCGATTGGCGCTCAGGGATCTCAATGTTCAGCTCGGTCAAAGAACGAAGAAGATTGAGATCTTGCTTGAAAAAGCGCTTTCTTCTAAAGGCGCGACACCCGAGCAAACGGAAAAATGGTCTAAAGCCATCACAGGAACCATCTCTGATGTGGCCGACGCCAAAAAGACTTTGACTTTTCTCTGCGAAGATGATACCGAAGCGTTTGCGACGGCAGCCGCGGACGCTGGCTTTGACGCAGATGATAAGACTGTAAAAAAGACCATCAAATCCGTGTTGAAACCTGACTTTCGCGCGCATATTTCCGCGCTTGACATTGCCCTGTTCGGACGGATGGTTGCTAGAGCTCCGACCATGAATGTCGAAGCCGCTGCGAGCTTTTCTCACGCGATCTCAACGCACCGTTCAAACAGTGAGGTGGAATTTTTTACCGCACTGGATGACCTGTCTGAGGAACCTGGGTCCGCGCATATGGGTAACTTAGAGTTCAACTCCGCGACGTATTACCGCTACATCTCACTGAATCTTGGGCAACTCGCGGCGACACTCGGGGCGGAGGCCGTTCCAGATGCCGTAGTAGCATTTTCTCGTGCCCTGTTTGTTGCAATCCCTGAAGCTCGACAACACACGCAGTCGGGCGCTAGTCCATGGGATTTTGCGCGGATTATGGTTCGACATGGACAGCGAGTTCAGTGTCCATTTGATCGAGCCGTGCGACCGGACAAGCAGAACGGTGGTTACTCTCAACCTAGCATAGAAGCACTTAAGGAATGGCTGGCAAACACTGAAACCGCATTTGGCAAAACGTTTTTCCAGAAATATGCCAGCTATGACTGGGGCAATGGGGCTAGTTTCAGCGTGGATGAGTTAATTTCATCTCTGTCGAGCGATGCGAAGACTCTCATTGATGTCAAGTAGTCATCTGCTGCTTTGGTTGGAAGCACCTATGCAATCATGGGGCCATGACTCTCAGTTCGATAGCCGCGAGACACTTGACTTTCCGACTAAATCTGGAGTGTTTGGACTACTCTGTTGCGCTCGAGGCGCCGGCGGTGCACAACATAAATGGCTGCAACACTGGGGTAGCCACGCTCTTCGCGCATACGCATATGGACGCGATCACCGGCGAACCATGACTGGCCGTACTGCGGCTTCGCAGCCCGACCATTCTCAATTCTCGCATTCCGCCATTCCACCGGTGAAACTGTCCACTCTGAAGGATTATCAAGTGATTGGAGCCGGCTATGACAAGTCGGATGGATGGGAGAATCTTATGATCCCAAAAACATCTGCTGGCAAGCGGCCTGCAGAGGTACCTGGGAATAGAATCACCGTTCGATACTACATTCAGGACATGGCGTATGCCGTGACACTGAGCGGGCAGGATGATGAACTCTCGGAACTTCATGACGCAGTTTGCAACCCAGTCTGGGATCTGTACTTAGGACGGAAAAGTTGCGCTCCAGTTGATCTAATTGCACGTGGAGTATATTCGTCGCTCGAAGATGCGGAGGCAGCCGCTAACGACATCGCACGAGCGAAGCAACGTCAAGAGTATTTTCGGGTCATTGAGGGTGCCGACATCACCGGCACCATATTGACGCTTAATGATGTTCCGATTCAATTCGGTAAACATAAGAGATACGGCGACCGTCAAGTGACGATTCTGCAACCTTAACCAAATGTGAAGCGGTTATTTGTCAAGGTCACAAGAGACTCTCTCCCGCAAGTCAAAGACCGATACCCTTTCATATATCTTGAACGTGGGCGACTTGAGGTCGACGATAGCAGTGTTAAATGGATTGACTCTGAAGGACACGTTGTTGCCGTACCTGTAGCCACTATTTCCGCTCTGCTCTTAGGTCCCGGAACCTCCGTAACGCACGATGCGATACGCACCGCTGCAAGTGCAAATTGTTGTCTGTGCTGGGTCGGTGAAGACTCGCTACTCTTCTATGCAGCCGGGTTTGTCCCAACAGCCCATTCTCGAAATTTTCTGAAGCAAGTTCGATTGTCAGCGACTCCCAAGACTAGAGTAGAGATCGCGCGCAAAATGTTTTTGAAAAGATTTCCCGACGAAGACTTGGGCGGCAAGACCTTACAAGAGATGCAAGGCATGGAAGGCCGCCGGGTGCGCTCGTTATACAACAGCCTAGCCCAGACCTACAGCGTTGGATGGAAAGGCCGATCCTACACACCAGGGAAAATGCAACTAGCCGACGTTACCAATCGAGTTCTCAGTAGCTGCAACGCGGCTTTGTACGGCATAACATGCTCTGTCGTTCATTCGATGGGGTACTCTCCACACGCTGGTTTCATTCACTCCGGCAGCTCTTTACCATTTGTATACGATATTGCCGATCTCTATAAATCGAGCCTATGCATTGACTTAGCTTTCTCTTTGACGCGAGACCTAGCTGGCAAGTACGAAAAGAGTCGAGTTGCCGATGCGTTTCGTAAACGTGTACTTGAGGAGGATCTCATGAGGAAGATGGCAAGAGATATCCAATCTCTTTTGGCGTAACATGCTTATCGTGGTTGCCAACGATTTACCGCCCGCAGTCCGAGGGAGGATGAAATTGTGGTTTGTCGAACCAAAGCCCAACGTGTTTGTCTCAGGTGTGCGAGATTCTGTTGCTAAAACAGTCACTGACCTGTTATTAGAACACTGCTCACCGTCATCTGGGTTGATAATCTTCCGCTCGCAGGAAACAGCCCCAGGGTACGAGATTTTGACACTGGGGGCACCCAAAAGGCAACTAACCCAGATCAGTGGTCTACAGCTAGTGCTATCCAACCTATGATCAGCACCACCAACATGCTCGGTCCGGGTAACGAGCTAAACCCTAAGCATGCTGCAACCATGGTAGTGTGCCGCCCTGGTCATCAAGAATGGCCTGTCTCTGATCTAGGTGTCTAGCTGAATTTGATTGGCTGGCGCACGGATAGAAGCGAGATCATCACCTTAGCTGGAATATCTGTGACAGGAAACTTCTCCGAGAGTGCGATGTGGAAAGACCTATCCCGCATCCTACCTAAGCGCAGACCCGGTTTCGCGTAGCGTCCAAATAACCCTACGTCAGCACCCGGTTATACGACTATGACCGCCTGCAAGCAACAAAACGGTCTTTTCGATGTCTAAAATTTTGACAACTCGCCACCCCTTGTCCTAATGCGCATTCTGCTATTCCTCGGCACCAACTTTGCCGTCATGGCGGTGCTACTCGTCTTCACGCGGATTTTTGGCTTTGATGCCTACATCACCGCAGAAGGATTGGACTACACCTCTTTGATTGGGTTTTGCGCGGTTTTTGGCTTTGGCGGCTCATTCATCTCGCTCTTGACATCCAAGTGGATTGCCCGTCTCACGACGCGCGCCAAAATCATCAATGACTCCCCAGATCCGAAGCACGCTGCCATCGTGTCAATGGTGAAGAAGTACGCCATGGCCGCCAATATTGGTATGCCAGACGTGGCCGTGTATGAGGGTGCACCGAATGCCTTCGCGACGGGACCGACACGTAATAACTCGCTAGTTGCCGTATCAACCGGGCTGCTTCAAATGATGAATCAGGAAGAACTCGATGCGGTGATTGGCCATGAAGTGGCGCACATCAGCAACGGAGACATGGTCACCATGGCGCTCTTGCAAGGCGTGCTCAATACATTCGTGCTGGTGATCAGCCGGATCGTCGCATTCACGATTGCTCAGGTGATCAGCCGTGGCCAGGGCGGACGTGCGTTTAACAGCGGCGTCTTTTTCATTACCACCATCATCCTTGATATCGTGCTAGGCGTTTTGGCGCACATGATCGTCGCTTGGTTTAGCCGCCGGCGCGAATTCCGCGCGGATGCAGGATCCGCGCAGATGCACGGGACCGCGCTACCGATGGCCAATGCCTTGCGCCGCTTAGGCGGCATTGATACGCCAGAGCTGCCATCGAGCTTGCGTTCGTTTGGGATTGCGGGCGGTGGCATGCGATTGTTTTCGTCTCACCCACCCATAGAGCAGCGCATCAAGGCGCTCGAAGAGTTACGCATCACTCCCTGAAGAGGCTTTCGCCAAGACACGTTATATGCGGGTCGATGGGAACGTGCGAGGGACTGCAGGTGTCAAAATCACGTAAAACGCGCTAGATCACGCTGGGGCTTCTGTCGTTATCAGACAATATGATTTGCTGCGCAAACGACATCTCCCTCGATTGTGACTCAAAGCACTTCCCCACCACCAGATGCGCCTTATACGGCGATTGCAGTCGCGAATTTCTTTATTCAACAAGCGATACCGGCAGGCGGTGTTCAGCATCTGAAACTCCAAAAATTGGTCTACTGTGCTTACGGGTGGTGGCTCTACTTCAACCAAGACGGAGCGCTTCTCGCTGATGCGTCCTCACAAGCAGGCCCGTTGGTGTCGGAATCACCCGAAGCGTGGCAACACGGCCCAGTCTTCTCGCGTTTGTACAGCCTATTGCGCGTGCATGGCTGGGGATTAATCCGAGAGACTCAAAGCCCATCCCCGTTGCTTGATCCCCCAGAGATCGAGAACCCGAAACACAGAAGGCTATTGACGTGGGTATGGAAGAGATACGAAGAGTTCTCTGGTCGCGATCTCTCAGACCTCACACATCGCCCGGGAACACCGTGGCACCAGATTGTTGTTAACAACGGGTACCCACTACCGTCGCACATGCGCATAGAGGATCAGGATATTCTTGCGGAATTTTCTCGTGTTGCGAGTAGTTTTGAGCTCCCTGAAGGTACCACCCGCAGCAGCCAGCAGTCCTCAGTGCACCGAGCCGACTGAAATGCCACCAGTCAAGGTGAGCAAGCAGCTGTATACGAACATCGATGAATCGCTAGATTCCGCTTATGCAGCCAAGGATCCAAGCCCAAAGGCCGCCTTGCACGCGGAAGTCATTAAGTGGTACAGCTGGTTGTTACTTGGATTTCTCGCGTTTTGGATGATAATCGCGACTCTCACATTCTGGGTGGCTGGCATATGCGGCTGGGATGTCGGGGTTTCCCTAGCGATCTTTTGCGTCTCCCCAATCCTCGGGCTGCTGATTGTTATCGGTTCAATAGCACACCACTCGTTCCGCACGGACGTTGAAAGCAAAAAGACGGACGATAACAGCTTGCTTCTGTTTATGCAGTCTTTGGTGGAGAAGATTTCCTCATAACTAGGCTGCCCCTCGTCTCCCGATGTTGGCTCACCTTGTCACCGCACCACGTGAAACTATGGCCCAGCTCCGGATATAAGCCCGGCTACCGGAAGTTTCGAGACAACGCCGGCAACTGAAGAGCCTGACCCGCGAGTGATTGAATACCGGCCACGACGAGGTGCGTCACCGGACCATCCGATGCCATTTGGACTTTGCCAGACACCAGCCACATATCCACATCCACCAACAACCGACCCAGTTGCTGCTGGATATTGGGCCACACGATGAGATTCACCTGCCCCCACTCATCCTCCAACGAACAAAACATCACGCCGTTGGCCGTTTGAGGCCGCTGTCGCGCCGTCACCAGTCCGGCGATCTCGATATGACGGCCAGAGCGCACCTTGGTGATCTCCCGGCTGCTGATCACATGCGCGGGCAGCAGCGGCCGGAGAAGCGCGATGGGATGCCGCGTCAAGCTGTGCCCCGTATCACGATATTCCTCAGCCACCACTTCCGCCATAGAGGCGCGAGGCAACGGGGGTGCCGGTGCGGACATCTCCGCAAACAAGGGCGTGGCGGGACCATGCGCCACCTGCCAATGCGCCTCCCTCCTGTGCGTGGCATAGCGCCGGCCGGCATGCCGCACCAACACCCGCAGTTGATCTTGCGGCATGCCCGTGCGCGCCACCATATCTCCCAAGCTGCGCCATGCCTGGCGGTGGCGCTCGCGCAGCAACACACCCACGCGCTCTTGGGAGAGTCCCTTCACCGTCCCAAACCCCAGTTGAATCGTGGCGTCGTCTCTTGCTACTGATTCCCACTCGCTCTCATCCAAGCACGGCGGCAGCACCGTCACGCCGCATCGTTGTACGTCTTGAATCAGCTGAGAGGGACGATAAAACCCCATCGGCTGGCAGTTGAGAATCGCCGTGATGAAATCCGCCGGATAGTGGCACTTCAACCAGCACGACATCCACGCAATGATGGCAAAACTCACCGCATGCGATTCCGGAAACCCATACGCTCCAAAGCCCCGTAATTGCCCAAACAAGGTCTGCGCAAACGCCGCCGTGTAACCCCGTTGTTGCATGCCTTGCGTGAATCGCTGACGGTGCGGTTCCAGATCACCGCTCTTGCCCCATGACGCCATGGATCGCCGTAACCCGTCGGCTTCTCCCCCGGTGTATCCCGCGCATGACACTGCCAGTTGCATCACCTGTTCTTGAAACAGCGGCACCCCCAGCGTGCGTTCCAAAATGCGCTTGATGTCGGGAGATTCATAGTGCACGGCTTCCTTCCCAAAACGGCGCCGCAAGTAGGGGTGCACCATGTCGCCTTGAATGGGCCCAGGCCGGATCAACGCAATCTCCACCACCAAGTCATAAAAGCACCGTGGCTTTAAGCGCGGCAACATCGCCATCTGCGCTCGTGACTCAATCTGAAACACGCCCACGGTATCCGCGCGGCCAATCATGTCCCACGTCTTGCGATCATCGCCGGGAATATCGCGAAATGTAAAACGATGCCCGAGACGCCGCGACATCGACGTAAAGCACGCATCCAACGCGCTCAGCATGCCCAGAGCCAGCACGTCCACCTTGATCATGCCCATGGCACTGACATCGTCTTTGTCCCACTCAATGACCCACCGATCATCCATCGCCGCGCGCTCAATCGGCACGATCTCATCGAGCGGGGCATCTGACATCACAAACCCACCCACATGCTGGGATCGATGACGCGGCATCCCGCGCAGTTCTTCGACCAACTGCACCAATCGCTCGCGCTCAGCAGGATCGGTCACCTGCATGACGGTGGCCGGGTCACGCGCGAGACGGGCAATCGCATCGGGCGCCAATCCCAACGCGCCGGCAATACCGCGCATCGCGGATTTGTACCGAAATCGAATGGTGGTAGAGACCAAAGCGGCACGGCGAACGCCATAGCGCGCACGAATGTGGTCAAACACTTCTTGCCGGCGGTTGTTAGCCACATCCACATCAATGTCTGGCGGTTCATCACGTTCGTGCGAGATAAAGCGCTCGAACATGATGGGAAACACCTCGGGACTGGCATTGGTAATCCCAAGGCAGTAGCACACCACGGAATTGGCAGCTGATCCACGTCCTTGACACAAGATGCCGCGGCTCTGCGCAAACGCCACAATGTCATGCACCGTAAAGAAAAACCGCTCATATCCAAGCTCAGCAATGACTGTGAGTTCGGCATCAATCTGCGTCACCACGGATGCGGGCGGCCCTTTGGGCCAGCGCGTCCGCGCCCCGCGCATCGTTAATTCCTTCAGCCACGAAGCTTCGGTGGTGCCTTCCGGCACGAGCTCACGGGGATAGTGGTAGTTCAGCATCGACAGATCAAAGCGACACTGTTGCGCGACCTCCAGCGCTCGTTCGCGCCACGCCAAAGGGAATAAGTGGGCGTGGTCTTCCGGCGCGCGCAGCGATCGCTCGGCATTGGATGCCAGATAGCCACGCCGCTCCATGTCATCGAGCGTGGTGTTATGACGCATCGCTGTCATGCAATCCAGCAGGGGCTTGCGCGTCACCGCATGCATTAACGCACCGCCGAGTGCCACCACCTTCAACCCCATGCGATCCTCCATCTCCTGCGCCCGCTGCCCCACCTCTGGGTCATCTCCACATCGCCATTGATGCACGCCGAGTGACAGGCGGTCACCGAAGGCACGATAAAGACCAGCCGCAAGCCCCCAGACACGATGCTGGGATATCGCAGAGAGGCGCCGCGGAGGGATCCAGATCACGAGACACGGTGATCGCGTGATCTCCCGCAACCGCCATGGCAAGGATGGCTGACCACGCGCACGCTGGCGCACGGTGGAAATAGTGGTCGAGAGCCACGCATACGCGCTTCGATCCTGCGCCAGCAAGATGAACCGGTGATCATGCCACGTGCACGAGGCACCGATGATGAGCGGCAGATCGTGTTTTTTGGCCGCGAGGTGCGCTCGCACCACGCCGCCCAATGAACTCGCGTCCGTAATGGCGAGCGCGGCATATCCGAGATCAGAAGCACGGGAAACAAGCTCTTCAGGATGAGAGGCTGCTTGTAAGAATGAGTAATTCGTCAGGCAGTCCAGCTCCGCCCATGGCGGCTCGCTCGCATCACCAAAAGCCATGACGATACCACTGCTGGGTGTACCGGTCACGATATGCCCAGACATCACTTCCGCCGTCTTGCACCACGTAGTAATCGCGGTTCGTGCGGCGTCTCCACCACGGTCCCGCGATGCGCTCACTCAGAACATACGTGCCGTCCCGCGGCGCTTTCATAGGCACAGCCTCCGCCAGCACCCATGGCGGGCGCCCCATCTTGATGGCGCGGCGTGAGTGCAAAACCTGCGACCGATCATTCGGCGCCGCGGGATCAACGCGCGTGACGGATTCTTCCGGTACCAACGCATGAGCACACGACACCCCATACACCGCATCTTCGCCCAACCGCGCACGTAACGTAGCGACCAGATCAAGTGGCACAGCCGGAGACACGTCGTCCTGACTGACGGCATACAGGGACATCTGCTGCGCCTGACCTGTGCGCACCAGCGCACCTGGCTCCAAGGCTAACGACACCACCGGCGCGACTAATGGCATGCGCTCCAACTGCAGCGTCGTCAACCGCAGCCACGCATCCACGCGCTGCCCCGCTTGACCAGACACGCAAAGCACGCGCATCTCGCGCGTCGTGCCATCATCCAGCTCCAGTGACCAGTGAAGCGCGCGCGTGCCGCGCTTGGCGTGCTGCAATGCCAAATCCAGTTCGGCCAACATACGCCTGAGTGGGAAGGCGAGGGCTTCAAGATCCGGCGTCGCACACGGCAACATCACGTGAATACGCACCTCCTTGGGCACGCGATACAGCGTCCATTGCGCGGTGGCGCGGGGATCGGCACCGCGCAACTGACGCAACAAAGGCGTCAACTGCGGCACCACGGGTGCCCATACCTCAGGTGCACATTGGTGGATATCGCCAAACGTCTGCAGTCCCAAACGAGCGCACTCCTCCCACGCCGCGGGACCGAGCGGGAGAGCGCGGAGCGGCAACGCATGCAGCCCTTGTAATGTCGCACCCGCATCATGGATGCCGCCGTGAGGCGCCAGCACAGACGCCCACAACGCGGCATCGAGCGTGGGTCCTATGCCCCACGCGCACGGCAACGGATGGTGGGATAACGACGTGGTCACCAACCTCTGCACCGCATCAGGGGCATCACGCGGATGAAGGACGGCCGCTGCCGCATGGCCGCGCAGACGGATATCGGGCATATGCATCAACATGGCCGCGGCCAACATGCGCGTCAAGGCCCGTTCTTCCGCGTGATCCCGAGGATGCACGCGCCACTGTGGCCATCGTAATTGCACGTCTTGCACGGATCCGCCCACATGAGCGCCTTGCGCCGCAGCATGCGGCGACAGCGCTGCAATCCGGCCCTCTTCATGCACCGCCTCGCAGGCGGACGATCCTCCGTGCGGCAATAGCGCCCCGCACACCAACCGCGCGGCCACAAAGCGCACACTCATGAAGGCGCAGGCCACGCCATCTGAGCATCCATGCGCCCACGTTGATGCACCACCACCCTCCGGTCACGTGGCCATTGGGGGGAGACTCGCCACCGACAGGCGGCTCCTGGTACTTGCGAGACGGCGGTCGTCGCAAAACACAGTCCATGAGATTGCGTGCGCTGAAACGCACGACGTAATTGCCAGATCATGGCTGGCCGGACATCGCGTGTGAGCCAGAGCAAACACCCACAACCTGGGACATATTCACAGGCTTGTAAGGCCGCCCAACAGGCATCCGCAGCTGATGTTGGCTCCACCACAATCAGTGCCGGAACAAAAACGCCTTTCCCCCACCATACGTGGGGATTCGGGATGCTAGGAGAGGCAATCAGAACCACCGGCGCACCCCTCTCCGATACCATACTTATGACCTCTTGCGCAAGTTCAATTTCGTGGCATCCGATTTTTTCAAGCGTTATTTCGATCAATCCTGGAGCAGCGTCCCTGCCCACCGATTGATGCGCATGGGCGGGGTTGAGCGTAGGGGCGTGAGAAGGCAAAGAAATGACGCTGACGCCACTGTTTTGTTCTCTCAGATCACTCATCGCGCCAAATCCGCTCATACCGCAATAATAGTATAGGCATACTAATATTGATATGAACGCACCAAGACAGCAACCCACCCGAGGCGTCGGTCGCCATGCCTCACCTCCTCGACACCGCGCTCTTTCCAGCGCAAAAGGCACGTTACGCACATTGCGAGATCACGCGAGCACACGACCGCGGTGAATGCAACCCCGTTTCCGAAACCCACCCTTGTCCCATACACTTTGGCCCTCACAGATGAGTGCCCTCTCAATGCTGAATAACGTCTGGGCACAGGTCATCCAATCGCTGCGCGAGCATATGCTCAAAGACGAATTGGCAACCTGGATCGCTCCTCTGTCTCTCGTGCCTTCACGTTTGGGTGACGGACACGTGCGCATTGAGGGCACCAAAGCCATTCGGAAGTGGGCAGAAGAGCAATACGGCGACCGCATCCACGCCGTGTTGGAACAAGTCATGGATCGCCCGCTGATGATTGACTGGGGCACGCCACGTGACGCGCACCATCATCGTCACGACTTAAATGGGTTCATCGAAGGCGCTTCCAACAAAATGGCGTTACGCGCCATCCGCGCCCTGTGTGACAACCCCACGGACCGCCGCCGGCCACTGATGCATATCTGGGGGCCACCCGGCGTGGGTAAGACCCACCTCTTGGTGGGCTTGTCCAAGCAATTACAAGACACCGCACCTGATCTCAAAGTGCGATACGTGCCCGGTTTGGATTTCGTCAATCAATTTATTGACGCGCTTCGCCACAAAGCCAAGAAGCCGTCGTTGTTGCCCCAATGGCAAGCCCGCATGCGCAGCACGGATGTGTTGTTGCTCGATGACGTGCACTGGCTGGAAAACAAATCAGCCACCCAAGACGAATTGTTTCAGTTGCTGTCGTTCCTGCGCATGCCTGGGCGCTCGCCGATGTCGCAAGTCATCTTTGCCAGCACCGAACACACCGCCAAGTTGCCGTTGACCGCACGTGTCCGTGATCAGTTGACAGAAGCCGTGTCCTTACCGGTGCAAATGCCCAGCGATCTCGAACGGTGCCGGATCGTCCATGCCAAAGCGCGCACCAGTCAGTTGGCGCTCTCAGATGCGCAAGCCCAACGGATCGTACAGCGCATGCCCGGCACGGGGCGCCAGATTGAGTCCGTCATTGCACAGATCGGTTTACGCCGAGAAATGGACGGTGGCGTGCCGCTCGATGCGTTAATCGAGAGCGCCGTACAAGACGCCACTGGGTTTGGGCGTGTGATGCTTGACCCGAGTGTCGTCGATCACGCAGTGTGCGCCCATTACAATCTACAAATTGGGGTACTTTCTGGTCCGTCTCGGACGACGACTGTGGCGCGTGCGCGACACGTCGCGATGTACCTCACGCGGGAATGCACACAACTGAGCTTATCCGACATTGCAAAGCGATATGGGCGTAAAAGCCACACAACGGTCCTCAGAGCCTGTGGACGCGTGGAGAGCCAGCAGTACTGCGACGAGGTGTTGCAGGCAGACGTGGTCGCATTGCAGTCGCAGTTACGAAGGTCTTGACGTGCGTATGCCCATTGATAGACAGAGGGTTCGCACATGAATGTTGAAGTTGCAGGCAGCCAATTCAAGATGGCTGTGGGGGCTGCGTCACGCGCCGTGGGGTCGCAGCGCGCGGCTGACGGCAGCATTGGCTCAGTCATGTTGTCGTTTGGCAAGGATGGTTTGACGGTCGATGGTCGAGCGGGCGACGGGGAGATTCATGTCTCAACCGACGTGAGCGTTCAGCAACCCATCACCGGGGAATCTGGCAACACGATTGAGCTACGCAGTGATATTTTTGGACGTCAGGTTCAGGCCCTAGAGAGCGATGTCTTTCGCTTGCAAACCACCACGACCTCCACAGGATCGGATGCCGAGGACTCCATTGGCGTGGTGTTGCAAGGTGGCCGCACCAAGTACCGGTCGAAAGCCGTCGCGCTCCCCGAAGGAGCGGCCGCCGTGGCTGCAATGGGCAGCGGCGAACCCGAAGCCACCATGACCATGAATCGGACATCGCTTTTGGATGCACTGAAAGCGGCCTTGCCATCGGTGGATAACAAACAAAACTACCGCGTGCAGTTCACCTCGCTCCTCATTGAAATGATGGCGGACAAACTGTCTTGCGTCGGCACCAATGGGTACCGGCTGGCGCAAGCGGTGGTTGCCCCCACCGAATGCTCGTTGGCCCAAGACGCCACCATCCAAGCCAATATCCCGCGGCGGGCTGCCACGATGATCGTGGACCTCCTCTCAGGCGTGGACGACGAGACAGTGGCCATCGAAATGCATGAAGATGCGTTTCGGATCGTGACCAAAGGCCAGCGCGTGACCGCGCGCCGCCTCAATGTCAGTGTGTTGGCCTATCAACGCATTTTTGATGACCGCAAAGATTTGCCGGTCTCCCTCCATGTTGATGGCAGTGAGTTACGCGATCGTCTGCGCAAGATTCGCGCCGTGGTGCACTCCACAGAGTTACAGCGGGTCATCCTGCGCGCCAAGGGCGATCAACTGGTCCTGACAGGAAAGTCCGATTCCGAAGAAGATGCTGTCACGTCCATGCCCTGTGAATTCACAGGCAGCAAGTGGGTCATGGGCGTGCGAATTGATTTCCTCGATGATGCTGTGAACTGCGTGGGCAGCGGTAAGGTGCACATGAAGACGTCTGAAGATGTCAGTCTGGGTATCTTGTTGACCGGCGATTCCCGCATTGAGCAACGTCACGTGCTGATGCCGTTGACGCTCGGTCCCGATGAGATCGATGACGAACCTGAGACTGCGGCTGGACCTGAGGATGGCGCTGGCTGATATCGCACTGACTGACGTGCGCCTCTTTGATCAGCTGACCCTCCCGCTTGGGGACGGGATCAACGTGATCACGGGTCCCAATGGCTCAGGCAAGAGCACGGTGTTAGAGGCGGCGCACCTGCTGGGCACGGGGCGGAGCTTTCGCACGCAAGACTTTGAAACATTACGGCGATCGGGTGCGCGCTCTATGGTCGTGCGCGGCACCGTCGTGCGGGATGAAGGCAATGTGTCTGTCGGAATTGATGCCACGCAAGGACAACGCACGCGCATCCGCATTGATGGCGAAAATGCCACCTCTGCATCTGAACTAGCGCGGCTGCTTCCGATTCAACTCCTCACGCCGGATTCGCTGCAGCTCATCACCGGTGCCCCGCAGCTTCGGCGCAAATTGCTTGATCTCGGCACCTACCACCGGTTTGCGGATTACGGCGCCAAGACGCGGCGGTATCGCTTGGCGTTGCAACAGCTCAACGAGTTGCTACGGGCGCCCAAAGTGGATGCCAGCGAACGCGCCGGATGGGAACGCGAAACGGCCACGGCCGGCGAAGCCGTGGCGGCCGATCGCGAGACATTTTTCACCGAATGGCAAGAGGCTCTCGCCGAAGACCAGGCGGAATGGCAAGAGGCGTTACCGTTGGTGCGCGCCTTATCGCTGTCCCTAGAGCGCGGCTGGTCAAAGTCGCAGTCGCTCCAAGAGGCGCTGGCAGCGAATCACAGCGGCGATCGCATCACCAAGCATGTGCGCTCGGGCCCCCATGCCGCCGACATTCGCTTGACCATTGATCACAACGTGGCACGTTGGCATGTGTCGCGCGGTGAAGCCAAATTATTGGCGGCTTTTGTGAGTTTCTCACTCGGCCGCTATCTCAGTATGTCGCAAGGCACAGACATGGTCTACCTCGTAGACGATGTCGCAGCCGAATTGGACCCCCAATCGCTGGATATTGCGGCTAAGATGATGGAAAACACAGGCGGGCAGGTCCTGTGTTCAGCTCTCCAAGAGAGTGTCGCTACTCGATTAACTCGACGCGAAAACATCCACCTCCTGCCACTCGTCGCGTAGCGGAGACATCCATGGAACCCCAAACATACGGTGCGGATAGCATCCAAGTCTTACGGGGCCTTGAGGCCGTTCGAAAACGCCCAGGCATGTACATCGGGGATACCGATGACGGCACCGGGTTACACCACATGGTGTTTGAGCTCCTTGATAACTCCGTCGATGAAGCGCTCGGCGGACACTGTGATACCGTCACCGTCACACTCCACGAGAGCGGCGAAGTGAGCGTGGAAGATAACGGACGCGGCATTCCCGTCGATATCCATGCGGAAGAAGGGGTGTCGGCCGCCCAAGTCATCATGACCACCCTGCACTCAGGCGGAAAGTTTGATAGCTCCAGCTACAAAGTGTCCGGTGGTCTGCACGGTGTCGGATTGAGCGTGGTGAACGCGCTCTCCTCAAAGTTTGAGCTCGATGTCTACCGCGATGGCCAGCATTGGCATCAGGAGTACTCGCACGGTGAACCCGTGGCTCCGCTCGCGGCCGTTGGTCCTAGCGATCAAACCGGAACCTGCGGCAAGTTCATGCCGTCAGAAGACATCTTCACGAACATCGAGTTCAAGTCGGCGATTTTGCACAAGCGGTGCCGCGAATTGGCCTTCCTCAACAGTGGACTGACCATTCGTTTGGTCAACGAAGCCGGTGACACGGATGACTCGTTTTTATCGGAAGGCGGCATCGGGGAATATGTCGAGTGGCTTGATGGCACGCGCGGCCCCATGGGCACGGTCATTGGATTCAGTGGTGGTGATTCCGACACGGGCGCACACTTTGCCATGCGGTGGAATTCGGGATATGACGAGCATCTGATTGCCTACACCAACAACATTCCGCAGCGCGACGGCGGCACGCACCTTGCGGGCTTCCGATCGGGATTAACCCGCGCCATGAACAACTACCTGCGGAATTCGGGCACGCTGGATCGCGAGAAAAGCACGCCGACCGGGGAAGATGTCCGTGAAGGTCTGACGGCGATTGTCAGCGCTAAGCTCACGGATCCCAAGTTCTCCTCACAAACCAAAGACAAGCTCGTCTCCTCTGAAGTGCAGGGCGTGGTCGAGGGCATCGTGTACCGGCAACTGGCGGATTACTTAGAAGAAAACCCCGCCATTGCCAAGCAGATTGGTGCCAAGATTGTGGATGCCATGCGGGGGCGCGAAGCCGCCCGCCGGGCCCGCGATCTGACGAGGCGCAAAAACCCGCTGGACTTGGGCGGATTGCCAGGGAAACTGGCAGATTGCCAAACCAAAGATCCCACGGTCTCTGAGCTCTATCTGGTTGAGGGCGCCTCGGCTGGTGGCAGCGCCAAGCAAGGGCGCGACCGCACACACCAAGCGATTTTGCCGCTGCGAGGCAAGATCCTCAATGTGGAGCGCACGCGCATCGACAAGATGCTATCCTCGCAAGAAATCACCAACCTGATCGTCGCGCTCGGGTGCGGCATTGGCGAAGATTTCAACTACGACAAACTGCGCTATCACCGCATCGTCTTAATGGCGGATGCGGATGTGGACGGCGCTCACATTCGCACGTTGATCTTGACGTTCTTGTTCCGCCATTACCCGCAGCTGATTGAGCGTGGGCATGTGTTTATCGCGTTGCCGCCGCTGTACAAAGTCAAGCGTGGCCAGCGGGAGCAGTACCTGCGTGATGAAGAGGCCATGGCCAAGTGGCTGATCTCCATCGTGGCCGACGATGGCGTGATTGAACATCGAGAGTCAGAAGAGGTGATCGCCTCGGGACGCGCCTTTGAAAGTGCGATCAATGACTGCGTCGTCTACGATGCCCTTGTGGACGAGGCGTCACGACGCTTCCCTCGCACGTTGGTGGAAGCCTTGGCATGGTCGCCCACGTTTGCTCCTGAAAACGCGCAAGACTGGGCATCACAGGTGCAAAGTCAGATCATCCCTGACGCCAACGAGGCTTTGACGCTTGAAGGCATCTATGTCACGCCGGCGGCCCCCGCGGTTGATGAGGCCGTTGAACACGACGATGAACATGACGACGCGACGGAGGGGCGCATGACGTTTGAAGCGCCGGCGCAGCCGCCGCAATTCGAACTGCACGCAACGTATGCCTCCTTTGGTCTCTCCACGACATACGTCTTGACCGAAGAGATGCTCAAAAGCGCGTGGTTACGCAAATTGGTGGCGCAGTGTGACAAGGTACGTCCCTTCTCGTCACCCGATCTGGTGGTGAAGCGCGGCGCGAATTCATGGCCTGCTACTCGCATCACCACCGCCATGCGCGGCGCTTTGGATATCGCGCGTAACGGCGTCGGTGTCCAGCGTTACAAAGGCTTGGGTGAAATGAACGCCAATCAGCTGTGGGAAACCACCCTCAATCCCGATACGCGCCGCATGCTCCAAGTCGCGATGCCGGATGTGGAAGCAGCCAACCGGTTGTTCTCGGTGTTGATGGGTGACGACGTGCCATCACGGCGCGAGTACATCGAAGCCAACGCACTGTCCGTCACGAACATCGACGTATAAGCGCTTGCGTGCGGGCGAACACGCCCGCCGCAGCGCCGTCGCCGAAGACGGCCTGACACACCGCCACAAGGCGTGCGCCATCTTGGATGACGTGCGCCGCGGTGTCGTGAGTGATGCCACCAATCGCGCAGACGGGCACCCGTAGGCTCGCGGCCCATGTGCGCAGCGTACGCCGCGTGGTGACGACCGCTTCCGGCTTGGTGGCGGAGGCAAACATCGCCCCCACTGAGACATACGAACACCGCTCCACCGACGCCGCGGCCACGGCACGTGTCCACGAACTCTGGCACGTGCGCCCAATGATGGCGTCTGGTCCCAGATGCGCGCGGGCGCGAATCGCGCACCCGTCTTGCTGCCCCAAATGCACGCCGTGCGCCCCGATGTGGCTGGCATCTACCGGCGTGTCATTGATGATCAACCGCGCGCCCGCTCGCTCGCAGATTCCCCGCAGCCGCATCCCGATCTGACGCCGCTCGCGGGATGAGCGAGACTTGTCTCGAAACTGGATGATCCGCGCGCCCGCATCCACGCAAGCTGCCACCGCTTGCGACAACTTTTCCGAAGGCCACCCACTGGGGGTGATGGGGTATAGGCCCTTAGGAAGGTCCATAGCGCACGGGCAGCAATTGCTCGCCGAACGCGAGCCCCTGCGCGCAGGCCTTGGACGTAAAGTCAGAAGCGTGCACCGCCGATTGATACATATCGTTGCCCCGAGCCACGCTCACGGCAAACGCCGTCGCAAACGTGCATCCCGTGCCATGAAACACCTCACCGTGACGCTCCACGGAGTAGGGAGACACTTTGTTGGAGTGACAGTCATGCACCATTAATGTGACAGAGAAATCCGTCACTTTCTCATCCGTCACAACCACCGTCTTAGCGCCCAGATCATCAATCAGCCGCGACAATCCCTGCTGGGAGTCCCCACCGCCCAATTCCGCAAGCTCTGACGTATTGGGCGTCACGATGACATGGGGAATCTTGTCGATCACATGCGCAATGACATCGGCACCCGCCAAACGGGCATCATCTGCACCCGCACGTAGCAACGGATCAAGCACGCACGGCACCTGAAGCTCGGTGGCAATGGCAATCAGCGCGTCTGCCACCTCAAGCGTGGGCACCATGCCAATCTTCATGACGCTGATGGAGACGCATCCCTTGATGGCCTCCCACTGCTGCGTGACGTACTCTCCTGCAATTGGCGTGACATCCGACACGCCTTGGATGTTTTGCACGGTCAGTGACGTTGGCAAAACGCTCGCTGAGACGCCCAGTGCGGTGCAGGTTTCGACATCGGCCACCATGCCTGCGCCGCCGGTGGGATCCACGCCGGAGGCAATCAAAATGCGATGGTGCGTCATGGCTGGAACACCGCAAGGGGAATGACGATCACCAACACCACAGTGGGGATCTCATTCAGCAGGCGTAGCCTGCCATCGCCGAGCATCGCGCGCCCGTCTGCCAGTTGGGCGTGGTAGTACCGCGCATACAAGTGAAAGCCTGTAAGCACGATTAGCAGGGCGATTTTGATCCACAGCCACGACGCGGAGACCAAGACCCCTGGGACGTTGACAATCATCCCCAGTCCGGCTCCCCACGTCACGATCATCGCAGGCAACATAATGATGCGTAAGAGCTTGCTTTGCATGCGCACAAACGTCTCGTGCGTTTTCGTGTTGGCATCGTCCAACACCAATTTCTCATCGCCGGGCTTGAGGTTCAATAACGTCTGATGGTAGATGAAAAGACGCGGCAAATAAAACAGACCCGCGAACCAACTGACCGCAGCGATCAGGTGAATCGCCTTGAGCAACGAGAAAACCAGCACGATGCGCAACCATCTCCCACAACGATAAATAGTATCGCACCCGATCCGCATGCGGTGCGCGCATCGGTGGTGTTCTCGCAAATGACACTCGTCACCCACGCCGTATCCATCCGGGGTACACCGCCAGACGATGGACGCGAAGTAGCGTTTTCAGGACGATCCAACGTGGGCAAATCGAGTTTGATCAATCGCATCGTGGGCCGCCGGAATCTCGCGCGTTCCAGCCGGACGCCTGGGCGAACCCAAGGGCTGATGTGGTACGGCGTCGAGGACGGCGATGTGCGCTTGCTCGATTTACCGGGCTACGGCCACGCACGCATCTCTCGTTCGAAGCTCAGAGACTGGGGCGCCATCATCCCGCGCGCGCTCACCACCCGAACATCGCTCAAAGGCATCGTGGTGTTGGTCGACATCCGTCATGGCATTCGAGAGATGGACCGTGACATGATGAATCTCGGCCGCCAAGCCGGCATTGACATCCTTGGGTGCCTTCACAAAGCCGATACGCTCGGCGCTCAAGCGCGGCACCGCGCCATTGAAACATGCCGAGCCTCTGATCCCGATGTGACATGGATGGACTGCGCCGCACGGACGGGCCTTGGAATGCACGAAGTGGGGGAGTGGGTTTGCGATCGGTTGGGGTTGACCTATGAGCGCGCGGGACCGGGCCGGTAAACCGCTCCCGGCGGCACATCATGATTGGCTCCGGTGTAGGCCATCAGTGGCGCTGAAACGCCGCCCATGCGCAGTTGCGCGAACCATCCACACATCAACGCTTCCACGTGGTCACCGTTAACACCCAGACAGTCGCTGGACACGGCTGTCACGCCGCTCGCCTCAAACGCATTCATGATGGCTCTGTTATGCCGGCCACCGCCGCACACCACCAAGCGCGTCACCGCGGAAGGGAGATGGACCAGCGCCGCCTGCGCCGTGAACTGAGCGAGTGTGGCGAGCAAATCATGAGGCGCGATCTTACGGGCCTGCGCTTCGCGGCACTTGGCCGCCAGCCACTCAGACGTGAAATACTCACGTCCCGTGGTTTTGGGCGGTTCGGCGGCGATGTACGGGTCTTGCAAAAGAACACGAAGCAGTCTGGCATGTGCCGTCCCTGTGAGGGCTCGCTGGCCACCTTCGTCCACGATGATCTGACAGGCCGTGCGCGCCACTTCATCCAGCAGGCATGTGCCCGGCCCTGAATCCCAGGCCTGCGGCTGCGCGCCTGCGAGATGTGCAGTCACATTGCCGATGCCACCGATGTTCATGGTGGCAGAGCTAGCCTCAACCCACCCAAGTTTCACGTGGAATGCGCCTGCCAATGGCGCCCCGCGGCCACCCGCCGCAATGTCTGTCTGACGGATATGCCCCACCACGGGACACCCCACAAGACCTGCGATGCGCGCGGGGTCGCCCACCGACACGCAGCGCGCGCGGTCGGTGACGCCGGGGTCATACCACAAGGTGTGACCACACCAACCGATGGCCGCCACGTCATGCGGCGCGATGGAGTGCTCACGAAGCAACCGAGCCACGCTCTCACCGACCACCTCGCCCAACATGGCGTCGCACGCCGTGATGTCCTCAAACGTGGCGCTGGGCGCTCCAATGATGCCTTGGAGACGCTGTTGCAGGGCACCGTCCATTGCACACACCTGACTGGCGACGATCTCGCCCACCTCGGCCGGGCGATCCGGTTGATAGCGCGTGATCACGATGTCCACGCCATCGCAGCTTGTGCCGCTCATTGCCCCAACGGAGTACGTGGTCATGGCGCGGCGTGGCTGGCGCGCTCCATGGCAACGAGGTACCGCTCACGCTGGGCGTGAAACTCGGGAATGCGTTGCTGGGGAATATCATCTCCTGGCACCAGCCCAATGTCGCGAATCGCTTTGGGCGACAACAGCACACGATCCACTTGGCTCACAAGGCGCTCCATTTGATACCACAACCCCGGGGCATCCATCGCGCTTGAGCCCACAAAGCCAATAACCTGTAGCTGATCGATGCGGGTGCCGAGCCGCAATCCTGGATGCACTTCTGCCAAGTTGGCATAGCGCGTGATGTAGCCGCCTTTGTGCTTCACCGCAACGTAGCGGCCAAAGTTTTTGTCCACGGACCGATCATTCGGGCGCGGACGCAACTCGACGATTTCTCCGCCTCCGCTGGCGCACACCGGTAACCCGACGTTGGCCGGGAAGAAGATCCCTTTCCCGCTCACCCGCGCGGGATCACTGTCACGTTTGACGTACTCGCCGAGATATTCGCAGTTGAGAAGCTGCAACAAAAACCGCTTGCTGCGATCCCGCCCATCAGACGAGAAGAAACGGACATCGCCTTCCTCCAAGCGGTACTGCGTGAGCATCACTTCCTGACGACCATTGCCTGGGCGATAGGGGATAAAGCGGACGGCGAGTAGAGCTTTTCTGCCTTCCACAGCCGCCGAGGACGCGCGCCCTGACTGCTCCAAGAATTCCGCGGGCACATCCACCACTTCTTCTTCGTACGCAATGGAAATCCGATCGTCGGGGCGTAGCCGTTCAAACGCGAAATCAAGTGATGCGGTCAAGACCAACCGTACTTTGGCAATCAGGGACGAGTCCACACCGGCTTGGCGCGCGTCATCAATCCAAGACGATGAGATGCGCACAGCCGTCGCGCGAACCCGCGATCGCGTTTCCGGCTCAGAGCGCTTCACGGAGCGACCTTGGCGCTCAAGGACCACGCAGGTCGGCTCATTGGCGGTGGGGCGACCACGGCAAAACCGCACCGATTGGATCCGACGATTGCGGTCTTGGCGAATGAAGAACGTGTCGCCAACTTGAATCCGTTCAAGTCTGCGATCGGCGTCGACGAAATCAGCCACATCCGCCGCTGCATCCATGTCACTCAAGAAGTCGTAGAAGCTTTCGCCACCCGTGACATCCATGCGCAAGTGTCGTTCCGCCGTCAGCGGTTCAGGCGGACGCTCGATGAAGCCCAACTCCGCAAGATGCGAGAAATACCAGTCGTCGCACGGATAGATCGCCGCACTGAACGTGTCTTTAACGCGCACGATTTCCAGACACCGCGCGAGATCAATTTGATAGAGCAGGTAGTCCAAACGATGACGCTGAAACGGTGCCCGTCGAATGATGATGCGATCGCCGGCTTGAATATCATTGAGATGATGCGCGCCACCGGCAAGGTTGACGATCCGATACTCAATCCGTTCGTTCGCGGTGGCGATCTCCGCGCGGCGAAAGACGGACGTCAGCGTGTCACCGCTGCGAACGATCAGCTCCTCGAAGTGACCCGCTGGTTGTGTTTGAGCCACGACGGGACAAGACACCGTCACGCCAAGGCTCAACACGAGGGAAGCTAGGACTCTCACCGGACGATTCACCTCCCTCACCATCGTGACTCATAGAATTTTGCGTGAAACCGGTGCGCGACCCGACGCGAGTGACTGTGCGCGACACTTCCGACACCGACACAATCCTTCGCGGCGCGGTGGATATCGTGCCCGATCACGCAACGTTTGAGACGCTTTTGCGTCATCCCAAACCTCTGCGCGTGAAGTGCGGATTCGACCCCACCATGCCCGACCTGCACCTCGGCCACGCCGTGTTGCTGCGAAAAATGCGTCAGCTGCAAGATGCGGGGCATACCGTGATTGTGCTGATTGGTGACTACACCGCACGCATCGGTGATCCCTCGGGGCGAGATAAGCAACGGCCGACGCTCAGCAAGGCCGACATCGATCGCAACGCGCAAACCTACGCCGCCCAAGCGTTTTGCATCTTAGACCGCGCGCGGACAGAAGTCCGCTACAACAGCGAGTGGATGGATGGCATGACGGCAGCGGATTTCATCCGATTATCGTCGTACTCGCTGGCCCGTATGTTGGAACGCGAGGACTTCAAACAGCGGTTTCGCCGCAACCATCCCATTAGCATTCACGAGATTTTGTATCCGTTAGTGCAGGGATACGACTCCGTGGCGCTCGCATGCGACGTCGAATTGGGCGGAACCGATCAACTGTTTAACTTGTTGATTGGCCGTGATATTCAAGAACGCTACGGACAACCACCGCAAGCCGTGCTCACGATGCCGTTGCTTGTGGGGTTGGATGGGGTCAAAAAAATGAGCAAGTCATCCGGTAACGTGATTGCCTTGACGGATAGCGCCGACGAGATGACCGGCAAGATCATGTCGATCTCTGATGATCTCATGTGGGATTACTTCACGCTGGCATCCTCACTCTCGACCACTGAGATTGCGTCGTATCAGCAGACCTGCGCTCAAGGAGATATGAACCCTCGCGACGCCAAGCTGAAACTCGCCGAGGACATCACAGGCGCGTACTGGGGTGAAGAAAGCGCAACGGCTGCGGTTGACAGATTTGTCAATCGTTTTTCCAAGCGCGCCGTCCCAGTCCTAGAAGAGATGGACCCCTTCGACCCACAAGAACAAACCATTGCCACGCTACTGGTCTCGCTCAAAGCATGCTCCAGCACGTCTCAAGCGCGCGTGCTCCTGCAAAATGGTGCTGTACATCTCGGGGAGCAACGGTTGCAGGACCCGAAGGCCGTGATACCACGCGGGACGGACGCGATCCTGCGCGTTGGAAAGCGGCGCATTTATCGGATCAGAACGGCAGAAAATCGCGAGATATCTGGCGATTGACACCTATAATTCCCTACTAACCAAGTAGTTCCTTCACGTGCAGATGATGAGACGGAGCGTGGTGTCGCTTGCGCTCGTTGCCGTCCTATCGCCGGTCTCGTGGGCCGCTGGTGGCGGTGGACCCGTTGAAATCCCGGTTTTAGAGATCGGCGATGCCGACGACGGTAGCCAACTTGTGGCGACGTGTATCGCATGTCACGGGCAAGTGGGCGTCAGCCCAGACCCGGCATTCCCAAGCCTTGCCGGGCAACGGTTTGACTACTTGTTGAGTGAATTACGTCGGATCCAATCAGGGAAGCGGCCAGCGCCGCTGATGATCGGACAACTCGACGCGATGAGCGATGAAAACCTGCACGACATCGCGGCTTTCTATGCGGCTCAAAGTAGCCCGCAGCGGGCTGTCGCCAAAGACCTACTGGAAGCTGGGCGCACGCTGTGGATGAGCGGTGATGCGACGCGAGCCATTCCTGCGTGCACGGCATGCCACGGACCGTCAGGTCGCGGGCTCGCTCACGGCCGCATTCCAGCGTTGCAAGGCCAACATGCTGCCTACACAGAAAAAGCGTTGCGTGACTACGCCAGCGGTAAGCGCCCTGTTGGCGCGGGTGGAAACGCCATGCTCGACATCGCCGCACGCTTGACGGATGAAGACGTCGCAGCTGTGGCATCGTTTGCTGCGGGATTGAGAGACTAATGAAGATGTTGCTGGCGACGCTCGCCCTGTCAGTGCTGGCCGTGCCTGCCATCGCGCAAGAATTTGAAGCTGGTAAAGACTACCGGGTGTTGGATCGTCAGGTCCGACTCTCAAAATCCGACAAGATTGAAGTGGTCGAGGTTTTCTCATACACCTGTCCCCACTGCGCAGCCCTTGATCCGCACGTCGAGAGATGGGCCTCTCAGCAGGCATCAGACGTTGATTTCCTCCGCTTGCCCATCGTTTGGGGAGGAGCTCAAGCCGGACTTCAACGTCACCATGCACGGACGTACTACGCACTCGTAGCCGGAGGCTGGTCGACCCAAATCCACCCGCACCTCTTTCAAATCATTCAACAAGAGCTGATTGGCGACGTGAGCGTCGAGCGCATGCAAGGGGTGGTTGCGAGACTGGGGGCCGATGAAGCCGAGTTTCTGGACGAATACTTTGCGCTCTCAACGCGCATCAAAGCCCAACGCGCCCAACGGATGACACGCGATTGGCTTGCGACTTCTGTGCCTGCCATTGTGATCAACGGCAAGTACCTCATCTTCAACACTCCGTCAGCCGGCCGTCTTTTTCGCATCGTGGATGAGCTCGTGGCCATGGAGCGCCGTGCGATCAGGTCGAGAAAAGCACAATCGAATAACTAATTTCCCCGGTCTGACCGGCCACTACCAGCTGCACCAACCGGCTGATTGAGATCATGGCGGCCAGGCAAATAGCCTAAGGGAGGGGAACTTTGAAGTGAGACTCCGGTTCTGTACAATCGCGGGCAGGCCTTGCGTACATCTTGAGGCCCAGCGCAAAACTACCGGATGCGCGCCCTCATGCATTCGGCTTTGGATTGGACCAAGTTGAGGTAACCGCGAACTGTGATATCTAGGATTCACAATAACACGACACTGGCGCTTTTAGCGTCGGTATTTGTGCTATGGTCGTGTGGAGGGGGCGGCGGAACGCCAGCCCCTGATGATGTTCCGCCAATTCCGGCTCCGACCCCGGCTCCGCCGATCAACGTTCCTCCGGTCACCCCGGCTCCACCTAGCGATCCACCCCCGGCAGTCACGCCGCCCGTTGTTACTCCTCCAGTGGTCACGCCACCGGTTGTTACGCCACCCGTCGCTCCGGATCCGCCGGACGACCCGCCAGACGACCCGCCAGACGACCCACCGGATGACCCGCCGGTTGTTACTCCTCCAGTGGTCACACCACCGGTTGTCACTCCTCCAGTGGTCACGCCGCCCGTTGTTACTCCTCCAGTGGTCACGCCACCGGTTGTTACGCCACCCGTCGCTCCGGATCCGCCGGACGACCCACCAGACGACCCGCCGGATGACCCGCCGGTTGTTACTCCTCCAGTGGTCACACCACCGGTTGTCACTCCTCCAGTGGTCACGCCGCCCGTTGTTACTCCTCCAGTGGTCACGCCACCGGTTGTTACGCCACCCGTCGTCCCGGATCCGCCGGACGACCCACCAGACGACCCACCGGCTGACCCGCCGGATGACCCGCCGCCAACTGATCCGCCAGCAACAATGCTGAACTGTGCGAGCGACGCAACAGCCGATGATGCAACCGTCTATAGCAGTGAGGGGTATCACCCGACCTGTTACCAGCACCTCCTAGCACAGGCGCACAATGCCAGAGCCGCGGGGAGATTCCCTGATGACGCGGAGGGTCGCAGCATCATTGCGGACGACTTTTACCAACTCGGGCAGGACAAAATCGACTTCGTCAATCGCCTGCGGAGCGGCGAAGTTTTTGTGGATACGTCTCCTTTTTTCATCACGACAAGCACGGATTTCCCGGAACCTGTCGACACGAACTCCCACGGGCTAAGGGTCTATACCGCCTGGGCCGCTAGTGTGATCGAGAGACTTCAACCTCAAGCGTTTGTGCAAACGACACCCGTTGTCAGAGTGAGCGGACCCGACGATGCACCTGAGTACGAATACCTTGGCCACTTCATTGATAACCGCGACTTGGTAGAGGCGTGGAAGCAGGGCATCGCCGATAACACGCTGTTTGATAACGCTGATCAAGCCGCCAACACGACCGCGATTTACAGCATTTCCCTTACCGGAAGCATTCAGCGCGCGCTCCTCTTGCAATATTCCCGAAGCATTGCAAGCATCGACAACGGATTGGTCGTCGGAGATCAGACATTTGACTTCATCTTGGTGGGAACAGCCGGAAATCGCCCCGCGCTTTCAGACCCCACGTTCCGCGTCGTGCCGACCATCATCTTTAACTCGATCTCAGCCCTCGACCGCCTCAATATCAACGAGATCACGGGATACGTCCGTGTCTCTGAGGACGGCCTAGGGATTGGGATCCCCATTGCCGTCGATGAGACGTTATCAACGTTGACAGCAGAGCAACTGCAGAGTCTGATTGACTTGCCACGCGCCGCAACCAACGAATGGGATAGCGTTCTGTCAGCGGACGGCGAACTGGCAAATGCACTGTCCGCCATACACGCGATCACCATCCAACAGGTCAATCCTGACACGGGTGCCTCTCAAGACATTTCGTTGCTCGCGGCGTTTGCGAGATCGGTTCTCGTGGGACGCTCCAACGATCTGCTCCTGGTCACGCACCTCAACGTCGATGGCACCGCCCAGCAATTCGGCTCCTCTTGTGCACTTGTTCAGTCTGTCTGTATCGCCGTGCCATACCTGAACATTAGCGGGCAGATCGGAACGAGTTTCTCGGCACCACGTGTAGCTGCAGTCCTGGACACGATTTGGCTCCTATGGCCATCGTTGAACAAGCAGCAATTGCTGTCAGTTGTTTTTGGGTGCACTCAAGACCTCGGCGAAGAGGGCATTGACAGTGTCTACGGTCAGGGATTGCTGGACTTTAGTGACACATCAACCGGAACATGCCTGTTCTCGCCTACGGGTGAATTGGTCGATCCCACGACGCGACGGTCGCCGACAGGCGCTCTTCTGGTGCAAGGGGACCAGGTGAAAGCGTATGAAGCGGTGGATCAGGCTGGCCGGGGCTTTACGTACGCGGCCACGGTCTCTCGGGAGCTGACGCCATTTCAACCCACTCGTGGATACGTCATGACCATCGCGCAGTCGGGATCCACATACTGGCAGGCGGCTGCGTCGTACAACCACTGGAGTATCTGGGGCGCAACCGCCATCGGATCAGCATGGTTGCGGTACGGATTGGCTGAAGAAACCGAGTCATTACTGGGTGCCACAGGCACCGAAGGCTTTGGCTTGCTCGATGGGCGCAGTGCGTTTGTCTCGCTGAGTTGGCAGAAGCAACTGTCGTCTTCGTGGCGCGCGGAGTTCCGCATGCACGCGGCGCGTGGCCATGCCTCGGGCATTGATCGCGAAATTCTGAACTCGGTAGAGTTATCTAACAGTCGAGCCAGCGGGACTTTGGTCTATCAACCGAAGCGGTGGGTGTGGGATTCAGCGTCCGTCGCCCTGCGCCTTCACACGGCGTGTGACTCAGGAACGTCAGGTCTGTTGCAACTTCACTCGTTTCGTTCCCGCATCAACGGAACCTCTGCATGCAACAGCTCTGCATCACTCAAGCTGAGCTTTTAGCCATATGACGCTCATGTCTCCTTCTGTGCGTGTCGCGCGCCATGACTGCTCCCGCTAAATCTCAGTTCGGGCGACTAGTTGGGCTCATCGCCGCAACGTTGGTCTTGCTCGTCGTCATTGGCATCCTCGTGGTCACGCCCATTCGGGCCGTCATCTCGGTGGCTAATGCCATGATGAACAACAATCAAATCGCAATGAGCGAGCATTCCCGTCTGCAGCGGGTGTTTAACAGTATCCTCGAGCAGTACGACGCCCGGTTCGACCAATTGCTCGAAGAGGCCGGCTATTCCGGAAGCGCCCTCACGCCGAGTGTCATCGCGGAGATTTCTCGCCTGCGTCAACTCATGAGGCGTGATATTCGTTATGCACTTCAGACGGACCCACGAGCGATTGGCAACTCATTGGTGCCAGGCGGTTCTCTCACTGAAGCAGCTGATATCGCGTCAGATACGTTGGCGCTGGCAGTGACAACGCTGTCCACACGGATTCATCTCGTGAGCCTCGTACACGTCGAGATCCTTGTCCCAACGGGATCCGATACCGGGTCATACATCACGATTGTGCTCATCCGAGAAGGGACGTCGTGGTATTTTTATGACGTGAAGTATCCCGATGACTACCTTCTGGGCGTCGATCAGTACATCACGCAACTAGAGATCCACTCCAACACGTAGGGGAGTGCCCCGCACGGGGCTATGAGACCGTCAGTCGCTAAGTCGCGTGAGAAGAAGGCGCGCCGAGCGGCACGCCTTCTTCTCTCATGTTATGCGCTTTTGGCGTAGCCCATGATGGCTTTCACTTCGAGGAACTCCTCAAAGCCAAAAGAACCCCATTCGCGGCCGTTCCCGGATTGCTTGTATCCGCCGAACGGAGCGGCTGAGTCCATACCGGCACCATTGATGTGCACGTTACCAGTGCGCAGATGCGAAGCCACAGACTTTGCGTGATCCAAGTCGCCAGACTGGACGTAACCGCTCAATCCATAGTCCGTATCGTTTGCGATCTGGATGGCTTCCTCTTCTGACGAGTACGGCAAGATCGACAGCACTGGGCCAAAGACCTCTTCACGGGCAATCGTCATATCGTTCGATACGCCGCCGAAGACGGTTGGACGCACAAAGTAACCTTTGTTCAGACCGTCGGGACGACCCACACCACCGGTGACCAATGTCGCGCCTTCATCGATGGCCGCTTGAATCAGGTTTTGGACCTTCTCCCACTGCGTTTTGCTCACAACGGGACCCATGTAGACGCCTTCAGCATCCGGGGCGCCCGCTTTCACGGTCTCGGCTGCTTGCTTCGCGATTTCGCATGCTTCTGAGTGTTTGGCACTCGGTACCAACATGCGTGTCGGTGCATTACAACTTTGCCCGGTGTTTAGGAAGCACTGTTTGACGCCACTCGTCACTGCCGACGTGATATCCGCATCGTCCAAGATGATGTTGGCAGACTTGCCACCCAACTCTTGTGTTACACGCTTCACGCTGTCAGCCGCAGACTTGGCAACCAAACGACCTGCGCGGGTAGAGCCGGTAAACGACACCATATCAATCCCGGGATGCGCGGAGATGGCTTCGCCAACCCCTGGACCATCACCGTTGACGAGATTGAAGACACCAGCCGGCACGCCAGCTGCATCCAGAATCTCTGCCACGATGGCCGCATTCATCGGCGCCACTTCGCTCGGCTTGAGCACCATGGTGCAGCCTGTCGCCAAAGCCGGTGCAATCTTGCACATGATTTGGTTGACCGGCCAGTTCCACGGCGTGATAAAACCACACACGCCGACGGGCTCTTTCACGATTCCCGTCGTGCCTTGCGCGGACTCAAACTCGTAGCCTTTGAGCACCTTCAACGCAGTCATGATGTGACCAAGCCCCGACGGCGCTTGAGCGGCGTTAGCGAGGTAATCGGGCGCTCCCATCTCGGCACTAATCGCTTTGGCGATGTCCGGGAGACGCTTTTGATATTCCTCTGCGACCTTACTGAGTAGTGCGACGCGCTCATCTTTGGTAGTGCGCGAGAAGCTCTCAAAGGCGTGACGTGCGGCATCAACTGCTGCATCCACATCCTTGACACTTCCTAGTCGAACACGTCCGCACACTTCCTCGGTGGAAGGGTTGATAACTTCGCACCACGGTGCATCACCTGCGGGATCGACCCACTTGCCATTAATGTAAAACTGCCCTATGTCCGTCATTGACGTCTCCAGAGTTGGATTGAGTTGGACCTCAATTGTGCCACATGTGTGGCGAGCAACTAGGTGATCTGAATGGCTTTGCGAACAGCGTCAATCGCGGTTGTGACCTGACCTTCTGTGAAACACAGCGCTGGCGACAAGCAAATATTGGGGCCAGCATTCCGCACAACCACACCGTGATCTAAGCAACGACGGTACACGTCGTAGGTGCTCAAACCCGACTCAGGCGACAGTTCAACCGCCGCCATCAGTCCGATGGAGCGAATATCACAGACGGCATCTTCGTCCTTGAGCGCGTGCACGTGTTTGGCAAAGATCGGCTCAAGCTGGCGTGCGCGAGCGTACATGTCTTCCTGCTCGTACACATCTTGGGCAGCAATCGCGGCCGCCGATGCGAGAGGATGACCGGAGTAGGTGTACCCGTGTGCCAGTTCGGCAACATCAGGATCGCCGCATGACATCACCGCGTCATAGATATCAGCCGTGGTCGCTGCCGCGCCCATCGGCACGTGCCCAGCGGTTAGTCCCTTCGCAAATGTCATGACATCTGGGGTCACGGAGACACGTTCGGCAAACGTTGCGTAGCCACAGCGTCCGAAGCCTGTGATCACTTCATCAAAGATCAGGAGCGCGCCGATCTCTTCGCAGATGGCCTTCAGCGCTTCGAGATAACCCACGGGAGGCGGCACCACACCACCAGACCCGATCACAGGTTCAACAATCACGGCTGCGATGTTGTCGCCGCCGTACAAACTTGCCACTTCACGCAACTTCGCGGCACGCGAGGCGCCGTCCACGTCGGCTTGGCCAACGGAGAACGCGTCGGTGGACGCGTCATAGGGGAACGGAAGATGTCCAACATCGGGGAGCGTTGGGAACACGCGCCGATTGCTGCCCATACCGCCAACTGACATACCGCCGAAGTTGACACCGTGGTAGCCACCAATACGTCCAATCAACGTACGGCGCTGACCCTCGCCAATCGCCCTTTGGTAGGCGAGCGCGATCTTCAGGCCGGTTTCCACAGCCTCAGACCCCGAATTGGCAAAGAAAAACCGATCGATGCCTTCTGGCGTCACCTGCGTGAGGCGATCTGCCAACTCAAGAGCACGATCCGAGGCGCCATTAAAGGAGAGTGCGTAGCACATCTTCTTCGCCTGCATCTGAATGGCTTCAACAATCTTGGGGTGGCAATGTCCCGTATTGACACACCAAAGACCCGCCGCGGCATCGAGCACTTCTTTGCCGTCCCGCATGATGCAATGCACACCACTGGCACTGGTAAAGATGATGGGATCCTGTTTGAACTGCCTGTTGGCGGTGAAGGGGAGCCACGATTCGCGTAGCCCTGGGACGTTGTGTTGTTCGAGAGTGTTCAAGGATTAGTCCGGTAAAAGGTTGGAGAGCATCTTGCCGATGCGGTTTGAGATCTGTTGCAAAACTTCGCCTGCTTGCCCTTCAGGCACCAGACCTTTGGTCGAGATGTAGGCTCGCGTACGCTGAACGGTTTCATCCACCCGGTCAACGGCTCGAATGTCCATTTCGACGTGATACTGGTACTTCGGACCTTTAGAGGCTTCCAGTGCAGCCGCGGCAAGACCCACAAGTCCCACCACTGCAGCAGCAGCGCCGAGCGTTTCCGAGTCGCGCGATCCGCCCGATACATCAGCCAAAATAGAAGCGGCTGTTAATGCGGCCGCAACAGCCACGGTTCCACCAGCGATCTTGGCTTCTTGCACATCGACCAACTCCGGCGTCACTTGCACACCGATGATTTGCATTTGCAGCAAGAGGTCGGCTTGGCTCGGGTCTGCAACGATTTGATACCCGCGCGGCAAGGCGCTGGTGACAAAGGCACCCTTGGCGAGATCCGGCGAAATGGTTGTTCCCGCTTGATCTTGAATACTGATGTAAACCCGGCGGTATTCATAAGCGTGCGGGTTGATGTAAATCGCGTCTGACAACGTGGTCGTGTACGAGGTACTCTCTGAGAGCTGAACGGTGGTTGACTCGCCAATCCCGAAGCACCCCACCGCGAGAAAACATGAGGCTGTCAAAGCAGCAATGGTTTTGATGCGCATGTCCCGACGCTCTCAGTACAACCTGTTGTCATGGGATTGTAAGTGTCTTTCAGCCACATTCGCCAGTACAATCGCGGCGTATCGCTCCTGCGCCCGTAGCTCAGCTGGATAGAGTGACGGCCTCCGAAGCCGTAGGTCGCAGGTTCGAATCCTGCCGGGCGTGCCACGAGCTGATTCCGTGCTCTTTGCAATCCATCACCTGAGCGCGGCGATCTCAATGGCGACTGATGATTGGGAATGAGACCTAAGAGCCGCGAGCGCGTGCGGTCGGCACAATGAGTGATCCGATCACGTGGTGGCTGACCCACCCCCGGCCAAGCCACCGCACACCGTTCGTCACAAGTCTCGCCCATGAAAACCGTCTCTGTCTATTGGTCATACCGTAGCCCATACAGCTACCTCGCCACCTCGCAATTGCTGGCTCTTCGAGCCAAGCATGGGATTGCGATCGACTTTAAGGTCGTGTACCCCATCGCTGTTCGCATGCCAGAGTTCTTTGAACGCGTCGACCCGAGGTGGCCGGGATACCTATTGATGGACACCGCACGCATCGCCAAACGCCTCAACCTGCCTTACCAATGGCCCAGTCCTGACCCCATCGTGCAAGACGCAAGTGGGATCGCCAAAACTCAGCCATATATTGGACAGCTCACGCGATTAGGCCAGTTGGCTGCAGAACAGGGGGCCGGCATCGAATTTGCCTCAGCCATGAGTACTACCATCTTTGGTGGTGTCAAAAACTGGCATGAAGGCGCGCACATTGCGGAGGCACTGACGCAGGCGGGACTGAATGCGCAGGAGTGCCTGGCCAAGGAAACCGCGGAGTCTGCCCGCCTCGAGGCCGCGATCCAACACAATCAAACCGAGCAAGCCAAACACCACTGGGGCGTGCCTCTCATGGTGTTTAACGACCAACCCTTTTTCGGACAAGACCGTATTCTTGACCTTGACTGGTGCATCAGCCACGATACAGACGGATAATTGACGTGTCATCACTTGACTTGATCATGCTCCCCGTTATCCGCGTCGGCATTTGTGCCTTGTTTTGTGTGTCCAGCGTTGCTGCTATGGCACAGTCGTACGAAGACGTTGTTCGCGATCGTTTCGGATCGCATGCGACGGTGTGCGTCGAAGGCGAGCCGTGTGCTTCATCGGTGGTGGGAACGGCTCCACTCCAGCAAGCGCCAGGCGGCGGCGGATCACCCAGTCAAGCAACGTACAACACCGGATGCGCTGCATGCCACAACATTGGACTGGCAGGCGCGCCCAAGTTTGGCGACAAAGCATCGTGGGGGCCACGGGCCGACTTGCCTCTTGAGGCACTCTTCTCAAGTGTGAAAAACGGTAAAGGTGGCATGCCACCCAAAGGCCTGTGTCAAACCTGCACCGACGATGAGCTTCGCGGCGCGGTGGAGTACATGCTCGCAGAGCTGAAGTAACCTGACCCCGTGCGTACCTTGCGGCACGCACGGATGCCCGTTCGTTACGGGCTCGGCTGACCCCCGATCGGACAACTCACCCCAGTTCCGGCAAGCCCACAGTACCCATGGGGGTTCTTGTGAAGGTACTGCTGGTGGTAGCCTTCTGCGTAGTAAAACGGTCCCGCACTTTCGACTTCCGTCGTCACGCGGCCCAAACCCTTTGACGTGAGCGCCTCTTGGTACTGCTTCAGCGACTGTTGCGCTTCTTGGCCGTCGGTGGGATCTGACCAATAGATCGCTGAGCGATACTGCGTGCCGACATCATTCCCTTGACGCATGCCTTGCGTGGGGTTATGCGCTTCCCAAAACACCTGAAGAATCTGACCGAGCGAGATGCGCGCCGGATCCCAGGCCACGATCACCAACTCCGTATGGTTGGTGTGTCCGCTGCACACTTCCTGATAGGTCGGGTTCGGTGTCTGCCCGCCGCCGTAGCCGACGGCTGTCGTAAAGACGCCATCGATCTGCCAGAACAAGCGCTCTGCGCCCCAAAAACACCCTAACCCGAGCTGTATGGTCTTGATCCCGTCAGGATACGGAGCCGTCATTGGCGTGCCCAACACGGCATGCCGGCCGGGCGCTTCCATCGGTGTCACGCGCCCTGGCAACGTTTTCTCGGGTGCAATCGGTTGCGACGGTGATCCGAACATGGCCATCGTGGTTACTTCCCAGCGCCCACGTGCGCCACATGAACGATTCGCTTACCGATGTTATCGCCCGCAAGCAAGCCAATCAATGCCTCTGGCAAAGCGTCTAATCCACTCAGCGGACTTTCGTGCACTTGCAGCTGGCCGTCAGCCAAAGCGGCGCGAAGATCGTCTTCACATTCCGGATCTTTGTCTTGGTGATCCATGACGATGAATCCCTTCATCATTAAGCGCTTCACCACCAACAAGCCAGGGACACCGCGCGGGCCAGACGGCGCGCTTGAGTCATATTGGCTCACGGCACCACAGCAAATGACGCGACCAAATTCATTCATCGCGAAAAGCGCGGCTTCCAAGACGGGACCACCCACGTTATCGAAATACAGATCCACGCCTTTCGGGCATGCCGCGAAGATATCTTTCATCATCGTCTTGGACTTGTAGTCGATGCAGGCATCAATACCGAGCGTCTTGACCGCCCACTGGCACTTCTTCTCACCGCCAGCCACGCCTACAACGCGGCAGCCGTGGCGCTTCGCCAACTGGGCCACGATGTTGCCGGCTGCACCGGCCACAGCGCTGACAAGCACGACATCGTCGGGTTTGAGCCCACCGACTGTGTGCAGGCCGTGCCACGCAGTCTTTCCGCTGATGCCGAGCGCGGAGAGCTGATACGACACCGGGAAATCACCTGCCGTTGGCGTGACAAGCTGATGGGCGTCAAGCGTGGCGTATTCCTGCCACCCAAGATCCCCAAGCACGATATCGCCAGGATGGCGTTCGGGAGCATTGGACGCGACAACGACTCCTAGACCATATCCGGACATGACTTGCCCACCTTCGACCGCAGACCGGTACGTCGCGCCCTGCATCCAAGCGCGGTTGGCTGCGTCGATCGAGATGATGCATGTGCGGACCACACACTCGTTGTCACCCGGTGCGACCACCGCTTGCTCTTTGATATCAAAGTGCGCGCGTTCAAGCGCGCCTCGAGGGGTGCTTTTGAGCACCACGGTGCGTTGCATAGCTGGTAATTCACTCATGGTTGTTCTCCATCAAGGTTGTGAGGCACGAAGGATCGGGACCCTCCAAAGTGCGGGTTCTGAATCAGAGGTGACAACAAGATCACCGTTGGGGAGGACGGCCAAGTCCGCAGGGACAAGCCCGGGAGGCAGTCCGGGAACATCGGCATCACCAAGCGGAATGTTGGCAATCGTTTCAATCGTCCCACTGGGTGCGATGGCGACGATGCGGTCTTTGCCTGTCTCAGCGACTGCAATGCGGCCATCTGGCAGGATTGCAACCCCCTCTGGTTGCTTCAGTCCTTCGGCAATCTGCCACAGCTCCGTCTGGCCATCCGTCACATTGACGATGGTGACTTGGCCGCTCGTATGGACCACGACGTATCCATTGCCTAAGCGCGCCAGAGACACACCGTTCGTCAGTCCCGACGCAATGACGTGGTACTTGGGTTCATGGGTCGTGACATCGAGACGTACGATTTCGCCTGTGCCGCCCAGCAACACATCAACGGTGTCACCGGCAATGATGACATCAACGGGCGCAGGCAAGCCGTGCATGGACCATTCCAACGCGCCGGTCTGTACGTTGTGCCGTTGGACGGCGTTTTCGGCAAAGCTGGTGCTCCAAATCTTGTCACCATCCACCGCCATACCGCCAGCGGGGTACGCAAATCCCTCCACAGAGAAGGCGTGTTGCACCACCTTGTGATCTCCTGACTGGGAAACGCGCTTCAGCCCGAAAATATCTGCGACATAAATGTCCTCTCCGCTCACAGCCACACCGGTCGGCGCCACCAATGTCCCCGTATTGATTGGTGTCATCTTCGTAAACGGCACCCGGCCTTGACGCAGTGACATGCAGTGGACAGTCGCATCCGCACTCAAAGAGACACACAGCTGCCCTGTTTTTGAAATGGCCATGTTGTCAATGAAGGCCTTCAATTCAGCAACCACGTGAAACGTTCCCCGCTCCTCATGAATTTGCGTCACAATGCCGCGCCTGGCATCTGTCGCGAATAAGCGACCATCGGCCGAAAAATTCACCGACGATGGAATGCTAAACCCCGTCGCTACGTCGGTGATCTCGCCGGTATCAACATTGACCTTGACCACGCTGCCACGAAACCATAACGGACCGTAGAGCAAGCCATCGCGTGAAAAGTCAAATCCGTTCAGACCACCCATATCGCGCATGACCAAGCGCGGTGGCGTCTGTCCCGTGCGATCGATCTCGTACAGCGTGTCATCCAAAAAGACTTGCGTGGCGAAAAGCCGCCCGTCCGGGTGGAGCGCGAGCGAATTGATGCCTGGCAAACCCGTTGCGAGCACCTGAACCTCGCTGTTAGGAGAACTGCGGCCATAGACGATACCGGTGCGAAAGGCCGTCCAGTACATGCTTCCGTCAGGCCCGACCTCGATATCGTCAGACATGCCTTCGGGGGCATCAATAATGATGCGGTTCTTCCCGGTTCGGCGATCAACCGCATGCAACTGCGAGCCGACAACACTACCAGCCAAGACCTCGTTGGGATAGTCATCCGAAAACGCAAGACCGTGGATAGCACGCATGCCGTTGCCGCGCGTGATCAGCTGTGGTTGATCGTATGAGACCTGCACGCGCGTGGGAGATGGCAGCGCGAATTGGTCGCAAGTGGCGCATCCTACTAGGAGAAGCGCAACCGCAGGGGTGAAAAACCGGGACATCATCAGGCGGACAGATCCACGACACGATTATCCCCTCACGAAGATAATCTCATGCCTCCACTGGTTGTCATGATGAACTCTTTCCTGCGAACCCCACGCGCTCTCACGGCATGCTTCGCGGCACTCGTAGCGGCTGGATGTACCACCGCCGAGCCTCAAAAGCAAGCCGATGCAACCCCCACCCCGGTATATCCGAGGCTCATCGAAGGGCTAGAGACCCAGACCGATTTGCCACTAGCCTTCCGAACCTTTCATACGTTCTCTGATCACGACACGATCAAAGCCAACTCTCCGACTCCGTTTCGCCTGAGACCGATGAACTTTGATCCTTCAAGCATCAGCGTCCATCTCAACGGCCACTCGGTGACATTCGAAGAACAAGTTGCCGCCGCCAACATCACCAGCCTCGTCGTGGTGCATAAAGGCGCTATCGTCTACGAGAACTACTACAACGGTGAAAACGCTCTCTCCCGTCACACATCGATGAGTGTCGCCAAGAGTTTTGTCTCAGCGATGATTGGGATCGCGCTTGACCGCGGCGAGATTGATGGCTCATTGACGTCTCCCATCTCCGATCTGGTGCCCGCACTTGCCGGCTCGGCGTACGGCAAGCCCACCTTGGGCGATTTGCTGCAAATGGCCAGCGGAATTGCATGGTCTGAGACCTACGATGGCACAGACACCCTGCAGTACTTGATTGGTACATGGGCCTTTGGCGGATCCATCAACAATCACCTCACCGCGCTTGAGGGTGACCACGATCCCGGCACGTACCGCCGCTACGCCAGTTCCGACACTCAGGTGCTCGGATGGGTGCTGTACGAGCAGACCGGCAAGAAACCCTCTGAACTCCTGCAATCTTGGATCTGGGAACCTGCCGGCATGATGCACGACGCGTACTGGAATACGGACGCTACCGGCATGAACGTGTCGTTTTGCTGCCTTGCCGCCACATCGCGAGACTACGCCCGCTTCGGCCAGCTGTTCTTGCGCAACGGGTTTCACAATCGCCGGCCCGTCGTGCCGTCATCATGGGTGCGCGAGTCGACCAACCCCACTAATGACATCGGCCGCCCAGGCGGCGATGCGCGCGGCTCGGCCACCGATGGATCGGGATACGGATACCAATGGTGGGTGCCCGGCGAAGGCCGTGGTGACTACGCGGCCCTTGGTTTAGGCGGTCAGGTGATCTACGTGTCGCCGGCGCTCGATACCGTGGTCGTGATCACCAGCGCGGATGCGCGTCCCAATGCCAGCGAACGCCATCAAATCTTTGCGCGGGAAGTTGCGGAAACCATTGCCGGTGAAACCCACCGCTGAGTGATGCGCTGCTGTCTTCCCTACGCGGAAGACAGCACTCTGCGCGCATCAGAATAACGCACGCGCTCACGGGTGCGTTGCGCGATGCGAGCGAGCTTTCGGGCGGCGGAAAATGCGGCACCAAACGACCGTCCCACCGTATTAATCACGAGCGTGCCCACGTCATCTCGTGCGATCCCTGCCTCGACCAAAAGCGCGTTGGTCATCACGCGCACCTCGTCTTCAAGAGGGGGTTTCAAGTTGAGGGATAAGAGGGCGTCGAGGCGAGAGTGCAGTTCGTTGTTACTCACAAAGCCACCAACGTTTTCATCCCACACAGCAAGCACACTGACGCGCCCCGCTAACGCCTGAGCCAACAGGTCACGTAGCCAAGTCTCCGCCTTGGGATCAAAACAGATGTTCTGGGCGTCCCACACGACCACGCACTTCGTGTCCGCCCGCCATGGACCCACGCGCGCCGAACGAAACAGTTGCACCCCACGCGAACGTCGCACCGCATCCGTCGCCAGATGCCACAGCGCTGTCCGATCTTGGCTTTTCAGTATGGCACCAGGCCCGGGAGGCCCCAGACGCGCCAACGCCTGTCCAATGTGCGCAAATCGCGGCACATCGTGAAGAGCGGCAATCGGGGAAGGGCGCACCTCAAACGCGATACGCGGTCCGGTCATTCGGACGGACTTTCCCGGTGGGTCGCATACAACCGCGCTTGGATGAGCTGCGCGCGAAGTGCAGACCAACGCGTGGAGTAATCCCATACGTAATGCCCCGCTGACCACAACGTGACAAAAACGCATGCCCAGACCAAGATAGCATGACCCAACGGCCAATTCACGAATCCCGCCTGAGACGCAACGACTTCCACCAACAGGAGCATGACCAGTGCAATATTGAGCTTGCCAACAAAGCTGGGCGCCAAATCAAATCGACCACCCTTCATGCGATAGGTCAAGGCACCGGCCAGAATGACAACATCCCGAAAGACCACCACCAGCACGAGCCACACCGGCACAAGTTGAAGAACCGCGCAGGCCGTGAGTGAGACGAAGAGAAAAATCTTATCTGACAAGATATCGAGAGTCGCGCCTAGAGACGTCACCAGTTTGAGCCGCCGTGCGACCCAACCATCAACGAGATCAGAGGCGGTCGCGAGTGCCATACACACCAAAGCCCAGAGGTAATCACCGCGCGCCAAAAGTAGCACCAGCGGCACCACGAGCACCACTCGCGATAACGACAGGGCAGACACCAAGGCCAGAGCCGGACGTCGAGATAAGGTCATGGTGTTTCGAAGCCTATCGGCGCATCAATCGCGACGGTCATGCGGAGTGTTTCGCCATACTCGGCCCGGCCAGCCGGAGGATGGACGATGGAGAGACGTTGATTCTCTCGCATACCCTGCACAAGACGTGCGAGGGGACCCGTTAACGTGCCCGACAGCACGATTTCTCCGCGCGAGACCGCGACGGGATGGACGCTTGTCAACGCGTCCAGCGATGAGATGATGCGCATCACTTCGCCGTATCTCAGCCCTGTGTGTTCCAAGGGAATCACCACCTGGATCGTGGCCAACTGCGATTGATCGACCGACATGACGTCTCTCAACCGGACTGCGACTTGTGCGTTCACGTCTCCCATCGCCGCTTGCCACCCGCGGCCTTTCGCGTATAGCGGCGCAGATGAGATGGCGCTATTAACCGCCGCAGCGTAGTCTTCAATCGTCACCTGCTCCAAGTTGACTGTGATTCGGTAATCCGCCTGATACCGCAGCGACGGTCGCCACGGAAAAGCAGATGCTTCAGGCAATCGATCATGGATATCACCGACCTCCAGCATCGGCGTCACGCCCAAACCGGCGATCGCATCCAACAGTGTTTGCACGCGCTTCGGATCGGAGACTGACGCCCCGTGCTCTGAGACCGCCACGACAAGTCGCGGTGATCCTTCCGTGATCCACACGCGGCCGCCTGCGGCGAGCAACAACGTACGCAGCGCCTCGTCATCAAAGCTGACATCCAGCTGCCGGCCATCGCGTGACGGCATGATGACCGTCACGAGTTTTTGAGGCGCCCCCAGCGCCGACTGAAGGGCGGGCGCCGTGAAGTCAGGAGACACAGCCGAGAGCGCGCGCAGCGCCTGCATCATCGCAGGACGAAATGCGGCGCTTCGCCGATCCTCAATGGAGCCTGACGTCCCCAGTGGCGCCGTCACGGTGATCGCAAGTGCTGGCGGGCACACAAGCGCCACGATGCACGTAGCCGCACCGATCCATTGCAAACGTCTCAAAGTCGTGGGGGCGTCACTCCCCGCTGACCTTGGTACTTCCCTTTACGATCAGCGTAACTGGTCTCGCAGGGCTCATCGGCTTGGAAGAACAAGAACTGAGCAATGCCTTCGTTGGCATAGACGCGCGCAGGGAGCGTCGTGGTGTTACTAATCTCAAGCGTCACTTGCCCTTCCCATTCTGGCTCCAAGGGCGTCACATTGACAATCAGCCCACATCGCGCGTAAGTGGACTTCCCGACACACACCGTTAAGACATCTCTCGGTATCCGTAGATACTCGACCGTCGTGGTAAGCACGAACGAATTCGGCGGAATCACGCAAGAATCGGCGGTCACCTGATGGAGGTTCTCCATCGGTGGATTCTTTGGATCCACAATCCCAGGCAGGGTATTGGTAAAGATCATGAACTCGTTGCTACAACGCACGTCATAGCCATAACTTGATGTTCCATACGACAGCACCCGGTCGCCAGAATCGTTCGTGGACACTTGGTTGTCGAAAAATGGCTCAATCATCCCATGATCTTGAGCCATCCTGCGAATCCAATGGTCGGCGCAAATGGTCATATTCGAATGCTCGCTTTCCAGTATTTATGTAGCATGGCCGTTGTAATGAGGGACGCCATCAGCCAACCCACAATCTCATAGGCGATGTAACTCATCGTCCATGGCGCCGGGAACGGCCAAAATGGCGTCACCGATAGATGCGCGTAGATCGCGCCGTTGACACCAATGATGAATGTCGTCATCCATCGCGCAAACGGATGCATGGCGGCGCCATAACGGCCCATCACCAGAGTCACATAACAGGCAATGAACAACGCCACAAATGTCACGCCCATCAGCGTGCCAAACGATGACACTGGCGAGAAAGACGTCGTTTTGGCAAAAACCATCACCGTGTTGTACGGCTGACTGAGATCCATCGCCGGGGCATCATCGCTTCGAGGATACAGGAACGCCCCACTTTGCTCAGCATAGGCCGACAACTCAGCGTGATCCGGCAGCGGCTCGGTCACCGCATCCGCCAATCCGAACGTGACCCACACAACACCGCCGAACACAAAAAAGACCAGAGAACCGACGAGTGACGCGACGGCCGATCGCGTCACATCCGAGCGGATTGGTTTCATACGGGGCTATCGGTCATCCAGCGGACGCAATTATCTATGCGGGGACGGAGAGCTCACACGACATCACGCAGAAATTCACAATCAAGCGCGCCATGCCATACAACGCGACAACCGCGAAATCGCCACGCCACACGGGAGCGTGCTCCTCGTGCCATCGAAAACACCCCACGCCGCAGCGCCTGCCGGGTGCCTCTCAGATGGGGATCATCCTGAATCACTCGTCGCAAAACGCGGGCGTGCTGTTGCCGACACGAACACGACAGTGGCTCTTGCGCCGTGAGCTCTAGGCGCCCGAGGGTGACATCGCCGCAAAGAACATGACGAGCGACACGAGGATACATGCGCCGCTCAGCCTGCTGCACACGGTCCCGTAAGGTCTCAACGGTGTCATCGGCCAAGACCCGAACCTGCACTCGCGCAATGATCGGCCCTGCGTCTAAGTGCTCTGTCACAAAGTGAAACGTCGTGCCATGCCACGCATCTCCAGCTTCCAAAGCGCGCTTGTAGGTCTCTAATCCTGGGTAACGCGGCAGCAGTGATGGATGAACATTCACCATGCGACCGAAATAAGGTTTGACAAACGACTCAGACAAAATGCGCATGTATCCCGCCAGCCAGATAAACGTGACGTCGTGCTTCTCGATTTCACGCCTAACAGCCGCTTCGTGATCAAGCCGGGACAACCCGCGGCTCGGCACGCAGACGTACGGCACGTGACGATCGCAAGCGACCTGCTCCACACCAGCGCCCTCAACATTGCTGACCACACAAGCAACGTGCGATCGAACAACGGGATCATCAAGGAGCGCGGCAGCCGTAGTCCCTGCGCCGGAGGCCATCACGACGGCCCGCGGTGCAACACTATTGATGAGACTCATTGCTATCTGCTAACAGATAGCGACAGCGGGCATCGAAGATTGGCGCGTGACAACCTGACCAATGATCTGACTGTCGATGCCCAGCGTAACCGCAGTCTGCATGGCCCGCGCCGAGTGCTCGTGAGGCATGACAGCCGTCATGCCCACGCCCATATTGAAGGTTGTGCGTAATTCGTCGTCGCCCGCCAATGGCATGGCCGCACGAAGCGGCGCCATCACTGCGCAGCGATGCTCCATATCGCGCAGCGCCGTATCGTTCAAGGACGCGCTCACCCCGGATGGCAGCGTCCTCACGACGTTGCCGATGATGCCACCGCCTGTGATGTGACTGTAGGCACGCACGTCGACACCAGCGTCCTTCAACGCGCGCGTCAGCGGCGGATACAGCACTGTCGGTGCCAAAAGTGCGTGCGGATCGACGTCCAACGCACCCTCCGACATCAATGCCCGAATTAAGGAAAACCCATTGCTGTGAAATCCACTGGATCCAAATCCCACGATACAGTCACCCACGCAAACCGCGCGGCCATCAATGACCGCAGCTCGTTCGACAACACCCATCGCGAAGCCTGCAGCGTCAAAGTGGCCTTTGTGATACAGCCCAGGCATTTCCGCAGTCTCACCACCAATCAAGCTACATCCACACGCTTTGCACGCCTGACCAATGCCTTGTAACACCTGCGGAAGCGTGTGCTCATCGATTTCACTGGTAGCGAGGTAGTCCAAGAACCACAGTGGTTGGGCGCCCGTGCATGCGATGTCATTCACTGACATCGCCACTAAATCTTGCCCCAGTCCTTCAACCATACCGTACTGGATGCCCAGCAACAGTTTCGTGCCGATACCGTCCGTGGCAGACACCAACACGGGATCGCGATACCAGCTGGGAATCGCGTGCATGGCGGCGAATCCGCCGATACTGGAAAGGACTGATGGATCACTGTCCGCCGTCGAGATATCCTTCGCTGTCTGCGCAATCGCGTCGCCGCGTTCAATGCTGACACCCGCTTTCTCATACTGCGAGCCCCGTGGGGGCATGACATCACTCATGGACATTTCGGCGTCCAATGACGGCCTCGGCAATCGTGCGGGGATCCACAAATTCGAGGTCACTGCCAAATGGCACCCCAAGCGCTATGCGCGAGACGCGGCACGGCAGATCAGACAAGTGATCATGAATCACGGTGGCTGTGACATTGCCTTCAGGCGTCTGGCTGGTAGCCACCAGCACTTCGCTAACGGCCTCGCGCTGCACAAGTGCGCGAAGCGCAGGCACGCCGACCATATCAGCGGTCACTCCGTCCACCGGCGACACGCGTCCCATCAAGACGAAGTACGTGCCCACGTGGGTGCGGGTCATATCAACAGAATGCATATCTTGCGGCCACTCCACGACGCACACATGGCGTGCCGCCAGTCTTTTTTCGTCCGAGCAAATCTGACACAACGTCTCTTCTGTCAACGTCCGACACCGGTCGCAATGTTTGACGTCTCGGACCGCGGTTGCCATCGTCTGTGCCAGCTTGGCGGCATCCATTCGTTTTTGCAACAGTAAGCGTAGCGCGATGCGCTGCGCAGAGCGGGCACCAATACCCGGCAAGATTTGCAATTCTTTGATCAACTTGTCCACAAGGGGTGAGTAGGCTGCCGCCGTCATGACGATCGCTCTCGTTCCCAGCCGCTTCCTGCCACATCCCGGCTATCCACGTACGACCAGTTTCCACCGCGCCGATCGCCGATTTTCTGCAACCATTTCGGTGTTGGCAACGTTTGCGCAACAGGTGCGGGGGACGCAGGCGGCGCTGTTTCACGCGAAGGAGGCGTCGGTGCGGCCGCCGCTGGTGCTTGTCTGGGATGAGGCGACACCGGCTGCGGTGATGGTGGGGTTGGCTGAGCTGACAGGACGGGATCAAAGGCCATGACGCGCAAAATTGCCATCTCAAGTCCCGCGCGCTCAGAGGGGGCCATGCCCAGGTCCGCGCGCGAGCGTGACAACAAATCCCACCACAACTGCAGCCGTTCGGGGGACAACAGTTTGGCGCACTGCGAGGCCAAGGGGCCGACCGATTCCTTCTTGCCAAAGCCACCCAATTCATGCGCTAACAAGGTCTCATGCACCGCAGAAAGCAGTTGACAGATCACGTGATCGGCATCCGCCCCTGAATCATGGGCATTCGATAGCCAGTTCATCGAGGCCTCTCCCTCTTGGCGTGCCATCATCTGCAACAACTCAAACGCTTCATCTTGTCCCAGCATCCCCAGCATCTGCTGGACGTCATCTCCCGTCAGGGATCCTGCGCCGTACGCGACCGCCTGCTCCATCAACGTGAGCGAATCGCGCACGCTGCCATTGCCCGCCAGAGCCAGTGCGCGCAGCGCGGCGTCATCAGCTTCGATCTGCTGCACGGTCGCGACGTTGCGCAAGATGCCCTGCACTTGTTCGGGGGACACAGGACGCAACGTCAGTCGCATGCACCGCGACTTCACGGTCCGTGGGATCTTTTCATCTTCCGTCGTCGCCATGGCAAACACCACACCCGGCGGCGGCTCTTCCAACACCTTCAGCATCGAGTTAAACGCCGCCTTGGTCAACATGTGCGCTTCATCAAACACATAGACCTTGTACCGTCCCACGGTGGGCGGGTAGGCCATTTGTTCGATGATATCGCGTACGTTTTCGACTGAATTGTTGGCGGCCGCATCAATTTCGATGTAGTCAGGCCAGCGCCCTTGACTGATCGCGACACACGCGTCGCACGTCCCACAAGGCGCAGACGTCGTCGTCTCAGACGCCGTGCAATTCAAGCTCGCGGCGAGGATCCGCGCAATCGTCGTTTTCCCAACACCCCGCGTGCCGTGCAGGATGAGCGCGGGATGAATCCGGCCGGCTTCCAGCATCCGCGTCAGGATCTGGACCACATGATCCTGCCCAACGACATCGGCCAAAGACGCCGGACGCGAACGCCGCGCGAGCGAAGTGTGAGCGACGATTAGCTGTTTTCTCTCGTCTGCGCAAAGCCGAGGAATGCTCTCGTCAGGCTATCCGCCCCGTGATCGGGCACCAACGCCGCTGCCAGCCGGCCTTGAGGGTCAAAGACGTAGATGGTGGAGCTGTGATCAATCAATACAGCGCCGCTGTCTTGTTGTCCTGCCACCTTCGAAAACACGCCAATCTGATGCTCCAATGACAGGAGCGAGGCCGGAGCAACCGTTGCGCCCCTTGCTTGGCTGACAAACTGCTCGGCATATCCTTGCACAGCATCCAATTCATCATCAGGGTCGACAGAGACAAACATCATCTGCACTGCGTCTACGGGCGGACTTTGCTCCAGTAGGTGTTGCATGCGTCCCATGACAGCCAGCGTGACCGGGCATATGTCGGGACAGTGTGTGTAGCCAAAGAATGCCAACGTCCATGAACCTGTGAGATCCTGCGCGCTCACCGCCGCCTTTTGGGTCTCAAGAACAAACCCAGACACCCGCTTGGCCTCGGGGTAGGCCACCAATCCGGCATTGAGCAAGTCTTCCCGTATCCACGTTTGCTCGCGTGTTGCAACGCCGTTGAGGACCACTGCCGTGACCCCCACAATGATCAGTGTGATCAGCAGACCGGCAACGGTCGCGTTGCGTGATCGCGTCCGTGCCTGAGGCGCAGAATCGGTCATGAGAGTGGCACCAGTACGTGCCGAATTCTATGGGCGGGTGCGATCACCCGCTCGCGACACGATGGGGACTGCAGGTTATGGCAGCATGACGTTCAGCACGCTGACCATCGCCACCATCATCCCAAACGCCGTTCCAATCATCCACACCTTCATGCCCTGAATGCTTGACTCTGTCAACGCTTTCAAGTCAGCAATATCACCTTTCAACTCCATGCGTAGCTCGGCGATATCACCTTTCAGCTCTGTGCGTAGCTCGGCAATATCACCTTTCAGCTCTGTGCGTAGCTCGGCAATATCACCTTTCAGTTCTGTGCGTAGCTCGGCAATGTCACCTTTAAACTCTGCGCGTAGCTCTGTGATATCACCTTGCAGGTCCATGCGCAACTTGGCAATGTCACTCTTCAGCTCGGTACGTAACTCGGAGATGTCACTTTTCAGCTCCGTGCGCAACTTGGCTGTATCGCTTTTCGACTCAGTGCGAAGTGCCGCTGTCTCTCGCTTCGAATCCGCACGAGACTCGAAGATCTCTGCTCGGAGGCTAGCCAGATCTTCCTTCGTCGCGACATACTGCAGGTGGGTTTCGATCGCAACCAACCGAGTCATCATGTCATCAGGCCCCGCTGGGTCAGACTCATGAACGGCGTGAGACACAATCCAATCGCAACCAGAAGACGCTCTATGTTACCGCCTCATTGCCCGGAATGGCGTGATCTCGATCACGCTCAACCACCCATGACTGCTTGACTTACCGGAGCCACTGTTGAACCCAGAGATCGATGGGCATGATGGCAAACACAATCATGATGTACCAAATCGAAACACGAAATGATGCCCAGGCCTCAGCGTCCCGACCCGTGCGGTGCACGCGGATCACCGACCAAAGCCACCACAGACCCGAACCAAGAGCAACCATCAAGTACACGATCCCAAACCGCTGAGTCACAAACGGCAACAAGCTGATCACAAGCGTTAACACCGCGTACAGCGTCATTTGTAGCAGCGTATACCGGTCGCCGTGGGTCACAGGGAGCATGGGGATACCGGTGTGAAAGTAGTCCTCGCGGCGCGCGAGAGCCAGCGCCCAGAAATGAGGCGGTGTCCACGCAAAGATGATCAACACCAGCAGCAACGCGTCTGAGTGGACGCTACTCGTCACGGCGGTCCACCCTAAAAGAGGCGGCAACGCTCCCGAAAGACCACCAATCACGATGTTCTGTGACGTGCGCGGCTTCAGGTACGCGGTGTACACAAATGAATAACCCAGAAAGGCTGCGGCTGTCAGGAACGCAGATAACCACGAGTTGAAAACCAACAGGATGGTCAGGCCCGCCGCCACCAGCGCGATCGCAAACATCCACCCATCATGGACATGTAAGCGGCCCTGAGCCGCTGGTCGATTCTTCGTGCGAACCATCTTGGCGTCGATATCACGCTCCAGCAGGTGATTCATCACCGCCGCTCCGCCCGATGCCAGCGCAATACCCAGCAGTCCCGTCAGTAACTTGGTCCAGCTCCCGATCGAGGGATCTGCGACCAACGCACCCACGAGTGCGGTAAACAGCATGACCGCCACCACGTTGGGCTTCGTCATCGTCCACAGGTCACGCCAGTGTGGCCACGGGCTGATGACTTCAGAGATCGGAGCGCGAAGCCGCACAAGCGCGGAGAGCAATATGGAGGATAGGAGAAGCGCCCCGATGTTGTGCGCCACTGCGGGACCAATAGGGAGCCCGCTCAGAACATTGGTCAATCCGAAGGTGAGTTGCAGCGCAAGTGCCCCACCCGCAAAAAGAGCCCACCGGCGCAAGCGAATACGCCATAGCGCAAAACACGACCAAAGCACCAACGCCACCACAAATAGGGCTCCCACCCGATGCAGCGCATGCAATGCGGCCCGCTCAGTCGCCTGAAGCTGACCACCAAGATGACTGCGGCTGGTATCGAACGTGGGAGTCATCGCTTCAACGTAGTCGCCATCGGGAAGCCACGCACCTTGTAAACAGGTTGGAAAATCCGGGCAAGACAGTGCCGCGTAATTGCTCGAAACCCATCCGCCCAGAATGGTTTGTGCAACGACAAAGATCAATGCGGCGGCGACCACCTGTGTACTTCGTCGCCGCACCAAAGAACCGTGCCGCGACCATATCAGTCGCGCCAACGCTAAGACCCAAAGCGCCACGATCGCGTGACCGCCCAGCAGGTGAGTCGTGACCACCTCCGGCAAGAGCTTCATGCTGACGGTCCAGTAACCAAACAGAGCCTGCGCCGCAACCAATCCCGTCATGATCACAAACTGACGTCGCAGTCGCGAGAGCCGGAAGGCCATCCACATGCCCAGCAACGTCACGAGGCCAAACGCACCAGCCACCGCTCGGTGCGCCACCTCCCACCAGGCTTTTTCGGCATCAAATCTGTTCTCGGGATTGAGACGATTCGCCGTCTCAATGTCCGTCTCAGTCAACGGCACCAACAGATGACCGTAGCACCCTGGCCAGTCTGGACATCCCAACCCCGCATCACGCAACCGCGTCGAGGCACCCAGAGCCACAACCACCACCCCAAGCACAATCGCACCGACGCATAGCCAGCGGAAGGTGTGGACGGTGAGAGCCGGCATTACCGCGACGTGTCGGGGGTGTTGCGGAGGATTTTCAGGATGTCCTCCAAGATGAGCCGCGGGCTTGAGTCAGAAGTCGGATAGACGAAAGCGATATCGTGCTGTTGGCTCACCATGGCCATACAACCATCGAGTTCTCCACAGACTTCTGACAGCGTCGCCGCACCCTTTGGTGACAGTCTTGCGACCTGCCATCCTTCATCGTCCGTTTCAGCGCTGCCCTCTCCCATGGGAGCCACCAATCGGAGCAGCCGTAACTCACCTGTCTCACGTCCGACGCTGAGCTTCATGTTCTCGGCATCGGAGACCCGCTGCTGGCACATGTCGGCGCATTCGCGTTGGACAACCGCCAGCCGCCAGCGAGGCCGGCGCGGATCAAGATGTTCGGCATCGGTCTCATCAGCGAGTACCGTCGCCAGCGCAATAGGGGGAGACACCAACATGCCATGATGTACGCGTCCCTCGGGAATGCCCCAACGAAACGCAAAGGACACGGCCGACAGCACAATCACGCCCACCGGCATCCCAACAATGAGACTGGGCGCGATATATTTGCGCCATGACGCTTTGTTGCTCATGTTCGTCTCACCTTCAACCATACCGCGACTGCGCCCATAACGGCCCCCAATAATCCCCATTGAAATGCATATCCGTAGTGACGCTGAGGTCGCACGGCAGGCACGAACAAGTCTTGATGTGCGAGCGCCCAAGGCGACTGAGCGTCAAGCACCACCGCGATATCCGTGCGTGCGGCTGACGGCAATAACCGGCTCACCATGGCGGGCGATGCCCACTGCACTTCGGTGATCCCGTGCACCTGTTCAGCAATGTCTTCCACCAGCCAATTGTCCTGCAAGGCATACACGCGCCCACGCACCTGTGCTTGACGAGGCAGCTCCTCTTCTTCGTACAACGCGCCACCCGCTGCGCGTTGACCCGCGACCCAACCGCGCCTCAACAGAAATATCTGCCCATTTTCTGCTTGCGCGACACCAAAAACAGCGTAGCCAATCAACTGATTTTGAACTTGATTTGCCAGAAAAAAGGCGCGAGGATCCTCCAGCGTCAACGTCAGTGACACTGCGGCACCGTGCATGTCTGATGCGGAGGCATTCGCAAGACAGGCGACATGATCGCAGGCTGGCGCGTTGGCTAACTGTTCCAAAAAGGCGGTTTTTTGCCCGGCTCTGTCAATCTGCCAAGCGCCGAGCGCAAACGCGACGATGGCCATAACGAGAGGAACCCCGAATGGCACACGGCGGATGGGAGACAATGCCTCCTCAGACGCAGGATTCATACATGATCATCGCGGTGGTACTCGTATTAGTTGTCCTCATGATTGGTGCGCTGGTCATGGCCGGCACATTCTTAATCAAAGACAAAGGCACACGCTCGCGGGTGGCGTGGGCGCTCACAGCGAGAGCGTCTATTGCCGCACTGGTTATCGCCGTGATCATCATTGCCATTTTGACGGGTGCTGTCAGACCTCAAGCACCTTGGGACAGTACGTTCGTGCCGTTACAAGATGTAGACGAACAGGAACAACATCACCCAGACGACGTCAACGAAGTGCCAATACCATGAGGTTGACTCAAATCCAAACTGATCGTCAGGCGTAAAGTGGCCACGCTGGACACGAAGGAATGTCACAATCAACATGATTGTTCCAATCGTCACGTGGGCACCGTGAAATCCTGTCAGCATGAAGAACGTCGAGCCATAGACACCTGAGTTCAGCGTCAGTCCCAAGTCTTCATAAGCGTGGATGTACTCAAACGCTTGCAAGAACAAGAAGATCACACCCAGTGCAATCGTGATGAACAACCAGTTGCGCAGCTTCGTGCGGTTACCTTCACGCAATCCGTGGTGCGCCACCGTAATGGTGAAACTCGAAGAGATCAAGATGATGGTGTTCCAGATGGGCAACCAACCGAAAACAGCACCCAGCGTTTTACCAAATGACTCTTGCAGCGGGAACGCCATGTCCCCACCTGATTCCACAAAACCCGCTGCGTCAGGGAGCTCACGCAAGGGCCATGCGGCTTCGAACATAGGCCACAAAGTCTCGTGCGTCAGTGCACCCGCACCTTCGCCGGACAGCCAAGGAATAGAGAGTGTTCGGATGTAGAAAAGGGCACCAAAGAATGCCGTGAAGAACATGACTTCGGTGAAGATGAACCACCCCATGCCCCACACGAATGATGTTTTCACCTCAAAGCCGTGCATCTTTTTTGCGTTTTCATCCATGACCACTGAAAACCAGCGGTACATACAAAACGCAATCAGGGCGAAACCAAACACCCAGACGGCCGGCTCAAACCAGCTGATATCCCCAGCTTTGCGCGCTGTCAGAAACAGTCCAAAGCCACCGACAAACGTTGCCAGCGCCACCGCCATGATGATGGGGAGCCGACTATATTCAGGAACGTAGTAAAACGGTGTGTCTGCGTGTCCGTCTTTCATCATCTTGGGTGTCCTATCTGAACGGTAGCGGCCGCCGTCCGGCGGTCTTCGGATTCCGGTGTCTCAAACATCGTATACGCCACGGTAATGGCGCCGATGCGCTTGGGAATCTGCGGGTCAATCGTCATGACCATCGCTGCTTCCAGAACTTCGCCTGGTTGGAGCGTGATCTCGTTGAAACAAAAGCACTCGATCTTTTTGACCCACCGCGCCGCCTCCGCGGGCACAAACTGCGGAATCGCGCGTGTCACGACGGGCGTGGTCTCGTGGTTCTCAAACGACCAATCGGACCGGTGTGCGACGCCCACCACGACATCTTCGCGTGGCCGCAAGGGCATTGCTTCGACTCCAAGCGTGCCATAGGTGGTTGACATGTACGTCACATCAAGCTCGCGGTCGCCCGGCACAAACACCACATCCTCGATCACCGTGAGATTGCCGCGGCCATCAATACCGGTGATGTCACAGATGAGGTCGTAGAGCGGAACGGAGCCAAAGGCAAACCCGAACATCGCGACTGCCACACCCGACAGCCGGAGAGGCATCGGAATCGCGCGCCACCATGACTTCATCCCAGCGTCCTCAGTGAACGACGGGTTGTCGCGTAAAGGTGTGATACGGAGCAGGTGATGGCACCATCCATTCCAGTCCTTCAGCGCCATCCCAAACTTGATCCGTCACGGCCGTTTGCTCGGTGCCCAGTCGCTTCCGCGCCTGAATGGCGCGAATCAACAGCACGATAAAGAACAACTGCGAGATGCCAAACGCGAAGCCGCCAAGGCTGGACAGCATGTTGTAGTCAGCAAACTGAAGCGCGTAATCTGGGACCCGTCGCGGCATACCTGCCAAGCCCAAGAAATGTTGCGGGAAGAACAACACGTTGAATGACACAAAGCTCGTCCAGAAGTGCAACTTCGCGAGCGTGTTGTCATACATCACGCCGATCCACTTAGGCATCCAGTAGTACGCAGCGGCATAAATCGCGAAGATCGAGCCTGACACCAGCACGTAGTGGAAGTGAGCCACCACGAAATACGTGTCGTGATACTGGAAGTCGGCGGGCGCGATTGCCAGCATCAGCCCAGAGAGACCACCAATCGTAAACAACACGATGAAAGCCAGTGACCACAACATCGGGGGCTCGTACGTGATGGATCCACCCCAGAGGGTTGCCACCCAGTTGAAAACTTTGACACCCGTCGGAACCGCAATGACCATCGTCGCCAGCATGAAGAAGATTTCTCCCTGAAGCGGCATCCCGACAGTGAACATATGGTGTGCCCACACGATTGCTGACAAGAACGCAATCGACGCCATCGCGTAGACCATGGATGAATACCCAAAAATCGGTTTGCGCGCGAACGTGGCCACGATGTGACTGACCACGCCGAATGCTGGCAAGATCAGGATGTAAACCTCAGGGTGCCCAAAGAACCAGAACAGATGCTGGAACAAGATGGGATCGCCACCGCCGCCGGCCTTAAAGAACGACGTGCCGAAGTGGATGTCCATGAGCATCATGGTGACCGCACCAGCCAGCACTGGCATGGCGAGCAGCAACAACCAAGCGGTGATAAACCATGACCACACGAACAACGGCATCTTCATCATCGTCATGCCAGGTGCGCGAAGAACCAAGATCGTCACGATCACGTTGATTGCGCCCAAAATCGACGAGATTCCCAAGATGTGGATGGAGAAAATCATCAGCGTGACGCTGGGAGGTGCGTAGTCTGTGGACAGAGGTGCGTAGAACGTCCAACCGTAGTTGGGGCCTCCGCCATCCATAAACATTGAGCCGATCATCAGCGCAAACGCGAATGGCAAGATCCAGAAGCTCAGATTGTTAAGTCGAGGAAGTGCCATGTCTGGCGCGCCAATCATAAGCGGCACTTGCCAGTTTGCCAGTCCGGTCATGGCCGGCATGATCACCCCAAAGACCATCACCAGCCCATGCATCGTGGTCATCACGTTGAAGGTGTTGGGATCCACAAGCTGTAATCCGGGCTGAAATAGCTCGCCTCGAATTACCATCGCAAAGGATCCGCCGATCATAAACATGATCAGCGCGAAAATCAGATACAGCGTTCCGATATCTTTGTGATTGGTTGTGTAGACCCAGCGGCGCCACCCAGACAAAACGGGGCCGTGATGTGCATCACTCATGATTCAATCTCCGAGAGCGGCTACTGGCCGCCCGATTTAAACTCGTACACTTCGATGGGCAACACGATTGACCCGTCGACAGATTTCCCATCAACGTCACGACTGCCCGTTTCAACTGTCGCGGCATCGTTGCCCCAACTGCGGCGGACATACGTCAATGCGGCCGCCAATTCTGTTTCTTTCAATTGCGCGCCAAACGCTTGCATGGCCGTGCCTTGGCGACCGTTCACGACCACATCCATGATGTTGTCTAACGCCCCGACCGCAATCGGCGTCCCAACCAACGAAGGGAAGATTCCCGCGATACCTTCACCAGATGGCAAGTGGCAAGCTGCGCACGTTTTGTTAAACACATCGCCACCCAACGCCATCAACTCATCTTCGGTCCAGTCCTTGGCAACAAGCGCAGCAATCGCCTCACGTTCGGCGATTTTCTCGGCCACCCATGCATCGTAATCAGCTTGCGAGACGGCGTGCACCACGATGGGCATAAAGCCATGATCCTTCCCACACAACTCGGTGCATTGGCCGCGGTACACTCCGGGCTTGTCCAGCTCGATCCACGTGGCGTTGACGTATCCTGGAACAGCATCACGCTTGATTCCAAAGTCAGGCACCCACCACGAGTGCAAGACGTCTGACGCGGTCACGAGAAAGCGAATGCGCTTCCCGATCGGCACGACCACAGGCTCGTCGACTTCAACCAAGTAGAACTCGCTCTTCTCCAGACGACCATCAATCTGATCTTTGGATGTCAACAAGTTACTGAAAAAGGAAATCCCGTCTTCTTGATACCGGTATTCCCACTTCCACTGGTAACCAATCACCTCGATATTGATGTCCCCGGGAGACTCATCGTAGATGTCGCGAAGCGTGGCCACGGACGGCACAGCCATACCCACCAAGATCAACACGGGAATAATCGTCCAGAGTAGCTCAAGCTTGGCGTTCTCATGCACCTTGCTAGGCGTTGGGTGCACGCGACGGCGGAACGCGATCATGGCGTAACCCATCACGCCGAACACGATGATTCCGATCACCACACAGATCCACAAGATCAGCATGTGCAGGGCAAAGATCTCTTGGCTCACTGACGTGACGCCTTCCGGCATGTTCAGCTGATCCCATGCCGCTTGCGCAGGGGTCACAGCCCCGAGAAGCAAGAGCGCAGCAACACTCGAAATAAGACGTGTCAAGGACGAAAAGCGCGTCCAGCGCCAAGCCGGCAACCGTCGTGTCATAGAAAGGATCATCGTTATTGGCCTATATCAACTTTGCAATGAAAGGGCAGCGCATCTATCAAGGGCATCCGCAACTGGAAACAAAATCCGCCGAGCATGAAGGCGCTTAAACCACAGGTGCAACCCGTACTCCGCAGTGAAGCCAACCCCCCCATGCGTCTCAATTGTGCCACGTGCGACATCAATCGCTGCGTCATGGGCATAAACCCATGCTTGATTCATGAGGAGCGACGCGGCATTCCAGTCATCATCCGCATCCGAAACCAACCCGCGGCCCGTCGCACGAGCCGCCGCAAGAACAAGCGACTCAAGGGGAGCAATCAGCGTGGCCATCTCTGCGCATTGGTGCTTGACCGCCTGAAAGCTGCCAACCACGCGACCGAACTGTTCGCGCTCGTTCACGTATTTCACTGTCTGACTCAAAGCCGCTTGCATCGCGCCAAGGACATCTGCAGCGGTCAACAACCGGGAAGCATCCCAAAACCGCTGTGCCTGTGCACCGTCTGCGATGACATGCTCCGGAGCCGTCTCAAACCGACCGGCTATCAATAGGGGATCAATGCTGGCCGCGACGTTCTGCACATCATCTGCAGGCCCAACAACCACCCTGTCTCCGCGCGCATAGAGGGCTTCCTGGGCGCCATTGAGATCGATAACTACCGATGCGCCTGGAGGCGCGACACCGATGGACCGATCGCTGGTGGGGTGGCCGAGAAAGGCGTGAGACAGCATGACGCCGATCCCTGACCCCGGAGCCGCCGCGCGACCGTACTCAGTCGCCAGCGCGCAACACATCGTCATGAAGTCGTCTTTGTCCTCCGTGTCGACGCTCAAGAAACCATGGGCCGCAAGCTTGTCCTGCAATTCCGTCATCGACGACAGCAACGCATGTTGCTGGGTTCCATCAAACTCAGATGAACCGGACAAAGACCACTTGGAGGCTGACCACTCGGTCTCAAGCAAGCGCGCAACCGCGTCGCTGATCATCTGTGCCGAACTATTCACGCTCATCTTCGTCAACTACCAGAGAAGCCGCCGCCTCGCGGCATACCCAGTCCTCTCTCAGCGATGATGTTTTTCTGAATCAAAGCCGTACCGCCGCCAATAATGAGACCAAGGGTGAACATATGCCGCCAATGCCATATCCCGGACACTTCAGATCTCTCAATAGCGTCACTCCCCAACATGTCAAGCGCAAGCTGAGCCATCTGGTGATTGAACTCACAGCCATACAGCTTCGTAATCAAAACACTCAAGTGTCTGGTCTCGCCGCGTGCAGCATGCTCGAAACCAGCTTCCTCATTGGCTGTTAGTGCGGCCAGCCGCGCACCCAGCCTCAGTAAGCGGTTGCGGAACTCCATCTTCTGATAGGCACTGGTCTCAAGCACCGCAAACAAGTCCTCTAATTCGCTGTACTGAGCGCGTGCCGCAAACGGGTCGCCCAACATCGCACGTTCATGCTTGAGCGTGCTGTTAGCCACACGCCAGCCCTCACCTTCCTTTCCAACAACGTGGCTGACAGGCACGCGCACATCGTCAAAGAACACTTCATTGAACTCAGCAGAGCCAGTCATCGTCACTAAAGGACGCACCTCAATGCCGGGTGTCTGCATGGAGAGCAAGATATAGCTCAACCCGCCATGGCGCGATGATTCATCACTCGTGCGGCACAACAAGAACATCCAATCAGCTGTTCGAGCCGTACTCGTCCAGATTTTCTGCCCATTCACGACATACTCATCACCGTTTCTCGCGGCTTTCGTTCGGATCGCCGCTAGATCACTCCCGGCTCCTGGCTCAGAATAACCCTGACACCACACGATATTGCCGTAGATTGTGTCCCGCACAAACCGTTTCTTTTGCTCCTCGCTCCCGTGTTCCAGTAAGGTCGGAACCAGCATGCTAATACCCTGATTGGCCATTCCGCCTGGTACGCCAGCCTTCGCGACTTCTTCACCAATCACACGAGAAATCCGCATATCCGGCTCTAGTCCGCCGCCGCCAAATTCCTTCGGAACGGTTCGGCAGGTCAACCCGTTTTCAATCAGCCGTTGCTGCCACTCACGAGCTTGATCACTTGTGCCCGCGCCCAGCCGACGACGTCGGGCAAGTGTGGGGTCAGCGGCGATGGCTTCGGCAAAAAAAGCCGACGTATCGCGCCGGACGGCATCGAGTGCATCTCGCCCGGATTCACCGATCATGACGACTGCACAAAGAAGCAAAAAGCGAATCGCGCACCATTACATCCAGCCGCAACGCAGCCGACAAGCGTGCACTTTCAGTCAAGAATCCGCCTCAATCCACCGCCATCAAAAAGCAGCCGAGTGTCGGCGCGCATCGCTTGAATACGACTCACATATGCCGACAAGGAATTTTCACACACCAGCGAATCATCTCTCATCATCAACCTTCCCGGAACAAATCTCTAGATTTCGTTCCATCTACGCTAAGCTGCCCGGCACATAGAAGCAAAAAACGCTGATGTCGTTCTCACAACATCAGCGTTCTTTGGTTCAATCCTACGATCAGAACCCTATTGACACACCGGCGTTAAATCCGATTTTCGAATTCGGACCAGAGCTCGTGTGCGCGACGCCCAAGCCAACCGCAATGGTATCGTTGAGCTTAACATTCAACGATGTCGCGATCGCCACTTCATCTTCGAACACGCCACCGAAGATCGACCAGTTCACTTTGTTCTCAAGCTGAGGTAACCCAGAAAGAGCGACTGCCATCGCAACACCACCGCGCAACGCAAGCAATTCACCTTCAACCAACGTAATCGCCGCACTGTTGCGTGCGATGCTGTCCGCATTTGACGCGATAGCCGTGGCATTCGCGGCGATGCGAATCTGAATTTCAGCCAGCAATTGCGAGTTACTTCCCAACTGAGTGGTGTTTGCGGCGATACGAGTGTTGAAATTCGTAATCGTATTCAACAACTCAGCACTCACGCTCCGATTTTCAACGTCAACCTCACCATCGCCGTCGTTATCCGCAGCGCGCAGCGCTCTTGACAATCCCTGCACCGGGCTCGTGTCGTCGTTCTCCGCTGTTGTAATGATTTCTTGCTCAGCAATCCGCTGGGCCAAAGCCGCCGTTGCTGCATCTTGCGCTGCAACAGCAGCGGTCAAGGCTGTCTCAGCTGTCTCAGCAGCTGTCATCGCCGCAGTACGGGCCACACCAGCAGCAGTTAACGCATTCGCCACTCGCGTGACCTCTGTCTCGGCAGCAACGATGGCAGCTTGCGCAGCTGTCAACGCACCGTCAGCATCAGTCACCGCGGTTACCGCATCGGCAACAACGGACTCTTGGCTGCGCACTTGCGTGAGAGCTGCAGTAATGGCGTCATCCACTTGAACTGTGGTGTCTGCAGCGTCGCGATCAACCGCAGCGTACAGCGCCATCAGCGCCGCGGACCGAGCGTCATCATCCCCAGTAGCTGCTGTTATTGCCGCGACTTCCGTCGGGTAATCTGCGGTCGCTGAAGTGACAATCGCAGTTTCTGCCGTCACAAGATTCGCTCTCGCAATTCCCAATCTCTCATTCGCACCATTGACACCAACTTGAGCCTCGTCCCGCGCAGTCATTGCCGAAACCACCGCGGCTGCAAAACTCGGATCATCCGCTTCCATCTGAGCTGCTTCGACAGCCGCTTCAGCTGCATCTAACACGCCCTGTGCGGCCGCGTTATCCGTCGCGGCCTGTTCTGCCGCAGCAGTCGCAGCAGCAGCCGCTGCTTGGGCATCCGCTAACACCACCTCAAATTGGGCAACAACAGCTTCATATGTCGCGCGAAACGGACCATTCTCTAATGTCGCAATCTGCGCTGTTGCTTCGGTCACAGCCGTTCGCGCGGCCGCAACCGCCTCGATCTGCGCAGTAAACGCAGCAACCGATGCCGCAGTCCCACTGTCGTCCGCTAAGGCTTCGATCGCGGCAACAAGAGCGGCGGCCGACGTATCGACAGCGGTCGCTGCATTTCTTGCTGCAGCGCTGCTCATCGCAGCACCAAGTGACGCCACTGAATCAATAAAGTCTGCGTAGGCCTGAGACGCAGTCGCATCGCCGTTTGCAAGCACCAACTGAGCCGCGAATTCGATCTCAGCTTCCACAGCATTGGCGTATTGCGTTTGAAACGCAGCGACAACGTTATCCACGATATAGGCTCTCGCAACCACGCGCGCTGCTGCTTTCTCAGCATCTGTCGCGGTACTAGCAGTAGCAAGGGCCATGCTGGCATCAACAACTGCCTGAGGAACATCTGCGTTCTGAGATTGCAGCTCAGCGACACCATCGGTGATTAAAGTGTCCAGCGCAATGATATAGGCTTCTCTTGGCGCTGCAAAAACATCATCGCCGGAGGCCGGAGTGCCGGGATCGAGCGCAATACCAGCCGCAACAAACGTCTCGTACACATCGTGTGCTTCGTTTTGAACATCAAGGTTCGTGCCGCCTCCATTCAGTCGATCAACTTCAAATAATGTGACGTAATCCGCAAGCGCACCTACATAGTTGTCGCGTTCCGTCTCTGCGCCTTCAACACCGAGAACCGACCGAGCAAGTGCTCTTTCCGCAGTTTCAACAGCGTCTTCGGAGAAAGCGATAAGTGCAACTGCACCTAACGGAATGCCCTGGTAGGTCTGCAAAGCGGCATTCGCAGCAGTCAACGCTGTTTGAGCCGAAGTCAAAGGTGCTGCAGCTCCCTCAACCTCTTGGGTTCCACGCTCAACATCAGTCATAGCAAACATCAATGTCGTTTCTGCATTTCCAGCATCTGCAATAGCCATGTCAAACGCGCTAATCGCGGTTTGAGTTGCGGTTGCGGCCGTCATGATAGCTGTTTCCGCTCGCGCAGCGGAGGCCGCGACGAGTGCCGCTTCCGCAGCATCAATCTCCGCATCGGTCGAGGTCGGCTCAGTAACTACGCCGTTATACGCATCCAAGATGCTCTGAAGAGCGGCAGCATCTGCGTCGCCATCCGGCAGACCCGTAATCACCACCGTCACAGTATCAACAAGCGAAACAAAGCTTGCGCTTCTCGCGGTCAACGCAGCTGTCAAGGCCGCCGCCGTTGTGGCAACAACCATTTGCGCTGCGGTCACATCAGCTTGACTTTCAATCAACGCCGCCTGACGCCCGGCCAGATGAATAGTCGCGGACAAAACGCTCGTTTCTGCTGACGCGACGTTCGAAAGCAACGTATCAGCTCTCGTCGCAGCGGCATCGCCCTCGGCATACCGAGTCAGGGCAGGCGCAGGATCAAATAAAGCCTGACTGCTCGCGACGGTTGAAGCCATCAGCAGTGCGGAAACTAAGCCGCGATTCACCAAATTACTCATTGAGGATTTCCTCCAGAAGGTGTCTTTCCGCACCACATCCGAAAAATGTACGTTCGTCAAGTTTCCAGACACGCTAGTTACTTTTAGATCTGTTGTCATGTCACCGCTCACTGTTCAGCCGCCTCAAAATCCGATGGTAACGCCGACATTGAAGCTGGGATCAGCCTCGCCGGACCCATCTTGTCCAAGGTTAAACCCAAGTGCCACATCGTCAGCAACCATGAAATGGAGTCCGACGGCTAACCCAGTTTCGCCGTCATATGAACCACCGGACACGGTTAATTCGAACCCTTCAGTCACTGCGGGAAGACCGGACATCGCAATCGCCGAAGCAATTCCGCCTTTTGCACCTTGCAGTCCCACTTCCAGAGCCGAGATCCGTGCCGCGTTCGAGGCAATTGCCCGACTGTTTCTCGCGATCGCAGCAGTGTTTGCAGCACTTGCTCGATTCAACGATGTTAGGAGGGTGTTATTCTGCGCCAGCACCACATCATTTCGACCTAACTGAAGCTCAAACAAACTAATCGCGTTAATCAACTCAACACTCAGACTTCCAGTTTCAACGTCAACGACACCATCACCATCTTCATCTGCCTGCCGAAGGGCGCGAGACAAGCGCTGCGGGACATTTTCCCAAATGGCAGCGCCCTCACCGTCGACACGCCCGGTATCGATCAGCAACGCATTGGCTTCAGCAACCAAAACAATCATTCCCTCACGAGCCGAGGCCGCCAGAAGTCGCGTAGCCGAAGTGTGTGCACTTTCGGCGGCCGTCAAGGCTACCATCGCATCTCTAACCACCGCTTGAGCCGCCACCACCGCGGCATCTGCGGCTGTACTCTCAGTCATCGCAGCACTCTGTGCAGCGATCGCAGTCGAAAGTTCCGCAATGGCTGCGTCCAACGTCGTAGCCGTTGTCGCCCGCGCGGCAATGGCATCAACAATTCCCTGCGCAACAGTCGTGCTGTCATCATCGATATCTGATTGGATCGCCGCGACAAGATCAGCAACCGCTTGCGTCCGAGCAGCAGTGTTAACTTCAAAACCTTGCACAGCTGTCACTTCCGTCGCATAGTCAGTCTCAGCAGCCGTCAACAATGCAGCAACTGCGTCGTTATCAGCACCTCGAGCAGCATCTCTTGCCATTTCCGCCGCGTCTTCCGCACTTTGCGCGGACGCAAGTGCTGCCGCTGCTGTCGCAGCAGCCGCCTCGGCAGTCGCGCTTTCGGTCTCTGCAGTCGCGACGGCTGTAGTCCGTTCCGCAATCACTTCCGCTGCATCCGCGACAGCATTCGTCAGTTCAAACAAACTACGCTCGATCTGCGCCGTGATAGCAGCCAAGCTGGTCGCCTCTGGGCCACCTTCCAACGCCGCCAATCTGGCAACAGCAGTCGATTCCGCCTCGATTTGATCTTCCAACGCAGTCAACTGCTCTACGAATGCCGCAAACGCATCCGTCGGCTCATCCACATTGCCTGCAAGCAACGCCTGGACCAACGCGTTACGCGCTGAGACAACAGAGTTATAAAGTCCGCTATACGCAGCCGAGTTCGTGAGAGTGGAAGCTAGATCAGCACCGAACATCGCAAACATAGCCTTCTGATCTTCACTTCCTTCCACAGCGATAATCGCTGACGCAAGGGCAAATTCCGCAAGCGTGACGCCCCTCAGCGCAGTCGTTGAAATGGATTCCCGTCCGCCGCCTGTGTTTGCTCGAATTAACGCAACAAACGCTGACCGAGCCGTGTTACGGGCTTCGTCTGATGCCGCAGTGTCTTGAATAATCGCAATTTGAGTCGCAAAGTCGCCCATAGACAGGACCGACGTTCCCGCAGCCGTTATCAACGCATCCACCGCCGTCGCAAAGTCTGCTCGATAAGAGTCAAATTCGCTACTACTGGAGTCAATCTCACCCGCGATGCCCACAAAGCGCGAATAGATTTCAGCAACTTCAACGCCAACACCAGCAGTCGACTGGAAACCTTCGGTCACGACAGCACTGATAGCGGTCTGATAAGCATCTTGCTCAACTTCAGCAACTTCTGAAGCAGCGACATCAACAACTAGGCGATACTCGAGATTACGGCTACCATCATTAGTTGTGTCTTGCGCCACGCGACCAACCGTCGTGCCCACGAAGGCCGCAAGGCTGGCAGCGGTTTGGGTTGCACTTCCTTCAGCGATAACAAGAGCGGCCCGCGCCATCGTGAGCGCGGCTGTTGCAGCATCAGCCGCTGCAGTCGCGGTCATGGCTGCTGACATCGAGGCCATCGCGGCTGTCAATGCCGTTTGATAACCCGTCGCAGCATCTGTCAATGCCATTTCGGTCCGACCAGCGATCGCACTTGTGAAAGTCGCCAGCGCGGCTTGAATTTCAGCTTCTGTTGACATTGCACCGTCGCGCACCATGACGTAAGCGTCGAGCACAGCAGCGAGTTCTGCCATATTGGCGTTGCCAGCAGCAATCTCTGTCTCAACAGCCGTGACAAGCGCATCACGCGTCGTATCACGCATCATTGCCGCCGCTTGGTAGGCAGCCTGAGCGGTTGTTAGTTCGGTTTGCGTGGTCATCACGGTTTCTTCACCGGAGACAACGGACCGAGCCGCCGACACTTGCGTGGTTGACGCCGTTCGCGCAGCGTCGCGCAATGCCTCGAAGGCCGGCTGGGCACCCTGATAGGTTTGGTACTGATTTAACACCGCTGGCACACCAATGGTCGCCTGGGCACTAACAGATACAGCAACCACAGCCAAGAAGCTGGCTGCAATACTCTTATAGGATCTGCTCATGTTCGGAGGTCTCCTTGCTTAACGAGGAAAGGGCACTGACAATCTCAGAACCCGAAACGAAAGTGAATGCGCGCGAACTGAGTCCGTGAGCCTTCGGTGAAACTGACACCCACCGAGTAGTTTCCACCACCCAAGTAGTAGCGAAATTCAGCATCGGCGAGCCAGTCATTGAACTCGTCAAACCTCACACCAATCTGAAATTCATAGGCATAGTGAGGCGCGTAGCGAGCACCAATGGCTGCTGCAGCCCCTGTATCAGTGGAGCTAGCAATATTGACACCCGAGAACGTGCGGTCGCGGTACTGCGCACCAACATCTAGGTAGAGGTCCCAGCACAGCCCAAGACCGAAATTCCAGCCGGCGCCCACATAGTGAAGATCCCATGTTTCGCGCAGATTCGTGGTTGGCGCGGGCTGCCGCTCGTAGTACGTGTTGGTGTAGCGGTACACAATCCGCGTTGTTGCCGCATTGTCAAATGCGTACATAAACTCAAGATCAACCCCATCTTTCGGGGCATTATCTGTTCCGTTTCCAAGCGCAATTTGCTCTTCACCATCGATGATGTATGTGACATCAAGGTAGCGGTACTCAAGCGGCGCAGCCGAAGCTGGTGCAGCCAACGAGGCTCCTAGCAAAAGAGCGCCAGCGACGAAAGCCACCCGTACTCGACTCGTGATATTCAAGAACACAATAAAACTCCGCTTAAACAGCCCAAGCGCCAGTGCGGCGTGGAGTAGATTATAGAAACTTGGCGGACGCTCATCATCAGCGCCATCCTCGGATGTCACTCGCGCCGGCATATTGGCCTCCGTTTGCCGGGGAATTCCTCACGCGGCGCGGCACCGCATTTCAGAAAGCAACAACGTGAATAGCGGCGCGTGCTTCACGACCAGTCCTGAGGGACAAGTGATGCTTTAAGCGCCGCAGTCTCCTCCGCAAAATACTCATGACCGTTGTACTGCCACGTCACCAGCGGCGGCAGTGACATCAAAATGGCATCCGTTCGCCCACGGGCTTGAAGACCAAACTTGGTACCGCGATCCTGCAACAAATTAAACTCCACATACCGGCCGCGTCGATGCAACTGAAATGCACGTTGCCGGTCAGTAAACGGGGTATTCGCTCTGCGACGCGCAATGGGCAGCCACGCATCGTGAAAGCTGTTGTACAGGACCTTGACAGCCTCGAAAGTCTCGTGCGGGCTACTCAACTTCCAGTCGTCAAAGAAAATTCCGCCGACGCCGCGCGCTTCCTGACGGTGAGGCAAGTAGAAGTACTGATCACAGGCGTGTTTCATGTGCGAAAACTGCCCTGGCGCCACCGATTCCACCGCATCTTTCGCGACTGAGTGGAAATGCCGGCAGTCTTCTTCGATCGGAAACACAGGCGTGAGATCGTAACCGCCGCCAAACCACCAGACATCATCACCGGTGGACGTCTCTGCATGCAGATACCGCATGTTCATGTGGACGGCAGGGACGTGTGGGTTTTTGGGATGGAGAACCAAACTCACGCCCATGGCTTGAAACTTAGTCGCATTCTGGTGCCTGTCGAGTGCTGCTTGCGGCAGCTGATTCCCGTGAACGTGCGAGAAGCTCACGCCTCCACCCTCAAGCACCAAGCCATCGTTGCTGATTTGACTCACGCCATGGCCGAAATCGTCGCGTTGCCACGGATCAATCGTAAATGCACCGCCATTCAGCTCCTCAAGAGCGGCCCGAGTCTTTCCAGCTTGAGCTTCAAGCCACGAAGAGACGTCAGCGGTAAATTGCGCGTTCATGCTGTTTTCCTAACCGTGCGCAAGACAGCGCCGGAGTGAAGGTTCCTAATTTCCGTTGGACCAAAACGATCCATTGGTTCGCCGCTCATCACACGAATGTCATGAGCATTGTTGGGGTCCAAGGCGCGCTTGGCATCACAAATCTGATCTTCGGCAACCGCTGGAGGTTGGCCGCGTTGATTGAGGGACGTGGTGACCATGGAGCCAACGTCTCGAAGTAAAGCAGACAACTTCGGATGGGTTGTCACGCGGAGTGCCACCGTCTGCTGGCCGCCGTCAAGCCACCGCAACGAACGTTGGGTCTTCATCACCCATGTCACCCGACCCGGCCAGCTATCTCGCAGCAACTGCTGTTCATCCTGACTGAGGCATCCAGACCACCGAATTGCGGCATCCACTGAATCGACAAGCACCACAAAGCCGCGATCTGATGCCCGCTGTTTCAGTCCTTGCAGGCGCTGCACACTCGCTGGCCGTAGGGGATGGCAACCAATACCGTACACACCTTCGGCAGGATGTATCAGTAAGCCACCTCGCCTGACGTGCTCAGCAGCCCGAAAGCAACTCAGCGAATCGTGATGCGACAAAGGTTACTGCAAAATCTGATGGTTGGATTGCCGGATCTCAGCGCGTTTGTGCTCGCGCTGTTCTTCGAGGCGAACCGACAGCTGCGCGTCGCTAATGGCAAGGATCTGCGCCGCTAAGAATGCAGCGTTCGTCGCTCCAGCCTTACCCACCGCAACTGTCGCCACGGGAATCCCGGGCGGCATCTGCACGGTGCTATACAGGGCATCAATCCCTCCATTGAGTCCGCCTTCAAGAGGCACGCCGATGACTGGCAGCACCGTGCGAGCCGCCACGGCACCTGCTAGGTGAGCTGCCATCCCGGCGCAAGCGATGTAGACCTGACATCCTGACTTCTCGATGTCCGTCATCCACGTTTCAAGATCGTCTGGCGTGCGATGGGCCGAAAGAATCCTCATATCCGTCACCACACTTAATGCGTGCAGTTGCTCTTGCGCCTTTTTGACCACTGGCAAATCTGAAGCCGATCCCATCACAATGCCCACGCGCACCGGTGAAGTCGTCATGTCGATGTCTCCTTGACTAACTGATCGAAGTCATGCTCCTCAAACTGTTGTTGAGAGAGCTGCCCTTCGTTCTTGGCTACGATACTGGCCACCATAAGATCTCCGTTGACATTGACCGCCGTGCGCATCATGTCAAGCAACCGGTCCACGCCAATAATCAGCCCAATGCCTTCAATCGGCAAGCCCACTTGACCCAACACCATGGTGAGCATGATGAGGCCGACGCCAGGCACTCCAGCTGTCCCGATAGACGCGAGTGTGGCGGTCATAACCACCATCAGATACCCGCCAATACCAATATCAATGCCGTACGCCTGAGCAATAAACGCCGTGGCGACACCCTGCATGATCACAGTGCCGTCCATGTTGATGGTGGCGCCGAGCGGAACAACAAACGATCCCACGCGGTTGCTCACGCCCATATTGCGTGCCGTTTGCAAAGTGATCGGCATGGTGGCGTTTGACGAGGCGGTCGAGAACGCAAACATCATGGCTTGTCGCGTGTGTCGCAAGAACCGGAGTGGCGACACACGGAGCAAGAACATCACAAACAGCATCTGAACAACAAGCAGATGGACCACTAATGTGCCAGCGACCGTTAAGAAGTACGCCGCAACGTCGCCAAACAATCCAAAACCGGATCGCGCGAAGAACTGAAACAGGAGGGCAAACACACCATACGGGGCGATTTTGACCAGGATCATGATCAAACGCAGAACCACATCCTGCGCGCTTAAGATCACCTCTTTAATGCGATCACCACGCTCCCCAACAGCGTTGATGGCAATCCCAAAGAGGATCGAAAACACGATGACCTGCAGCATGTTGCCATCTGCCATCGCCGCAATCGGGTTAGACGGCACCAAGTTGACGATCGTGTCATAAAGCGATGGAGGTGGTTTGGGCACGAAGTCCGCGACACTCACATCGGCGCCTGATCCCGGCTGAATAGTGACCCCAGCCAGAATAGCGAAAAAAACTGCGCTCAGTGTTGTGATGAGATACAGCCCAATGGTTTTGGCACCGATCACGCCGAGCCGTGCGGTGTCGCCCAGCGCGGTCACGCCGCACACGAGAGACGTAAAGACCATCGGGACGACCATCATCTTCAACGATGCGACGAAGATATCACCGACGGTCCGCAAGACCCCATCGCGCACAAAATCAACCATCCACGACTGAGTCGCGAGTCCGCTCTCGCCGACGGCTCCACCCAGAACGATGCCCGCAATCAGCGCGATAAAGATGCGACCGCTCAAGCTACCCACGAGCAAGCGGATCTTGTCACGCATTACGTCGCGCTCAAGGGAATCATCTCGAAGTCGTCTTTACTGACTCCGCACTCGGGGCACACCCAATCGTCAGGAACATCTTCCCAACGGGTGCCGGCAGTAATCCCATCATCAGGGTAGCCTTCCTTTTCGTCGTATACGAAGCCGCATACGATGCACTCCCACTGACGGTATGCCACGTCGGCCATACCTGCCCTAAAAGTCAATACCACTGAATTCTATGAAGTCAGCTCGCCAACTTATCTGCGCGTGCCCCAAGGTGTCAGACAATACCACAGTTGCCCAACCGTGAGCTTCTGATGTTTTCCGCTGTCCTGGATTTAATACGATGGCGTGCCCCGATTGGCACGTGGCTCTTGTTTTGGCCGTGTTTCTTCGCTGCGGTTCTCGTGGGAATGCGCGGCGAGAGTGCGGCATTCTCCGACTGCTTCACGATGTGGTGGGACGGTCAAATGGCGCTCACTGGCCGGGGTGGCATGGTGGAGTGCTCGACGGGCACGCTCGATAGCGAGCCGCGATTCCCGCCGATTGGCATTTTGGTGGTCTTCTTCGTCGGGTCATTTTTGATGCGCTCTGCAGGATGCGCGTTTAACGACTTCTTCGACCGCCATATTGACTCAAACATCACGCGCACCAAAACGCGACCATTGGCGACAGGCGCTTTGGAACCGTGGCACGCCATCGCGGTTGGGATTCTGTTTCTGGTCCTAGCAGCAGGGGTGTTGTTCGTCTTTTTGCCCTCACCAGCGCACTATGTGGCGTACGCAGGCGTCGCCTTGGCCTTGCTGTATCCACTTGCCAAACGCATCACATGGTGGCCGCAAGCCGTCTTGGGAGTGGCCTTCTCATGGGGTGTCCCCATGATATGGGCCACCTTTCAAACATGGCCGCAATTCCAAGACATTCTGTTGCTCCTAGGATGCATGTTTTGGGTGATGGGGTACGACACGATTTATGCGCTGTCCGATCGCCAAGATGACTTACGCATCGGCGTGAAGTCCATAGCTACGCGCTTATCCACACGAGGATCTCTCATCTTCGTAACGGTGTGTCACGTGCTCGCCGCCGTGCTGTGGTTTGCCGCCGCCGCGACCCTCGTGCGCCACGACACGGGCATGCTCGTCTTGTCATTGGCGTGCGTCATCGTGCTGGGCTCATTCATTTGGAACGCAGCGAGCACAGCGGTGGGTTACAAAACACCCCGCCGGATCACATGGATCGTCTCGGTTTTCCGGTCCAATCATCGCATTGCCATGCTCTACGGAACCGCGCTGCTCGTCAATGCACTCCCACCATCCACCATCCACGCCATGTCCAATGCCACCAAAGGGCTGTTTCAGGCGGTCGTGCAATCGTTTGAGTGGGGGATATAAGTGGTGACGCTAACCGACGCTAAAATTTTCTCGCTAGCATGTCAGGAGCTCCATGCGATGAATGGACCCTTGTCTCGCTGGATCGAACACCACGGCGAAATCAAAGACATCACATGGCGCCCCAATTCTTTCGCGACACTGGCTGACGTGATCATTCAGCAGCAGTTGTCAGTGAAGGTCGCCAGCACCATTAAGGCGCGTGTCGCCGAGAAAGTGGGGGGCGAGTTGACAGCGGATTCGGTTTTGAGCGCGGCGCACGATGACCTGCGCGAGGCCGGATTGAGTCGCAGCAAAACAGACACCATCCAAGATATCGCTCAACGAGTGCATCAAAAGGACATTGTGTTCTCGCAGTTCGCCAAGATGGACGACGATGGCATTCGCCAGCGATTGACCGCTATCAAAGGCGTAGGGACATGGACGGCCTACAACTACATGATGTTCGCACTTGGCCGGCCGAATCTCTGGCCCGCCGCCGATGTCGGCCTGCAAGCGGGCCTGCAGCGTCTTCACCAGATGGACGAACGGCCCTCCCTCAAAGAGACCGAGTCTCACGGCGGTCAGTGGTCGCCCTGGCGAACGGTAGCAGCGCTCTACGTATGGAAAATCAATGATGCCCCGGCAACATAATCACCGCTCACTCGCGCGATCGGTGCACGGTGGGTCGGCGGCCCTATGAAACAGTATTTGGATCTGTGTCGCCGCATTATTGACACCGGTGTATGGGTCGAAAACGAACGGACGGGAAAACGTTGCTTGACTGTGATCAATGCAGATATGGAATTCAACGTCGCTGCCAATAAGTTTCCGATCATCACCACGAGAAAGAGCTACTGGAAAGTCGCGATCGCGGAGTTTCTCGGTTACCTGCGTGGCTACAGCAACGCCAGCGATTTCCGGGACCTAGGCGTGCACACATGGTGCGCGAACGCCAACGGCAACAATGCGTGGCGGGATAACCCTCACCGGAAGGGGGACGATGACTTAGGGCGGATCTACGGCGTCCAAGGGCGCTCATGGCAAGGCCCAGACAACATCGTCATTGATCAACTCCAAAACGTTGTTGACCACCTCACCAAGGGGATTGATGACCGCGGCGAGATCATCAGCTTTTACAACCCCGGGGAGCTTGATCTTGGTTGCCTGCGTCCGTGCATGCATACCCATACCTTTTCACTGTTAGGCGACACGCTCTACTTGACGTCGTACCAGCGGTCCTGTGATGTCCCGCTGGGTCAGAACTTCAATCAAGTTCAGGTCTTTTTCTTTCTGAAGCTCATGGCGCAGATTACAGGCAAGAAGCCAGGGATCGCCTACCAGAAGATCGTGAATGCGCACATCTACGAAGATCAGCTGGATCTCATGCGAGACGTCCAGTTAAAGCGGGAACCACACCCGTTACCGCAGCTCCACATTAATCCAAAGATCAGGTCCCTCAAAGATGTTGAGACATGGGTGACACTTGACGACTTCAAGGTGACGGGGTATCAACACCACGATCCGATCAGCTATCCGTTCTCGGTCTAGATGAGATCGAGCCTCACCCATAGGGGGTGAGCATCTCAGCGCTCTAGATTAGTTGTAGCGGGCGGCGTCATCGCCAAGCACGCGCCTAATCTCATTGACGCGATTTTCTTCGGCGTCAACATATGCGACCAGTTGGCGAGCTCGCTTGAAGTGCTTCGACTTCCGATCGACTGTTTTGAGCAGATCACGTGCACGATCCCATTCCTGAGCCTCGATCCACGCTTGTGCTGCCGTCAGAAGGACGGTCTCAGGATTACGCAGTTTGCCTTCCTTTCTGGTCACCGCTTCTTCCATGGCTGCACCAGCGGCGGCGTAGTCATGCAGGTAGTACTCCGTCAACCCGATCAGATAGTGGATCTCACGAGTATCTTGAACAGCCACCAGCTTGGCTAACACATCACGTGCCTTGTGAAACTCGCGTGATTGGCGATACACATCAGCCAACAGTCGAAGGTTACGCGGCTTCTCGTCGTCAACCGTGCCTTTTTCCAACCCATCTTCAAGGGTCAACGCCGCCTTGTAAGGTGCCCCGCGCAAAGATTGCAGCTGGGCTAATGCGACAAATTCCGCCTCGCGATTGAAATAATCACCTGTCCATGCGGCTTCCAGCGTTCCTAACTGGTCCTGTTGGCGGTCAACTTCACCATACCACGAGGCCAACTGACTCCAGTACAACTTCTTGGGGAAGTGCTGAACCAAAAACTCAAGAAGACGAATGGAGTCAAGAGCGCTGGGAATGTTGCTGTACGACGCATACGCCAAGACATACCAGTTTTCTTTCGCAACACCCGTTTCACTTCTCGCCTCGCCAATCGCAATGGCTCGATTGGTGTAATCCAAGCACGTCTCAAAGTCATCAAGCTGGAAATACGCCTGACCCGCGAGCGCGATCATGGTGGGGTTTTCCTCTTCCATGTTCAATTCTGAGATCTTCAACCACGCCAAGAGGTACTCCAGCCCTGCCTCATACCGTTCAGCGATAAATTCCAGCTGTGCAATGGCTTGAATTGATGTCTTGTAAAACGCGGCGGTCGCACCGGGCTCGGCGACGACTTTCTTGTAGTGCTCAATGGCAGCGGGAAAGTTCTCTTCGGATTGCCGCACGTACGCGTACATGTTGTGCAGCACTGAGCGGTCGTAACTAGGCAGCTTTTCCTCCATAGCCAGAAGCTCGCCGAGCACGAGGTCTGCGGCGACGAAGTCTTCCATCTCAATGGCTTCTTGCGCCGCCACCATGCGCTTCACCGAACGGGAAGACAGCGCTTGAGATTTCTTGCGCTCATTTGTGCCGCCGGCAACCAATGTGTCGGTCGCATGACCCACCTGCGCGAAGGCAGGAGAGGTGATTCCAACCAGAAGACACACAGACCAAATCGAAAGCGCTTTTCTCATTCCTCTAACTCGAATCTAAAGTTGTGCGGAACCCCGGTCACGCGTTCAGGAACACCGTCGACCACGCGAGGCTTGTACTTCAACCGGCGTGCCGCCCGGACCGCAGCACCGTTGAACATACCAGGGGGCATCGCCTGAATCACCACAACATCTTCGACCGAACCGGTCTCGGTAATGGTGAATTCGACCAATACGAACCCTTCGATCCCGCGCTCAAGCGCCCGTCTTGGGTACTGAGGAACCACTTTAAACAAAGGGATATATTCGCCTGCTCCGATGAATGAACCACCCGCACCAATATTCACTTTCGGCGCAGGTGCACGAATGGGAATGTTCACGATATTGGCATCGGCTGCCGGATCAGGCGGCGCGAATTCAGGCGGCGGCGGCGGCGTATCGGGACGCTCCACTTCCTCTGCTGCATCATGCGTCTCAATCTGCTCTGGTGGCATCAGAAAGTCACCCAACCGCAAGCTCGGCGGCGGAGGCACATCTGTGCGCCCAATCGCAATCAATGTGTGCATCAGGAGAAAAAGCCCAAATGTAACACCCGCGGCGAGGAGTCCAGCGACTCCAAAACGCGGGATCAGTCCCGCGATATTCATATCAAGGCTCAGCAGCCAGCGAAACATCAGTGACGCCCGCTTGTTTCGCCGAGTCGATGACCGCAACAATCTTTTCAGCTGTGGCCGCTTTATCCGCACGAATCACCACAGATCCCAGCGGCTTATCGGCCAGCAGACTCACGATATTGGCCTTGACTTGACGCACGTCAACACGCCGCCTGTCAATCCATATCTCGTCATTCGCATTGATCCCAATCAGGATTGATGCGTTTTCTTGAATGGTGGCAGTTTGTGCATCCGGTCGCTGAACATCAACGCCAGGCTCCTTAATGAAGTTCGCCGTGACGATGAAGAAGATCAGCATGATGAACACAACGTCCAACATGGGTGTCAAGTCGATTTGGGCTTCTTCTTCAGCTGCCGCAGTCGATATTGCTCGTCTCATCCCTAGTCCCTACCAAACACTTCTTGCACATGCAGCGATTGCTTCGCAACACGCTTGTCGAGCCACACGGTGGCTCCTAAACCCGACAAGGCAGCCACCATGCCCGCCAACGTCGGCAATGTCGCACGTGACACACCTGCCGCCATTTGCTTCGCATCACCACCCCCAGAGATGGCCATAACGTGAAACACCTCAATCATCCCGGTGACCGTGCCAAGCAGACCCAACAGCGGGCAGATTGCCACACACGTCTTGATCAGCGGCAACGATTTACGGATGGATTGATGCAGTTGCGCGACGACCATATCACGAATTTGCTTCGCACGCCAAGACTTATGATCTTTGCGGCGATGCCAAATGCGCAATGCCTGACCGAGCGGCCTCCGAATGAAGATCGTCAGGAACAACACCCGCTCCAGAATCATAAACCACATAACCAGCACGAGCACGGCGATCCAATCCAAGATCGGACCACCAGCATCCATGAACTGGTAAATGGATTCATTGGCTTCTAAAAGCGCAATCCAGACCTCTTGCATTATTAAGCGGTCTTCTTCCCTGCCGCATCAGCCAACTCAGCCATCTGCTCAGCGCGCTCTGCCACCATGCCCGTGCTCTCTTCTTCCAGAACATGGACGATAGACCGCACGCGACCGTGCACGACGCTATGCAGCAGCACCGTTGGAATAGCGACAACCAAACCCAACACTGTTGTGATCAACGCGGTCGAGATACCACCAGCCATGGTTTTCGGGTCACCCGTTCCAAACAATGTGATTTGTTGGAAGGTAATGATCATCCCCGTAACGGTTCCGAGCAATCCCATCAAAGGTGCGATCACACCGATGATTTTGATAAATCCAACAAAGCGTTCGATCGTCGGACGCTCCGTCAGGATCTGCTCAGCAAGCCGCAGCTCCAAAGCTTCGGTATGTTCGTTTTTGGCATCATCGGCAACTTTCAAGATGCGGCCGAGTGGGTTCTTTTCGTTGATCTTGTCGCTACGGAGTTGAGCTTTAATGCCGCGTCCGACGAGCGACAGCTGAATCAACTTGTAGATCGCGAGAAAGACAGCGATTCCACCCAGTGTCAGGATGAGATATCCAACGATTCCACCCTGATCAACCCGTTCCTCAATGGACGGAGTTGTAATCAAAAGTGCCAACAGGTTTCCACCTTGAGGACCAGTGGGATCCACACCAAACCGGGTGTACTCGCCAGATTGCGCGGACGTTAGCTTACCGGCACTTCTCACATAACGGTCGTCGGGTTGCCGAGGCAACTCTTGGTAGTTTGCGAGGCTTGTGTACGACTTAATCAGGTACTTGTTATCACACAGTACGTTGTAAAGGCCAACGCGGACGACATCACACTGATACGGCGCACCAGAAGGGCCTGCGACAAGAGCCGGATAGCTCTCAATGCGACCACTGGCAACCATCTCTTTTTGAAGCTCATACCAGAAGCGTTCGAGCTGCTCGATCTCTGGCAACGCTTGACCTTCGGCCATTTGTGCCGACAGTGCCGTCACAAACTCCTCACGGCCCTTGCCGAATTGCCCGCGTGTCAACGATGTTTCGAACGAACTGCGTGCATCACCTGCAGCAGACCGAAGGTGTCCGAACATCTCGTTGAGTGCACCCAGGCGCTCTTTCAGCAGTTCTTCTCTGTCGCTAATCGTCTGTTTGTTGCGGTTAATCGTCGCTTCACGTTCGCGAGCGATAACCTCTTGCCGCCGGAGTTCAGCCGTGCCTTGTGTAACAAGCTGGGACTGTTCGTTGGAGTTTTGCTGAAAGCGGCGCAACCGATCAGCATTGATGCTACGCTCTTTGAGTTCACCGGCTCTGACCAGCGACAGCAGTTCAGCCAGGCTCTCAGCCCGTTCGGCATCCGCTTGCTCTTTCGCCGTAGGCGCCGTCTCTTGGGCGAAGGCACCGCCGATCAGGAATGCTGCGCAAAACGCGAACCCTAGTTGAAGTCTTCTCATTTGTAGGTCCCTTGTGCTTTGGGGGCTGCAATCGGGAGGAACAGCACATCAGCCGCAGCCTGCTTCTTCGCAATACGCAAACCCTTCCTCACGTACGGGGTGAATGACGACGGAACGTTTTCAAATTGCCCGGTGTCTGAGTTGTAAAGACCCATACGTTTTTCATCCAATGTGACATACAAAAACGCGATACGGCCGATCCTTAAATAATCGACGTTCTGCGCTTCCCCATCAATCTGAGCCACACCTTGGTATGTATCAAGCTTCTTGCCATAGTCAATCTCAATGCGGTAAGCCTCAAGGACTTGTCTGAGTTGCTCAGACGGCGACACTGACGAGTTATCAAACGTCCGCCTGATGGCATCAATCCGTTCCCGGCGCTCTTCCAAATGGAAGGGAGCGTCGAGTTCAACGAACTGCTCCAACCCATCAAGCATCTTCGCCATCAATGCCGGCAGCTGCCGTTGGATGACTTGGACGCCGGCAATGGACTTGTCCAAACGAGCGATCGTCGCGTCTTGATCAACGATCACACGGCGTTGCTGTTCGTTGTATGAGCGTAGCCCATCAATCTCTTTCAGCAGTGATCGATACTGACGGAACGCGCCATCAGTCTTCTCATCAAGATCATCAATCTGACTTTGCGTATCAGCCGCCTTGTCCGATAGTGAGCCGCCAAGGGAAATCAACCTCTGGAGAGGCTGTTGGGCGGATGCAGATGCAATTGCAAGCACGCTGGCTGCGCAAACCGCAAGTGATTTCGTCATTAGTGTTGTCATATACCGTGGCCTATTAAGGGCGACGAGATAGCCGAGGCAGATTCCAAATTCTAGTGCGAAGCGTCAGCGGCCTCACAGAATTGGCATCGAGTGAACGGTATCAATGACGCACTTCAGGAGGTTGGGGTCCGCATTCGGCGTAATGCCATGCCCCAGATTAAAGATGCGTTTGGGTCCGCTATCTTGCGTCATATTCGCATAAACAGCTTGTTTAACCGCGGCCTCATCGGCATACGTCAAGATGGCAGGATCCAGATTCCCTTGAAGTGGCAAGGGGCGCGCCAACGTCTTTCGTACTCTCGAAAAGTCGTGTGTCCAGTCCAACCCAATCGCACTCGCGCCAATGTCGCTCAATGCCGTTGGAAGGTGTGCGCCGCTCCCACGGACATACGCAATCACCGGGATATCGGGGTGATGCTGACGCACGATCGCGATCGCTTGGGCCAACGGTTGTGCCGACATCGTGTGGTACAACTGTGGATCAAGCAACCCACCCCAGCTGTCAAAGACCTGAAGCACGCTTGCGCCCGCATCCGCCTGGAGGCACAACAGCTGCCCGACAGCTTCCGATAAGCGAGACAACAGCGCGGAAGCGATATCAGGTTCCACGTGCGCCATTGCTCGTGCCGCCGGAAAATCCGTCTTTCCATGGCCTTGGATCATGTAACACGCCAGTGTCCATGGAGACCCCGCGAATCCGATCACCGGCATGCGGCCATCGACCGCTTGTGCGAGATCACGGACGGCGTCTCCCACGTACTGCAATGAATGAGTGACGTCAATATCCGGCAGGTTCGCGACATCGCTCGGAGTGCGAATCGTGTCGTCTAAAACCGGGCCTTGTCCCTTCACGAACCGTACGGGTTGCCCCAACGCCTCAGGAATGGTGAGGATGTCTGAAAATACGATCGTGGCGTCGAGGTCGTACCGCCGCAACGGCTGAAGTGCCGCTTCCGTCGTCTTGCGCGGACTACGGATGAACTGCATAAAACTCCGGGTCGCGCTGCGCAGTTCACGGTACTCGGGCAAATAACGCCCGGCTTGGCGCATGATCCAGACGGGAGTGCGCTTCGGGGTACGGCCCTGCAAGACATCCATAAACGCAGTGGTTGGCGCGCGCCCAGCAAACATCTGTTCGCTCATGTGGCTAAAACTCCTGTGGTTCCTTGAAACCTGGGTAGGGAATGGATCGCACGATCGGCGCGATAACTGGAGCGAACAAGCGGCCCGGATGCCACAAAGTCAAAACCTTTTTCTTTAGCGTGCTTCGCGAGCTCATCAAACTCCGCAGGCGGCACCCAGCGCTCGACGGGAAGATGCCGGCGAGTCGGGCGCATATATTGGCCGAGGGTCAAGAACCTCACGCCGGCGGATCGCGCGTCATCCATGGCCTGAAGCACCTCTTCCTCCGTCTCGCCCAACCCCAGCATCACGCTGGTCTTTGCGGCGACTCCGCCTCGCGCAGCCTCGCCCAAAACAGCCAAGCTTTGCGTGTAACCTGCGCGATTGTCGCGCACGCGACGCTGCAACCGCTCGACAGTCTCAATGTTGTGCGCAAACACGTCAGGCGACGCCGCTAACACCGTTTGCACATCTGATAAGCGCCCCGCAAAGTCACCCGTCAGCACCTCCACCGCAGTGGTGTTGCTCGCGAGATTAATCGCGCGTATGGTGTCTGCAAAGTGACGCGCACCGCCGTCTGGCAAATCATCGCGATCCACACTGGTCACCACGACGTAGCGCAGCTTCATTCGCGCAATGGCCTGCCCTGTTTCCTTGGGTTCATCGGGATTGACTCGCCCACCGGGATTGCCGGTGTGAACCGCACAGAAGCCACACGCCCGTGTGCACACGTCACCCAGAATCATGATCGTCGCAGTACCGGCCGACCAGCACTCATGCAAATTCGGGCACAACGCTTCTTCACACACGGTGTGAAGCCCGCCTGCACGGATGCTGTCCTCCACGTGTAATCGCTGCCCTTGTTCTCTCAAACGCACGCGCAACCAGGGAGGCTTGCGCTCAATTGGCGCATGGTCATGCACGCCGGATTTCACGCCTCGGCGAATCGCGCGCACACCATCGTCTGTGATGAATTTGGTAGGAATGATCTCACTCATGCCGCCAGCCTCGCTTGAGCGCCCATCCATTGACGCAGGCGACCTTGCACCAAGGCCTTCACATGGTCCATCGTCACCGGCACGTGATCGACAACTTGCGTCATTGACAATCCGGCATAGCCACACGGATGCACCCCTAGCCATGGAGCCATATCCATATCAACGTTGAGGGACAACCCATGAAACGAGATGCTGCGGCGCACCCTGAGTCCCACAGACGCGATCTTTGCGCCGTTGACATAGGCACCAGGCGCACCCTGAGTCCGTGACGCCCGAATACCACAATCCTGAAGAACGTCAATCGCCACTTGCTCGAGATCACTGACCAGTTGCTTGATGGTCAGTTGTGCACGTTGCAGGTCGATCATGGGGTACACCACAAGCTGACCGGGGCCGTGGTACGTCACATCACCACCTCGCCCTGACTCAACCACAGGGATGTCTCCGGGCATCAAGACATGCTCGCGGTTTTTTCGCACCCCAAGCGTGTAGACCGGGTCATGCTCAAGCAACCAACATTCATCCGGGGTGTCGCGCTGGGCAATGCGCGCGTTCACCGCCTCTTCCATCGCCTGTTGTGCGTCCCGGTAAGGGACCCGTCCCAGCCACCGTAACCCGCCGTGTGCGGTCACAGGCCAGCCTTCACGCTCAACGAGTCTGCGCCCATCCAGTGAGTCGCGCGATCGCGCTTGAAGTACACCAACGCTTGACTCCCCGAGCGACGCGTGTGAAGTATGACGCCATCCCCAAACTGGTTGTGCAACACTTGCACGCCCGCCACCAACTCACCGTCAGCTGGGGCCGCCAGCGGCCGAGCCCGCGGGCGCTCAGCGTGCGCAAACCCGTTCAACGCGGATGAACGCACTCGGGCCAGCAAGTGAGCGGGGACTTCCTTCAAAAACTGGGATTCAGGCCGGCGCTTGGTCTTGCCATAAATCATCCGCTGTTCAGCGGAGGTCAGGTGAAGCTGACGGCGCGCACGCGTCACAGCCACATAGAACAATCGGCGCTCTTCTTGCAAGTCATCGATGCGGTCACTGCCGAAACTCACCAGCGGAAACTGCTCGTCTTCAACCCCAACCGTCAAGACCACGTCAAATTCCAATCCCTTGGCGGCGTGGACGGTCATCAAGTTGACACTCGTCGCATCCGGATCCCCGGCATCAGCATCACCGTCACCAATGGACGTTTGCTCCAGAAAGAGAGAAAGGGGCGTGCCGTCAATCGTGTCGACATCGACGGTGACGCCGGCTTGATCCTCGTCATACCGGTCAATGTCAGCCGCGTGAGCGACCCAATCGAACGTGCCAGCCGCGTTGACGAGTTCTCCCAAACTACGCACGCGGTCGTCATCAGCTGCGCCCGCTTCCTTCCGGTAATACGCCAGCAAACCGGATTGCTCCAAGACCATCCGTACGTAGGCCGCGAGATCAGAGTCTTGCATACTCAATTCACGCGTGATGCGCTCAATACAGGTCCGAAGCTCGGCCACTCTTTTGCGTGCACGCGGCACGTGCTCTGCCACCGCCTCTGTATCTTGAATCACGTCCCAGATGGACGTCTGGCGCTGCGTGGCCACGTCACGGAGCGTGTCTTGAGCCTTATCGCCTAAGCCACGGCGAGGAAAGTTGATGATGCGCAGAAGCGCCGCGTCATCGTGGGGATTGTGGGCGAGCCGCAAATACCCAAGGGCGTACCGGATTTCGGCTCGGTCCCAAAACCGCGCGCCACCCCGAATTTGGTACGCAACTCCGGCCCGGGTCAAGGCCATTTCGAAATCGCGACTCTGGGCGCGGACGCGGTACAGCACGGCGATGTCCGCGGGATCGGTGCCTTTCTTCAGCGCTTCGCGAATACAACGCACAACGTAGTTCGCTTCATCTTGCTGATCAAACGCGCGATAGACGTGCACCGGCTCGCCGTCATCGGCATCGGTCCAGAGTGTCTTGCCCAATCGTTTGTGATTGGACGCAATGACGGCGTTTGCCACCCCGAGAATGCGACCGCTTGAGCGATAGTTACGCTCAAGACGCACGATGTCCGCTTGGCGCTCATCGAGATACCGCTGCATGTTTTCCACACGGGCGCCGCGCCAACCGTAAATTGATTGGTCATCATCCCCGACCACAGTGGTGGGCGATGTGCCTGCCAACAACGTCATCAGCGCGAACTGGATAGGGTTGGTGTCTTGAAACTCATCCACCAACACATGCTCGACACGGTGAGCCACCCAATCACGCGCGCCTTCATCACGTTGCAGTAATTCCAGTGTGCGCAGGAGGATTTCACTGAAATCGAGTACATGCTCGCGCTCACAGTGATCTTCATATTTGAGGTAAATCTCTGCGCGCACCTGTCCTGTCACGCCTTTCATGCCTTTGACCGACGCTTGGTGAGCGTCGGCTCTCACTCCGTTTTCTTTGAGGGACGAAATGAATCCGATGATGGCCCGCGGCGTGAGCGCATCCTCTTCGTCTTGCACCTCAATATCGGTCAAGATCTGCTTGACGATCCGATTTTGATCGGAGCGGTCAATCACGTTAAACCCAGGCGGCAGTCCCACTTGCTGATGAAACTTGCGGAGTAACCGCAGGCACACCCAGTGAAAAGTGCCGACCCACATGCCGCCGACGTCGCATCCGGTGCTTTCCACGCGTTCACGGAGTTCGCGGGCCGCCTTGTTGGTAAAGGTCATCGCGACGATGCCTCGCGAAGAGCACTGGCCTGTCGCCACCAGCCAGCCAATGCGGCGCACCAAGACGGTGGTTTTGCCGCTTCCTGCGCCAGCAAGCACCAAGATATTCCGGGCAGCCGAGGTCGCGGCTTCAATTTGCCGGTCATTGAGGCCGCGCGTAAATTCGTGCATGAGTGGCGCGGACTCTGGTCCCAAATTGTAGAAGTCACGGGCAGCCAATGAGCACGCCGCAAGACCAATCTACAGAACAGCGGACTCCTATAGTACGGCAGGCTGACCAGAGAAATGCTGTGACGATTACGACGCCTGCCGCGACCAAGGTGATTTCCGACCTCACATTCCCTGAAGGCCCACGGTGGCGAGACGGGCGACTGTGGTTCTCTGACTTCTACGCACACGAGGTTTTGTCGTGGGCACCTGGCGAAGATGCACCGCGCCACGAGCGATCAGTCCCGCAGCAACCTTCGGGGCTCGGGTGGCTGAATGACGGCCGTATGCTGATCGTCAGCATGAAAGATGCAAAGCTTATGGTGGATGGGCCAAATGGCCTCACGGACTATGCCGATCTCGCAAGCGCCAGCCGATTTTGGTGCAACGACATGCTGGTAACAGACGACCATGCGTATGTCGGCAATTTCGGCTTTAACTACGAGGCCGGCGAGAGCATCACCCCCACGTGCCTTGCCCACGTGTTTCCCGATGGCACGGTTGAACGCGCCACGGAGGACCTCCTGTTTCCCAACGGAATAGGGATCCTCGATGACGACCGGCTGATCGTGGCAGAAACATGGGGCAACCGGCTCACCTCATTTGCAAGAGACACCGACGGACGCCTGTCTGATCGCCGCGTATTTGCGCAGCTCCCCGAAACCTTTCCCGATGGACTGTGCGTCGATGCGAAGGGATATGTCTGGGTTGCTGATGCCAGCAAGCCTCGCGTGATTGTGGTTCATCCTGCCGGCACCGTCATAGGCCAAGTGGATCTTCCGGAACGCGCGCTTGCGACATGTTTAGGTGGGCCAGACGGCACCACACTATTCGTGGCGTCACACAACCCGCGTTTGGCCCGTGACGAACGCGGCGAGGCGCGGGCCGGCAATATCTGGGCTGTGGATGTCGCTGGAGTCGTGGCCTAGCGCGAGCGGGCCGCCAAACCCACGTGGTCCGAGACGGGATCGCGGCGCAACCCGACCGCAGTTTCTGCCAGCGCGTCCCAATAGTCTTGACCGGACCGATATTCGCGCTTAAGCCCGCCTGAGAGACGAATCACGAGGCCGAGGATCAGCCACGTGCGGTGCGGCACGCTTCGCGGCGCAGGGCGGCACACTTCGGTCCGCCCGACCACGAGCCCGATCTCTTGCGTCAGGTCGCCTAGGGCCTTCAGAAATTGACCGCTGTTCTCCTGTTTGACCCATTCGGGCGTACCGTCCACAAACCACAAGCCTTGCTCGTGAATCTCCTCTGCCGCAGCTTTCATGAACGCCATGAGGCGCTCTTCTGCGGACTCAGCCGTTTGCTTCTTCAAGACCGCTTGCAACGTTTGATAGCCATGCAGGAGGCAAGCGATCGCAAGCGCTGGCTTGGAGGGGTAATAGTGATAGATCGCCCCTGACGACATGCCTAGAGCTTTCGAGATCTGGGTCAATGACGCACCATCAAATCCGTACTTCACGAATTCGCTCGATGCTTTGCGCAAAATCGTCTGCCGACGATGCTCTGTCTCTTGTTCTTTGAGGGTTGTCCAGTCAGTCACATGTGATCCTATTTGGCACCATGAGATGCGCCTCGTACAATCGCGCCGATGGGGCCGTAGCTCAGCTGGGAGAGCGCAGCACTCGCACTGCTGAGGTCGGGGGTTCGAGTCCCCCCGGCTCCACCACGATACCAAGCGCGCACGCTACTCGTCGTCGTGGACACCTCGATACCCCAGCACGTATTCCATCTGCGAGACTTTAGGCCCTTGCGCGAACGCGTACATCGGACGCTTTTTCACCATAAAAATGATTCCTTTGACGATGCGATACGCCATCCACCCAAACACGAGCGTGAGCGAAAACAGGACGTCATGCAAGGCAATGCCGGCTTGCGCTTCACGAAAGGTGAGCTGCTCAACAGACAGAAATTGCAGGAGCATGGCGAGAAACAAGATGCCATACCACACGGTCCGCTCCTGCCACGCCGTATGTGTCGCAAGCCAGTGATCGCGTCCAAATCCCGCCGTTAACCGGGCCCATACCGCAGCAATCGGTAGCGTGCTACCTGACAGCAGCAGGCCTGTCGCCATAAAGACATAACCGGCAGCCACTGAGTCGCTGGCAAACCGTAATCGCCGCTCGTTCGCGACAACATCGCGGAGCTTTTGGGAAATACCGTCAAATTCGTCGGCGCTTGCAATGATGCGCTGCGCGCGCTCGCGCTGTGTGGCGATGAATTCTGCATCAAACTTAAACTCGCCTTCGGGTGCGCCAGCTGGCTCGTCAAATCCGTCCTTATCGGTCAACTTACGTCTCTCCGTGAGGCTCGCACGGTCTGATTACATCGCAACAGTGTACGTTCTTCCTCCTCGCAAACTTACGCAGCCCCAATGATGACCGAGGGACCGCTCGGTTTGCCAATAACACATAGATCCGGCCGCCGAACGGCAAAAATCCCGGCGCACACGACGCTCGGCGTCGCTTCCAACGCCAGCTCTTGCGCTTCGAGGTCCGCATCAGGCTGCCACCCCTGAATACGAATGATCCAATGACCATTGTCAGAGGGCACACGTTGATCCCATGCGCTCGCCATATCCGTTTCTTGGCAGTGCACGATAGATTGGATCGTGGCCATCTGCGCGGATGCAATATCCCGTTTCACTTCGAGCGGCAACCCAAAGGCTCCGAGCTTAGACACCAACTTTTTCTCTTGTGCGATACATACAAAATAGCGCGCCCGCTGCGCGAGGTACTTCTCGCGGTACAACGCGCCGCCACCACCTTTGATGATGACCGGCCAGTCTTGACCTGACGCAACTTCATCGGCACCATCGATATAGACACCCAGTCGTGGCGCGCAGTAATAGGGTCGGCATCGTTTGCCGTGGCTCGCGAGCGCCGCCGACGTGCGAGTGCTACTGGAGTACAGAGTGGGCGGAGGATTAAGGCCGAGCAACTGGGAGAGACAGGCTTCCACAGCGCGTCCCGTCCCAATGCCCATGGGACTTCCGTTATGCAGACGAGTAATAAGGGGCATCAGGTCTTGGACCATTAAGGCGAACACGTCCAGCGCAGGATTAAGAAGTATCATGATCACTCGTTTCAGGTTGAGGCATTGACATACGCAATGCATGGGTTAGACGCCTCACTGCGGCGCTTGGTTCCGCAACGCGGATGGTGGTCATCCCCATCGCTTTGGCTGGTTTGAGATTGATTCCAAGGTCATCAAGCATGACGACCTCATGGGGCTGCACACCCGCTCTTGTGAGCGCGATCTGGTAAAACGCGGGATCCGGCTTACGCACGCCTTCAACGCGCGATTCCACAATGTGGTCAAACTGCGCCATCGCCTCTTCGGACGCCGCAACGTCCTCAGGGTCACGCGCCATCGCAGAGTTGTCGCCAACATTTGCGTTGTTCGTCACGCACACTTGAATGAAAGAGCCCTTCAAGTACTTCAAGATGCGTAGCATGTACGGGCGCACGCTCCCCGACAGCAACGCCAGCACCTCGGCTCCGCCAACATCATGCCCCAGCGACTTCGCCTCTTGGCGAAACGCGTCGTCAAACTCTTGCGGGGAAATCTCGGTACGCTCCAACCTCGCCCACGCATTGGTGTTGGCATTGAGGGAATTCACGGTCCGAATAAAGTCGGTCGGGAGGCCTTGACGCTGCTCGTGTTCGCGAAAGCGATCAAACGGGCTGGTCGTGATGACGCCGCCGAAGTCCCAAAAGACAGCGCGTATAGGTGACGTTTCGCTCAAGAAACAAACTTATCAACACGCGCTTATGACATTCTAGGGGCCGGCCGAGCTCGCGTGCCGTGATATGGATCGTTTGAGCTGAGTCAGTTTGAGCCAATGCATCTGCTGCTCGGTCAGCTTCCCATCCCCACTGCCGGAACTTGCGAGGGACAAAGCATCGAAGTAGCCTTGATCTAACTCACATCGAATCTTGTGTTCCACGTGACGAAGCCCCGATCTGGCATCCTCAATCGATCGATCTTCGAGATGCGGGTCACTAGGACGGCCATCCATCTCATCGCCGAGCCACGTGCCCAGAGCCGGGAAATCGTGGCGCAGCAAGGCCAGCGCGGCCCAATAGTTGTACCCTTTGCGGTGCATGGCATCCACAATGAGTTGCACTGCTCGCAACAGCGGCAAGAATGGCGCATCTCGGGCCCATCGGATCTCAGGAAAGCGCGTTTCGTCAAGCAATGCCGGAAAGTGACGCAGCCACATCAACACCTGACACGCATACTCCCGCATGGATCGATCGAAGAGCGTCGTCACCTGTGGATCGGGGGCGATCGCGTGAGTGCTCGCCGGCGGAGGCGAAGTGCGCGTGATGGACTCCAGCAGTTCCCGATGTGCAATGCCGGTGAGGTCACACACGTCCTTCATCAAAGCACGACGCCACCATTGATTGCGGGCACATGCCACCGTTTCTGCGAGCTGGGATAAGGCGTCAGGATCCTTCATCAACGCATCTGCGCGACCTTGGGCTTGCTGCTGCGCGTAGTCCACCAAAAACTGCGCCACACCGAATGCCATCTGAATGTCTTTTTTCACCTGATCCGCGCCGCGCTGGCGGATCGCATCATCAGGATCCAGCCCATCACTGGCGTCGACGACGCGCAGCGCGGTGGTTTCCTTGGCCCACGGCAGCAACTGCTTCATGGAACGTGCCGTGGCAGCTTGTCCAGCGTCATCGCCATCTAAAAACAACACCACAATGCTGAAAAGTTCGCACAGCCGTCGTGCATGTGCTTCCGTTAAGGACGTTCCCATAGGCGCCACCACACCGACATCAACACCGGCCTTGATGAGCGAGATGACGTCCATATAACCCTCAACAACGATGACCTGTCGGGGTTTGGCGCCGGTCAAACGCGCGGCCGGCAAGCCGTACAGCACCTCACTCTTGTGGAAGTAATCGCTGTCGCGGGTGTTGAGGTACTTGGCGGGATGATTGTCAAGCGTCCGGCCGGCAAATGCGACAATTCGTCCGTTCTCGGCGCGAATCGCAAACGTCAGTCGATCCCGCAGCATATCCACCGCATCACCCTCTGAGTCCGAAATCAACCCAAGTGCTCGCAGGTCGTCACGCCGATCTGCGAGCGACCCCAAAAGCGTCGTACGACCGAGCGCTAAACCGAGATCAAACCGCTCATAGTCACTCTCCACAAGGCCACGTCGCTGCAAGTACGCCCGAGCCTCTGCGCCCCGTTCCGAAAGCAAAAGCGCCCGGTAGATCCCTTGAACGTCATCCATGAGCGAGTACAACGGGTCTGGCTGGATGTCGGGAATACCTTCATCGTCCTCAAAGCTCTCCGTCGACGGCGCGAAGTGTTCCTCCTCAGCCTGTTCCACCCGCGTGCGCTCTTGCACGAAACGCGCCCGCGCCTCTAGGCAACGGTGTCGCAGGCCACTCTCATTGATCTGCCCCTCATCCGTCAATTGGCGAATGAGGGGGTTGAGATACAGCGTGTCACTAATCGCGCGCAGGGTCGCGGCTGCCATTTGCGTGCGCTCGTCATCCGACGCGCCCTCTGAGTTATTCAGCAGGTAGTCCGCGATAAATCGTCCTGTCAACGGTGCGTTTTGAATGCGTTCTGTAATCCATGAAGCCCCACGCTCTGGGTCGCGGAGCGCAGCTTCCACGGTGTGGTCGCCTGGCAGCACACACACACGTGCGCGTTTGGGTCCTGATGCAAACTCAAGGAGATGCTCAAGTCGAGTCAGTGCTTCTCGTTGCTGGGGATCGCCGGCCACGCACAACGCGACATGATCGAAACGACGAAACAATTCACGAGCTTGAGCAGTCGTCATGATTCCCAAGCATGGCGCAGCGGCATATCCCGATTCACCGGTCGCAGACAAGATGGCCGCTTCCAATGGATTGGTGGCCACTACCACCCGCTCAGCGCGCGGGCGCTGTGCCAGAACCGCGTGAAGTCCATACATCTCACGGCATTCCACAAATGCCGGCGAACGGGACGTGCAGATCCATGAGCGGCCCGCGCTAGGCGGCCACGTCCGTGTTTGGCGGTCTCGAGTGACGCCGCAAAATCCCACGACATCTCCGCGCATCGATGTCAAGGTGAAGGTGATGCAACTGGCAAAACGATCTTGCGGCTGACCATCGTCACCCGCACACACGATGTCAAGGGCATCAAGTTCATCAATAGACCCTTCAAATTCCGTCAGCCATCGCGAATCGCTGGGCGCTAGCCCGATCCCAAGCTGCTCGCACATCGCAGGGGTCAGAGACAGTTCCGTCAAAAAGGCGCGTGCAGGCGCTCCCTCCTCAGAAGCCAAGGTGCGCGAATAATGCTGCGCGATCCGTTGCACGGTAGGCAGAAGCTTTTCGACCCGCGCATGCCGATCGTTCGATTGCTTCGATCGCGGCAACTCAAAGCCCGCGCGCCGCGCGAGCTCTTCGGCCGCCTCGATGAACTTCAGCCGATGGTATTTCTCCATGAACGTGAAGATGTCACCAGCGGCGCCACACCCAAAGCACTTGTAGTAGCCTTGCCGTGAGTTGACGTTGAACGACGGTGTCTTCTCATCGTGAAAGGGGCACCGCCCGACCAAAGCCGAGCCGCGCCTCTTGAGTGAAACACTCTCCCGGATCACGCTCTCAATCGGCACGACCGCCTTGATGTGATCGATGGCGGACTCAAAGTCCATCATGGTGAGGTCTTCACGCGCCGAGGATCCAAGACGCGAACCGTCTCGCCGGCTAACCACCGTTCACCGATCAGCCGGGCGCTTTCAATGTGCACGGCCTCGTCATGTGTTGATTCAGCGGCTTCCCGCGACGTCAACCGCTCATCCACCAGTGCCACCTGCGCATCAATCGCCCGGCCAATCATGTGGGCAAACGACAGCACCCGTTCGCACGAGGGCGATGTCTCGCCGCCCATCATCAAGGGCCATCCAATCGCAAGGCCATCGGGCTGCCAGTCTCGCATGAGCTTGGCGAAGGCGGGCTCCCAACTCGCTCGCTTGGCGGCGACAGCGATGAGGCCAGTCGAGGATTGGGAGGCACGCCCGGTGACGGCGACCCCCAACATGCGCGCGCCCCAGTCAATCGCAAGCACGCGCGACCATTGGTCATCCCTCATGGAGCGTAGTCTTCCTCTTCTACAGAAAACACCCACACGCGCACGACTTGCACGCGATCGTAGGCGTCCGCCATTGCTTGGGGAAACGCGTCAAACGGTTGGGAGGCCGTCAAGATATCCCTCACAGCCGCTGACAACAGCGGGTTACCCGTCGCTAAGCGAACCTCCATGTCTGTCATGTGCCCAAGGGCGTCGATTTCCACCATGGTGAGGACCGTCCCACCGCCCTCTTCAAGCGTGTGTCGAGGAAAGCGGAGATTCCCGATGGTCTCGACGCGGCGCTGCCAGCGATTGAGATACTGCTGCTCAATATTCGTCATCTCCGCCGATGCGTGCAGGCGACGCACTGTTCGTTGAGGGGCTTCCGGCGCCACCTCTTCCTCTTCCTCTTCAACGGCCACATCGTCCCCGCCGGCCACCTGAACCCGCACCACCAGCGGCGCAGCACGCTTCCACCGCCGCTCCTCCTCTGCCTCGCGTACGCGACGAGGAAGGATCGACTGATCGTCGATGGCATCTTCCACCGAGAACGCAATGTCGATAACGGGAGGCGTCGTGATGTCAATCAAGTCCGCGGGGGCCACGATGGCCAGACCAACAAGTACCACAAAGTGCGCCACCAACACCCCCAGCCAGATCAGGAGCATGACGCGACGTCGGCGTTGTTGCAGGGCCTCTGCCAGTCCGTGACGAGGCGAAGAGCGGGAAGCGATGGCCTCTTATTGGGGAATGTTCTGTTCGGAGGCGATTGTAAAAACACCCTCGCCGGGCGCGCGTTATCCCCGTCGCACTGATGACGATGACAGGATGTCGCGCAGCACAGGCTGCGGCAAAAGGGTGCCGTGGCGCGTCACCAATTGACCGGCCGCCTCGGCCCCGATGTGCGCCGCGGCAATCGCGTCCTCTCCGCGCATGATCCCCGCCACGAGGCACCCCATAAACATGTCCCCAGCACCCGTTTCATCAACGGTGTTGACTCTTTTCGCGGACACATGAGCCACCTGGCCGTTTTGGGCAACCCACGCCCCATGCTTCCCGTGGGTGACCACACCAACGACCGCATGCTCTGCAAAGTCCTTCGCTGCCTGCTTGGGTGATGAGGCGCCGGTCAATCCCATAGCCTCATCTTCATTGCCAATGATCAGGGTGGGTGATTGCTTCCATAACGCCACCAACGCATCCTTGTGGTGTTCCACAATGAATGCGGCAGACAACGACAGCGACCACCGCCGATCCGCACACGATCGCGCGATATTCCGCATCATCTGGTGGCCACCGTCCGTGGCACACTGATAGCCTTCCATCAACACCCACGATACGTGCGGCGGTGGCGTGGCCCAGCCTGCAGCGCACCCTGCGCGATTGGCAATCCCAAAACAACTTCCCATCGTCCGCTCACCCTGAGGGTTGACGAGCACGTGGCACGTGCCTGTGACTCCTTCCTGCACATCCAATCCGGCGACCGATAGACCCCGTTGGGTCATATCTGCTCGGATCATGCGCCCCGCATCGTCATCGCCGATCACACTCGCAAGCGTGACATCCACCTCAAATGCCTGCATCGCTGACAACGAGTTATGCATGCTCCCACCGACGTTCGTACGCGGGGCACCAAGAGCCTCTTGCAAGACGTGTAACCGCGCCGCATGCTCAGGCGGCGCACTCACGACGGTGTCGCGCGTTCGCAATCCCGCGCGCCCCAAAACATCGGAATCGCTGTGATCGAATTCCAGATCAAGCAGCGCAGCGCCGTAACCAACAGCAGACAGTCGAGAAGGGTGGTCAGAGGTCAACGAGACACTCACAAACGGGGCAAAAGCGTAGGATGATACGGGCGCACTGATTCGCACGTTGTCGTTGGGCGCATTACTATGTGCGGCCACGGAACTCAACAGCAATGACGCGACGCGACGTTCAAAAGCGCCTTCTGGATGTGCAAATGCGCCTGCGGCGCATCAGCGCGTCAGCGATCGCGCGCTCGCGTTTGGACGTGGCGTGGAGTGCTGCCAAACGCTCACAGATTGTCTTGCGTCCGCTGGTCCCGTCGGCATTCGTGGGGTTGTTTGCTTGGACGTTGTTTCAGTTCCATGAAGGAATGCTGGACATCGCGAAGGTCGATGTAGAAAGCGCACTGTCTCACCTGACCGACGCACCATTGCTCCCGATTCACAGTGATGTCACCACCCTGACCCAGCATGACCCGGTCACCAATGCGGCAATCGGCACGTGGCTGTCAGATGTGGGATATGCGCTGGTCTATGGCGAGCCTAAGCCGGGACAGTGGACGCAACGCGGGGAAACACTCCACCTTCGTCCGCTGCAGGCGCACGCAGGCGCGCTCGACGTTTCGCGCGCCTTAGTGTCTGTGGCGTTTCGTGATAACCGAATCGCAGACATTCGCGTCGACGGGATGGCGCAACAGTCGTTGACACTTGGTCCTTTTGAGTTGGCGTCACGCGCACGCACCCGTAGCTGGAATCGCTTGCAGGTCCAGCAGATCGGTTCAGACATCACGTTGCCCATGTTTCTTCATGCACTTACCAGCAGTTACGACGGCCGCGACGAAGCCGAACGGCGCTTAGCACTGGATGACGAACTAGCGATCACCTACGTCGGTGGCCCACGTGCGATGGCGCGGCGTGCCATTAAGCACGCGATGGCGGATAGCTCGTATGAAGCCTCCCACGCGGCGGGATTTACGCATGCCAGCGCTCGCGTCGCCTGGACACCATGGCATAGCACGATCTACACCTCAATTGCTGAGAGCCGCATCACGGAAGTGGCGCTCGCGTCGCTCACGTTCGGGCAATGGCACGGCCGCCGGATTCAAGGAGTCACGGCGGCCGCGGAGCACTTCTTCGGCCGGCCTTTGCAGCGCCTACCCCTCGAGCAACTGGCGTTGTTGCTGACGATGGTGACGGCAACACCTGATGAGGACGCCACCCGGCCTTGGCATGCGCCCGATCTCTTCTATCAGCGACGCAACAATCTCCTGGATGTGATGGCGCGCCATCAACACATCACGTCAACCCAAGCTCATGATCTCAAGGGGCGCGGGCTCGGACTTGCCGAAGGACCGCCGCCGCTCCCACCGGCCATGGATAGCTTTGCCGTCACGCTCCGCAATGTCATCCACTCACGCGACGTGCCTGTGGATGCACCCTTTATCTCCACCATGATTGACTCGCGTTTACAGACAACCTTGGGGCGTGCGTTGCGTGCATTGCCTCAACATGTGACCGGAGTGGAAGCCGTGCTTTACGACTGGACGAAAGGCACAATCGTGGCTCTTCAGGCGCGCACATCCAACCAACCCCAGCTAACGACGCGCACCGTGATCACACCGTTGGATCGCATTCCCACACTAGCGACGCTCCTCACGAACGATCCTTCGCTGCAAACATCCGTGGCCAACGTGCTTTGGTCTGAAGCACGCGTCTCGTCACGTGTCAACGATGTGCTGCATCAGTTGTCTCCTCACGCCCTTTCAGCTGCCACACCCCTTGAGATGGCGCAGCTCTTTGGATCGCTGCGAGGCGGACTGAAGCTCCCATTGCAGGTGCTGTCTGATGAGCGCATTCCCGCCGCCACACCCGAGCCGTGGACGCTCAGCACCGGAGGATTGGCACTGTGGCTGACCGGCGAAATTACCGAAGCAGGCGCGTCATCATGGGAAGCGGTATCCGCCAGAACTCAAGGGCGTTGGTTGGTGCAACTACGCGGCGCCTATGTCTTGGTCATGCGACATGTCAATAAAAACGACGCGCCATCGATCGATCGAGCCGCTTCGCACGTGATGCGCACCATGGTTGATAACCCGCCGACCGCCTCCGTGCTCAAAACCACAACCCGCACCTACTTGGGACCGGAAGGCACGCGATCGTCACCGCTGTGCTCAGATGCGATTGAGATTCGCGTGCCCACTGGCACATCACTCCCTGAACCGCTGCCGGATACGCTTGCATGCATGGGACAACGCAAGGGATTTAACTTGCCTATTCGGCAACTCGCGTGCCGCGCCGTACCGCCGGAGCCCTTTCGGTGGTTCTGGTGGTCGTGGGCCTGCGATGCCAACGAGCAAGCAGCCGAGTAATGCAGGCAGCCGAGCGGGCTTAGACCGATAAGACAGCCTGCCTCAACAGCTCACAGGCCTCATCAAGTACCGCCGGGCTGGCATGGGCACGCGTGAGGAACCAGCTTTCAAATGCCGAAGGCGGCACCAGAATGCCCCCATCGAGGCACGCATTCGCCAGTCGCTTGTATGCCGCCACGTCCGTGGCCTGCGCTTCTGCGAGATGGCGAGGCGCATGTTCCGCGCACCACACTCCAAACATCCCACCAGCACCAACGACGCACAGAGGAAAGCCTTTGGATGCAGCCGTTGACGTCAATACGTCTTGAATGACGCTGCGCGCGTGATTGAGCGATGCGTACAAATCATCGTTCAGTGACGCCACAACCGCCCGTCCAGCGGCCACCGCCACGGGGCTGCCTGATAGCGTGCCTGCTTGATAGACATCCCCATCGGGCGCGAGCCGCGCCATCAGATCCCTGCGACCGCCATACGCAGCGAGCGGTAAGCCCCCCCCAATCACTTTGCCGAGCGTGAAGAGATCAGGAGCGACTCCAAAGCGCCCATAAGCACCCGTGCGCGACACACGAAACCCGGTCATCACTTCATCGTGAATCGCGAGCGCACCATGGGTCTTGGTCAAGCGCGCAATCGCTTCTAAAAAAGCACCGTCGGGAATGATCATGCCAGCATTACCGGCAATCGGTTCTACAACGACTGCGGCGATGCGATCGCCGTCGTGCTGAAAAGCGCGCTCTAAAGCCTCAATGTCACCGTAGGGGAGAGAACGCGTCAATTCCGCCAGTGTACGAGGCACCCCGGCTGAATCGGGCGTGCCCAAAGTCAGCGGGCCGGATCCGGCAGCGACCAAAAACGAATCGGCGTGGCCGTGGTACCCCCCATCAAACTTCACAAGAACGTCACGTGCGGTGACAGCGCGTGCGAGCCGAAGGGCGGACATCGTGGCCTCGGTGCCGCTGCACACAAGCCTAACAACGTCCATCGGCGCGAGCATATCGGTCAGTTCTTCAGCCAACGCCACCTCGGCGGCAGTCGACGTCCCAAAGCCAAGGCCTCGCGCAGCTTGCTCAATCACCGCACCTGCAACTTCTTGTGCGCCGTGTCCAAGAATATTGGCACCCCAACTACAGATCAGGTCAAGACGACGGTGTCCATCCGCATCCCACACCCAAGCACCATCGCCGCGATCCCCGTACACGGGAGCGTGGTCGATAGACCGAAACGCACGAACAGGGGAGTTCACTCCCCCCGACATGACTCGGAAGGCGCGTTTCGTCAGATCAGCGGACGCAGTCATTTAATTTCGGCACGCGCCAGCGAACAGGATCAGGGTATGGAACGTCAGGCTGGCTCGCGGGAGACGATTCGACCCACTGCTGCACGTCCTTCATCACTTTCTTCGGCGACTTTCCTTTCATATCAATCGGCTCACCGATTTCCACACTAATCACCCCGGATTTACGCTCCGAAAATTTCTTGGGCCAAAAATGAGCCGCGTTGTGCACCATGGGGACCAGCGGCACGCCTGCCTGTTTGGCGATGAGTGCCCCACTGGCCGACCACTGGCCACCTTGCCCGCCTGCCATGCGGGTGCCTTGCGGGAAAATCGCCACGTGCCAGCCTTCACCAAGTAGCCGGGTGGACTCTTTGATGAGATACCGCATGGCCTCTGTCGGATCGGTGCGGTCAATGTAGATGGCACCCGCTTCTTCCAGCGCCTTGCCGAAGCCAGGAATGCGGCGCAGCTCGCGCTTCGCGACGATCCCAACCGGACCGTTGCAGTACGAGGCAAAGAAAAACGTGTCCCACGCACTGCCGTGGTTACTCACCAATACGCAGGGCTCTTCGGGAATGCGGCGCGGAGAAATAAAGCCAAACTCCAGATCAAAGTACTTCCGGTGGATCATCAACGCGTGGCGCGCCACGTAATGCATGGCCTTACCGCGCCGCGCTGGGTCCAGCTGCCGGATGCCGATTCCGAGATTGAATAAGCGAAGACTGTAGGACCGGTACACGGCATACGCCCATGTCAGCACGCCCATCGCCCACCCAGCCAGCGGGGAACGGGGTATGGGGCCGGAATCCATCGGACGTTTCACTGGTTCTCCTTCACGAGTGACCGCACCACCGGCAACGGGCCGATGCGCAAGAACACCTCTGACGCTTGTCGCAACACTGTGTTTCGAAGGAAAGCGTTCTGCGGATTGTCTGTCATAGCGGGTGTTTCATCCACAAATTGCTCCACCATCGGCGCAAGTGCCGCTGATTGCGTGATCACATCGTCCAGCCACTCACGATAGCGACCGCTCGTCATAACGCCGAAGAACACCACCTTGCTACGCGCCTCTTCAATTGCGAGCAACGTCGCTTGAAAGTGCTCAGTGAAGAACTCTGCATCCACTTTGGTCTTCATCGGAACGGGCGGAATGAGGTCCTCGGTCAATGACACGATACCCGACATCCGGCCGTATGTCGCCACCGCCGTCCGAAGGTCATCGGAACGACTGATCAACACATCTGCGTGCGCCTGCAGGTAGGGGATCGACCACTGCCGCAGAGGCATCGTGTGAAATGCTGCGGTGACGTAGGCCTCGTGTTTCGACGCCCTTGCGCGCATCGCTGTCAGCAATGCCGCACCCAGCGTCTGTCCTTGGAGCGCCAACTCGCTTGTCACCATGGCGCCGTCGCTGATTCCCACCGCCAAGAGGCCTTTTTGGAGGAGGTCATAGATATTGATATCGGCTGCCATACCCACGAGAGTGGTCGCGATCTGAGATCGCAGTCGCCGCAATCCAAACGGATCACGGCTACCTGACACGCGCGTTTCGATCTTGATATGACAGGCCAACTCATACAGCTGATCTGCCAACCCCAGCGTCGACGCTTGCTCCGAAGATAGAGCCACGTGCTGCATGCTCTCGCTAGACGTGCCTTCTGCCTGCATGGCGCGCGAGAGGGTGCCAGCAATCAGGGCGACCAGCGCAGCCGTGACATCATCAGGCACACGCGGCGAGCGGCGCAACAACTCGCAGCCGACGTGGCGTTGCACATCCGGGAATTCACGCACCGTCGCGCTGGCGAGATCGGCTCGAATGAGCCCAGCCAGCGGCACAGACACCCCGGTCCAGTCAGACGCGTTCTTCTGCCACGCATCGTGAAGCGTGATCAGGTCGCCGCCAATCTCGGCAGGCATGTCCTTGCACAACGCGAGCCACAAGTCGGTGACCTGAGCAGCTCGGGTCTTTAACATCCCGCTCTGTGGCAAATCAGGAATCTCCAGCGACTCAGCCAGCAAGCTCCCAAGACCCTGCTGTTCATCCAACTGAAACGCCCATCCGGCATCGTCGAGACGCGCTCGCGCCACGCGTTCATTCCCGGTCGTGACCGTCTGCATCGTCAGATCATCACATGCGGCCGAAGACAGATCCGCCAATGCCACAAAATCGCCGCTTAATTCGTTGAGGCCGCGTTGATATAAGGGCATGTACTGCTGCTTTTTCCACATGGCTTCCGCCAAGAGAAAGTGCGGGAGGTGCAGGTAACTGCGCGCCGACTTCAAGGTAATGGCCACCGGTCTCTCCACCATACAGGCCAACATGCGCGCAAGCGTATTAAGCCGCCAGCCGTCCGCCACGTGCTTGGGCTCAGCTTCCGCATCAGACTGCTCCGCTGCCGCTTTCACGGTGCTTTCAATCAGCGCCACACGCTTGGCATACCGCGGCTCAATATGAGCGTCTCGCAGTACCGTGAGCGGATCCCCAGCGCACGCAAGCTCATCGCGGGCGCTGCGATGACTGCGCAGCGTCGCACCGAAACTCACGCCTAGCGCCTGGTGAGTCATGACCTGGCCATGAACCCAAAGCGCGCCATAGCGCAGCGGCCGATAAAACGTGTGTTCCGTGGGATCATCACCACACGACCAGCGCATCATGCCGTGCGGAACCCGAGCGACCAACTTGCGCAAGCCTTCAATGACGTCATCCACAACGTGCCGGGCCACGCCCGAAAGCGAAGGCCACGTCTTGGTGACTTCGAGGTACACGTGTGTGTCATCGGTGCGCAGGTCTGATGCTTCCATCGCGTGTCGCTTCGCAAAACCCATGCCGGCGGGCGTTGGGCTCCCATCGCTGCCAAAAGCGATGGTGACAGACGGGCCTTTGACCCGTTTCTGTTGCGCTTCGACCACGTGAAACTCGCGGACTTGAGCCCCGATGCGGCGATTGGTGGAGTAGGCTTGCACGTTGGTGGCGCTGGCGAGTGACGCATTCATCCCCGCACGCTCGCGTAACGTCCGAGAAACGCACTGCTCAACGGTGGCCTCACAGATCGAGGTGAGAGCTGGCGGCAACTCTTCGAAGCCCAACTCAAAGGCCAAAGCCGGCAAATCTCTGGTGGGTGCGTTGAATTCAGCCATCATTCCGCACCCACGTACTGCGTGGCAACCGCAACGGCCAACCGGCGAATGTTCAAGATACGTTGCTGGCGTAGCTGCACAGGTTGTTTGCCGGATGCATCGAGCAAGTTAAACGCATGCGAGGCTTCCAGCAACCGCTCCCATGCCGGGTACACAGACGGCATGTCGCGCTCCAACAGCGCGTGTCCCTTGGCGAGGGTGTCATCAAATCGCCTCGTGAGATCCCGTGGATCCGCGTCGTCGTAGCAGTACGCAGACCCTTCTTTCTCGTACTGATGAAACAAATCGCCGTACGTCGTGGTACCGTGCCATATCAAATCGAACACCGTGTCCTTGTCCTGCAAGAACATCGCAAGGCGCTCCACGCCGTACGTAATCTCTGCGGTCATCGGCGATAAGTCATGTCCGGCAAGGCGCTGAAAGTACGTGAACTGGGTCACTTCCATCCCATCGAGCCACACTTCCCAGCCCAGACCCTTCGCTCCAATGCTCGGGGATTCCCAGTTGTCCTCAAGGAATCGAATATCGTGAATATCCGTGTTGAGACCCAGCGCACGGAGAGACTCGTAATACAAGTCCTGCACATCGCGGGGCGGCGGCTTCATGATCACCTGGTACTGGAAATACCGGTGCAGGCGATTGGGATTCAACGCGCCGCGGCCGTCAGCAGGACGGCGGCAAGGCTGCACATACGCCGCCTTCCACGGTTTATCGCCCAAAACGCGAAGCATGGTGGCCCAGTGAAACGTCCCTGCGCCCATTTCCAGATCATGCGGCGGGACGACCAAACATCCGTGCTGTTGCCAGAACTGATTGAGTGTCGCCAGCATCTCTTGGATGGTGAGAGGCGATGCAGCGGGTGATTTAGGCACGTGTATCTACCATGAGTTCAGTGGAATTGTCAAAAGATTGATCTAGTTGCGCCAGTACGCTCGCGTGAAGATCGTGAGAAGCCCCAAAACTTCGAGGCGTCCCATGATCATGGCGACTGCGAGCGCCATTTTGGTCATAGACGACAGTGGTGTGTAATTTTCAGCAGCCATCCCCACCGACGGACCCAGATTGTTCAATGTCGCCGTCACAGTCCCAAGCGCTGTCCCGAAATCTCTCTCGATCACGGCAACAACGAGCACAAACCCGACGTACGTAAACAGATACAGGATGACAAATGCGAGCACCGCGCGCGTCGCGGCTGACGAAATTTTGGCACGCCCGATAGAGACCCGAAACACGCTACTTGGATGAGCCAAACGCCGTAATTCACCCCAGGCTTCTTTGGCCAACACCAAAATGCGCAAGCCCTTGATGCCCCCGCCGGCGGACCCCGTGCAGCACCCCACGAACGTCGCCATCATCATGATAGCCGCGGCCACCTCAGGCAGCGTGTCGAGTGTGGTGGTGGTGTAGCCAGTGGTCGTGGCAATGCTGATGGACTGAAAAACGCCAACGCGGATGGCTGACTCCACGGACATGTCTTCCGGCCGCTCAGACAAAATCAGGTACACGCACAGGGTCGTCACGACAAGCAGCAAGCCGATCATGAATCGAAACTCAAGGCTTTGCAGGTAGGCGCGAGGGGAGCGATCCGTGATGGCCCTGACATGCAGCGCGAAGCTGGTGGACCCAATCACAACGAAGATCAGTGTCACCGCTTCGATAACGCCACTGTTGAAGTGTCCGATATTGGCGTCATGGGTCGAAAACCCTCCAATCGAAATCGTGGATAGCGCATGCGCTGCCGCATCAAACCCACTCATTCCCGCTGCGTAGTACGCCAGCCCACACGCCGCCGTCAGCCCGGCGTACACCTTCAACAAGTTGGTAAATGTCACGCTGATTCGAGGACTGACGCGATCGGCTTGAATGGGGCCTGCCAACTCCATGCGATAGAGCTGAGCCACAGGCGCGCCGCCAATAAAGGGGATGACAACTACCGCAAACAACACCAGCCCCATGCCCCCAAGCCACTGCAGTTCTTGCCGGAACATGAGCAGGCTTTGCGGCATGAGATCCAGATTGGTCATGACCGTGGCGCCGGTTGTGGTGACGCCAGAGACAGCCTCAAAGATGGCGTCGGTCAATGAGAGGTTGGCAACTGGTGACAAATACAGCGGCATCGTCGCAAGAGCGCATGCCCACACCCAGCCAACCACAATCGCCAAACTCGCATCCCTTGCGTGGTAGCGTTGGTCGTTGATCCGTGTGCGTACCCACCGGGATATCAGCGGTGCTGTGAAAAGGAGACAGACAGCTAGCGGGACCAGAAAGGGGAAGAGAACGTCGAACGGATCGATGTACGCCAAATAAATGGCAGGAAAAAGGAACAGCGCAAACATGGCGCTGACCACCATCATGATTTGCGCGACCAACCAAAAGTGGATTGGCAAGCTGCGAATGGACACTAAGTACTCCGCAGTCGCGCTTCAAGTTTGGCGCTTTGTCCCCGGTTCACGAGTAGAAACACCAGCCGATCGCCAGCCTCAAGCACGAGGTCGGGTGCCGGACGTAGCACGCATCCCTCCTTGCCAGCCTCAGCGTCGGAATCGCGGCGGTAGATCACGGCGGGGACAACGCCGCCAGGGAGTTTCACCTTGTGAATGGGTTGCCCGATCAAGTCGCTTCCCGCCATGCTGTTCAGTTCGACTTCAACGATCTCCGTCATGCAGTTACGCATCGTGGCCACATCGGTGAAAACCTTGTCATGAATATGGCGGAGCACCTCGCCGAGTAAGACGTCGGACATCGACATGCCAATCACGCCGGCTGCGCGGGTCATGACATCCGCATGATCCCGGTCGCGCATGACGCACAACACGGACGTTGCCGGCGCCAAATGCCGTGCCATCAAGCAGGCAACGATGTTGTCCTCATCATCATTGGTCGCTGCGATAAACGCGCTGTACGCATCAATCCCTTCTTCGAGCAACTTGCGTTTGGAGACGCCATCACCCTCAATCACCAGCAAGTCTGAATTGCCACTGTCTTCGGCCAGCCGGGCGGCCTGTTGGTGGCTTTTCTCAATCACGGCCACGCTGGCGTCTAACTCGTTGAGCAGCGTGCGGCCCAACTCACCGCCGAGATACCCACCTCCGACAACCATGATGCGCGAGACATCTTCGCGAGGTGTAATAAATACTTCCAACGCTGATCTCGCCTTGGCTCGCGACGTCGCGAACGTGATGTCATCGCCCGCAAAGATCTTGGCATCTTCGCGCACTGGCACCATCCGGTTGTTGCGAAAGATCGCCACGATCGAGAGGGGCGCATTGCTCGCATGGATATCGGACACCGTACGCCCCTTAGCCCATGCACTCCTCTCAGCGAACGCCCGCACCACCACCACCCGATCATCACAAAAACTATGAACTTCAGTGGCCCCAGGGTGGCGCAGCAGTTCACAAATGTGCTCAATCATCAAGATCGGTGGATCAAGCAGCGAAGAAATGAATCCCCGGTCACCTTTGTCGTCTTCCAGTCGATGTGCGATTTGGGAATATCGCGCCGAGTGCACGCGGCAAATCGTGGCCTTTGCATCGAATATCCGGCGCGCAATCCAACTCGCCATCAAGTTGACTTCGTCCACCACGTCCAAGGCCAAAACGAGGGTTTCCGGCGTAATACCTGCAGCCCGCTGCACTTCCGAATTCGCAGGATGGCCAGTCATGGTTTGCACGTCAAACGTTTGCTGCAGCGGCAGCAGCACATCAGGGCTTGTGTGCACGACCGTCACGTCGTGCCGATCGCTCGAGAGGAAATGCAACAGGGATTCGGCAGCGGGCGAGTACCCCAAGATCACAATCTTCATCCGGTCAATTCCATCGTCGGCACCTGAAACTTCAAATGTCCCCTTGCGAATTCAGACCCCGACATTGGCTTGCCGCTTCCCGGCACCACCGTCACCAATTCCAACAAGCCCTGCGTGCACGATATCGCAAGACGCTCTGTCCCGAGCAAAACGACCCGACCTGGGGCCAGATGATGTGGTACGTCATGTGCTTGCGTGGCGCGCACGGAAATCTGCCGTCCTTCGACATCGAGTCGTGCCGAGCGATGCGGCTGAAGCGCGCGAACCGTACGACTGAGCCGCACCGCATCGTGTTGCATGGGATCGAGAAGACGGTCGTCGCCGGCAATCGCCGGCGCCACCGTCGCTTGCGCCGCATCTTGAGGATGAAGGTGCGCTTTGCCGTCTTCGAAATCTTGCAAGACCTGAAGCAATCCGGGAACTGACACTTGCGCTAGCGCGTTCATCACGTCGCCTGCGGTGTCACGTGACCCGATGGGCACCGAAACGGTGCCATACACCGGGCCGGCATCCAAAGCAGGGGTCATGGCCATAAATGACACGCCCGTCTCCTCGTCACCTTCGATGATGGCGCGCTCAACAGGAGCGGCCCCGCGCCACCGTGGCAGCAAAGAGCCATGCACATTCATCGCTGCAATACGTGGCCATGTCAATAGCCATGGGGGGATCAGTAGGCCATAGGCAATCACGATGAGCACGTCCACCGGGTCACTCGCGATCTCATGGCGAAATGCCAGCGTCTTTGAAGCTTGAAGGGTGGGAAGCTTGAAGATGGGCACATCAGGGCATGATGCATGCGCTTCACGCGCAACAGCTGTCTCCTGGATGCGACCACCACGACCGGTTTTCTTGTCTGGGCGCGTTAAGACGCACGTCATCTCATGCTCCGACTGAGCGAGCCCACGTAAATGCGCCGCGGCGAACTCAGGTGAGCCGGCAAACGCGACCCTCATACCATGAAACCCGTGTGCGCGTTAAGACGCGTTGCCGTACTTAAGCGACTTCGCTCGCTCGGCGTCATATTGGCGGCGCACGGACGCGCGCTCCTTGAGCGTGAGATAGTCCACGATCAACCGACCATCTAGATGGTCCAACTCGTGCTGAAAACAGGTGGCATGCAACCCGGTCAATATCGCGGACTGCGCCTTCCCTGTGACATCTTGCCACGTGGCATGAATCGCAGTCGGCCGTTTCACTTCGATCCGAATGTTGGGCACTGACAAGCACCCTTCATCGGTGGCTTCCAACGTGCTTTCCGGCGCAGCTGCAAAGGCAGGGTTGATGTACACCATCCGTTCATCAGAGCCGGCGCCTTCGACGCCGTCATAGCGGTCGTCTGGGTCTGACAAGTCGATGACCGTGACCCGTTGCGTAACGCCAATCTGGGTGGCTGCAAGCCCAATGCCGCCTTCTGAGTCCATCGTGTCAAACAGGTCTGACACCATCCTCATCAGAGCATCGTCGAACACTTCAACGGCAGTTGCCACCGCCTTTAGGCGTGGATCTGGCCATTCAAGGACCGGTCTGACAGCCATGGAACCCAGCAAGTGAGCAGCAAGAGTCCCGCATTTTAACGCTGACGTGTCGAGGTGTATAGAGCCACGCGAGCGCGTCAATCACCGCTGAAATGCCGCCAGTTCGCGTGCGATCACAACCTTCAATCAGTCGGCATCGTAGTCTCTATCCTCTCTCCTTTTTCCGCGCCCTTTGCACGACCATCACCCCAATGGGCTGCGCATCTGGTCTCAAGCATGGCTGGCTTGTCCGGACATTCGCCTCGCGCATATTCAAGCGTGGGCACGCAGCGGGTCGTCTGCTCTGTCACCAGCATTGGCTCGCGCCCTCACCAATAAAAACCACCGCACCGCCGTGCTATCGCTGAGCACGCGCATCTGGCGCTGGTCGCTGAGCGGCGGTGGGCAACAAGTGTGGCGATATGAGGATCTCATGACCACGGCGCGAGCGCCGTGGTTACTGACCCGACGTGCCACACAATGGCGCGAGCCAACGCTGGGCATCGTCGGCGGCGGGCATCCCTCTGCCCCGGCCTTGCACCGCGTGACAGCCGCGATTGACGCGTGGTGCGTCGCAGGCGGGCGCATCGCCGCGTTTTGGCGACCTGGCATCGGCCAAGCGGCCATTTTGCGGTGCCTATCTCAAGGATGGCCTGTGACTGTGTTGTCGCAGCAGGCGCTGCATACGGAGACACTAAAGCGAAGCGATCGCGAGAGTGCATGGCTGCTCGACCACGAGGACATCGCCTCTCTATCGCCCGCACGCGGCCCTGTCGCAGACACCATCGTTTTCGATTGCGTCTGCCAGACATTCATATCTGATGCACCCGATGGCTGGGCGCATCTCATTTCAAAACAACTGCGCCGCCGCGGCCGATGCGTGCGGGACCTTGCAAGTTTGGCCACTCATGCGCAACCACAATGGTTTGCTGACGCATTTGATAACCCTCGTCAAGCAGTACACTTTGCCAAAGAATCGTAGACTCCCCTCCTATGAAAAATCACGCCTTAAAAGCCATGGTCGCCACAACGTGCGCACTTTGCGCGGGCCCAGTCGTTGCCCAGTCCAACACAAACCCCAGTCAAGTCGAAGTCGCCAGCTATGTCTATGCCTATGAGCTTGGACTTCAGATCGGCCAGGACCTCGAGCAAATCACGACTGAAGATCGCTACGGCGGCATTTTGTCTCACCTTCCTTCGTTACGCGAAGGACTGTTTGCGGGCATTGCCAACCAGCCTCCGAAATATTCAGACGCTCAGCTTGAGGCAGCGCGTTCGCTCATCGAAGCCGCTCGCCACGAAGAGCGCGACCGGCAGATTGGGCTGTTGGAAGAGCTTACGGAATTGCAGCGCGCCAATGCTGAACAGGAAGTGCAGTTCTTCAAGGACTTAGACGCCCGTAAAGACGTTCGCAAAGATCCATCCGGCGTGTACTTCCGCATCACCCGCAAGGGAGACGGCACGTACCCCTCCACATCAGACACGATTAGCGTGCACTATGCCGGGACATTCATTGATGGCACGCAGTTTGATAGCTCGTACGATCGGGGAGAGCCTGCTGAATTTCATCTGGGCGGCCTCATCGAAGGCTGGCAGATCGGGATCCCCAAGATCCAAGTCGGCGGGAAAGGCACGCTGTACATCCCCAGCAGCTTAGGCTATGGTGAGCAAGGCCGGTGCCAAGACCCCAACGACGCTGAACAATGCCCGATCCCACCGGCATCGACGTTGATTTTCGATATTGAAGTGCTCGAAATCACCGATAGCAACTAAGACAACTGACTAACTCTCGCGCGATATCTGCGCGAGAGTTACGGTGAAACTGGGCGCGGCTTAAGAAGCATGAAGCCGGCGCATATGGCGCATGCCACAAAGCCCACCATCGACCATCCGGGGATGGTCAATCCCAAAAAGCGCCACGCGACTTCCGCGCAATGACCATCGCCTGACAAGATGGCAGAGACGAAGTCGCGCCACGGCAAGATATCAAACAGGACGTCCATTGCCGGGCCACACGCAGGGGCCCGATCCGGCCCAATCGCTTGAAGATACAAATGCCGAGACGCGATGCCGATACCCGCTGATGCGCCCATGATCGCAAGCACCCAAGGGGCTTTGCGCACACAACGCACCCGCGTGAGCATGAGGCATAGCGCTCCACCGACCCCAATCGGGATGAGCATGACGCGCTGCAGTAAACACAACGAACAAGGCACCGTGCCAATGACGTGTTCTAGCGCAAAGGCCGAGATCGCCATAGCCACCGGCGCAATCGTCAGCAACACGGCTCCCGTGACCCACGGATTGCCGCGCAGCATCATCCAGATTCGCTGTCCCATGATTGCACAATATCCCTCGGCACTCTCGCATTCTAAAGTTCATCTTGACCAAGCGCGCGCTCCTGATTGACGCCCCCGCGATGTTGTTTCGCGCGTATTTCGCTTCGCCGCCATTCACGGCACCAGGAGGGGAGCCTATTGGGGCTGTGAGAACAGCGATGTTGAGTTTGGCAGTCGCCGTACGAGACGATCCCACGCGAACGGTCATTGCGACGTTTGATGCCTCTGGCCCTACATTTCGCACCGACATGTTCCCCGAGTACAAGCAAACGCGTGATTCCACGCCGTCTGACTTGTCCTCCCAGTTCCCGCTATTTCGGCAGTTTTTGGAAGCGGTTGGCATTCCCTCTCTTGCCATTCCCGGCGTTGAAGCGGATGACATCATCGCCACCATTGCCACCGCGTGGAACAAAGAGGGCGTCGATGTTCACATCCTGTCCTCTGACAAGGATCTCGCACAACTCGTCAAGCCAGGCATCACTCTCGTCAGACCCCAACGACAACCGAAGCCTGATGAGATGCTAGACGAAGAGGGAGTCCTCAAGAAGTTCGGCGTCACAGCGGCGCAAATGATTGACTTTCAAAGTCTCGTCGGCGACTCCGTCGATAACATCCCTGGCGTGATGGGCGTGGGGCCTAAAACCGCCGTCAAGCTCCTCAATCAGTACGGCACTGCCCGCGCGGCCATTGAAGCCGCTGTGGAAGGCAAGATTCCCGGGAAGTTAGGGGAACGACTGGCAGGAGCCGCTGAAGACCAGCCGTTGTTTCAACAGCTCGTCACGCTCAAACGAGATGTGGAGATGGACATGCCATCCCAAGACGGCCCCAACGTTGACACGACGCAACTGGAAGCGTTGTGTGCGCAGTACCGCTTACCAACGGTCGCTCGCACGTATATCCAAGATGCGGTCTTACCACCCAAGCGATCGGCTGGCGCCAGTTCCGCTTCCAACAAGCTCTTTGATGAACCACCACCGAGCGCACCTCATGCTGACATGATCATTGAGTCCACGCAGTCTCCTTCGGAGGTTGCGGAGTGGATCAAGCGCTGCGGGCCGGATGCGACCATCGGCATATCGTCGTTTGTGCTCGATACAGGACAGCGCTTGGGCCACACGGTGATCGCCTTCGCACTCGCGACGCACGAGCGCCTCTTGACCGTGTCGTTGTTCGACGATGACGCCTCACCCCAGGAGCTGTCCTTGACGCTCGACTTACCGCATCATGAGACAAACGACATGTTGGGCGTGTTGTCGACCTGTCCATCGATCATCGGGCATGACCTCAAACCGTTGTTAAAAGCGTTGCTCCATGAAGGGAACCCCATGCCTAGGGTGGCGCATGACACGCAGATTGCTGCGTACGTCCTGCACAACGGTGAGCCCAACTCATGGTTGTCGACACTCGCAGCCATGCAGCGGTTGCCACCCGTGCCTTGCCGCCGCACCATGTTTGAATTCGCAACAAAGTTGCCCGACTGGCGTAAGTTCGGCACACAAGCCGTGGCAGAGGTTCTGGCCTCTGAAGCATCGGGCGTACTGACAGTCGCTGACTCTCAGAAGATTTCCTTAGCAGCCGATGATGAGCTGCGGCAGCTGTATCGCGATCTGGAACTGCCGTTACTACCCGTGCTGGCGGAGATGGAAGCGGCCGGGGTGTTAATCGACACGAATGGACTCAAGGAATTGCAGCATCTATTCGCGACGCGAGAACAAGAGATTCGCGATGACATTTGGAAGCGTGCGGGGTTTGAGTTCAATGTCAACTCACCTCAAATCGTGGCCGAGGTCCTTTATGACAAACTCGAGCTTAAGGCTGGGAGTCTCACGGCCACAGGAAAACGCTCGACATCCAAAGAGACACTAGAAAAACTTGACCATCCGCTGGCGGATCAACTCATCGACTACCGTCGTATTGCCAAGCTACGCAGCACGTACGCCGATGCGCTGCTGGCCCACGCAGATCCGGTGACCCATCGCGTGCATACCATCTTTCAACATACGCTGGTCAGCACGGGACGACTGTCATCCATTGACCCAAACCTCCAAAACATCCCGATTCGGGATGAAGAAGGCCGGATGGTGCGCGCGCAGTTCATCCCACCTGAGGGGCACGTCTTGCTGGCGGCTGACTATTCGCAAATTGAGCTGAGGGTCATGGCCCACCTCGCCGACGATCAACGCATGATCGACGCCTTCTTGAGTGACGCTGACATCCACGCAGCCACCGCAGCGGAAGTGTTTTCAGTGCCGATTGATGACGTGACCTCAGACCTCCGACGACGCGCCAAGGCGATCAATTTTGGATTGATCTACGGCATGGGCACTTCCGGCCTGCAACGCCAGCTTGACATCAGTCGTCCGACTGCTGAAACCTTCATCTCGACCTACTTTGCGCGCTACCCAGGCGTTGCTAAGTACATCAAGGAGGTGGATTCCCGCATTGAAAATGGCGGGTTTGTCCGATCAGAAGCCGGACGGCACATTAAGTTAGGCACGCATGGCACACGCCGTGACCAAATCCAACGACAAGCGATCAATGCCCCCATTCAAGGGACAGCTGCCGACATCATTAAGCAAGGCATGCTCGACATTCAGCGCTGGATGTCGGCGTCTAACCTCAGGTCGCGCATGTTGCTGCAAGTCCACGATGAACTCGTCTTCGAGGTGCCAATGGCTGAACTTGAGCTGATGCAAGCCGCTGTGGCTGACAAGATGAAGAATGCCGCGAAGCTGAAGGTGCCGTTGATCGTGTCGTTGGGACATGGCCCCAACTGGGAACTAGCTCGCGACTGAAAACGACTCGCCACAACCGCAGGTTGTTTGGGCGTTGGGATTGCTCACAATAAAACGTTGCCCCATGATGTCTTTAGTGAAGTCAACAGTGCTGCCCACGAGATACGGAAGGCTGAGCGAGTCGATCACCAGCGTCGCTCCCTTCGCTTTGATCACGGTGTCGTCGTCTTCGACGCCTTCGCAGACATCAAACTCGTACTTAAAGCCCGAGCAACCACCACCCGTCACGAACACGCGCAGCGTCACCGGACACCCTTTCTCTGCGGCTAACCGGTTGAGATGCGACACCGCGCTATCCCCGAGCACAGCAACATCCTTTGACGGATCGCGAGATCGAACTTCAGCCATGATGGCTCGCTTGCGTATTCATCTGATTATGTCGTCATTGTCTCGAAACCAACGGTGGTGTGTCGTCACTCGGCCACGTACATAACCGCCCGATTTCTTGTTCGCCATTTCGACCCGTCACCGCAATTCGTAGTTCCACGCCCTTCACGTCAAAGTCTGAGATGACGGGAATCGGCAACACGATCTCGTGGTAGTTCTTGTAACGAAACTTCTGCCAATCCAAGGAGCCTGATGGCACCAGCTCACGGCGAATGGGCTCATCGCCGTTGCGGCCCACAACCCAAGCGGCCACTTCACCATCAACCCATGACCCCAGTTGCCGAAAGTCCAGCATGGGGGCACGCAGTTGCCATTGCTGCGCGAGCACATCCCGGTAAATCCGGCACGAGGTAATGTGCAACCGCTGCCCAGGCAGTTGCGCCCCCAAGGTTGAACGATACGCATCAAGATCCTCTCGCAGTTGGGCGTTGGCACCCGTCAACGATCGCACCTGCGCTTGAGCTCCCTGATAGGCAATGCGGGCAAACCGAGCTTCCTGATCACGCCGCGTCACCTGTGCCTCTAGAGCAATTTGGCGCTGTTGCGAGGTCTCTAGTGATTGCGAGGTCGAGAGAATCACGCGCTCTAGCTGCTCAATTCGCTGATCATCGGGCGTCTTTAGCAGCCGCTCCATCGCGAAACCTCCGGCGACCGTGAGCACAAACACCGTGAGGTACAACAGTTGACGCAGACGAGACGGCAGATGCAACCACTCCCATGGGAGCGTCGTGCGGCTGGAATAACCTCGACTCACCTACACCGACTTTTTGCACCTCGGGGAATTGTGTACCCATGACGCGGCTCCACAAGGTGGCCGCAGTGAAAAAGGCGGTCCTCCCTTCCTTCGTGCTTCAGTTGAAGCCCAGCCCACCAACCCCTGCCTCCCCCGTTTTTCGTGCCAGCGCGACAGCTCAATGTCTCGCTCTCCAAAAAACCAGCCTCTCCGGGGTAGTCGCGTCAAAGTTCAACAGCCAACGTTGCGCGCAGTGCAGAGCTGCATCTCCCAAACCCTCGCGCAGAAAAGTCAGTAGAACCTTAATAGACATAGATGTTATTGTCACAGCGTCCACATCCTGATACCAACAATCCCTAACCCGGCAACTTCTATCTAATTGATGGCTCCATTTCGCCAGGAATTGAACAAACGACTCAAAAAGGCATCACATATAATCCGCTACACAGGCTTTTCAAGAAAGCCGTGAGCGAACACGATGGCCAACATACCGTATTTCAAGAACCAAACCGTTCTCGACGCCTATGTCCGAATGGTTTTCGTGAATTCTCGCGAAAGCCTTCAGGTTACCGCTCGCAAACGCACCGTCAACAGAATTGACTCGTATTCAATAAGAGTATTTCGAACTGCATACTGGCTAATTAGCAAGATGTTATTGCATCCGGGGTTTGGCAAATGACATCAATAGTCAAATCTAACCAGAATCTGGATACAAGTCTAAATTTCACGCCTCCTGACCAAGGACCTGATCCTATCATCTTTGAAGATGATTGCTTGAGCGCATTGGACAAAACCCCTTCCGAATCTGTCGACTTAGTGATTACATCACCTCCATACAATATCGGTAAGGTTTATGAAAATCGAAAAAATCTCGACGACTACCTCAACTGGTATGACAAGCTAATTCCTAAACTGAAGCGTGTGCTTAATAGCCGCGGAAGCATTTGCTGGCAAACCGGAAACTTCATCGATCAGGGAGAGGTTTTCCCTCTGGATATATATTTTTATCCACTGTTCAAAGCGCACGGATTCAAGCTACGAAATCGCATTGTCTGGCACTTCGGACACGGCCTGCATTGCAGCAAACGTCTCTCCGGCAGATACGAGACTATATTATGGATGACAAAGCAAGATGACTATATTTTCAATCTTGATAACATAAGGGTTCCCGCAAAGTACCCGGGAAAGCGACATTTTAGAGGCAAGAAAAAAGGGCTACCAAGCGGTAATCCGAAAGGGAAGAACCCATCGGACTTCTGGCTATGTATGCAGGAAGAATTTGAAAGTGGCGTATTTGAGATTCCAAACGTGAAAGCGAATCACCCGGAAAAAACGACTCATCCATGTCAATTTCCTGTGGAACTAGTTGAAAGATGCATTTTGGCGTTTTCGCGACCCAAGCATACGATTTTGGACCCTTTCGCTGGTGTTGGAACTACGGGATTAGCTGCGTATCGGTGTGAGAGAAGCAGCATTTTGATTGAAAAAGATAAACGCTACTGCATGGAGGCGGTGAGGCGCCTAGAGGCCTATAAGGCAGGCTTATTGAAAGTCAGGGAGATTGGCACCAAGATACATTCGCCGGAGGGCAAGCTTAGTAAAATTCCCTTGGAGTGGAAAGAATGATTGTAGCGGGCGAGTATAGCTTTAACGGTGGAGGTGAGTACATCCGCACAAACTTCCCAAAATTGCTTACGGAAATTGTATCCTGCATCCGCGCCATCGATAAAGCGTCGTGTAAAACTAAAATTTCAGAAGAGAGAACCATGCCCGGAAGGGTACTCTACAGCCCTGCAGATCTTAATCAGCGATTTAAGGAAATTTTGCTGCCTGGTGGCTGGAGGAGCAGAAAGCAAAATTGTGAGTATAGCACTAAATTTTATACGCGAGAATACCTAAACACGAACCCACCTCCTCTTAATAAGGGAGCGTTTAGAGACATGGACTTCGAGAAAAATGGGCTGGGCGTCGAAGTTCAATTCGGAAAGTATTCATTTATGGTTTACAACGTTTGCGCAAAGATGACAATTTTCAGAAAATTGAACATTATTCGCGCTGGCATTGAGGTTGTTCCAATAAAGCGACTAGCGGATGAAATGTCGAGTGGTGTTTCTTATTTCGAACAGTTTGTTTGGGACTTGGAGGCGCGAGGAGTGTCAGACATTGATACTCCGGTTCTGATCTTGGGAATTGCATAGGGCCTCGCGCTATTGTGCTGGTTACGCTACTCTTGGCGGTTTCGCATCACGACGATGCGCTGCGTATTGGTGCCTCGCGTATTGTTGGCAACACCCCACAAGTGGGCTGTTTTCGTAAATTCCTGTTTGTGAATCATGACTTTCACGGGATCAAGAGTCGTGTCAGCGGCCGCCGTCTCGACGTGTTCTTCGAGGTTGATCGCCCCTGACCTCACTTCCCCGACTTCGAATGCAACGTGACCACCTGGTCGCACCACACGCGCCAACTCGGTCAATGTCGCACGCACAAATGCGGTCCACGTCGCGATCGTTTTGTGAACATCGAGATCGAGATCTTTCACGTCAATGCCCGCAAACCAACAGCGCAGCCAGTTATCAGACGCGTAGTCCACCACATCCAAGAAGGGTGGGGATGTGACCACAAGATCGACGCACCCGTCTGGCAACCCAGATTGCCGCGAATCAGCGTGCCACGTCCGCGAGCGACCCGATGGCCGCCATGTCACTCTTGATCGCAAGAGAGACTTCGTCTTACGAAGAATCAGCGCCTGCACGTCCCGAGGCGACGGCGTTTGACTGAGTTTGGTGTTCAGTTTGCGCTGCACTGCTGCCGATACAGCTTGATTCGGCGGCATCGTACGCACTGAGAAAAACCCCGGCGAATGCCCCGTTAATCGCGATAACGCGACCATCCGAATCCAACCATCCACTGCATCCAGTGTTCCCGCCTGCTGCCGGTCATGCCAGGCCTCTCGCAAAACCGCAATCTCGCGCAGCGTCTGAGGGTGGAAAAAGCATCGCAAGTCCACCTCGTCCAACACCGCGTCATCACGAAGCGGCTCTGACAGTAAGCCGCGCAGTCGATCGCTGACCTGCTCCATCGTCGGGGGCGCAAGGCGAGGTCCAGCTAGCAATGCCGAGAGCGGGTTCGCGTCGCTGCCCCAGCCCACCCGAGACTGCATTTCCGCTTCCAGCGGCACGGTGCCGCGGCCCATAAAAGGGTCGTACACGACATCACCGGGCTCAGTGTAGCGCTGCATGAAATATGCTGGGAGCTGCGGTTTAAAGCAGGCGCGGTAGCTCACCTCATGAAGACTATGGGCTTGGCGCTGCTGAGATGTCCAGAATTCGCCGATTTCGCGGTCGGCTGCAAAGGGGAGCCCCACCTGCGCCGATGCCGCCCGTTTGGATCGAGCGGATGCCGTTACACCCACTTCACAGCTGCAAAAACCAACCGGCTGGCAATACCCATCCCCCATTGCACGGCGTGGGGCACGTCTTCGCCGCCTTGACTTGTCGCTTCAGCGCCATGCCGCACTTCATCATCACGCATGCGCTGCAGGATGCTTCGGCTACGCACGTCGTCTTCCGGCAGCTCATGAAGATGCGTGTCTAAGTGTCTTTCGACTTGTTTCTCAGTCTCAGCCACAAATCCTAGAGACGATCTCCCGCCGTTGCGCGCCAACGCCGCGGCAATGCCCAACGCGAAGCTTCCGCCGTAACACAAGGCCGCTAATGAACTGGTCGTGGCCCCGAGTTCTTCACAGCGCGCACGGCACCATGCCAGATGTTGCTGTTCCTCGTCTGCCGCTTCAAGCAGATGGTCTCTCACTTCAGGTTGCGAGCAAAGCGCTTGTCCGCGGTACAGCGCTTGCGCCTGTATTTCGCCAATGTGGTTGATGCGCATCATGCGCCCAGACGCGCCGACATCTGCCGGCGACAGCGGAACGTCATCGTCCACCCACTCCGGCATCTCTCCCAGCGCACTCGCTGGCCGCACCGACGCTAATGCATGACCCAACTCTGAGATAAGCCGGTCCTTCAAACTCCGGTGCCTCATTCCGCGATATCGCTCCGATATGCGCGTCCTTCAAACTCGATATCTTGAGCCGCGCGATACGCAGCTTGGCGCGCGAGCGACACGTCATCTCCCAGTCCAACCACACTCAGCACACGCCCGCCGTTCTGCACGACCACGTCACCCTTCAGGGCTGTTGCGGCATGAAAGATCTCGACGTCATCACGGGGTGACGGCAGACTAATCGGCGAATCAATGGGTCGCTTACTGGGGTACGGCTCATCGCACAACACCACGCCCACCGCGCTTTTGGATGAGAACTCCATCGGCGGTACCGCATCATGCCCTTCGGCCACGGAACACAACACCGGCACGATATCGTTCGATACGAGAGGCATGAGTGCTTGGCATTCAGGGTCGCCAAACCGCGCATTGAATTCCAAAACAGACAACGAGTTATCGTCACCAACCATCAAGCCGGCATACAGACACCCTTGAAGAGGGGTGTTGAGATCGGCCATCACATCGGCCACGGGCAACAGCACATCCCGCAAGATCGCCTGACGGAGCTCTGGCGAGATATCACCCAAAGGCGCAAACGAACCCATTCCGCCAGTATTCGGACCCAAGTCGCCATCAAACCGACGTTTGTAATCACGAGCTGGCAGCATGGCTTGCACCGAACGGCCGTTCACCACCGCGAGCAAGCTCACTTCACGTCCGGTCAAACACTCCTCAATGACGACAGCTTCTGCTCCGCTGTTGAGCGCGTTCGTCGCTGCCTCGATCGCTTCCTCATGGGTCTGTGCAACCACCACGCCTTTGCCTGCCGCAAGGCCATCGACCTTCACCACCGGTGGGTGCTCAAACGTTGCCACGGCATCCGCGATCTCGGCGATGTTCTGCACCACGACGTGCTGTGCTGTGGGAACGTATGACGAAGCCATGATGGTCTTGGCAAACGCTTTGGACCACTCAATCTTTGAGGCTGCCCGCGTGTGCCCAAAGCAGGGGATTGAGGCAGCGCGCATAGCATCGCCCAGTCCGTCAGCCAGCGCTTGATCCGGACCAATCACGCACAGAGAGACACTGTGTTCTTTGGCAACGGTCACCAGCGCTTGGGTGTCTGACGCCGCAATCGGCATGTTGTGCATCTTGTGCCCCATCGCCGTGCCGCCATTGCCGGGCGCCACGAAAACTGTGGCGACGAGCGGCGACTTGGCGCACGCCCATGCAAGAGCGTGTTCGCGAGCGCCGGATCCGACGACCAGTACGTTCATCGCCATCAGTGACGAAACACCCGCCGGCCGGTGTGAATCATGGCCAATCCTAGTTCATCAGCTTTGGCCGTGACTTCATCATCGCGCACCGAGCCGCCAGGCTGAATGACAGCGTGAACATTGAGCGCAGCCGCAGCTTCGATTCCGTCGGGAAACGGGAAAAACGCGTCTGATGCCAACACCGAACCCGCTGTCTCCAAGCCCGCATCGGCCGCCTTTAAACCGGCGATGCGCACCGCAAAAACGCGACTTGTTTGACCTTGCCCGATACCCACCGTCTGTCCGCTCTTGGCCAGCACGATCGCATTACTTTTGGCCATGGCAACCACCGACCACGCGAACAGCAAATCCGTGAGTTCAGCATCGGTCGGGATGCGCTTAGACACCACCTGATGCGTGATGCCTTCGAGAGGCAATGGCATCGCGCTTTGCACCAGCACACTTCCCGCGGCTGATCGCACTTCGTGCGCACCTGCGATGGGCGCCGGCGTTTCAATCACGCGCAGTGATGGCTTGGCCTGAAACGCCTCCCGAGCATCGGGATGGATCGACGGCGCGAGCACCACTTCTGCAAATTGCGTTTTGACGATGGCCGTAGCCACCGCGAGATCCACGGGTCGATTAAACGCAATGATCCCACCAAACGCGGATTCAGGATCGCTGGCAAAGGCGGCGCGGTAAGCCCCTTCGGCATCGGCGGCAATCGCCACCCCACACGGCGTGCCGTGTTTGATGATGGCACACCCTTGACTAGGCAGCGAGAACGCCAAGCGCCACGCAGCATCGGCATCCAACCAGTTGTTGTACGACATGGCCTTGCCCTGAAGTATGGGCTGCGACGCCAACGACGCCTCACCGGTTCCTGCCAGCAACAGCGCTGATTGATCGGGGTTTTCGCCGTATCGAAGTGCGGATTGCGTGCCATCCTGATTGATGATGGCTTGGATGGAGTCAAGCAATGTTCGAAGCACGCTTGTCGTTTGGCGCGGCATAGTTCACACACCACGTTGCGATCGCGGCTTCGTAGTCCGCAGTCATCTGAAAAGCCTGCGCGGCCAGCATGCGCCGCAATTGAGCTGCGCGCCCCGCATCGCCTGCAACCATGGCATCCTCAATATGTCTGTAGTCGCTGGATGTCGTGGCCACAAACACTCTTGCGTGATTCTTGGCCGCAGCGCGCACCATGGTCGGACCGCCGACATCAATGTTCTCGATGCACTTGTCGTCACCGGCGCCCGATGCCACAACACTCTGAAATGGATAGAGGTTGCAAACCACCACATCAATCGGACGTCCGTTGATGGTCGCGAGATCGTCGCCGTCTTTCGGCAACTGGGCAAGAATGCCGCCTGACACCTGCGGGGACAGGGTCTTGACGCGCCCTGCCATCACTTCGGGGCTCCCCGTGAAATCGCTGATATCGGTGACTTGGATACCCTCGTTCTCCAAGTGACCTCGTGTGCCGCCTGACGCCACAATGTCAAAGTTCTGTGCACACAAAAACCGAGCGAACCCTGCAATATCAGTCTTGTCGTACACGCTAAAAAGCGCGACTCGCGCACTTGTCGTCGCGTTCATTCGTCCGGTGAAGTCATCCTGCATGACGGAACATTTTGCCACAGTCTCATCCCAATTTGCGTGACGGACTCACGCCCTGCGCAAAAATCGCCGGTGCCTGTTGGGAGGCGTGCGCGTGGACAGCCCTAAGATATTGCCGCCTGCCGTGCCGAATGGTGCCTCGCGAATTGTCAAGCCCTCTCGATCATGTGACGCCGAATTCCGTGGCTGTCGACTTCGGATTTTCGACGTGGGATGCCGCATGGACGGATGCGTCGGGTCAGCTTCATACGTCGCACGTTCGTCCGCCGACCTCAGGCGACACGCCCATCCTTGACCTCGCTTTTTCTCATATCCCCCACATCGGCGATATTCCTCTTGACTCGCTCGCCATCACAGGAGGGCGAAGCGCCGACGCTCCGGATGAGTTTCTCGGGAAGCCTGTCATCAAAGTCAACGAAGTGGCAGCGATCGCTGAAGGGGGCTTTGTGTGTGCGACGCGCTGCAACGCACCCACGGAGCGAGGGGTTGTGACCCTAAGCTGCGGCACGGGAACGGCGTGTGTCTTTCGCACGCCAGACGGACAACACATCCATTTGGGCGGCACCGGTGTGGGCGGCGGTACCCTGCGGGGTCTGGGAGAACTGCTCGCACGGACCAATGATGCCCAAGCCCTGATTGACATGGCTGACTGCGGCGATCGGTCGAAAGTCGATCTTCGAATCTGCGATATCGTCGCTGAGCCGATTGGCGCGCTCCCACGAGACGCGACAGCCGCCAACTTTGGCAAGCTCGCTGGTGATGCGCAAAAACAGGACGGAGTGGCCGCACTGATCAACATGATTTCTGAAGTGCTGTATGTTGTCGGCGCGTCGCTCGCGGTGCGCCAAAACGCCAGCACGCTCGCGTTGATTGGCCGGATGTCGACGATCCCGCTGGTGCGCAAGCGGTTTGGCGCTGCACTGAAACTCATCAAGGCCTCGCCGGCTCTGGTGTTTGATGACTTTGCGCCGTCTGCCACCGCGATCGGTGCCTTGGCGTACGCCGCAAAGACGAAGGTCTAGCGTCCTCATCACTAACCCGCATGCTCGTCTCTCACCATCACCAGTTCGTCATCATCAAGAATCGGCGCGTCGCAGGAACCGCGTTATTGCTCGCACTCCAGCCTCACATGCGCGGCAACGCCGACTGGCCACGCGGCGAATCCAACCCCGCCTACGAAGTCCACCGACATGGTCCCGATCGCGTGATTCAGAGTGTGAAACCGGCATGGCAGCGAACCCTACACGCGTTGATTCCCGAACAACGGCGCCTCACGCGAGCACAACAGACGCTGCGAGGGCTCGCTGAACACGCCCATGCCAGCAGCGTGGCTGCCGTCCTCGGATCGAAGCGCACGTCGCAATATGACGGGTTTGGGGTGGTGCGAAACCCTTGGACCGCTGCGGCATCAGCCTACCGGTTTCGGATGACCAAGCTCTTGGGGCACCTGCCGCACAGCGCTTTGCCATTTCGCGTGTCTTTTGATGGGTGGCTCAGCGCGCGGCGCGACAGCCTCGAAACGCACCGCACGCCCACACTGTTTGCGCAGATACGCCGAGAAACGAACGTGCCGTGGACGTCCGTTCACCGCCGCGAACGCGATCCTCTCGTGGGACCGGGGCTCGCATGGCAGCGTGAGACCTTAGCCATTCAAGGCGCAGGCTTTCGCTCCGAACACATCTTTCGGTTTGAAGATCAGTTGCCAGCCTTGCTGGACGTGCTCTCTCGCCGCATCGGAACGTCACTGGTATTGCCGCACATCAACGCTGTAACCACGCCGTCGCTGGGTCCTGCGGTCGCTGGGTCGATTGGGTTGGAAGAGCGAATCACGATGTCCCAACAGTCTGTGGACCTGATCGCCCAAGAGTGCGCGTGGGAGATCGATCGCTTTGGGTATACGCCACCGGAAAGTCTTTTGGGGTAGCGCTCTGGTGGAGCCAGGCGGGATCGAACCGCCGACCTCCTGCTTGCAAAGCAGGCGCTCTCCCAGCTGAGCTATGGCCCCAAGAAGCGGTCGCTGGTGGGTCAGGGTGGACTCGAACCACCGACCTCACCCTTATCAGGGGTGCGCTCTAACCAACTGAGCTACAGACCCAACGCAACGCAGCGGGCACCGCTGGCGCATATGGTACCAGTTTCACGCGAACGTAGAATCGCAGCCACCAGTTATGCCACTTGTGAGACGCACTTCGTGCCTTCGGATTCCATGCGCGAGACGCTCCTGAGCGTCAACACTCGCCTTCAATTGCTCTCGCGCAAACGCGCCGTTGTGATCCCACATCACAAGGCATTCGACATGGTCGATGAGATCATGTCAGACATCGACGACATCGTCAGGACGCTGCAGCCCGCTGAGCCGGTTGCCAGCGACCCTGCGCCGATGCCAGAGTCAACCAAGGACGTGCAGGCGGCGGAGATGAGCGCGCCCGCAGAACCGGTGTCCACCACGGATGCGCCAAAGCCTCCAAAAGCTGCCAGTCCGGCCGGCAAGACTAGCAAACCGAAAGCCAAGAAAACGAAAAACACATCGACGAAAGGAGCGAAATCCTCATGAACTCAACCTGCTTTAAGTATTCCATCGACAACGGTGTGGCGCACCTCGAAATGGCGCGCCCCAACGAACTCAACACGATGAACCTTGCGTTCTGGAAAGAGCTACCAGCGCTCATGGACTCGCTCTCTGAAAGCGGAGATGTCAGCGTGATGGTGATCAGCGGCCAAGGCAAGCACTTCACCGCTGGGCTCGACCTGAATTCGTTTTCTCTCGGCAATGGCGTCGCAAGCCATGGCCCCAAAGACGGCGGCCGCGCTCGCGATGCTGCCATCCCAGGGATTCGGCGCATGCAAGACACCTTTACCGCGCTTGAGCGCGCCCGTTTCCCCGTCATCGCAGCCATTCATGGCGCATGCATCGGCGGCGGCGTGGACATGGTGACCGCGTGTGATATCCGGTTGTGCTCCGAAAACGCGTACTTCATCGTCCAAGAAACCAATATCGGCCTGGCCCCAGATGTCGGCACCCTTCAACGCCTGCCTCGCACGATGTCACCCGCATTGGCCCGCGAATTGGTCTACACCGGTCGTCGGTTTGCCGCCAAAGAAGCGCATGCCGCAGGTTTTGTCAACCACACCTATGACACGCCGGAAGCCACCGTTCAGGCAGCGCTTGAGATGGCCCGCGAAATTGCGTCCAAATCACCGCTCGTGACCGCCACCGCCAAAGCCATGCTGAACTACGCGGCGGATCACACGATTGCCGAAAGCTTGGACTACAACGCCGTGTACCAAACCGCCGTGTTTACCGGCGTCGACACAAAAGAAGCTTTCGCGGCGCAACAAGAAAAACGCACACCGAAATACGAAGGGCTCGCTGCCACGCAGCGTTCAGCGTAAGCTGCGAAAACGCCGCGGACTAACGTCCGCGGAGAAAGAACCGGTCGAGCTCGATCCACGTCAGCCGCATCCACGTCGGGCGCCCGTGGCTGCACATGCCGGCGTGATCCGTGGTTTCCATCTCTCGTAGCAACGCTTCCATTTGGTGTTGCGAGAGATGCGTGGGCGCGCGCCATGCCATCCGGCACGCCACATTCGCCAGCCGATGCTCGGCATCTTTGACGAACGCATCCAATGTCCCTTGGTGTTGCAGGTCCGCAAGCAACGCCTGAAACACCTGCGCGGGATCACTGCGCTCAGCGCCGCTCGGCACCGACTTCAAAACCGCCACTTCGCGGTCTCCGTCGATCTCGACCCGCAACCCGCACGCCAGCAAAGCGTCTGATGTTGCGCGCAGGATGCCCGCTTCCTCTCGGGTCACCGCACACGTCACGGGGACCAGTAGCCGCTGGGCGAGTACTTCGCCTTCCCTCCGCTGTTTCTTCAGACGTTCAAAGATGATGCGCTCGTGGGCGGCATGCAAATCAACGACGATCAGACCATCTGAGTGCTCCGCAAGCACGTACGCGCCATTGAGGCACGCGAGCGGTCGCCCAAGCACGGGTGTCGTCACCGCCGATCGATCAGCGGCGTCGCGAACGGCCCGCTCTAGCGGCGTGACTGAATCTTCAACCGCGAAGGTTGGCGATGGCGGGGATCGCTGTGGCTGCACTTCGATGTGCGGTGGGATATGCGGCTGTGGACGGCGTGCATACGACAGATCCGTGCCTGCTCCTGCTGGCCGCGCATGCGCATGCCTCACGCACTCTCTGATCGCCGCGTACACGTCATGCGTCCCCACAAATCGGACCTCTTGCTTGGCGGGATGCACGTTGACATCCACGTCCGTGCCATCGACCGTCACAAATACAAGCCACCCGGGGCGCGCGAGCGAGTGAAGCAAGTCACCGTATCCATCCATGACGGCGCGGCGCGCCATCGCGTCCTGCACCCAACGATGATTGACGTAGATGTGTTGCCACTGCGCCGGCACGCGTTGCTGCACCGGCGACGTCAACCACGCATCGACTGAAACCGGCCCGCGCTTCACTCGAGAGTGCACCAGATCTTGTGCAAACACGGGCGTCGTGATATCGCCAATGCGCAGCCGAACCGCGTCGTCACCTTGTCTGTCCATCCACTCTGACGAGGCTGTCCCATCAAGCCGAACTGTGAACCGCACTTGCGGATGCGCATACGCTGCCCGTGAGAGCGCGTTTTTGATGTGTTGATTTTCTGTGGCTTTGGCTCGCAAGAAGCGCTGACGCGCGGGATGCTTCGCAAAGAGATCACGCACCTCCACCCGTGTGCCCTCCGGCATATCCATCGACGTTTGGGCCGTCATTGCGCCGTTATCAACGCTGATCATGTGACCAACCGGGCTGCCCGTCGGCCGCGAGGCCACCGACATGACAGCCACCGAGGCAATGCTGCTGAGCGCTTCACCACGAAAGCCGAGTGTCTCAATGTGCTGGAGGTCTTCGATATCCACCAACTTGCTTGTCGCGCCGCGTTCCACGGACAACGGCAAATCGCCGGCATCCATCCCGCAACCGTTGTCGGTGACGCGCATCAAACTGACGCCAGCGTTATCCACATCCACCGTGACGTGTGTGGCCCCTGAGTCGATGCTGTTATCCAAAAGCTCACGCAATACGGAAGCTGGACGTTCCACCACCTCACCTGCGGCAATCTGACTCCGGGTCGTTGCGTCTAACCTCTGAATGCGCATGGGGTTATCGCTTGAGACTGCCGTATTGTCGGATTCCTTACACTCTACGAGTCACGTGCTCACTAGCTTCTTATGACGGTTGCAAACTCCCAACCGTTTTCCCTTCTCATCACCATTTACGCCGGCGAAAGACCGGACCCTTGGGATGAATGCCTCAGGAGCGTGCACGCTCAAAGTCTGCTTCCGAGCGAAATCGTGGTCGTGGAAGATGGCCCTGTGCGCGACGATGTTCAGTCGGTCACCGCCAAGTGGGAACAGTCGCTGCCTATCAAGGTGTTTTCTCTCGACGTCAATCAGGGAGCAGGACCGGCATCCGCGTATGGAATCACGCAATGTCAACATGAGCTCGTGGCTCGATTGGACAGCGACGACATCTGCACCGAAGGACGATTTGCGCGCCAGATGGCCGTGATGACGGAGCATCCCGAGATTGATGCTCTGGGAGGTGCCGTGGTGGAGTTTTGGGACTCTCTGGCGCATCTCGGCAAGATCATTCGCTACCCGACATCCATTGATGACGTGGCTCGGTTTGCCAGATTCCGTTCACCCTTGGCCACATCCACCGTCATGATGAAGCGGTCGGTTGTCCTCAAAGCCGGTAACTATCCCGACAGGTTGCGCTTCGAGGACTATGAGATGTGGGTGCGCATGCTCATGGTGGGGGCAAAACTCGCCAACCTCGCAGAGCCTCTGTGCTTGTTTCGCTTGTCACGCGGCACATGGGGTCGACGAGGCGGCTGGGATTTCTTCAAACGCGAGATGCAATTTCAGCGTGTGCTGCGGCAAGAAGGCTTTATTTCACGGCGTGAATGGATGCGAAATGTGGCGGTGCGCGCGTTCCCACGATTGCTGCCTGCCGCGTTGATCCGTCTGGGATATCAGACTTTTTTGCGGGAAGGGCAGCCAACGAATCTGCGCGTGAAAGGATACGCTGTTGAAGGGATGGAGAGTCCGTCCGCAAATTAGAGACAATTCACGCAACTTGTTGGAGTCACACTTCCCATGCATGTCTTTGAACTGACCCCGCCAGCCGGCTACGAACGCGTCGCGAGAGCGACATGCTCTCGAACCGGTCTCAACGCCATCATCGCCGTTCACAACACCCATCGCGGTCCCGCACTCGGGGGCACCCGATGCTTGCCGTACGCGTCGGACGACGACATGCTGACGGATGTCATTCGGCTCGCCCGAGGTATGACCTACAAGGCAGCCATTGCAGGCCTTCACCTCGGCGGCGGCAAAGCCGTCATGGCGCGCGATAAAGATGGCTCGCCTCCCAGTGCTGAACGCATGCACGTGCTGGGGCGCTTTGTCGAAGAATTTGGCGGCACGTACGTCACGACAGAAGACATGGGCATGACGCCGGCTCTTCTGGAAGAGGCCGCGAAAGCGACAGAACACGTCGTCGGACTCAACGGCCGCCCGTGGTCATCCGGTGATCCCGGGCCGTACACGGCGCGCGGCGTGTTTGCCGCGATCAAAGCGGCGGCAGCCCATGCATTTCCTCATGATCTCAGTCACCTCAAGGTCGTCGTGCTGGGTCTCGGATCCGTCGGTGGGCGACTATCACGTTATCTCGCCGAGGCAGGCGCTCAGTTGGTGTTGTCCGACATCGACGAAGACCGAGTCGCCACGCTCGCCAAAGAACTCGGAGCTCAAACCGTTCCTATCGACCACGCTCACGCCGTCGATGCCGATATTTTCTCTCCATGCGCGCGGGGAGCGATCCTCAATGACACCACGATCCCCGAGCTAAAGGCAAAGGTCGTGTGCGGCGCCGCCAACAACCAACTGACCGAAGATCGTCATGGCGATCTCGTCCACGAGCGAGGGGTCCTCTATGTCCCTGACTACGTTGCCAACGGCGGCGGAGTCATTGCACTGGCTCTCGAAATTGAAAAGTCTCTGGACTCCATCGAGAATCGCATGGCGCGCATGGATGATATTGGCAATACCGTGACTGAAATCTGCACCGTCAGCGCCAAAAACAATGCTGCCACATGGCGGGTCGCTGACATGCTGGCCGAACAACGCTTTCAACCTGAGAGGACAAGCTCATGAAACGCATCTCATTTCCCATTGAAAATGGACATGTCGTTGCATTTTCGCGCGCCGTTGGTGCCGATGACGACGCCATGTACTCGGCGGCTCAACAGGGCGACGTCCTGACTGCACCGCCAACATTTGTGCAATCAAGCGCCCAATGTGACCCAGATTACCCCCTGCGTCCTGATGGGCATCACCCGTGGTTTGGGTCAGGCTCCACGCCATCAGGCACGATTGAGCCTCACGCACCGAAGAGTGCGGAAGATTCCAAGCCCTCTCGGGCGCCAAGTGGATCAGATGGCGGAAGCTTGCATGCTGAACAGCGGTACGTGTATCACCGGCCGGTTCGGACAGGAGAGACTCTGACCGTCACCTCACACGAAGGCAATACATGGAGCAAGGAAGGGCGCCGCGGCGGCAAGCTGCTGTTCTCGGAAAACGTTGTGGAATACCGCGATGCGGCCGGCGAACTGGTGGTGACAGCCACTGGTGTCGGCGTGCGCCCTGAACGAGTCGTGGATCCCGCGAGCTAAGGAGTACTAACGATGAAACAACTGACAGTGGACAACGTCAAGGTCGGCGACACATTTGAGAAAGTGGTGGTTGACAACCTCACCCGAACGCGCATCGTGCAATATGCGGGCGCATCTGGGGATTACAACCCGATCCACACCGACGAAGTCTTTGCCAAACAAGTCGCCGGCTATCCGACGGTCTTTGCGCATGGCATGCTAACGATGGGACTGACGGGCACGCTCGTCACGGACTTGATCCCCGCAGATGCATTGACGGAATTTGGCGTGCGATTCGTGGCTCAGGTGTGGCCTGGTGACACGCTCACCACAAAAGCCACGGTGGAAGCCGTGGAATCAGACGGCGAAAACACCATCGTAACGCTGGCGATTGATACCTACAACAACAAAGGTGTTGTCGTCGTCCGCGGAACGGCGAAAGGCCGGTTGAGCTAACGCTCTTACGTCATGCGCATCAAGCGATGCGCATAGCGGCCACCGATCGTGAACGCCACAATGGTGACAACGAACAGCATGCCTCCGGTGATGCCCAGCCGGATGTAGTCCAGTGACGCATTCGGTAACAACAACACCGTGCGCATATCCTGTACCGCACGCGTAAACGGCGATGCGAGGGATGCGGCAAATTCCAAAGGCTGCGGGAAGATACTCAGTGGCACCACGGTGTCCGACAAGACCACCAACACGGCGAAGATCATGTAGCTGCTCATGCTCGATGTGGCCGGCGAAGGGAATGCGAGCGCCACGCCAAACATGAGTGACGCCATCGTCAACGTAAACAGCAACAACAGCCCCGCCGCGATGCCCAGGCGAATGGGGTCAAGCGTCGGCTGAAAGTCCAAGAATGTCACCAAGACGAACAACGACAGTATCGAGAGCGTAAACGCCGCAAATACTCGCGAGAAGACGTAAGCAGTGAGCAGCGCTCCCCAGCGTCCTGCCAGCATCCGCCATCCTAGGAAGACGCCTTGCTGCCAGCGCCTGATCATGTCTTCACTTAAGCCTGTGAGCACGGTCAGAAAGACGATCAACATCGCCATACCGACACCAAAGTACGCATGCAAGGACCAGCGAACCGCGCGGCTGTTGTCACTGTGAGTGTCTGGGCTTTGCCGGACTAACTCAAATTTGGGCAGATCCCTGATCTCATAACTCTTTTGGAACTCACCCTGAAGAAGTCCCCGGATTATGTCTTCGAGGTACCGATCCAATCCAGCCGGCGAGTCCGACATATAGAGCCAAAGCTTTGCCGCATCGGGTGAACGCGGATCCCAAAAACCCTCTGGGAATATCATCCTGACACCAGCAGCTGTCGGAAGAGCATTCGAAGAATCCATCACCACGGGATTCAGGCCCATCAGTGGTGTCGTCGACAGCGCCCGATAAAACCAGACACCGCCACGCACTGACGAGGAACGATCCTGTATTTCAATGCGTATTTCCACGTTGGAGAGGTTGGTCTTGTCGCCAACTACCCCAATAAAAGCCATGGTCACAAGAACAGGCAAGAAAAACACCCAGATGAATGTTCCGGGCGAACGAGCGAGCGTGCGAAGCTCCATCCAGGTCGCTCTCATCCTATGGCCCGCTTCAGTCTTGCGGCCACGAAAAGGTCGCCGGCAGTGGGCACAGCTTCCTTCTCTCGTCCCAACTTAGCTCTCAACTTACCGAGTTTCTCAATCACTGTGCCTTCGCTATAAATCACGAGCGTATCCACAGACGCTTGTACGTCAAGGACACCTGGGATCCCAGAACAATCGGCTTCAATTTGCCGCACGTGCCCGCCTTTGGGCATGTCAAATGACGTGCGGGTATCGCCGAGCTGCCGCGTGACGAGCTCCGACAGCGATGCTGCTTCAATCGGAACAGGTCCATCAAACCACACGAGCCGCGCACCGTCAAGGACATCACGCGAGGACGTCGCCGTCACGATCGCAGTTCGCTCCGCAGGCAACGCCTCTAACCACGCCTGCAGGCGTTGCTGCGTGTCATCGCTCAAGTCTTCCGTGGGAGATTGCAACAACAGCAGCTCAGGGTTATGCGCGAGCGCAAGATAGAGCTGCACGAGCTTGCGAGCGCGTCCGTCGAGTTTGGAATATTGCGTTCCACGCATCCGTTTCAGCCCGAGCTGCGCGTACAGCTCGTTGTCGCGTCGTCGCGTTGCGCGGCCGTGGATGCCCACAATCTCCGCGACGGTATAGCCTCCCCAGCCAATACGATTGGGCATGCACCCAATCCGTAGCCACGTTTCGCGAGTCCCGTGATCGGGTCCCGCCAAGTCTTGGCCAAACAAGATGCTCTTTCCCCGCCGCTCAATCCCACCAACAATGGCATCGATACATCCCAGAACAGCCCGAGAGGTTCCTCCGATGGCAACCTTCTCACCGGCCTCAACGACAAGGTTGTTGAGCTCGGCGTGGTGCCCAGCTGCCTGCCACTTCAATCCCGTGCACTTCAACGGAGTTTCTGGCACCTCAGCTTGGGGCTCCTGAGTTACTTGTTCTATCTCTCCGAAATCCAAAGGGTCACTTCCTATTCGTTGTGTTTGTTACAAACGCGGCACATCATCACTAAGCCACCGGCTAATCTCTGAGTTCACTTGTTTCGGTGAGTCAACATTAGCGAGGTGTCCTGCTCCGTCTATGTTAACAAGACGCGACGTGGGAATCTTGATATCCATATACGATGCGGCCGGTTTGTAGCCATCATCATGCTCTCCGATCAAGATGAGCGTATTGACCGCAATCGAGGGGAGTCCATCAATGACCGAAGAATCGGACTGCGCCAGCATGCCTTGGCTGGCTAGCTTTAAGCCGTTAAGGTCGTGATGCTCGGCCATATCAACTTTGATGCCTGGCGCTTGCTTACCCTCTGAAATTTTCTCGCCGGCACGTATGGCAAACCGATTCCACTTGCCTCGTGCTTCATCGCTGCGAAACCCTGGCCCCGTATCAACCAAACAGAGCGCGTCTACCATCTCTGGGTGCCGCAGAATGGTGGCAATCGACATATACCCACCAAGCGACAACCCCGCCAGAATCGCGCTGTCGTCACCTTGCTCGCGAATCAACGCCACGATGTCAGAGACGGTCGTATCCACGCTGAAGTACTCTAGGTCGTGGGGGCAGGTGGTCTCGCCATGGCCTCGCATATCCCACACCAGCATGCGAACGTGCTGGGACAGTGCCTCGCGCTGAGAGTCCCACAATGCCATCGTGTTGCCGTATCCATGGCTGAATACCATCAATGGGCCTTTGTCTCCGTACACGTTGTAGTGGAGCGTGGCACCCTTGTTATTGAGGGTCTGGTTCATAACCTGACGCATAAGGCCTGCGAGCGAGTCTACCGAATTTCGTACGGCCGCTAGGCATTCAATTCATATCGATAGCGGATATCAGCCACGATTTTCCGCAAAAGGTGCCCCATCACGGATGCCAGTCGGCTCCCTTTTTTGTAATCTGCTTCGGCGTAGAAATCGATCCGGCCCGCGTCTAACAGCTTCTTACACATGTCGGAGTTCTGATACTGCGGTCCCTCGTCCTTTGGCGTTCGATACACCGCCGCCGCATGCCCACCTTGCCGTCGAATGACGGCCATCGACGGCACGTCCGTCGCTCCATCACCCAAGTAGATCATATTGCGAAACGGCACATCCCGTTGTTCTTCAGGCATGTGCTCGTCCACCGAAACCTGAGTGTCAAGGATGCCCTTATTGATACGAAATAAGTACTGAGTCTTGGCCGTGCCGTTCACAAAATTGGTGAGAAACTGCGGCACTTCGAGCCCGTCTGCGTTCTTGCTGTAGTGAAACTCGGTTGCAAATACACGCTCAAACTTCGAATGAATCGTTGTGCCACGAAGAATGTCCACCAGACCTGCTGACACGATGTAATGATCTAGCTTCACTCCATCTTTACCCCACCCTGATGCCACGCAAGCCTGCTGCACCACATCTTCCGTGTACTTAAACCACTCTTCCACTCCGGGGAAGTAATTAATGTTCTCCCCAGCTTGTTCAAGTTCCTCTGGGCCCACGTCCGTATTCGTTCTTTGTGCGTGGGCTTGAAGCTCTTCAATCAGCAACCTGACATACGTCAGCATGGGGTCAGACTGACTTTTCTTCGCTTCTTTATTGACCTTATTCCAAAACTCAGAGGCCCTTGGGAATTTCAAGACGTTCTCAAGAATCCAGTCTTGCATGGCATCGGGGCACAGCGTGCCATCAAAGTCATAGACGATGGCGATCTTATGCATCGACACTAACGATCCTCGCGTATCGTGGCAATCATGGCTTCGTGCATTTCGTGTCCCAACGGATCATGGGCGGTGCACTGTATTGTCCGCGCTGGCCCAGCGTGCTCCAACCGAATGCTCAATGTTGGCGACCCCAGAATCGGCGCCACGAGCTCACTCCACTCCACCAACCCAAGAGTGGCGCTCGCTTCTTGAGCCATCCCCTCTAAGTCGAGTGAATCCACGTCCTCTACGCTTGCGAGGCGATAGGCGTCCACATGCAAGATTCCGCCGGGCATCTCTCCCATCTGCGGGATCGTCTCCACAATGGGAAACGTCGGGCTCTTGACCCGCGCCTTCGGATCAAAGCAACGCACGAATCCCCGAACCCACGTCGTTTTCCCGCCGCCGAGCGGGCCGTCAAGGGCAATCCAGCACCATGATGCCTCACTGCGGGCCCAGACACTGGCAGCGGCGTGAGCGGTGCGCAGCAACTGCCCCTCAGATGCGATCATGAACGATCGGCCAATTCTCTCACCAGCGCAGCGATATGCGGCATCAACTGTGTCAACCGCTCTCCACGATGCCCGGGGCCACCAGGCAAGCGCTCAGACGCACTCGCGTGCAACCAGACACCGGTTTCAGTCGCATCCTCAACCGTCGCCCCTCGGGCCAACAAGCCGCCAATGACTCCCGCCAAGATGTCTCCGGAGCCCGCTGATGCCAAGGCGGGGCCTCCCTCAATGTTGATGGATGAACGTCCATCCGGGTGAGCCACAATCGTGCCTGCTCCCTTGAGAACCACCGCCGACTGATAAGTCTTGGCGATCTGCCTAGCACAGCCCAATCGATCGGCCGCAATTTGCGCAGTACTGCAACCCAGCAATGACCCCGCTTCTCCCGGATGCGGGGTCAAAACCGAGGTCACACCCCGCGATAACGATGGCTTCTCAGCGAGTAGCCGCAGTGCATCCGCGTCAATCACCACCGGAATATCTCGCATCTTTGCCATCGCGATCGCGTGCTCAAACGCGTCTCGTGACAGCGTGGCTTGCCCCAAGCCAGGGCCGAGAACGCAGGCCGACACCCGATCAAATAGAGAGCCATCATCGCCTGGTGCACAGGCCTGTAACGCGTAGGCCATCGCCTCGGGAATTCGCGCCGCCATCGCTGGGATGTACTCCTCCGCAATACATGCTCGAACCGCACCGACGCCTGTTGCCAAAGCGGATTCAGTAGCGAGAAGAGCAGCGCCTCCCATCGACGGCGAACCGCCCACCACCAGCAAAGACCCAAACGTGCCTTTGTGGCCATGCCGAGGCACCGCCGGCAGGCGCGCAGGCGCAAGAACGCCGATCGAATCGGGCATGTCGGCAGCGTGTGATTCATTGATGCCGAGCGGAGCGACAACCACCTGACCCGCAGCCGCCGCACCCACGCCCATCAGCGATCCTGCCTTGGGGGCGATCATGGCGACGGTTACGTGTGCGTTCACATGGTGATCAGACAGCGGCGCACCACTATCCACGCAGATGCCTGACGGTGTATCGACCGAAAACACCGGAGCATCAATCGCAGACATGCGCCGCAACAGTGTCTCTTCATGCTCGCGAACCACACCAAAGGCCCCAGCGCCGAGAACAGCGTCCACCACCAGATCGACGCGGCGATCGCCCGGCGCGACCGTGTGATCCTCACCCGGATCAACGTACTGCCATGCTGCAGCAGCCACGGAAGCGGTCGACTGCGGCGGTGGAGGCCGAGACAACATCAGCTCGACTCGATGGCCGCGGTGCAGCAACTCTTGTGCAATGAAATACCCGTCACCACCGTTATTACCCGGCCCGCAACAGACCAAGATACGCTGCGCCGACGGGGCGTGCTGGCGGATGGCTTCGCAGAATGCTTGGGCGGCGCGCCTCATCAGATCGACGTCCGTGACTGCCAGCAGACGCGCAGCCGTGGCGTCCACCTCCCGGCTACTTTGACCGGTGACGATCTGTGGCATACGCCGCAAATGCTCGCCTAGTGGCACAATGAAGCGATCGGACATTGACTCGAGTTTTGCGCCTAGGATTTTTGGATCAGTCGCCCATTTTCGCAAACACCAGTGCGCGCGAGGCTCTGATTGCAACCAAGGAGGCGGTGCGTCATGCTGAACAGCTCGGCGCGTCTCGCTTTTGGATCGCTGAACACCACGGCTCGCAGTCGTTTGCAGGGTGCGCGCCAGAAACGCTGATTCCGACGCTGGCTGAAGCTACGTCATCCATCAGGATTGGCTCCGGCGGCATCATGCTCTCGCACTACAGCCCTTACAAAGTAGCGGAAACATTTCGACTGCTGCGTACGCTGCATGGTGATCGCATTGATCTCGGTATCGGGCGCGCGCCAGGCGGCGATGCGTGGCAGTCGGGTGCGCTGGCGTACGGATCGCCCGCGACGGGCCCCGAATACTACGAACGTCGAGTACAAGACCTGCTGAAGTGGTGCACAGGCGATCAACCAGAAACCGCCCCGTTTCAGTCGGTATCAGTCACGCCGGGGCTGGACACAGTGCATGACGTGTGGGCCCTAGTCTCCAGTCCAGAAGGAGCGCGCATTGCCGCCAAGCTCGGCCTTCCCATTGCTATTGCTCACTTCATCGACCCACGCTGCGGACGAGTCTCAGAGGTCTATAAAAAGGCATTCGTGCCGTCTATCTGGACGCCCAAGCCGAAGATCTTGCTTGCGACTTTTGCGGTGTGCGCTGACACAGAGTCTGAAGCGCTTGAGCGTGCGGCGCCAGCACGCATGTGGCGCCAGCGCGTGAGGTCGGGTGTCTTTGGCCCGTTTCCGTCGCGGCGCGACGCGGTGGCCAGCGCAACCGACGAAGCCGATACACGCGGTGCGGTCGGACAAACAGACGACGTGGTCGCTCAGTTGAAACAGCTGACGGTCGATACCAGCGCGGATGAGGTGCTCATCGTCACCATCTGTGAATCAATGGAAGAGCGCTTTGACTCCATGACCCGTTTATGCGAAGCGTGGGATCGCGCCGAGAGCACCGGCTAGCTACCCGCCACCTTCATCCGCCTCCACGGCCACGTCAGATCTCGGGGCGGCAAAGAGCGAGAGCGGTGGGCTCATCGAATTTGTGGTGATGCCAAACAGCCCCATGAGCGTGTGCGACACGTGATCATGCGACACGGGGTAGTCTGACTGGATCGTCATATGCCGGCGCACGTCTTCGTGATGCTGCGAGCCAAGCCAGATCAAAAATGGCACATGAAGCTGCTCTCTGGGAGCGATTAATGGCGGCAGGCCATGAAGGTACGTCCCATTTTCACCAAGCGATTCCCCGTGATCACCGACAAAAAAGAGAGTCGTTTCGCGCTCGTCGTCGTATTGACTGAGAAAGTCGATGACCTCGCCTAGAAAGATATCCAGTTGGCGGATTGTGTCATCGTAGCTACTGCTGATCTCGGCCTTTGAACACAAATCCAACCAGTCATGCCGACACTGTTGGCGCACATTTCGCTCACTGGGTCTGACTCGCCGAAAGTAGGAAGGACCAAAACTTCCCATCATGCGCAAGACGATTAGAACATCAGCGTCGCCGGCACTTTCGACGAGCTCATCTAGGTTGTCCAACATCCCATCGTCCCGGCACTCCGCATCGCATAAACGATTAATCTGGCGGTCGGTGAAGTCTTCAAAGTGCACACGTGACGCCACCTCAGGCGTCGCTCCGTCGTTATCGCGCCAGTGCACCGAAACCCCCACCTTCCGAAGGACATCAAGCACGTTCTGTTGGAGTCCCTCGTGTCGCCACGAATACTCGCTGGCACCGTCGAGCGAGAACATGCATGGCACCGCTTCGAACGTGGTCGCGCAGGCGATGGCCTCGTGAAAACTAATCACTTCACCATTGGCATCAAGATGCGGCGTTGTCTCTTTGGCATATCCGTTCAAACCCAATCGGTCGTAACGGACGGAATTCCCCACAACCATCACAGCCAGCCTGCGACGATCTGAAGCTGGCTTCATCGCTGCATCCGACGCCATCGGCATCACCGGCTTTGGCGCCCGCCACAGCATCTCACGCGCTAAGTCCACCGTTGCGTAAATCGGCGCAATCGGGTTGGCAAACGACGTGATGACACCTTTCTTGACGAACGCGGGAATGAAGCCCTGAGAGAGAACCGCGATACCGATCACTCCCGCAAACGCCACCCCTGCGACGATCATGTGGTCTCGCCCTCGTTGCATCCATGACTGAGGGACCTCAGCAATGACCGTCAGCGTCATCGCAGGCACAACCGCTAACAATGCCATGTACAGAAAGAATCCTTCAGATGGCCACGACTTGAAGAGATCGATGCCATACACCAGCAGCGAGAACAGCAAATTCCGATCCGCCGCCAGCCCGTACGTATCCATGAGGTACGCCGATGCCGCACCCAGCGTCAACAGCAGAATCAAGATCAGGCGAAACGCCCGAAACGGGGTCACCAAAACGAAGAGCCCGATATTGAGAAGCAGTAGCGTAAGAGAAACGCTAATGGCTCGTAAGATCGCCACCCACGACGTTCCAATCACATCAAACGACGAAATGAAATACTGGTAATTGAGGATGGCCGTGAAATACACGGCGACCGCGGTCGCCAGCATGACACTCCGGCGATCCCGGATCTTGAAGAACTCTTTCAAACTTGTCATGCTCTTGCTCCTATTTCGAATTCAAAGCCCGTTGTACGACCACCGATTGCACGGAAAGTGACACGATGACAACGGTGTACACCGCTGCCGTTAATTCTTGATACCCCGCAACAGTAGGCGGCACCAAGAGAACCAATGCAATCGCCACAGCTCCCCGAAGTCCACCAAGATGAAGCACGAGGAAGTGCTTTAGCGGCATCTTCTTAGGGGGCACCCACTTCAGCAGTGGCAGCGTTAATCCATAGATCAGCACCGCGCGGATAAAGAAGACTGCGAGCACGGCCACCAACGCGACATCCCAATGTGCCAACAAGATGTTGGGACGAATGGTCATGCCCACCAGGAGATACAACAGAGCGTTGCTCACCCAGCCAAGTGAGGAGAACGAGGCATGCAAGTCCCCAGCGAATTCTCGGCGCGTCTCATCCGCAGGCTTCGCGACCAACGCCGACACCATCGTGGCCACCACTCCCGACGCATGGAAATGCTCAGCAATCAAAAAGGACGCCACGGCCACAGCGATACAGACGGCCGTCATGTGGCCCGCTTCTTTCACGCGCCGGTTTAGCCAATTCGCTGCGCCGCCGCACACCGCACCGACGAAAACGCCGCCGCACAGGGACACCATGAACGACGTCACCAGCCCCTCGATATCAACCCCAGAAGCCGAAGTCAACATGCCGGCACCCGCCGCTGTTAAGCCCAGCGCAGTCGTAAACAAAACAATCGCAGTCGCATCATTCAGCAGGCTCTCGCCTTCCATAAGCGAGACCAGCTGATCAAACCCTGACGCTTTTCGCAGCAATGCGCTCACGGCCGCTGGATCTGTCGCCGACAGCACGATTCCGCCGATCAGTGCTGCCGCTAGCGGCACACCCACCAACGAGAGCGCTCCGCTTGTCAATGCCACGCCAACGAGTACCATCGGAACGGCAAGCCAAAGTGCGCCAGGAAGGACCTTGAGAAGATCGCGCGGCTGCATGCTGTGCGCCGCCTCAAAGACCAAAAGCGGGAGAACTCCATAGAGCACAAAGTGCGAGAGCCAATCGGCGCGGACGCCGGTATCTAGGCCGAAGCCGATCCACGCTGACTTGATCGCAAAGCCGCCGGCGATAAAAAGAGCCGCCTCAGGAATATGAAAGCGACGGGCAAAGGGCAGTAACGCGACGCCGGCAACAATCCCCACGCAGAGGAGGATGACAGCGGTTGCAATCATCTTATGGCGTGCCGATGGGCACTATGGCCACGCGATCGCCGGCAAACGAGCCGATCCACAGCTCCGTCTTTCCGTCGCGCACGACAGGCTGTGCCACCGACGGCGCCCCAAAGAACGATGCCTCTTTGTCTTGGTACACCGTGCGCACCTCGCGATTGGCGCCGCGCGTGGCAAATGTTTTGACCGAAAATGGCACCCCACAGCTCTTCGCTTTCTTGACTCTGGGGCAAGACACAAGATCAGCAAACGAGTCCACGCTCGTCACCCACACGCGTTGATCAAAGTACACGAGGTTGTCGGGGACTGGCACTTTCCAAACTTCATCAACCTTCCCGCGCGACACAGACATCTTCCGAACTTCATTTTCACGGGCGTATGACACGTAAATGGATCCGATGTTCGACGCAAGCACACCATTGGGAAATGACCCTTCGCTGCCGTCCACGATGCTGTAGTGGTCGCCATTCCAGTGCCACACGTACCCGGTCTTCATTCCAAGCATCATCTTGAACAAGAATGTGGCCGTTGCCTTCGTGTCACCGATATTGGTGAAGAACACGTGCCCTGGGCTGCCGAGGGAAACGTCGTTCAAGCTGCCGGCATAAGGCGGCTGCAAACACCCGTGCCAACTCAGTGTCACCGATGAGTGGTCTTCAGCCAACTCCACATCAAAGAACTCAACCGTGTCTCGCTCACCACCATGATTAATGACCGCCATCTGTGCCAACCCATCGTCGCCAGAACCAAAGTCAATCCCGTGAGGCTGAAATGCGTCGGGATCAGGAATGGGGCAGGTTGGGTCTTTTGGGTCGTCAATCATTGTGTCCCAATGGATCTCGACCGGAACTTGCTCGCGAGACCCTGTCCGCCAAGCCGTTAGAGACCCTCGCTTCGCGTCGTCTGCCACCATCTCAGACACCATCACGACATCGGTGTTAGGAATCACAGCAACATCTTCTGGGTTTTGCCTTCCACACAAAGCCTCGTCACTTGAATCGCATGCGACTTCAACCGGCTCCCCACAGGCGGCGACCGTCAAAGTCGCCGCGACTGCAAGTAGCCGCAGGCCTGTTGTATCGCTACCCATGTTTTGGCTCCCCATCACTTCCGAGCAACCGAATGAGTTTGTTCAACTCCCGGCGCGTTTTAAAAGAGAGCACAACACTGCCTCCCCGTCCATTTTTGTCACGCACCAGCGATGCTCGCACGCCACGCCGAGCCGCAATGCCTTCGAGGCGCGTCTCTTCTGCCGTGTCTTTGGTCGTCCACTCAGATGGCGAATTTTGCCACTCCTCGGTGCGCTTCGATCGTTGCAATGCGCGAACTTCAGCTTCAACGCGGCGAACGTTCCAGCCCTCGGATACGATCCGGTGACCAAGATCTTCGCGGAGATCCTCTGGCGCGCCTAGCAGCGCTCGCCCGTGTCCCGCCGACAGACTCCCATCCTCTAGGTGCCGGTGAAGTGAGGGGGGTAATCCCAACAAGCGCACCACATTGGTGACCGCTGGGCGCGACATGCCAAGGTAAGCGCCAATTTGCTTCTGGGTTAACCCAAACTCCATGCTAAGACGGAGGGCTCCTCGCGCAATCTCAAGAGGCTGAAGGTCATCTCGCAGGGAGTTCTCAACGACCGCTGCGATCAGTGCATCACGGTCATTGAGTTGAATTTGCCGCACCGGCACTTCCGTGAGACCGGCCATTTTGGCGGCACGCCAACGCCGCTCACCCGCCACAATCTCATATTGCCCTTGCTTCGCGGCTCGGACGAGAAGCGGTTGTAGCACACCTCGCTGGCGGATGGAGTCTGCCAATTCCTGAAGAGTGCGCTCACCGAACCGCACACGTGGCTGTGCATTCGAAGGAGTCAGGACGGAGACGGGCACCATCTTTTGATTCGCGTCAACCCTAACCCCGTCTTTGGGTTTGGTGTCCGTCGTTCGCTGTAAGAGTTCGGCAACCCGACGGCTGATTTTGGTTGTTCCAGATGCCGGAGGAGTCATGCTGCGCGTGTCTCCATCATCCGGGCAATCTCGCCAGCCAGCATCAAGTACGCCTCTGTTCCACGTGACGACTTGTCGTATGACAGGACTGACCGACCGGCTGCCGGCGCTTCTGCCAAGCGAACATTTCTGGGAATGATGGTGTTGAGCACCTCAGCCCCATAGGCCTCTTCAAGCTGCATGCTGACGGTGCGGTCCAAGTTTTGGCGCCCGTCATACATGGTGCGAAGCAAACCGAAGATCTCAATCGTCTCGCCAGTCGCTTCTTGCAGCTCTTCAATTGTTTGACGAAGCTGCCGTAACCCTTCCAGCGCAAAAAACTCGCATTGAATAGGGACGAGGACTTTGGAGGCAGCCGCAAGAGAGGAAATCGTCAAGATATTCAACGTGGGAGGGCAATCAAAAATCATGACGTCATACATCGCCGTCACTTCTGCTAAACGTTGCCTCAGCACGATTTCCGGGTTTTGCTCTTCGCTTTCGTCTAACCGAATATGCATCACCGACAGGTCGGGTGATCCTGGAACGAGATCGATTCCTTCTTCCGTTCCCACGATGCAGCGGTGAGGTGCTAGCGTCGATGCCATGAGGTCAAACGCGGTGCCATCAATGCCGTCTTGAGTCACGCCAAGAGCGGCGGTCGCGTTCCCCTGAGGATCCATGTCAACCAACAATGTGCGTCGCCCCATACGCTGTAGGGCCGATGCGAGGTTGACCGCAGTCGTGGTTTTTCCGACGCCGCCTTTCTGATTACAGACGGCCAGCCTCAGTTGAGGCCCCATCTTACCGTTAGGTTTCATTGCTGACTTAGCCGTGCCTGCGCTCAATTATCATTGATTGTCTCTCCTCGCCAAATACTCACGGCCGTCCCGTGTTGTGTGCGAGGTATCGTTTTCTCAAGACTCCACGCTCTGTGTTTCACGTAGCACGACGTTTCGATCTCAGCAACAGATCGCGATCCTTCCCACAGCAGTGCATGCGCTGATGGGGTCAATAGGTGATCCACCATCTCAAAAACCTCGCTTTTTGGTGCGACCGCCCGTGAGACAACTCCCTGCCACAGCGTATCCACGCGCAACCGCGGATGAACGCGCTCTTTGAGAACACTGACATTGGACAAATCCAGCTCATTCACCACCATTTGCGCAAAGGTCATCCGCCGACGATCAGAATCACACAGCGTGATAGAGACATCCGGCCGCGCGATCGCGAGCGGAAGGCCAGGTAGGCCAATTCCAGACCCGAAATCAAGGTAGGTGTGGTCAGCAATCAACTCTTGTTGCGCGCAGAGCGCATCATCAATGTGTTCTCGTATGAGATCAGGTGACTGACTGTCTCGGCGCGACAACAGCGATTTGAAGTGTGAGTGCGAATGAATCAGCCGCACCAACTCGTCAATGCGCTGGTGCATGCGCAATTGACCGCCCATTTTTCTGAAGGTAGATCAAAAGGACCGTCACAGCCGCAGGTCCCATCCCTGGCAACCGAGCAGCTTGCTCAACTGAGCGCGGCCTGTAACGCAGCAACGCGTCTCTCGCTTCATGGGACAAGCCCGATATCTCATTGGCATCAACCCATTGGGGGATCGGGACGTTCCCAAACGATGCGGCAGCGCGCACTTCTGCGCGTTGCCTCTTGATGTATCCGGCATACATCCGATCGGAAATACTCGCGCGGATCGCACTCAATGTGATATCTGCGTCGGGTAAACCAAACATCTCGCAAAGTTTGACATCCTTTGAACGCAACAATTCCGCAGGATCACTGATGCGCTGATCGCGCATATGACGTCCAGCGGCTTGGTACTGCTCAAGCGCAGCACGTGATTCTTCGTCCAAAATCCCTAACTTTCTAGCTGATGCGCCCAACCGACTCTGTGCGTTATCTGTTCTCAGGTGCAGCCGGTGTTCCGCGCGCGACGTAAACATCCGATACGGCTCGTTGACGCCCCGGGACACAAGATCGTCAATCATCACCCCGGTAACCGAGCTTTCACGAGACAGCACGTACTCTGGCTCATTTTTGACTTTCAGCGCCGCGTTGATTCCGGCAACAGCACCTTGAGCTGCTGCCTCCTCATACCCTGTTGTGCCGTTGATTTGTCCAGATAGAAATAGCCCTTCAATGTGTTGAGATTCGAGCGTCCGTTTCATCTGTGAGGGATCCAAATAGTCGTATTCCACGGCATACCCCGGCGTTTCCATCTCGACGCGAGACAGCCCTTTGATCTTGCGGATTGCCTCAAGCTGGACTGAACTCGGGACGCTCATCGATATCCCATTGGGGTAGATCAACTCGTTGGTGAGGCCTTCAGGCTCAAGATAAATCTTGTGAGAAGAGCGATCTTGAAACTTGACGATTTTGTCTTCGAGGGACGGGCAGTAACGCGGACCGCCTCCTTCAATCGCACCAGTCCTCATCGGCCACTGATCGAGGGATGACCGAATAACATCGTGGACGTCTGGGTTGGTTTCCGTAATCCAGCATGGAATCTGGCGCGGCCGATCAGAGCGAGATGACCGCAGGCTGAAACACAGAATGGTCGAATCGCCATCCTGGCGCTCTAATTGATCGAAGTCAATCGTCTCTTTCAAGAGACGAGGTGGCGTGCCTGTTTTCAGGCGACCAATACTGATTGGGAGTTCTCTCAGCTGCTGCGCGAGCACCGATGCTGACGGACCTTTGTGTCGTCCTCCATCCGCGACTTCACCTCCCGTGTGCATCACGCCACCGAGAAACGTTCCTGTTGCCAACACGACACAGGTGGCATTGATATGGGAGCCATCCGACAATCCCACTCCCTTGACTGTGTTGTTTTCGACCAGTAGCCGATCGACAGCGGCGTAGACAAGCTGGAGTCCATTCTCGTCGCACCGCCTCTTGACTTGCTTCGCCATGGCAGCTTGAAATAGCGCACGATCAGCCTGAACCCGAGTGGCCTGTACAGCGGGACCTCTGCTTGCGTTGAGAAGACGAATCTGAATACTTGATTGATCCGCCGCCCGAGCAAGTTCGCCGCCCAGCGCGTCAACTTCCTGGAGAAGATGCGTCTTACCAATTCCTCCGATCGAAGGGTTGCAAGACATTTGTCCAATGTCGTTCGACGAGAACGTGACAAGTGTTGTCAAGCATCCCATCCTGGCAGCAGCCGACGCCGCTTCAATCCCGGCGTGCCCCGCTCCAATCACGAGAACATCAACAGTAGATTTCATGCTTACGACAGTACCGATTCCATGTATTTTGGGGGAGTTGTTGTAATTAGGGGCTGTGCGTTTGTGCATAACACACGGTTTAACCGCTGAGGGCACGATTCTTGCCCGTGGACTCTGTGCGCTGGTGTGTGCGTTTCATGTGCAAAGTTGTGCGCAAATGACCGAATCGCACAATCCAGTTGTATTTCTGCACAGCTTTGCACCATTCTTGCACCGGTTATGCACAGTGGCATGTGCGTAACCTTGATTGGTTAGGCTTCGTCTTCTATGGGAGCGGCTGACCCTCGGTTTCTCTTGACGAACAGCACATCGGGAGGAACGTCTTCCGTGACAACGGTTCCAGCTGCCACGAACGACCCTGATCCCACGGTCACAGGACAAGCGCCGGTCGCAAACGTTGCCAGAAACGAATCGTCTCCAACAAGGTACTGACGTGACCCCGTTGACTTTGCAGAACTGAACGACATTGCACCGGATAGGTTCACATTGGATCCAATGACAGCATCGGTGAGGGACGATAGGTGGACCATCTTGCAGCGAGCACCAATGGTGGTATTGGTGATGTCCGGTCTCGTTCCCATAACCACGTCTTCCTTCACGACAGAGCCATTTTGAACAGAGCAGTCGTTTTTATAGGTCGATCGATCGTGAAGAACCGATGAGGTTGCATACAGACGGTTACCAGTGTGAACGTCATTGCCTACCACGGTGTCTTGCAAGACGGTGCCTGGGCCGATCGTCACTCGATCACCTAGCCTCACATATCCCTTCAACACCACGTCGACATCAATGATGCAGTCGGTTCCCGCGACTACGGTGCCTTCAATGTAGACACGTTTGGGATCAATGATTTGAACGCCTTGGTCTTGAAGTTCACGTGTATGCATCGCTCGGGTCACAGATTCAGCGCAGCTGAGGTCCTGAAGAGAGTGACACACCAGCCCTTCTTGAACAGATGCCTCCGTCAATTGATACGGAGAGACATCAAGCGGCGGATCCTGAAGAATGTCCGACAGCATCGAATGAAAGTCGCGCTGACCAGATGGGGTAGATGTGAGTAAAGACAACTGGCCTTTGCTCGCGAATACCGGGCCAACAAGCATCTCATGCGCGCCTTGCTCTGGTTGGGCCGGTGACACTGTTTTGAGATGCGTGCCACCTTCGGTTCTTTCAACCAGCGGCCCGTCGGGCAGGCCATTCTGGCATTTCGTGAGCGTGCGTGCGTTGCCCACCTCTGCGCACAATGAGATCAAGGTTTCTTTGCGAAGGCAGGGGACATTCACTGGTAAGAGGAGTACGTGGTCTGATAGGCATGCTTTGAGAGCTTCTGAAATATTGGTTACGAGAGGTTGAGACAGATCGACGGCAAACACAGAAACGTCCGCACCCGTGGGAATAAGGGGAATGACCTCATCGCCCAGGAGTAGGAGGACGTCTGTTGGGTCGAGTGATCTTGCAAGATCAATTGCGTGACGCGCCAGTGCACGCCCTGCAAGAGGGGTCAGAGGTGTGATGTGTTGAGAGTCTGTGATTCCGCACACGATCACTGAAACCCCTTGAGTTGTTTTCATCATGGTGACTTCGGCTGGGGTCGTATCGTTGCTTTCTGTCGTAGTGAGACGATCTGATCAGAAGCAACATCTTCGATGGTGGCGACGCCGGCCCCGAGGCTTACTCGATGCCCGATGCGCACAGGCCGCGACACGACGCTGTGTTGTCCGATCTCAACGTCGTCTCCGATCTCAGCTTTTACAGGTGCGGGATTTAAAAAGGGTGTCGGCTCGACGGAGGACATGGGATGAACTGTGCAGCGGTCCCCAAACACCGCGTCATTCATCCAAGACATCGAACACAGAAAGTCACAGCCAGTTGAGACGTTGTAGAAAGCACTCTTGGTGCCGATGTGAGATTGGGCGCCGATGTGACAGCCACGAGCGAGGTAACAGCTCGGGAAAAGGGTGGTTCCGGTGCTGACCACTGAATTCTTGACAGAGCTCCACTCGCCGATGGTGACGTTGTCGCCGATGATCGAATCTTCGATGCAGACGCCATCTTTCAATATTACGTTGCGCCCTAAGCGAACGAACCCTTTGAGTTGAACGCCTGCTCGAATCTCGGCGCATTCGCCGCCAATGACCAATCCTGTGATGCTGAGACTGCTGGGGTCGATTAAGCGTGCCCCTTGGCTCATCAGAGATTCAGCGCAAGAAAGGGAAAGGTCTGTCTCTGGGGAAGCGGCTGGCTGTAGGCGCGAAGTCACGACGTCACGCCTGCTGAAGCACTACCGGGATGCGCGGAGGTCATCTAAGGTTGCACGGTTGATTCACGTACCAATTGTGCGAGATAAGGTCACGTGAGCGTCCGTTGTTTTTCAGTAGAGAGCAAAAGTTGATAATTTCCCGCTTTGATCACTGAAATTACAGGGCTGGGCATATCGCTGTGGCCAGAGAAAAAAGGGCGTGCGCGAACATAACGTTTCTGAGGAGGCAAGCAAATTAATCGACGTTGCCTATCCCAGACAAGAAAAGGAGCCGACATATGGGATTCGCCGATTTCTCTTGATCAAACAAATTTTCCAAGGGTCCTCCGCGCTTTCCTCGCGCTGTCAGATGCGGCGATAGTGCTACTTGTTGTTGCTCTCGAAAGTTGAACGATCACAGTGGCAGTGCGCTAGAGTAAGAAAGGTGTTACTGCATCAATTTCGCAAATTCAGTTCTTCTCAATGAGTCCGTGACAAGCCTTCCTGTTAAAGATCATAAAGGGCTGTCCGCAGAATTACGCCAAGAAAACCCCTTTTGTATGCGCCGTTATATTTGAAGAAAGGCGTTTTATCGTCGCATTGTAATCTCGAATCCCTATTCATTGATGTGACTTGAATCACAGAGTTACTGCTGCAGGGTCCAGCGTAAAATCCCGAATAACGAATGGTTATCCAACAACAAATGCGACGTGGAATTGTGCAAAGCGCCAAGCGAGATTCTCTTATATCAGAGTGTTCGGATGCTTGGTGGATGCAAAGTGCAGTTAATCTGAGATTATTCACAATGACTTTGAGATACGTACAATGGGCACGAGCCGAGGGAGATGAGCTAAACAGTGATAGATCGCATAGTAGCCCCCCTTTTTGTCTAAAGAAGGGAACTTAGATGTTGCTTCACGACGGCGAGAGAAGATGTTGCTTCGCTGCAAAGTGTGGCAGCAGGCGGCATGCGACCAGAGGTAGAGACCTTCGCCGCAGTCGCTCACAGAGCAGGATGCAGACGTTGCTGTTAGTTCGCGCAAGTGCTGCCGTTGCCGCTAGCCTGCCGTTCTCCGCTTTCTCGTGTCGCTGGCGGTTAAGGTCGAAGCCACTAGGCTTGCGCATAGCATTTAGACGCTACATGGGTGTTCTTGGCTTTCGCATCAGAGAAAGTGAGTGTGATCTGCGCGTGCCCGAAGAGGTGAGCGGTTTAGCGGGTTTTCGGACAAGCCTGTCTAGCCGACATGAGACAGGGGGAGGGAGCTTCGATGCCATACACAGTTTGTAGCATAGCCAATACATTGCTGGACTTTGTTGATAGAAGAAGCTCATGGTTATCAAATATGAAGATGCAGAAGATGCTTTACATATGCCAGGGAGTTCACTTGGCTGTCAATGACACACCTTGCTTTAATGAAACCGTCGAGGCTTGGCAGTATGGCCCAGTCGTGAGCTCAATTTATCATCAATTCAAACAGTATGGTGCCGGCCCAATTAGAGGCAAAGCGTACAACATTGCTCCCGTAGAAGTGGCTCCTTTGATAAGAGACGATGAAGATATAGTCAACCTCATCGAGGCTGTTTGGACAAAATTTGGCCGTATGACGGCTCTGCAACTATCTAGCTGGTCGCATGCGGAGGGGAGTCCATGGCATTCTACTGTTGAAGAAGTAAGAAAGAAATACCCTGCCGCGCCCATACAAGGATATACCATCAGAGAAGAGTTGATTTCAAATTACTTCAAGGAGCATGTTATGTCAAAAAAAGGTAGGGCATGACATGGCACGGAAACAAAGGAATCCGTATTCAGAAGTTAATATCCCTGACACGGCCGGGAGCACTTCGAGTGATATGAATGATCTGCGTGCGCTGGAGGAATTAGGCGGCGCCACCAAGGAGGAAGCATTAGCACACTCACGGCACAACCGTAGGATTCAGGGGGTATTAGTCGGTGTGGTGGCTGTTGTGCTTTGTGGATGGCTCTCGGCGGTTATCTTCTATCTTTTCTACGCTGTTGGTAAGGAAGTCGGGTATGCTCCCTATGTAGTTCAAGGGACAGGCACGGCCACTTTAGCGCTAGCCTTCGTAACCGTAGCCCTATCAATTACCAAAGGAACTAGGTGACCGTATTCATGTATATTCTGAAGGATTCTCTTCTGCGCTGTAGATGCTGCTTTGGCGGAGGGATTTGGACCACGGAATGATGCGCGTATATCAGAGTTTCTGGGCAATAGACGAGATCCGGCGCATCATTTCATGTGCCTCGCCAACCTTCGTTTCGATGTTCTGAGTTCCCAGCGGGGAGATATAGGGTCGATTGAGCATCGCCTGATAGGCGTCGTCGTGTTGATCTAAGTAGATGATCTTGTCAATCATGCGTTTGTAGGAACGGGTGCTGGATTCGTAGCCAACAAAGGACTCTGGGTCGAAATAGTCGCCAACATTTGCCGCACCGCGGTAAATGGGAATGGTGTGCCCGCGGATAGCGTTCACGATTTTCTCAGAAACGTAGTCGTCCGCAAAAGAGTTTTCGAAACACACCACGAATTTGTATTGGCTAAAGAACTTGGAGTTGTCCCTCACCAGTTGAGTCAGAATGGCTTTTTGTCCGTAAGTGCCATATTCGACGACAGGAAATTCGGGGTCAGTGCGGTTTGTTAACGCGGACTTTCCGAAGATGTCCACTGACTTGTACTTTGATAGCTGTTGAATAAACGCGATTCGATCGGTTGCTGTTGCATTGGATAACACGGCACAGCAAAACCGCTGCTTGGGGTGTGCGGCAAACTGCACACCATCTTCGAGCTCACTCAGGTTGTAGAACATCAGAAATGCAGGCAGGCTGAGCACGTTGGTCCCAGTGACACGGCTGCTGGTCATCGCGAAGTGCCTAGGGTGCTCTCCTCGACTGATGCGGTTGATCAGTCGGTATGAGTCCGGTCGTGTCAGGCCCTTGAGTGGGATGTTGTAGCCTGTGGTCATGGCGTTGAGCGGGATTCGAGGAAGTTTGCTGTGTGCGAGCTTGCGATTGACAACGTTGAGCGCATCCGTTGCAGGCGCAAAAAGGTTTTCTTGATTCATGTACAGCGCCGTTTTGGCTTGCAGAAAGCCCGGAGACACTGCCGGCGATGAAAACTCAAGGTACACGTCATTGGGGTCGGGGCTCTCTGTGTGAGCCAACTCGGGTAGCAGCCGTTTGAGAAGAGGCACTTGCGTGATCCGTGTGCTATTGGGTGCTAGCTGGAATTTCGGCATCGGAGCTCGTAAGGGGGGACAAGACGATAGAAGCGGTCGGGCTTCAGTGGCAAGCGAGGTAAGCAACCTCTGCTAATTCACGATTCTAGTTAGAGCGATCTGGCCGAAGAGATACGCTTGAAGAGGTAAAACCCGGCCGCGGGATGGCAGGCTGCCCGTTGTGAGCGATAGATAGTGCCCGATTTGACCATGTGATTCAAGAACAGAGAAGCACTTCGCAACGCCTCATAGAATCAACGGACAGATATCACTTCCGGTAAAGCGCCGCAAAAAATGGAAATTTTTCTTGCTGTTATCCTCGTCGTACTAGCCGTGGTGGCGGCAGCCGGCGTCAAAGTCGTTCCGCAATCACAGGTCTACATTGTCGAGCGATTTGGCAAATACGATCGCTTGTTGAGGCCCGGGCTGAATCTGATCATTCCATTCGTTCAGGTAGCGGCGCATAAGGTCAGCGTTTTGGAACGGCAACTTGCCAGTGTCAAAATCGGCGTGATTACGTCGGATAACGTCGCCATCGACCTGGTGGCAACGGTGTTTTATCGCGTGACGGATGGCGCCAAGGCTGTGTACCGCATCAATGATGTCAATGGGGCCCTCACGACCTCGCTGACGGGGATTGTGCGATCCGCCGCAGGCCGTATGGAATTTGATGATGTGCAGTCACGACGCGCTGAAATTGGGCAAGAAATCTTGACCAGCCTCCAGCGCGCATCCGAAGAGTGGGGCATTGAAATTACGCGCAGCGAAGTGTTGGACGTCATCATTGATTCTGTGACGCGCACTGCCATTCAGCAACAGCTGAATGCAGAGCGGGAACGTCGGGCACGCGTCAGGCGCGCAGAAGGCGAGAAACAAGCCGCGCAACTGAACGCCGATGCCGAGCTGTATACCGCTCAACGGAAAGCGGAAGCGCGGCGTGAAATCGCCAACGCAGAGGCGTACGCCACTCAGGTCATCGCCAACGCGATTGCAGATGGCGGACAACCGGCCATTGACTATGAGTTGATGCGTAGCCAGATTAGCGCCGTCTCCAACATGGGCACATCCCGCTCCACCAAGTTGCTGGTGTTGCCTGCCAACGTGACTGAGACGCTGGGATCGCTGGCGGCACTGAAAGAAGTGATCTCTGATCATAAGCTCGACACCGCCGCACAAATGGCACGCAAAGGAGCGGCACAAGCTTCAAAAGGGGCGTCCAGACACCCGCGCACCCGGGTTTCTGTCACTCCCAAAGCGCCGCGGCCATCAACCTCAGGACCGGTCTGAGTAACGCCGAATGTCAACGCTTGAAGTACTCTACAGCGGGTGGACATGGCTAACGCTCGGTGGGCTTTGTCTCATTGCGCTTTGGTTTTTCGGCATCGACTTGTTGATCTATCTAGCGATTGCTTTTGCGCTCGCGGCTCCGGGCGTATTTATTCTTGATGGCGTGCTCGCGGAAACCAGCTCTTTGCGGTCGTTTGCCACATTGGGTTGGAATGCCGCGATCGCGCTGTCTATCGTGATTGCAGTGCGAAAGCACATTGCCAAGTACATCATGAAGAAAGAGGGCGACGACGAGCAGGCTGAGGACATCAACACCTACGATCGGGAGCCTTAGTCGTCCATGGCTGATGTGAAGCCAAATCCCAACCAGCCGACACCGCCGTTTCCGCCCGGCCCGTTTGAGATCATCTATGCCGACCCGCCGTGGGATTACAAAGGCCAGCTCCAACATGCGGGGCCTGGCAGCGGAGACACAGGCGGGGCTCGTCATCACTACTCGACAGTCACATCAAAACAACTCGGGCAGTGGCCTGTCAACAATATTGCGTCTGACGATGCGCTGCTCTTTATGTGGACCACCAATCCGCATCTTCCACAAGCGCTCGCGCTCGGCGATGCTTGGGGCTTTGCTTATGCGACGGTTGGGTTTGTGTGGGATAAGGAATCCACTAATCCTGGGTTTTACACGTTGAGTGGCTGTGAGCTGTGTCTCATCTTCAAAAAAGGACGTATTCCTCGCCCCCGAGGTGCACGCAACGTGAGGCAGCTCATTCGAGAGAAACGCAGCCGGCACAGCACCAAGCCAGCGGAAGCTCGGCATCGTATTGAGTTGATGTTTCCAGAGCAATCGAAGATCGAGCTGTTTGCTCGTGAGCCCGCCCCTGGGTGGACAGTTTGGGGTGCTGAAGCACCCTAGCTTAACTTGCTCAAAGAGGGGCAATCATGGTCGGGATGGCCGGATTCGAACCGGCGACCACCGCACCCCCAGCGCGGTGCGCTACCAGACTGCGCCACATCCCGTTAGGCCATTGTAGGAATGAAGGGATTCCTCCATCCTGCGGATTTATGCTATGTTGTCGTCGGCTTCGCTTTCAGCCATGGACTGCCACTGATCATCAAGATCTTTGTACCACGCGCCCACAGGCTGGCCGCCGGTTTTGTAGTCAACGCCGCACACGTCTGCGCTGCCAACTGCTTCTTGAGCGGTGGCAAGTAATAGCCACCCGAGGTAGAGGTCTGGCCACGAATCATCGAAGCTACGACCAAACATGCGAAGCCGCGCTTTCGCCTTTTCGCGATCAATGACCTCAATCTTGCCGTTCAGCAGACGGACGGCTTGATTAAAGATCCGCCACATCACTTTGCTGCGCTTCGGGCTGTCCATTCCAGACCATAAATCCACCTCAACGGCTAGCCTGCGGCAGCCTCTGCAGATGTTGTCTCCGTGGGTTGTCGAGCAGATCCCGCGACAGGGCGATCGGACGTTGGGCGTTGTGGCTTCGGTCACGAGGGTTTCTCCTTTAAGGCTGCGGCAGGGGCGCGCGCTGTTCGAATAACGAGGACAGCGAGCGCGATCATGGCTGATCCCACAATTTCAACACGATTCAGAATTTCATCCAAGACGAGCACGGCACCGACCGATGCCATCACCACTTGGAGTAAGAACAACACGCCGGCGATCGAGATGGGCAGCGTGGCGAGGCTAATCATCATCAGGCCTTGTCCCATCACCTGACAGACCACGGCCAGCAAGAGCAATGTTCGCCAGTCGGGCCAGACGGTCGGCACCGTCCACCACCCGCCGATCGTCATCCACATCTCGCCGGCTTGATCTGCTAAAACCACGCTCTCAACGAGATGCAAAGGTGTCAGCGACACCAACGTGCCGATCGTGGTCCAGGTGATGAGCGTCAGGCCATCAAACCGAGATGCGAGGTGTGACGACAGCAAGAGATAGGCGGCATAAAACCCGCATGCGACCAGCGCAAGTGCATCGCCGGAAATGTTGCCGGTGCGCGCGCTTGTGCCGCCACCCCACACCAGAATCACGAGGCCAGCCATCCCGGCTGCAAAGGCTGCAATGAGGCGAAAAGACGGCGTTTCGCCGCGGATACCCCACGTCCACGCAATGAGCGCGACGGGTAACATATTGACGAGAAGCGTGGCGCTCGTCACCGAGGTCAATTCAAGGGCATAGTGCCACACACCAATGTCTGCTCCAAGCGCCGCTCCTGCCAGCAACAAGAGGCCGATGTCTTTGCGTGAAGGAAGCTGTCGGTTGGGATCGCGGTTGACCCACACGATGTACAGCGGGAGCAGCATCGCCACTGCTACGGCCATCCGGTACCACGCAGTGGCTGCCGGCGGCGCCACGGTTAACCGCGCAAGCACGGGGGCCCAGCCGATGGCAAGGGCACCGGAGACCGCTGGCCAAAACCCGGGAGTCGATTTACGCATGCTTGGCCTCAAGCGCTCCGGCGCTCTCACCGAGCTGACATCGTCGCGATTATAGGGTGAAAGCACATGGATTTTGAGGCGCCTCAAACGCTCACAGTCGCCGATTTAACAGCGCGCTCAAAACGTGTTTTGGCGACGCAGATTGGAAAAGTCAGCGTGATCGGCGAAGTGACCCAACCGAAGGTGTATGGCAGCGGCCACTGTTACTTCACGTTGGCGGATCAGCACCGCGATGCCAAGGTGAGTGCCGTGATGTTTAAGTCCAACCTCAGGCGCGGCAACATTACCCCGCAGCACGGAGACGTGCTGGTGGTAGAAGGCCGGGTGGAGTTGTATGAGCCAGCTGGCCGTTTTCAACTGATCGTTGAGCGAGTCCAGCACATGGGTGATGGGTTACTCCATGCGGAGTACGAGGCGTTGAAGCGGCGGCTCCAAGCCGATGGATTGTTTGATCAACCCCGGCGACCGTTGCCCGCGCCACCGCAGCACATAGCTTTGGTGACATCGCTCGAAGGGGCGGTGCTGCATGATGTTTGTCAGCGGCTCAAAGAACACGCACCCTTGACGCCCATTACGGTGTTTGGGACGGCGGTACAAGGTGATGCCGCGCCGCCTCAGATCATGCGCGCGATCGGTGCGGCCTGTGCCTACGAACCGGCCGACCTGCCGCCGCCCGATGTCATATTGCTTTGCCGCGGTGGAGGCTCGTTTGGGGACTTATGGGCTTTTTCCAACGAAATGCTGGTTCGGATGGTGGCGTCACTCCCGATTTGCTGCGTCGTGGGCGTCGGGCACGAAACGGATACGTCACTGTGCGACTTGGTGGCTGATGTGCGGGCTTCCACTCCCACCGCAGCAGCATCTCTGGTCTCGCAAGTGCAGTCTCAGTGGCCCGATGATCTCCGTTCGTTGGAGCTTGATCTGGCGCGCAGCATTCGCGATACCGTCGAGACCGCTGTGCAGCAATGTGATGATGGGGCGATGCGATTGTCGAATTCCGCCGCTCACCCCCGGGCGGTACAGGATGCGCGGCAGCGTTTGACAGCCGCCACCATGACGCTCAGACGACCCACGCCGGTCGCGGTGGCGCAAGCGACGCTCAATGAAATGCAAGTCGGGCTTCGGCGCAACAGCCCTCAAGCGGCTTTGGGACGCAATGCGGCGAAGCTCACAACCTTGTCCCAGCGCCTCGATGTCAGTGGTCCCGCATCGGTGCGGCACGCGGGTTTCGCGCCTTTGGCGCGACTGCAAGGGCGCCTGAAGACGGCGGCACCTGGTGCGCTGGTGGCGCAAAGCCAAGCACGCATAGCGCAGGCCACAGCGGCCATTTCCCAAAGCGCTTCACGCGCGCTGGAAAAACGCGCACAATCGTTAGCATTGGCTGCGAGTGCCTTGTCAGCCAGTGATCCTCACGCACCTCTCAAAAAAGGATATGCCATGATGCGAGACGCCGATACCGGACAGGTCATCTCCCACCCCACCCAGGTGAAAGCTGGTCAACACGTGGTGGCTGAGATGGCACAGGGACGCATTCACTCCACCGTCGACAAGGTGTCTGAATGATGCGTTTGGTTCAGGTTCTTGTGATTGGGCTGCTGATGGGCGGTGCCTTGGCCTATCCCGAGCAGGGGCACGCGGTTCCCGGCGGGATTGCGGTCATTGATGTACCGGAATCATGGCACGAACCCGTGACATATCAGGGGGCATCAGTGCTAGTGCACACCGATGCCAACGGTCAGCGGCGAGCGTATGTCGGCATTTCGATCTGGTCGCCACCAGGGGAACAAGTCCTCTTGGATCGACGCCAGTCGTCACTGCGATTCGAGGTCGGCGAAGCGAGCTATCCGGAATCGCGGATCTCGATTACCGAAGAGCGCTTTGTATCGCCTGAGCCGATCGATCGCGACCGCATTGCTGCTGAACAAGTCAAGATTAATGCGGCGCGGGCGAGCCGCAGAGCAGCGCCGCAATCGCTGTGGCTGGAGTGGCCCGCTGAGGGTCCCGTGTCCAGTGTCTACGGCGCGCGCCGGTTTATCAATGACATTCCTTCATCCCCACACCGAGGCTTGGACATTGCTATCCCGACCGGCACGCCGTTGCGAGCGGTTTCTGGCGGCACCGTCGCGCTCGTAGGGGACTTGTTTTACACCGGCCATACGATCATGGTGGATCACGGCGGTGGGTTGATCAGCATGTACGCTCACATGTCCGAGCCTCGCGTCACTGAGGGTCAGGTGCTGCAGGCCGGAGACGTGATTGGGTTATCAGGAGCCACGGGGCGCGTGACAGGACCGCACCTGCACTTGGGTTTGTCGCTCAATGGACAGTTGATTGATCCGCAGCTGTTGCTGATGGAGCAGGAACGCGAGGTGAGCAGCAGTGTCTCACCATGAAACGGGGTTAACGGATGTCTGATCAGAAGCACATTTTGGTGTTGTATTACAGCATCGGCGGCACGACGCGATCGTTGGCTATGGAAGCCGCCACAGGGATTGAAGCGGCAGGCATGGAGGCACGTGTGCGCACTGTCCCCAAAGTGGTGCCTGTTGGCGTTTCGGCCGAATACACCGAGAGTGATGACGATGCACCGTTGTGCGAGAAATCGGATTTGGCCGACTGCGCCGGGCTCGTGATGGGATCTCCCACGCGCTTTGGCAATATGGCCGCGCCGCTAAAGTACTTTCTTGATGGCACCGGCGATCTGTGGGGGACGGGCGCGTTGGCTGGTAAGCCAGCGGGTGTGTTATGTTCCACCAACAGCCTGCATGGTGGCCATGAAACCACGGCCGTCAGCATGATGTTTCCGCTCCTTCACCACGGCATGCTGATGGTGGGAGTGCCATACGTTGGCGGGGACCTGGGTCGGACCCAAGGCGGAGGCAGCCCCTATGGAGCCGGAACAGTGACAGGTACAAATGAAACCGCGCCCGACGAAGTCGAGCGCAAGATTGCTCGTACACTTGGAACGCGGGTTGCTCGCGTTGCAACACAACTTTTGACTCACCCAACAAGGTAAAAATCATGGAACATACTGAAGTTATGCAACCGAGAAAAAAAGGATTCGTTTGGTTTCTTGAGGCATCGAGACGCGTTTTCTTCAACAGCATCTGGGCCATCTTTCTGCTCTTCGTCATCCTCGGTATGGGCAGCTGCGCATTCTTTAGCGGAAGCAGCGGCAAAGGCGATTCCAGCGTCAAAGTCGAAGCTTTCGAACGCGAATTGATTTCCGTGCTGTACGGTGAAGACGCTGTGGACTACCAACCTGCGGAAGACAACCCGATCATGTTTATTCGGGTGAGCGGGCAAGTGTGGGACATGGCTCGGCGTAACGGCGAGGAAGAGACAACAGGTCTCATCGAATTTGATCGGGCCACATCTGTGGGCGCCGTCCCGGGGTTGACGTCCCTTGAACGTGTCAAAAAAGCACTCAACGCGGCAGCCACTGACTCCACTATCAAAGGGGTTTTGATTGATGTGAGCCATTCGCATTCGTATGAGTCGCTGACGCAGATGCTGGATTTGTCTAATGCCATTCGGCGATTCCGCGAGCAGACCGACAAGCCTGTGGTCGCGTGGGCCGAGGGCTTCTCAACGGCTGAATATGTCGTGGCGAGCGCCGCGGATCATGTGCTCGCGGCTCCGTACGATGCGGCCGTGTTGCTGCATGGATTCAGTGCTTACCCGTTTTACATGAAATCCATGATTGACAAGTTTGGCGTGAAGTTCGTGAAATTCGCGACCGGCGAGGAAAAAGCGTTTGGAGACACCCTCACGAGAGACTCCATGTCCCAAGCGCAACGAGACAACCATGGCCTGTTGCTACGTAATCTGTGGACAGGAACCGCTCAACTCATCGACACCAACCGCGGATGGGACATCGGCACCGCACAAATCCGGTCAGACAACTGGGACCAAGAGGTTGTCGCGTCAGGCGGCAATGAGCTTGCCTACGCCAAAGACTATGGTTTTATCGATGACTTCAAGGACTTCCAGGGAGCTCTTGAGGTGATTGTGGAGATGGCCGGCGCGGATGTTGAGGGCGTTCCATCCATTGGCAACTCTCTTCGGGATTACCGCCAGGTGGCGTCAACTACAGACGCGTGTGAAGCGTGTGATCACGACCGCGCGCGTATTGCGGTGATCGAGATCGTAGGCGCACTACAGCCAGAGTCGTCGACGACTGATGATTCAGTTGCCACCGAGGAAAACGTGATCAGGCGTCTCAAGGAAGCCGCGTCTCATGAGCACACGAAAGCGATTGTCTTGAAGGTGACGTCTCCGGGAGGAGCTGTGACGACGAGCGAAGCGATCGCGATGGCGATTGATGAGATCAAGGCAACCACAGACATTCCTGTGGTGGGATACATGCGTGGCGTTGCGGCATCTGGCGGGTATTACGTGGTGTCCGGGGCTGATGTCCTCGTGGCCGATTACGGAACTGTCACCGGCTCGATTGGCGTTGTGACTCTCTTTCCGCAGGCGGAAGGCCTGCTTGAGAAAACCGGTCTTTCCGTTGATGGGATCGCGTCGACGAGAAGCAGTGAGATCCTCAATAACTTCCTGTTTGATGAAGACGTACGTCAGCCGTTGTACGACGTGATCAAAGCTCAGGTGTCCCATGACTACGACCACTTCTTGTCGCGCGTTGCCAATGGGCGGGACATGGCGATGGCCGATGTGAAGGCACTCGCCACCGGAGCGGTTTTTAGTGAAGCACATGGCAAGAACCTTGGGTTGGTGGATGAAGTTGGTGGTTTGGATGACGCCATCCGCATCGCCGCGGAACTCGCGGATATCGGCTCGGACTATGCGGTGTGGCACGTGTGGCAGTGGGAAGAAAACGCACTCAACGACCTGTTTGAACTGTTTTCTGGTCCTTTCGGCCTGATGGATATCGACGCCACAGAGGCGTTGCGTCTGCTTCTGGAAGCGCAGGGTTCAGCGATCGGCAACCGCGCGTTCGCCGCTCAGTTGATGTCGATGGAACCCATTCTGGCGGATGCACGGCGTGCCGCGGACAGCGGGCACTTGCCGAAGGCACAGGCTGTGTGTCTGGCCTGCACCCCGATGTTGGATACCGTCTTAAACAGCGACTGACACTAGGACGTGAAGCCCTCAGCCTGACTGAGGCTGGGGGCTTGTTTCGCCTTACGCCAGTCCGGCGAAGAGAGCCTGCGACACGCAGACGTCGGGGCGCAAGGGTTGAATTCCTGTGGGGCTTGTGACGTTGATTTCGCTGAGCTTCCCTCCAATCACGTCGAGCCCTGCAAACACCACGCCTTGAGGGGTGAGCGCATCGGCCACCTGTTGCGCGAGATCGTGGGTGGCGGCATCGACGTGCGCCACATGTCCTGACCCGCCCGCCGCAAGGTTGGCGCGAAAGTCGCCGCTTTTCGGTAGACGACGGAGCATCAGAGGGATCACCGCGCCGTGAACGATAAACACGCGGCAGTCGCCGCCGGTCTCTTCATGAATTTGCGGCAAGAACTCTTGGGCCATGAGCGGCAGCTGGCCGCCGTTGGTGAGGAGGCCAGCGGCTGACGCGAGATTGGGATCGCCGCGCTCAAAACGCAAGATGCCGCGCCCACCCATGGAGTTGAGCGGCTTTAACACGATGGCATCGTATTGCGCAGCGAAGTCTTCGATATGCGCGATGTCTGAGGTCACAGCACAGGCCGGCGCGATGTCCGGGAAGCGCAAGATCGAGAGCTTTTCATTCAGGTCACGAAGGGCACTGGGCCTGTTGACGATGGCGACTCCCAAACGCTCGGCGTGCTCTAGCAACATCGTGGCGTAGATAAACCGATCGTCGACGGGCGGGTCGGTGCGCATGAAGATGGCGTCAAAAGAAGCCAGCGGCACGACCGAAGCGGCGCGTGATGTGACCCATGACTGTTGATCGATATTGACAGACACTGGGGTGGCGCGCGCTACGGCTTCACCGTGAACCGTGGCCAAATCAGGGCAATCACACACGCTCGTGTCGTGCCCATGCTCCCGCGCCACATGCAGCATGAGGCTGGTGGTTTCGCGCTGAGCGTGGGGGCGATTCAGGGGATCGCAAACAAAAAGAAGGCGCATATCCCTTGCCAAAGTCGTGCGCCGCGATTGTATGGAGTTGAATGTCTGCCACAGTCGCCCATATAATTCCCCGTTGGCGCGCCATTTGTGGCGCCTTTTTCTTATGCGGCCGTAGGCTCCTGATCATGGCAGCGGAACTCACCCCGCAGAGCTATATCACCCACCACTTGACGAATCTGACCTTTGGTCAGAAAGCCGATGGCTCGTGGGGGTTCGCTAGCTCCATTGAAGAAGCAGGCGAAATGGGTTTTTGGGCGATTCACGTCGACTCCATGCTGTTCTCCATCGGCATGGGAGCGCTATTCCTATGGCTGTTTCATCGTGTCGCCAAATCGGTGACATCCGGTGTTCCGAGCGGCGCACAGAACGCGGTGGAAACCGCGGTTGAATGGGTCAAGGAGATGTCTGACAGCCTCTTTACCCATACCAATCCCATTGCAGCGCCCATGGCGCTCACTCTGATGGTTTGGGTGTTCTTGATGAACCTCATGGACTTAATCCCCGTCGACTTTATTCCCCATACCGCAGCCCTGTTGGGCCTGCCATACCTCAAGATCGTGCCGACCACCGATATCAACGTCACGATGGGCATGTCGCTCAGCGTGTTTGCGATGATGCTGTTCTATTCGGTGACGAAGAAAGGTTTTGGCAACTTTATTGGTGAGCTCGCGTTTCATCCGTTCGGCAAGAACCCGTTGTTCATTCCATTCAATCTGTTTTTCGAACTAATTAACCTGCTCGCCAAGCCGCTGTCCCTCGGACTTCGTTTGTTTGGCAACCTGTATGCAGGCGAGCTGATCTTCGTGTTGATCGCGTTGTTGCCGTTTTACCTCCAGTGGAGTTTGTCAGTGCCATGGGCGCTGTTTCACATCTTGATCATCTTCTTGCAAGCGATGATCTTCATGGTGCTCACACTGGTCTACCTCAATCAAGCGCACGATAAGCCGGATCACTGATGCGACTATCGAGCTCTCAACCACTTATTTCTTTGCCTATAGGGAGGCATTATGGAAAGTAGCGTACTCGTCCTTGCCGCAGCCGTGATGATCGGTTTCGGTGCACTCGGAGCAGCCGTTGGTGTCGGCATTCTTGGAGGGAAATACCTCGAAGGTGCAGCCAGGCAACCTGAACTTATTCCGACTCTACGGACTCAGATGTTCACCATGCTTGGGCTGGTTGATGCCGTGCCGATGATTGCTGTCGGTTTGGCACTCTACGTTATGTTCTTGCTTGCCTAATCGCACATGAACATCAACGTCACCCTCATTGGACAAGCCATTGCGTTTGCCATATTCGTGTGGGTGTGCATGCGCTATATCTGGCCGCCGATTACCGGTGCGCTGGAAGAGCGTAAGCGGAAGATCGCCGAAGGCTTAGAGGCCGGCGTGGAAGGCGAGCGCCTGCTAGAGCAGGCACGCGCCGAAGCTGAGCACATCGTGAGCGAAGCACGCGACACGTCGCGTCTGCGCATTTCAGAGGCGGACAAGCGTGCCCAAAGCATGGTTGAAGACGCCAAAGTGCAAGCACGCGAAGAAGCATCTCGCATTGTCGAGCAGGGTCAGTCAGATGCCGAGCGAGCCTATCGCCAAGCATCAGATGCCTTGCGCGCTGAAGCTGTAGAGATCGCGATCAAGGGGGCAGAAGTCATCTTGCGCGAAGAACTCGGCGGTGACAAAGCCACGGCTTATGCGACGAAGCTTCAAAGCTAACCGTTCGTGAGTACTCATCTAGCGGCGGCTCGTCCTTACGCTCGTGCTGTGTTTCAGTGCGTCGCAACGGACGATGCCATGGTGTCAGGCGTCGAGCAATCGCTTAACGCGCTGGCGGCGGCGTTTACAGATGCCTCTGTACGCGCAGCCTCAAGCGGCCCCGTGGCTGTTCAGCAAACGCTGGCAGATGCCCTGCTTGCAGGCGTGTCAAAGGCTATCAAGTCGCCGGCGCCCGAGGTGGTGTCGCGATTGTGTGCCGTTTTGGCACAACGGCGACGCATGGCTGCCATTCCCAGCATTGCGCAGCTCTTTGAGAGCAGTGCAGATGAGAAAGCGGGCCGGCGGCGCGTCAGTCTCGTGACTGCAGGCAAAACGACAGCGGCCACACGCAAAACGGTTCTCGCGCAATGCGCGAAGGTGTTTGACGGCACGCTGTTAGACACGTGGTCTCAAGACCAAACGGTTATTGGTGGGTTTGTAGCACGCAGCGGCGATGTCGTGCTTGATGCCTCCGCACAACTTCAACTCAAGCGCCTGCGCACGGCCATGTTGGCCTGATCTACTAGGAGCATATTTCATCATGGAACAGCTAAAGACCTCTGAAATCACATCCATCCTCAAGAAACAGCTGGATGGTGTTGATCTCGGTTCGTCACTGAACAATGTCGGTACCGTCGTCAAAGTGGCGGACGGTGTGGCGCAGATTTACGGTCTGTCTCAAGTCTTGTTCGGGGAAATCGTCGAATTTGAGGGTGGAGAGTCGGGACTCGCGCTCAACTTGGAACGTGACTCGGTGGGGGTTGTCATCCTCGGAGACTACCTCGGTATTCGCGAAGGGCACAAGGTGTCTTGCAGCGGCCGGGTCTTGGATGTCCCTGTGGGGCCTGCTCTGTTGGGTCGTGTGGTGGATCCACTGGGTCGCCCGATCGATGGCAAAGGCCCGATCGTTAGCGATATGCGCAATCCCATTGAGGTGGTCGCTCCTGGTGTGATTGACCGCCAAGGGGTGTCGCAGCCGATTCAAACAGGCATCACATCCATTGATGCCATGGTGCCGATTGGTCGTGGCCAACGCGAGCTGATCATTGGTGACAGGCAGATTGGTAAGACAGCCATCGCCATTGACACCATCATCAACCAAAAAGATTCCGGCGTGGCTGCGATCTACGTTGCTATTGGACAAAAGCAGTCAACGGTGGCCAACGTGGTGCGCAAACTCGAAGAGCATGGCGCGCTAGAAAACACCATCATCGTGGCCGCTAACGCGGCTGATCCGGCAGCCTTGCAGTACTTATCGGCCTATGCCGGTTGCGCCATGGGCGAGTACTTCCGGGACAACGGCGAAGATGCGTTGATTGTTTACGATGATCTCACCAAACACGCATGGGCCTATCGTCAGATCTCGCTGTTGTTGCGCCGTCCTCCCGGCCGTGAAGCCTATCCCGGGGACGTGTTTTACCTGCACTCACGGCTACTTGAACGCGCCGCCCGCGTGAGCACCGACTACGTCGAGCGCGCCACGGATGGCAAAGTCAAAGGCAAAACAGGTTCGTTGACCGCGCTGCCGATCATCGAAACGCAAGCGGGTGACGTGTCAGCGTTCATTCCCACCAACGTGATCTCCATTACCGATGGTCAGATCTTCTTGGAAGCGGACTTCTTTAACTCCGGTGTGCGCCCCGCCATGGACCCAGGTATCTCGGTCTCACGTGTTGGTGGTGCCGCGCAGCGTCCGATCATTCGGAAGCTCGGTGGTGGTATTCGTTTGGCGCTGGCCCAATACCGTGAGCTCGCAGCCTTTGCGCAGTTTGCATCTGACCTCGATGCCGCGACCAAAGCCCAGCTGGATCATGGACTGCGCGTGACGGAATTGATGAAACAGCCGCAGTACGCGCCGAAGAGCATTGCGCACCAAGCGTTCTCGTTGTTCGCGGTGGACTCAGGCTACCTTAAAGATGTCGAAGTGCATGACGTCGGACGCTTCCAGTCTGCACTCTTGGCGTACGTCGATGCCGAACATGGCGACTTGGTGAAAGCTGTGAACGATGATGGCGCGTGGAATGACGACCGCAAGGCCGAGTTCACGCAGGTTCTTGACGGCTTCGTCAAGAACGGGACCTGGTAACCCGGAGCCTATTGCATGTCAGGCACACGGGAGATCCGCAAGCAGATCGGGAGCATTTCAAGCACTCGGAAGATCACGCGAGCGATGGAAATGGTGGCCGCATCCAAGATGCGGCAAGCCAACCAACGCATGGTGCATACGCGCCCGTATCGCGAAGCGATTCAGCGCGTCTTGCGTCACGTGTCTCTCAGTTCAAGCCAGTACAGCCAGCGTTGGCTGCAAGCCCCAAACTCACACACCGTCGGCTATGTGGTGATTGGAACCGACCGTGGTCTGTGTGGTGGGTTGAACGCCAACCTCTTTCGCTCGGTGTACGCCGATATTGCGAAACGCGGCACGGACGATTTTCGGATCTATGCCATCGGTAAACGTGCCAATCTGGGATTTCGCCGGTTTGGTGAAAAGTTGGTGGGCTCTGTTGGCACACTCGGTAACGTGCCGCAGGTATCCCGACTGCAAAGCATCAGCTCGCAGCTACTGACAGACTTTGCGGACGGCAAGGTGGGTCCGATTTACTTGTGTCACAACAAGTTTCATTCGGCGATGGCGCAACAAGCGATGATGTCACCGATTTTGCCGTTGCAAGAGATCGCACCGGTGGTGCAATCGGCCGCCGAGCAAATCGTGACCGGTGCGCCGGTTGGCCGCTGGGATTACATCTATGAGCCCGAAACGCCAGAGTTGATTGACGGGCTTGTGGCGCGGTACGTGGAAGCGTTATTGCTGCAAGCGTGCATTGAAAACGTGGCGTGCGAGCAAGCCGCGAAGATGGTGGCGATGAAGAGTGCATCTGACAATGCCTCGGGTCTCATCGACACCTTGCAAATTCGATATAACAAAGCCAGACAGGCAGCCATTACGCAGGAGATCGCCGAGATCGTCGGCGGAGCAGCGGCCGTCTAATGGCACATCCAGTTGAGAGGCGCTTTCGGGTGGGAGCGAAGACATGACAACACAAACAGGAACGATTAGCCAGATCATTGGCGCGGTGGTGGACGTTGAGTTTGAAGGTGGCCATGTGCCATCGATTTACTCGGCGCTACGGGTTGACGACCGTGATTTGATTCTGGAAACGCAACAACAGATCGGCGACGGTGTGGTGCGTTGTATTGCGATGGGTCCGACAGAAGGACTGGCGCGTTACTTGAAAGTCACCGATACCGGCCAACCGATTACGGTGCCCGTGGGTGAGAAAACCCTTGGCCGCATCATGGACGTGCTGGGTCGCCCGATTGACCGTCAAGGTCCGATCGATAGTGACAAGACGCGCGCCATTCACCAAAAGCCCCCGGCTTTTGATGAACAGTCAGGTGGCACGGAACTGCTGGAAACCGGCATTAAGGTGATTGACCTGATGTGCCCGTTCGCCAAAGGCGGAAAAGTGGGCCTGTTTGGTGGTGCTGGTGTTGGTAAGACCGTCAACATGATGGAACTCATCCGGAACATCGCCCACGAACACAGTGGATACTCGGTGTTTGCGGGCGTGGGTGAACGGACCCGCGAAGGCAACGACTTTTACATCGAGATGCAAGAGTCCAAGGTGATTGACAAAGTGTCATTGGTCTACGGACAAATGAACGAACCGCCGGGCAACAGGCTTCGTGTGGCATTGACCGGCTTGTCGCTGGCGGAAGCGTTCCGTGATGAAGGTCGCGACGTGCTTCTGTTTGTCGACAACATTTACCGTTACACACTCGCCGGAACAGAGGTCTCAGCGTTGCTGGGGCGGATGCCCAGTGCGGTGGGATACCAGCCGACGTTGGCGGAAGAGATGGGAACGCTGCAAGAGCGCATCACCTCGACCAAGACAGGCTCGATTACATCCGTGCAGGCCGTGTACGTGCCCGCGGATGACTTGACAGACCCATCACCGGCCACGACGTTTGCGCACTTGGATGCCACCGTCGTGCTCAGCCGTCAGATTGCATCGCTTGGGATTTACCCCGCGGTGGATCCGCTTGACAGCACCAGCCGTCAGTTGGATCCGTTGGTGGTGGGACAAGCGCACTACGATTGTGCCAACAGCGTGCAGCGTGTGCTTCAACGCTACAAAGAGCTGAAAGACATCATCGCCATCTTGGGGATGGATGAGCTGTCAGATGAAGACCGTCAAACCGTGGCGCGAGCCCGGAAGATTGAACGCTTCTTGAGCCAGCCTTTCTTTGTGGCAGAGACCTTTACGGGTTCACAAGGGAAGTATGTGCCGCTGTCAGAAACCATTCGTGGCTTCACAAGCATCTTGGAAGGTGAATGTGACGATCTTCCCGAGCAGGCCTTCTACATGGTCGGTTCGATTGACGAGGCGCGTGAACGCGCCAAGTCTCTCTAAGGAGGAACTAGAGTGGCGGATCGGGTAATGCTGTTTAGCATGGTCACCGCAGAAGAGCAGATCTACTCGGGCGAGGCCACGTTTGTCTCGTGCGAGGGTGCTGAAGGTGAACTCGGCATTAAGGCTGGTCACGCTGCGCTGCTGACGTCGATTCCCCCAGGCGCTGTGGAAGTGATCAAACCCGACGGCGAACGGGAAGTGTTTTACGTCGCTGGTGGGTATCTGGAAGTGCAGCCGGACGAGATGTTCTTGCTGGCGGATACCGCTGAGCGGGCTTCAGGGTTAGATGAAGAAGCGGCCTTACAGGCGCAAGCCGAAGCCGAGGAAGCGCTCAAAGACTTACCCGCTGAAGCGATGGATCATGCCAGATTGCTGGCGCAGGCCGCTGCCGCTGCTGCACAGTTGCGGGCGTTACGGATGATGACCAAGAGATCATAGGTGTCTGATACGAGATTTGATGACGTCTCAGTCGTCATTCTTGCCGCTGGTGCAGGATCTCGTATGCGGCGAACGGCCACCAAGCCGTTTCTCTCATTCGTCAACCGTCCGCTACTACAGTCCACGCTGGATCTCGCGCATTCGCTCAAACCGGGTGGTGTGGTCCTGGTGTCGCATCCCGACTTTGAAGCTGAGATGCGCTCTGTGATGGCACTGCCTCCGGGTGCACGCATTGTGTGTCAGCATGAGCGCACTGGCACACTAGATGCCGCGCGCCTCGCATTGGACGTTGTGACAACGCCCCGCGTCTTGATTTTGTTTTGTGATTCGCCGCTGGTGTCCCAGCGTTCGTTACGCGCTCTGGAAGAGGCGCATGTTGACGGCGGTGCGGTGCTCGCGACCGTCTGCGTGCCCAATCCCTTTGGGCTTGGGCGCATTGTCAAAGACGCAAGCGGTCAGGTGCAGGCCATCATTGAGGAATACGAAGCCACCGACGAACAGAAGGCCATCAAAGAAATCTTTCCTGGCGTGATGCTGGCGGATTGCGGGCTTTTGCGCACACTTATTCCCAAGGTCAAGCCGCTGAGTACTGGTGAGTACGGGCTGCCATCGGTGGTTCAACTGGCATCCGATCATGGGTTGCCGGTGACGACACTGATGCATACGGAAGATGAGAGTGACGAGTGGCGCACTTGCAATACGCTCGCGGAAATGTCTCAGCTGGCTGCTATTGTTCGCCGCGAACGCGTCGAGCAATTGATGGCCCAAGGCGTCTTGATCGCGCAGCCCGATCGGGTCGATATTCGCGGCGCAGTCGTGGCCGGTGACGGGTGCGTCATCGAAGGGTCCGCTGTGTTTGAAGGCTACGTCCGCTTGGGTGACAACGTCACCGTCGGCAATGGCGCGCGCATTGATCACTCGGTCATTGGTGATGGGGTCAATACCGGCACGTGGGCCGATATCGAGCGTTCGATTATTCGTGATGGCGCGTCGTTTCGAGACAAGATTCGCCTGCGCCCAGGGAGCGTGATTCAAGAGCGCGCGACCTTTCGGACACTTGCGGAAGTCAAGAACTCCACCGTGGGCCCAGACTTTCAAGCCAACGACGGGCTCACGTTGCCCGATGGCTGGACCGGCCAGCGGGTTGCGATTGGACGCGGTACGACGATGGCCAACTACGACGGCACCCAAAAACAACGGGTGGTGATTCGCGATGATGTTATCGTGGGGTCTATTTCGGTGCTGATCGCACCACGCCATATTGGACGTGGTGCCCGCATCGGCGAACGGGTCGCATTGCGGGTTCCTGTGCCAGATCACCACCGGTATACGCAGAATCAGCAGTTGGTGAAGTGTCCGAGGGGAGACAGCGACGATGTGTAGCGTTTTTGGAGGAGTGTCAGATGCTCCTGTGCTTGAGCATCTGATTGCCGGACTGGAGCGCCTTGAATACCGCGGGTATGACTCAGCGGGTGTGGCGATCTGCGAGGGGCCTTCCAAGGTCGAGCGCGTGCGGAGGCACGGCGAAGTGTCGGCATTGAAAGATGCCTTGGTGGGACGCGACTTAAGTGGCACGACTGGCATTGCGCACACACGCTGGGCGACGCATGGCGCACCCTCTGAGCGCAATGCTCACCCTATTGCGGTCAACGACCGCGTGTACGTGGTACACAACGGGGTGATCGACAACTTTGAAGCACTGAAGCACGAACTAGAATCGGATGGCCGGCGATTTGTGACGCAAACCGATACGGAAGTCATCGCGCACTTGATTGACCGTGCGCTTGAACAGGGTCCCGATGTCTCTTTGACGGAGGCGGTCACGCAAGCGACCGCGCGTTTGGTCGGGATGTACGCTCTGGTGGCTTTGGATGCACGGCATCCTCAGCAGCTCGTCGCCGCACGGAAAGGCAGCCCCATGGTGGTGGGGCGCGGCGCCTCCGGATTCTTCTGGGTGGCGTCTGACTCCTACGCTCTGGTTTCGATTGCCACAGACTATGCGTCTTTGGATGAAGGCGATATCGCGACGATCGGGTATCAGACCTGCCATATTGCTGGAGCGAATGGCGACACAAAAGAGAGCGACTTTGCGACGATGCCGACGCATGCGGATTCCTACTTAGGTGAACACCCCAACTACATGCACAAGGAGATCCGAGAGCAGCCGGATGCCATGAAGAAGACGCTGGCCAGTCTGATGGAAGACGGGTCTAACGTCACGCTGCGCAACCCGGCGCTGCTCAAGGCACTTCAGGGAATTGACAACGTCCATATCTGTGCCTGCGGCACCAGCTACAACGCGGCCATTACCGCGCGGTTGTGGCTTGAGGAATGCGCTGATGTGCATTGCCGTGTGGATACGTCCAGCGAATTCCGGTACTCCAAACTCGTGGTGCCCAAAAACACATTGTTTTTGGCCATTTCGCAGTCTGGCGAAACCATGGATACGATCGAAGCGACCAAGGTGGCACGGGAAGATGGACGGTACGCCCGGATTGTTGGCGTGACCTCGGTGGAAGACAGCGCTGTCGACAAATTGTGCGATGACGTGCTACGTCTTCAATCTGGCCGTGAGGTCTCAGTGGCCTCCACCAAAACGTACACCTGCTCACTGTCAGCGGTACTGGCACTCGCACTCGCACTCGGGGAAGCGCGTGGCTATCAGGATGGCGCAAAACTTCGCCAAGAACTCTTAGCGGAGCTTCCGAAAGTACCGGTGCTGATGGATGCGTGGTTGAACGGTGATCACAAGGATCTCGACAAAGCCGTGAAGCAGATCGCGGGAACACTGAACTGCGTGTATCTCGGACGGCACATCGGATACCCCGTGGCCAAGGAAGGGGCGCTGAAGCTCAAAGAGCTATCGTACCTTCACGCCGAGGCGATGCCCGCAGGTGAGCTGAAGCATGGTCCGATTGCATTGATTGATGGTGAGACCCCTGTGATCGGCATCGTGCCCGGCCAATCACTGCTGCGCAGCCGAATGCTTAACGCGCTGCATGAAGTGGCGGCGCGGGGTGGCCGGTTTACGATTATTGGACCAACAGCGACGCATTTGCCAGATCGCGAGATTGCGCAGATTCTAGTCCCGGATATTCATTGGCTGCTACGGCCGTTTGTGGATATCTTGCCGCTGCAAGAGATTGCATACCGGGTGACGCTTCACCTCGGGAAGAATGTCGATAAACCGAGAAATTTGGCGAAGTCGGTGACAGTGGAGTAAGGCAATTCGAATTGCCTTCACTTACGTGTCTAGTAGTTTTAACACAAGTAGAGGAAAACTCATGGAAAGAATTGCTATCACGCTTGGCAGAGTGTTGCTTGGCCTCTATTTTTTATACCCTGGAATTACAAAAATTCCACGCTATGAATTTATGATTGAATATATGACCCTTCACAATATACCTCTTGTCAATGTTCTTTTGCCGATAACAATTGCATTACAGATCGTATTGGGATTACTGCTGATCACAGGGTATCGCATAAGAGAACCTGCACTCATTCTTGCTGCTTTAACCATAGGTATCAATATTGGGATGCATGACTTTTGGAATGAATACGCAAATACAGATGTCCGTCACGAAATGCAGAACTTTGTTAAAAACTTAGGAATTTTTGCTGGATTGCTCGTGTTGGGCGCCAGTGAGAATGTCCGTCAATGGAGGCTCTCTAGAAGTCTTTTTCAAAAAAAGAACAGTTGAAGGATGTGGCGACATAGAAGGTGATAGAGGTTTATTCAGGGTTGATGACTGAGATCATTCATCAACCCTGAACTTCCCAGATAGTGACGAATTTCTGACTTAAGAGGTATTCTTCGTTTCAAACGGAGTTTTTGAGTCGATGATAACTACACCGAGTCAGCGTGACGGTTGAGCCAGTCTCGGCACTCCTTCCAGTCGGGGACGTGTTTTTCAACGTGCTGCCAGAACTGAGGCGAATGATTGTGTTCGAGCATATGACAGAGTTCGTGGATGACAACGTAATCAACAGTGCGGTGAGGCGTCATGATGATGCGCCAGTTGTATGAGATATCGCCGTGAATCGAACAAGATCCCCAGCGTGCCTTGTAGCTCTTGACGGTGATGGACCGTGGCGCGACCCCCACAATCTTGGCGAGGCGCTCCGTCCTTTCATTGAGATCTCTTTCCGCTTGTGCCCGGTACCAACGCTCCAAGAGAGCTTGAACTGTCTGATGCGGCGCAGTGTCTGTTGCGCGCACCGTTGCCATAAGTCGCTCACCGTTTAGCGTGATGGAACGGCGGGTGCCGGTCTCGACAGTCAGCTGGTAGGTCTGGCCAAGATAAGGGAAGGTCTCTCCGCTGACGTATTGCTTGGGTGTGGGTACTGGCCTCTCTGATATCTCCTTGCGCTTTCTCTTAATCCAAGCTGTACGTTTGGCGATGAGGGCTCTGACATGCGCGTCTGTAAGCGACTGAGGGGCCCTGATCTGGACGAGGGAACCGACCAGACGAATGGATATTGACTTTGTGCGGTTCGTCCGGACGACCTCCACCGGAAACTCAAATCCCTCCATTACGGGCGTAGCGTCGCCGCGCGGCAGTGCCAGAGTGGCATATCGCAGTATCGCCAGTTGATGTCAGTGCGCATATTTTGTCTTCATCATCGCGGTCTGCTGAAGTGGCATCAACGTGCGGGAAGGAGCGCTAAAATCGCCCGAACGTCTCGCGCCTTTGGTCAGTCGCTCATGAAACACGGAATCGTTGTTTTCTGTTTAACGATTGTTGTCGCTGCTGGCAGCGTGGGAGCGAGCCGGAGTGCCGATTTTGAAAGCGGGCTTGCGGCTTTCGAACGAAAGGATTTTGCGGCGGCTTCGCGTGAGTGGACACCACTGGCTGAGCAGGGGCACGCTCGCGCTCAGTTCAGGCTGGGCTACATGTACCATCACGGTTACGGCGTTGCGCGCGACCGCACAACAGCAGTGAAGTGGTATCGGCTTGCGGCGGAGCAGGGGCATACCGAGGCTCAGTTCAATCTGGGTCTGATGCGCCGCTACGGTGACGGCGTCGCTCAGGACAACACAGCGGCGGTGAAGTGGTATCAGCGAGCGGCCGAAGAGGGGCATGCCGAAGCTCAGTTCGATCTGGGCTACATGTACCGCCACGGTTACGGCGTCACTCGAGATCGCACAACAGCGGTGAAGTGGTATCAGCGAGCGGCGGAGCAGGGGCATACCGACGCACAGGTCAATCTGGGTTTCATGTACCGCTACGGTCATGGCGTCGCTCAGGACAACACGGCGGCGGCGAAATGGTATCGGCGCGCAGCGGAACAAGGGCATGCCAGTGCTCAGTTCACTTTGGGAGAGATGTACCACAAGGGTGAAGGCGTTGCGCGTGACCGCAAAGCAGCGGTGAGGTGGTATCGGCTTGCGGCGGCGCAAAGGTATGCCAGAGCGGAAGCCAAGTTGCGTGAGATGGATTCCAAAAAGTAACGGTGTAGTCGTATCGGCTGCGGCGCCGCCCGCGTAGGGTGTCGGCAAATTTGATGTCCCGACACCAGTTGTGGTGAGATCTGCGCAATGGGGACCGTGCGAACGCAGTTTTCTCTGCGTGGCTGTATGCGAAACGCGTTTGACGAAGTTGCAGACTGATCAATCATTACTGAGGCATGGGCGCGGGTGAGACAACTGGCCGACCTCGCTACAGTAGATGATGATCTGGACCGACGACACGCTGCCATGATCATTGTGATTCACGCGGGCTTTGCACTGGTGTCCATCCCTCTCGGAGCGTACCTGCTCCTTCGGGCGAAAGGAACGCCGGCTCATCGGTTGCTCGGCAAGATCTATTTGGGGTTCATGCTGGTCATTGCTGTGTCGGCGATCTTTATCCAGGAGCTCACACCAGGTCGCTTCTCGATGGTGCACTTGTTTATTCCTTGGACGCTTTTTTGGGTGCCTTTCGCCATGTGGAGCATCCACATGTATAAGAAAACGGGGGACATTCGATGGAGGTACAGCCACCGCAACTCGATGATCGGCCTGTATTTCGGAGGGTTGCTGGTTGCGGGTACGTTCACTTTATTGCCTGGACGAGTGATTCATAACCTCTTGTTCTTATAACGAGGGGTTGGACCATCTTCGAAAATGGACACTCCATTTTTATTGCATGCCGGACCTGCCATGAACGAATTCATCTATATCTTGACGAATCCCGAGATTCCGGATTTCGTGAAGATTGGAAGAACGACGAAACCTGAGCAGCGCGTGATACGCCTGTCGTCTCAGACAGGCGCGCCTGTACCTTTTTGAGGTGCTCCGCCCTCGTTTGTGATCTTCTTCGCAGAATTGACACAGTACAATTCTGGTAACGGAAGTGTCGCGGCTTCCAGCTGTGGTTGCGCGTGAAAGCGCAGTTAATGCTCGGCGCACGTCAGACTGAGACGACGGCGGGTTTGACGCAACTCGCGGTGCCATTTTTGCGTTCTTGTGTGACTCCTAGAGAGGTCGATAAAGATGAATAAGTTGCTTGCTAATCTCGTTTCGGGGTTGAATGCCGTGTTTGCCGTTTTGATCGTGACAGTGTGTGCCATTGCTGGTGCTGTCTCGAATGAAGGGATTGGGGCCATTTTGGGTATCATGCTTGGTCTCTTTCTCGCAGCGCTTGTTTGTGGTACGATTGCGATTTTCATCTCGATCAGGGATGAACTCGTGTCGATCGGAAAGAGCTTGAACGAACTGACCAAATCTCAGAAGTAACGCTCGCTCTCCGGGTGCTGTTGGGGTCTTGGATAGGCGTGGTTTCGTTCAGATAGCACGTTATTCCCCGATTTCCGCGACATTCAGCCTGCCGGCGGTGCGAAACGCTACCGCGTCTGGTTCCTCTCTCGGTATCGCGTGACATCGGAAGCTGAAATGTCGTGTCTGTAGCAGAGAGGCGCTCGTCCGCCGGAACGAGAGTAGGCGCTTCTTCGGCCACACCGACTTCCGTCGCGCGCTGAGCTGTATTCGCACGGGCAGTTACCTTGATACGAGGCGATGGATTGGGCGATCATGACATCGCGAACTCTGCCGTCGCTGGAAGATTGAGCGTGCGCTTGATGTGTTGAAACAACACAAACCACAACACAGAAGATGAGCCGAAGTCTGGTCATGTTTTTAACACTCCGTTCTTGGGAATGTGATTCTCTGAGATTTGAAGACTCTCTTTCTGCAAAATGATACTTGCCGTCGCTTCTTTGTCTGGTGCTCGTTCGATCGCGCAAAGGTGGGGGATGATATGCGGTAAGTTAGTCGGGGCTGACGGCATGCGACCGGTATCGTATCGCGGGATCGAATGATAAAGAAAGGACGTTTCACTGCGTCGCTTTTCCTGCATATGCTGTTGTCGTCAATGTGCCGTTCGCTGCGGTATTGCTCAAGGAAGACTATCCGCAACGGATTCTTAACAAGATCACTGGCGAAGCAGCAGTCGTTGTTAACCCCACCCGAGAGCTACATTGAGTGTACGCACGCAATGCGCACCATCATGAGGTCGTGATGCTCGGTGATTCGCTGACCTATGGAGGTCAACTGGAATGAGCTTGTGGGGCGTAATGTTGCGAATCGCGGTGTGGACGGTGATGGAGCGCAACAGATGTTGAATCGCATGCGCAATATCCTCCGTGAGGAGCCCAAATTCGTATTTGTGATGGGTGGGATCAATGACATCTAACGGGGCGTCCCCGAGCAGCGTATCTTGGAGAATTTGCCGGCGATCGCCGTAGTTCTTCAAACACATGGCATCCAGCCTGTGATGCAATCCATCCTCCTTCTCGATGATCAACGGTTGGGTCACCGGCGTATGAACGCCATCGTCAAAGATGTCAACCAGATGTTGAAAAGCTTCTGTATAAACGAAGGTATCGTCTACCTTGATGTGAATGCCGTGCTCTCGCGAAACGGTGTGTTACAGCCAGACGACACCCCCGACGGTATTCATATCAGTTGGCTGGGATATCAGGCGTGCGGAGAGGCCGTCGAAGGTGTGCTAGATCAGATTGAGAAAAAGCGGTCACCGGATGCTGAAGATGCGGGGTTTTAGAGGGATACACGAACTGATCAAAACGGAGTTCTTACAATCGGCTCTATGAAAACCCTTGCGTGACTTTCCTAGGAAGGGTCATGTTTCTATGTGCGAGTGCCCTCCTGATATACCTAAGAGAAGCATGCCCCATAACCTCTCAATCGCCTGAGATTTCGGGCGTAACCATGCGCCTTTACAGGAGAGAATTAATACCCCAATGGCTGTGATTGAGACCCTCCTTGCGGACCTTCGAAAGAAGCTTGTTGATACCGGAACGCGCACGCGCCTCATACACGTTAACCGGCATGCTAAAAACGCCAAGTCACTCGATATCACGGGCGAGCGGTCAGATGACATTTATGACCTTCTGCTTACGCAGGGCAAGAAGATGCGTTTTGCGGGGAGAGGGAAAGACGTAGATCTCGATTCTGAGGACGGGCCTCTTTTAGAAGCGGTCGTCAGCCAAGAGGTCGACGAGAGCCGATTCACAGACACCATTCTCGATACATCGCTCACCACAGATGCGCTTCAGAAACGACTGCTGAAGTTAGCGAGAGATGCCAAGTCAGCCGAGGAAGAACGCGGTATCAGCATCCTCTTCCTCGCGATGGGATTCCTGCAGTGGTATGAAGCGGAAGCATCGGAAGTTCTGAGGGAAGCACCGCTGATTTTGCTGCCGGTGCAACTGGTCCGTAATCGTCGGACGTCGACGTATGACCTCACCTGCAGAGATGAGGACCTCGTGACAAATGCCGCTCTGGTTGAGCGCATGAAGGAAATGGGAATCTTGATCCCGGAACTCAAACCGACAGAAAAATGGACGCCTTCCCACTACTTTGAGCAAGTCCATGATGCGATCTCTAGCAAGGATAGGTGGGACATTGACTGTGACGGAATGCAGCTCGGGCCTTTCTCGTTTGCGAAATTCTTGATGCGCCAAGACCTCGACCCCGCGAAATGGGAAGGCACAGGGAGCTCGTTGCTCGATAACGAGCTCATTGCGGGGCTCTTGATGGAGCAAGCTGAGACTGAAGTTGACAGTGGCATCGGGGACGGCGCCGGCGACGATACACCCACGACTCTGGACTTGTTGCCGCTGGACAATTTGCTGCACGTGGTGGATGCAGACGCCAGCCAGACGCAAGTGATTGAGGATGTCAGAGCGGGCAAGAACTTGGTTGTTCAAGGTCCGCCAGGGACTGGGAAATCGCAAACCATCACCAACATCTTGGCTGCGGCGGCTCATCAAGGCAAGACGGTCTTATTTGTCGCCGAGAAGATGGCGGCTCTCGAGGTGGTGCACCGGCGCATGGAAAAGGCCAATCTTCATGATCTCTGTTTGGAGCTCCATTCCACAAAAACCAATAAGCTGAATTTCTATCAGGAGCTCGCCCGCACGATCGCGAATGGGCGCGACGCGCAACTGACTCCTTCAACTACCAGCACCCTCGAGGCGACGAGAGAGCGACTGAATCAGGCCACGACATTGCTGCACAGTCTGATCGAGAAGCGGGACTACTCGCCGTATTCGGCGTTAGCTGAGCTCGTGAAGCTGGTAGGCAAGGACGTGCTGGGCACCTCAATGGAGGATGCAGCCGCCCTTGAGTCACTCCCGCAAGTCCAGCTCCAGACACTGTTTGCGACGTTAGAGAAATACCTCGATTGGATTCGACAACATGGGTTACCAAGCCAACACCCGCTTGCGGGCGTAGGGGTGACGGGACTTCAACCTACGGCTCTACGCCGGCTTGAGCGCGATATCCAGCAGCTGCGGCAGATGTTGGAAGAGTGGATTGGTGTCCAACAGGCCGCCGAGCGTCTCGTGACGGACACACCTGTGTTGACCCTTGGGTTCGCCCGAGCTATCAGTGCGTTGTATCGGCATATACAAAAACCGCATAGCAAAACGGCTACGTATTTGAGTCTCGCGTTTGAGACCCGCGATAGCGCTGCTCTTCACCATGCCTTGGCCGCTGCCGTTGAGTGGGTTGAGTACAAAGCGGCTCTCGATGTCAACGTCAAGAGCTTTGTGTGGGATACCCGCGTTGAGGGGCTGAGGCCACATTTGGTGAAGGGGACGGGATCATGGATCTCGCGCATGGTTGGAGGGTACCGCTCTGCCAGCCGTGAACTCGCCAGCTATCTCAACAGCGAACTGCCCAAGGATCCGCAAGCACGCCTGCAGATCTTGGATCAGATCATGGAGGGACGCGAGAAGAAGGCGGCTTTCGATGATGTCACTCCTGTTCTCAAAGAGGCACTCGGCTCCTTGTGGCAGAAAGAGAGAACGCCATTCAAAGAGATCTTTGAGGTCGTGGGTTGGCTCGGAGTCGTGGATTGGCAGATATGGAAGTTTTCACAGCAATCGCTGGAAGAACTGCTAGAGCATCCGTCTTTGCAGGACTTTGATGGGACATCATTTGATCAGCAGCTGCAGGCTGTCTCTGATGGGATCGCAAGCGTGGGGCAGAGGCTGGCACTTGAAGAATGGAAGGGTGATGCGATTGACTCTCTCGCGTTACCCGAGGTGAGTGATCGGCTTGAGCGTATGACGGCCCCGTCACTGACGGACAGGCACGGCGAGTGGGCGGAGTATCTCCATTCGCGTGATAGCTTATTGAAGTTCTCGGTCAACGAATTGCTGCGCTTGATTGAACAGGGCAAGATAGAAGTAGACGCGGCGGCTGACCAGCTGGCGCAAGTCGTGTATGAGGCGCGCTGGGAGTATGCGTTGAGAAAGCGCCCACAGCTGGCAGAGTTGCGGTCTCTTGACCGTCATCAGCTGGTGCAAACGTTCATTGAATGTGAGAGCGACCGGGTGGCAGAGGTTCAGGACCTGATCCGAAACACTCACCTGGAGCAGGTACCGCAAGGGTCTGCCGGTCAAATGTCACGGATTCGCAGTGAGATTGGTAAAAAGCGCAGGCATCGCTCTATTCGGTCCATGATGGATCATGCTGCGCAGATGATTCAAAAAATCAAACCGATCTTTCTGATGAGTCCCATTTCCGTGGCTCAATTTCTGAAACCCGGAAACGTGGAGTTTGATCTTCTCGTCATCGATGAAGCCAGTCAGGTGAGGCCCGAAGACGCCATTGGTTCCATCGCACGCGTCAAGCAGATCGTCGTCGTAGGCGATCAGCAGCAGTTACCTCCCACGAGTTTTTTCGATCGGTTGTCAGAAGATAGGGATGGCGACGAAGACGAAACTGAGGACGGTAGCGAATATCAAGCGGTGAAAGCTACGGAATTTGAGAGTGTGTTGTCGTTGTGCGAAGCACGCGCGTTTGGACAGCGGATGCTCCAATGGCACTACCGTTCACGTGACCCGTCCCTCATTACGGTCTCAAATGCGGAGTTTTATGGCAACCGCCTGATCCTTCCGCCCAGCCCCACGCTTTTGGACGACCAATATGGTCTGAAATTTGTGCGGGTGCCAGGGGTGTACTCCAGTCGTGCCTCCGGCAAAGGACGCGCAGGGACCAACCGTATTGAAGCTGAGCGGATGGTGGCGCGATTGCAAGAGATCGCGAGGGATCGTCCTTCGATGTCGGTCGGCATCGTCACCTTTTCCAAGTCTCAAGCGGACATGGTGACAGAGGTGCTTGAGTTTGAGCGCCGGCAGGACCCCGCTCTTGAAGAGTTCTTGCAGGACGACACGAAGAATGAAGGTGTGTTCGTTAAAAACATTGAGAACGTGCAGGGTGACGAGCGAGACATCATCTTGATATCCGTCGGGTACGGCCCCCATGAAGCCAATGGCCGCTTAGCCAGCATGAGGTTTGGTCCGGTGAACAGTGAAGGTGGCGAGCGCCGGCTCAATGTGCTGTTTACGCGTTCCCGGTTTGCCTGCGAGGTGTTTGCGTCGTTTGATCCGGCGGACATCAAGACGAGTGAAACCAGCCGAAGGGGCCTTGGGGTGCTGAAGAGGTTCCTGGAGTTTGCTAAGACGGGCGTGATCCCCGAAACCTATGTCTCCCAAGGCGGAGCCGATTCCCCGTTTGAAGAAGATGTGGCGGCCGAAGTGCGGAAACTGGGGTACAGCATTGATCATCAGGTCGGGACGAAGGGGTTTCGGATTGATCTTGGCGTCAGAAGCCCACACAACTCCGAGCACTTCATCCTTGCGATTGAGTGCGACGGAGCCACGTATCACAGCGCTCTTTGGGCCCGAGAGCGCGATCGATTGCGCCAGGCGGTGCTGGAAGGACAGGGATGGCGTTTTCACCGGATATGGAGCACCGACTGGTTTTACCGGCGAGGTCAAGAGATCGCGAGGCTGAAGACAGCACTCAAGGACGCAGAGGATGTCAGTGCGGCGCCATCAATGAACGGTGCCAACGAGGAGCCTGTGCTTCCGGAGCAAAGCCAGAGACATCGTTCCGATGCGGACCACGTGGTGCTGACCAAGGAGGCCATCGGTGTCCCGCCGTACACCAGAGCGAATATTGCGGCGGATCATCTTTTTGAACCTCACGATCGACCGCTCGGTGAGGTGTGTCAGATGGTCTTTGAGGTTGTTCTAGTTGAGGGCCCGGTGCATGTGACTGAAGTCGCCCGGCGATACGCCGAAGCCCACGGCAAGTCATCAGGTGCGCGGATTCGTCGGACAGTGGTTGAGGGGCTGGCGGAGCTAAAGGCCGGTGGCCAGTTGACCAGTCACGGCGATTTCTGGGGGACGGATGAGCAGTTTCAAGCCCCGCCCGTGCGGAATCGGGCGGATGAGTCATCTGCTACGAAGAAGGCCGAGCACATCTCTCCTCATGAGATCATGGCATGCGCTGCGCTCGTCATAGAGCAGAGTGGGAAGATGGACCAGCCGGACTTGACTAAAGAAATTGGGCGGATGTTTGGGTTTAAGCGAACCGGATCTGATTTTCGACTCATTCTAATACAGGCACAAAAGCACAAACTGATTTAGCGCAGTTTTTTATTTAGAATTTATCTATCGAAAGAACAATTAAATGTCAACAATAATTCAAGCACTCACTTTCGCGACTGGTTGGCCGCAAGGTATCAGGAACAGACATGCCCAAAGGCCGCTTACAAACTCGCTGGCGCGCAGTCGTGGTGAAGTCACTCTCAAGTTGCCTCCCAATCTGATCTAAATCGTCCACCACTCTCCCAGCTGCACCAACTTTGTAGGTACGCGCCACCAGATTTGCCAACTCATTTTCGGCTGAAGTGTGTATGCAACTTGTTCCTCTCCAATTTGATAGAGTGAACTCTTGCCTTTTTTTCGCCATGCTTCTGGCTTAACGCCGGCTAAAACACTGGAGGGTATATACGCAACCGTATACTTGTGGAATTTTCCATCTTTATTGTTTTCAGGTCGATATGGCACGCACAAATAATCAGCTCTTCTAGCGTTCAAATAATTCGATATATCATCAAGATCCTCTTCGAATCGTCCAAGTCTATGACCTGATATTTCAAGCACGTCTTCTCCAACGGTTTTACAGTTAACAATTTTTCCAGATTTAATTTGTAGAGCGTGTTCGCGCTTGCCAACCCTCACCCGCAGGTCAGCCTTATCATCATGTCCTTTTTCCGTCCATAAAACATGATGTTGAGCGCTTGTGTCTGACATGATTGAATTCACAATAAGTTCCTCAAGCTGCCAAGAGTCACACCTTCCGCCGCGGAAAAGGCCATGGTACTCAGTCAACGAGGATCGAAGCTTCTGTAGCATTCGAGGTGTCAAGTTATACATCAAACATCTCCGCAGCTGCTTTCTCAAGCCAAAGGGTGGCAAATCTTGTATAGCGAGGACTCAATTCAAATCCTACGAAGCTCATTCCCAATCGCTGACTTACCACGCATTCAGAACCCGTGCCGGCGAATGGGATAAGCACTGATGTTTGTTCGTTCCTGCCGACTGACAGCAAAAGTCTCTTAGTCAAATTAAGTGGTTTCTGAGTTGGGTGCTTCTCTATTTCGTGATCGTCGTGTTCTTTGAGTTCCTCAGGAAGAAAAATTGCATCATCACAAGTCTTGCAAACAAAAACCCGTTCTTTACGGCCGGCGCCGCCGGACAAGGCTGGTTGCTTAATGACGTCCCGCGGCAGAGCACCGTTATCATGCCCGTTGTATATGGTCTCAGTGGCTCCGTTGCTATATCTACCTTTCGTTGGCTTCCTGGGCTTTCCTATGCAATTCCTGTATGCTGCCGTGTAGCTTTCACGTATAGCGTCAACATCTAATTTGGGCTTCGTTCCAGTCCACATGCAGAGTATTGTTTCGTGGCTCCGTTGCCAGAATCGCAAGCCTGGAACATTCTTGTTGGTGTAGTGCCAAGCTAACCATCTCTGTTTATTGATGGGAAAGTTGACGGCTATGTGTGCGATAATCTCAGGAAATCCGTACACATACATTACCCCATTTGGATTCAATCTCTTTAAACAGCTCTGTATCCAGCTAATTGACCAAGAAACATACTCATCTAGAGGCATTTCATCTTTAGTTACTCCGAAATCTTTTCCGATGTTATATGGTGGATCAGCAATGATGATGTCGAATTTCCTATCAGCAAGAAGGACTTCTGATTGCAGGAAATCCACGTTGTGAACCCTATTCATCAACTTAATTTCGCTGTAAGCGTCTGAAATTGATTGACGAGACTCTTGCGGTTGGCAGTTATCGGTGTTTTCTGCAGCAGTTTGAGTGGTTGATCTCAGGATTTCGACATGAACGTTATCGATTTGACTGGAACTTAGTGCGCTTTTAGTAGGGTTAGCGTCCGTACAGATGGGTGATGCTTTGACGAGCGTTGAGTGAGTTGTTGCTGGCTGAGCACCGCTTGCTTTGTGCTTGGCCATCTTGGTTACAGGGGTCACGTTACTGCTGGGAGTGGAAGGTAGTAGCATACGGCAAAAGGTACGGAACTCGGTCTCATCAGTGTCAACATCGAATGTGCTCGGCTGTTTGTTTGTGAGGGTCGGGTCAAGATTCTCCGGATCATTAGAGATGTCGTTGTGCGCTGCTGAAGACATCTGAAGACGGTGGAGTAAGTTTCGTGCGGACTGTTTTGCAATTCCGACCTCAGTTGCGAGACTTTCTTCCGTGAGTTGGCAGTGGTTGCGCTGAAATAAGTAAATAGCACGTAACCACTTTCGCAAACTGACATTTGATTTGAATAAGATGGTGCCTGCGCGAACCGTAAAAACTCGTTTACATGCGCGACATTTAAAGTAACCTATACGACCATTGAGAGATGTGGCTTTATCGCTCTCTACGCAGTGGGGACACACTATGCCGTCCTGCCAGCGCAGGCACTCTAGGTAAGCTCTTGCCGCATCTTCGGTCGCAAGTTCCGCGAATGGGTGTCTTGCGTCGGCGACATCTATAAGGGGGGCGTCCAACACCAGCGTATTCGTTGCGACGATCGTTTACTATACCGATCGGCGGGAAGCGCGGCGAAGGTTTGAGTAGGCTCTTTCAGCTACCATTGTCTATACGTGTCTGCACCATTGTGAGCAGGGTAGTGCATGGTCGGAGTGACTGGATTTGAACCAGCGGCCCCTGCCTCCCGAAGACAGTGCTCTACCAGGCTGAGCTACACTCCGATGGACATGCGAAACCCGAGGAGCCCGCAAGTATTCGCGGACTCCTCGGGTTGGGGGCTACGCAGGGGTTACGTGCCGTGGTGGTGTGAGTGCACCTGGTCGATGAAGGCATCGACGACTTTGCGCGTCTCAACCACTTCTTCTTGGATTTCTTCCACCGACTCAAGGTTCTTTTCAAGGTGTACCCAGTCGATTTCCCAATCCGATGGCTGCTGTTCGTAGTCCAGCAATCCCAGTTCGTTGAACTTGCCGCGCACTTTGTCCGTCAACAAGCCGATCCGCTTGAGGTTCGGAACCACACGCGAGAACAGAAGGTTTCTGAAGTGGGCATTGGCGCCGTCATCCAGAATCTTCATCCGAGCTTCTTCATGGGTGCATCCCAAGAAGCGCACTGGCGTCTCGGTGTTGATCAGACGCTCACGCATGATCACGCAGGCTTCAAACGCAAACTCAGCGCGCTCTTCACGCTCTTCGTCCGTCAGCGTGGCCACAAACTCTTCCAAGTAGTTGACCCCAAACGTCACATGGCGCGCTTCGTCACGGATGACGTAGTGCACGATCTGAGCGAGCAGCGGGTCCAACGTCGATGTTTTCATCGTGTTGAACGCCGCTAGCGCCAGACCTTCAATGATGATCTGCATGCCGATGAATTTGAGATCCCAGCGTTCGTCCGTCAAGACTTTGTCCAGCAACGCTTTCAGCCATGAGGAGACCGGATGGGTAAACCCAACGCGCTCTTGCAGGTAGCGGTTAAACACTTCCACGTGACGCGCTTCATCAAACGTTTGTGATGCCGCGTAGAGCTTGGCGTTGTACGTCGGTGCACAGGACACGAGCTGGGAGGCCACCAATAGGGCACCTTGCTCGCCGTGCGTGAATTGGCTCAGCGCCCAAGACAGATCGTCCCATGCCCACGCCACTTTCTGCTCTTCGGACAGGGCTTGAAACTCTGGCCAATTCTGAAACGTGTTGGTGTTACGGCGGGCGGGGTGTTCATCGCGCTTCATGGCCGGTAGTGACCAGTCCACATCCACCGATGCGTTCCAGTTCAGCTTTTTGCCGAGCTCATACAGCCTCGTAATGCGGTCGTCAGCCAGATGGTAATCCCAGTTATAGCTGCCAGTCAGCGGAGTTTTGAAGATCTGGGCGATATCCGTGACATCGTCAGCACTGAGCTTCGACTCAAGGTCATCGTGGTGAACGATCTCCTTGGGGTTCTCTTCGACGTATTTGATCTTCACGGGATTCCTCCGAAAATAAGATTGAACTACCCACGCCATGCGCGGGTCTTAACCGCTGAAATTATCACATGGAGTGGCGTGTGGTCAAGTCTCTAAGGTTTTCGTCGGCTCGATTCATACAATTTGGTATACGGTCTGCCCGCTCATGAGAGGGAGGTTGTGAAGGTCAACAAAACGGTGTCGCCCATATCAGCGCGATTTGTGTTTCCCCAAGCGTTTGCGGAAGGGGCCACACTACCGAGCGGCGTGATCGCCCGATCCACCAAATTTGGCCTCGGTGACGTGGTGATGCACCGCCATCTGCAGATCCGCGGCGTCATCGTCGATGTGGATCCTGACTTCGACAACACCGAAGAGTGGTACAACTCGATTCCTGAGCATTTCCGCCCGCGGAAAGACCAGCCGTTTTACACGGTGGTTGGCGAGACGGACAGTAGCTACTACAACGTGTACGTCAGCGAGCAGAACATCGAACTCGACGACAGCGAAAGCCCGATTCACCACCCCATGCTGGATCGTTTCTTCCAGCGACTGGGCGTGGCGAAGTTCGAGTTACGTCAAGAGATGATCAACTAGCGTCTTTGGCTTCAAAGTGCGCGACGGCGACGCTGGCGCGCAGCACGGACGCAGAGACCCGCAGTTCCTCATCACTGGCCGCCGTTGGCGCGATCCGTAGTCCAATCGGTCCCAGCTCCCGCAGTGGTTTGCGATCCGGATACGGCGCAGACACCGGCGTGAGCGCAAGGCCGGCTTTTTGGGCCAGCGCGTGCACGCGGTGCGCACAGGCTTGGGTCGGTGTGAGCCACAGGAAATAGCCGCCGCGCGGTGAATGCCAGGTGGCCATCCCAGCCTCTTTGAGCGGTGCGATCTCAACTTCTAACGCGCGAAAACGGGCAGCGAGCCACGCAGATCGCGACTTGGCGATCTGGGCAATGCCATTCTCGCGCCGGCAATACTCCACGTGCGCGGCCTGAGAGAGCTTGCTGCCGCCGGTGGTCGTGGTGACCAACATGTGCGTCATATCGGCGAGCGAGAGGGGCGAGCCGGCCATGAACGCCAGTCCTGATCCCGCGAGCGTCAACTTTGACGTCGAACCGAACATCAGGATCTTGTCCTCGCATCCGGCATCGGCAGCGATCTCCAGCATTGGCGGCGTCGGTGGGGTATCCACAAAGTCATGCAACGCATACGCGTTGTCCCAGATCACCCGCAAGTCGGGAGCGGCGCCTGCAAACAACGCCGCCAGTTCTGTGCACACTTGCGGGGTGTAGCACTGCCCGGTGGGGTTACTGTGCCGCGGCACGCTGACAAACACGCGCACGCTGGGATTGTTCTTCAAGATGTCGGCAACGTGAGACACATCGGGTCCGTCATCGGTGAACCGCACGGGAATCATGCGAATCCCCAGCATCGACAGCATGTCAAAGTGGCGGTCGTATCCGGGTGCCGGCACGATCGCCGCTACATCGGGGAGATCGCGCCACGGCGACTGACCCCCGTACCCCAGGTGCACGCCGCGCAACAGCGCTAAATGCATGAGGTGTAGGCTGCTGTCCCCGTTGCACAGCACCGATTCTTCGGTCGTTCCCAGAATCTCTGCGCCGATGCGGCGCGCCGAAGGTAGTCCGCGTGGATGGCCGTAGTTACGGATGTCGATGCCATCAATCGTGGTGCCTTGGATAGCGGCGTAGGCATCCACCATCTGATTGCTCAGATCGAGCACATCGCTATGCGGCCGGCCGCGTGTTAAGTCCAGCGAGACGCCAGCAGACTGGGCTTCATGAAACGCGGCTTTGGCGCCGTTTGGGGTGGCAATATCCACGGTCTCTATGCATGTGGGGGACCTGTATCATTGTCTCGCCCACGCACCCTTGGTTTCATGGACCCTCTGACAATCGTGGCTGCGGCCGCCGCCATGGGCGCGTCATTTGCCGTTGGCTGGTGGGTGGGTTCACGCGCCGCCACCAAGGATCGGCGCGAGATGTCGTACGTGGAAACGTTTGCGCGGTTTGATGAGCGCGTGCGTCAGTTGGCAGATCAAACCCACGCCATGCAAACCGACGCACGCAGCCTCACGCTCGCGCTACGCGGTGACTTTAAAAAGCGCGGTGATTGGGGCGAAATGACGCTCGAACGCCTCCTCGAAGCGGCGGGATTGCGAAGCGGCACGGATTACGTCACCCAACATGCGGTGACCGGCGACGACGAGAGCCGCGGCCGCGTGGATGTGGTTATCCATCTCCCGGGACACCGCGCAATTGCGATCGATTGCAAAGTCAACCTCACGGCGTGGGATGCCTACGCCCAAGCCCAAGAAGCCGGGGATGAAGCCGCGGCGCGAACCGCGCTCACCCAGCACGTACAGGCGCTTAAGAAAGAGATCATGGAGTTAAGCCGCCGCGACTACCCCGGCGGGCTTCAACGGCAGAAGCACAGTGCCGCGCCGTGGACGCTGATGTTTGTACCCATGGAGTCAGCACTCAGTGAAGCGCTTCAGGCGGATCGTCACGATGAGCTTTTGACCCTCGCTCGTAAGCAACGCGTCTGGCCCATTGGCCCCACCGCGCTGTTGCCCATGCTGGGCATCGTCAATCATGTGTGGGGAGAGCATTTGCGCGAGCAAAACGCGCAAGAAATCGCCTCTGTGGGCGGCAAGTTGTTTGACAAGATCCGCACGTTTACCGAATCCATGGATAAGACTGAAAACAGCATCCGTCAGGCGCTGTCTCAGATTGAAACCGCGCGCAAACAGCTCACCACAGGCCGTGGTAACGCCATGCGAGAAGCCGAAAAGCTCAAACGCATGGGCGTTGAAGTGAAGAAGGATCTCCCGCGCTCGTTTGAGGCGGAAGATGTCACTGAGACGGCAGGACCTTCGGAAGTGGTTGGCGGTCCCACCAGTCTTCAATCGCCCATCCCTGCTGAAGAGCGTGCGCGCGCAGCGTCGCATCAGGATTGACCGCGCATGGATGCCCGAACAGGCTGAGGAACGCAATGTCATTGCGGGAATCAGAGTAGGCGTAGCCCTCTGGGAGCGACACCTCACAGCGCGTCGCCATCTCCACCATCTGGTGCGCTTTGAACACCCCCAGTGAGGGATCGCCTTGGCGGTTGCCGCTCACGACATGCGGGACTCCCAGCCGCTTCGCAAACGGTTCAATCACCCATGCAGTGGTCGCGCTTGCAAACGCCAGCGTGTGCCCCTGATCGCGATGCCAAAGGAGCTGGGCATGCGCGCGCGGGCAAAGCGCAGGCCACATGACATCCTCGACAAACGTGTCGATCAGCGCGTCTCGCTGCGTGGGGTCAATCCGGCCCATGATGTTGGCCATATGGGTGGCTGAAGCATGCGCGTCAATGGTGCCGCGTCCGTAGTCGTCTTCCAGTTGGTGGACCACCGCTAATTCCGCATCTGTTTCCAGTCCCAGGGCATGCAGCGTCTCATGCAGCTCCTCCGCGCTATCGCGGCGAATCAACGTATAGTCCACATCAAACACCGCCCAGACCTGTTCAGCCGGTGCGCTCGTCAAAGAAGTCGCCAAAACGAAATAAGCTACCATACCGATCCGGGGTGGCTATTGTCGTGTGTCATCCTCCCTCAGCCAGCGTGCTTTGGTGTAAGTCAACGAATGGATGGGAGCAGTTTCCCCAAGGGGGAATCGACGCGGGTGAAGATGATGTCACCGCTATGTGGCGAGAGATGTACGAGGAGATTGGGCTGACCCAAGATCACGTCACACTCATTGGCTCCTCTCCGCAGCCGATTGTGTATGACCTCCCGGCGCAACATCGCCAAGGGGGCGCGGGTCGCCGCCAACCCATTGCGGGTCAATCGATGCGCTGGTTTTTATTGCGCGCGGCCTCTCGGAATCTGCCGCTCTCGTTTGACGAACACGACACGCCTGAGTTTCAGTCCGCCACGTGGGTGAATTACTGGTATCCCGTGCACCAGATCGTGGACTTTAAGCGCGATTTCGTGAGAAAGGGTCTGGTGGCACTTCAGCGGACATTCGTGAAAGAGGTCGAGGCGACCACGCCCCGTTCGCGCTGACATATTCAGCGTGTCCGCTGCGCTGCCCCATCGCGACATATGACCGCTCCACGAAATGCACGGATGTCGGCTCCACCGTGACCACGGTGGAGCACCGGGTGCCATACGTGTCGTGTGTCACGAAACAGGGATCACACGCCAGACTGTCGAGCGCTTCGTCGCTGGTGGTTGTGTCTGCCAGTGCTTCCTGAATGCCCGGCGTGCGCGCGCACGGCGCATCAAGCCCGTCGTTGCCCAGCACGTAGCTGCCCTCATGAAGGACGCGGCTATCGCGCCGCATGGGAACATTCGACCAGTACCACACATCGATGCCGTCACTGAGTAGCAATTGACACCACGTCACGGACTGAAGCAGGCCGGTGTTTCCAGACACCCAGTCACCTGGCGTTAACCCCGACGAGAGGAAACTGGGGATCAGCCCGCCTCGGCTCGCGCCATTCGTCGCGGGCGCCGCGCGTCCATTGGTTAGCGCTGCCCAGCGCCCACATCCGGTCACGCCGAGCCACGTGCCGCCTGCCTTGAGATCACGCCCCGACAAGATGGTGACATCACCGCTGGTCCACAAGTGAGCGCCGCGCGTGGGGCGCGCATGAAACTCCTCGCGATTCGCGAGAATTCGAAACGCACCGTGGGTGCGGTCGTGCTTAAACGCAATGAGGCACATCGCGTCCCGCAGTCTGAGTGCGGACAATTGTCACACAACAGCGATGAGGCGGATATGGAATACGATCTCATCACCACGTTGCTGTTGTATGCCGCCATCGGGATTCCGGCTGGCATGATTGCCGGCGCGTTTGGTGTCGGCGGCGGTATCGTCGTCGTGCCAGCTGTCTTGCTCTCTCTGGAGATTAGCGGCGTGGAGCCCGAACTCGCGACCCGCATGGCCATCGGCACTTCGCTGGCGACGATTGTGGCCACGGCGTCTGCGTCTGTGTTTCAGTTTGTGCGCGCACGCTCAGTCGCCTACGAAGACCTGCTGTATGCGGCGCCGACCGTCGCGATCGGCGCCATCGTCGGAGGAAGCTTGGTGGTGTTTTTGCCAGGTTTGTTGTTGCGTGTGGCGTTTGGGAGCATGCTCGTCTATCAAGGTCTGAAGATCTTGAAGGAGAGTTACGCACCGATGAAGGAGTATCGTTCGATCTCCAAACCGGTGGCCGCTGGCATGACCTTGGTCGGCGGCATGGGCGCCGCCTCCATGGGGATCGGCGGGGGCATCTTGGTGTCGCCGATCATGCGGATGCGCGGGCACAGCCCGAAACTGTGCGTCGGCACCGCAGCGTGCACCACTTTGGTCGTGGCGGTGATGGGGACGACGTCGCTTCTGGTGAGCAGTGGCGCCTCTGAGCAGTTGCTGCCAATGTCGACGGGGTTCGTTTACTGGCCGGCTGCGATCGGGGTGGCGCTGTCATCGGTGATTGCCGCCACCTTGTGTGCGCGGTGGGCCGTGCGCGTGTCTGACTCGATCATGCAGCGCGTGTTGGCGAGCGCTTTTGTGTTGTGCGGCGGTTGGATGCTGCTGTCATCGGTTGTGGAGTGGGCGCTCACGTGATTGATCCTGTCGCGCTTGAACTGGGGCCAGTGCGCATTTACTGGTATTCGCTGATGTGGCTGTTTGGCGCCATCGCGGTGCGCTATCTGATCGCCCAAGAAGTGCGCCGCCGGCCGGTGGCGTGGTTGCCGGAGGAGCAGGTCTCCAACCTCGTGTTTGTCTATGGCTTGATGGGCGCCATTGTGGGCGGCCGGCTCGGTTACATGTTGTTTTACCAGTTTGAGTCCCTGATGAGCGATCCGCTCGGACTGGTACGCGTCTTTCAAGAGATCGATGGCGAGTGGGTGTTCATTGGCTTGCAAGGACTGTCATTTCATGGTGGGCTGATCGGCGTGCTGGTGGGATTTGCGCTGTTTGGCCGGGCGTATCACGCATCGTTTTTGCGCTACACCGACATTGCCAGCCCGTTTATGCCGATCTACATCCTGAGCGTGCGTCTTGGGAACTACCTCAACGGCGAGTTGTGGGGACGCCCCACGGACGTGCCGTGGGCCCAAGTGTTTGCGCGCGACTCCGTGGGGTTAACGCGTCATCCCTCCCAGCTCTACGAAGCGTTTGCCGAAGGCGTGGTGTTGGCCTTGATCATGTTTCTTGTGGTGCGGTGGTTTCGCCGGGGTGGCCAGAGTGCGCCGTACGGCCTCGCTTCTGGCACGTTTGTGCTGGGATATGGCGTGCTTCGCTTTATCGTCGAATTTTTCCGGGCGCCCGATGCCCATATTGGCTATCAATTCCTCGGCTTGACGCGCGGGCAATTGCTGTGCGTCGCGATGGTGGCGGTGGGGGCAGCGACCCTTTGGTGGAGCGCGCGTCAGCACCGACTCATAACAGAGGCGAAGCGCGAGGCGTAAAATGTGTCCCCGTGCTGTTTTGGTGCACGGTTTGTTCGTTTCGAGAGAGTTATTCGTGCCACATACAGCTTCGGTCCGTAAAACGGTCCGGCAACAACGCCGACGCAATGTACTTCGTTCGTCACAGCGCTCGCAAGTGCGTACCGCCGTCAAACACGTGCATGCTGCCGTGGCTGATGGCAATCGCGACAACGCGACCGTTGCCTTTAAGAACGCCATGAAAGTCATTGACACCATGGCCGGCAAGAGGGTGATTCACAAAAACGCGGCTGCACGCTTGAAGTCTCGCCTGAATGCAGGCATCCGGGCTCTCCCGCAGTAACTGAGGACTGGCCGTGAAGCGACCAGTCGTTTTATGCATCTTGGACGGCTGGGGGATAGCTCCTCCCAGCGCGACCAATGCCATCTCACAGGCGCACACGCCTTTTCTTGACAGCCTGACCGCCGCCGCTCCGGAGTCGGCGCTCGCCACGCACGGCCCCGCTGTCGGCCTCCCTCAAGGTCAGTTCGGTAATTCCGAGGTTGGGCACATGGTGCTTGGATCGGGCCGGATTCCGCGCCCCAGCCTGAGCCGCATCGATGACGCGGTCAGAGCGGGCGAAGTGAACGACTGGCCCATCTGGAAGGAGCTGACGCGACAAGTCAACGGCCGGCTCCATCTGGTCGGCATGGTGTCGCCAGGCGGCGTGCACAGTCATGTGTCGCACTTGATTGCACTCATTCAATCCGCTCACAAACGCGGCGTGCGCGATGTACGGGTGCACGCCATCTTGGATGGACGTGATGTCTTACCAGCCTCGGCGCGCGACAGCCTAGTGGCGGTCGAAGAGTGCTTGTCCGAGCTGGGATATGCGCCGATCGCCTCGATGGCGGGGCGGTATTTCGGGATGGATCGCGACAAGCGATGGGACCGCACGCAAAGCTACTGGAAACTTCTGACGCGCTCTCGTGACAACGGCCGGCCCGCTTCGGCCATTGATGTCCTTCATGACGCGTATGCTGAAGGCGAGACGGATGAGTTCGTGACGCCGCGATGTTGCGCTGGACACGTGCCAATGGCGGAAGGAGACAGCGCGGTGCTGTTTAACTTCCGGCCAGATCGCATGCGTCAGCTGACGGCGTGCTTTGAAGGGCATGAGGAAAGCGGCGTGCAGGATTTGGCGCAGCCCAAGCTCCAGAGCGTCGCCACGATGACGAAATACTCAGACGAGCAGCTGATTCCGCCGTTGCTTGAAACACCGATGTTGGAGAAGACGCTCGGCGAAGTGGTGTCAGTGGCGGGGTTGTCTCAGTGGCGCATCGCCGAAACCGAGAAATACGCCCACGTCACCTACCTGTTTAGTGGTGGGCGCGAGTTGATGTTTGAGCGCGAGCGCAGGCGGCTGGTGCCGTCACCGCGCGTGACCACCTACGACAAGGCGCCTGAAATGAATGCTGCGGGAGTGGCAGAAGCCGTGGCCGCTGCATTGCTGGAAGCCGAGCCGCCGGCACTGATCATCTGCAACTTTGCCAACGGCGACATGGTCGGGCACACGGGCGTGGTGGCGGCTGCCGTCAAAGCGTGTGAAGCCGTGGATCGGGGGCTCTCGCACATTGCCAAGGCCGCGGAAACGTTGGGCGCTGTGATGGCGATCACCGCCGATCACGGGAACGTCGAAGAAATGCGCAGCCCTGAGGGCGAGACGCTGACGTCTCACACGACCAATTTGGTACCGTTTCTGGTATCTGACCCTGATATCACGCTGCGCGATCAGGGCACATTAGCTGACGTAGCGCCGACAGTGCTTGAGTTCTTGGGATTGGATCAGCCGGAGCTCATGACGGGCCGCTCGCTGATTGTGAGCGCATGATCGGACGCTGGTCAGCCGCGCTGCTCTGTGCGCTTGTGCCGGCGGCTTGGGCGCAAGAAGACGCACCAGCGCTGGCGGTGTGCGAAGCCGCTTTGCCACACGACAACGCACTCCCAATTCCCTGGCATTTAGTGGACACGATGTCGCAAGTGATGGAAGAAGTGGCGGATCGTCATGTTGCGCAACCGAATGATGAGGTGCTGTTTCAGCATGCCATTCGCGGGTTAGTGCGGAGTTTGGATCCCCACTCCGACATTTTGGACAACGCCTCCATTGCCGCCATCACGTCGGCTCCCAACGCAGATGCTGGGCTGGGATTCGTGCTTGATGCGGTGGACCGGGACCTCATCGTGACGCGCGTGGATGTCAACGGATCGGCCGCCCAAGCCGGGCTGAACCGAGGGGACATCGTGGTGTCCATCAACGACATCCCGGTGAATGACATTGGATTGCCCGGCGTGGCTGCGCTTTTGGCGTCGGCGACCGGCACCGTGTCCTTGGAAGTCCGGCGCCATCGCGAGCATGGACGCGTGGACATTACGCCGCGCGGCACGCCGTTTCCGCAGATCGTGCGCGAATCGTTGTCAGACGGCCTTGCGCACCTGACGCTTCACTCGTTTCATAAGCGTAATGTCCCCAACATCAAGCAAGAACTATTGACGCTGAGCGCGCAACTGGCCCAAGGTTCATTGCGTGCGCTCGTGATTGATGTGCGTGGTGGACGGGGCGGTTCTGTGGATGCCGCGCTTGATGTCGCCGATCAATTGATTGACGGTGGCCTGATCGGGTTGATTGAAACCCCCGACGCGACCAACGGCCTAAAAAAGCGGTTTGCGTTGCCGGGTGAGTTGTTGCCGGGCGTCTCGATTTCCGTGTTGGTGGATGACACGACGCATGGCGCCGCTGAAACGTTTGCTGCCGCGCTGCAAGACCGCGGGCGCGCCAAACTGGTGGGCGCCATCACGTATGGCCACGGCCTTGTGCAAGACGTGGTGCCGCTGCGTTCAGGAACGTCGCTGGTTTTGACCACCGGGTTTGCACTGACGCCGTCTGGAAGTCACATCCAAGGCAATGGAATCTTCCCGGATTTGCTGTTGCCACTTCCGCTGTCATCGACACCCAAAATCTCAGGCACGCTGCTGCCGTTGCTGCGCAACGGACGGCCGATGACGGGCGATCGCACGTGGTCTGAAATCGCGCAGGACTTACTGGCGGTTGCTGATCGTGATCCCGCCTTGGCAGTGGCGGCGCAGCTCGCGGTGACCCATGGCCGAATCGACAGCCGAAAGCCCTAAACGCTCAAGCCACTCATGCCAGCAGTTCGGACAGCTTGTGTCCCGCTGGCAACAACGGCATGGCAGACACGACTTGCCGTGGCAACGTGACCCGTCCCCGTGGCGGGTGTGGGTGAGTGAGGTGATGCTGCAACAAACCACCGTCACCCGCGTGATGCGCACGTTTGATGTGTTCATGGCGCGCTTTCCGGCTCCCGAAGAGCTAGCGTGCGCCTCTCACGATGAGGTGATGCATGCCTGGGACGGCATGGGTTATTACCGCCGTGCCGCCAATCTTCATGCGGCTGCGAAACGGTTGACGGAGGAGTACGGCGGGCAGGTTCCCAGCGACGCTCAGGTGCTGCAATCGATGCCGGGGATTGGGCCATCCACGGCACATGCGATCGCGTGTTTCGGGTTTGGACAGCCGCTGGCGATTTTGGATGCCAATGCCAAGCGCGTGTATCGCCGCGTATTTGATGTACACCGCGATCCTGCGCTTTGGGACGTTGCTGTGCAGTCCATTCCGACTGCAACGCCGCAGGCATTCAATCAGGGGATGATGGATTTGGGCGCCACCGTCTGTATGAGCGCGCATCCTGAGTGCGGTGCATGCCCGTGCCGTGATGTGTGCCATGCGCATGACACGCAAGTGTTCGATGCGGCTCCCGTGAAGTCCAAACCAGCGAAGCCAGTGCTGTTGCTGGACATGACGTTTTGTGTCTCGGGTGAGCACGTGTTGCTGGTGCGCCGCACGCAATCACCGTGGCGCGGCTTGTGGGCTGGCGAGGAGGGGTGTTTGCGTGGCGCATTGCCGCATCCCACGCTGCGCATTGAACTCACGCATCGTCGCGTCATGCTGTCGCCGCATGTGCTTGTGGTGGCCGATACCCCCGCTGAACGCGGAGCATTGCTAAAGGCGAGGACCGATGCGGGGCGTTGGGCGCCGCTCTCTGCGCAGGATGTGGCGCTTCCGGTCGCGCTGAAGCGCTGGCTTCGCGCTCTGGCGCACGCACGCGCCACAATTCCTCGCGAAGCGCAGAAGGACAACCATGACTGAGGAAACAACGCGGATAGTGATGTGCCGTAAATACGGCAAAGACTTGCCAGGCCTAGGGGCGCCTCCGTTCCCCGGGGAAGAAGGGGATGACATTTTTGCGTCGATTTCGCAGCAAGCGTGGGATGACTGGCTTTCGCTGCAAACGATGTTGATTAATGAAAAACGGTTGCGCGTGTTTGATCCCAAAGCGAAAGCGTACCTCGCCGAACAGCGCCGCAAGTTCCTCGCGAATCAAGAGACAGATCGCCCGGTAGGGTACCGAGCCCTATAATTCTGTCCCCGGTCTGTAGGAGTGTTGGCGTGCGCGCAGTTTTGAAGCATAGTGGACGGCAATTCACGGTGCAGGCAGGGTCGTTTATCGATATTGACGACCTGACCCTTGAAGAAGGCAACGAGGTTGAGTTCTCGGATGTCCTCGCCTTGTATGGCGATGACGACGTGACGTTTGGCGCTCCGTTGGTGGATGGTGTGTCTGTCACAGGTACTTCTCTCGGTCAGAGGCGTGGTCCCAAGATTCGCATCTTTAAGTTGCGTCGCCGTAAGAACTCACGTCGCCGGATGGGTCACCGTCAAAACATGACACGGGTGCGGATTGATCGCATCAATGCAGCGGCTGCGGAGTAACTCATGGCTCACAAGAAATCTGGCGGAAGTACTCGAAACGGACGCGACTCTCAATCTAAGCGCCTAGGTATCAAAGCGTTTGGCGGTCAATCGGTCACCGCTGGCAGCATCATTGTTCGCCAGCGCGGCACGAAATATCATCCCGGTATGGGCGTTGGTCGCGGTGGTGATGACACCTTGTTTGCCACGGTGACTGGCCATGTCAAGTTCTCAACGGGCGGCCGCATCAAACGCACTACGGTTTCGATCGTCGCTGCTGGCTGAAGGCGCACTGGCGCTGGCCTTGCATGGCGCGAGTGCCCGCTGTCCTTGCCTCGTGATCCCGATGGATCCACATTCACTGCTTTGTCATAGCCTTGTGACGGCTGGCGATATCCATGTTTGTTGACGAACTGGAGTTGACCGTTGCAGGCGGCAAAGGCGGCTACGGCTGCATCAGCTTTCACCGGGCCTACCGGTTACCCAAAGGCGGACCTGACGGTGGCAACGGCGGCGATGGCGGCCAAGTACTGATCCGCGCGGTCTCCAGTCTCGCCACCCTCGGTCATCTCGCGGGATTGCGCAAGATTGCGGCCAAAGGCGGTTCTCCTGGTGAAGGCGATCAGCGCACCGGTGGCCGCGGCGAGGATGTCACGATTGATGTGCCAGTGGGCACAAGAGTCACGGATGTTGAAAGTGGCGTCTTGCTGTGCGACTTGGATGTCGTAGGTAAGCATGCGGTGTTGGCGCAAGGTGGGCGCGGAGGGCGCGGTAATCGCAGCTACCGTACCAGCACCAACCGCGCACCTCATGAAGCGACGCCCGGTGATCCTGGTGATGAAAATCTGCTGCGTTTCGAATTGCAGCTGATTGCGGATGTTGGTCTGCTGGGGCAACCCAATGCGGGTAAGTCTCAGCTCTTGAGGCGACTATCGCACGCGACCCCGCGCGTGGCGGCCTACCCATTTACCACCACGGAGCCCATCTTGGGCGTCAGCGAAAAGGATGGGTATGACACCACCATCACGATCGCTGATGTGCCGGGGCTGGTGGAGCATGCGGCCGAAGGGGCTGGTGACGGCCTCGTGGCGTTACGGCATTTATCGCGCACCACGTTGCTATTGCACCTGATTGACTTGTCGGATGGAGTGGAAGAAGCTCTCACGATGGGGAAGGCAACCCTGCTCGAATGGACCAAAAGCGAGCGTGACAACTCAGAGCGTGAAATCTGGCTGATTGGCTCCAAGACCGATATCACCGAAGGCGATTGTGAGGCGCAAGCCGAAGAATTGCGAGACGCACTGGGTCACGCTGCTGTGTACACCTTGTCGGGCCTGACTGGCGCCGGCTGCGACGTGTTAGCCAAAGCGCTTCACGATCGTTTTGAAGTCGATACATCCAGCGATGTGCGCCCGTATGATCCGGTGGCCGGGTAGCGACGACACACGTCATCGCGTCACGCTCGGTGTCGTCTGCCGCCAATACAATGGCGATGATTGTGGTGGTTGCGTTGTATCGCTCTGGCGGAGGCGAAAAACACACGCCAAACGCCACTGAGCATTTCGTGGATCATCGCACCTTGGAATGACAAATAGCGGCAGTGTGAAAAAGAAAGTCTTTGTGTCGTACAAATACGGGGACTGCGACGTTCAAGATCTCGGAGAGCGCTATCGAGCGCAGCATGATCCGCTGGCACGTGATTACGTGAACTACTTGGCCGAGCATGCGGTTGGCGACGTGACATACACAGGGGAAGCTGTGCGGGATCTTGGCGGGCGCCCGCGCGATGAGATCCGCGATTACTTGCAGCGCGAGATACACCTAAGCACCATCACTGTGGTGTTGATGTCACCCAACATGCGGGATGCAGCGAGAGCAGAGGACCAGCAATGGATTCCGTGGGAAATTGCGCACGCATTGCGGGATAACCATGGGATGCTTGCCGTCGCGCTACCCGATCGTCAGGGGTCATATGGCTACTACATGGACGCTGATAACGGTCAAGGACGTTACGACGGTCCACACGTGAAGCGCGAACGGCTTTTTCGAATCTTGAGCAGGAACATGGAGAACCTGAAGCCGGCTCTTGAACGTAACCCGCCGAAAGTGGCGCCGATCCAGTCTCTCCATGACCGATCCTTCATCACGTCTGTGACGTGGGAAGACTTTCTTGAGACGCCTGCGTATTGGCTGAACGTCGCATCGCAACTGCGCCTTATGCATGACCGTTTTAATCTCGTCCAAGAGATCTGATATGAGCGGCGCTGAGAAGGTCGTGCGACATCTTGAGATGATTCAAAGGATTGTTGATCGGCTGTCCGGCAATTCCTTTACGACTAAAACGCAGAGCCTCGCGGCGCTCATCGCGGGTATCTTTCTTGTGTTGAGCGGTCAAAAAGAGCAGATGGACCTCCTGCTCGTGTTCCTGATTCCCGTGGCAGGGTTTTGGGCGCTCGATGCCTATTTTTTGCGGCAACAACGTGTCTTTCGCTTGATTTACGAGGATATCCGCACGCGGTCAACCACCGATTTCAAGATGGATATTCGAATTGGGGACACATACCCAGATTGTTGGACAATTCGTGTGGCGTTCTCGACAACATTGAGTTTGTTTTATGGCACTGAAATGGTGTTTATCGTTGTCACGTGGTGTATCGCGCCTTAACTCATAGGTCGATCCGTCGTTCATCATAGAATCCGCCAGCCCCTGATACGCTAACTCGTGGACGCCTTCGTCGCCTTTGCTGAAGAAAACCTTATTTTGGTCGGGGCGTTTGTCCTGTTGATTGGATGGGTCATATGGTCCGAAATGCGGCGCCGCGGCCCGAAAGTGACGGCTACCGAAGCGGTGGTGCGCATAAATGCCGGAGCGGCTGTGATCGACCTGCGGCCGCAGGTGCACTTTGACGCAGGCACCATCGCCGGCGCAACGCATGCGTTGCCATCGAAGCTGACCGAGAGCTTGCGCAAGTATGAAGCCACAAAGGACAAGCAAGACATCTTGCTGTTCTGCGAGACGGGTCGCCAGTCTCGCGCGTCTGCCACTCTGCTCGAACGAGCTGGCTGGGCCAATGTCCACCCCATTCAGGGTGGAGCATTTGAGTGGCGTGCCGCGGGACTACCGCTCCCCGTGTTTAGCGGAAAGCGGAGCGGTAAGAAGTCCCGCTAGTTTGCTTGAACGTACTACGGCGTCTTAGACGCTGTAGTACATGGCAAACTCGATCGGATGGACTGTCCGGCGTTCGATGATCAAGTCAGACTCAAGGATCTCGATGTAGGACTTGAGCGCTGCTTCACTCATCACACCTTTACCCGTGATGAACTCGTGATCTTTCTCGATGGCTTCAACGGCCTCGTTTAAGTCACCACACACGCTGGGCATCCGGCGAGCTTCGGCCATGGAGATGGCGTACAAGTCAGCATCGCCAGGCTCGCCTGGATCAATCTGATTCTCAATCCCATCAATACCGGCCATCAGCACCGCGGCGTTAGCCAGGTACGGGTTGCATGCGGGGTCAGGGAAGCGGATTTCAATCCGACGTCCTTTGGCATGGTGCACCCAAGGCAACCGAATGGCTGCGGAGCGGTTGTTAGCAGAGTACGTCAAGATCGTTGGCGCTTCAAAGCCAGGAACCAAACGGCGGTAGCTGTTGGTTGTGCTGTTGGTGAACGCATTCAGCGCACGACCGTGCTTGATGATCCCACCAATGAAGTACAGGGCTTCTTGCGACAGACCACCATACATGTCACCACTAAAGATGTTGGTGCCACCTTTATCCAACGTGACGTGCATGTGCATGCCGTTCCCGTTGTCATCTGCGAGCGGTTTGGGCATAAAGGTGCCTGTCATGCCGAATTCATGCGCCGTGTTGAGCACCGTGTACTTAAACAGTTGCACTTGGTCACCCGATGTCACAGCATCAGCGTAACGGAAGCCGATTTCGCATTGCCCGGCTCCACCCACTTCGTGGTGATGGACTTCGACATGCAGACCGCACTTGGTCATGTTGTTGCAAATTTCGTTACGTAGCTCACGCAAGCCATCCACGGGAGGTACTGGGAAATACCCACCTTTCAGCTTGGGGCGGTGCCCTAAGTTTGAGTTGTCAGCATCTGCTTCGTGGGACAACCACGCGGCTTCAGACGAACGCACGGTGAAGCTTTGATGACCAGGGTCCGTTCTCCAGCGCACATCGTCAAAGATGTAAAACTCTGGCTCGGGTCCAATGTTGGCAATGTCTGCAATGCCTGAGTTCTTCAGATATGCAGCGGCGCGATTGCAGATGGAACGAGGGTCTTTTTCGTAGTCCTCGTTGGTATACGGGTTTTTGACAAAACAACGGATAATGGCGGTCTTGTCGTCCGTGAAGACGTCTTCTGTCACGGCATTGGGAAACTCGCTGGGACACAGCTGGAGGTCTGATTTATGGATAGGCTGCCAGTTTTCCACCGACGAACCATCCATGCGCTTACCGGCCTTGAAGAAGGTCTCGTCAATCTCGTTGGCCGGAACGGAGACGTGTTGCTCCTTGCCGCGAGTGTCTGTAAACCTCAGACTAGCCCATTTGGCTTTCGTGTCCAAGAATTTCTGATGGTTAGGAGCAATAGGTGAAGACACGGCTATTTAGGCACTATGGTCGGCTTGAAATTCTAGCGTGTTCGCTCGACGGTTGTTGATTTGAGCGCTCCAGAACTGTCGGTCGTCGTGCCGCTTTACAACGAAGAGGCCCGCCTCAGAAAGACGGCATCGACCATCATCGGCTTCTGTACCGAATACGGCGCGGAGCTTGTTCTTGTCGACGATGGCAGCGCGGATAAGACACAGCTGGTCATGGCCAAATGTGCGAAGCTGTACCCCAATACCACGCTTCTTTCGCTCCCCCATCAGGGAAAGGGTCATGCCGTGGCCAAGGGGATCCTCAAGGCGAAAGGGGACGCGCGGTTGATGTGTGATGTGGACCTCGCGACGCCTCTTGATATGTATCCTCGGCTGTCAGCACTCTTATCAGATCAGACGCCGATTGTGATCGGATCGCGCCGGACATCCGACGCCATGATCAAGCAGGCGCAGCCCTGGCTTCGGCGGTCTGTCGGCTACCTAGGGCGCTCCCTCGTTTCGCATCTCCTCCAAATTGGCGTGTCAGATACCCAATGTGGATTTAAGCTGTATCGCCACGATATCGTGTGGCTGTTTGAGCACATCACCACGTATGGTGCAGGCTTTGACTTCGAGCTGCTGGCCATGGCGCATGCCAACGGCATCGGCATCGACGAGGTGGGGATCGAGTGGGTCAATGATGACGATTCGCGCTTTCCCATGAGCGCGTACTTTCGAGCGTTGAAGGATCTGTTCGGTCTCGCGTGGCGGGTGCATACCAAGCAGTTGGTGAAGGAGCGGCCTTCTCGCTAACGATGTGCGCGTTACGGTGCGTTGTTGGTCGCCGTGCCTTCGTTGGTTTCCGTGGGCGCTTCCTCGGTCTCTTCTCCGATACCGAGCAGCGCGTCGAGAAGCCCTGTCTCCACCTGATAGTTCAGGTTGGATTGATTCACGACGCCTTCTTTACCGGAGGCGATGCCGGCATCAGGCGTGAGACTGCCCCCGGTTGAGATGCCTTCTTCCAAACCAACGGGAACGAGTGACTGCGACGCCTCAATCGAGATGTTGGCGTCATTGTCAATGTCATCGACGTTCACCGATGGTGTGGCATCACTGTCGGTGGCGCCGGCCTCTTCACTGGGTTTGGCTTCAAGATCAGGAAGCGGGGCGTTTTCATTGCGAATGTAAATGTGCCAGTAGTCATATCCGGCTTGTTCCGTGTGCCGTTCAAAGTACTCTGGCTTACTCTCAAGGCGCTTCACGAGCGCGACGTCTCCGGGTGTGCCGCGACTTCTAGTCAGCACGATCCGAGCGTTGTCGAAGAAAAGGGGGATGCCTCGCTCAGGATCCGACAACCGGCCGCCGTACAGGTGGAAGTAGGCCGCAAACTTCTTCGCGTCCTTCTTGTACGCCCGCAAGAACATCATGTTGAGACCAGCGACGTAGCGGTTATCCCGGTTGTAGTAAAACAGGTGCGGAAACGTGTCCCAAGGCGCGAGGACGACTTCGCCGGGACGCGCCAGTTCCTTCACCTGTTCCGCAAATGCGCGATGCTTGGCTAACGTGTGCTGGGGTTCAGCCTGGCCAGACAGATAGAGGTAATAGGCATACGCTTGGGGCGTCGCGTGGTACAGGAATGCCACGACGATGAGCGCGGCCACCGTGCGGGTCGGCCACTTCAGTTTGTACTGCCGCATGCGATCCAACAGTACAGGAGCCAAGATGAGCGCCACGAAGCCTGCCATGGCCACAAACTTGGTGGATCCCCAGAAGGCTGCTAAGAGGAACCCCAGTAGCGCAATCAACGCAGCGCCCGAGCCTTCATCAAGGCTCATGTCACGCCGCGTGAAGAGCAACGCTGCCATGCCAACGGTGGCCGTCAACGGCACGAGGTTTTCGACGAGTGCGCGACCTTGGAGGTTGGCCCATTCCACGCCGACCCACGTGCCAAGCGTCAGTTCGGCTGGGAAATACACGGTGGTCAGCAATTCGCGTCCCATGTGCGGGAGCACGTTTAAGACCCCAGCGGGGTGAAGAATCAGACCGACCACGATCCCGATACAGATCCCCATCAGCTGCCGGTGATCGCGCTTCTTATTCCAGTTCCACGCCGCCAGCGAGCGAGCGAAGCCGAGCGGCAAGAGCACCACAATCCCGAGATAGGTCCATGTCGAGATCATCGACAGTACCGCCGTGCGAATCCAGTGTCCGCGCCAGATGCTGAGGATGAGCCACGGCAACAGTGCCACAAAGACACCGGCTCCTTTGAGGAAGCGCACGTAGGCAAAAACAGTGGGCAGGGCGATTACTGCGGCGATCGACCACAGCAACGGGTCTGACTTGGTCATGCGGGACACAACCATGTAGACCCCAGTGCACGTCGCAAACCCCGTGAGGTACATCGCCACCAATATCTGATCGTCCAGATCGAAGATCCAGGTGAGGGGTATCAGGAGGGCATGCGACAGGATGTACAGGTTGGGGAACCCTTCATTCAGCGTGGTCCACGGAAGCCACTTAAAGTCCGAAATCCACCCGTTTTTTGCGTATTCATCGACCACGCCCATGTGGTAGAACGCATCGGGGTTTGGCGCTTCACGGTTGAGGAAAAAGGCAAAGCCGTAGGCGACCCAAAACAGCAGGAACAGCGCTGGGCTATTCGCACGGTAAATGCGGTAGACGCGAGCAAAGAACCGCTCAAAGCTCGCGTAGTTCAGGTCGGACAGGTCCGTGTTAATCACGCGCCAAAAACGCTGAAACTTCGCCGATTCCGTCACCTTACGTGGCAACACCGACATCAGTCTGTCGTTGATTGACACGGTCAAGGGCTATGCCTTCAGGTTAGCGTTGCGCGACGATGTCTTCGATGACATGCGCCGGCACCTTCTCGTAGTCGGTGAATTCCATCGTAAACGTGGCTCGACCTTGGCTTTGAGAACGCAAATCTGTGGCGTAGCCAAACATTTCTGCGAGAGGCACACTGGCTTGCACAATCCGGCCGGCTGGCTCTTCTTCCATCGCGTTGATGATACCGCGGCGACGGTTGAGGTCACCGACGATGTCACCCATGTAGTCTTCGGGTGTCACCACTTCGACTTTCATCACGGGTTCGAGCAAGGTCACGCCGGCGCGCTTGGCACCATCACGCGCGGCCATTGATCCGGCGATCTTAAAGGCCAGTTCGTTGGAGTCAACATCGTGGAACGATCCATCGTACAGGGTCACTTTGGCACCAATCAAGGGATATCCCGCAAGGACACCGGTCTCAAACTGTTCGCGCACCCCTTTGTCGACGGCCGGGATGTATTCGCCAGGAATGGCACCACCCACGATCTTGTTGACAAATTCGTACTCACCTTCTGGATGCGGCTCGATCTTGAGCCAGACGTGGCCGTACTGACCGCGTCCACCAGACTGACGAACGAACTTGCCTTCGACTTCCACACTCTTGGTGATCGTTTCGCGGTACGCCACTTGTGGGCGACCGATATCAGCACCGACTGAGAATTCGCGGCGCAGGCGTTCCACCAGCACGTCAAGGTGAAGCTCACCCATACCGGAGATGATGGTCTGGCCACTCTCTTTGTCCACGTGGACGCGGAAGGACGGATCTTCTTCTGCGAGGCGCTGCAAGCCTTCGGCCATCTTTTCTTGGTCAGGCTTACTGCGTGGTTCGACAGCCACCGAGATCACGGGTTCTGGGAACACCATGCGTTCGAGGATGACGGGCTTGTCCGGAGCACAGAGCGTGTCTCCTGTGCGGGTTTCTTTCAATCCAATACACGCGGCAATGTCACCGGCATACACCTCAGGAATCTCTTTGCGTTCATTGGCGTGCATCTGCACGATCCGTCCAATGCGGTATTGCTTGCGGCGAACCGGATCATAGACCGGCGCCCCTTGACGCAACACACCGGAATACACTCGGGTGAAGGTGAGTTTTCCGACGTACTTGTCGGTCGCAACTTTAAACGCCAGTCCGGAGAACGGACTTTCGTCAGACGCAGCGCGCGTCATGGTTGGACCGTCTTCCTCTTTGGCGGAAGGATCAAACCCTTTCACCGGCGGAATGTCCGTGGGAGAGGGGAGATATTCAATGACGGCGTCAAGGAGTGTTTGCACGCCTTTGTTTTTGAATGCAGATCCGCACAGTGCGAGCTGGAGCTCGTTGTCGACCACCCGTTGCCTGAGCCCTGCCTTGATCTCTTCCACCGATAGCTCGTCGGTTTCGAGGTATTTTTCCATCAACGCATCGCTTGACTCAGCCGCAGCCTCAACGGCCAGTTCGCGGAGTTCCGCGCAGCGGTCCTTGATGTCTTCGGGAATCTCACGTTCGTCGTAGGTGATCCCGCGATCGTCTTCGTTCCAGTAGATCGCGACGTTCTTGATCAGGTCGACCAGACCGAGGAAGTTGTCTTCGGCCCCAATCGGGTACTGAATGGCCACGCAGTTGGCCTTGAGCCTGTCTTTGATCTGATCAACGACGCGATCGAAATCGGCGCCTGCGCGGTCCATCTTGTTGACGAAGATGATGCGAGGCACTTCATAACGCGTAGCTTGACGCCAAACGGTCTCGGATTGCGGTTCCACGCCGGATGTTCCGCAGAAGACGACGACGGCACCATCAAGCACCCGCAGCGAGCGTTCGACTTCGATTTGAAAGTCGACGTGGCCCGGGGTGTCGATGATGTTGACGCGGTGTTCAGCGAACTGCTGCCCCATCCCGCTCCAAAAGCAGGTGGTTGCAGCGGCGGTAATGGTGATCCCGCGTTCTTGCTCTTGGTCCATCCAGTCCATGACAGCCGTGCCGTCGTGGACCTCACCCATTTTGTGGGAGACGCCCGTATAAAACAGCACACGTTCAGTCGTGGTTGTTTTTCCGGCATCCACGTGGGCGCAGATACCGATATTGCGGTAGCGCTCAATCGCGATCGAACGAGACATGGTTGAAATCCGTAGGTGTAAGAGGTGTTAGACGCGGAAGTGCGAGAACGCTCGGTTCGCTTCTGCGGCTTTATGTGCGCCTTCGCGCCGGCGAACAGCACCGCCGCGTCCAATGGACGCTTCGAGCAGTTCGTGAGCCAGCTTGCGCTCCATCGTCCGAACGCCGGAACGCTTGCGCGCTTCTTCGACGAGCCAACGCACGCCAAGGGCTCGGCTACGTACAGCGCGCACTTCCACCGGCACCTGATAGGTAGCACCACCGACGCGCCTTGACTTGACTTCGACGGCAGGACACACATTGGTGAGTGCTTGGTCGAGCGCGATCATGGCTTGTTCACGGCCGCCGCGCGCCCGTTCAAGCTCTTCCATGGCGGTGTAGACGATCCGTTCAGCAACGGTCTTTTTACCGTGGCGCATCACGACAGTGATTAGCCGGCCGACGTTGTCGTTTTCGTATTTCTTGTCGGGCTGTGGTACGTGCCGATCCGTGAGTTTTCTTCTAGGCATGAAAGCGTCTGTCCGTGGTTATGTCGTGATGAAAAAGCTTAGTTCGATGCCTTGGCACCGTACTTGGAACGGCCACGCTTGCGATCAGCCACGCCCGTTAGGTCGAGCTTACCGCGCACCGTGTGATACCGCACACCTGGCAGGTCAGGCACGCGTCCACCGCGAACCAAGACACTGGAGTGTTCTGCGAGCTTGTGTCCTTCCCCAGCAATGTAGGCTGTGACTTCATAGCCTGTGGTCAGGCGAACGCGACAGACCTTCCGCAGGGCTGAGTTCGGCTTCTTGGGGGTGGTGGTGTAGACGCGAGTGCACACGCCACGCCTTTGAGGGCATCCTTTAAGCGCCGGGCTTTCACTCTTCTTCTGAGTCTTTTGCCGCGGTTTGCGGATCAATTGGTTCGTAGTAGCCATGAAATCTCAATCGCGTACGCACAAAACACACCGGGTGCGCGCAACCCGGACGCCGATTCTAGCACTCGACGCGGTGCGAGGACGCTACGTGGCTTCGGCTGGCTCGGGTTGAGGCGATCCCCGCCAACGCTTGATGCGCTCGCGAAGGGCTTCTGGAAGTGCCAGCATGGCCGGAGTCACCAGCAGGGTTGTCAGCGTCGACAGTGCCAATCCCCAAACGATGCATGCGGCCAGAAGTTCCCAGTACACCGCCACGTCGTTCCCGACCGCGATGGTGCGGTTAATGAGGTCGACGCTCACGCCGGAGGCGAGAGGCAGCAGACCCAGAACGGTTGTTCCTGTGGTCAGCATGACGGGGCGAAACCGCAGTGACGCCGCAATGATGGCGGCGCGAGGCACCGACATGTCAGGGTTGTCTTCGCGCAGCGTGTTATACGCCGAGATGAGGACGATGTTGTTGTTGACCACGATGCCGGCCAAGGTCACCAATGCCGTTCCGGTCATGATGATGGCGAAGCGTTGTTGGAAGACCACCAAATAAAACAGCACACCGACCGAACTGACGATCACGGCACTTAGGATGAGGGCCGCTTGGTAGAAGTTGTTGAACTGGGTGACCAGCAAGATCAGCATGATGAATAGCGCGAGTAAGGCTGCGTTTCCCAAAAACGCCTGCGCTTCTTGCTCTTGCTCATCGCTTCCCGCAAAGCGTACCTGAACGTTCGGTGGGACGTTTCCAGGGGCTGCGATCCACTCTCTGATTCGCCCGACGCGTTCCGTGATGAGGAAGCCTTTGGCCGGTTGTCCCGAAATGGTGTGCGCGGATAAACCATCGATGCGCGCAAACACCGGCGCTTCGTGGCGCGGTCCAATGTCAGAGACGGATCCCAGTGGGACTTGTCCTTCGTTGGTCGTCACCATCACGCGGTCGAATTGCGACAAGGTGCGCCGGCCATCGGCCAGCCGGACGCGGACGTCCAACGACTCTTCTGCATCGGGTGGCCTGACTTCGGTGACCTTCAGTCCGGTCGTGCCAAGCTGCACCAAACCACCAATCTCGCTGATGCTGGTACCTGACAACCCGGCGGCGCTGTGGTCAACATCCACGCGCCACTCAATTTTGGGACGAGGAATGGAGTCAACGACGGCTTCCAGTCCACCAAGCTCTTGATCCAAGTACGTGCGAATCTTGCGTGTGGTCGCGACAGCCGTCGATTCATCTGGTGCCAAGATTTCCATTTCGAGCGGCCGAAACGGAGGGCCCCCTTGTTCTTCGCGGATGAAGACGCGAATGCCAGGTTCATCCGACACGATGGCTTTGGCGCGGTCAAACGCATCTTGACCGGTTAACGGAAACAGCGCTTTCTTATCAAGGGTTTCCATGAATCCCTGCGCCACGATGTCACCCTGTCCCACGCCGGTGGTGATGGTGACCGACTGGAACATGTTGAGCGACAGGAGCTTGCGTTCGACGTTGCGGGCGATCTCATTGATTTCTGACGGTGAGAGATTGCCGCGTGCTTCGATCTCAACACGTCCAAATTGCGGGTCAACAGCCGGGAAGAACACCGTGCCAGCATTGTGGTCGCCGTAGATTTTGAAGATGGAGACCAAAATCGCAATCGTGAAGACCAGTGATACGATGGGATGTTGCACGGCTCGGGTGACTGCCTTGTCGTACGTGCGCATGATGATGCCGGTGGGTACGTAGTCCGCATCATCGGCAGCGACGGTGCGCGGCTTGATCTTGCGATTCATCAGGCGCGCCAACACGACTTTGATGCGCATCGTCTGACGCCGCAGAGTCGCGCCTAACACCGGCGTGATCACCAAGGCGTAAATCAGCGAGATCGACAGCACGGAAAACACCGTGATCGGCAGGTAGCGCATGAACTTGCCGCTCACCCCAGGCCAGAACATCAGCGGCATAAAGGCCGTGATGGTGGTGAGCGTGGCCGCGGTGACCGGCCAAAACATGCGGGCTCCGGCGCGCGCATAGGCTCGGGACGGTGCGACGCCGCGCGCCATTTCGCGATCGGCGTACTCGACGACCACCATCGCGCCGTCAATCAACATCCCCATGCTGAGCATGAGGCCGAACATGACCATGAAGTTAAACGAGAAGTCGCCCGCCAGCAAGACGATGAACGCAAACAGGAAGCAGACGGGCACGGCCAATCCGACCAGCAAGGCGGATGTGGCGCCCAGTGCCGCGACCACGACGGTCATCACGAGGGCGACGGCGGTCATGATGTTGCCTTGCAGCTCGGTGACCATCGTGTTGGAGAAGTCAGACTGATCAAAGCCGATCGCCGTTTCAACGCCCGCCGGCAAGAGGGGCGCAAATTCCTCAAGCAGACGCTTGGCGCGACCTGACACTTCGAGATCGTTGGCACCGGGGCGCTTGAGAACTTCAATCGATACTGCGCGTGCACCGTTGACCCGACTAAAGGTGGACGGATCTTTGAAGGTCGGACGCACAGAGGCGATATCGCCCAGAGTCAACACGCCGCCGTCTGGCGTTGTGCGAATGACGGTGTTGTTGAGTTGCTCCGGCGTTTCGATGACACTGGGAACCGAAACGGGGAACGAGGCTGAGCCCGACGCCAAGCTCCCGGCGGGAATCAACGTGTTGACCGACGAGATCGCCGCGCCGACTTCTGACAACCGCAGGCCATAGGCTTCGGCGCGCTCCAGGTCGACGATGACTTCCACGACTTCTTCGGGCAGTCCCAAGATATTGGCTTCCAGCACATCTTGTGACTTTTCCATTTGGATCTTGTAGTCTTCGGCGATGCGGCGGAGTTGCCGCAGCTTGTCCGTCAAGCCCAAAAAGGACACGATGATGACCGGCTGGTCGGAATTGCTGAATTCCCGAATGATGGTTCTTGAATATCTTCCGGCAGATCAGGACGCGCGTCGCTGACGGCGTTTCTCAGGTCGTAGACCGCCTGATCGACATCAAAATCCGCGTCATACTGAGCCACGACTCGCGCGCGTCCTAAATAGGCATACGTGCGGACCTTGGTCACCCCATCCACTTTGGCGATGTGCTGATACAACGGGCGGGCCAGTAACCGATCCGTGTCCGCGGGTGATGCACCTTCCAAGAAGACAGAAACGCTCACCGCAGGGAACGTCACATCGGGCTCGGCTTCGACGCCGACCCCCGAACGGGCAAGCGCCCCTGCGATCACAAGCAAGAGCAACAGGGAGAGCACGGTCCGGGACCGTCCCATGGCAGCGGTGACGAAACGCCGCGGCAAGCTGGTGGGAGACATCGTGGGTTACCCGGCTTCTTGAGGTGTCCGCACTTCGCCGCGAACCGTATCACCTTCTGAGACGTAGTTCTGGCCGATCGTAATGACGCGCACGCCATCGGGCACGCCGGCGAGCCACACGCCCTGATTGGTGTCTTCAATCAGCTGCACGGCCGAGGAGGACACGCGGTCATCACTAGACAACCAGCGCACGCGGAGTTCACCCACATCGTTGAGATACAGCGCACTGGCCGGCACGAGGCTGGCGGGAATCGGACGCAGCGGCAAATAGGCCCGGGCGCTGATGCCCGTGGTCAGGCTGGCGGTGGGGTTAGCGATATGCGCATCGACACGAAACGAGCGTGATCGACTGTCGCCGGTGCGCGCCACAAATTTCACAGCCGCGCTGACCGATCCTCCGGTCGCGAGCTCGGCCGTGACGATGCCGTTTTCCTGAAGCCACGGCAGATCCCGTTCGCTGACCGTGATGCGCAGGACCACCGGATCGGGGTCAAGCAGTGACGCACAGGCGTGGTTTTTGCTCATGACATCGCCCGCACGAACGTTGACGGCCTCAATGCGGCCATCAAACGGTGCGGTGATCGTGCGCCGGTCTAAGTCCAGCTGGCGTTGGGCGCGATCGGCCACTGACCGGTCATACGCTTCTTGGGCGCTTCGAAGGACCTGAGCGGAGGCAAAGTCGGTGCCTTGCAATTGCTTCTGAGCTTCGAGGTGAGAGGTGGCGGTGCGAATCGCTGCTTTCGCTTGCTCAAGCCGCAATGATTGCACTGACGATTCCAAGACGCAGATGGGGTCGCCTTGCGTTACCCAATCGCCATCATCGACAAACACGCGCTTCACTGGACCGTCTGTTTCTGACCGTACCGAGACAAAGCGGTAGGGCACCAATTCAGCGGGCGCGAGAACCTGCGGCTTATGGAGTTCGACGTGTGAGGGCACCACCACCACCGATTCCAACTGAGTTTCGGCAAATTCCGCTTTGGGATCCGGTTTGATGTCAGCGAAATATCCCGATGTCATCCAAGACGCGATGGCCAAGGCGCAGATGCCTGCGAGCACGATTTTGCTGGACAACGTTTGTGAGGTGGGGCTTTGCGGATGTGAATTGTAGAACCCGATAGGGGCCGGCGCGAGAGATGGGCCGTGCGCGCGCTAGACGGGTGGCTGGCGCTGGAATACTGCGGCGAGGCGGGCGGCCGTCGCGGTGATGCGTTCGGCCTCATCCTGCGCCTGCATCGCCTTGGCTGTTGCAACCCAAGGGCGGGCATCACAGTCCGGCATGTCTTTGGTCAAGCCAGGGTCATCAAGATCGGTGCGGGCCAGCCAATCGCGCACCGCCGGCACGGGGAGCGTGCCGTGGATCGGATGATGCCAGATGCGCTGAGCTTCCAGCAAGGCGGCGTGTTTCCGCGGCACAAGGGGAATGGTGATCCCGGGATGACACCAGCGCAACGAGGCGAGATGACGCCGATCAAACGGTGCGCGCGCCGCATAGGCGCCGAGCGTGGGACCGCATTTGGTGGGAAGTCCCATATCAAATAGGGCGTAGGCCCAGAGATCGGCCCATGATCCGGTGCGCGCAGTCTGTGCCTCCCGGGCGATTAAGGCTGTGGCGAGGGACTGAAGATCGTCGGCGTTGCTCAAGATGGCACGCAGGAGGTCGTGGGTTCGGGGATCGAGGCGAAAGCCATGACGCATGAGCAGACACCATGTCCGCAAGGTGCGGTATAGCCGCAATGGGTCTTCAATGAACGCGGGGGTGTTATGGCGCAAGATGCGGCGGGACAGGTCGGTGAGGCCGCCGAGTGGATCGATGAGGGTGCCGTCTTTCGCGACAGCCATGCTGTGAATCGTTAGATCGCGCCGTTTGAGATCGTCTTCGAGGGTAATGTCGGGGCCGATGTCGAACGAAAAGCCGCGGTGCCCATCGCTGAGCTTGTGTTCCTTGCGGGCGAGCGCAATCTCGCCTTCGGGTGATTGAAACACCGGCATCTTGGGGGACATGCGCTTGTATCCCAACGCAAACATGTCTTTCTCAGACGTCCCCACCGCCACCCAATCGGGGTGCTGGGAGCGCGGCGGCATGCCAAGTAAGAGATCGCGGACGTGACCACCGACGAGATAGACATCTCCCCGGCGCACCCGCGGGAAGCGCGGGGTGTGCTGCGTGAGCATTCTGCGCGAGGGGGTGTGTTTGGTGTGAGAGACGCGGCGGATCGCGTGCGGCTTGACGTCGCCGATTTCCAGAGCAAGGAGCCGGCCGTGGGCACGTCCCACGCCCCCGTCTAGGTGATAGACGCCTTGAGCCGGGCACTCGCCGCGAAGCGCAGACCAATGCCCAAACACGCATCCGCCGCCTTTGACGTCGGGTTTCCAAAGGGCGTCATCCCAAGCGAACCACGGCTTGGTGTCCGGGGGTGCGTCACGCTGGGTGGCGGTGTAGTCCAAAAAGCCTTCGCCATAAACGTACCGCATGCGCGTCAGGATGTCGCGCGCTTGACCCAAAGGTCCGCAGTCGCTTTCCCAATTGGTGTCTTGTTCGCTGAGTGCATGCAATGCGCGCGCGTCATCGCCTTGCAAGATCATCTCGGCGTGGCGGGCGAGATCGCGGTGCCAGGCGAGGTCGCGAAGCGGATGAAGCCCCGCATGGACGCACGCCCATGTGTGACCTGAAACGGAGATCTCTGCGAGCAGGGGCTGGTGACGCAGCCACGCCACTAACTCGTTCGCGTCACTAGCGTGGTTGAGTACCCGCTGCACATGAGCCCGGCCTGCGCGGTCGCCGCGAAGCGCCGCTTTGATGAGCGCGAGTTCGTGATTGCCGAGAAGACAGGTAGCGACGGAGGACCCCATGTCACGCACGAAACGCACGACGTGGGCGCTCCAAGGACCGCGCCCAACAAGATCACCGAGGAAGAGGGCACGGTCACGCTTGGGGTCGAAGTGCACGCGCTCGAATAAACGGATGAGTTCGGTGAGGTGACCGTGCACGTCCCCAATGACAAAGAAGCGCGGCTGTTGCGGCGGGATCTTGCGGGCAGGCGGTGTCGCGAGCGCTGGTTGCTGGGGTTCCGGCGGCGGGTCTGCGGGATACAGCGGGCCATCGCGGTCAAAGGTCACAGGCCGGGGCGTGGGATCAAAGACGAGGTGCATCTGTGGGGGCGGGAGACGCTACGCCTTGCTGCCGGTATTGTCCGCCAACGCCTGCGTCAACCATGCGATGTCCTCAGGCGTAAGGGCTTGAGGGCGAAGGGTGCTGAGGTCCACGGCGTCTCGGATCATCTGTGAAGCGGCGAGACGGCCTTTCAGGGTCGCGCGGATGGTCTTGCGGCGGTACTGAAAGAGGTGATGAGTGAGATCCCAAAAGCCCGGTGTCTCTGCCCACGGCATGATGCGGGGATGAGGCGTGAGGCGCACCACCGATGACTGCACTTTGGGGGGTGGTGAAAACGCCTCTGGGGGAATATCAAAGAGCCACTGCGATTGAGCGCGGGCCGAGGCTGCGATCGCAAGACGTCCGAAATGGCGAGTGCGTGGGGGCGCGCAGAGTCTGAGCGCGACTTCGCGCTGCACGATGACGGTGAGGTGGTGGACGCGATCTGCTTGATTCAAGACATTGAGGATGATGGGCACGCTGTGGTTGTAGGGCAAACTGCCAAAGACGGACCAGCCGGGTGCGTCTTTCGGCGGGACAGTCCACGTTCTGGCATCGGCATGCTCCACCACGAGGTGCTCGCGTTCCCCGAGTTTCTGTGCCAGCCGGTCGTCGAACTCAACGGCGATGACGGAGGCACCCTTTGCGAGGAGGGCGGAGGTGACGGCGCCTGTTCCTGGGCCGATTTCAATGAGGGAAGCGCCAGCGCGAGCGCCGGCGGCTTGGGCGCAGCGATCGATGACCTCAGCGTCTGTGAGGAAATGCTGACCGAGGGATTTGCGCGGGGCGGCAGAGATGAGGGACGCGGGCGGCAGGGGGACCAAGAGGCGACGGTGCGCGCTGTGCGCGGGGAAGATGACGGATCCGTAGTGTAGCCACGGAGGAGGGGCAGGGTCACTGCCGAAACGCGTTGCGTACGCAAGAGAATCGCCTGACTAACCACGTGCGTCGGCGGCATCGCTGGGATTGTGAACGCTGAAGACCGCCCCAAAACCCTGAAACGCATGGCATCTGGGGATGCAGGGGGACGAATCGGAGCAGGTTGAGTTGGTGAGGCGGTGATTGATATAATCGTCCCTCAAAGCCTCGGCGCGGACCTTCCCGGCTTGCGCTCGTTCCCCAACGCCCTGACGACGACATTGCTGAATAACAGACTGAGTGACGCGCTACCAGCGTTGAACATGCGGCTGAGCGCCTTGGCGCTTGGAACGCTCCTGATAGGTATGCCCGTATTTGCCATGGCGGCAGTGGGCGGCACTCCGATGGCTGGCGAAGTGGCGGACGCGGATATCGCTGACGCCGCGGGCGGCGATGGTGGGCCGACGCTTGTGACGGGTGATTTGATGTATAGGACGTCGGGGGTGAATCCTGCAACCCTCCAACTGAACGAGCAGGCTACGCTCAATCGGTCGTTTTTTGACTTTTCGACTTTAAAAATAGCAAGACAGCGCATTCAAGACGGTGCCATCAATGGGAGCGCCATCGTCAACGGGTCTGTGAACGCTTCACTGGTGGATGGTGACTCGATCGCAGGGATGCTGACGCGGGGCGATGGTGAGACGGACCTTTCGCAGTTGGCGGTTGGTGAAGGGATCACGTCCGAGAAAATCAGAAATAATGACATTACCTTTTCAGGCAACGCCTTAGCTGCGAACTCCATTGATGATGCTGCTGATATCGCAGACAACGCGGTTTACGGCGACCTCTTTCAAGATCAGTTTACGGGCCGTACGATCAAAAATAATGCGTTGCTCGCGCGCACCTTTGCGACGAACGCGATTAATGCATCCAAGATAGCGAACGGAACGGTGGGGTCTGACGATTTAGCCGACGACTCAGTGAACGGCGCGAGTCTGAACATATCGCTTGCGTCTCTGGGAGATGGCATCTTCGGTGGGGCGCAGGTTGAAGACGATGCAGTCAATGCCACTCACTTTGCGGAAGGATCGATCGGCAGCGCGCAGCTAGAGGATGGAATATTCACGGCGGATGACCTCGATGACGGCGCGGTAGAAGCGACGCACTTTGATTCAACCGCCGGCAACGTTGGATCGGCACAAGTAGCCCAAGTGGGCACGATTGATGGCTCAAAAATCGAAGATGGCGGCATCGAAGCCGACGATCTTGCGGATGGCGCTATTTCGTCACTGCACATTGCAGATCGGTCGATTACGTCCGTCAAAATCGCCGAGAACTCGGTGCTGACCGCGCATCTCGCGGATGGATCGGTGAATGGGACGCATATCGTCGATGGCTCGATCACTTCAGACGCCATTTTGGCGAATGCGGTGGGCGAGGAGCTTTTCTTGAGTGGTGCTGTGGCGTCGCGCCATATCACATCGGTAAGTGAAGAGGATTTCGCGACGGGTACGATTGAGAGTGCACATATCCGCGATGGCGAAGTGACGAGCGCCGTCATTGAAGACGGGGCTTTGACGGCCGTCGAAATCGCCGATGATGCTGTCCAATCACGTCACATCGCGACAGATGCAGTCTCGTCGACGAAGATCCTCGCTGATGCGATCACATCCAGAGTGATCGCTGAGAACGCGATTGGAAGTGATCAGATTCAGGATCGCAGCTTGACGGGTATGGATCTGGAATTTGATGTACTGACATCACTTCATATTGCCGAAGGCGGGGTCGGCTCGCTAGAACTCCAAGATGGCGTGGTATCAGAAGCGAAACTGGATGTCGACGTGCTGTACGCTAGCGGCAGCGGGGCGCGGCGCGCATCATCCGGAGCGAAGCAGCTGGATGCGATGGCTGCGGTCATTACGAACGGCGGACTGACCGCGTCGGATGGACGACTGCTGGTGGCGCTCGATGCGGGCGACCAGGTGCAACTCATGCGGGCGATGGAGCTGTTTGGGCAGGGAGTGTTACCCATCGAAGACGAGGCGTTCGTGGCAGGCTTGTCGGAAGCGGCGCTCACGGCGGTGCGGAGCGTTTTTTCTGCCGGGGGCATCGCGCTACGCGAAATTGGAAACAGGACGGATATCGCGGATGGTTCCAGCGAAAGCGCCTTTCGAGCGAGCACGGCGAGAGGTCAGGCGAACTATTTGGCGTGGACGGTCGGAACCGGGCGTGATCTTGAGTCGTCTGCGACTGGAACACTAATCCAAAGAGCCGATTGGGCGGCAGAGCAGATTGAGGCTTTGGCGCAGAGAGATGAGGATCTGGAGGCGGGCATTGCGATGGCCGCGGCACCTTCGAGTACGTACGTTGAGGTTGGTCGCCGCGGTGGAATGGACTTGTCATTCGCGAGCTTTGGCGGGAGTCAAGCGGTTGCACTTGGCATCGGCACGCGGATTGGGCGGAGTTGGCAACTGAGCGGATCTGTGGCCTCTGACTCCGACTTTAGCGATTATTTGGTGCGTTTCGGAGTGAACTTCCAATGGTAGAACGTTTTGTGACTAGTTTCATTGCTTCAGCGGTATGCGTGGCGCTGGTGATGGTGGGGCTTGCGCCGGAGGCTCGCGCGATTGAGATTAGTTCCTCTGATCTCCAAGGTGGATCTGATCCCACTTTGGTTACCAGCGATGGCTTCACCCTAGTTGTGGCCGGGGATTTAGATGCTGATCAAATCGCGAACAACGCGATCAACAGCTCCCAGTTTGCGGCGACATTTGCACTTAATGCAATGAATAGTGGCTCTCTAATTTTTTCTGACGACAACGGTCTGTTGATCACGAGTGATCGGCTGCTGACAGCGGCCGCGACGGACCTGCAAATTAATGCAGCACGCGTTGGAAACATTACCGGTGACCAAATTGCCGACGGATCGATTCGGCTGGCGGACTTAGACGGCGCGGAGCGGATAAATAGCCGTCATTTCGCGGATGGTGCGATCAATGCACTTGCTGTCCAACCAAACTCCTTTTTAGCGCGCAAGGTTGCTAACGAGGCTATAGAGTCAGAAGATATTGCTGGTGCTCAAATCGGGAATCGAGCACTTTCAAATAGCACATTCAGTTTTGAGACTATTGATGGCGGAGACAGACTTCAAGTGGTATCCGGAGATATCGACAACGCAGCATTAGTGGACGTTAGTTCACTGACGTCTGACGACTTCACAGGAAACACGACGTCGCAAACACAGCTTGAGGCGATATTCGGTGTTGGAAACTTTGATTCCACAAACATTGCTGCTGGAAGCATCAATGATAGGTACCTGAGTGTGACTGACGACGATCAGGTGAGTTCAGCGAAGTTAGCGACGGGAGGCTTCTCCGCCGCAAGCATTTCACTCGGTGCGGTGGAGGGCCGCCACATCGCTGATGGATCGTTGAGCAGCGCTCAGATAGAGAACGCATCAGTCGGCCAGCGAGCGCTGGCACAGAGCGTGAGAGTCGGCGGGGATCAATTGGATGCGGAGAGCGTCACTAGTCGGTCGATTGCGGATGGCGCGGTATCCTCGCGCGTGGTGTCGGCGGTCGGAGCGGATCAATTTGCTGACTCGGCCGTATGGGCGGCAGATTTTGCCAGCGATGCTGAAATTGTGGGCGCGAAAATTGCTGCCGCAAGCATTGGCTCGACGCAAATTCGTGATGGAACTGTTCAAGGTGTGGATATCAGCCGAACTGAGGTTGAGAAGATCAATGAGGAGGATTTTGAAGTCGACGCTGTTGGGACACAACATATTGCCATGAACGGCATCGCATCGGCGGATATTGGAGATGCACAGGTGGCATCGCTTGATATCGCGACCGACGGTGTCTCCGAAGGGGACTTCTTAACCGACACGCTTGTGGCCGTGGATTTTGCGGCTGACAGCGTGCGAGGCGATGAAATTGCGGACCGCGCCATTGGAGCCAGTCATCTTGAAGCGAGAGCTGTTTTTGGTGCTCGAGAGCTCGCTACGGGGGCTATCAGAGATCAGGAACTGCAGGATGGCTCCGTGTTGCTTGCGGACCTGTCTGATGAAGCCAGAGATGTGCTGGTTGGTCATGCGTATGGTGGTGTCGTTGGGAGCGCTAGTGCCGTGGTTCAATCGTGGATTGAAGCGGGCGAGATTGATAACGGTGCGTTTGGAACAACGATGTTGACTGCCTCGCAGATTGATAGCTTGACGAGTGCGCTTGATGCGTATGGCAGTGGTAGTTTTGGTGGATCTGGTGCTGACTATGGTCTTTCGGACGCTGGCATTCTCAATCTGCTGCGCTCAGTATTGAGCAGTGGAGCGCTGGCGTATCAGGAGCTTGGACGCCGTACAGATGATGGCGCGGACGCAGGATCATCAACTTTCGAGGCCGCGAGTGCGCGCGCCAAGTTGACTGGCCTGTATCAGGTGACGGGACGGCTTGATGATCAAACGCAGAGTCGGTCCGGCACTTTGGTGCAGCGATCGAACTTTCTTCGAGGAAAAGTGGCGCAACTTGCGATAACTGATGAGCAAATTGAGCGAGGAATTTCAATGGCCGGTGCGCTACAGGACACGTATGTCGAACGCGATCGGCGAGGCAGTTTCAGCCTGTCGGGAGCTTCCTTTGGCGGTAGGCAGGGTCTTGCTATTGGATTCGGTGTGCGAGCTGGCCAAGACTGGCAGTTTAGTGGGGCAGTGGCGGCGGATACGGACTTTGATGAATTGACAACACGGTTTAAGGTGAATCGGCAATGGTGAGAAGATTAGTGCGGTCTAAAGCGTTTTGCGCTAAGACGTTCGCGAGCTTGGCGATACTTGCGTATGCTGTCCCTGCCGGCGCACACCATGAAGGCCAGAGCATTGCAGCGTCAAGCGTGCAGTTCGGCTCTATCATTGAGAGCGACTTTCAGGAAAGTTCGTTAGAGTTGATGATAGATGATATTGCTAATCCTCGTGGCGCGCTCTGGAGTGCGCGCCTTATTGCACGGGGATCAATTCGCTTTGCAGATAAGTACGACTCAAGCGCTGAAATTGACGGCTCTTGGCTGGCGGACGGCACGTTGAACACCCATGCGGATGGCTCTCTGAATGTTGATGACTTGGCAGATGGCAGCATTGTCGCAAGCCATTTGGCTCGAAACACTGCGCGGCTCCATGGCGATGCGTTTGCGGATAGGGTCATTGATTCTCGAATTTTCGATTCAACTGGATCACTGCAACTGTTAGCAGGAAGGATCGGCAACAACGCTATCACGGCAGATAAGGCTGCGCTTGATCAGTGGTCTGATGCCGATTGGGATCGCGTGTTTGCTGATATTGAGTTGACGGAGCTCGTGGACGGTGCGATCACTGGCGATGAAGTCATTGATGGAAGTATTTCAGCGACTCCAACCGCTAGCGGTGGGACGGACATATGGGATCTGCAGCTTGAAGAGCGACACTTCGAGGATGATGCATTTACGGTGAGCAGGGACGTTGCAGACGGTAGTGTCGGTCTCGACAAGTTTGATGCAGCGTTTGAGATCGGGGGTGATCAACTGGCTGACAATTCAATCACTGACAGTCTGCTGAGTGACGGGCTTGTGTACGCGAGAGGCGAAGGCTCGGGACCTGGTACTCTTGTTATCGAAGAAGATGGTATCGAAACCAGTCATTTGGCGGACGGCTCAGTCGTTGCGCGTGTTTTGGCCGATGATGCGGTGACAGAAGACGATTTCGCGGACGATAGCGTCGGCCAGAGAGAAATTGCTGATGGGCAGATTGTGAGTGCAACCATTCAGAATGGCACCATTCGAAGTGCAGACTTGAGCGACGGAGCGATCGGTACAGAAGAAATCGACGACGGAGTAATCACGTCGAGGGTGATTGGTGATGGTTCCATTCGTTCCGCAAATATCGCTGACGGGAGTATCTCGTCACGGGTGATTGCATCTCGAACCATCAACACAAGTGATGTGAGAGACGGCACGGTCACATCTGCGGATATCCGGAACGAGACCATTGGTTCCGTGCAGATTGCCGATGGCTCTGTCACGAGTGATCATGTCTTGGATGGAACGATCCAGCACACGGATATCGGCACCGGTGCCGTGACCGAGTCGGAGTTGCAGGATGGTTCGGTAGGCGCGCGAAAGTTTGCGTTTGACAGCATTACTGATCATGTCATCGCGTCGAATGCGGTTGGCTCGCTTCAGATCGAAGACGGCAGCGTTGCGATTACGGATCTGTCTGATGGTGTTGTGTTTAGAGCAGATCAGCTGGCCTACGTGTCACAGTCGGGCGGAGCTCAGATTGAGCGCATTGAGGCATGGATTGATGACGGTCGTGTATCCACAAGCGATGGCAGAGTGGTTGGGGAGCTGACGGAAGCGGATGTCACGGGTCTTCGCAGTGCGATCGCACAGTTTCGAAGTGGCGTCTTACCGACCGATGATCAGGACTTTATTGACGGTCTCTCCACGGTGGCGCAGCAAGCTGTGATGACAACGTTCTCAAGCGGCGCACTTGCGCTTCAAGAAGTGGGCCAGCGTACGGATGTTGCTGATGGTTCGTCCGTCGAGGCATTCCAGGCCTCGTCGTTGCACGGTCAAGCGAACCTGCTGGCAGCTCAGGTCGGGTCATTGAGTGATCAAGCCGCGGTGCGCGATGGGACATTGGTTCAGCGCTCCAATTGGGCGACCGATCGCATTGATCAGTTGGAAGAGCGGGATCAAGAACTACTCGCAGGTGTGGCGATGGCTTCGGCGATGACATCGACGTATGTCGAGAGAGGTCGCAAGATCAGTCTGGACTTGTCTGCTGCGACCTTCGCAAGCAAGCAAGCCATTGGCGTGAGCATCGGAACGCGGATTAGTGATGATTGGCAGATCGCTGGCTCTGTGGCGTCAGATACGGATTTCTCTGACTCGCTCTATAAGCTCAACGTTAACTTTCAGTGGTGAGATCAAGCCTCTACGTTTGAGATAGACAGTTAACGGCTGAGTATCCAATCCAATGCGGAACGGGCGCTTGCAATGGATACGTTGTGAGTGCCCGCAATTGCATCTGCGGTGCCGTGATCGACCGAGCATCGTCTGTAAGGCAGACCAATGGAGGCGTTCAGTCCCCGCCCGCGCGCTATGGCTTTGTACGGCGCAAGCCCTTGGTCGTGATACATCGCGAGCAGCGGTCCGTCCCGCCAGGCCATGGTGTGAAACGCACCATCTGATGCGACAGGGCCCCTAGCAATCGTAGCGAGCCGTTTGATGACCGGCGCGATGCAGTCCTGATCTTCTAGTCCGATGTGGCCGCCTTCGCCGGCATGAGGATTGAGCCCTAAGACCGTGATGATCTGGCCTTTCTTGAGGATTGTGGACAGCGTGCGGATCTTCTTGACGAGTAACGCTGCGGTAATCGCCTTTGGCACCTCTATCAAAGGAATGTGATCCGTGGCGACCGCGATCGCGAGCTTGCGGTAGATCATCGTCATCACCACATCATCTGAGTCGACACCCGCGCGTTCGGCCAGCCATCCGGTGTGTCCTCGAAACGGTGTTCCCGATTGATTGATCCGTTCCTTGCTCACAGGAAGTGTGAGTAAGGCATGTCGCGCTGGGTTTTGGGTGACGCGCTCTTCTGCGGCACATAAGGCCGACAAGGCCACTTGTCCTGGCATCGCGGCATGAGGCGTGTCGACGTGCCACGCCTGACCCTTAGGGAGAGGGTGAGCGCTGTCTTCGTACGGCACCAATGTGATCGAGTGTTGAATTTTTTCGGCTCGGCGCTGAATCATGGCGCGAGGCCCGCACCCAATGATGTGACATCCAAGCTTCGCCTGATCAACGAGGGAGATCAGGCGGACAAAGAGATCCGGACCAACACCCAGCGGGTCTCCGATCGAGACGAAGACGCGCATAGGCTTAGAGGCGTTTTTCGACGTAGGCCTCAGAACGAAGCGTGCGCAGGAATCCGGGCATCAGTTCATTGAGGCGCTGGTCGTGTAGCACCTGAAGCGCGTAGTTTTCCAGAGCCTCACTGGATCGATCAGCCACCCGTTTTTCGTGCAGCAACACGATGTGCCATCCGGTGGGCGTGCGGATAGGCCGTGAGTACTCACCTTCATCCAGTGTGGCCACCGCTTCTTGCACTTCTGGAGGAAGTTGCTGCGGCACGATCCACCCCAGCTCCCCACGCCGTAAGTTCGATTCAGGATCGTCTGAGTGGGCGTAGGCAAGCTCTCCAAACTCGGCTCCTGCATCGAGGCGCTGATGGGTCTCACGCGCAAGAGCGAGCGTTTTGGGTGCATCACGGAGTTCATTGGGCGACAAGACGATCCGGCTCACCCGGACTTCGTCAGAAAACTGCACCGAGCGACCGCGTTTGTCTTCCAGCTTAATGAGGTGATATCCCGCTGGCGATTGAAGCACGGCACTGACTTCACCGACCGCCATATCGTTGACCACCCGAAAGGCTTCAGGAAGTTGTGCAGATTTCCGCCATTCAAGCAGTCCGCCGGTGAGGGCGTTGGGCCCCTTCGAGCGCGCCACCGCCAAATCCGCGAAACTTGCGCCCGACACAATGCGCTCACGCAATTCCGTCACGATGCGGCGGCTTTCGGCTAAGCCTTCCGGCGTCGCGTCGCCCGAGATGAGGATATGGCGAATGCTGTATTCCGGAGCGAGGCTGTCTGCACCGCCTGACTGCAGGAAACGCTGCACGTCAGACGTGGTGATGCGCACTTGATTGCCAAGGCGTTGACCTTGAAAGCGCCGGAATGTGATGTCTCTGCGAATCGATTCGCGGGTGGTTTCGTAGTCCACACCTTCACGGGCGAGGGTGGTGCGGAATTGCTCAAGCGATAGCCCGTTATTGCGAGCGATGGACTCCATCGCTTGTTGCAACTGTTCATCGGACACATGAATGCCAATCCGAGCCGCTTCTTGCTCTTGCACGCTCTCCAAGATCAATTGATCCAAGACCTGGTCTTGCAGCACGCTTTCGGGAGGCAAGCGGACACCTGATCCCTGAAGATTCTCTTTGACGTTGTCAATCCGCGCTTGCAGTTCGGATCGCAAGACCACGCCGTCATCCACAATCGCCGCGATCCCATCGAGATCTTCCGGTTCTGCGAGTGATGCAGTGGGAAGAAAGGACACGCACGCGAGCGCGAAGCTAGCGACCCAAGGCCCAGAAAGTATCGTCAAACGTGTCATGGTGTGGACGGAAGGTACGCCGCTCATGATTGAGCACTCGGACTACTAAAGACACGCCATTATCCCGTTCAGTTCCCCCAAGCAAATCGGAGCGCAATCGATCACGCACCCGAAAGCCCACGCTGACGCAACAGTTCTCCCAACTGATGGAGATTTCACTGTCGATCAAGCTGCTGTTCTCGGCATCGTGCACCATCCGTCCGGTCAATCGAAAGTGACGGCTAATCCGGGTATCAAACCCCAGCATGGCGTGGGTCTCTTTGTCAGCGTACCCCAGATCACGGATCACCACGCCGGCCAAAATGGCTTGTTTGTCTGTCGCGAATCGCGTGCGTGCGGACGCCGCAACGAGAGTGCTCAGCCTGTCGAGTGAGGCGCCAGCCTGAATTTCCCATCGGCCGCGCCGGTACTCGCTGCCGACGATCAACAAATCGCGCGACTCTCCATCCGCCGTTGCCGATCCTAGGGCAGCTTCGCGGTTGTATCCCACATACCCAACATGCCAGATCCATTGATTGCCGGAGAGTGACAGCGGTTCATGGTTGATCCACAGCGCGCTTCGAAGGCCGGTTGGCAGGCGATCGCCCCCAATCGGCGCCGATGCGGACGCGATGCTATCAACCAACGGCAACGGATCAGACGTATCAATCAGCGGGAGATCCGTGTTGGCGGTCGCTGATCCGGTGCGGATCCGGCCACCCAGCGACCAAAGCCCAGACCGCCCCACCAGCAAGGTGTCCCATCGCAGATTGACACTGATGCTGCTGTCTTCCATGTCATCGTCAGTCGCGCTGTCCGAAAAGTGCAACCGATCGTTATCGGTATAACGCAACGTATGAGCACTGACATCCAGCCCCACCGTCTGTCCACCGCGCGAGAGGGTGGTCCCAATGCCGCCGCTGGCTTTGAACCGGGTGATGGCACCATTTCGGCGTTCGCCGGTCGGTGAGACGGCCGTAAAGCGTCCCAGCGCCGCGTCACCAAACACCCGAAGCGCGATGCCTTCTGAGATCGGAGACCGGTCATAGGACCACGTCACCTCGGGGACGCGGCGATATTCCGTCGGTGGTTGATTGAGTTGTGCCGCTATCGCCACCTCGGGGTAGAGCTGCCGGCGAGGCGCATCAATCCGAAAGGATGCCTGATGGCCCGCGCCGCCGCCGCTGAAGGACACCGAATACTCGCGCAGCGGCGTTCGGTCAATCGGGTCGTATTCGTGGTCGTTGGGCGAGAGATCTTCCACCACGCGCAGATCGGACAAGCGTACGGCTTCAAAATCAAACTGCCAGTTTCGTCTGCGCCGCGCGCCCCGCAGCGCCAGTCCCCAGCGATCGGCCTCTTCCAGCTGATCAGAGGGGAGGTACAGCGCGGTGAGGGAGCTGTATTGGTGAGGCAGCCACAACCATTCGGTTTTGGTCTCGACCCCAAGTCCACGACGGCCCCACAGGCGCGGGGTGATGGTGTACGCCGCCCGGGGACCGGGTCGAATGTAAATCGGCAGATCCACATCGACGCCGTGTTCGGAATCGGTCGAGATGTGCGGTGGCAGTAATCCACTCTGTCCGCCTGGACCGGTGGGATACCGGAGGTATGGGAACCAAAACACCGGCACTTTGCCCAGCCGCACGGTCACGTGACGAATATGCAAGTTGCCGTCGTCCGGATCCACCTCAATGCGCTTCGCGACCAAGCTCCACCCAAAGCCGCCATCCTCAGCGTGGCACGCGATCTCCACGCGATCCAGCTCCACGCGGAGGTTCGGTTCAGGCTCTGCCGGAGCCTCTTGAGCGAGCGCCTCCGGCGCTGCGACCATCACGGACAATGTCAGTGCCAGCGTCCACATGACCCGATGCCCGCTCCCCAGATGCCTCCCAAACTCGCGCAGTTGGCGCAAAAGCATGGGTTTTCGGGGGAGGTGTCGTCGGTGATGAGTGATGCGAGTGCCCGGCGCTATTGGCGCTTGCCGGAAGGCGCGTTGGCCGTCGACAACGGCGGACGTGGCCTCACCAACGATTCGCACATGTTCCTCACGATCGCCACGCTGCTGCAAGACCATGGCGTCGCCGCCGCTCGCGTGGTGGCCCACTCGCCCGGTGCGGAGCACATGCTGGTCTGTGATCTGGGCGATGAGACCATGCATTGCCTGTGGCATCAAGACCCCGAATCGCAAGAGGAGTTGTTGGAACAGGCCATCTCAACGTTGACGGCGTGGCAACGCGTGCCGCCCAGCGCATGGTCTGACATCCCGGCGTGGACCAATGATCGCGTCAACAGTGAAATGATGTTGTCGATGGAGTTTTGTCTGCCGTGGCTCGATCTGCCCGGCAGTGCGGCGCGAGACGGCGCTCACCGGCTGTCGCGTCATATCGATCAGGCGGTGCAGGAAACGGAAGCCGAGGTCGCGAGACGGCCGATGTGGATGCATTTCGACTATCACAGTAAGAACCTCATCCGATCAGGGGGTGAGCTGCACTGTCTTGATTTTCAAGACGCCTGCATGGGGATGCCGTGGTTGGATGTCATCTCGCTCACCGATGACTTGTACGTCGAGTGGACGCCGGAGCAACGCCGCCGCATCATCACGCAGATGGCAGACGCCTACGCCCGTGATCATGGGCCAGTCACCCAAGGTGTCGTGACCAAAGGCTGCGCGATCGCCTCCGCGCAACGGTGGACGCGGGTCATGGGCACGTTTTGCAAACTGGTCGCGCTCCATAACAAGCGTACCCACATTCCCTACCAGCCGCTTGTGATTCAACGGCTGATCCAAGCGCTCAACGACCACACGGATGAGGCGTCACTGGCGGAATGGCTCACAGACGTGGCCAAACCCGCGGCAATCGCGCGTTTGCGACGAGAAGGGATCTCAGCGGTCCTTAAGGGACGCTAGGGGCCTGAGTGCCGTCCCCCGGTGCCGGGATCTCAGGGACCTCGGCCAGCGCTAAGAACTGTTTGCGCAGCTTCCGCCATTTGGGGAGTCGATCGCCTGGCGAGACATCAGGGAAGTTCGTCGTCAAGACTTGAAGCGCACGATCGGCTTCTTCGTCCAGTCCCGCTTCACGCGCGGTGCGCACCATCATGGCGAGCGCCCATGGCTCGGCAAAGCTGCCCGGGAGTTCTTGGAGAACCCCGGCGCCGCGTTCGTACGCGGCCACCCACGCTTTGCGTTTCTCATACCAGTAACCCGCTCTGACGTAGGCCATCGAGATGATGTTGCGAAGCGCAACGATGCGAAAGCGTGCGAGCACCACAAACGGGCTGGTGGGGTGACGCAAGACAAACTCATTCAGCGCCACCATCGATTCCTCAGCGGCGCCAATCTGACGTACCGAGGGATCGAGTCTCAGGAGCCTGAATGAGATCGCAATATCTCGGGTGTACAGCAAGTACGACTGCATAAATGCCGCGTAATCCGACAAGGGATGCCCTGGGTAAGTGCGCAAGAACTTTTCCGCTTCGGCTTGCGCGTCAGCAAACCGGCCGACGCGATAGTTGACGTACACCAAGTTGGCGGCGACTTGTTCGGAGAAATCACCAAACGGGAAAAACCGCTGCAGTTGCTCAAACACCGTGCGCGCTTGCACCAAGTTTCCGGCTTCCAGCGCGGCAATACCGCGCTCAAACAAATCGCGTTCGCTGCCGGCGGGTGAGCCGTCAGGTCCCGCTTCGCCTCGTCCGGCACAGCCGGCCACCAAGGCCGTGAGCAGGAGCCACGCCACCAGCGTGTTAGGTCGTGTATTCATCGCTGAGACACACGCCGTGCGCGCGCCACAAATTTCACTAGATTGGGAATTGTGCTACCTACTGTTATGTTGTGCTTGGAAAACCATCCTTCGGACATCTCGATGACGAAGGAAACGGGCCGGGATGCGCAGTGTTTGTCGTCGCTGAAAGGTGCCATGTGGGCAATCGTGACCACCTCGCCGCTGCGCTTGACAAAGGCCGCGTCCAGTGCGATGGGCGTGTTGCGCATCCACATGCACAGACGCCGTTCGCCGCTATAGGCAAACAGCATGCCGTGATCAGGCGCCAGTGCACGGCGAAACATCAACCCGCGTTGTTGTTCTTTGGCCGTGTGCGCGAGTTCGAGCTGCACCAGCGTGCCAGCCATCTCAAACGGATGGCTCGGTCCGGTTGCTGCGGGCAATGCGCTCGCTGATGTCGCGGCGAGTGCAACGGAAAGGAGACGACGGAGCATCCGTTATTCAGACCTCAGGTCGTACGACGCTCCGGGCGGTTTCGCCTTGTTGACCGCTGTCTCGATCTGCTTCATCACGTCCCCGTAATCGTCCGCACCAAAAAAGGCATTGCCAAGGACGAGGAAGTCGCAACTTTGCTCAAACAAGTGTTGTACGTTGCCCATATTGACGCCGCCGTCGAATCCAATTAGAAATCCGGCGCCTTCCTCGGCGCGAATGTCCTTCAGAAGGGCAGGCGTGTCAAAGCATCGTTCGATCACCGTCTGGTGGCTAAATCCCGGGTTCACGCCCATGACCAAGACCGAATCGAGCAGCAGGGCCAATTGGTGTGAAAAGCGCATGGACGCGGCGGGGTTGATGGCGATGCCGACTTCCATGCCCGCTTCTTCAATCAAAGAGGCGGTGCGGTGGGGGTGGCGCGTCGCTTCAGGGTGAAACGTGAGGCGGGTTGCGCCGGCTTTCGCGAAGTCATAGATCAAGGAATCGGGGTCGTCGACCATCAGATGGACATCGAGGTCGAGATCCTGACCCGAGAAACGCTCGCGAAGATCAGACACGATCTTCGTGCCAATCGAGAGATTGGGAACGTAACGTCCATCCATGACATCAATATGGATACGATCGGCGCCGGCCGCGATCGCTCGGTCCACCTCGTCTCCGAGGCAGGTCCAGTCGGCGGCCAAGATCGATGGCGCAATGTAAAACTTTCGAAAGGGGTTATCGATCATGGGTCAATCCTCCTGATCAGCTTGTAGGGCGGCGAGCCGCTTGGGCGTGCCGATATCACACCATCGGCCCATATGGACCAACGCGCTGGCGCGTTGATCCTGAATCCACGAGTCGAGCACATCGCGCAGAGGGACGACCGCTCCCGGGGACAGTTTCTCAATGTCGCTCACAGGGACGGTGCACATGCCTGAGAACAGGAGTCCTTCCGTGTCATTGTCGGCGTAGACCAACTGGCCATCCGCTGCGACTTGAAATGAGAGTTCGTCTTGATGCCCTGGGGGCGGCGGTACCAGCAAAGCGCGTGGCTCATGACGGTCGCTCCACAGACGCGTATAGTCGACGTCACTCCAAATGTCAGCGGAGATCGCAGCCACGCAACCTTCGGCCCATTCGGGCAACACGTTGCGAAGCGCGCCCGCCGTCTCAAGCATGGTCTCTTCAAAGACGACCGACACATCCACGCCAGCCGGGACATGGGCGAGCGCATGCGCCTTGACGTCGTCCGCGAGCCAATGGGAGTTGATCACGATCTTTTGACATCCCGCATTCGCTAGTAGGCGCAGGTGCCGTGCGAGCAGCGTTTCCCTGCCCACAACGTGCAAGCTTTTATGCACGGTATCTGTGAGCGGACGTAACCGCTCGCCGCGTCCCGCCGCAAAGATCATGGCTTGCTTGATCACAGGACCTGGAACCGGTAGCGGAGTTTGACCAGGACCAGTGCCGATTCGGGGTCGACGAGGAAGTCACCAACTTGCCGGAATGTCGAGCGCCGCCGGTCGTCCTCAAACGATTCAGACAAACTGAATGACCCCACGACAAACAAGTCTGAGAGCGGTCCCAAACGGCGGCGGTAACGCAACTGAAACACGCCGCTGACGAAGTCAAACGGCTGGGCTTGGAATGCATCGCGGGTTTCCAGAGACAAGTTGCCGCTGGGATCCACGAGGTATCCGACGGGTGCATACGCCCGAAAGGTCGTGACATCAAACACGGCCCGCAATTCACTTTTGTCGCTAGGGATCCAGTTAAGCGACCACTGCCACGTGTATTGGCGCCGGCGCAAGACGCGGACATGATTGTCGAAGCCCGAGGTGTCCAAGTCGTTTGCATCGCCGTCTGAGATCAGCCAATAAGGTTTGTGTTGGTACCGTGCCGCGATGCGAAGGGCTAGCCCACTCGTGACCGCCCAGTTCAGTTCACCCCGCACCTGCGTTTCGACCCCGCTGCCGAGCCAAGGTTCCGCAGCCACGCGGATCGAAGCCCGGCTGCGGAGCTTGGACTGGTTCGAACTGCGGTACGACGTATTGACCCCAAAACTGGATCCGGCGTTGATGAACGGGGCGTAGTCACTGGAGAGGATGAACGGATTGGCGCCGCGCGTGCGGAAAAATGCGGTGGTTTCAAGGGCGCCGCCAGACTGAAACACGAAGCTCGCTTGAGTGCCGCCGTAGAGCGGGCGCGTTTTCGAGGGATTCAGGAGGCGCGCAATGCCAACCCAGCTATCGACCCGAAGCTGACGTAACGCGCTACCTTCTTTGAATTCGTCCTTGCGGTAGTGGCTTTCGGCATGAATGCGCTGGTCGTTGTCGTATCCCAAGAAGCCGGAATCAGACAGATCCAGGCCGTTATCGAGGTGCCTGATAAACACCGACCCATTCCAAGACGATGAGGGTTGAATGCTGACTTCACTCCAAAGGCCACCGCCTCGCCCATCTTCGGCATCCGACCCAATGGCCACGCCACGCCAGCGCAGACCTGCGACATCGAATTCCGCGTTCCAATCGACTGCGGCTGTCGTGGCGCTGTATCCGTCAACTGGGCGCTTCGCGTGGGTCAAGATGCCGCCCACCGAGAGCTTGGATGTCTTATAGGTGTAGCGCGCCACACCAAAGGACCGGCCCAAACTGTAGGGGGAGTTTGATTCGTCGGCAATCAGCAACCCAAAACTTGATCTTGCGGTTGAGCGGACATACTTGGCGGCGATGTCGACTTCACTAATCAAGTGATCGTCGTCAGCTTCCTCACACGCATCCAACTGGGCTTGGCGGTTGGATGTGAGATCGGTACCTAACCGCTGAAGTCCAGCTTCCGAGCAGTCGTGGTCAGGCGCCGCGCCAATGCGGCGGGTGTGCAACAACCGAAAGTCAGGGCCGGAAACATCAAAGACTTCCGCACCTTCTAGGAACAGGCCACGCTTTTCGGGAAAGAAAGATTCCACGGACGAAAAGTTGACGACGACTTCGTCCGCTTCGGCTTGCCCAAAATCCGGAAGAAGTGATGCGGCGATGCTATTGCTGCTATTGGGCTTCCAAAAGACCGAAATGCTGGCGGCATTGAGATCACTCAGTGCGGCCACTCCGTCTTGACCTATTGATACGCTGGGCTCGATGTGCAGCGATGTCCCTGCGAAATTGTTGATCTCGGCCGGCGCTAACTGCGACAGAAACCGGTCGCCGCGCCACGGCAACATATTCGGCGACCCGTAAAAGCGATCGTCAGCAAACACCCAGCGGCCGATCCAATATCCAATCGGTCGCATCTCGCCCTCATGCGCGCCGTACGACAGCACGTGCCACGGGATATGGACTTCGACGTACCACGCCGTGACGTCGCTGGTGACCGCCGCTTCCCATTCGCCGTCCCAAGCCGTGTCGCGTTCGTTCTCATTGAAGATGACCGCGTCTTTCAAGCTGCCGCTTGATGACACCATGAACTGGCGCCCCGATACGCCATTGCCGTCCATATCAATGACAAAAAAGACGATGTCGGATCGGAAATCGCCGTCGCGCGGGTGTTTGCGCACCGTGCGTTTGTCGAGGGGCTGCTCCACGCGCGCGGACAACCAAAGGCCGTCTTTACGCGACAAGATAAACGCGGTGGTTTTGTATTGCGGCGGTTCGTCTGAGAGTGGTTGGACCTGATAGAACTGGTCTACCCGCGTGGCATCGTCCCACGCCGACTCCGTGATCTGGCCGTCGAGTGTCATCTCGGACTCTTGCGCGGCCACCGGTGAAATCGCAAGCAATGCCAAGGCCGCTGTCGCCGCCGCCGCGCCGCTGCTGATTTTTGAGGACGGGCGTTGTTCTTTGGCTAGGATTCGCTTGCGCCATGCGACAAACCAACTGGGCACCAATGTCAACGCAATGACCGTGGCACCCGCGACGCCACCCGCGATGGCGCCTGACAGTGTTAGCCAAAACGGCTCGCCAAACAAGATCAGCGGCATGAAGCCGGCGATGGTGGTGGCCGATGTGGATAGCACGTGACGCGTGGATTTCACAAGTACATTGCGCGTCGCCACCAAATCTCCGGCCATCGCGAGGGGATTATTCTTCAGACCACTGAGTACGACGATCGAATCATTGACGGCGATGCCGATCAATCCCAGAATGCCGACCGTGCCAATGAAGCCCATCGGTTGCCCCGTCAACCACACACCAAACAATCCCAGTCCGACCGACAGGAAGGCAACGCGCGCCACCAACCCCGCTTCTCGGAAGGTGCCGAGCCCCAGTACCGTCACCGCAAACATGAGAACCAAAAACACCGCAGCATTGGACAGGAGCTTGTTTTGGGAATCGGCGCTCTCGCCCGCTGCGCCTTCCGTCAGGATGCGATACCCCGGCGAAAGCGACGCGGCAAAGCGATCGAGTTCGGGTTGCAATTCCGTCGTGACTTCCAACGCCAACACGCCGTCGGGCAGGTGAGCGGAAATCTCGACGGAGCGTTCGCCGTTGACTCGCCGAAGGGCCGATGTTTGCGGGCTCAGATTGATTCCTGAAAACACCGTTGAGGGTTGCGGTACCGAGGTCCCTGCAAACGCTGCACGCATCAATTGATCCGTGGATCGGCGGGTCTGATCATCGGCTTTCACGATGATCGGGAGCTCAATGTCACCGTCGATCAAGGAGCCGGCGGCAACGCCGGTCACCCACGACGACAACAACCTGGCAAGGGCACTGGGAGTCAGTGCAGATGCCGATAGTTCGGCGATGTCGGGGCGAACACTGGCAGACGGTTGCCCCGTTACAGAGGACGAGTAGGCGTACGTCACGGCGGGATGCGATCCAATCACGCGCTGCAGTTGTTCGGCATAGACTTCAAGCTGACTTTGATCAGGGCCGAGCAACGAGACTTCAATCGGTGCGCTGACTGGGGGTCCCTGCTGAAATTTTTGAACCAAAGCGATGGCTTCGGGGACGGCGCGCTGCACTTGGCTTTCAAGGGCGCGCACGAGACGCTGCGTGGCGGCAGGTGAGGTGGTCCAGATGGACCCGATCGCTTTGGATGTCGATCCTCGGGATCGCGAGACAGCGTTGTAATAGACGGGATCAGAGTTGCTGCCGATATACCAAAAATCAAAGAGGATGTCATCGTGCTCGGCCAAGACATCGCGAACCTTTGATACCGCATCGCGCGTGGCGTCGATGCTCGCCGTGGATGGGAGCGTGAGCCGAATTTCGAAGTGATCACGGTTGGCGGGCGGAAAGAACTCGCTGTCGAGTGTGGTGGACAGGCCAAACCCCATCACCGGTAATAGGCATCCCAAAAGGGGGCCACGCCACCGCTTCGCCAAGATCCAATCAAGGCCGCGCTGGTAGTAGTGCAGCACCATCGCACTCGGCATCAGCCCGCGCATCAAAGAGGATCCTTGGGTCTCGCCGCCCACCAAACCGGTCCAACGCTCAAGCACCATGCAGAGGCTGGGAATCAAGGTCAATGACAGCACAAACGATGCGATCACGGACAGTGTCACCGACAGTGCCATGGTTCCGACAAACTCGCCTGACGGGCCAGGTGCGGTGGCGATCGGCAGAAACACGCAGGCCGTGGTGACGGTGGAGATCAGAAGAGGGGTGGTCAGCAGTCGCGTCAGGTCTTTGACCGCGTTGATGGGCGTGATTCCCAGTTTGCGGCGATGCACGTATTCATCCACGGTAACGATGGAGGCATCAATCAAGATGCCGAGCGCAATGATGATGCCGGTGACGGACATCTGGTGGATCCAGACACCCAGAAATCCATACGCCCACAGCACGACAGCGATGACCAGAGGAATCGAGGCTCCGACGGCAATGGCTGCCGGGACGCCCAGCGAGAACACCAACACCAACACGACCAGCAGCACGGCGATGACCAAGTTGGAGACGAGGCTTTCCATCCGCCGACTGGTGTATTCATCCTGGACAAAGAGGGGGGTGATGTGCACGTCGTCTGACAGCAGCGCCTGGAAGTCATCCACTTCATCAAACACTTGTTGCGTCCAAGGCGACACGCGGGCGTTGAGGGAGGAATACGCACTCACGCCGATGCCACGCAATCCGTTGTGCAAGACCACTGTGTCGGGTGGGTCTTGCGCCGCTTTGCGGACAGTCGCAACGTCCCCCACGCGCAGCGTTTCGCCGCGTTCGGATCGGCGCACGGGAATTTCTCGGATGTTTTCGAGCAACAGATACTGATCTTCAAGTTCGATCGTAAATCGGGACTGTCCCGGTAAGAGCGCCCCCACGGGTTGCTTGGTGTCATGCTCGCCAACCACGCGCGCAAGCTCGGCGATGCTGATGCCCGATTCCGTGAGCGCGGCTCCATCAGCCTCTACCCAGATTTGCTCGTCAATCGCGCCGCGCCGTTCCACTTTCTCCGTTTGTGGGATTCCGGCTAATCGCGTTTGCAGTTCCTGAGCCACGCGTGACAAGATGTGCATGTCGGGTGGTGAGGCGTGTGTCCAGCCGACGAAGAATGTCAGCGTGGCGGCTTTGGGAGAGACGCGTTCCAGTTGGGGCCGCCGGGAGCCGGCTGGTAGGTCAGGGCTAATCTCATCCACTTCGGCCAGCACTTTGGCCCACGCGTTGTCGGTGCGCGTGCGGGTGTTGATGTCTTCCCGCAGTTCAACCGCCACGATGCCAATCCCCAGTGCCGAGGTGGCCGTTGTTTCCGTGACTTCTTCGAGTCCCAGCAGCCGTCGTTCCAGCACTTCAATCACCTGGCGATCCACGCGGTCAGGTGACGTTCCGGGCCACTCGACGGTCACCAGTCCAAAGCGTTGGGACAGGGCGGGGTCTTCGGTGATGGGTAAACGGGCAAGCGAGCCTGCCAGCAAAACCGCCAGCATGATGAGCGTGAGCACCCGCAGGGCGGGGCGCGTGGCGTAACTCGTGGCCACGTCTCCTATCAGGCGTGAGATCACTGATCGTGGGGGGTGATGGAAACGTCCACCACCTGTCCTGATACCAATTTGTGCAGTCCATTGGTAATGACCAGATCACCGTCGAGCAACCCTCCGGCCACTTGAGCAGTCGCTCCATCGGTATGCAGGATGTGTACCAATCGACGCGACACGGTGTAGATGCCCTCGGTGAGTTCGGCGACGTAGACCCCCCAAAGGCCGCGCAAATCAGCACTCAAGGCGGTGACGGGCAGGGTCATGCTGGGCTCATGGATCGTATGCGTGAGCACCAATTCAGCAACGGTGTTCGGGATGCCATCCCATTCGGTAGGCGCGGAGAACACTGCGAGCTGTGTGCGTGAGCGCGTATCCACGACGGACGATAGGGATCGCAGCTGCGCGGAGATGCGGTGGTCTCCGACCACCACTTCGTACTCAAAGCCGCGCTGCAGGCGCCGCGCTTGTGGAACCGGAACACCAATCTCAATCTCAAGCGGCGCACGCTCTTCTGCTTCCAACACCGGAGTTTGCGGCGTTGTCAGCGCGCCTTCATCGAGGTGACGCCGAGAGACGGATCCTTGCCAGGGCGCGCGAATCTTGGTGTCGGTGATCGCGATTTCTGCTTCCCACATGCGGGTCTTGGCAACCCCCACCGCGGCTTGAGCCGCTTGCACGCGGGCCGTTGCGCCCTCAAGCGATAGATTGGCCTGATCGACGTCGTGTTGGCTGACATGTCCTTCAGACCGCAGCGCTTGAGATCGCTCGGCATTGAGACGCGCGAGTTTGAGGTCGGCGCGAGCAACATCAACCTGCGCCTCCGCCTGTTCGCGCTGCGCATCGGCTGATCGAACGCGGGCGCGGTAGGTGCGGTCATCGAGTTCCGCGAGCACGTCGCCCACCTCAAAGTGATCGCCGATGTCGACGCGCAATCGCGATACGCGGCCGGGCAGCAAAAACGACAAAGTGGCGCGCCTCGGCGCTTGCACCCGGCCTTGATAGCGACGTGCGACGTCGTAGCTTTCTGCAAACACCACTTGCACCGCAGGAACCGGCGGCTTAGGCTCTTCGCGCGCGGATGCGCTGGAGATGGCGAGGGTGAATCCGATTGCCAGGAGCGGCAGTAGGAAGTTACGGATGGACATAGTCGCCTGCTTGATAGGTAAGGGATTGGCGGTACGGGCCTCCGCCATCAGTGATGCGAGACAAAATGACGGAGTGAGAACCGAGGGTCGTAAGGGTACTCACGTCCGTCAATAGCCACGCAGCACCGGTCAAGCGCGGTGGTAGCTCACTCCCCAGATCGGTCCACATTGACTCATCGGCAAACCGCTCGTCATCCCGAGAGGTATCGGCGCACATCCGGGCAGCAGACAGGTGCGCCCGATCGTGCGCGGCACACAGATTCAACGTCAGCTGCGCCGATGGGCGAAGGCAGTCGTGAAGCTGGGCGCTTTGGTTGATACACGTGAGCATGGTCGCGGGGTCGAGCGTGACTGGAGTGACAGATGATGCTGTCATGGCCCGATTGTGACCGTCGCTATCCCGGCCTGTCAGTATCCAGACGGACTGGGTTGTTTGACGCATGATGAGGCGCAGGAGTTCCCCGGCGGACTCATGCTCTTTCTCATCCACAACCCATCTATCGTCGGTTGTCTTCTAGTCAGCAGCAGCGCGTTGATACGCCGGGCGCGCCACGATGCGATCCACCCACGCGGCGAAGTTTTTCGCTTCTGCAGGCATCGGCATTTTCACGAGACGGCACACGTGTACGTTGTAAAAGACCGCGATATCAGCGTAAGAGAAACCACTCTTCAGGATGTATCCGCTGTCGCTAATCTCCGCATCCATGGTACAAAATGCGTTGTGCAGGTTTTCGCTGGCGCGTTTGGCCGCTGCGGGCGACCGCTCGTCTTCCGGCAAGAACAGTGTGTTTGCGGCCAAAATGGAGATGTTGATTGCAATGGTCTCACCAACTTGTGAGAAACTCAAAAAGCGGGCGCGTTCGGCGTCACCAGGCTTCACGCCGCACGGCGAATAGCCAGAGTTTTCCATGACGAAGTCTGCAATCGCGCTGGAATCGAAAATAGTTTCGCCATCAATGACGGCAGCGGGGACTTTGCTAAACGGTGAGACCTTGGTGATAGGCTCGTTGGGATCCATGGGGACCGTGAAGTTCACGCGTTCCAACGTGTATGGAAGGCCCATTTCTTCGAAGAGCCAGCGAGTGCGAAGGGCGCGGGTATGAGGTGCGTAGTAAAGCGTGATATCCATGAGAAATTCAAGATTGAGGCTACGGCGATTATAAAAATCAGCATACGCCCGTCACGCTTAGCAGGGAGAGTGCAATGAGCAATGAGATGGTGCAGCAAGTCTCGGTCGACGATGCAGCCAGCGGTCAGCGTCTTGATGTTGCAGCGGCGCGGCTGTTTCCGGTATACAGTCGCGCGCAGCTGGCCAAGTTCGTCCAAAAAGGGCGCTTGACCCTGAATGGCGTGGTGGCACAGAAGCGTGCGATTGTGCAATACGGTGATGTTCTCGTGTTGGATGCAGGCGTGAGCGATACGACGATCACGGCTGGCGCTGCGCCTCGCAAGTCGTTAGAGCCGCACGTTGTGTATCAAGATGACGATCTCTTGGTGATTGATAAGCCTCGGGGTCTTGTGGTGCACCACGGTACGGGACGCACGTCTGGGACCTTGCTGGATTGGTTGATGGAGAACGACAGCGCCGCAAGGATATTGCCGCGTGCTGGCATCGTGCACCGACTCGACAAAGACACCACAGGGTTGATGGTGATTGCGCGCTCGCAGGTGGCACATCAGCACTTCTCGAAGCTATTTGCGCAACACGAAATTGATCGGCAATATGTGGCGTTGTGCGTCGGTCGCATGCCTGATAGTCTGGTGATAGATCTGCCGTTGATGCGAGATCCGATCCATCCCACCAAACGGATGGTGGCTCGAGGCGAGGACGTGGCCAACGCACGCCGCGCCAAGACGATCGTGACTCCCCAAGAAAGCTATCCCCTTGCCACGCTTGTGACCGCCCATCTACTGACGGGGCGAACGCATCAAGTCAGGGTACATCTGGCAGCGAAAAAACATCCACTGGTGGGCGATGTAACGTATGGGTATCGCTCTCCGGACCGGTCCGCTGTGCAGGCCCACTACGGCGATGCGTGGGAGGACGTGTGGTCTGCGTATACGCACATTCAAACGCCGATGCTTCATGCCAAGCATCTGGCGTTTGCGCATCCAACTGATCAGCGGGAGATGTCGTTTGATGTGGAGTTGCCACAACGTTTCGCAGAGGCGAAAAGGGAGCTGGCACGGGTGAAGACGGACGGGTGAACGCCGAGGCTGGCAGGACAAAACGATCATGGTTTCTGGGCATGTCATGTGTCACAATGCGCTTCCGCAAATGCCTGCTAGAATTGCGGGTTCACTTGGCTTTCTGTTTCAGCACTGTTTGGCTCGCCCGCTGAAATGCGGTTATGTGTCAACGTTTGTTGCTGTTTGTCGACCCTTATGCATCAAAGATATTTCGTGAATACTGCGTCACTCGTGACGGCGCTTGCACTTTTCGCAGTCGTTTCTGTTGACGTATCAGCGCAAAGCTTCCCCACTGGACGTGCCACCCCTGCTGTCGAGACGGTCCCAGGCGACGCGCGCACGATCAGTACCCCGACACCGTTTGGGTTGGCAACATCTCTGACGGCCCACGATGAAGCGGACGCGACGGCTTATTTCGAATTCCGTGTTCGGGTCGAGAGTTATGACTTTCCGGAAGGGACAACGCCGGATCATCGGTCGGGCATTCAGGTCTTTCTGCGTTACACCAACACGTACCCTGACGGGTATGAAGGGAACAGAGAAAGCACACGGGTGGTGAGCACGACGTTTAGCATTGATCATCCCGCATTTCGTGAGATTCCGCCGACTGCAGACTACGACTCAAACCCTATCGTCTACACGGATGGTGGCACGTTACCACGGGATGAATGGGTGACGGTACGCGTGAGGGTCCGCGACGGACAAACGTTCGCAAACGTCCCATTCTCTCGGCAGTTTCCGCCGTCGATCCGCTTCACTCCCGATGCGACCGGCGTGATCTTCGTGGATGACGTGCGCTTCACAGATCGTGACGGCAACACCATTAACTACTCGACGGGTGGTATTGGCGATGGTGAGTTTGACTTTGACAATGACTTTGTTACGAGTACGTCTTCGAGCTCTAGGGCCTTTTCAGGCGGAGTGGGGGTTGTTGCTTCCACAGGTGTGGCCGCAGAGCGCGTGCAGGATCCGACAAATTCCGATAACTTTGTTCTAAGGTTGGAAGTTGGTGAGGCGGCCACATCGACGCCTCAGGTTCTGCTGACGGATCGTCCTAGCGGCTACGACTTCCCAGACATCGCGCGAGCGGATGACCTGTATCCAACGGTGGATGCGCTGGCAGCCATGATTTTGGCAACGGCGCCCGGGTCTGCCGAGCGCGCGACAGCGCAAGCGCAGTATGACGCCTTGACAGGTGCGAGCGAGATTCTGGCGAGCCAAGGTCGGATTACTTTTGATAACGCTGAGCTTATGAACGTCATGGCAGAGCTCGCTGGTCTAACGGCGCACATGATGTCGCTGCCGGTGACCGCAACGACGGCTGAGCGCACGGATTTGCAAAACCAGATTGATGCGGCAACAGATCGCCAAACGGAACTCCAAGCGCGCATTGATGCCGACACCGCCAAAGTGCTAGCATTCCGATCACGTCCAACGGACGCACTGGTCACGGATCGCGACAGCGCGCTGCAGACGATTGGGTTGTCGATTGCGCGCGCAGAGTTTGAAGCGTATTCCAGCACTGATGAGGCTGATCAAGCAATTGCTGCTCGACGCGCGGATGCCTTCCGCCGCGAATGGGCGGTGATCGCGGCGGCAGAGCCGACGCCAACAGCCGGCAGGACTGAGCAAACATTTGCATCACGCTTGTCACGCGCCTTGCGCCGGGGGGACGACTACCTGGAGTACGACACGAGCTTGGATCCAGTGGATGAAGTTGAAGTTGGTTCCGATACCGTGGTGGACAGCGATGTCGAGAACTTGACAGAAGTGCTGTTGACAGGCCTCAACGATCTGCACGCGCGGATCGGGACTCAGACAACAGCGATTGCGACTCAAACAGCATCGATTGCACAGTTGAACACGACAACAGCAGCGAATACCGCCTCGATCGCGACGAACACAGCAAGTATTGCGTCGAACGTGGCGCGGTTGAGCGTGGTTGAACAAGGCATCGAAGAAGCTAAGGATGGCGTTGCGCTGGCACTAGCGTTGGCAGCCAAACCTGCGTTGTATGGCAAGAACTTCCTGTTGACATTTGGCACCGGCTACTACGATGGCGCGGGTGCTGCTGCAGTATCTCTAAGCGGGAACGTAGGCTCGAAGTTTGCTTGGGGTGTGGGTTACTCAGGTGCAGGCAGCCAAACAGGCGCGCAGGCTTCGTTCAAAATTCGGTTCTAAATCCGCGTAATCTCTGACGGCATATCATCGTCGGTGGTTGTTCTTTTCAAGGGCACGACAGGCAGTTACGTTCAGGTGCCGGCGCATGTCGCTACAATTCGCAACCGTGCCCTGTCTCACCGCTCGATAATTCGGTGGGCGTTGTTTCATTGAAGAGACCCCTCATATGCGCATAAGAATCACATCGGGCAACGTATGCCGTTTGCTAGCACTCGCCTCCCTCACCGTTGGTGGAATTCAGAGTGCGAATAGCCAAGCTCTTCCATTCGGCAGTGTGTCTCCCGCAGAAGAGACGGTGCCAGGTGACATTCGCACAATCAGCACCCCAACACCGTTCGGTTTAGCGACATCACTCACAGCGCACGACGATGCTGATGGGACGGCTTATTTCGAGTTCCGCGTTCGAATCGAGGACTACGACTTTCCGGAAGGAACAACCCCAAGCAACCGATCCGGTATTCAGGTCTTCCTTCGCTACAACAACGATGCGCCCGATGGGTTTGACGGTACTGGAGAGACCCGTAGAGTGGTCGCAACAACTTTTGATGTTCAGCATCCGGCATTCAACGGCGGGGAACCGACCGCTGACCATCCGTCAAACGTTGTTTACACAGACGGCGGCACTCTGCCGCAGGATCAGTGGGTGACAGTGCGGTTAAGAATCCGGGACGGCCAATCGTTCGCACGTTCACCTTACGGAGAGGTTTTCCCTCCCTCGCTGCGCGTTTCAACGGACGCAACGGGCGTGATCTATTTCGATGATGTGCGCTTCACGGACCGTGACGGTAACACCATCGATTACTCAACGACTGGTACCGGCGGTGGCGTGTTTGATTTTGAAGATGACAACTATGCCTCGAGCACTGTGGCTTCTTCAAGCTCGGATTTCCCGCAAGGGTACGGGTATGTCAGAACTTCCGGTGTCACGGACGAACGTGTGCAAGATCCAACAAACCCAGACAACTTTGTTTTGAAGCTCGAGGTGTCTCAGTCAGCCTTTTCGAACCCTCAAATCATCTTGACCGAGCGTACAACAGGATATGAATTCCCAGATATCGCTAGCGCAGATGATCTTTATCCCACGGTGGATGCGCTTGCAGCCATGATTCTGGCAACAGCGCCGGGCTCCGACGAGCGCGCAACCGCACAAGCTCGATACGATGCCTTGACGGGTGCAAGTGAGATTCTTGCGAGCCAGGGACGGATCGCTTTCGACAACAATGAACTGACAGGCTTAATGGCGGAGTTGGCAGAGCTGACGGCGCACATGATGGCGCTTCCGGTTACGGCAACTACGGCGGAACGTACCGATCTGCAGAACCGCATTGATGCCGCGACTGCACGTCAAACCGAGATTCAAGCACGGATCGATGCGGATACCGCCAAAGTGTTGGCGTTCCGCTCGCGTCCGACTGATGCGTTGGTGACGGATCGCACCAGTGCCCTGCAAACGATTGAGTTGTCCATTGCACGGGCCGAGTTTGAAGCCTATTCCAGCACGGAAGAGGCTGATCAAGCGACTGCTGCGCGCCGTGCAGATGCATTCCGTCGTGAATGGGCAGTGATTGCTGCCGCAGAACCGGTTCCGACTGCTGGCAAGACGGAGCAAACGTTCTCATCCCGCTTATCGCGTGCTTTGCGCCGTGGTGATGACTATCAGGAATATGATGACAACTTGGATCCCGTCGAAGAGATCGAAGTTGGCTCTGATAACGTCGTGGACGGCGATGTCGAGAACCTGACAGAAGTCCTGTTGACTGGATTAAACGACCTGCACGCGCGCATTGGCACGCAAACGACAGCGATTGCGACGCAAACGGCATCAATTGCTCAACTGAATACAACAACGACGGCTAATGCGGCCGCTATTGCGACGAACACGACGAACATTGCGTCAAACGTTGCGCGATTGAGTGTCGTTGAGCAAGGCATTGAAGAGGCCAAGGATGGCGTCGCGCTTGCACTCGCGTTGGCCGCAAAGCCGGCGTTGTATGGCAAGAACTTCTTGTTGACCTTCGGCACAGGCTACTACGATGGCGCTGGCGCCGCTGCAGTCTCCTTGAGTGGTAACGTCGGGACGAAGTTCGCTTGGGGCGTTGGTTACTCGGGAGCTGGTAGTCAGACCGGTGCCCAAGCTTCGTTCAAGATTCGGTTCTAACTCCCACGTCGCAACCGGCGACTTTCATCGTCGTTGGTTGCTACTCCTTACGCGGGAGTCACTAACGGGCGGCCGCGAGTTCTAGGTTGTGACTGCAGTTCGCAGCGTTGCCCTGCCCCGCCACTGACAACTCGGTGGGCGTTGTTTCATTGAAGAGTCCCCTCCATATGCGCATAAGAACCACATCGGGCAACGTATGCCGCTTACTAGCCCTGACTTTCGTTGCAGTTGGCGGGATCCAGAGTGCAAATAGTCAAGACCTTCCGTTCGGCTACATGACTCCAGCCGCAGAGACTGTGCCCGGGGACATTCGCACAATCAGTGTCCCAACACCGTTCGGTTTGGCGACCTCGCTCACGGCTCACGACGACCCGGATGGACCAGCCTATTTCGTGCTCCGCGGCTTTCAGGTTGAGGGTTACGACTTTCCGGACGGGACGACCCCACCCAACCTATCCGGCTACCTTATTGTTTTGAGCTACAACAATGGATATCCCGATGGGTATGAAGGGCCCAGAGAAAGCAGAAGGACGGTAGCGACGGCGTTTGCTCCTTACTACCCTGCGTACCGTGCAGCTCCGCCGACCGTTGACTATCGGGCACCGGGCGATCTCATCGTGAGAGGCGGCACCGTGCCGGCGGACCAGCTGGTGACGATGCGGGTGAGAATCCGTGACGCGCAACCGTTCGCGCACACGCCCATCACGGGAGAGCTTCCTGGTCTATATGGTTTTGTAGGGCCTACAGGGAGCTTGGCCCAAGGCAATGGCGCGTTCTTTACAGATCGCGATGGCAACGAGATTGTCTACTCGAGGACTGACGACGGTTCGGCGGTCATCATCCCTGATGCAGCGAGACCGGATGACCTGTATCCGACGGTGGATGCACTGGCGAGTATGATTTTGGCGACGGCGCCTGGTTCCGAGGAGCGGGCGACGGCACAGGCGCGGTATGACGCACTCACGGGCGCGAGTGAGATTCTGGCCAGTCAAGGGCGGATCGTTTTTGATAATGCCGAACTGACCAATATGATGGTTGAACTGGCTGAGTTGACGGCGCATATGATGGCGTTGCCGGTGACGGCCACGACGTCTGAACGCACGGATTTGCAAAACCGAATTGATGCCGCGACAGCGCGTCAGACCGAGATTCAAGCGCGGATCGATGCGGATACTGCCAGGGTGTTGGCATTCCGCTCGCGCCCGACAGATGCGTTGGTGACGGATCGCGATAGCGCGTTGCAAACGATTGGCTTGTCAATTGCACGGGCTGAGTTTGAAGCGTATTCCAGCACGGAAGAAGTTGATCAAGCAATTGCTGCACGGCGCGCTGATGCTTTTCGCCGCGAATGGGCGGTGATTGCGGCTGCGGAGCCAACACCGACGGCAGGCAAGACAGAGCAAACGTTTGTGTCACGCTTGTCGCGCGCTTTGCGTCGTGGTGACGACTATCAGGAATACGATGGAGACTTGGATCCCGTCGAAGAGATCGAAGTTGGCTCCGATCACGTCGTGGACGGCGATGTCGTGCACCTGACAGAAGTGCTGTTGACAGGACTGAACAACTTGCACGCTCGAATTGGTACGCAAACAACAGCCATTGCGACACAAACAGCGTCGATTGCTCAACTGAATACGACAACGACGGCCAATGCGGCTGCTATTGCGACGAACACGACGAACATTGCGTCAAACGTCGCCCGGTTGAGTGTCGTTGAGCAAGGTATCGAAGAAGCGAAAGATGGCGTCGCGCTGGCACTCGCGTTGGCCGCAAAGCCAGCGTTGTACGGCAAGAACTTCTTGTTAACCTTCGGCACAGGCTACTACGATGGTGCCGGCGCTGCTGCCGTCTCCTTGAGTGGTAATGTCGGGACGAAGTTCGCTTGGGGCGTTGGTTACTCGGGAGCCGGCAGTCAGACCGGTGCTCAAGCGTCCTTCAAAATCCGGTTCTGAGTGACACGTAGTGACCGACGGCTTCTTGTCGTCGGTCACTACCCTCTACGCGGGCGTTGCTGACAAGAAGGTTGGCGCGCTTGCACCGGGAATGTGGTGCCACACGTCGCCCCGGATCTCAGCAGACCCAAATGTCCTCAAGCGCAGTAAATGCGCAAGCAACGAACGCTTGGCAATGCCGTGACGTTCTCTTCCAACGTCGTCATAGACGCGCGCAACAAGATCCTCAAGCGTAGCACCGGTCTCATGGACGTCTTCCAGCGCCCGCAAGACTTTGTTTTCGCGCTTCAGGCGATGTGCAATCAACGCGTCAATCGCCGCCATCGGTTGCGTGATGAGCTGACCGTGTGCCGGTGCTAAGGCGGCAACATCTAGAGCCTTTAATCGCCGTAAGGCTTCGATGTATTCCGTCATGTTGCCGTCGGGCGGATTGATGACAACCGTTGACCCTTGCATGATGTGATCACCCGTTAGCAGCGTCTGCGTGGTCTCTTCGTAAAAGCAGAAGTGATTGGACGCATGCCCCGGTGTATGGATGGCCTGAACTCGAGCTGATCCGAGATCAATCACATCACCATGTTGCGCGATGCGCTGTGGCATGAATGTCGCATCTTGTCCGAGATGTGGCGCTCCGTACGTGATGGCATTGGGAAAGAGGCGACGCAGCCCCTGAACCCCGGGTGAGTGGTCTCCATGCGTATGCGTGACGGCAATCCATCCCACATCGGCCGGATCACAGATCGAGCTTACGAATTCTTGGAGACTGGATAAGTGATCTTCTCGCAACGGGCCAGGGTCCACGATCATGCGTGTCTGATCACCGACGATGTACGTATTGGTGCCAGGCCCGGTAAACATACTGGGGTTGGCACAGGTCACGCGATGCAAGACCGGATGCAGCTGATGTAGGTGATGGCCGGCTGCGACCGGCTGGTCTTGGAGCGGCGTGCGATTACTGCTGTTCATTTTTCAACCGTTGATAGTCTGATTCATGAGGTAAGACAATGCGAAATGACCCTTTGTCGTCCGAAGTGACAACCGGCATGATAGTGGGGATACTGTCTTTCGATCGATAGTGCGCAATAGCGTCATCCGCACTGGCTAGCGGTGACAGTTCTCGTAAGTTCGTGATGGTCGGCAGGATCATCTTGAGCGTGCCTTGTTTGGATTGCGTGAGGGCTTCTTGGGGTGTTAGCCAGATGCTCGACACCAATTCCTCGCCGTCATGTGCCACCGTTTGCCCAGGAGGCATGGCCGCGACAAAGAAGCGCGTATCAAACCGTCGTTTTTCAGGCTTAGGCGTGATCCAGTGGGCCGCAAAAGCCACCAGATCTGAGAGGATGACGAGGTTGCGATCTTCGCAAAAACGCGTGAACGTCAGCGTGCCGGCTCTCATCTCTTGCCGCGCGGATGCGAGCTCCGTGGCGGTCGGTTGAAGCCCTTGTTTGGCGCGAGCCAGTAAGACGCCGATTTCTTCGAAGCATTCGCGCACGACCGCCACCACGTTTGACACCGCCACCGCGGGGTCGTCGATGGACATCATCGTTGCAAGCTCATGGGCGGGAAGATCGACGAGTTGTTCATTGTGATCTTCAGCATCCACGCGCCCGCCAGGAAAGACCACAAGCCCGCTAAAGGCTCCCGTGCGATTGGTCCGTTGCACAAGGCACACCTCCATGCCGTTGGGCGCATCACGCACCAACATCACGGTGGCAGCATGCGGTGGGTGGGGTAAGTCAGACATCATCTTGCGAGATGGGCGATGGGATAATGTACCGACATCGTCATTCCGCTCTCTCTGGTGCAGCATCAGCCAGCAACGGTGCCGCCTGATGCGCACTCGATTGCCGGAACGGACATTGCAGTCGTGCCACAAGCCGGTGCGCCGAAGTGGTTTCGCGACGCGGTTGCGGTTAAAGGTGAGGTCGAGGCCATTACGTCTCAAGGGACCCGGGTGCTGTACCAGCATTGGGACGGCCCTCATCCGGATGCTCCGCTCGTGATCTTGGTGCACGGATCGGGCGCACACAGCCGCTGGTGGGACTTTGTTGCACCGCTGTTGGCGCAGGAACTGCGGGTGGCCGCCATTGATCTCCCCGGCATGGGACGCAGTGATCATCGCCCAACTTATTCCCCGGACTCCTTCGTGCAAGATTTACGCGCGGTGGCTGATGATCTGGGCGTTTCGAAGGCCTCGTTAGTGGGTCACAGCATGGGCGGGGGAGTGGTCATGCATGCCGTTCGTACTGATCCCAAGCGCTGGGTCAGTGGCATTTTTGTCGATACACCCCTTCGGCCTCCGGGATACGATTGGGGCGGTAGGCGTGGTGCACCGCCCGTGCGCAAGATCAAGCCCTATCCGGACCTCCAGACGATTTTGGACCGGTTTGTGATGCAGCCACCACAACCGTGCGAGCATCCGTATCTTGTGGATTACATCGCTCGGTACTCCGTGCAGAAGCATCCGCAAGGCTTTTGGACGTGGCTGTTCGATGATGAACTGTTCTCCAAAATGGGTGACATGTTCGCAGGGCGCTCCGGTCAAGAGTTTGATCGGCCGACGGCGTGCGTCTATGGGACGGAGAGCGCACTGTGTAACGACGTGATCCTCGAATACATGCGCAGTCAATTTGCGGGGCACACCCCAATGTATCCCATCGAGGGTGCGCACCATCATGTGATGGTGGACAGGCCATTGGAATTGGCGGCTCTCTTGCTTGAGACGCATAAAGCATGGAAGATCATGTGATGACGAATGCGCGGACCATCATCACGATTGCCACTGACCTCGAAATAGCACGACAGCGGTTTGGACCGACTCAGAAGTTGGATCGCGCCAAGCTGGTGTGTTTCTATCCGCATCACGCAACACTGACATCAGACGCCGATATTGAAGCGCGGCCTCTTCCTGAAGAATGCGCGGCCTTGCCTCCGCTAATCGCTGCTTGTGTCGCGATGCGCGAGCACGCCCAAGAGGAAGTCATGTTTGTCGGTCAAGGTGCGAGCATCGTGGGGGATCCTGTGGGCTTGTTTGATCTGACACCATCAAAGACATTGGCTTTGTTTACGCGCAGGTGGCCCATGTTCTGTGACGAACGGTTCTTACGGTTTCGCGCGGGGCGCTGGGCGACTCACCTTGAGGCGCGGTGGCGTGAAGTGAAGGACCAAGTGTGTGACCGGGTGACGTTGGTACGGGCTCTGACCCACTGTTTGGCCGAGTGCACGCCGATCACTGATGTTCCTTCGTCTTGGGTCCAATGGGATGTCAGTGCGGTCAATACGCTAGTACAAGTCTTGCGGGTCAACCTCGAGCCACCAACGTACCACGGACTGCCGACGATCGAGCCCGTATCGAAGTAATGCGAAGAGCGTGGACGACAAGCCTACGCGATCGGTTCCCGTTAATCGAAGGACAAAACGGTGACGTTGTGCGATGCGGCGGATAGCAGCCGGCACGACCGGATAAACCACGACTCCCGATGCCTTGGTCTTCTCCGCTACCTGTCTGACCTCAACAAGGAATTGTTCCGCCCGCTCCGCAGAGAGGGCTTCAGCGCGCACCAAACCAACATGTTGAAATGGCGGAAGGTGCATCCGCTTATGAGAGTCAAGAAGCCAGCGAGCCATGCCCGCATACCGTTGGGTGACCAATGTCTGAATTGCGGGGTGATCGGGTAACGTTGTTTGTAAGACACACAAGGCATCTCCGCCCCGGCGCCCTGCGCGTCCCGCCAATTGCTCAATGAGCTGCCCAAAACGCTCAAGATCACGGGGTTCTGCGCTTGCGATTGCGGCATCACATCCGACAGCGAGCACCGTGTGGACATCGTGAAAATCGTGACCATGGGAGAGCAATCGGGTGCCGACGCCAATCGCGCAGTCGGCATCGTTGAGAGACTGCAACGATTGTTGGATGTTGGCTTGATCGCCATCGATCCGAATGACGGGTATGGATCCTTCAAACGCGTCTTGCAACTGCTCTTCAACCCGTTGAGTGCCGCTCCCCAACAGCATCAACGGTTCATGGCTATCGGGATGGCTCAATGGTTGATGACACGCGTGGCAGGTCATCTGTGAATCAGGTTTATGGCCACACAGGTGGCAACGGGCGAAGCCCGATCGGTGCCAGGTCAGCGAGAAATCGCACCGCGTGCATGACGCGGCGGTATGACATGCGGGACACAAGATGCAGGTGGCAAACCCGCGACGATTACGGATCACCAAGGCTTTGCCGCCCAAGCGGGTTAGCCGATCTTTGAGCAGTTCAACGCACCGGCTCGATACAGGGTTGGGGTACGCCTTACTTGTGATGACTTGCATTCGTGTGGCCACATCGTTGTGAACACGTGATGTCATCTGCTGATGCTGATAACGCTTGAGAGATACGTTGCGCATCGACTCAAGCGAGGGGGTGGCGCTTCCCAGCAGCACCATGCAATCTCGTTGCTGACCGAGCATCGTGGCCGCATCGCGCGCGGAAAAGTGCGGCATGGATGCGTGATAGTGGTTCTCATCGTGCTCTTCATCCACGATGATGACGCCTAGGTCCTCAATCGGCGCGAAGAGAGCTGAACGCGCCCCCACGATGCATTGTTGGGGGTGCTGGGCGCGCCACCACTGAGCGCGCCGTTCTGTGGGCTTCAGGCGAGAGTGCAGCACCACAGGAGCAATGCCGAGCGATTGCTTCAGCATGTGCGACATTTGGTCGACGAGGGCGATTTCCGGAACCAATACGATGGCGCTGCGGCCTTGCGTTAGTGCCTGGGCAATCACGTGTGCGTACACCTCGGTTTTCCCGCTTCCGGTCACGCCTTCTAGCAGCCAGACGCCGAATTGGTCGAGATGATCACGCAACTGGATCAGAGCGGCATCTTGTTCAGGTGTTAAGTCACGCGCATCTTGGGGGTCGCGGGGGATCTGTGGCGTTGGCTTGGGTGGATCGAGTTTGCGCTTGGTGAGGAAACTGGGCGCCATATGACACAACATGGTTCCGATGGGATGTTGGTAGTAGCGCGCTAAACGCAGGCCCCACTGGATCAACGTCTCGCTCAGTGCCCCATGAGGCACAAGCGCGTGATCAATCGGCTTCAGGAAGCGGGGATTGGGTGCTGGCGCTGGATAGCGCTCTGCCAGTACAACCCCTGTGATATGACGATTCTTGAGCGGCACCTTGACCACGGTGCCGACCGGTAAAGGTTTCGCTGTGAGGTAGGCCAGCGTCGTGTAAACCGGCGCGTCCACGGCCACATGCACGACATGGTCCGGGGAGCGAGGAAGGCTTTTGGCGGCTGTCAGTGGTGAGTCTGAGAGGTGACGTATGAGCCAGGTTGATCATCGGACAGAGCGTCTGATGGAGGTGCAAGCTCCCAGCCACCGCGGAGATAGGCCACGAGCAACTGAACGTGTAAATCAGACAGTTGCCACTGTGCCGGCATCACACCAAGACGCCCTTTGGCGATCGATGTGCGTACAGAGTCACGATCGCCGCCGTACAGCCATGTGCGGTCGTTTAACGCGGGTGCTCCCAATAGCGCAATGCCTTCGCCGCTTGGACCATGGCAACTGCGGCATGTCCCGAACAGGGCGCGACCGGTGGCGACGCCGCGGGTGTCGCCTTCTCCTTGGCTGAGCGCGATCACGTAGTCGGTTAATGCGTCAATCGATTCTGTGGGATACACGTCTTCCCAGCCCACCATAACGGCTTGCCGTCCATGGCGGATTGAGGCTTCAATTTGTGCAGGCTCATCACCCCAAGTCCAGTCGGTGTCGAGCAGATCAGGGAACATGTCGGCCTGGCCGCGAGCATTGGGACCATGACAGGCTGCGCAATGAGACGCGTACAGGCGCCGCGCGGCGCGCATGCCGGAGTCATCGGTGCTCAATGCGTCGAGAGACAGGCTGGAGAGACGTTCACGCTCCGCGGATGTGGCGTCCTCAAGTGCTTGCGATTCATCGGCGAGTGCGCCAAAGCTGGACCATCCAGCGGTTCCGGCAAAGTTGCCGAGACCCGGATACATGATGAGATACCCCAAGCTAAACGAACAGGCGGTCAATGTGCCAATCAGCCACCACATTGGCGGTTTGTTGAACGCTTCATGGAGATCGTTATCCCACACCGTGTGCTCGACGTTGTCCGCGCTTTTGTCTTTGGCGAAGTAGGTGGCAAGTGCCGCGATCATGATGCCAATGAACGACAACACGGATAGCACCGTGACCCATCCGGACCAGAAACCCGAGAGTTCAATCATGAGACACGACCGTCACGCGTTGTTCATCTTGCAGGGGGATGCGGCTCACGTAATCGTTACGTGTTCGATTGGCGGGCAGATAGGCCCAAGCCGTGACTGCGGCCAGCACGCCAAGGACGAAGATATCACCAATGAGCAAGTATGTTGTCATGGCTGTTGCTCGCGCGTGCGGCGACCCAAAGACTGTAAATACGCGATCAATGCATCCATTTCTGTGGCGTCTTCCACGGCCGCAGGTGCATCGGCAATATCGGCATCAGTGTAGGGGTGCCCCACGGAAGCCAACGCCCTCATGGAGCTTTGCACTGCCTCACCATCCACGACATCGTCATCGAGCCATCCATAGCTTGGCATGGTGGATTGCGGAACCACTGCGCGTGGGTTGCGCATGTGCAGGCGGTGCCAGTCGTCGCTGTACTTGCCGCCAGCAAACAGCAGGTCAGGACCTGTGCGCTTTGACCCCCAAAGGGCCGGGCGCTCATAGACGAAGTCAGCGGGAGCCAACGCAGGCCCATACCGCAAGACTTCCGCCGCAAAAGGTCTGACTTGTTGGGTGTGACACAGTCCGCATGATTCGCGAATGTACACGTCACGTCCGGCCAGTTCAAGGGCCGGGTAGGGCACCAATCCTTCAGCGGGTGTGTACGTATCGTCATCAGCGGCCAATGGCACGATCTGAACAAGACCACCAATCAATGACACGAGCACGATGCCGAAGATCAGAAGTCCGGCGTTGTTTTCGATGATATGCTGGAACCGTAACATCTCAGCGAACCACCTCGGGAGGCGGCGGAGCACTTGTTACCAATGCACCGGCAACAGCAGTCTTCCACAGGTTGTAGCACATGACGACGGCGCCCGCCAAGAAAAGGACACCCCCCAGAAGCCTGGCAAAGTATTCGCCTCTGAGTTCCGCGGCAATTTGTACGAAGCTGTATTTCGGTTGCCCAATGTCATCCAGCACCATCCATTGCACTCCTTGGGCGACGCCAGCGGCCCAGAGAGCGACCATGTAAACCAAGGTGCCAGCAATGGCGAGGAGTAAGTGCACGCGCGCCAATTTGAGGCTGTACAGCGGAGTGCCATACAAAGCTGGTACGAGGTAGTACAGCACGGCGAATGTCACCATGGCATTCCAACCCAGAGCCCCTGAGTGGACGTGACTGATGGTCCACTCTGTGAAGTGGCTAATGGCGTTAACGGATCGAATCGCCATCATCGGGCCTTCGAATGTTGCCAATCCATAAAAGATCAAACTGACCAAGAAGAATTGCAATACCGGCGAAGCCTTCATCTGCTTCCACGCCGTTGAGATCGTCGCCAGTCCGTTCACCATGGTGGCCCACGACGGAAACAGCAGGACCAAACTCATCAGCATGCCTAATGTTTGGAGCCAGTCTGGAATGGCTGAGAAATGCAGGTGGTGAGGGCCCGCCCAAATGTACGTAAAGGTAAACGCCCAGAACGCGATGACGCTCAGTCTGTAGCTCCAAATCGGTGCGCCAGTGGCTTTGGGCAGGTAGTAGTACAGCATGCCCAAAAAGCCGCCAGTCAGGAAGAATCCGACAGCGTTATGGCCGTACCACCATTGCACCACCGCATCCAAAGATCCGGGGTACAGCGAGTAAGACTTCAGAAATCCGGCAGGCACAGCCATGCTGTTCACGACGTGCAGGATGGCAACCACAAGGATAAAGGCGCCGAAGTACCAATTCGAGACGTAGATCGGGTTGAACGCCAGTTTCGATGGGCCTTCCGCGGCGGTATCCATGTGAAGTTTCCGCCGTGCGATCGTCGTGAAAAACACGACTGCAAAACTCACCCAGACGATCGCAATTGCAATGTCAAGCGGCCATTCAAACTCAGCGTACTCTTTGCCTGAGTTGTAGCCCATCAACAAGGTAATCAGGCCGAGCACCAAGCCTGCTTGCCATCCCAGCCCGACGAACCAGCTGAGTTTGGGCATCGCCAGCGGGACATGACACGTGCGCTGCACCGAATGGAAGCATGTGGCCATCAAGGCCGTTCCGCCAAACCCAAAAACAATGGCGTTGGTATGAAAGGTGCGAAGACGTCCGAACGTTAGCGCGGGAAGGTCAAAGTTAAGAACCGGCCACACAAGTTCAGCCGCCAGCCACACTCCCGCGCTCAGCGCCAGAATCAGCCACCCCAGCGCGCACCAAATCAGCACAGAGGGCAACTTGTCGTGATAAATGCTCACGATGGTGACCAGCAACAAGGGGAAGCGTCCACCTGATTCTAGTGCTTACAATCACAGATCAAAGGATGGAGAGCATGGATGGGCGCGGCTTTGATCGTGGGCGCGGGCGTTGGTATCGGCGGATCCGCAGCCAGAGCCTTTGCGCGAGAGGGGTACGTTGCTTGCGTGTCTCGGCGCCCTCGGCACTTGTCGGCTCTTCAGCAACTCGTGACAGAGATTGAGGAAGACGGCGGAAAGGCCCGCGCATTTCCTGGAGATTTCAGGGATGAAGACACCGTCGATGCAATCGTGGACTGCATTGAGTCCGAGGTGGGCCCGATTGAGGTGCTCGTCGCGAATGTCGGGGCCAATGTGTTCTTTTCATTGGCGGACACGACGCCAAGAGTTTTTCGCAAGGTGTGGGAAATGGCCACGCTGACAGGGTTCCTCGCGGCGCGCGCCGTTGCGAAACGTATGCTCGAACGAGGCAACGGCACGATCATCTTCACCGGAGCAACGGCTAGTGTCCGTGGAGGCGCTGGGTTTAGCGCGTTTGCATCCGCGAAGGCGGGACTGAGAGCGGTCGCGCAAAGTGCGGCCCGAGAGCTCGGCCCCAAGGGCATTCACGTCGCGCATGTCATTGTGGATGGTGCGGTTGACGGGGTGTTTGCGCGCGAAAACATCGCGGACCTAGAGCAGAAGCTACAAGATGATGCTGTGCTTCGCCCCGCGCACATCGCACAGGAGTTTGTGCGTCTACACCAACAGCCGCGGGATGCATGGACACATGAATTGGACGTGCGTCCATGGTCTGAACGCTTTTAGTTATTGGGATTGAGGGAACTTAGGAGAACGATATGACCTCTCACATTCAGGTGATCTTCGACTTTGCGAGTCCAAACGGGTATCTACTCATGAAGGCACTGCCGCAGGTCGTTGATAAAGCCGATGCTTCGGTATCGGTCATGCCGTGTCTGTTGGGCGGCATTTTCAAAGCGACCGGCAATCTGCCGCCGATGGTGGCTTACGCCGGCGTCCCGAACAAGATGGCGTATCAGGGTCTAGAGATGCGCCGGTTTTGTGAGCGATTCGGGCTGACGAAGTTCAAGATGAATCCGCATTTTCCGATCAATACGATCCTCCCCATGCGGGTGCTGACAGCCGCGATCACTCAAGGATCCGGTGATGTGGTGTGCGAGATTTTGTCCGGTGCGATCTGGGAGCGCGAGGCTGATATTTCTGATCCTGCTGTGCTGACGCGTGAATTAGCGAGCGCGGGGCTCGATGCTGACGCGCTGCTGCACGCCGCTGTCGAGGACACAAACAAACTGAAGTTACGCACCAACACGGAAGAGGCCGTGGCGCGAGGCGTGTTTGGGATTCCCACCATGTTTATCAATGATGCGATGTATTTTGGCAAAGACAAGATTGACGATGTGGCGCGCATTGCAGGCGGCGCTCGGCATTGACGAAGAGCGCGTGACAACGATGGCGCCAAGGGATAGGAGACCGATATGGATGAGCCTTCAGATCTGATACGGCCGCCAGACAGCTTTGGCAAGCGACTGGCGATGATGTTTCGGCGGTACCCGATCGCATCAACAGCTTACTTGATCACCTGGGGATGCCTGGTGGCTGCTATCGGCGGTATTCCCTTGCTTGCGCTCAGTCCAGAACTGGGAACGGCGATGTTCGCGGCGGGTGCTTTAGGACTTCCGGTCGTGTTCTGTTTTTCCGCTGGCGCTTTGGTGATGGCGCCGATTCTTCAACTGGCGCGAAACCAACCGTTTGGGTTGGCCGATGGGCTCTTTCATGTTGTGATCGGCGGCGGGACCGTGGCGGGTGTGGTCGGCGCCATGTATTTCATTGGAAGCATCGCCTAGACGCAGGCTTCCGGCAGCTGCAAGAGACGCCGAGCGTTGTTCGTGCACGCAGAGACGCAAAGATGGCGATCGCTCAGAGGCAGACATGACGCCACAACGCGCGCAACTTCACGGAGATAGCACGGCTCATTACGGCGCCGCCTAGGCCTCAGCGTGCGTGGAAACAGGTAAGGGGCATCTGTCTCAATCACCATGCGGTTGCTAGGAATCAGCGGCACGATGTCGCGCAACGCTAGGCCACGTCGTTCGTCGCAAATCCAACCCGTGATCCCGATATAGCAGTCGAGATCGAGCCACTGGCGGCATTCATCGGCCGTGCCGGTAAAGCAATGGACCAACACATCACGCAGCGAATCTCTCACCTCTCGCACGATAGCCAGTGCATCGTCATGTGCGTCACGGACATGCAATAACACGGGTTTCCCCAGTTCGATCGCGATGTCGAGTTGTGCGGTCAGCGCCCGTTTTTGATCACTCCGCCGAGCGATATCCCGAAAGTAATCCAGCCCGCACTCGCCAACCATCCGGACCTGGGGGTCGCGGTTCAGTTCAAGCAGCTGCGCGCCTGTGGCGGCATCGAACATGGCGGCGTGATGGGGGTGCAGTCCCGCTGTTGCCGACAGGTGCGCAGGAAATCGCTGCGCAAGATCGATTGCTTGTCGGGACTCTTGGGCAGTGGCGCCGGTCACCGACATGTGCGTCACCCCCGCTGAGATCGCGCGCTCAATAACGTCTGTGAGGTCGCGCGCAAACGATTCGTCGGTCAGGTTGGCGCACATGTCCACCAATTCAGCGCCCTCAAGCAGGGCGCTGGTGGTGGGGTCTATGCGTTCAGTCCCACAAACTCTGCGTAGCGAGAGCGATGCTGATCGGTCGAACCAAACAGTACGTCTTGCATGCGAGCACGCTTCAGGAACATGCCCATATCGAGCTCTTCCGTCACGCCCATGCCGCCGTGCATTTGGACTGCTTCGAGAGACATCGTGTGCAGCGTCGCGCCGGCTTGTCCTTTGGCGAGGCTGACCAACCGTAGCGTCTGAGGGTTGATGTCTCCCAGATCGGTGGCTGCGCGTTGGACGGCAGATCTCGCGAGTTCAATGTCGCAGAACAGATTCGCAGCGCGATGTTGTAGTGCTTGGAAGGATCCGATCAAGACGCCAAATTGCTTGCGCTCCTTGAGGTACGTCGTGGTTCGCTCAAAGAGCTCATCACAGGCGCCCACCATTTCTGCAGCCATCAGCACGGCGCCAATAGACTCAGCCATGTCGCAGATCGATTCCGCTTTGGGGCCTGTCACAACGACGTCAGCTGTGGCACTCTCGAACGTGCACGCGGCGTAGTCACGATGGTCGGTCATCAGCAGCCGCTGGCGCGAGACGCCGCTTTTTGCGCCCGAGATCCACGCAATCGCTTTCTCGCCGGATGGGGTGCGTCCTGTCACGATCAAGGCGTCGGCTTGGGCCGCATCGATCGCACACGATTTGTGGCCAGTGACGGTCCCACCATTTCCTTGAGGCGTAATGGTGGTCGATGCCCCGTGATCCCAGTGGTTGCCTTCTTGAAAAGCCACGCCCACTGTGATCTCACCCAAGGCGATGCGTCCTGAGACGCTGGGGTTCATGGCATTGGCCACAGCCATGCCCACACCGGCCGTCGCGATCAGCGGCGATGTGGCAAGAGTTCGGCCACATTCTGTCGCCAACACGGCCACATCAGCAGGAGCCAGACCTGCTCCACCCGCATCTTCCGATGCGAGCACGCCGGACCATCCCATAGCGACCATTTCTCGCCAGAGGGATGGGTCCCAAGACATGGGCTGATCGGCATCACGCAGTGCGCGAAAAGCATTCACAGGAGCCTTCTCGCGAAGAAGTGCTTTGGCGGATTCTTGTAGGAGCCGCCGATCCTCATTCCAGTACGACATGGTTATGACGTCGGGAGTTGTAAGACGCGTTTGGCGATCACATTGAGCTGGACTTCACTGGTCCCTCCCTCAATGCTATTCGCCTTCGTGCGCAACCACGCACGCGTGAGCTGTTTCTCGTCATCCGTAAAGGATTCGCCGTCCCACGCCAAAGCGCGGATCCCCATGATTCGAATCAGAAGTTCGTACTTGTCTTTGTTGAGTTCGGTACCGACGTACTTGAACATCGAGCTCAACGCGCTGGCGCCTTGGCGCTCTTCGCGCGCCCGCTTCAAGGTATTGGCAAACGCCTCACCACGCATGAGATGGTTGACCAAATCTTGACGAAGCGTGGGATCTTGACTGGCGCCGTATCGCGTTGCGAAGTCGATGACCTTGGGTCCCATGTCGCTTCGACCCATGCCTGAAATCATGTTGCGTTCGAATTGCAGCAGTCGCTTGGCAATCGTCCAGCCTTGTCCGATATCGCCGAGCAGGTTGTCTTTCGGAGCCTTGACGTCGTCAAAGAAAGTTTCGCAAAACGGTGAATACCCGCTGATCATGTGAATCGGCCTGGTGGATACACCTTCAGACTTCATATCCATCAGAAGGAAACTGATGCCTTGGTGCTTGGGTTCGATGGGCCCGGTACGCACCAGCGCGAAAATCCAGTCCGCTTGGTCGGCGTAGCTGGTCCAGATCTTTTGGCCGTTGACGAGCCAGTGGTCACCTTTGTCTTCGCACTTGGTGGCGAGGCTGGCGAGGTCAGAGCCTGCACCTGGTTCGCTGTAACCTTGGCACCATCGAATTTCACCGCGAGCGATTTTCGGGAGGTGTTCCATTTTTTGCTCTTCCGTGCCGTACTCAAGAAGCACCGGACCAAGCATGGAGACGCCGAAGCTTTGTAGCACTTGACGGCATCCAAGGCGCCTCATTTCGGTGTTAAGCACATCGGCTTCTTCAGGCGTGAGCCCGCCGCCGCCGTATTGGCGCGGCCATTCGGGAACGGTGTATCCCCGTGATGCCATGTTGTGGAAGTACGTTTTGGCGTCTTCAGACGGCCACGTTGGGTTTCGGCCGCCCCAAATGACCCAGTCATGGGGGGCAGGGCCGCGCACCGAATGCGGGACGTTGGCTTCGAGCCACTCCCTCACTTCTGCGCGGAATTCGCTGAGATGGTTTGACACGGTTTGTTCAGTTTTGGGTCCGGGAATCTTACAAACACGTCACGAGCGTGGCCAATCATTTCTGGCGACGGTGGCAGACAATGATGTCAGTTCGTGAGATGATGGCGTTGTGGCTGACCCCTCGCATCGGGACTCCGTGCGCATCATCATGGTCGAAGACGATGATGATCTGCGAGACATCACAGCCCTTTGCCTTGAGGCAGAAGGATGGGTGGTTGATGGTGCGGGCGATGCCGAAATGGGGTGGGCGCTGGCGCGCACCCGGCCGCCAGATTTGATGCTGATTGACGTGATGCTGCCGCGTCAAAGTGGGTTGGACCTGTGCCGGCGCATCCGAGGTGATTTGGTGACCAAGCATCTGCCGATGATTGTCTTAACCACGATGACCCGCCAAGAAGACGTGAATGCTGGCTTGCGCGCAGGCGCTGACGACTACATGTGTAAGCCGTACGACGTGGAAGAGCTCATCTTGCGATGCCGCCGCCTGTTGAAACGCGTTGCTCCGGCGTGGGTGCTTCAGGACATGAAATGGAATCCTGAGACCGGTGAACTGCGTATTGGGGAGCAAGACATCTTTCTGACGCGCGTTGAGGCGCGCATCATGCGCGCACTGTGGCATGCCCAGTCAGGGATCGTGCCGCGTGACAAACTCGCCAAAGAGCTCTTCGGTAGCGATGACATCCGCGGGCTAAACGCATTGAAAGTTCACGTATCGCGGTTACGTGCCAAACTCCTCGTACACCGCAATGCTGTGGAGACGGTGCCAGGCCGTGGTTTGAGATTGAGACGTCCCGACGCGTGAATCCACACATGGGGTGGCTTGGGTTAGCTGTCGTGGTTGGGCTCGCTGTGGCACTGGTGGGGGCGGAAGATCGCACCGATCGAGCGGATGCCGCGTGGTTGGAGCAATTGCATGCGGTTCAGCGCGTGGTCGATATCAGTCGCGTTCCCACCGGCGTGGAAGTGGCGATTATTGAACAGGTGACAGAGCTGCCGCTGGTCGAGGTGCCAAACGATCGGGGCTCGATGGTGTTGCCGCGGTTGTTGCGGCGTGGAGACACGGTGGAAGTGTGGATTGGCGCCGGGGACAGCGTGTTGTACGGTCAGGGGCACCGGCCTGAGGCTGCGGTTCGTTGGCTTTGGGTCGCGGCATTTGCGCTCTTCGGGTTGGTGCCGGGGATCGTTGCTCAGTGGCGTCAGCACTATCAACAGCGTCGCCGCGCCGCACCTGTCGTGCGATCGAGCAGCGAGGCGTTTGGCAAGACGGCTGGTCGCGCTGCTGCGCTCGTCGATGTGGGGCTGATTCGGCTGCATGATGATGTCGTGCGATCGATTAACGCTGTAGGGCGCCGGATGCTGGGCGTACGTCGTCCATGGCGCCATCGGCGGCTGACCGAATTGAGCCGGAGTTTGGAGTTAGCGCGGGTGACATCAGCGAAGACGCCGGTCACGGTGGATATTGGTGCTCGCCAGTTGCGGTTTACGCCGCTGGATCTGGGTGAGGAGTCCCTGGTGATCGTTCAGGACATGTCTGCGCAGTCGCGCGTTCGACGCCAAGATGATCTCATGCGAGCGCGCATCGCACATGAAGTCAAAACGCCGCTAGCCACGCTCATGGCGACGCTCAGTGCTGTCGCATTGGCGGAGACTGGTCGGCTTCCTTCAGGCGTTGTCGTGACGCGACTCCAACGCGCCACGATGCGCGTCGAACGGATTGCCTCTGAGTTGCTGGAACTGCAAGAAGGCGCAGCGTCGCATGAGATGGCGGACGTGAGTGACATTCTTCATGCCGTCGACGACGAATGGCGGGGTGATGTGGAAGAGGCCGGCGGGACGTTGGACATACAGCCTTCGCCTACGACGGTGGAGGCGCCTGCTATCGCCCTCAAGCGCATTTTGAGCGTCTATCTGTCCAATGCCGTCAAACACGCGGGGCCGTCTCCTCACGTGGTGGTGGCGGTGCAGTTGACGCAGGCGCATGTGGTTGTGATCGTTCGGGATGACGGACCGGGATTGGCTGAGGGTGTGTGGAGAGGAGGTGATGATGTGCTCACGGCTCGATCGATGTCTGGGATGGGATTGCCGATTGCCTCGTCCATCGCCGCAACCGCTGGCATGGACGTCGGTGGTGAAGCCAAGATTGACGGTGGATCGGAGTTTTGGGTGAGGACGCAGCGACCGTAAAGCGGTAACCAATTCGTAACCTTTTGTCGCTCAAACAGCTCCCGAATCGTGGGAGAATTTGCTATCAGAAAAGACCTTTGCTGGCACGATGCCTCTCTCGTTCCTACGGCGACTGCCCTGTGTAGCCCTTCTCTTGGCCATGGCGGCAGCACTGCCGGTGTCCGCTCAAGAGCTGTACGGCCGGCTGTGGCTTGAAGCGCAGCGTCATACCAGTGAGAACGTTAGGACGTTACCTAGCGGCACCACACTGGTTGCCGACGACTCGGCGTTTGCGTTACGCTCCAATTCCTCTCGCCTGGGGCTGCGAGGTCATTCAGAAAGGGGTGCGGGTGGCCTGAGGTTTGAATACCAATTCGAAGCGCAAATTGACCAGACGGGAGAAAGCAACCCTGAGGTTTTCCGCTCGTTGCGCAACAGTTTTGTCGGCATTGCGGGCGCATGGGGAACGGTACGCATTGGGAAATATGACACGCCGTTTAAAAAATCACAAGGCAAGTTTGATGTTGCAAGCAGTCTGGCAGGGGACGTCAAACAAGTGTGGACAGGTGAGAATCGCGCCGACAGCATGATTTCCTACCGGTCGCCGCGCGTGTACGGTGTCAAGTACGTCGTTCAGATCATTGCAGCGGAAGGCTCTTTGACAGAAGGTGTGTCATCCAGCGTGAGTTGGTCGACTGATAGGTTTGAACTCGCAGGCTCCCTCAACAGCAACGTCTTTGGTCGCGATGGGCAGCGAGTCTTTTTCTCATTTAAGTCGCCGGTCACGGTTGGCGTGATCTTGCACGCGACACAGGATGCCGAAGTGTCAGGCGATGACGAAACCGGCTACGGCGTGAGTGTGAAGTACAACTGGGGCGCGCACAGCATTGGTGGTCAATACCTCACAGTGAATCGCGATGCCCTGCTAAACCAAGACGGAAGCGTGATGCAAAGTCGCGATGGCACGTCTGTTTCGGTCGTCTACACCCACAACATCACCAAGAAAGGAAACTGGTACGCGCACTGCAACCGTCACGAATCAGATGAGCCCTCTGAGTCGAGTTCAACGATTGGAGTGGGCGTGCGGTATAAATTCACCATCGGGCTCGGCAAGTAGCCGGTGCCTCTGCGAGATGGACCCATGTATTCACTGCGCCCGCGCATCGTTCTGTCTATCTCTTGGGCGATTCTGAGTGTCTGTTCTGCCGCGGTTATGTCTGCGGCGGCGAAACCGTATGAACCCCCCGCGAATGTGGCGGGAAAACTGAGTTCGGTCGGGTCAGACACACTCGCCAACCTGATGACGCTATGGGCTGAGGCTTTTCGCGAGCAGCATCCCGCAGTGTCTGTGCAAATTCAAGCGGCCGGCTCCTCGACGGCACCCCCCGCGTTGGTGGAAGGTGCGTCCAACTTTGGCCCCATGAGCCGCGCGATGAAGGAAGGCGAGATCAGGGCGTTTCGCGAGCGCTTTGGCTATGAACCTACCCGCATTTCCGTTGCGATTGATGCGCTGGCCGTTTTTGTGCATCGCAGCAATCCCGTAGCGAAAACCGGCATGAGCTTGCAGGAGGTTGATGCGATCTTCTCACGCACGCGTTCCTGCGGCGCGAACGAAGACGTGCTTCGGTGGGGCCAGATTGACTCACTGGAGAAGAACCGGCGCTGGCGTGGTCGTTCGATCCAGCTCTTTGGCCGAAACTCTGTGTCAGGGACCTACGGGTACTTCAAGAAGGTCGCACTGTGCAAAGGTGACTTCAAGAGTCAAGTGAATGAACAGCCAGGATCGGCGTCCGTGGTGCAATCAGTCGCATCATCTCGCAATGCCGTCGGTTACTCCGGGCTCGGCTATGTGACGGCAGGGGTCGTGGCTGTGCCCGTGAGCGAAGAGCCGGGGCAACCTGTGGTGGCTCCGACTGCGCAAAGCGCGGCATCTGGCGACTACCCGCTGGCACGTCACCTGTATATCTACGTTAACCAACGTCCCGGCCAGAAGCTAGGCGCGCTGCAAAGTGCCTTTCTCACGTTTGTGCTGTCGGATGAAGGCCAAGCGATTGTTGCCAAAGATGGCTACGTCCCGCTGCCGCCGTCGGTCCGTACGCAAATGCTGACTGTTCTTGAGTGACCGCTCCGCACTGCTGTAAGCTCGCGCACATCACCCGATGACTGACGTAAGAGAGACGCCGCCGTTGGTCGGCCGCCTCAAGGCAGAAACCAAGCGGTTGGTGATCGATCGATCGGCGGCAGTTTTAGCGCGTTTGGGCGGCTGGTTTGTTGTCGGCGCCTTGATCTTGATGTTCGGCTATCTGTTCTCGGTGGCGGTGCCATTGCTGATTCCGGCCTCTGCCACGCAGGTGTCTGTCGCGCCGGTTCCCCAAGGGTTGACGTTATCGTCCGTGGATTCCGGCTTGCGCGCTGCGATGTGGACAAATGAGACTGGCCAGTGGTCACTGCGCATGCTTGACACGGGAGACACGATTGAAGAGGGGCGCGTGGCGTCCATTCCTTCTGGTGTCGTGTTACAGACCCACGGGGAGTATTTGATTCAGCGTGGTCACGACGAAGTGCGGCTTTGGAAGTCCCGCGTTGACGCGCACATTGAAGACGACCTGTCCATCACTTTCAGTGGCCGGATGGAGGATGGTCCCCGCCTGACGGATGACGATGCGGCGTGGATTGCTGGTGCCGGCGGCGAAGCGGTCATGCGATCGGATCAGTCCGATTGGGTTCTCGTGGTGGCTGGTCATGAGTTGATTCGCACGTGGACGTGGTCTGATGCTGCGAGTGCGCCTCGGACTCGCTCGTTTGAGCATCAGTGCGCCTCCAACAATGTGCGAGGTGTGATCGGAGAAACCCTACGGCGCGTCTCTGTGGTCTGCCTTGGCTCATCTGAAGTGGATCTGTTGCCGATCAAGGGGCCACAGCGCGTGATCAAAGGCAAACTGACTAGGCCGGTGCAACATGTGGCTGGGTTGTCAGGCGGATCCTCTTTGGTGGTCTCGCTTGCAGGGGGTGAACTGGCGCGGGTGCAGCCGGCTGGATCTGCCAATGTCCCCGTCATTACCACGCAGTACGGGAATATCGTGGGCGTGTCGAGTGTGATTACAGAGCGCGGCCGCAAGATCGTTGCCGCCGCTGCTCTGGACGGCCTTTCACTGTGGTCTGCCACCACAGGCGAGAGAGTGTTGTATCTCCCCAGCGAAGTTGGCGATCCCATCCGTTTTGATGACAGCGGCGCACGGCTTCTTGTGCAACGTCCAGATGGCTTGGCCGTGTATGAGGTGGACAACCATCATCCTGAGGTATCCATCCACAGTCTGGTTGGCGCGGTGTGGTACGACGGTTACACCGAGGCATCCTATGTCTGGCAGTCATCGGCGGGTCATGCGAGCTATGAACCCAAGTATTCGTTCGTGCCGCTGATTGCGGGGACGCTGAAGGCGGCGCTGTATGCCTTGTTCCTCGCCGTGCCGCTGGCCCTTTTTGCCGCCCTGTATACCGCCGAATATTTGTCGTCTCGTGCGCGAGCCGTGATCAAACCAGCGATTGAGATGGCCGAAGCGTTGCCGACGGTGATTTTGGGGTTGATTGGAGGCATCGTGCTTTCGCCGTTGGTGGAAGACCACTTGCTCACCGTGGGGCTATTGCTTTTTGGAATGCCCATCGTCTTGATTGTGCTGACGTTGTTCTTGGTTGCCGCTCCTTGGAAATGGCGCCAATTCACCGAGGGACGGGAAGCCATGTTGGTGGTGCCTGTTTTGCTCAGCGCGTTGGTGCTACTGATCATGTTCGGGCGGTCGCTGGAGGAAACAGCGATTGGGATGTCGACCGTCCAGTGGATGCTGGATGAGCTTGGATTGACGTACGACCAGCGCAATGCCGTGGTGTTGGGATTGATTTTGGGTTTCGCTGTCACCCCTGTCATCTTCTCGATTGCTGAGGACGCTTTTTTTGCCGTGCCGAGGCGACTGGTCCAAGCATCGCTGGCCATTGGCGCCTCTCATTGGCAGACGCTTTGGCGTGTGGTGGCGCTTTCAGCGGCGCCGGGACTGTTCGCGGCCTGCATGGTCGGTCTGGGTCGGGCGGTTGGAGAGACGATGATCGTCTTAATGGCGAGCGGGAATACACCGTTGCTGGACTTCTCACCGTTTTCTGGGCTGCGCACGTTTTCTGCCAACCTCGCGGTTGAGATGCCGGAATCAGAAGTCGGCAGCACGCATTACCGGCTGTTGTTTCTCTCCGCGACTCTGTTGCTGACGCTGACTTTCATCATTAACTTGGTGGCCGAGCATCTCCGAGTCAGGTTGCGCCGGCGCTATGGAGGCGGCGCATGAAAGGCATGTCAGGGCGCTTTCGCGAGTGGCGCCGGGATGGCGTCGCCATGGTGTGGTTCTCCGGTGCCGGATTGGCGTTGATGTTGCTCGCCACGGCGACTCTGATCGGATACGTGGCGGTGCAAGGGCTGGGGGCGTTTTGGCCTAAACCCATCGTGATGATTGAATACGATGAATACCACGAGGGCTATGTAGAAACGCTGGCGGGACAAGTCCGCGAGACCTTTCATGTTGACGCAGTGACAGCCGCTGACCTTGAGATTGAGCTCGCCGGCGGCCCCGCAGATGACGTGGGTATGGTGATCGCCGAGGGCAACAAAGAATTTGGGGCGGGGACGTCGCGCACGCTGTATGGCGCGTGGTTTAAGAGCCCGGTGACGTATCCCAAGGATGTCGCGTTCATTGAACGACTACGCGATGGGGCCGCGATCGGATGGATTGAGTCCGTCACCAGGGGTGTCGAAGAGCTTCGCGGTGACCCCCGGGCGCTTGCAGATGAACATCTTTCTGAAGCTCAGGCCGCGGTACGTGAGCTTCACCGGGTGCGTGATGATGATGCCGGCGATATCGGGAAAGCGCTGACGGCACTGGCGATTGAGCGGCGGAAACTCGAACTCGACGGTGAACTGACCGCAGACGCGCAAGACGTGCTCATGCAACGCCGTGCGGCACTGGATGAGCGCTTTGCATTGGTGACGGAAGCGATTCGTGACGCTGATGCGGTCGTTGATGAGATTCAGGTGATTGTGCGAACCGCGACCGGACAGCGGATTGAAATGCCGCTCGGTGAGGTGGTGAGGATCGTCCAACCCAACCGGCTCGGGTGGCTAGGAAAGGCTGGCGTCTGGCTCTCGCGAGTCTGGGAATTCCTCAGTGCAGATCCGCGAGAAGCCAACACCGAAGGGGGCGTCTTTCCTGCGATTTATGGCACGGTCATGATGGTGCTGGTGATGACGATTTTTGTCATGCCCATCGGGGTGCTCGCCGCAGTGTATCTACACGAATACTCGTCAGACGGCTGGATCATTCGCACCATTCGGGTGTCGGTTGCCAACCTCGCGGGTGTCCCGAGCATCGTGTTTGGAATCTTTGCCTTTGGATGCTTTGTGTATCTGTTTGGTGGCGCCATTGACCAAGCGGTTTTCCCCGAGAGATTGCCGGATCCCACCCTCGGGACTGGCGGATTGTTGTGGGCTGCGTTGACGTTAGCCCTCCTCACGTTGCCGGTTGTGATCTTGTCGACCGCAGAAGGTCTCGCCCGTGTTCCGCAGACGCTTCGTGAGGCGTCGTACGCGCTGGGCTCGACCAAAGCGGAGATGTTATGGAAGGTGGTGGTCCCATCGGCGATGCCGGCCATCATGACGGGATTAATCCTCGCGGTTGCGCGGGCTGCGGGTGAAGTTGCGCCTTTGATGTTGGTCGGTGTGGTGAAATTGGCACCAGACTTGCCCGTTGATTTGGAATCTCCATTCATTCACCCCGAGAGAAAGTTCATGCACTTGGGTTTTCATGTGTTCGATTTGGGCTTTCAAAGCCCCGACGTCGATGCGGCGCGCGGTCATGCGTTTGCCACAGCGCTGCTGTTAGTCTTGATCGTGGTGGTGTTGAACCTCGCGGCCATCGTGCTGCGTAATGCGATGCGTGAACGTCAGCGGAGATACGACGGATGAGTGATCACCGCGCTCCGGCCCCTGGGGCCGTCAAACTCGCGCCCCTCGAAGAGAGTGTGATGGGTTCGCGCAACCTCAACCTGTTTTACGAACAGACCCGCGCGCTGCATGATGTCACCGTGCATATCCCGCGGCGAGCGGTGACGGCCATCATCGGACCAAGTGGCTGCGGTAAGTCAACCTTGCTGCGTTGCTTTAACCGGATGAATGATCTCGTGCATGGGTGTCGCGTCGAGGGACAGTTGTTCCTTCGAGAGTCGGCAGGCACAGAAGTCGATCTGTACGACAAGTCGCTGGAGGTGATGTCCTTGCGCCGGCGCGTGGGCATGGTATTCCAGCGTCCCGCGCCATTTCCCAAATCCATTTTTGAGAACGTGGCGTATGGGCTGCGCATTCAAGGACGCGCGCGGCGCAAAGAGCTCGAAGGCCGCGTTGAAGTCGCTCTCAAACAAGCAGCTTTGTGGGATGAAGTCAAAGATCGTTTGAACGATAACGCGCTGGCTCTCTCTGGTGGCCAGCAGCAAAGGTTGGTGATTGCCCGCGCTGTGGCCGTCGAGCCAGAAGTCTTGTTACTCGATGAACCAGCATCCGCGCTCGATCCGCGCTCAACGCGCCGTATCGAAGAACTCATCACGGAATTGTCATCAGCGTATACGATTGCTATCGTCACCCATAACATGCAGCAAGCCACGCGCGTCTCGCGGTATACGGCGTTTATGTATGTGGGTCAATTGGTCGAATTCGGACGTACAGAGGACGTGTTTACGCGTCCCATTGATCAACGAACAGAACATTACGTCACCGGACGTTTTGGTTAGGATTTTTGGAGAAAGCGGGAGACACACATGGATGATGCAAAAAACACGGCGCTTGGGCCGCGGCGCGTCCAAGGGAGCGCAGGCGCATCGGTCCTGCGTGAACTTGTTGATGGCGTGTTGGCGCTCGGCGATTCACTCAGCGAACAGATCAAACGTTTGCGGCGTGTGATTGCGGCGACGACTCCTGATACTGCCGGAGATATCGAAGCCAGCCGGACTGCAGAAAGAGACATTAATGCTGCCGACAACGCTATGCGCTCGCGATGCGTGCGTTATTTGGTGATGTACACGCCGAGTGCAACTGATTTCCGCTTGGCCATTTCTATCATTGAAATGGTGCCGGATCTCGAACGCATCGGGGATGAGATTAGCAACGCCATTGAAGAAGCGGCCAAGATGCACGAGCGCGGTGTGGAATCCAGCCAGGTGCCTGCGGATCTGTGGGCGATGGTGTCGGGAATCGAGCGCCAACTCACCAACTGCATCGTGGCATGGCGGGATCGCGATATGCGACTGGCTGCCGAGGTGTACAAAGCGGACAAGGAAATTGATCGCTTATTCGAGGCGATGCTGATCCCGGTTTCGCAAGGTTTACGCGCCGAAGGCAGTACCACAGACAATGGCAACTTCTCCATGTTTCGTATCGCACGGTGCTTTGAGCGCGTGGGCGATCACATCAAAAATGTGCTAGAGCACTTGGTGTGGGAAGTCAAAGGGAAGGACATTCGTCACGGCGACGTAGATGTTTGGTGACGCGAGAGTGAGACAATACCAACAGATGACACAGGAATACAGGTCATGAATCAGAAATTTGGATGGGCGCTATCGGCCGTTTTTGCGGTCTCTGCTTGTGGGTCAGATCCTGATGCCGCAGCCGACGCGGATAACAGGTCAAAGGACAGCATTCGCTTAGCGCAGCTTATTGACGAGGGTTGGCAACGCGATATGCGCGAGAACCCGTTGTGGGCGACTGTCTTAGGTGACTTGCGCTACAACGACCAACTCACCGTGCCGTCTCCGGACATCGTGCAAGCGCGGCGCCAGTCCAACCGGGACATGATCACGAAGTTGTCCAAGGTCGATCCTTCGGCACTGTCTGCCGACGAGCGCCTCAATCGAGAGCTATTCGAACGGCGCTACGTGGGGCGCGAAGCTGTCGATCAGTATCGCGACGAGCTGCTTCCATTTGAACACCGCAACGGGGTCCAGTTATTTCACGAGTTTGCCGAGCGTGTGCCCCTCACTACAGCCAAACAATACTACGATTGGGTGTCTCGCATGGAGACGCTCAAGGATGTCATTGATCAAGATATCAGTAACGCGACCGTCGGACTTGACGCCGGGTTTGTTCCGCCGCGTCCCGTGATCTCGCGGGTCCGCCGTCAGGTGGCCACCCAAATTGTCAGCAAAGCGGAAGACAGCCCTTTTTGGAATGTGTTTACAGCCAAAGCGATGTCTGACAGCGTTGGCGGAGCGGATCGGGTGAGCATTCGTTCACGGGCCCGTGACGTCATTATGAACGGGATCGTGCCAGCTTTTGAACGCATGGCCCATTTCCTCGACACCGTCTACCTCCCCAACTCATCCGATCAAGTCGGCTTGGTGAATCAACCCGATGGCGCTGATTGGTATGTCGCGATGGCGAAACATCACACCACCACCGATATGACACCGGATGACATCCACGCACTCGGTCATGAATTGGTGCAAGATCTGCGGGCGCAAATCAGTGCGATCGCGCGTGATGAGATGAATTTCCGAGGCAGTTACGCCGACTTACTGCGGTATCTCCGTACCAACCCCGAGTTTTACTTCAAGGACGCAGACGCGTTACTCGAACGCTATCGTGCAACCGCCAAGAAGATCGACCCGTATTTGCCGAAACTCTTCGGTCGATTGCCGCCGATTCCGTATGGCGTGCGGCCGATTCCAGCGGAGAGCGCCCCGGATACAACGACCGCTTTTTACGTCCGTCCGTCAGCCGATGGCTCGACGCCTGGCTGGTACTACGTGAATCTGTATCAGCCGGAAACGCGGCCCAAGTTTGAGATCGAAGTGTTGACGGTCCACGAAGCGATGCCGGGACACCACCTGCAGATCGCGCTTCAAACAGGGTTGGACCTCCCGTTGTTCCGCCGCACCAGCGGATATAACGCATTTGTCGAAGGATGGGGCTTGTACTCGGAAACTCTTGGCTACGATCTTGGGTTGTATGAAGAGCCGTCGTCCAAGATTGGGCAGCTTAGCTACCAAATGTGGCGTGCCGTGCGCTTAGTCGTGGATACCGGAATGCACTACAAGAACTGGTCGCGCGAGCAAGCGATCGCATTCTTTGCGGATAACGCCCCACGTCCCATCAATGACATCGAAAACGAGATTGATCGCTACATCGTGATGCCAGGGCAGGCATTGGCCTACATGATTGGCCAGCGCAAGATCATTGAGCTTCGCGACAGTGCCTCCAATCAACTCGGCGCCAAGTTCAACATTCGTCGTTTCCACGATGCCTTGCTGGAAGGTGGTGCTTTGCCGCTCGATATCTTGGAGTCACGGATCAACGATTTTGTTGCGAAAGAACTGGTGGGTCCCGAGGCTGGCGCCACAGCGGGGCACTGAGTCAGTATGTCAAACGAGATCTTCCGCGGGACGTCTGAACAGCGCGTCGCTGAACTCACCGAAAAACTCTCAAGCGAGCGTTACATCGCCGATGAGCAGACCGTGCTAACCGCATGGCTTGCCGGCGCCTTGGATAAGCCGATGCTGATCGAAGGAGACCCCGGCGTTGGCAAAACGGAGCTGGCTTTGGCGCTCAGTAAATCGCTGAACAGGCCGTTGCTGCGCTTGCAGTGTTACGAAGGCATTGACGATGCTAAGGCGTTGTATGAGTGGCAATACGGCAAACAATTGCTGTACACGCAGTTGCTCCGCTCGCAACTCGACTCGATGTCAACCGGGCGAGATCTCAACGCGGCCATTGAAGTGTTAGATCAAACCGATGATCTCTTTTACTCCGAGCGCTTCTTGCTGCCCCGGCCACTGCTACAAGCCATTGAGTCGCCCGAGCCGGTGGTGCTGCTCGTCGATGAGATCGACAAGGCAGACGGGGAGTTTGAAGCACTACTGCTAGAGATCCTCAGTGGTTGGTCGATCACGGTTCCCGAATTGGGATTGCGGGAAGCCAAGCATCCGCCATTGACGATCCTTACCAGTAATGCCACCCGGGATATTGGGGATGCGTTGCGTCGCCGGTGTCTGCACCTGTTCATTGACTACCCCGATCGTGCGCGCGAGGAGTTGATCGTCGCTACGCGCGTTCCGGAAGTGCTAGAGGGACTGCGGTCGCAACTGGTGGCGTTTGTGCATGCCGTGCGCGCGCTGGATATTCGCAAGAAGCCTGCAGTCAGTGAAACGGTGGAATGGGCGCGGGCACTGGCATTGCTGCATGTGGATGTGCTGGGATCAGACGTGGTGCGCAAAACCTTGTCGGTTCTCATGAAGTACCGCAGAGACACGCACGAAGTCGAGAAACAAATACCGGAGCTTCTGAAAGCCGTCCATGCATAGAACGCTGGCTGCGTTTGCAGCTGCATTGCGTGCGCAAGGGATCGAGGTGGCACCTGGTGACGTCTTAGATGCCACCGCTGCGCTGCATAAGACCGGTTGGGATGCCCAACATCATGTTCGGACCGGGCTGCAAGCAACACTCACAAGGCGCGCCGATGATGCCGAGACATTTCACCGCGTATTCGATGCGTTTTTCTCAATTGCGACGAGCCAAACCCCCGATTCGTCTGAGCACGAATCCGAGGACAGTGCTTCGCACACGCCACCATCCGCGGGCGGCGGAGGCCTAGGCGATAGCGAAGCTGATATCGCCGTGCAGATGGCGGAGGCTGCTCCAAGCGGTGGCGCAGAAGAACTGCGTTATTTCACGCAAAAATCTGTCGCAGCGCGGCGGCTCACCGATGCCTTGGGCGAACCCGACCTGCGCGCACGTCTAAGGCAACTGGAAGCTGAGGGAGACGGGGACGGCTTTGAGGCCATGCGGCTCAAGGCGCGCCTGTCCATCATGGAGGGGCAGGCCAAAGCGCGCGCACAGCGTGCGTTTGAACTGTATGGTGATAAGCACGGTCAGAAGCTGCGCGAGGAAATGCTCGCGAAATCACGCATGGATGCGATTGATCGGATGTATTTTGATGATGTGCTTCGGTTAGTCAGACGCATTGCCAAGCAGATGGCGAGGCGCTACGGACCGAGTAAGAGCGGCAATAAGATCAGGCCCAATATCCCAGCCATCATGCGGCGCGCCTCGGCAACCGGCGGGGTGCCTGTCGAAATCTTGTGGCGCAGGCGCATGCGGCGCAAACCGATGGTGTATGCCTTTTGCGACGTCTCGGGATCGATGCAGTCTTATTCGCGGTTCTTCCTGACATTTCTGTACGCCCTTGTGGAAGTGGTGGGAGATATTCGGGCTTTTGTGTTCTCTAGCCGCACCGGCGAGGTCACGGCTGACTTCCGGGAAGCTGCGCCGCTCGTGGCGATGGAAAAGGCACTGCAAGCCTACGGCGGCGGTAGCACGGACTATGCGACGTCGATGGAACAGTTCTTGGATTCCATTCGATCCGGCATCAGCAACAAGGCGGCGATTGTGATCCTGGGTGATGGCCGCAACAACTATGGCAGTCCAGGTATCGAGCATCTGCGCGAACTTCGGCAGTTGGGCGGGCGCGTGGTCTGGCTGAACCCAGAAGCGCGCACCCAGTGGGGGAGCGGTGATTCCGCGATGCCAACGTATGAAGCAGAAACCGACGCCACCTACTCGTGCGGGAGCCTGAAGCAACTCGAAAACGCGATGGAAGACGTGCTTCAGTTTTGTCAGCGGGTGTGGCGATCTTAGAAGAGGTATTGGTAGACTAGCCCCGCACGATCAACCAGTTTTCATCATGAGAACGAGTGAATACACGCAGCTCGATGCCACGGCCCTTGCCGGCCTCGTGAAGTCCGGCGAAGTGACACCTGAAGAGCTTTTAGATCTCGCCGTTGGCGCCCTCAATGAAGTGGAACCCATCATCAATGCGGTGCCAATTCTGGATGAAGAGCCAGCGCGCCGGCACATTGCTCAAGGGCTGCCCAACGGCCCACTGAAAGGCGTTCCGTTTCTACTGAAAAACCTCGGTGTTGAATACGAGGGGACCGAAACCAACGGTGGATCGCGTTTGTTTGAAGGCACAAAAGCAACCCGAAATTCCGCATATGTCCAGCGTTTGCTAGATTCGGGTGCCGTGATTTTCGGAAAAACATCGACCCCAGAGTTTGGTCTCACCGTGACCACAGAACCTGAACTCGGGGGTGCCACGCGCAACCCATATAGCCCCGCGCACAGCGCAGGGGGATCTAGCGGTGGCGCCGGAGCGGTGGTCGCCGCGCGTGTGGTGCCCGTTGCACACGCCAGCGATGGGGGCGGATCCATTCGCATTCCCGCAGCCTGCAATGGGTTGTTTGGCCTGAAGCCCTCGCGGGGTCGCACGCCTATGGGTCCAGCGATTCTGGAAGGATGGTCGGGATGTTCGATTTCACACGTCGTGTCGCGATCTGTGCGTGACTCAGCGCTCTTTTTGGATGTCCTTTCGGGGCCCGAAGCCGGTGCGCCGTACGCTGCTGTGCCATTTTCAGGGTCGTTCTTCCAGGCCGCACAGCGTCCACCCGGGCAGTTGCGCGTCGGTGTGTCTGTGACCGGTCCCCGAGGTGTTGAACCCGATCCGCAAGTGCGTCGCGCCGTTGAGGGTGCAGCCAAAACGCTGGAAGGTTTGGGGCACATTGTTGAAGAACAGACACCGGATATCGATGCCGAAGAGTGCGCAAGCGCGTTCCTCGTCATCATCACGAGTGAAATTCGTTCGCTCTTACCGGAATGGGGAGCGGCTGTTGGCAGGGATGCTCTGGAATTCGTCGAACCATTGACGAAATTCATTTATGAATTCGGCGGGCGTTATGGCGCGGATGACTACGCAAGGGCCCGCCGGCGCCTTGTGTCGGCTGGGCAAGATATGGCGAAATATCACGAGACGTACGACGTTTACGTGTCTCCTGTCTTGGCACAGCCGCCAGCGGAATTGGGCACCATTATTCCCACCGCCGACCGATCACCCATTGAGGCGTTTTCCGCGGTCGGTGCGTATAGCCCACATACCGCGTTGTTCAACATGAGCGGGCAACCCGCCATGTCGGTGCCGCTGGGGATGTCAGACGACGGCCGTCCGATTGGTGTCATGATGGTGGCATCCGCGGGACGCGAAGACGTGCTTCTTCAGGTGGCTAATCAGTTGGAAGGCAGTGTGCCTTGGGCGCAGCGTGAGCCGAAAGTGATGGCGCGCGGTGCATAGCAAAAAGCGCGCACTGGTCATCGAACAGTGCGCGCGAGTTCGTCAGGCGGTGGTGTCCTCGTCTTGCTTCGCGATCACGCCCTTGAGCTCACCGTTTTGGTACATCTCAAGCATGATGTCGCTGCCGCCGATGAGCTCGCCGTCCACAAACAGCTGAGGAAACGTCGGCCAATCTGAGACCTGCGGGAGCATGCGGCGCGTGTCGGGTTCGCTGAGGATGTCGACCCACGCCCACGGCTCACCTATGGCGTCCAGAATTTGAGAGGCGCGCTGGGAAAACCCGCACTGAGGACGATCCGGATCGCCTTTCATAAAAAGAACAATGCGGTGGCTTGTGATCTGCTCTTGGAGATCAGCTTTGATCTCTTGATCCGTTTTTGTGGTCATGATCCGTGGGATGCAGGAAGCGCTTCTCTCTGGGAGAAGGCATCAATCAGTGATTCTATGGCGGCCTTCCATCCGCGAAACAATCCATCGACCGTGAGTTCATGGCCGATCGACATTTCTTCGATAGGCCCAATGTCGAACATGGGAATATTGACGGGTGAAAGGTCATGCCCAGCGTTCACTGCCAAACCTGCAGCCGTAGCCGCTGCGGCGGTTTTGGCATAGCGAGACAAGAGAGAAGAGACATCCTCAGGCATCGGGAGGTGCGCGGGATGATGCTGTTTCCACGCATGGACGGCTGAGGCCCACATGGCCGTATGGAGTTCGATGCCATCCGCACCCACAGACGCGGCGCCGTCCATAAGTTCAGGTTCGGGATCCAGAAAGAGGAACGCGCGCGCGCCTGCAGCATGACACCGTTCGATACCGCTCTTGAGACGCTGAGGGAGATTGCCCGTATCCCATCCATGATCTGACGTCAGTTGACCATCGCCGTCAGGCACGAACGTCACGTGATTGGGGCGACATTGTTCAACCAGCGGAATGAGACCCATGTAACCGCGCCTCGGGCTGCAAAGGGGGTTGCCCTCAATGTTGAAATGCACCTGAGGGTGCTCGCGGCGAAGCCATGTCGCGATGCGCAGGCAGTCTTCTTGGGTGGCGTGGCGCCGATCGGGGCGCGGGTGGAGGGTAATCCCCGTGGCGCCGCAAGCAATCGACTGCTTGGCGAATGCCAAGACGTCTGGAGAACCCGTGTCGCGCGAGTTACGCAGCAAGCAGACCTTGTTGAGATTGACCGATAGTCGAGTGTGTACTGGAGACGCGCCCACAGTCGTTATGAGTTCAGGAAGGTAGCAAACTCAGACACGGCGGCGCGTTCGGTATGGAGCTGATTGACGGCGGCGCTCGTGTCTTCGTAACCCAGTGCCATGCCGCAAAACAGCATTTGCTCCTGGGGAATACCGATGTGGCGGCCAACGGTTTTATGCCAAGTAGCCCAGGCTTCTTGAGGACAAGTCGCCAGGCCGGCATCGACCGCCGCCAACATGAACGTTTGGATGAACCCTCCCACATCGGCCCATTGATCTTTGTCCATGATGCGATCCACCGTGAAAAAGAGGCCCACGGGAGCGCCAAAAAAATCAAAGTTCTTGGCCATCGCCACCGCACGCCCCATCCGATCGCCACGTTCGATGTTCAGTAGCTGGTACATGTCGTAGGCCACTTTTCGGCGGCGGGCCATATAGGGCTCAACCTCGCCGGGTGGGTAGATGTTGTACTCCGTGCCTTCACCGGCCGGATTGTTCGGCAACTGCTCCATCACGTCTGCGACAAGTTTGTTGCGTGCTTCGTCTGTCACGACATACACGTGCCAAGGTTGCACGTTCCCGCCAGACGGCGAGCGAGCAGCCGTGCCTAGCAGCTTTTCTATGACATCGCGGGGGATCGACTGAGCGGTGAATGCTCGGATGGATCGGCGCGCGGAGACAAGACTGTCAAACGTCATGGCGCTGGTGGCAAAATTGAGAGGCACATAGTACCAGATACCCAAAACGTGACTTCTCTACAAATCCGTCGTTACAGCATTGATATTCCCCAGAGCCGGGTTCGTGATATGTTGCTGCGCGTCGAAAACGCCCGATGGCCCGATCAAGTCGAAAATCACGACTGGTCGCAAGGAACAGAGCTGTCGTATCTACGCGACTTGTGTGCGTATTGGGTCGATGGGTTTTCCTGGAATGAACAAGAGCGGGTGATGGCGCGCTTGCCTCAGTTTGAGACCCTGATCGATGACGTACGCATGCACTTTGTGCATGCGCGATCCACCCATGAAAGCGCAAAGCCGCTGGTTTTGGTGCATGGCTGGCCGGGCTCGTTCATGGAGTTTCACCGACTGATTCCGATGTTGACGCAGCCAGAGAAGTTTGGCGGTTCGCCGGACGATGCCTTTCATGTGGTCGCTCCATCCTTGCCGGGATATGGGTTTTCATCCACGCCCACCGTCCGTGGCTGGGGGCTAGAACGGATCGCAAAGTCCATCGATACGCTGATGGACGGGTTGGGCTATGACCGATACGGTGCTCAGGGCGGGGACTGGGGATCGCCGATTAGCCTCGCCATTGGCCGGTTATTTCCCAAGCGAGTGATGGGAGTTCACGTCAACATGGTGCCTGTGCCTCCGCCTCAAGATGCGGATATGAGCGCGCTCACGCCGCAGGAGCTAGTCAACTTACAGCACAGCGTGATTTGGCAGACCGAAGGCAATGGGTACTTCAGACAACAGTCCACAAAGCCGCAAACGCTCGGGTATGGGTTGATGGACTCGCCCGTGGGTCTGGCCGCCTGGATGATTGAAAAATTCCGCGACTGGTCTGATTGCGATGGTGAGGTGGAGACGACGTTTGATCGTGATTGGCTGCTGACATCCATCAGTCTGTACTGGTTGACGGGTAACGTCACATCAGCATCACGTCTGTACTGGGAGCAAGAGCACAATCCCGCCCCTTTGACGTGTCAAGAGGTCCCAGTGGCCTGCGCGATATTCCCGAAAGACATCGTTGTCCCGCCGCGCGCCTGGGCCGAGGTCCATCTCAATGTTCAGCGCTGGACAAACTTTGAAAAGGGGGGCCATTTTGCGGCAGCAGAGGAGCCGGAACTGCTGGCCGCCGACGTGCGCGAATTCTTTGCAGGGACATCCTAGTTTTGGCATACAATCGCACCGTCTTTCAGCTTCAGTTTTGATTTATGCCTAGTGCAACGAACGCCGACGTCATTGCGGTACTCAACAAGGCCCTTGGGGGCGAGCTACCGGCGATCAACCAATACATGCTGCATTCGCGGATGTTAGAGCATTGGGGATACGCCAAGCTGGCCGCCGAAGTCCGTGCTTTCGCGATGACTGAGATGCATCATGCGGACAGTTTGATGGACCGCATTTTGCACCTTGGCGGTGCCCCTTCGATGGATGCGGTTGAGCAGCTTCACATCGGCAAAGATGTGCCCGGCGTGCTCGCAGGTGATCTCCATCTTGAGAAGGATGGCATTGATGAACTCCGCGAAGGCGTGGCCGTGTGCGAGGAGGCTCGTGACTACATCTCGCGGGATCTCATGCGCAACATCCTCGCGGACGAGGAAAAGCACATTGACGCGCTTGAGACGCATCTCGCTGTCCTCAAAGACGTGGGACTGCCAAACTTTTTGACGCTCGTTCGCTAGTTTCCCATGTTCACCGGCATCGTCTCATCCGCGGGTCAGGTGGCATCGGTCACGGAGACGTCGTCGGGAGTGAGGCTCCGCATCAGCGCTTCTGACGGTTACTTCAGCGATATCACGCATGGCGCGAGCGTGTGCGTGAACGGTGTGTGTCTCACGGTGGTTGAGTCTTCGCATGACGGCAATGAAGCGTCATTTGATGTGATTAAACATACCCTGAGCGTGACAACTGCCGCAACATGGGCTGTTGGGATCAGAGTGAACCTCGAACGAGCCATGTGCGCAGGTGACGAGCTGGGCGGGCATATCGTGGCGGGTCACGTTCAGTGCCAAGGCGAGATCGTGATGCGACATGATGGAGACATTGAAGTTCAGGCGCCCGCTCCGTGGGGGAAATATGCGATTCCGAAAGGCTTTGTCGCCGTGGACGGCGTGAGTTTGACACTGGACGATGCGGCAGAGACCGATGCCGGTGGCTCGGTCTTCGGGCTTCACTTAATTCCCGAAACGCGAGCTGCGACCAATGCTGAAGAGTGGCAGGTGGGCGCGCGCGTGAATCTCGAATTTGACCCGATGACGGTGGCGGTGGTGAAGCGCGTAGAGACCGTCATGCAGAGGCTCAACCCCTCGTCACGTCGCTAGGTTTATCGGTTATTTCGCGTTGTGAGCGAGTAAGACAGTTTCCAAAACAGCCGTCCTCATCCACTGGCCGTGAGCCACCTGACGGAACATCCGAAAACGCGGACCAATCACTTCTCGCGAGATTTCCACGCCGATATTCATAGGTCCAGGGTGCATGATGATTCCTTCGGGGTGCATCAGTTCAAGGTGCTCGGGCTGGAGTCTTAGGCGCCGGCTAACCTCTCGGGAAATCGCCTCGGCATCGCCCACGATGCGTTCTTTCTGCACCCGCAGCGTGACGACGGCGTGCGCTCCACGTACCGCTTCGTGCACGGAATCAAATGTCGGCGTCTTGTAGGGCCAGTCGTTAGGTGTACGCCTGTTATGAGGTGCGATGCGGACATGCGCCCCGCATGTCAGGAGCCCTGATGTGAGCGACCGCGCAACACGTGAGTGCTCAATGTCACCCAAGATCGCCACTTCCAAGCCTTCGATTCGGTGAAACTCATGAAACAAAAGGAATAAGTCGCCGAGCGCTTGAGTCGGGTGGTGACTCTGGCCACATCCCGCGCTCACCACGGCGGTCCGATCTTCCACCATGCCCACCATCCGATGCGCTGCCTTGTCGTCGGGGTGGCGCACGATGACGACGTCGGGTCCCATGGACGCAAATGTGATGAGTGTCGCGTCAACGGGTTCCCCTTTGACGGTCGACATCGTCACATCTTGAAAAAGTTGACTTTGCACGCCCAGATGAGCGCATGCAACAAAGAAACTGCCGGCGGTTCGTGTGCTAGGTTCTGCGTAGTACTGGAGAACCGCTCTTCCACGTAAGTCGGGGTGGATTTCTGCACCCGTCCAAAGCGATTCCGCACGGGTAATAAGGGTCATGATGTCTTGACGGCTCAGATCGTCAATGGTGACGAGGTGGCGCGGGAACTTCACCGGGCCTCGGGTCTCTTACGTAGCATAAGCGGGCACATTTACAATGTCGTCCGCGTGCAACTAGCCACCCTTGCAAGACACAGACAAAGCCCAGAAACTGGGATCATCAATTGTGGCTCCCCCGATTATAGAGGGAATCGCCTTCCTCGTGGGATTGTCCCTCGCGCTGATCGGTACGGTTGTACTGTTTGGTGATGACGCCACTGGCGGTCCAATCCAAACGGTGCTGCTGTTAACCGCAGTGGCTGCTGGCTTCGCTGCCAAGCGTCGCGGCCTCAATTGGGAGGCTGCCGAAGAAGCTCTCAAAGATGGGGCCGGTCAGGTCATCATGCCCATTCTGATCTTGATGTCTGTGGGGGCTTTTATTGGCGCCGGAATGGCGTCAGGATCGGTTCCTACTCTTATTTACTTCGGACTGAAGATCGTCGATCCCTCTTGGTTTTTCCCCGTGGCTGCCGTTCTTTCCGCATTGACATCCATGGCGATTGGTAGCTCTTGGACCACGGCCGGGACAGTGGGAGTTGCGTTGATGGGGATCGCCCTTGGCCTCGATCTCTCATTGCCAATTACCGCCGGCGCCGTGATTTCAGGAGCCTACTTCGGCGACAAGCTGTCGCCGCTTTCAGATACCACGAACCTTGCTGCTGCCATGTGCCGCGCGGATTTGTACTCGCATATTCGCTCCATGGCGCGCACAACGATTCCGGCGTTTGTCATCGCGATCATCCTGTTCAGCGTGCTTGGGTCACAGGCAGCGGATGCGAACATCGAAGGTGTCGAGCGCATGATTGCAACGCTCGAAGAGTACGTGAATCCGCATATCGCCTTGTTGCTGCCCATCTTGCTCATCGTGGGATTAGCAGTCTGGAAGGTTCCGGCTCCGCTGGCGATTCTCGCCGGGACGGCGCTGGCATTGGTCTTGGGACTTTTTTTCAATCCGGCGCTGATGTCCAGTCTCGGCGGTGGTGAAGGGATTTCCGATCAACTACGAGGTGCGTTTTTGTCGGTGTATGCCGGTTTCACGATTTCCACGGGTAACGAGCGCGTTGATGAACTGCTCTCGCGCGGCGGAACCCTCAGCATGCTCAGCACGGTCTTTCTGATTTTGGCCGCAGTAACGATGGGGAGTATTGTCGAAAAAGCGCGCATTCTCCAACCGATGATTCAAGCGACAATCGAGCGAATCTCACGACGACGCCACCTTGTGACTGCGACCATCGGTACCGGATTGGTTTCGAATTGCGTGACAGCTGAACAGTACATTGGGGTCATCATGACTTCGCGTTTGATGAAAGACGAGTACGCTGCGCGTGGCATCGAGCCGCAGATTCTGTCTCGCGCCGTGGAAGACTCAGCCACCATGACATCGCCTTTGATCCCTTGGAACAACTGCGGTGCGTACATGGCGGCAACCTTAGGTGTGCCGACGCTGGCCTATCTGCCGTTCGCCTTCCTGAATCTACTCAGCCCACTGTTTGGTATCGCCTACGCTTGGGCAGCAGACATTCGGGAACAACGCGCTCTACGCCACAGCAAAGAAGTCTAGAGCGCGGAGCGGCTTCCTAGCGTAGGCACTCATCCGGTCTTGTGCGAGACTTGATCAACGCAAGATCGCAACCTATCAACCGGCGTCTAATGCTCGCCTGTTGTGTTTCACAGCGGATACGCAGGGGTGCCTGAATCGAGCATCAGCCGGCAGGTAATAGCCGTGTGTTGCCAAGTAGGGCATGCGCGCGTGAGGCGCGCCCCATTCGTGGTGCCATTGTGACCTCGCGCCAGTGATCGATCGACGAAGATACGGGCTGTGAGACACGCGGGTAAGCGAAAAGGGTAGAGCCAGACCAGAACGGTGGGGTCACTGCGAGACGCAGTGGTCTACGCACCAGCCCCACATGCGTGAGGCTGGTGCGACGATGAGGCCCTCAGGCGAGGGCGCCGTGATTACAGCAGCGGCGCAATCACCAAGCTGACAATGGCCATCACGTTGATCAGAATGTTCATCGCGGGTCCCGAGGTGTCTTTGAACGGGTCGCCAACGGTGTCACCCACAACAGCAGCTGTGTGGTTGTCAGATCCTTTTCCGCCGAAGTTGCCTTTCTCGATGAACTTCTTCGCGTTATCCCAAGCGCCACCTGCATTCGCCATCATGAGTGCCATCATGACGCAACAGATCAGGGCTCCGCCCAAAACGCCACCCAAAGCTTCAGGTCCCAAGACGAAACCCACCAGTGGCGGTACTGTCACAGCAATGATCCCGGGTGGAATCATTTTCTTCAGGGCAGCGTATGTGGCGATCGTGACGCAACGTTCGGCATCCGGTTCGGCCTTGCCTTCCATCAGCCCTTTGATTTCGCGGAACTGACGGCGAATTTCTTCAATCATTTCGGCAGCGGCGTCACCAACGGCTGTCATGGTCATGGCAGCGATGAGGAACGGCAGTGTGCCACCAATGAACATGCCCGACAACACAGCGGGGTCTGAAAGCAGAAGCTCAAACTCTGGATTGTGGACGGTGACTGTCTCGACAAATGCTGCAATGATGGCCAGTGCCGCCAGTGCTGCTGCACCAATGGCAAAGCCTTTCCCGATGGCTGCGGTGGTGTTACCCAAGCTGTCCAGTCGATCGGTAATTTCCCGCACTTTGGGATCCATACCGCTCATTTCGGCAATACCGCCTGCGTTGTCAGCGACAGGACCGTAGGCATCCACGGCCATGGTGACGCCCACAGTTGCCAACATGCCCGCGGCGGCAATGCCGACGCCGTAGATGCCGTAATCGGTGGCTTGATACGAGACGATGATGATGCCCGCCAGAACCAAGACCGGCAGCACCACGGACTGCATACCAACTGCCAGTCCGGTAATCATGACTGTCGCTGCTCCGGTTTCGGAGGACTTCGCGACGCGGCGCACAGGCGCAGCACTGGTGTAGTACTCAGTGATCAGGCCAACAACGGCGCCGCCAACAGCACCTGCAATGATGGGGATTAACAACGCGGTATCGAGATCGAGCGCGACGAGCAAGCCCCAGGCACCAGCCAGGAAGAGGGCCGGAGCCACCATCATGCCGGTGCGCAGTGCAGCTTCGGGCGCAGCGCTTGCGCGGAATCGCACCACGCCGATGGCAATGATCGAGCTCACCAAGCCAATGGCGGCCATCAAGAGTGGCAGTGATTGCAGTTTGATGCGAATCTCGTCCGAGACGGCAAGAGTGGCAGCAATCGCGATGGAAGCGATCATGGCGCCGCAGTACGATTCGAAGATGTCCGATCCCATGCCGGCCACATCACCAACGTTGTCACCGACGTTGTCAGCGATCACACCTGGGTTGCGCGGGTCATCTTCGGGAATGCCTTGCTCGATTTTTCCAACCAAGTCAGCACCAACGTCAGCACTCTTCGTGAAGATGCCACCACCAACACGTGAGAAGAGGGCAACAACCGATGCACCCATGCCGAAGCCGTGGATGGCATGTACCGTTTCAGGGTCCGCGCCGTAGAGATAAAACAAGAAACCAAGTCCGAAGAGTCCTAACGACGCAACGCACAGCCCCATGACGCTACCGCCCGAGACGGCCGTGGCCAACGCAGCAGCGGCCCCTTGGTCACGTGCTGCTACCGCTGTGCGGACGTTTGCAGTTGTCGCCGCGCGCATGCCGATGAATCCCGCCGTTGCAGACGCTGCAGCTCCAACCAAGAATGACACGCCTGTTTCGATGCCTGGTCCAAAGAAAATTGCGATGAGCAAGACAACGAGAAAGGCGCCCAAAAGCTTAAACTCGCTTGCCATAAACGCCATGGCACCTTTTTCAATGAGGCGCGCAACTTTGGCAACTTCGCCCTCGCCACCCGGTAGGCGTTTGAGTGAGAAGTGCAGCGCAATTGCGAGTCCGATACCAATCAGACCAAGAACGATGGAAATGATCCCGGTTGTTGATCCGGCGAGGTCAGAAAACATAAGAAATCTCAATATCAGACATGCGCACCCCGAGTTCCAAGGCGCGTGGATAGTCAAATTCTACGGCGGCAACGATTCGCCTGCGTACTTAGTGCGCTGAAACGATGTAATCGTCGGCTGATCAGCCGGTTCAGTAGAGTGAAATCTATGGGTAAAACGGAGCGTGAATACGCTGGAGATATTTCCGAAATTCATCCTGCGCAGCAAGGTCGTCGGCTGTTGAGTAAGCGGTGGCGTCTGTGCGCGTAGCGGAACGCTGAGCGTCGCGGGGCGCGTTCTCATTGCGTTCAGAAGGCGCCCGTTATCGTGCTCCAAGCAAAGCTCGGTGCGCGTGCCAGTCAAACGGCGTCACCTATATACTCACGCTCTCATCTGGAGCTTGCCAGCGGCAGGGACCATGTTTTATTCACTCAAAAATGCAGCGCTGGCGACAGTCATTGCTGTGGCGATGTACCCCCATGCGGTGCTCGCTCTCTCAAGCGATGACGACCCTATGCCGCCTTCGGCCAGTGAAGCGCGAGAGTTCCTCAAAACTACCGATGCCGCAATCCGTGAAAACTGGGTTGAGGCTGCGCGTGCGCAGTGGTTGGCATCAAACTTCATCACGTCTGACACGCAACAGCTCGCGGCTGACGCCGGCAAAAAGAGCGCATTACTGGCAGCGCGACTAGCGCGTGAAGCTGCGCAGTTCAATGATGTCGACCTCAGTCCTGCTGAACGTCGCCAACTTGATGAACTTCGTCGCCAGACCTTGCCAGCACCGCTTGATGAGATTAAGGCGGCACGTTTAGCAGCGATCGCACAGAGCCTCGAAGCGCAATACGGTGCTGGCCAATACTGCCCATCGAACGGCGAGTGCAAAGATCTTCAAGTCCTCACCAAAACCATGGCCTCATCGCGTGACTATCACGAGTTGTTGGATGCGTGGCAGGGATGGCGCACCGTGTCGCCCGCGATGCGTGATGACTACCTTGAGATGATCGGGATTGCGACGGAAGGTGCGCAGTCTCTGGGCTATGCCAATTTGGCTGACGCTTGGCGATCCGGTTACGATATGGATCCCGATGCGTTTGCCGATGAGTTAGACCGCTTGTGGGGTCAAGTGCAGCCGCTGTATGAGGAGCTGCATTGTCACGTCCGGGCTGGATTGGCAGAGTACTACGGCAAAGATCTGGTGGATACCGACGGCCCGATTCCCGCACATCTTCTCGGCAACATGTGGGCCCAAACCTGGGATAACGTTCAAGACATCGTGGAAATGCCAGCCGGCGACCCTGGCTACGATCTGAGAGAAATCTTGGTAGAGCGTGACTACGACGAGTTGGAATTGGTCCGCATTGGTGAGAAATTCTTCTCGTCACTGGGTTTTGCTCCCATGCCGGATACGTTTTGGGACCGTTCGCTGTTTGTGCAACCGCGCGACCGTCAAGTTGTCTGTCATGCCAGCGCCTGGACTCTCGACACGAAAGACGACCTGCGCATCAAGATGTGCATTGATCGGCATTCCGCAGAAGACTTCACAACGATCCACCACGAACTCGGTCACGTCTACTACGACCGCGAATACAACCACCTCCCGATTCTGTTGCAAGGCGGAGCGCATGATGGTTTTCACGAAGCCGTGGGTGATGTCCTTTCGCTCTCCATTACGCCTGCATACTTGAAGCAGATCGGGTTCATTCGGCGTGAGCCGCCAGCGGCTGCTGATCTGAACCTCTTGATGCGTCTGGCACTTGAGAAGATCGCTTTCCTGCCGTTCGGCTTGATGATCGATCGCTGGCGCTGGGGGGTTTTCTCGGGTGATATTCCTCAAGATTCCGTAAACGAAGGATGGTGGAGCTTGCGCGAGAAATACCAAGGCGTCAAAGCACCACTGCAAAGAACCGAAGAGCACTTTGATCCCGGTGCTAAGTACCACATTCCGGGGAATACCCCATACACGCGGTACTTCCTCTCGTTCATTCTGCAATTCCAATTCCACCGTGCGTTGTGCGAAACAGCCGGTCATAAGGGACCGCTGAATCGTTGCACGATCTACGGAAGCGAAAAAGCGGGCAAGCAGTTGCGCGACGTGCTGGGTAAGGGCAACAGCCAACCGTGGCAGAAAACGCTGCAAGAAGGCATCGGCGAAGATCGCATGGATGCTTCGGCAATCTTGGATTACTTTGCGCCTTTGCAACGCTGGTTGAAGCAGCAAAACCGCGGCAGAGCATGCGGATGGAATGGCTCATCAGCACAAGCATCGCTGGTTGAGAAGCACTGATGGCTGACCTCTTTCAGTTAGCGGAGGACGCCATCTCCGGAAAAGAGGTCTCAGGACCGCTCAACCGCATCAACCATGAACTGTCGACGTTGTCGGACGACGTGGCCATGGTGGAGGCGTTCAGCCACTGCGTCCTATTCCGCACGGAAGCCGGGCTACTGGCGTTTGACGCCAGCGGTGCTGCCAGTGGCACGCGCGTCGTTGAAGCCATTCGCAGTTGGAGCAAAGAGCGGATTGCCGCGATCGTCTACACCCACGGGCATGTCGATCACATTGGAGGCAGTGGGGCGTTTCGTCACGATGCGGAGCAACAAGGCCACGAATTGCCGCGCGTCATTGCTCACACGAAGGTGTCCGAGCGGATTGCACGCTACAGGACGACAAACGGCTACAACCTCCATATCAACGCTCGTCAGTTCAAAGGCTTTCTTGGGCACGGGTATGGCATTGGCGGCCCGGATGCGCAGTTTGTGCCGAAAGGGGTCTTAGAACCTGTTGTCTCATACAACGACCGGGTCGAAGAGCGTATCGGTGATCTCAGAGTCCAGCTCATTCATGGCAAGGGCGAAACAGATGACCACACATGGGCGTGGATTGAGAGCCATAAGGCTATCTGTGCTGGTGATTTCTTTATCTGGAATTTCCCAAATGCTGGGAATCCCCAGAAAGTTCAGCGCTATCCAGTGGAATGGGCGCAGTCATTGCGAGCGATGCTTGCGAAGGAGCCTGAGTGGTTCTTGCCAGCACACGGGTTGCCCATTCGCGGGAAGGACCGCATTGCGATGGTCCTCAATGATGTGGCAACGGTGCTGGAGCGATTGAGCGCTGACGTTCTTCAGATGATGAACTCCGGCGCAAGCTTGGATGACATCGTGCATACCGTCAAAGTGCCGCAAGCGGAACTTGAGAAGCCTTGGTTGGTTCCAAGATATGACGAGCCGGAGTTTGTGGTCCGCAATTTGTGGCGTTTGTATGGTGGCTGGTGGGACGGTAACCCGGCTCGACTCAAACCACCTCATGATTCGACGATCGCGCAAGCGGTTGTCGCTATGGCAGGGCGCGACACGTTGCTGGCGCAGGCCGCAAATGCGTTAGAAGGGGATCGTGATCTCCGTCTGGCTGCGCAGCTTGTGGAGTGGGCCGTGCAGGCAAATCCAAAAGATTTCAAAGCACACGAGATGCGGGCAGCGGTCTATCAGCGCTTGCGTGATACGGAACTCTCGCTCATGTCTAAGGGAATCTACGGCACGACTGCCAATGAGTCGCGAGAGGTGATTGGTCAATCGTGAACGGATCACAGCAGTACGGCCGAAGGTCTTAGGAGCAAAAGCGGTGCATTTAGTGGTGGTGGAATCGCCTGCCAAAGCACGGACGATTCAATCGTATCTCGGGAAAGACTACAAGGTCTTGTCGAGTGCCGGGCACATCTGGGATCTCCCAGGAACGGGGCAACGGGCAGCCGCGCGCGTCGCTGGAACCAAAGCGGCTGCGGCCAAAAAGCGTAAGTACGGCTCTCTTGGCATCAATACCAAAACGTGGGATGCTGACTATCAACTCATTCCCGATCGGGAGCGCTATGCCAAAGCGTTGACAGATGCTGCGAAAGATGCCGATATGGTCTATCTCGCAACTGACCGCGATCGTGAGGGAGAGGCCATTGCATGGCACCTCCGCGAGCGTCTGCGCGTGCCGAAAGACAAGTTCCGGCGTGTTGTGTTCAATGAAATTACGAAAGATGCGATCCAGACTGCTTTCTCGCATCCATCCGATGTGGACGAAAACCAGGTCAATGCACAGCAAGCGCGCCGTTTCTTGGATCGCTTTGTCGGTTGGGGGTTGTCGCCGCTCATCATCAGGCGCATCGGACGCGGCCTCTCTGCTGGTCGGGTGCAATCCGTAGCGGTGCGGTTGATTGTGGAGCGCGAGCGCGACATCCGGGCTTTTGTCCCCGAGACGTGGCACGAAGTGTCTTCCAAGCTCAGTCACGACGGCAAGGCGATGGAGTTCTCCGTATTGCGTCCCGGTACAAAGTCGCAAAAATTTGAGACTGAACAGGACGCGACGGATGCCAAGGATCGTTTAACGGCTGCTGGATCAGCGACGATTGTTGATCGCCGCGTGCGCCACACCGTGTCTCAGCCACGCCCTCCATTTACGACATCCACCCTACAACAAGTGGCCGGAACGGTTCTGAGATTCCCTGTCAAGCGCACCATGTCAGCGGCGCAAGCGCTGTATGAAGCCGGACTCATCACTTACATGCGGACGGATTCAAACCGCATCGCCAAAGAAGCTGTGGAACAGATTCGGGACATGATTTCACAATCATTCGGCGCTCAGTACCTGAGCCGATCGAAAGTCACGCGCAAAAAGGCATCGGCTCATGCGCAAGAAGCGCACGAGGCCGTCAGGCCAACGGATATCCATGTGACCCCACGAGATATTGCCCAAACCTTATCGGTGCGAAAAGTTGATTCACGTCAATCCGCCTACTGCGCGAGGCTATATGAGGTCATTTGGCGCCGCAGTGTGGCGAGCTGTATGTCAGCGGCCACCTTCGACGTCACGACGATCACCGCCAAATGCGGCAGTGAGACGTCGGTCCAGTCGGACGACGAATTGTTCATGCGCGTGCAAGGCCGGGTGCAAACCTTCGATGGGTGGCTGAAGGCTGGGCTGGAAAATGATGTTACATCCACGCAGCTCCCCGCGCTCGATGTCGGAGATGCCCTCACGCATCTTGAGTCGACGACAAGCCAGCATGCGTCTGAACCGCCGCCGCGGTATTCCGAGCCGACGTTGGTGAAAGCGTTGGAGGTGAAAGGCATCGGCCGGCCATCTACGTACGCCACTATCATCAACACCGTGCAGGAGCGCGGTTATGTGCGCAAGATGAGTGGGCGACGTCTGATGCCAACGCCCGTCGGTGAACTGGTCACGGACAGCCTTGTGCGCGGGTTTGCGGATTGGCTGGACTATGGTTTTACCGGCGCCATGGAGGAACGGTTAGACGAGATTGCTCATGGTTCGCGTGATTGGCGCACTTTCTTGACAGATGCTCACGATCGGCTGGATCATGACCTGAAGCTGGTGGAAAAGACACCCGACCTCATGCCATCCAACGACTGGATGCGTGGTAGCGATATTGCCTGCCCTTCTTGCGCGCATGCGTTGAGCATGAAAATCGTCAAAGAAGGGTTATTGGTGGCTCATCCGCGGGCGGAACGCGCTGAGCGCGGAGACGACGCTTGTGCCTTTTCTCAGGTGACCGAGCCTGTGTCCGACACAGAACCGCAGGTCTGTCAAGTCTGCTCTGCGATGGCAGAGGAGCATCACATCCGGCCAGGCCGTCGGTTGCTGACTTGCCCAACGCTGTCTTGCAGTTGGGCGGTTTGGCGGGACGGAAGTTTCGAATCTCCCGCCGGCATGAAGGACATTTTGGAATGCGATCGATGCGGCGGAGAGTCCCATCGTCGTGTCGGTCGTTTTGGCCCGTACTTTCAATGCACGAATAGCAATTGCGAAGCCACGCGAAAGATCGGGCGAGATGGCACCGTGGCACCGACTCGTATGGATCCCGTGCCATTGCCGGAGTGTAAGACCGACGACGGTGAAGCGCACTTTGTGCTCAGAGAAGGAGCCCGTGGCTTGTTTCTGATGGCCAGCGACTTCCCCAAGCGTCGAGACTCGCGATCACCTCTGATCCGCGAGCTTCAGCCGGTGGAGGCATTCTTGCCAGAGAAACTGCAATGGCTTGCTCGTGCGCCAGCATCGGATCCGGATGGTGGCGATGCGACTCTCATGTATGACTCGCGACAGCACCTTCAGTATGTTCGCGGGGGTGCGGCTCACGGAGACGATAATCTTATTTGGGAAGTTCGCGCGCAGGGACAATCTTGGGGAGATTGGCAACGCGTTAAAGTACGAACGGTGCGTCGGCGTGTTTCAGCGAAGTAAGTCAATCGTCGGGTTCCCCCACTCGGTTTGGCAGAGAGTGCTAAACAGGGAGATATCCCCGTCTGTACGTGCAGACGTTTTGTTTAAGCAATTGGAGAGATAACATGGCAGCAACCCCCCGTCCTGCCTTCGGGTTGGTACGCCGGTTGGCAACTTATGGTTGGCACGGTAGAGTGGGAGATACCTACAGGGCCATACAAAAACGGTTGAGTCGTGACGACAATGAGGACGATGCGACACGGTACTTCGTGAATCCCCAAACCCTCCAAATCGCTAATCAAGGGCCATCGGCATCAGTCACCGCTTTGACCGGTCGGGCGCCGCAGAAGACAAAACCGGTGTGGAATGCGCGACAGCAAGCAGGGGCTGCCAGCACATCCTCAAAGAAATTCGGCGTTCTTTGGGCCAGCACAGTGAATATCGGCGATGACGTTCAGACTCTCGCTGCCATCAACCTGCTGAAGAAGCACGGGGTGACTGAGTCAGAGATAGTGCTCATCGATCGAGAACGCCTGTCGCTATACGACGGTCCGCCGGTGACGTTGATTATGAATGGGTGGTTCACGCACAATCAGGAGATGTTTGAACCGCCGCCGCATGTTTCGCCGCTCATCGTCAGCATGCATATCGCTCGCGAAGAGTTGATTGACCGCTATCAGGCATTCTTGAAAGAGCATGGACCGGTTGGATGTCGAGACCTAGCGACCGTCGAGATGATGAAGAAACGCGGAATTGACGCGTATTTTTCTGGTTGCTTGACGTTAACCTTTGATGAGAGTGATGCCCCCCGGTCTGGTACGTATGCGTCAGATCTATGGGATGATCCGATCCCGAGCTTTTATCGAGGGAATGATCTGTCGAATTTACAGAATCCGATCTCGATCCGGCATGATGCCTTTGTCCCGAGCAACCCCGTGCGTTTTCTGCCGCGTAGGCGGCTCATGATGGCTCAGGACCTATTGCACAAATTTCGCACCGCAGAGCTCGTTGTGACGACGCGCTTACATTGCGCGTTACCGTGCCGGGCAATGAACACAGATGTCATCTTTCTCCACAGCAAGATAGAAGAGGATCCGCGTTTTGGTGGGTTGCGCCCCTACCTGAATGGGTACGACGGCGGCCAGACGGACAGTCTGGTTGATCTCAGCTATCGGACGGTTGATCGAGCCGGCATCAATCAAATCAAGGCGGAGTTGAGCGATCGTATCAAAGTCATTGTTGACAAAACAAAATCTGGATAATTGCCGAGGATAAAGGCTGGCTTTATCCAGACATAGAATCGGCGATGACTGGGTGTTGATCTTTAGAGCGCATGCTTAAGCGGTTGATGAACGAGGTGAGGTTAGGTCCCTTTGGCGACTACCTCAAACGCACCAAGGACCGCATGTGGTTTTCGCGGGATGACGGGACTCCGTCTGACTATTTCGTGCGTCACCTCGATCTCAGGGTCGGGACGTACAGCCAGCGCGCCGTGGCCAATGGCGTGCGGCAGCAGTTCGTTGGGAACCCAACTGAAGGCCGGGCCCCTCAGAGAAAAGAGGCTCGGCCGACGAAGTTTGGGGTCATATGGGTTAGTGGCGTCAATATCGGGGATGACATTCAGGCTCTTGCCGCGATCAATGCACTGAAACACTGCGGCGTGGACGAATCTGAGATTATCCTGATTGATCGCGAGAGACTGTCAGCTTACAACGGCCCGCCGGTCAAGTTAATCATGAATGGGTGGTATACCACGAATAAGGAGATGTTTGTGCCGCCTGCGCACGTGTCTCCCGCGATGATCAGCTTCCATCTCCAGGATGACCGGCTGATCGATCGTTACATCGATTTCTTCAAAGCTCAAGGTCCTATAGGCTGCCGTGATCAGTGGACCGTTGATTGCTTACAAAAACGCGGAATTGATGCGTACTTCACTGGGTGCCTGACGCTGACGTTCGATAAGAGCTCTGCTCCAAGAAACGGTGGGTATTCTGTTGATCTCAATCCGAAATGCAACCAAGGTGCATGCCGCGGCAACGACCTTACGGACTTGCAGCGACTTCATGTCATCTCCCACGATGCATTTCAGGGCGGTAATCGTGCGCTGTTTAGTCGGCCGCGTCGGCGTCTCCAAGTGGCTCAGGAGCTGTTAGCCAAGTATCGAAATGCTGAATTAGTCGTGACTAGCCGCCTGCATTGCGCGCTTCCTTGTCGCGCGTTCAACACAGATGTCGTCTTTCTGCACAAGCACATCACGTCGGACCCGCGTTTTGGAGGCTTGCTGCCCTATCTGCATGGCTACGACGGGGGTGAGAAAGGCAGCAAGATTGATGTCAGCTACCGGAAGGGGAATCCCGAGTTTGTTGATGAGAAAAAGGCCGAGCTTTTAAGTCGCGTACAAGCGATTGTGGATGACGTGCGCAAGGCAGGATAGCTTGGCGTTACGATAGAGTCGTCAAGCCCGGATGCTCGAGTATTTCTTTGAGGCGCTGGATATACGCAGCGATGTCGTAGCCATCCACGAAACGATGATCAACACTACACGAGATATTCATCATTTCGCGTGGTAGCCACGTTCCGTTGCTCCAGACCGGCTGGGTCCGAATGCGATTGATTCCCAAAATGGCCACTTCGGGCGGATTGATTAAGGGGGTGACGACGATGCCGCCGAGTTTTCCCAATGAGGTAATGGTGAGCGTCGAGCCGCTGAGTTCTTCACGAGTGGCGCGTCCCTGCTTGGCAGCACCGGAGACGCGCGTGATTTCACTGGCCAGATCTGGAACCAGCCTTTTGTCCGCATGCTTCACGACGCCGACAACCAAGCCGCGCTCGGTTTGGGTCGCAATGCCGAGATGCACAGATGAGTGCTGAACGACTGACTGAGCTTCGGCGTCATAGGTCGCGTTGATTTGCGGGAAGTCGCGACATGCTTGACATGCGGCGCGAGCGATGAACGGCAGCGGGCTGAGGGAGAGAGATTGGCTGCGCTGGAACTGATCGCGAAGCGCTAGTGTTTGCGTCATGTCCACCTCTTCCACATACGTGATGTGGGGGACGTCACTATTGACGGCAGACAGACGTTTCGCAATCGTGCGTCTCAATCCGCGGACGGGCACGACCGTGTCTGGGGCGTCAGTTGGGTTTTGAGGTGAGGCTAATGTCGGCGCTGGGTGCAACGACGATGGTCCTTGGGCCTGATGGCGATCGATATCGCCGCGCAGTACCCGCCCCTTTGGCCCGGTCCCCGTGATGGTGCTCAGATCAATACCTAGTTCTCGGGCGTACCGCCGTACGGCTGGCGCGGCCTGCGTGGTTTGCCGGGGCGATCCATCATGCAGCTCATTCGCTGGATGTGGCGGTGTGGGATCAGCCTGTTTGACATCTGTCACAAGAGGCGTCGCACCATCAAATTTCACGAGAGGGGCGCCGACAGCCAGAATGTCACCCACATCACCGCAGCGCCACATAACCTTCCCGGCAAACGGCGAAGGAACCTCGACTGTGACTTTTTCTGTCATCACGGTGGCGATCAGCGCGTGTTCTGCGACTGCATCTCCCACCTCGACGTGCCATTCAATGAGTTCCGCTTCGGCAATTCCTTCACCGACATCAGGTAAGTTAAAAGCGAACATCCTTACGCCTCCAAAGTCTGCTGCATGCTACGCGCGATGCGCGCAGGCGAAGGGAAGTAATCCCACTCCTGGGCGTGGGGATACGGCGTATCCCAACCGGTCACTCTGGCAATCGGTGCTTCAAGATGGAAAAACACTTCATCTTGGACGGCAGCCACCAGTTCGGCTCCAAAGCCACTCGTGCGGGGGGCTTCATGGACCACTATGCATCGTCCTGTTTTTTTCACAGAAGTTGTGATCGTGTCGAGATCAAGTGGCACTAGTGTGCGTATATCAATGACTTCGGCATCAATCTGCGCTTCGCTTGCGGCAGTCATGACGACATGGACCATCGTTCCATAACACAGAACCGTGATGGCATTGCCTGGTCGAGCGATTGCGGCTTTTCCAATGGGAACTTCGTAGCTGCCCATGGGGACATCAGACGCCTCGTGCGTGGACCAATTCTGTGCTGGTTGGTTGTGATGTCCAGAAAATGGGCCTCGGTACAGGCGCTTAGGTTCCATAAACACCACCGGGTCCGGGTCTCGGATTGCCGCAATAAGGAGTCCTTTGGCATCGTAAGGCGTAGAAGGGATCACTGTCTTGATGCCCGCAATATGGGTAAACAGGGCCTCAGGACTTTGACTATGTGTTTGGCCTCCATAGATGCCACCGCCGTAAGGCATTCGGATTACCATGGGGCAGGAAAAGTCTCCCCCAGAACGGTGCCGAATCTTTGCGGCTTCGGAGACAATTTGGTCGTATCCAGGGTAGACGTAGTCAGCAAATTGGATTTCAACAACAGGCCTGAGTCCGTTGGCAGCCATGCCAACGCCCACTCCGATGATGCCGCACTCACTGATGGGGGCATCAAAGCACCGCTGGAGGCCGAATCGCTTTTGCAGCCCGGCGGTTGCGCGAAACACGCCGCCGAAGTAGCCGCTATCTTGCCCAAACACAATGACTGTGGGGTCACGTTCCATTTCACATGCATGTGCATCGCGAATGGCTTCAATCATGGACGTCGCTTTCATCAGGATGTGGCCTCCTCTTTCTGGCGCCGAATATGATCCGGCATGGATGCATACACGTCGTCAAACATCCGTTCTGTTGGTGCTAGTCGACCGTCGCGAAAGGTGCCGTGCGACTCAGCAACTTTTTGGGCTTCATCGATCTCACGATGGGCATCCATTTTGACCTCTTCAAGGTGTTCGCGGGTGACCGTGCCCTGCTCAATGAGGAATGTCGATAAGCGATCGACGGGATCTCCAAGGGGCCACTGACTGGCTTCTTCGGCAGGGCGGTATAGCGAGGGATCATCGGATGATGAGTGAGGTCCCGCGCGATAGGTCACGATCTCTATCCCGATGGGGCCGTGGCCAGCGCGTACGCGGTTAAGGGAATAGCGGGCGGCTGCGACAACAGCGAAAAAGTCATTGCCATCCACTCTCAACGCTGGAATGCCAGCCCCAATGAAGTGTTGGGCAAAAGTCGTTCGCCCACCAGCAGCCACGCCTTGAAACGTGGAAATGGCCCACTGGTTGTTCACAACCACCAGCACAATCGGCGGGCGGTACGTGGACGCGAAAACCGTGGCCGCATGGAAGTCATTTTCGGCGGTTGATCCTTCTCCGATCCAACCAATGGTGGCTGATGTCTCGCCCTTGATCGCAGAGGCCATCGCCCAGCCAACAGCGTTGGAGTATTGGGTCGCAAGGTTTCCGGAGATGGTGAAGTAGCCATGTGCTCTCGACGACACCAAGGCTGGTAGTTGCCGGCCACCGAGAGGGTCTTTGGTGTTGGCATAGCATTGGCACATGAGGTCAACAATGGGATAGTCCAGTCCAAAGAGGATGCCGTGTCCCCGATAGGTCGGAAAGTGCATGTCACCCTTCTGAGTAGCGGCTTGCACCCCTAAGGCGACTGCTTCCTCTCCTTTGTTCTGAACACAGAACGTCGTTTTCCCTTGTCGCTGTGCCCGCATCATGACGTCGTCATAGTGGCGCAACGCAAACATCTTCTTCAGTGTGGTCAGTAGTGCATCGTCAGAAAACGCGGGTTCATCCGCGTTGTACCATGGGCCACTCAGCGTTGCAGAATCGCGCAACACGCGGATCAGGCCTGTTGACGCATCTTGGGTGTCATGAGCAGAACAGTCGATCGCTGGGACGTGAGGATTCACAAGGTCGGACAAGTTCAAAGAAGAAAAGTCGGGCTGTTCACCAGGGCGGGCTGGCGGAACCGGAATGCCAAAGGCTGACACGTGACGTCGTCCTCAAGTAGTGGATGCCTACTATTTTCTTATGTCGACTCTTGGAAGCGGCGCATACGATTCAGATTTCCGTGACTTGCGGGTGGATTACGACCCAATCACTGGCATTGAGGGTGCTCTTGAATGATGCGGGCGACACGGCTGACTAGCGAGATGGGAAGTTATTTGCCTAGAGGGTTTCATGAGGTCGCAGGGCTATGCCATAATCACACGTTAAGACCTGTGACCAGATGCTCTCGGTTATGGCGCACACGAGCCAACCAACTGCACAAACCGGACAATTACCACCCGTTCAGGCATTGTGGGTCGGAAACAAGCTAGGCGCGACAGAAGTCATGTGCATGCGGTCCTTTCTCGAGCATGGGCACCCGTACCACCTGTACACATACAACGATATTGACAACCTCCCAAGCGGCGTTGAACTGAAGGACGCTAATGCGGTTTTGCCCGCGTCGTGTGTGTACGCAACCAATTACCGTGGCTACGCGCCTTTCTCTGACTGGTTTCGATGGGCCCTTTTTCAGGAACGCGGCGGTTATTGGGTTGATACGGATGTGTTGTGCTTGAGACCGCTAGACTTTTCTGAAGACATCGTCTTTGGGTGGGAAGTCTTCGATCCTCCCGTTGAAACGAGGCTCGGTACAGCGGTTATTCGGATGCAAGCCGGACACGTTCTGTGCAGTACCATGCTGCAAGAAGTTGACAAATTCGTCAAACGCCGTCTAGGCAGTCTCACGATGCAGAAACTGAGAAAGTGGCGCAGCGTACATCGGAATCAGATTATCGACCTTGCGAAGACATTCGTGTCTTGCGACTATTCAAAGTACAGGTTGAAAGTGTTGAAATCAGTCGAAGATATGATCGGCCCCGATGGAGTGACTGTGGCAATACAGCGGGATGCACCGGAGTTACTAGCGAGTCACACCCAGCCCACGAAATCTTTCTTTCCGCTGACACCACAGAGATTCGAAGACATCTTTACTCGCGCAGCCGAAGACGTGCTGGATGAGATTTCAGAGAGCTATACCCTGCACATCTGGGCGACGATGATCCGAGCGCATGAACAGAAGCAAGGGCACGATATCGTCGTGCGCCCAAACTCGTTCTATGAGTGGATGAAGGATCGGTATCTATCTAGCTAACATGCAAGCGTCAGAATCTGCCCAAATGCAATCGCAGCCCCGTGCGTGACAATTGATACATATGTCCGCAGATTCCGAAAAAGTTCAGCAGTTCGAACCAGTGCAGGCTCTTTGGATTGGGGACACGTTTTCAGAACTGTCCGCTCTCTGCGCGCGTTCGTTTCTCGAGATGGGACATCCTTACCACTTGTACACCTACGCGCCGGTTCAGAATCTGCCGTCTGGCGTTCTGTGCAAGGACGCAACCGAGATCTTGCCCAAGACGAGTGTCTACCGCACGAAATCACGTGGGTACGCCCCGTTTTCTGACTGGTTTCGATTTGCACTCATGGACCAACGTGGTGGTTACTACGTCGATACTGACGTTTTTTGCCTGAAGCCTCTCGACTTCACGAATGAGGTTGTCTTTGGATATGAACACTTCGTTAATTTGAATAACGCAGTCGTATGTCTGGCGTGCTTACGTCTACCCAAAGGACACCCTATCGCGGGAGAAATCCTTGCGCAAATCGATCGACATGCCAATCGGCGCATCCGAAGCGCTCTTTTTGGTGCCATGGTTCGCAAGCGCCCGTTGCCGTGGAAAGAGATCCGAGGACTCCTGCGCATGAGACGTCAAGCGCCCTGGGACGCGTACAAGGTGCACGCGCTTGCGTCGCTGGAAGATGTCATTGGCCCCACGAGCGTCACCGAGCATCTGAGGAGATATTGGCCACGTTTGTTAGAGGAGAGTGCGCTTTCACCCTCGGCCTTTTTCCCTATCCCGCCGCATCGGTTTCACGAGATTTTCGACCGACCGGCCGAAGCGGTTGTCGATCGTCTGGCATCCAGCTACACGGTGCATTTTTGGGCCAATATGGTGTCTTGGGCACAAAATACGAGCCATCATGCGACGGGAATGCACTCCCAGTCGTTTTATGCTCAGATACTCAATCGTTTTACGAAGGACCGGGCTGCAGAAGGGTCAAGTTATGAAATCCAATGAGATAGTGTTCACATGGGCCGTTGCGCAGCACCGGCGGCAAGTGGCTGTGTCCATGTGCGATCAAGGATGATGCGCGGCACCAAGTGGCTCAGTCGAGTGATCCGAGGACGGACCAATGAAAACGACCGTATTCGCGGGAATCTCCTGCGGCAACGAGCGAAGGCGCTCGTGCGGCAAACGCCTCAACGATTTGGTGTGATATGGGCGAGTACACATAACATTGGTGATGATGTGCAGACTTTGGCGGCTATCAATCTCCTGAAGAAGCAGGGTGTATCAGAGGAGGAGATCGTGCTGATTGACCGGGAACGGTTATCCCTGTACGACGGCCCGCCCGTCCGTGTAATCATGAACGGCTGGTACTCGCACAATTTGAATATGTTTGAGCCTCCTGCCAATATCTATCCGACGTTTATCAGTTTTCACGTCAACGACCTTCGGTTAATCTCGCGTTACAAAGAGTACTTCCAGAAGCACGCACCAATCGGGTGCCGGGATGAAGCCACCGTGGAGCATTTCAAGGCTGCAGGAATAGACGCGTACTTCAGCGGATGCTTGACATTGACGTTTGATGAGAGCGTCGAGCCTCGCGAAGGGACTTATCTCGTTGACATGCCTCCAGGTGTTGATTACCTTGAGTACCACGGGAACAATCTGAAACCGTGGGCATCTTCAACGAAGGTCGCGCACGAGTTTGATGAAGGTGATCCGATGCGATTCCAGCCTCAGGTCCGATTGAAGTTTGCGCAACAGGTCCTGGATCAGTACAGGCGTGCGGAGTTGGTGTTGACCACCCGCTTACATTGCGGGCTTCCTTGCCGAGCATTCAATACCGATATGGTGTTCATCAATGCGGCGTACGAGAGGGACCCTCGATTTGCGGGACTTCGTCCTTATCTAGGTGGATATGACGGGGGAGAGCCGGGCAGTGACATTGCGATGCAATATCGCACAGTCGATCGAGATATGGTGAACCAATTGAAGCGCGATCTCAATCAGCGTGTGGCTGAGTTTATTCAGTAATGTCCGTTTGCGACATCATCGCCGGTGATTGGTATGGCTATGACCGAGCGCCAATATGCTCCTGTTCAGGCACTGTGGGCGGGCCAATCACTGGGTGATCCGAGATTATTTGCATGTGATCATTCCTTGCTTATAGGCAGCCGTACCACTTATGTTCGTACGGACAGATTGGTAACGTGCCAGATGGGGTTGAGGTGAAGGATGCGATCCAGATCTTGCCATCAACCGATATTTTTCGAACGCGAACACGAGGGTATGTCCCGTTTTCTGATTGATTTCGATGGATAGTTCCGCAAAGGTATTGGGGATATATCGGACCTGAAAGGAATCACACGGATGGTGCAGTAAACCGCTCCCCAGTGGCTCCAAAGCCACACACTTCCTGTATCGACATTCTTCCCGATACGTCATCGGCGATTTCCGGACATTTTCCCTCGCTCAGCTGACGACATGCTTAAGGAACTCTCCGGGAGCGATACCGTTCTTTTGTGGGCCACGATGATTCGTTTGCAAGAAGAGAAGCAAGTCAGGCAGTGGCAATTCATCCAAACTCCTTCTACACATGGATGAAAGACGCCTACCTGTCTAAGTGAGCCGTTTCAACTCTAGGAGGCTTTCGAGTCACTACTCTTGCTTCCCGTGCGCATTCATGCGTCAACAGACCCGCCGGTTCCTCTGGTTAGTCAGCGTCATCATCAAGTTAGCCAGTAAAGGCAATTGACTCCACAGCGGCCCAGTAAGATGTCAGGCCAGCCATGGAGACGGCGAGCCATCCAGCGAAGATAGCTAACCATCGCGAACTGCGTGCGCACCAAGTCAAGACGCCGAGCATCAGCAGACAGGATGCTGGCATCATTAAGCGGTAATTGAGTGCGTCGAAGTGCAGAACGGAACTTGCGAACACTATGCTCACGATATAGCAGCCTGCCAGAAAAACCAAGATGTTTCCAAGATTGGTCAAAGGGAAGAATGCTGTCGGCGTCTCGCCGCGTTTCCATTGCCATATGCTGGAAAGTGAGAGGCCAAAGAGTGGAATAGCCAAGGTCAGCCATTGAGCTCTTGCCCAGGGCTGCCATGGGAGGATCATCGTCTGCTGGCGAATAATGTTGATGACCTGTTGAGACATTTGGGGGATGTATTGAAAATCCACATCAATCAAGACGGCTGTCTGTTCAGGGTGACCGGTAGAGCTGCCGAACAAGGATGCAACAGCCCAATAACTAACCATTGCCAAGAGGACAACGAACCCAACGGCGACGGTGGCAATGGCGTCGATGTGCCGTCGATCTCGCAGTGCCTCGATGAATGGGAACAACAGAGTGCACAGTGCGAACGCACCGTGATACCGCAGTAGGAATGCGATATAAATGGATACGCCAAGCATCGCGAGCGCAAAATGAAGTTGGCGTCCCGATCTATGCAGTGTCTTACAGGTCAAGAAGGCTACAAGAATCAGCGCGGTCACAAGTACGCCTTCGGTACCGGCCTTGGAGAATGCAAACACACTGGAGTACATCAGTAACGTCAGCGCAACCCAAGGTGTTGTGCGTCCGAGCGCGAAAATCAATATACCGCCGGCGAGGCACAGCGCAACGGCACCAAGGATCTTGGCTGCAGCCAGTGTAGACGTGCCTGTGGCTCCCGCGATCGCAGCGACGAGTAACGGGTATCCAACCGGCCAACGGTTGAGATGGCGGAGAGAAGTATCTGTCGAGCCATTGCCGGAGGCTGTCGCGCCATGACCTTCAAGGATATTGGTCGCAATCGAGAGATATAGGAACCCGTCTGCGTGAGCTTGGCTCGCAAGAGACGGCTGTGTTGAACTATGGATGGTCATGGTTAAAGATCCAAGTACCAGAATGCCACATACGCACAACCGATATCCAATGTCAGCCGGTCGCTGGTGGCGTAACTGGTCTAACTTGCGTTTAAGCCACATCTAAAGAGTTTCCTTGACTGGATCAGCGAGCGCCAGCATGCTGCTATACGGCCGGGAGTGCGCTTTCATCTCAACTTGATGGGTAGGCACGAACCGGCTTTGTCTTCGAGACGCGCTAAGGTATCTGCAGGTAGGACTGCAGGTTCGACTCCACCGTCGTAAGAGCATTTAACATAGTGAAGTTTCTGTCCCATGGAAGCGCAGATGTAGATTGAACGATCAGCTTGTATGCTCTGAAGCTGTTCTTCGAAGGACAGAACATCTGTCACGAGCCATCGCTGTATGTCTGGTCTTACGTATGGGGTTGACTCCGCACAGGAAAATGTGACGGATCCGGTGGGAATGTTTCGGTAGAGATGTTTGACCAGACGGAAGCTCTGTTCGGGTCCGGCTTGGAATCGAGCGTACAGAGAGTCGCGTGCGTTGAGTGTGAGGGACGTGAACGCGATAGCGGCAGAGGCGAGACTGGCGATCCAAAGGCCCATCCGCGAGGAAGCGGCAATGATGGTTAGTACACCTGCGGCTACTAGGAACCACCCAAGCGAGAAAACGAAGGTGAAGGGAAGTTGTGGTGAGGCCAGCATGTCAGCGCCGCCAACTGCTAGCAATGCGAATCCGACTTGATACAACGGTTGGTGCGAAAGGCCACGTGTTAGATGGACGACGGCTAGGAAGATCACGAAAGACAGTACCCCCGTCACCGTGAGCTCTTGAAAGAGAACCGAAGCCAGCGGGCTTTCAGAGGCCAGTCTGCCTGTGAGTAAGGAGAAGTGCCCGAGCGAGAGGAGCACGTCGACGGCCGCGAGGGCCATGCCTGTTAGACCGGCTAAGACAGCCACGCGGCCGGCTGCTTGGATATGTCGGTGGGTGAGGAGTACTACGCAAGGATATGTGAATGCCGCGACCACAAATAGAACGTTGCCGGAAATCAGCGCCGCAACGAAAGAGACTACTCCCAAAGCGATGGGCAACCGCCAACTGCGAGATGCGTGACCATTCGCTGTGAGGACTGCGATTGTCGTGACTGATATGATGAAGCTCGTTTCAATGCCTTCTGCCCTGTCGACACCAACGACGACCGCTGTTGCTGGCCAAATGCAAAGGAGTGAGAGCCAATGTCCCGATGGCCCGGCCGCAACCAGCAGAGTGACTATAGCTAGGCCCATTGAGGCGATCACGAGGAGCTTGGCGGAGAACGACGCTTTGATCTGTAGGATTCGGCTGACGCCATGGATCATCTTGGCATGAACTGCAGACACTGGAGGATAGGCCATCAATGTCCTTGGGGATTGTTCAGCGGTTAGCGATGTGACATGGGTCGAGCGATTGGTATGTACTGGCTCTAATAACACAAGAAGCGCTGCTGCCGCAACGAATGTCGCAATAATGACGCGCGCGGCTGCTGTTATCGGCGAACCCGACCATACTCGTAACTGCAGCCTACAGACACACGCACGGATGCGTGTGCGCAACATCTCCATCACGGTAGCGTGAATTGGATTCCGACACATTATCTTGTCGGGTATATAGATCAATAATTGGGAATATGAGAATCCCATAGTCATATGCGGTGGTCGAGTATGTCCTGTACATGCGATCGGCCGCACGAGGTCTGGTAGGTGCTTGTTTGGCGTTCATAAGACCGACCCATTGTGAGGCTCTTCCGCCACTCCCGTCATAGGTACATCTGAGAAACATCAGCTGCGGACTCTCGCGCATGACACACTCAACGAAGGCAGAGTCTCCATCAGGAGATGCTGAATTTGCTGGAGCACTCGCGTTTGTACTTTGGCCGGCAAGACAGCGGGAGCCTGCTGCACTGTCCTGAGCGAGCAATACCCGAGAGTGCTATAGCTCAAGGAGATCGTGTCGATATCTTCACCGGGTGAGGAGTTTGTCGATAACCGCATGCCAAGTATGCTGACTTGAGTGTGAGCGAGCTTGGAACGATCGCCAAAGTTGACCTTCGGGCGATCTGGGCAAACTTGGCCTTTGACTGCACCCCGTAGTTTTGGGGTGGATCTCGAACTCATCGAAACAGAGCAGCCGGTCGATGATATCTCTTTGGCCATTTTCGCCAGAGCAGCGGGTATGGAACACGTTGTCATCATCGAGCATCAACTTGAGCGGACGGATCATGATCACCTCGGAAAACTGTTGACGGACACATTGGATTCAATGCATCCGTTGTGGTTTGGGTGGACAAGCAGATACATGACGAACTTCGTCAAGCCTGAGAGTGGCGCAATGCCCGCACGGATGCCTCGACATCGTATTTTGGTTTTGGCGTGGAAGTCATTCAACTTGGGGATTCACAACCCGCTTCACGCTCTGACTTGGTGGTCACATCCAATAACTGGCACAAGCGTTAATTTCAGTCAATTGGTGGCACCGGGAGTGAGCAGATGCACACTATCTCGATACATTTATGCGTTTCCCTTACAGATTTGTAACCGGATCACCGACGTCTCAAGGCAGGAGTGCATCCCGAACACAAGTCACTGTGTTGATATGGAATCCTGCCGATCAGGCACGTCGGTGATCATCCTTGGAGGGCCAATTAGCAACCTCAGTTTTCGAATGCCCTGCGCACGTACGAACGCATAAGCTAGCTGAGAAAATCCATGAGACATGATTTTCACGGGATTGATGCTATGAATGGACTTCACAAGCCCATAGTCAACCTCAGTTCCCTCTTTCGCGAAAGAGCCGAAGAGTCTGTCCCAGATGATGAAGATACCACCATAGTTTTTATCGATGTACTGCGGATTCCGCGCGTGATGCACGCGATGATGCGACGGCGTGTTCATCACTAACTCCACCGGCCGCGGTAACTTTCCGATGGCCTCGGTATGAAGCCATGTCTGATAGGCCTGCACGACAGCTTCGGAGACGAGGACCAAGATAGGGTCAAATCCCATCAGTACCAGCGGTACATGAAAAAAGAACGGCCAGAAGGCATCCATCGGTCCAAATCTGTACGCCACCGAGAGATTGAAGTGTGGTGAAGAGTGGTGGACACTATGAGTTGCCCAAGCGACATTCACGCGATGGGTAAATCGGTGTTCGCAGTAGTAGCAAAGGTCAGCAAGCACTACGCATGCAATGATAGAGAGAGGGGTGATGTCAAGCCAATAGGGGGCAATGGACCACGCCCAGTAGTAACCTGAGACATAAAACGCTCCGATCACGAAATACGTGATCACGCCAAAAACCATAAAGGTCACACCGTTGGCCAAGCTATCACCAATCAGGCTGGCGCTCAGTCGTTTCTTGACTCCATAACGCACGAGTTCGAGCAAGAAGAGAGCCGCGGTGAGGTATATGAGAAAGTTACCTTCAATCGTTTCAAGAAATCGTTCGAGAGATTCCAGTGAGATTCTGGCGACGAAGTGCTCCAAGGCGACCGTGCATCTGATGGCGTAACCGCAAGTTTATCTCGCAGTGTGCAAGGGTACGTGCGCGCTACCATCGAGCGTGTCAGCGAGGGGGTGTGGTTGTTGAATATGTGATCACTTGGCGGAGAGGGAGGGATTCGAACCCTCGGTGGGATTTCTCCCACACTCACTTAGCAGGCGAGCGCTTTCGACCACTCAGCCACCTCTCCGTGTCAGGCGCGAGATCCTGACGTCAGTACTAGTCTACTTTGTTTGTCTGATTCACGTTCAGACAACCCGAAGGCCTGATGCAGCGCGGTCACGACTCGATTGACGATCGCATCATCAACCACGATGGTCAGTTGACGGTGAGTGCTCGTCATCAGGCGCGGTAACACGTGCTCTGATGCCAGCGCGGAGGTTGCGGTGCGCAGTGCTTGCCCTCCTCCATTCGTCATGTCACCGACGACCGTAACGGTGGCCACGCTGTGTTCCGTTTGGAATGCAGGTGTCCCTAGCTTGCCTGGCTCCTGCGCGGCCATCTCGTTGAGGATCGACATCGCTTTGCGTTCATCATCCCGTTTGATGAGAAACGTCGCAGTCGCGAGGTCACTGTTGGCATGGCCTTGACATTCAAACATCGTAGGCGTCACGTCTATGCACGCAAGTGCATCTAGGAGCACATGATTGGTGGTCGGGTGATGCGCCAAGTCTTTCGCAGTCAAAAGGACATGTGACATGTCGCTGACCACGGCGGTTGCGCGCCCAGGTTGAGGCTCGCCTAAGACATCGCTCACCAGTACCGTGCCTTTGGCATCTTTGTTCACCGGCTGAATGCGGACCCGCAATTTCTGCCGCTCGGTCAGGCTGGCAGCACGCGGGTGAAGAACCTGTGCGCCGGCATCCGCCATGGTGCGCATATCCAGGGTCGTCAAGGATGGCTTGACTTGCGCGTCTTTGATCATCCGTGGGTCGGCTGACATGACGCCATCCACATCGGTGTAGATGCGAACTTCATCAGCTTTGAAAGCGTGTCCCAGCATGACCGCGGTGATATCGGACCCGCCGCGGCCCAGTGTGGTCACATTTCCGTCTTCGCTCCGACCTTGAAATCCCGCGATGACCGGTGTGATGCCTGATTGCAAGAGGACTTGCACGCGCTTCAGGCCTTCGCCTTCGAGATATGAGATGACCGCAGCCCCGTGATCACTACTCGTGACGATGCCAGCTTCGGCGCCACTGAGTGATTGGGCGTTCACGCCAATGCGGCACAGCGCCATCGTGAGGAGGGGGCAACTTTCGAGCTCCCCCGTCGACAGCAATCTGTCAACTTCACGCAATGGCGCATCAGGGTGGATCGTCTGCGCCAAGGCCATGAGACGGTCCGTTCGCTTACCCATCGCGGATGCCACCACGATGACTTCATGATCATGTTTGAGGTCATGGATGACGTCCGCTGCGCGGCGCATTTTGCGCTGCGAAGCGATGGAGGTGCCGCCGAACTTTGCGATCAGCAACGGCTTGGTGCTGTGTTTCATGATGGTGAGAGGTCGCTTTGGGCAGCGAGCCAGGTTCGAGCTGCTGCCACGGCTTGCTCAGCGCCTTGAGGCTGAGTCCCGCCGCCTTGCACCAAATCTGGTCGACCGCCGCCTTTCCCGCCCAATGCTGAAAACACGGGGAGAGAGAGATCTTTGGCAGAGATTCTGCCAAGTAATGAAGAGGCGACGCTGATTGTGGCCACAGCCTTGCTCTCGAATGTTCCGATTAACACCCCCACGGTGTTGTCTTTCGAGCGGATCTGATCCGCCATCGCGCGTAGCGCGGCGCCATCCGCATCCGGGACGATGGCATGCTCGAACCAAACGCCCGCGACTTGCTCACGTTCCACGGAGGAGGCCGGCGCCACGGGCTTCATCGCCTCTTTTTTCGCTTGCGCCCGGGCCTTCTTAAGAGACATCCTGAGCTCTGTCACGCGCTCTTCGAGCGTGCCCGGTTTGGCACTCAGTGCCTTGAGGGTTGCTGTGTATTCGTGATTTGAACGACGTAGGTGAGCGATCGCAGCATCACCGGCCAAGGCAGTGATACGCCGGACGCCCGACGCGATGGCACTCTCTTCCGTAATCACAAACGCGAGGCAGTCGCGCGTATTGGCAACATGCGTCCCCCCGCAGAACTCTTTCGAAATCCCTTTGATCCCCATGGTGAGGACGCGCACGGTATCGCCGTACTTTTCATCGAACTGCGCATGAGCGCCGCTGGCGCGCGCTGCTTGAATATTCATCACATCGGTGGTGACGTCAACCGCTGCACGAATATGTTCGTTGACCCGGTCTTCGAGCCAAATGAGCTGTTCGGCGGTGATTTGCTGAGGAGCCGTAAAGTCGAAACGCAGGCCCTCGCTAGAGACAGAGGATCCACGTTGCTGAATGTCGTGCTCTGGGAAGAGTTCTCGCAATGACGAGTACAGCAGGTGCGTTGCACTGTGGTGGCTGGCGGCTTCACGGCGAGCCGCCGGATCGACTTGCGCAAAGACATCACGACCGTGCGTGAGCACGCCTTCTTGTGTGGTGATGTCGTGCACATAGACGTCTCCCACCTTACGGCAGTCCGACACTTCCACCCGCACCCCGTCACCGGTGCGCAGGATGCCATGATCGCCGGCTTGACCGCCGCCTTCGGCGTAAAACGGCGTCTGATCCAAGATCGCACATCCCAGTGCGCCTTGGGGGAGCTCTTTCACGTCAACCATGCCACGTGTCAGAAGCCGAGTCACACGCGCGTTCCATGATGTGGCATCGTATCCCATAAATTCGGTGGGTTGTTCGCCGGTCAGTGCTTGTTGCGCGGTGGCAGTGCGGCTGCCAGCTTCTGCACGGTCGCTTTTCGCGCGAGCTCGCTGTTGAGCAAGCTCACTATCAAACTGCGCCATATCGAGGCGAATATCGTGTTCTTGTGCGAGGTCTTGTGCGAGATCCAGCGGCATGCCCAGCGTGTCGTACAAGTAAAAGAGCCTGTCGCCTGACATCACATCTGATGACATATCGGCGCGCTCCTTTTGAAAGGCGTGCGCCGCCCGAGCGAGAGTCTCGCGGGCCAGGTCTTCTTCCTGCGTGACAGCTTGTTCAATCGTCGGCGCGAGCTTCTGAACCTCAGGATAGGCGTCTTGCATCAGCGCAATCACTTCACGAATCACGGGGATCAAGGATGCTTCAGCACGTCCTACTTTGTGAGCCGCGCGAAGCGCGCGCCTCAAGATTCGCCTCAGGACGTACCCACGGCCATCAGGATTAAAAGACACACCCGCGGCCAACAGAAAGACCACCGCGCGGGCATGATCAGCCATGACGCGAAGCTGCGGGGAGTCTGGCGCTTTGCTGTCGGTTTCAGCGTGAGCCGCTTGGAGAAGCGGCATAAAGAGATCTGTGCGGAAGTTGTCATGCGTGCCTTGAAGGGCGGCGCTAATACGTTCCAGCCCCATGCCTGTATCGATGCACGGGTTAGGCAACGGGATGCGTTTTGTCTCGGTCTGGTCGTATTGCATGAAGACGAGATTCCAGATCTCGGTGAAGCGATCGCCATCTTCATCTGGGTGGCCTGGAGGTCCGCCAGAGACCTGATGACCATGATCAAAAAAAATCTCACTGCAGGGCCCACAGGGTCCAGTCGGTCCCATCTGCCAGAAGTTCGAGTTGTCGCCTAAGCGAATGATGCGTTCGCGCGGCACACCCATGTGAGTGTGCCAAATCGCCGCCGCCTCGTCGTCGGTGTTATGAACGGTGATGATCAGACGCTTGTCGTCCATGCCAAACGTTTGAGTCAGCAGTTCCCATGACCATTCAATGGCCTCGCGCTTGCCGTAGTCGCCAAACGAGAAATTCCCGAGCATCTCGAAGAACGTGTGATGACGTGTCGTGAATCCCACGTTGTCAAGATCGTTGTGCTTGCCACCCGCGCGCACGCACTGCTGTGAACTGACGGCACGAGGATGTTGGCGCCGCTCCACACCAGTGAAAACCTCTTTGAACGGCACCATGCCGGCGTTGGTGAACAGGAGCGTATCGTCTCCTTTGGGTACCAACGGCGCAGACGCGACCACCTCGTGGTCGCGTTGCTCGAAGTGCGCGAGAAACGCACGGCGGATGTCTGCGCTGTTCATGGGATGAAGAGGGGGGTTAGCTCAAGCGTTCTTCAAACAAGTCCACCATGGCTCTCCATGAACGCTCGGTGATCACGGGGTCATAGGCGTGACCATTTTCAGGATCGTAGTTTGTCGGGAACGTAAAGGAATGCGCAGCGTTGCCGTAGTTGATCAACGTCCAATCTGCGTTGCAACCATTCATCTCTTCCATAAAGCTCATCACGCTTTCGACGGGCACCATGGGGTCGGCATCGCCGTTGAGCGCGAGGACGGATGCTTTGATGTCTGTGGCGGCGGGGACGTCAGCGCCAGGCTGGATTAATCCGTGGAAGGCGACGGCTGCGCGAATGTCCGCGCCGCTGCGTGCGAATTCGAGGGCCACCATGCCACCAAAACAATACCCCATCACAGCGATACGGTCGGTATCGATCTGGTCGCCTGCGTGTGTGATCATGGCATCCATGCCAGCCTTCGCCCTGTCTCTTGTGAGCTTCCGCCCATCGAGGAAAGGTTTGAGGACCGACATCTTTTCTTCGACGGATTGCGGATTTTTGCCATCACCAAACATGTCGATGGCGAAAGCGTTGTAGCCGTATTCACGCGCGATGCGTTCGGCTTTGGAAATGACGAAATCGTCAAGCCCACTCCACGCATGCACGCAGATCACTGTGGGCTGTTTGCCTCCGTATGGAGAAGGGGCGAAATATCCTGTGCACTGCAGGTTGCCGTGCTTGTAAGGAACGCGTTTAATCATGAGGGAAATCGGGGGATTTGGCCACAGATTCTACGGAGTTGCGGTCTCATGCAGGCCTGCCGCGAATCGCTGCCCGTTTTGCGAGTAGTGCGCAGCGGAATTGCGGATATTCTCGACTTCGGCATCGGTGAGCTGGCGAACGACCTTGGCAGGCGACCCCATGATGAGCGAACGGTCCGGAAAAGATTTCCCTTCTGTCACCAAACTGTGTGCTCCTACGAGACATTCGTTGCCAATCTTGGCGCCGTTGAGGACAACGGAGTTAATGCCGATGAGGCTGTAATCGCCGATTGTGCAGCCATGAATCACCACGCGATGGCCCACGGTCACTCCGCGTCCCAGCGTCGTGGGGAAGCCGATGTCCGTATGCACCACTGACAAGTCTTGGACGTTGGTGTCCGGTCCAATCGTGATTTCTTCGGTGTCGCCGCGAAGCACGGCGCCAAACCACACCGTGGCTCCTTCATGCAGTGTGACTTTGCCAAGAACGGTCGCGTCTGGCGCGACCCACACTCTTGGTCCTGCGATATTGACTTCGCGTCCATCCAGTGAATACAGCATGGTCAGCCTCCGAGGGTGCGTGGGCGCCATTGATAGGGGAGGTCAATCCCGTACCCAAGACGTAATAGTTCAACGGTGATCATGGCCGTCAGTCCCCAAATGCGGTGACCTCCGCACGGCCAAACGGGGACACGCCACGTTTCGCCCTCGACCTCAAACTCATCGTGTTCGATGCCAAGGTTGCAGGCCAGCCAATCAAGGGGTGCGGAGAACGTAAACGCGATCTCATCACTGGCAACATGCCATGAGGCGTCTTTCGACAAGCGACCGACGCACGGGATAACGGATGTGCCAAAGCGTGAGACGATTGGCGGAAGCGTGCCGATTGGCTCCACATGTTTCGGATCAAGGCCGACTTCTTCGTGCGCTTCGCGAAGTGCCGTCGCCCAGTGATCATGGTCGCCTTCTTCAAAGTGACCGCCCGGAAAAGCGACTTCACCGCCGTGCCGCGGGAGTTCCTTGGACCGTTCCACGTATACGACTTCCGTTCCCAGAGAGGACTCATACAACCCGACGAGGACTGAGCCTCGGCGGAGCGTATCGGGGGCTGCGGGTTGATCAATGGCTGCCAGAACATTGGTTCGGAGTAAGTCAGGCGTGAGCGGCCGTCTCAGCGTCAGCCGGCCGGTCGCCGGTATGTAGTGTGCGATTTCGTACGACGACGGATATGACACAGCTCATTCCCCACAAACTTCTTTGGGATTCTATGTTTTTACAATGAGTGCAATCGCCCCAAGTGGCGAGCTTTCAGAGGCTCTGCCGCATCGTGTCGCCACCCGTTCTTGTTCTACGCGGCCGCGACACGGCCATTCGACAATCACTCGATGCGTGGCGTCGAGATGCTGCGGTTTCTTTCCCAGATCGTGTGATCGCCATGACTCAAACAGAGGGCGGTTCGCGTAGCCCTCCCGAGGACCGCACTGGCCGTGCGGGTGTTGAGTGGATCGACGGTGCCAGCGATCGTTGGGTCGATACATGGCGGCATCTGAGCGAACGGACGCAGGGTCACGAGGGTGATCTGGTCTTGGTGCAACTGACCGACCAACCCTTAGATATCGCAGGTGCGCTCGCCGCACTGATGAGCATGCCTGATGGCCATGCTGGGTTTCGCACGAGTGATGTGTCGCTGTGGGGTGTCGTGTTGGCGACTCAAACAGCACAGTTGAGCAGTGGCCGGCAACTGCAGCCCGATGTGGATGCGAAACATCTGCGGCGGTCAGCGGCCGCCTTGGATGACAACGATCCTCACTGGGGATGGATGACGTTTCCGTCTTGCACGCAGGGGGTGCGAGTGCCGCATCAGGTCTGCGGGCTTATGGCGACGGCTTTGGCGGATCACGCAGGTGATGCCACAGACGACGAGATGCACGCGTGGCTGTGGGCAACTGTCGTCTCGCAAGGCATTCCTGTGACTCCGGAGTTGGTGGCCGGTGATCAGGCCCCGCCCGTAGCCGCTATCACGGCATCTGATCTGGCCTGGGACAGTGAGGTGTATCCGTGGGTTTCGTCCGCCCTCGCTCATGACTTGTTATCCCGCCCCGTCAATATCGCGGGCCGGATCGCGATGGACACCTTGGGTGTTCCGACTGTGATTGAAGAGTGGCGGATGGCTTGCGGTGCAAACGTCGTCGAGCTGTTTTCAGCATTCATGATGCGGCCGGCCGACCAACCCACCGGCCCAAACACAACGCCAGCGCAACACCTCTCAGACATCGTGCTGTTTGGTGCATCGCGATTGGCAGCGGCACCACTTCGGTTAGCTGCGGCCGCATGTCCTGCGGGGTCACCTCAGCGCGAGCGGTTGGCGCGTCCATGGGCCGGGCGGTCTTGCGCAAAGCATCTGATGAACATTCGCGCTCGCCAGATACGGCGACCGACCCCAACGGCACCGACGCGAACGCGCGCAAGACCGTACGTGGTTTCGCTGACGAGCGTGCCCTCACGATACGGGATGTTGGACGCCATCGCGATGGCGCTGTGTGACTTAGATCCGGCCCCCGCGGGTGTATTCATTTGGTTGGATGAGCGCATGAGGCACGAACCGTTGCCAGCCGGAATTCGCACGTTGTCCTCGCATGGCGTGGTGGTACGCTACGTCCCGGACGTTGGGCCTCACACCAAGTGGTACAGCGTCACCGGTGATCCGGCACTGCGCGATATGGACGTCTTGGTGGTCGACGATGACGTGTTGTATGAGCCGCAAGATTTGGCGCCTCTTCTGAGTGGTGAGCCTGATGAGATGCGATTTGCCAGTGGCAATTGGGTGCCGTGGGCCCTTCACTTGGCCTGCGCAGAACGAGGGGTGACGCTCTCACCGGATCAACGACCATCCCGGCCGCACTGGCTGCAATATGCCTCGTCATCGTTCGGTCCAGACCGAACAGGGCTCCCGTGGCCGTGGCTGATTCGTCAAACGCATAACCACGGCGTGATGTATCCCATGAGCTTTTTGAGAGACCGAGCCGTCTGTGATATCGAGGCGATCCGGCGCGTGGCACCGCTCCACGATGATGGATGGATGTGGGGAGCGCGGCTCGCGACTGGCGCGAACTCGACGTGGCTAGGCTGCAACCAAGACCGGATGCTGTCGTTGGAGGAGCACAGTCTCGAGCGACTGCCAGCGTTGGGCACGGCGCACAGGATTCGGTCACAACAGTCGTTGCATGCCAGTGCATCGGCGGTGGCGCCGCAAGAGCGTCAGAAGCTGCGCACCATTCCGGGTTTCGATCAGGTGCAGAGGGAGGACGCTCTCCAATCATGGACTGACACTGTTGTTAGCGGCGGCCTGCGAGACGATATGTTGGGGCATCTCTACCAACTCCAAGAACTCGCGGTGATCAAGCACTTTGGGTTGGCGCGCACACTATCACAATTGTTTGCCGAGTCTTCGGTGCCTCTCTCAGCCGAGACTGTTTCGCTATTGGATACTGCCGTATGAACGATACCGTGGGCCGGTTGCGTGCCCTGATGGCCTTAGGTATGCGTCCGGCGTTGGAAGCGATGCTCGGCACCCCCGCGCGGCGATGGCGCATGGTGCGCAATGTGTACGAAGAAGGCGTCGCGGCGCATCACGAGCGGCAAAGCCGTCAGCCCGATGTCACATCCCAGACGGCGGCTGCTGGCAATCGGTATTTCGTATCGATTGCTGCGTTGCCAGAAAAATACGCAGCATTGCCGCTTGTGATTCATTCGCTCCTGCGTTTGACGCCTCGTCCCGAAGCGGTGGTGCTTTGGTTGGACGAACGCTACAAAGATATTCGTCTCCCAGCGGAGATGGACGCGTGCACAAAACAAGGCCTCATCATCCGGTATGTGCCAGAGATCGGCCCGCATCGCAAGTGGTACTACTTGACACGCGATCAAGAATGGGGTGACCTTGATGTCGTCACCGCTGATGACGACTTGTTGTACTGCTCGCAAGCCATGCAGCCCATGATTGGCGCCGAAGCTGGGAAGTGCGCCTTTTTCTACCATGACTATGGCAGCTACGCTTTCACTGTTGCAGCAAATGCGATGGACGTGACGCCTTCGGTAGGCGGTCGCATGCACGGCATTAATTTGGGCGCCATTCTGAAGGAACGGTGGGGGACGCAGCCGTTGTCGTTTTTACATCTTCCGGTGGGTGGCTTGTGTCCGCGGTATCCCATGCCATTTTTGCGTGACCCGCACACCTGCGATAGGGACGCGTTTTTGCGCACCACGCCGTATGGCGCTGACGTGTGGATGTGGGGCGCTTTGACGGCGCTGGGTGTCGAGCGGGTGACGCTGCCGAAGCCTCAGATCCCTGGCCAGCATGCCATGGCGCATGTGCGGTGGCTCCCTCGGATCGCACAGTATGCCAAGGCTGCCTTTGCGGCTCCGATGGGGATGCAGACACGCGAAGAATTCGAGCGCAGAGAGCTCATGGCGGGGGTGGATCTCAAAGAGACGGCAAGCACCGCGCGGATGTATCTCGTGGACCAACAAGCGCTTCGCCTGTCGGACGAACGATTGGAATATCTTCTTGACCGCCCCTATCAATTGTTTGAGTGGCGCGTCATTCAACACTTCCAATTGACTGAAATCCTAGGAAAGCTTGCGCAAAGCGACCCTACGATAATGGACCAACACGCTATCAACCGACTTCATACGTGATGAACATCCAACACGTTCGCAGGGTTGTCCGCGAGATGACGGCGCGAAGCGCGCGCTCTCTCTTGCCAGCTGTTCCAACTGCGTTGTGGACGAACAACTTGCTGTGCGTCAATGCGTGGAACGAAGGCAATGCTGCGCGATTGGCGGATCGACTGTTCATGAACGCGCAGCGCGGCGAGCGCCTGCCAGATCCGTCAGAGACCAACGCGCCGTATGTGGTATCGATGGCCGCAATGCCAAGTCGGCTTCGCAACGTTTGGCTAACCATTGAATCGTTGATGAACCTAGACCCGAAGCCAGCGCGCATTTTGTTGTGGTTGCCGTTATCGTTGAAACATGACGCTCTGCCACCCGAACTCGTGGCGCAACAGGCGCGTGGTCTTGAGATACGGTTCGTCGAAGAGATTGGACCATACCGCAAGTGGTACTACACTGCGCGTGATATTGATCTCAACGGTATGGATGTTCTTTTGGTCGATGATGACATGGTGTACGAACAGCGTGTTTTGTCTCCCTGTTTTCAGGCGCAAGCTGGTGAGATGGTGACGTCGTGCTATGACATCTCTTTGTGGGGGCTTCATATCGCGCTGCATGGGAATCACGAAGAGGCGAAGCAAGTCAAGGTTGGTCCTTGGGATGACCTGCGGACCGCGATCGATAACGCGTGGCCTCAGCGAGATGGCCGTCCGTGGGGATTTTTAGAAATTCCGACAGGGTGCGCGGGGACGCGCTTGCCTGCGGCATTCTTGGGTGAGAAGACGTTAACAGATAAGGATCACTTTGCGCGTGTCGCGCCGTCTGCTGATGACGTCTGGCTCTGGGGCAACATCATCCAAACGGAATGGACACGCCACATTGTGGGCGGTGCAGTGACGCATGGGATCGATGCCATGCTCGCGATGGCACGGTTTCCGCGTCGCATCACACAGTACGATGCGACGGGATACCAACCCATGAGTCGCAGCGGCTTGCAATTCCGACGCGATCAACATGCAGCCTCTCAAACGTATGAGGCGTCGATCGTGCGGGCAAAAGAGATGTGGGATCAGGGTTTGGCGTTTGGGGTGAGCCCCAAACGCCAGGCATCCATGCTGAATCATCCCTATCAGATTCAGGAAATTTCGGTCATCAATGACTTGAAGCTGGCTCCCATGTTGCAGCGCCTTGCGCGCGACGCCAACCCGTCGTTGACAGGAGCAAACTTGCGCAGTCTCAATCTGCCGCCGCTCCCCGCGCATCACATGAATGCAGTCGACAGTCTGCCGCTCCCACGCGCGATGGCAGCACGACGCGCTGGGATGCTTGGGCGTGAGACGTTGGCACGAAGCGCGCGCTTCGTTTTGCCGGCCATCCCGAAGCGGTGGTGGCAGAGCAACATGCTGTTCATGAATGCGTGGCATGAAGGGGCGGCTGCCAGATTGTCGGATCGGCTAGTTGTGAGTGCGCAGCGCGGAGAACGATTGCCTGATCCATCCGAGTCCAGCGCGCCGTACGTGGTGTCGATGGCCGCTATGCCGAACCGGCTTCGCAATGTCTGGCTCGTCGTTGAGTCGCTGATGAATCTCGACCCCAAGCCGGCAAAGATCTTGCTGTGGTTGCCGCTGTCGGTCAAGCATGACACGCTTCCAGCGGAACTCGTGGCACAGAAAGCGCGCGGACTCGAGATTCGATTTGTTGAAGAGATTGGGCCGCACCGTAAGTGGTACTACACCGCTCGTGATATTGATCTCAACGGCATGGATGTTCTCTTGGCCGATGATGACGTCTTGTATGAACAGCGATGGATGCCGCGTTGCTTGGATGGCAACGCGGGCGAGATGGTCACGTCTTGCCTTGACGTCTCATGCTGGGGATTACATATTGCGCTTCATGGGAATCATGAAATAGCGAAGCAAGTCAAACTGGGGCCTTGGGCTGCTGCGCGAGGTGCCATCGATCAAGCATGGCCAAAGGCAGATTCACGTGTATGGGGTTTTTTGGAGATCCCAGCCGGTGGAGCGGGGGTTCGCTTGCCAGAAGCGTTCTTGCGCGACAAGATTCTCACGGACAAGGATCGCTTTACGCGCGTTTCTCCGTCTGCGGATGACGTGTGGATTTGGGGAAATATCATCCGCACGGAGTGGCCACGCCATGTGGTGAGCGCTAAGCAAACGACTGGCCTCGGTGCCATCTTGGCTATGTCCCGGGCGCCGCGGCGGATGACTGAATACGGCATGTTGAAGTATCACAGCACCAATCGAAAGGGCGGGGTACATGGTGCCAGCCACCCCGCTGCTGAGCAAGTCTATAAAGAAGCGCAAGACAGGGCGCGCACGATGTGGGATCAAGGGTTGGCGTTTGGCGTGAGTCCCAAGCGTCAGCGATCCATGCTGAACCATCCTTATTCGGTGCAGGAAATCTCAGTGATTGATGACTTGAAGCTGGCTCCCATTTTGCAGCGTTTCGCACGAGACTGTGAGCCGGATTTAACTGCAGCCAATTTGCGGCGCCTGAAGTTGCCGCCATTGCCCGCGCATCACCTCCATGTCGATTCTGGCTGACAAAGTGCCGCGCTACAATCGCGCCCTCTTCATCAGTTAGGCTGACGCGTGCGTTTTTGCCCATCATGCGGTGCTCCGGCGACCTATCGAGTGCCTGAGGGAGATGACCGCAAACGCGCTTGCTGTACCTCTTGCGAGGAAATTCACTACGAAAATCCCAAGGTCGTGGTCGGCACGCTGCCACTTTTTGCAGACGGCCGCATTTTGCTTTGTAAACGAGCCATCGAGCCGCGGTATGGACTGTGGACGTTGCCTGCAGGCTTTATGGAAAACGGCGAAACCTTGAGAGAAGGTGCTGCGCGGGAAACGTGGGAAGAGGCCAAAGCCAAGGTGACGGAGCTACGGATGTTCACTTCCGTCTCGCTTCCTCAGATCAATCAGATTTATCACATATTCATCGGTGACGTTGAAAACGATGTGCACGCACCCGGGCCGGAATCTCTGGATACGAAAGCTGTGGATTACGATTCGATTCCGTGGTCCGAACTCGCGTTTCCCGTCATGCGTATGTCGCTAGAGCGACTGGTGGAACATGGACGTGATGCACCCGCATTTGAAACTGATCTAGTGTGGAAACGGAGCACCAAAACCACGGCTAGTACATAATGCCGTCCGTCAAGAACGATCTTGTGCCATGCGGGGAACCGCTTTCGGCGTGATTTTGGCATGCCTCAGTGCTGCTGCAACCGCCAACGAACTTCAATCAACCCCGATCTATGATCCAGCCGTGGACGCGCGTGAAGCGCGTGACGTGTTGTTGCAAGACGCCCGACAGAAGGGCGTGCGCGCGTTGCTCATTTTCGGTGCCGATTGGTGCCCAGACTGCCGCAAGCTTGCGGATAGCTTGACGACGCAACCGCTCAGCGGCGTGATGAAACAGAACTTCGTGTACCACAAAGTCGATATCGGCCGGTGGGATAACAACATGGATTTCGCTGCTGAGTACGAGAATGCCGCATCTAACGGGATTCCCTCGATTGCGGTGTTGGATCCTGACGGGCGACTGCTGTTCATCACCAAAGGGCGTCAACTCGCTCGGGCGCGATCACTCACGGATGACCAACTCGCTGCGTTCTTCGCGCAAGTCGTGCAAATACTAGGCCCAGTCCCAATGACTGAGACGCCAGCGGCCCGCTAGCCCGAGGCGGCTAGTCGCGCCACACGGCTTCGAACAGGGCGAGCCATGGCGTGTGGTCTCGCCAAGTGCCCGACCGGTTGGGGTGCCAAGTGTGCGCCGACTGAAACGCTATTTGTCGGTCCCACGTGTCTTGACCTCTGATCGTGGGGTCAGATTCGCGCCATTCTCTGGGTGCGTGTGAGAGCTGTGTCGTGAAGACGGCACGTTCGGGATGTGGCATGAGCGCTAACACACGTCCGTCAAGGGCTTGCACGCCCGCAATGCCATCTATGCTTCCGTTGGGGTTGTAGGGGTAGCTGGATGAAGCATGCGCCAGCGTGCCATCTGGGCTGCGGTAAGTCGCGGCTGTTGACGAGGAATCGAATTCCGGCAGCACAAAAGCACGGCCTTCACCATGGGATGAAGGGACAGACAACGTCATCCCGCCCACACCTTTGAGCCAACCGCCACCTTGGGCCAGCGAAACCTGAACGAGCCTCGCCTCATATTGCCGCGATGCGTTGGGAAGGAAAGACGGCCACGAGATCTGCTTCGGGAACAGTGATGTCAGGTTTGATAGGATCTGACATCCGTTGCAGATGCCGAGTAAAAGACTGTTCGGTTGCGCCAGAAACCCCGTCAATTGGTCCCGCGCTGTGGGGTGATTCAGGATGGAGAGCGCCGTGCCGCGTCCTGCCCCCAGCGTGTCACCGAAGGAAAATCCACCCGGCAAGACGAGGGCTTTCAACCCGTCGAGCGCATGAGGATTGCGCATCAATTCGCTGACATGGATATCGCGCACTTGCGCCCCCACGGCGAGGAACGCCATGGACATTTCGCGGTGTCCATTCGTGCCTTGATCGCGCAAGATGCCGACCACCGGAGGTGTGGATGTTCGTTTTCCGGGCATGGCCGCGCGGTGTGGTTGAGAGACCATCGGTGCGGTGGTGTTTGACACCCAATAATCCTCATCTGATGTGCTGGATCCTCCGCCATCCCGTAAAGACTGCAGGTTCGTCGACGTTGTGCGCCATGCGCGCTCTAAAGCCACGCGTGGCTGATCAATCACAATCGCGCCGCCCGACGACACCGTGATGCGATCCGCATCATTGGGCCGTCCAATCTGGTGAATATTGACGGACGTGAGGTCAGCGACGAGTTCCATCAAATCGGGTTCGCGTCCCGGCGCGATTTGCACGACGACACCCGGTGCTTCATGGAACAGAGCGGTCATCGGATCGGCGGCAATCGCAGGTGGAAGTTCGATGTGCAACCCACAGCGTCCTGCAAAAGCCATCTCACACAGCGTCGCCGCCAGCCCGCCATCAGACCGGTCGTGCATGCTGACGATCGCTCCACGGCTGTGCAAGTCACGAACGGCGTCATAGAAGTCAGTGATGGCATCAAAGGACCCGATGTCAGGGACGCGGGTGAAGTCCGCGCTCGGCGGAACGGGCTTGTCAGATGTCAGCACTTGATCAAGCGCGCTCCCTGCCAGTCCTTGTGAGACCCCCGCAGGTTCAATCAGAAATAAAGGAGCATCTTTGCAACGCTCTAGTACCGGCGTAATCACAGTGCGCACATCGTCAACCTGAGCGAACCCGGTCAGAACGACGGACACCGGCGAGCGAACGGTCGTTTGGGCGCCATCTTGGTCGGCGGCTGTTGTTTTCATCGACAGCGAATCCTTGCCGACAGGGATCGCAATTTGCTGGGCGCGCGCCATGTCTGTCAATGCTGTCACGGCAGTATCAAGTGCCGTCAATTCATCGGGATGTGACGCATCCGCCATCCAGTTGGCTGAACAACGGATGTGCTGGCGTTGTGGAGCCGCAGAGAGGAGATTGGTCATCATCTCGGCGAGCGCTAAATGCGATGCTGCTGCCGGGTCAATTGCCGCCACAGGAATGCGTTCGCCGCAGGCCATGGCGACGCCGCCGTAACCCTTCATGTCGGTGCGTGCCACCCCGCAGTCGGCGACTGGTACTTGCCAAGGGCCGACACACTGATCGCGGGACACTTGTCCCGTCACAGTTCGGTCAGCGATTGTGACCAGAAAACTTTTGCATCCCACCGCAGGGAACATCAAAACGGTCTTCAGGGCATCATCAAGCCGCGACGGTGCAGCAACCGCGTTATCGAACGGCCTGATCGATGGGGTAAAGGTGGGAAGTGATGCGGCCGTGAGATCGCGGCGGTGTCCGGAGACAAGTTGGTCGAGCGGCAAGTCAATGAGGGGCTGGGTCAGCCCTGAGACAAGCACGGTCAGGCGCTGCGACTGATCGGCCACGCCCAAGATGGCAAGCGGGCATCGTTCCCGCGCGGCAACACCACGAATCATGTCAGCGGCATCAGCGTTCACCGCCATCACGTACCGCTCTTGCGCTTCGCAGGTCCAGACCTCAATGGGAGATAAGTCGCGCTGCCCGCAGGGGACGTTGTCGAGCTGAATCGTCGCGCCGACGTTCCCGTCATGCAAGAGTTCTGCGACTGCATTCCCCAGTCCGCCGGCACCGACATCGTGAATGGACAGGATGGGGGAATGCTCGCCTTGAGAACTACACGCGTCAATGACTTCTTGGCAACGGCGCTGCATTTCAGCGTTGGCACGCTGGACCGAGGCATAGTCGCGATCGGATCCTTCGGTGCCGCGTTCAGACGACGACGCCCGTGCGCCACCGATTCCCACCCGCAGTGAGGGGCCGCCTAAGACCACGACCAGTGCACCAACCCAATCCGTGTGTTTGCGGACGTGGTTGGCGCGAATGATGCCAGCGCCGCCGGCGAGCATGATGGGCTTGATGAAGCCTCGCTCTTGCTCGCCGCTGTGTTCATAGGTGCGAAAGATGCCGCTGATGCCCGGACGACCAAACTCGTTGTTGTAGTCAGCTGCACCGATGGGAGCATCGCGCATGATTTGGCCCGGGGTGGCGAGACCGGGCACGATGAATGCTGGAGTGGTCTCCCACGGATGGGGCGTGGCGTGAGGCAGTCGTAAGTGGCTGGTGACGTAGGCCGTCATGCCGCACAGTTGCGATGCTCCAAGACCGGTGGCAGCTTCGTCCCTCAGTTCGCCGCCGCTGCCGGTAGCGGCTCCTGGGTTGGGAGACACGGCAGTGGGATGGTTATGGGTTTCTGCTTTGCATACATAGCCGCCGCGGCTGACTTCCTGGGTGATCACGCGTTCGCCTGTGTCGAGCTCTTTCGTGGTGAAAAAGGTGGGGTCGCGGTCGAGCTTCACGACCGCTGCGTTGTCGTTGTACGCGGACCAAATATCGGGATAGCGCTCAGAGGGAGACGTGGATCCTGACGATGATGAAGTGGTGCGCACGCGGTCAAATAGCGACTTCTCGTGATGCGCCCACGAGGCACGGAAGATGTGATGGCGGCAGTGCTCTGAGTTCATTTGCAGAAATTGCTTGACTTCTGCTGTGGTGAGGTCTCGCTTGGCAGCTTGGGCGATTGCCATGAGCGCGGCGGCATCGGGGTCATCGCGAGCAACACCTTCACGTTCAAGAAGCGTTGCGATCGGGAGTGCCTTCTCTGTCGATCGGCGTGGTGCGGGGGATCGCGCGATCGAAAACCAACTTTCGATGAGCGGGCGCACCTGATCATTGGTGCCAATGACGTACTGAAGCATCGGGTCAAAGGGAATAGGATCATGAGCGCCTTGCTCAGTGAAGAGAAACTGCTCTACGGTATCTGCGGGGACTCCGCAAGCGGAGAAAATGGACTGTGCGCGCGACGACCACGCGCTGGGCATGGCGGCCCGCGGGCCGACGAGCATCGCGACATTGACATCATCGATTCGAGTCGCCTTTAGCAACTTCACGATCATGTCATGTCGAGCATCCAGCATCTTCTGTTCACCAGACACCGCCAGAAGATAGTGAAGTGAAGAGCCGGGGATCCTCTGGCTTACGGGCCAATCATAAAGAGCAACATGCATGAAGGTTACTGGCCGCTTGTGAGCGATCTCTCCCGTAAGTTATCGGCTGCGTCGCGTAGCGCTGCTGCGCTCTCAAATTCCAAGCTTTCCGCTTTGGTATTCATGGCTTTTTCCAATTTCTTCAACACGGTATCCAGTTTGCTGGGGTCGATCAATGCGCTGCGCAGATCCTTTTTGGAAACGACCGCCAGTGTGGCGTCCGTAAACAGCGGATCATGTCGATCGACTTTCTGCATGCCTTGCCGCTGGGGTGTACGGGTGTTTCCCATATCGGAGTCAGAGAGCGCGGTGCGCACCGCTTTGACGACCGAGTGGGGTGTAATGCCGTGCTTTTGATTGAAGATTTCTTGCTTGGCCCGGCGACGATCTGTTTCATCGATGGCTTCTTGCATGGCGGGGGTGATGATGTCACCGTATAGGATCGCTGTCCCGTGCAAGTGGCGGGCTGCGCGCCCAATCGTTTGCACCATTGCATCGCGAGACCGCAAGAAGCCTGGACGATCTGCATCCAGAATCGCCACCAAAGATACTTCGGGGACGTCCAGTCCTTCCCGCAGCAGGTTGATGCCGACAAGAACGTCAAACACGCCAGCACGGAGGTCGCGCAAGATGGAGACACGTTCAAGGGCGTCAATCTCGCTGTGCATGTACCGCACCTTGATCCCGTGCTGCGCGAGGTAGTCGGCGAGTTCTTCGGACATCCGTTTGGTGAGCGTGGTGACCAGTACCCGCTCGTGCTTCTTCACCCGCTCGTTGCATTCACTGAGAAGATCGGAGACTTGATCTGTCGCTGGCCTGACTTCGACCCGTGGGTCGAGCAAGCCGGTGGGCCTCACCACCAATTCCACGACTGCAGATGACTGCTCTTTTTCGTATGGCCCTGGGGTGGCAGAGGCAAAAATGCGCTGTGGCGCACAGGCTTCCCACTCTTCAAACTTCAGCGGGCGGTTGTCAAGGGCGGACGGCACGCGAAACCCGTACTCCACCAGCGTCTGCTTGCGCGCACGGTCACCGCGGTACATCGCGCGGAGTTGTGGCAGAGTGACGTGACTCTCATCCACAATCACCAATGCGTCTTTGGGCAGATACTCAAACAGCGTCGGTGATGCTTCACCGGGCGCGCGTCCGGACAAGAAACGGGAGTAGTTCTCCACGCCAGGGCACGTTCCAAACTCTTGCAACATTTCCATGTCCAAACGCGTGCGCTGTTCCAGCCGCTGGGCCTCGACGAGCTTGCCCTGATCTTTGAAGTTGGAGAGCTGTTGATCGAGTTCTTCGCCGATCTCAAAGACGACGCGGTCAATGACGTCAGGCGGCGTAACGTAGTGGCTCTTGGGATACACCGTCAGCCGCTGGAGGGATTCTTCTTTGATGCCGGTGATCGGATCAAAACGACTGAGGGACTCCACTTCATCGTCAAAGAGCTCCACCCGATACGCGTGTCTCGCAGCGTCCGCTGGGAACACGTCGATGACGTCGCCGCGCACCCGAAACGTCCCACGGCGTAGCTCGAAGTCGTTGCGTGCGTATTGCAGGTCCACCAGTCGCCGCATGATATCGCGCGCACCGGTGGTATCCCCCACCGACAAGTGCAGTTGCATTTGCATGTAGGTTTTGGGGTCGCCCAGACCGTAGATCGCCGAGACCGATGCGACGATGACGCAGTCCTTGCGTTCCATGAGCGCCTTGGTGGCCGACAGTCGCATTTGGTCGAGGTGATCGTTGATTGAGGCGTCTTTCTCGATGTACGTGTCGGAGGATGGCACGTAGGCTTCGGGCTGGTAGTAGTCGTAATACGACACGAAGTACTCAACGGCGTTATGCGCGAGAAACTCCCGCATCTCGCCGTACAGCTGGGCCGCCAAGATCTTGTTGGGAGCGAGGACGACCGTCGGGACCTGCAACTCCGCCATGACGCAGGCCATGGTGTACGTCTTCCCGGAACCTGTGACACCGAGCATGGTTTGGTTCACGAGGCCTTGACGATAGTTGGCAACAAGCGCCTCAATCGCCGCGGGTTGATCCCCGCGAGGGATGTAGGACGTGGTGAGCTCAAACCGTCTCGCATCTGCGTTGGATGCGCCGGTCATCTGATCTCTCGTCTGTGCCCTCAGGGAGATTCTAAAAACGCCGTTTCCATCTGACGGACTTCCTGTGACCGCGGTGCTGTCTCCCGGCGATTTGGGCGTCAACATTCTTCCCGACAGCCGGCGCGAGCATCGAATTCTTGCGCCACTTTCACGCGCACGAACCGGCAGTGGTAAATTACCGAAGCGTGTGCAAGCACCGCTGAATAGACCCGTAGCTCAGTTGGTTAGAGCGCTGTCTTGACATGGCAGAGGCCGGCGGTTCAAGTCCGCCCGGGTCTACCACGGCGATAATTCCTTTGCGATGTGTGGCCGTTTTCATGAATCCGGAGCTCTCAAAGCCCGACTCCACCGCCGATGTTGAGGCGCTGTTCGGCATTTCTGGTGTGCAATGGCAGGTGCCGTGCTTCTCGAAGCGACACCACCTGACCCCCGCGATTGATCCCGCATACCACTTCGACCGCGATACGACGTTGGCGATTTTGGCGGGTATTGTGTTTAACAGGCGGGTCTTGATTCAAGGCTTGCACGGGACAGGGAAGTCCACCCACATTGAGCAGGTGTGCGCGCGGCTGAACTGGCCGTGCGTCCGCATTAATCTGGATAGCCATGTCAGCCGCATGGATCTGCTCGGGCGCGACGCCATCGTCGTGAAAGACGGCAAGCAAGTTACGGAATTCCAAGAAGGCCTCTTGCCGTGGTCGCTGCGTCGCCCCGTCGCGCTGGTCTTCGATGAATATGACGCGGGGCGCCCCGATGTGATGTTTGTCATCCAGCGCGTCTTGGAAGTAGGCGGCCGGTTGACGCTTTTGGATCAGAGTGAGGTGATCGAACCGCACGAGTATTTCCGCATCTTCGCCACAGCCAACACGCTAGGTTTTTCTGATCCAACCGGGTTGTATCAGGGCACGCAGCAACTCAACCAGGGACAGATTGACCGCTGGCACATCGTGTCGCTGCTCAACTACCCGCCGCAAGAATTTGAAATTGCCTGGGTCAAGTCTCGGTTGCAAGCAGACAGCGCTGCCGTCGGTGGGTGGCCATCGCCGCTCTCCGATGAGTCGCTAGAGATGTGCGTCAAATTCGCCGGATTGGCGCGCGCGAGTTATGCCCAAGGGGACGTGCCGGTGCCGATGAGCCCACGCGCCGTCTTGACATGGGCACAAAACGCGAGCATTTACGGATCGCTGGCAACGGCGCTTCGACTGAGTTTCATCAATCGCCTCGACCGCACCGATCAAATGGCCTTGGCCGAGCTGTATCAGCGCGTGAGCGGCGAGGACCTGCTTCCCCAGTGACCCATTCGCCTCCTGCCACAGCTGACGAAACAGCAGAGGCGGGCCGAAGCGCGCTTCGCGCGATTGCAGCGTCGGCAACGGGCGCTGAGGTGGGATCAGACGTCAAGGCATTAGCCGCGGCGGACGATGGTGCCAAACGTGCCGCGTGGCGCGGCGCTCATGATGCGCTTGCTGTCTCCCTGCGGTACCGGGATGCGGACCAAGGTGCCGGACACCCGGCGGCGGTTGAGCAACTCTTAGACACACTCGAAGCGTGTCGCTGCGAGCATCTCGGTAGCCGAGATTTTCGTGGCGTGCGCAGCAACCTGTTTGTCCACAACGAGCGCTTGAGCGCGGCAGCGGAACATCTCGAGGTCCCTGATCGCGTGCCTCAAGCGGTGGGCCAGTGGATGCGTGCGTCCCTCGCGAAGCGTGATCCCGGTCCTGCAGCCCATGCGCTGATCCAGTCGGTGTCGCAAGAAGTGGCATTGCCTGCAGCGCACACCGAGGATCCGAGTGTCACGATCGCGTTGGATGTGCTTCGGCGGGTGACGGCGGATTCCAGTGCTTTTCGCGCGGCAAGCTTGTCTTTGCTGGAGGTACTTGGCTTAGTCAAAGCTGCGCCGAGTAACGAGGCCCAAGACATCGATCCGGGTGATCATCCGGACGAAGGAGTGTCTGAATCCCCGCCACTAGAGACAGAAGACGGGGATGCACCGGCCAATCCCGACGATCAAAAACGCGAAGTCTCAGACGATCAACCTGATGGCGAGCCGGATGATGCAACGAGCACCATGGATGAGGCCGTCGAGCAGGAAATGGCCGCCAAGGGCGATCGCTACAGCGCCTTTACCTTTGAGTTCGATGCGGTTCAAACGCCCATGGAGCTCTCGACGCCCGTTGAACTTCAGCGCTTGCGTGCGCAGATGGATGAAGCGCTGAATTCCTTCGCCCACTTGACGAAGCCGCTGGCACAACGCCTGCAGCGCGTACTCTTGGCGCGCCGCACGACGCGGTGGCGGACCGATGTCGACGAGGGGCTGCTCAATCCGGGGCGGTTGGCACGATTGGTGACTCAACCCAGCGGCCGCGGCGTGTACCGCGAAGAAGTCGAGCATGAGGAGAGAGATACCGCCGTCACGCTGTTGATCGATAGTTCGGGCTCCATGCGCGGCCGGTGTATGACGATGGCTGCATGTTGCTGTGAGATCATGGCAGCCGCGCTTGAACGATGCCGCGTGACCACCGAGATTCTGGGATTTACCACGCGGTCTTGGAAAGGGGGGCGCGTACGTCAGGCGTGGGAAGCATCCGGCTCTCCCAGAGCCCCTGGGCGCTTAAATGAGCTACTGCATATCGTCTACAAGGATGCCGCCACGCCTTTCTTGCGTGCGCGCCGTCACTTGGGCATCATGCTCAAAGAGTCATTACTGAAAGAAAACATTGATGGCGAAGCGCTGTTGTGGGCGCATGAGCGGTTGTCGCAGCGTCCCGAGAGACGCAAGATCTTGATTGTGATCTCCGATGGCGCGCCCGTCGATGACAGCACGCTGTCGGTAAATCCCAGCATCTTGCTAGACCGGCACCTGAAGGCGGTCGCGAAGGTGATTGAACGTCACTCCCCTGTGGAACTCAAAGCGATCGGGATTGGCCATGATGTTGGGAGGTACTACAGTCATGCGACATCGCTGTACCGGCTGGAGCAACTGGGTGAAACACTGGGTGCTGAGTTTTTGAATTTGTTTGTGAGATCTGCCCCATGAAAAAGCTGGCCTGCATCCTTGCCGCCTTCGCAGTTGCGTGTCCGCCGTTTGTGCAGGCTGATGCTGTGGACGATGCCGTGGTGGGGGTCATGTCCGGATTGGATGCGTGGGTGGATGGCCAGATGCAAATTGCCCACCAGCACGCCAAAGCCGAGCAGCTTGGCGGTTTAGACGATCTGATCGATGAACTCGATCCCGCAGACGCTTTGGCGGCTGATCTTGCGCCCGCTCTGAAACGCGTCGGAATCGATCCCGCATCGGTGAAGCCGCTGATTGATCGGTTGCGCGTTGGCGGCGCTCAAGTGCGCTACGGCTGGCGCGATCTCTGGCGGCTACGCAATCGGTTGCCCGGCAAACTTCCGCCATCGCCCATCAGACCGTCGCTCGCCAATGAGTTGGCCGTTGACCTGCATCTCGCGTTGCCAGTCTTGCAGGACAAAGAGCGGCTGGCTGACTACGTGGCGATCGCCAAACAGGTGATTCGTAACCCGGCCTTGCCGGATGATCTGCCGTGGGAAATCGTCGGAACACTGCGCAACATCAAACGCCTGCCGGCCGATCAAATCAACGCCACGGATCGGGTGCGCCGTTCGAAGCGGCTTCGCATTGGCGCTGTGGTTGTGGGATGGCCATACGTCGAATTTGTCGGCGACAGCATGGATGGCATCGAAGCACGACTGGCGGCCGAGTTCGCGTGGTCACTTGGGGCTGAGCCTGTGTACACCGAAGTGACGCGCAAATCTGGCATGGTGGCACTCGCGCGCGGCGATCTCGACATGGTCATCGGTGCGTTTCGTGTGGTGCCGACCAATCCGGACAAAGTGGCGTTCGCTGCCCCTTGGCACTCCGGTGGGTTGGCGCTGGTGACGACCTGCTCCAAGATTTTGTCAATTCCGGAGCGTGACTTCACAGGCATCGGTATCGGTACCCATATCTTGGATGATGAAATTCGCGATGTGTTGGGGCAGGCGGATGTTCGCTACACGCCGAACCTCGAGGAGCTCATTCGGGTTTTAGATGCCGGGGTGTTGGATGCTGTCGTGGTGCATACCCCAGAGGTGGCGTTTCACTTAGCGCGCCGGCGGACGCTCTGTGCGAACGACCGGTTGCTCAAGCGATACGAACTGGCTTCCATGCTGGTGCCTGACGCCAAGTTCAAACGGCAGCACGACGAGTGGCTGCGCTTGTTTGACCTTTCAGGGAAGCAAGCCGTGATTGAACGACAATTCTTACAAGGGCAGCGCGCGGGCGTTGACGTGGAACGCTACGACTGAGATCCGTGACACAAGAAAGGAGATGACATCATGAATTTTGAATTGACTGCGGAGCAACAAGACCTCCAGCAAGCGGCGCGCCGTTTTGCGCAAGGCGAACTCATGGAGTTTGCAGACACCTTGGAGCGGGAAAATCAACCGCCGTCTCGTGAGGTCGCGCAACAGATGGGGAAACTCGGGTTTCTCGGAATTAACCTACCGAAAGAGTACGGCGGCATGGGCCGCGGGCATCTGGATGCCATCGTGGTCTTGGAAGAGTTCACCAAGGTGTCATCTGCTGTAGCGCATCCCGTTTTTGAAGCGTTGGTGGGTCCCGTGAGGACGGTGCTGAACTTCGGGTCTCAGGCACTCCGCGAGCGCGTGCTTCCGGCGGTTTGCCGTGGCGAGTTAGTGGTCGCGGTGGCCATGTCGGAGCCGCATGCCGGATCAGCGCTGACGGATCTGACCACCAAAGCGGTGGTGTCTGATGATGGCAAGAGTGTCACGGTGAGCGGTGCCAAGCGATGGTGCTCCGGCGGCGGACATGCTGATGGGTACGTGGTGTATTGCCGGTTTAACGATAAGCCCGGCGCCGGGGGTATTGGTGCCGTCTATATCGATAACGGCGCACCCGGATTGACGTTTGGGAAGCGCGAAGAGTTGTTGGGATTTCGAGGGATTCCTTCCGCGGACTTGTATTTCGACGACGTCACAGTGCCCAGTGATCAGATCATTGTCCGCCCGCCGAATGGCTTCAAGCAGCTCATGGAGGAGTTTGATCTGGAGCGGTGCGGGAATGCCACAAATGCGTTAGGCAACGCGCAGGCGGCGCTTGATGATGCCGTGCAGTGGGTTCAAGAGCGCGAACAGTTCGGCAAGCCGATCGCAGACTTTCAGGCGGTTCAGCTGAAGCTGGCGGACATGTTGCTCAAAGTGGAAGCGTCGCGGTTACTGATTTACCGGGCGGTGGAACGGGCCGGAGCTGGCAACCCCAGCATCTTGCACTCATCGGTGGGAAAGTGTTTCGCCAACGAGATGTCCCGAGATGTATGCTTGACGGGGCTGCAACTCATGGGCGGTTATGGCTACAGCAAGGAATACCGCATGGAACGCCGGTTGCGTGACTCCATCGGATGGGGCATTGCCGGCGGCACGATTGACATCCAGAAAATCAACATAGCTGCCGCTATGATGGGACGCCGCTTTAATCAGCGGGCGTAGCTCTGACGATCATGCCTAAGCGCGAGGCTGAAGAGCACCCCAAACCGCTGGTTGTTGACCTCGATGGGTCACTTTTGCGATCAGACATGCTTCACGAGACCCTATGCGCGTCAGCAACGCTGCATTGGCGCGTTGTGGCGAGCGCTGTGTGGTCACTGATCCGGGACGGAATCGCGGGGTTTAAGAGGAAACTCGCGTTTGCCACCAAGATCGATGTGGCGACGCTTCCCTACAACGAGCATGTCGTGCAATTCGCCCGCGACTGGAAGGAGCGCGGCGGTGAGGTGGCGCTGGCGACAGCGACGGATGTGGGCATAGCGCAAAAGATTGCGGGTCACTTTGACGGTTTGTTTGATGTGGTCATGGGATCGGATGGTGAGATCAATCTCAAAGGAGAGGTGAAAGCGACGCAACTCGTTGAGCGCTACGGGAAGGCCGGGTTCGTATACGTCGGTGATCATGCGGCAGATTGCGCGGTGTGGCGCCAGTCAGGCGGCGCCGTGACGGTGGGCGCCAGCATGAGTCTCAAGCGGACGGTGGCCAGTTTGGGGGTCGAGACGACTCATTTACCGGGAGCCGCGAAACGGCTTCAGGCTATCGTGGCAGCGCTACGGCCAGCGCAGTGGGTCAAGAACGTGTTGGTGTTTACGCCGGTGGCGGCTTCACACACGCTGTCGCAGGAGGCGATCCTCCCTGCGATCTGGGCCTTAGCAACGTTTTGTGCGGCGGCATCGGCGATTTACATCCTCAATGACCTCATGGACTTGCGAGTGGACCGTCTCCATCCACGCAAAAAATCCCGCCCGTTAGCCTCGGGAGAGGTGTCGATTGCGCAGGGGGTACTGTGCAGCGCGTCGCTGCTTGTCGCGTCACTTTCGGCCGCTGCGTGGCATAGCCCCGCGTTAGCGGCGGTGATCTTGGGATATGCGGCCCTGAATGTGGCGTATTCGACAGTGCTCAAGCGCTACGCGATCTTGGATATCACGATCTTGGCGGTGCTCTACACCGCACGGATCTTTGCCGGCAGCGTGGCGACTGGCATCATCGTTTCACCATGGCTGCTGGCCTTCTCGGTCTTCATTTTTTTCTCCCTCGCGGCCGTGAAACGGCTCACAGAGTTGGTGGATGCCCGCCGGCGCCAACGATTGCGCGCCACGCGACGGGGCTATCGGGTGGCCGATACGCCGATCCTCGCGATGATGGCATTGGCGTCTGGGTATGTGGCCGCGTTGATCATGGCGCTGTATATCAGCCGTCCTGCCATCAGCGATCTGTACAGCACGCCCGAGGTGTTGTGGGGGATTTGTCCCATCTTGCTGTATTGGATCTCCCGAATGACATTGTTGGCGCATCAGGGCCGGTTGCCGGATGACCCCGTGGCGTTTGCCGTGAAAGACGGCAACAGCCGCATCTGCCTTGTGCTGATCGCAGGAATCGCGGTGGCTGCCGCGCTGTTGTGAGCAAAACAACATTTGCACTGAGATACATCCTCTTTGCCATGATGGCGACCACCGCCAACCTGGCCTCTCAGCGCGTGATGCTCCTCACCACGGATGAGGTCTGGGTGTTATTTCCGTCTATTGCGGTCGGAACGCTCGTCGGCCTCATCATCAAGTATCTGCTTGATAAGCGGTGGATATTTTTTGACACCGCGCAAGGGGTCAAGATGCATGGGCAGCAATTCATGCTGTACGCGCTGACCGGTGTCGTGACAACAGCGATATTTTGGGGCAGTGAGATCGCCTTTTGGTTTCAGTTTGAAACACATGTCATGCGAGAAGTGGGTGCCGTTCTTGGGCTTGCGATTGGCTACGCCGTGAAGTATCGGCTGGATCAGAAATTCGTGTTTCGAGGCGCCGCTTGAAGCTCTCGGGTTGGGGGCAGTTTCCCGTGGTGGATACGCGCATGATGGCGCCGGAAACTGAGGGAGATATTGCGCAGGCGCTGTCGTTGGGCGGCGCCATCGCACGCGGCCTTGGGCGCGCCTACGGTGACAGTGCGATCGGTGAGCAGACCACCATTGATATGCGCGGCTTCAACCGGGTGTTGTCGTTCGATCCAGCAACCGGAATCTTTATTGCCGAGGCTGGATGCCCGCTTCATGATGTGATCGATATTGCACTCCCGCAAGGGTGGTTTCCACTGGTGACCCCTGGCACGAAATTTGTCACGCTCGGTGGAATGATTGCGGCCGACGTGCACGGGAAAAACCATCACAGGGATGGCAGCATGCGCGCGAGCGTGCACTGGCTGGATCTCATGACGCCAGCCGGCGATGTGACGCGCTGCTCTCTCGCTGAAAACGCTGAAGTGTTCGACCATACCCTCGGGGGGATGGGTCTCACCGGCGTTATCCTGCGGTGTGCCATTCAGCTTCGGCCTGTCGAATCGGCCTGGATCACGCAAACCACCCAAGCAACGCGGTCTTTGGAAGAAACCATTGAGGCCTGCGAGTCAACCCTCGATGCCACCTATTCCGTGGCTTGGATCGATGCGATTAGCTCGCGCTCGAAAGGGCGCTCCATCCTGATGTTGGGAGAGCATGCGCGCCTGTCTGAGTTGGGACCGCAGGCTGCGCAGCAACCGTTGCAAATTGCGCCGAAGGCGTCTTTTCGGGTCCCAGTCACGGCGCCGGGATGGCTGCTCAATGGCTGGACGGCCGCCGCGTTTAATGCCACTTACTGGCGTTACGCATCGCTCTCTGCGGGACGCAGTCTCGTGAATTGGGATAGCTACTTCTATCCCCTGGACCGGTTGCTAGAGTGGCACAAGCTGTACGGTCGGCGCGGGCTTCTGCAGTTTCAGTGTGTACTCCCCGTAGAGACATCATTGGTGGGCATGAAAGCGCTCTTGTCCGCGGCATCACAGTCAGGGGTGGGCTGCATTCTGGCGGTGTTGAAGCGCTTTGGAGATCAAACCGGTGCGTTCTCGTTCCCCAAACCGGGTTACACCCTGGCTCTAGATTTCCCGGTGTCACGCCGTTCTTTGGCCTTGATGGACCGGTTTGACGGGATTGTGGCCGATCATGGCGGGCGTTTGTATCTCGCTAAAGATGCGCGCATGACCGCAGATGCGTTAAGGCGTACGGATAGTCGCATGGAGGACTTTTCAGTGTGGCGTAGGCGTGATCTCAGCGATGCATCACCCATGATGTCCCGACAAGCGCAGCGTTTGCAGCTTTAACGTTTGAGCGCGCTGTTCAGGCCTGACAACGCTCGAAAGAATGGGTGTCGCTCTCGTTGCAGTGCATTCACGACCTGAAACGGGAGGTGCCACTGCTGTGGAGCGTCTAATGCCGCGCGAAGGAGGTGTGATGTGAACGGCACCTCGGCCTGGCTGGCCATCTCTTGAAGCCGGCCAAACAAGCGAAAGTGTCGGATGGCGGCCAGTGACATCGCCATGCCGCCGTTTCGATCGTTGTAGGGGTTCAGTTGGACGTGTTCTTTGGCGAGCAGAGACGCCTTGTGATCCGCCGCAACCGATGTCATAGCGTGGTGGACGCCGTCCATGACGCCTCGCGCGGCCTGGCCAAGCGCCGTGACAGCCGACCCAGTCAGTCGCGCGAACTTGGGTCCCGTATCAGCGGTAAAGGTGCTGAATTGATCGGCTGAGAATGCCCACGCGGACGCGCTGGGATCCGGTCGCAAGGTCACATCAGTCGCCAAGAGAGCCGTTTTGACCCACGCATCATCATGTCCCGGGCAAGTGCGCAAGATGGCGTCTAGGTCGCGTACAACTGGCTGCGCTAAGTGGCGAATCGCGGTCACCGCGCCGTACCCGCTATGGAGAGAGAACAGCCACGGCCACAGCGATGAGACGTCGTATCGACGATGGAGATCACATGCGATCCGCCGCAATCTTGTGCCGTTGAGCTCAGGAAGGGAATCTCCGCCATCGTGAAGCGCGCAGCACATCATTGCGAGGTGAATGGCAAACGATTGAAACCCGATCACGTTGTCATCGTGGGAGAGATGCTGCAGCCGCAATGTGATGGGTTGGCTCGGCACCAGCACGTCATCATCCAGAAACACCACGGCGTGCTCCTGGAGATCCGGCAATGCGCTGAGGTACCACCATTTCTTGTTCGGCCCGATTTCGCGGACGTAACGAAGCTCCAGGCCGTGACGGGTTAGCCGGCGCAAGGAGGGAGACAGGGGAATATCTCGGTCGCGCTGGTCGAGCCAGATGATGATCCGGTCGGGTTTTGGTTGCAGGCGCAATGCGCTACCGACCACGAGATCCAGAGTGTGAAGACGTGAGGCGACCGTTGCAATGGACACGACGTACTTGGGTGTTGCGTGCTTTGCTGCGGTGGTGTCATTGGAGGACGAGGACGTCAGGGACGCGGTCTGAGAGAGCCGCTGCGCTGCGCGCACGCGCCGGTCATATAACCGGTGTTGCTGTTCGATGCCAAGCGGACCCGTGATCGGGAACAGTCTCATGGCTCCCTGTGTGTCGCGACAGAACGGCTCATTTTCACTCAAGTTGCCGTACGGTAAGCCACGTGGAACCGTGCGTGTCTCAGCGATTCAGATGTTCGAAGAGGGGCGAGGCGGCGAGGCGGGCATGAGTCTTTCGTCGCCGCTTGCGGATAAATTACGTGGAATGTCGCAAACCCCTTTTGCTCATGCTTACCCAACTGTCTTTCATGAACGGCCCAACCTTCGGGCACGGTGCCATCGCGGAAATATCGAATGTGATGCGCAAACATGGCATCACGAAGCCACTCATCATTACGGATGCGGGGATCGTCGCAGCGGGGCTATTGGATACCCTGCGGTCGCATATCACCAATGACATCCAGTACGAGATCTTCGATAAAACGCCGGAAAACCCAACGCAGGTGGCCACGGAAGATGCCATTGAGATGTACAAAGAACGCGGCTGTGATGGCGTGGTCAGTATGGGCGGCGGCTCGTCCATTGACCTAGGAAAAGCGGTCAGTGTTGTGGCGCATCTCGGCGGCAGCATTCAAGAGTATTCGATCAATGCCGGCGGTTTAGAGAAGATCGACGGCATGGCGCCCATGGTGGCCATCCCCACGACATCCGGAACCGGAAGTGAAGTATCCAATGCTGCGGTCATTGTCATGCGTGACGGGCATAAGTTCATTGTGGCGTCTCCGAAGATGGTTCCGGCGGCTGCGATTTGTGATCCGGATCTCACGTTGGGTCTTCCACCCAAGCTGACGGCGGGTGCGGGCATGGATGCCATGGCGCACTGCATTGAAGCCATCTTGGTGCCGCGGGTCAATCCGCCTGCCGAAGCTGTCGGCATCGACGGCATCATGCGCGGTATCGCGCAAGGCGCTCTTGAGCGTGCTGTGAAGGACGGGCAAGACAAAGACGCGCGTTGGAACATGATGATGGCTTCCACCGAAGGTGCGATGGCTTTCTCGAAAGGATTGGGCGGCGTGCATACGATGAGTCACGCCTGCGGCGCGTTGCCGGATCGCCGGCTTCACCACGGGACGCTCAATGGCATCTTGTTGCCGTACATCCTGCGGTACAGCAAAGATGCCTGTGAAGACAAGTTCAAGCGCATCGCTCTGGCCATGGGGCTGACAGAAAACGCGGACATCGTGGATGCGATTTCCTCACTCAATCAGCGGATTGGTATCCCCGAGACTCTCGGTGAATACGGCGTGAAGTCAGACGATATTGAGTTCTTGGTTGATCATGCCATGCTCGATCCCATTAACTTCACGTTGGCGAAGCCGATTGATAAAGACGGGTACGTGAAGCTGTTCGAAGAAGCCATCGGTTAACGATTGCGGTCTCGCATCCCGATGCGGTGATGGATAGCAACACAACCGTTCTGGTGATTGGAGCACGGTCGGATATCGGCCGTGCCGTCGCGCAGCGCTTTGCAACTGCGGGATGCACGATTCAGTTGGCCGCTCGGCCTGCCTCACTTTCGCAGGGCGCCGCGGAAGAATCGGCACCTGTGTCGTACGCCTTTGATGTTCTCGATATCGACAAGGCGGAAGCTTTCGTTCAAGCGCTCACGCCGTTGCCAGATGTCGCTGTCTGCGCAGTGGGGTTGTTGCGACCGCAATCGGAGTGCGATGCGAGTGATCACACGGCTGATCTCGTCATGCGCAGCAACTACGTCGGTCCATCGGTGGTGCTGTCGGCATTAGCTCGGGCTTTTGAGGCACGCGGCTCCGGCACGCTGGTGGGCATTAGCTCTGTCGCGGGCGTGCGGGGGCGCGGCTCTAACTACACCTATGGCTCAGCGAAGGCGGGGTTCAGCGCGTTTCTGTCGGGGATGCGCCAACGTCTGTCACAGCGCGGCATTCATGTGGTTACCGTCAATCCCGGTTTCGTGCGCACGCAAATGACCGCCGATATGCGGTTGCCGCCCGTGGTCACGGCCGAACCTGAGGAAGTGGCAGAGGCCGTCTTTCAGGCCGTGGAGCACCGCCGCAACGTGGTGTTTGTGCGCCGCATCTGGAGGCCGATCATGCTCGTGATCCAGCTCATCCCAGAGTTTATTTTTAAGCGCCTCAGCACGTAACACTGAGCGCCGCGGTTAACGAATCGCCGCGAGATCCAGCATGCGCTGCGCGAACGCGTCGTCAGTGGGCTCACCGACGATGCGTAAATGCCGTTGTTCCATCCCATCTGGGCCAAACAGCAGGAAGGTCGGCGGACCAACCACCTGAAATGTCTGCATGAGCTTTTTGTGCGCGGCATCATTCGCTGTCACATCCGCCTTCACCAACACAATCCCCTCTAACGCCCGCTGAACCTGCGGCTGGGGAAGGATCTGGCGTTCAAAGACCACGCAAGACACGCACCAATCCGCGTAAAAATCCACCACCACCGGTTGGCCGCGGTGGGCGAGGAGGATGGCGTTGAGATCATCCACGGAGTGAATGATCGGGATGTCCATGTCTGAGGCCGGGGCGGCAGCTGCTGTGTTTTGAGGCAAGGGTTTCGTGACGTCCGCGTGGCCGCTTGCGGCGCCAAAGACACAAGCCACGGCCCATACCGCTAACACTAACGAGCCGCATGCGCGCAGGATAGCGATGGGGTTTGAGCCTCCGCGCAGGCGGTCTTTGGGCATCAACTCCCACGCCAGCAAACCGATCACAAACGCCCAAGCGACGAGGGTGGCAGGGCCGTACCACAAACGCTCGGCCATCCACACGGCGACCCCAAACAAGCCAATGCCCATGAGACGCGAGAACGCCTCCATCCAGGAGCCTGCTTTGGGCAACCAACGACTGAGAGCGCCGCCGACAGCGAGAAGCGGGGTCCCCATCCCGAGACCCAGCGCAAATAAGGCACTTCCGCCATACAGCGCATCACCGGTATCGGCGATATACAGCAAGGCCCCCGCGAGAGGGGCGGCCACGCAAGGTGAGACGACGATCGCAGACAAGGAGCCCATGGCTGCTGTTCCGATGATGGATCCGCCTTGGGTGGATTGCTGCGCTTCACGGGCTTTGCGATCAAGAAAACGAGGCAACTTAAGTTCGAACACGCCATACATGGAGGTGGCAAGCGCCACGAACATCAGCGCGAACGCCGCCACGGAGAGGGGATGTTGGAAGGAGGCTTGAATCGTGCCTCCCAGCAACCCTACCAACGAGCCAGCGGCTGCGTAGGTCAAGGCCATCGACAGTACGTATGCGCCGGTCAAGGCGAGTTTGCGGTGGCGCGATGCGTCTCGGCTACCGGCAATCATGGCCGACAGAATCGGCACCATCGGCAGCACGCAGGGGGTAAACGTCAGGCCAATCCCAAGGATGTAGAACAGAACAAGGCCGATGATCAGGGATTCATCAGCTAAGAGCTCAGCCAGCGACTGGTCGCTGGTGGTATCCACAGACGATGAGGCCGGGGGCGTCGTCACAGCGGCGGAAGCGACGCTCGAGAGCGGGATCGTGATGCGCTGCGGTGGGTAGCAAATCACGTCATTGAGACACCCTTGATATTCGATCGTGAGCGACGCCGCATTGGCGGGAATGTCGAGCACAAAATCAAGCGGTGCGTTCTTCGCGAGCCACACTTCTGAGTCCCCGAAGTACTCATCCCATTTCAGGGTTGCCGTCGGCGCGGAAGACGGGGCGACGGGTATCGTGTCGCCACGCGTCATCGTGACCAGGAATTGCGTGTGCTGTTTGTAGATGTAGACGTTTGGCAGGAGATCAAACGTGACGGTTGCATCGCCATCGAAGGCCACAAGAATCGCTTGCTCAACCGAAGGAATCGCGGTCTCTTGCCCTAACGTTTGGGACAGCAGCTCATCGATGCGTGATTGAGACGATGAGGTCTGGGCGGGCGTCCCTGTGATCAGGGCAACGGCCAAAACACCGGTAAAACAGTGCAAGAAAACGCGGTATAGCAACGTCAACACGCTGGCCCAATGGGGCGCGTAGTGTACGGATTACGGGCGGTTTCACGCGCACCCCTCATTTGAATTGATATCAAAGCGCTACCACATCACAACTGAGCAAAGGTGATCAGAGCACCGGAGCAACAAGGAGAGACAGCAAAGGAGGAATCCTCATGATGCAACCCACGAGTACGCTTCAAGTCGCAATACAAGAAGCCGAAGAACTACGCGTTGCGAGATCCCATGGCGCCTTAGGGTCGGCGCACGTTTTACACGTGCTACTGGGCGAAGGCAACATCGCCGCCAGCATGGTGGCGTTGGCCGGCGGTGACGTCGATGCGCTGAGAAAGCGAGTCGAAACGGAATTGAGCAATGCGGCGCGCGTCGGCGATGCGCAATCGACCGGAGCCATCACGCCGGCTCACGACTTCGCACGGGCGTGGCAGTGTGCCATGAACCGGGCCAAGAAGCAGGGTGATACGCACATTTCCACCGAGACGCTCGTCTGCGAATTCGCACGTCAATCTCCCACCAACGGCTGGTTGAAAGATGCCGGCTTGACGACGGACGGGTTAGACGAGCAAGCCAAGCAGCTTCGCGCTGGGAAAGCCGTGCAAAGCGAAAGCGACGAAGAGCAGCGTGGGGCGCTGACCAAGTACTGTATTGACCTGACAGAACAGGCGCGCAGCGGGAAGCTTGATCCCGTCATCGGACGCGATGAAGAGATCCGCCGCACGATTCAGGTGTTGCAGCGGCGCACCAAAAACAACCCGGTGTTGATCGGGGAGCCTGGCGTAGGGAAAACCGCGATCGTCGAAGGCTTGGCGCACCGGATCGTCAAAGGCGAGGTGCCGGAAGGCCTCAAGAACAAAAAGGTCTTGGCTCTTGATATTGGATCGTTGTTGGCTGGTGCGAAATATCGCGGCGACTTTGAGGAACGCCTGAAAGGTGTCTTGAAGGAACTCAACGCCGATCAAGATGCCTACATTCTGTTCATTGACGAACTGCATACCATCATCGGTGCTGGGCGCACAGACGGTGCGATGGATGCGGGGAACATGCTCAAACCAGCGCTCGCACGCGGTGATTTGCACTGCGTCGGCGCGACCACGCTGGATGAGCATCGCCAGTTCATAGAGAAAGATGCCGCGCTAGAGCGACGCTTTCAGAAGGTCATGATCAATGAGCCATCTGAGGAAGACGCGATTGCCATCCTCCGCGGGTTGAAGGAGCGCTACGAAGTGCACCATAAGGTCGCGATCACAGATGCCGCGGTGCAAGCTGCCGTGCGTTTATCGCGCCGCTACATCACGGATCGCAGGTTGCCCGACAAAGCCATTGATTTGGTGGATGAGGCTGCCAGTCAGATTCGCATGGGCATGGACTCCAAGCCGGAATCGCTGGACCGCATCGAGCGCCGACTCATGCAGTACCGCACCGAGCGGCAAGTGTTATCCAAGGAGAGTGACGACAAAGACGCCGGCCAGTCCATCAATGAACTCGACGGCCGCATTGTCGACTTGGAAGGCCAGTTGGCTGAGCTAGAGCAAAAGTGGGCGACTGAGCGATCACGGCTGGCAGCCACCACCAAGATTAAGGAAGACTTGGAAGGAGCGCGGCAGGAGTTCGAAGTCGCGCAGCGCAAAGGGGAGTACGAAAAGATGGGAGAGCTTCAGTATGCGGCGATCCCAGCGCTTGAGAAAAAGCTCCAGCAGTCGGAAAAATCCCTTGTGGAACAGAGCGCGGACTCGTTGTTGCCCGCTGCTGTGACAGAAACGCAGATCGCGTCGATCGTGGCGCGTTGGACTGGCGTGCCGGTCGAGCGTTTGACACAAGACGAATCGCGGCGGTTTGTCAGCATGAAGGACACGTTGGGCCAACAGGTCATTGATCAAGGGGAAGCGGTTGATGCCGTGGTGGCGGCGGTCCAGCGGTCACGCGCTGGGGTGGCTGATCCCAAGCGTCCTTCTGGTGTGTTTCTGTTCCTCGGGCCTACGGGGGTCGGAAAGACCGAACTCGCCAAAGCGTTGTCACGCACCCTGTTTGATAGTGAAGATGCCATGGTTCGCATCGACCTCTCGGAATACATGGAGAAACACTCCGTCTCGCGCTTGATCGGGGCGCCTCCGGGATATGTCGGGTACGACGCAGGCGGGATGTTGACAGAGCGAGTACGGCGCAAACCGTACTCTGTGATTCTGTTTGACGAGGTCGAAAAAGCGCACCCTGACGTGATGAACGTCTTGTTGCAAGTGTTTGACGATGGCGTGCTCACCGATGGCCAAGGGCATCACGTGAATTTCAGAAACACGGTCATCATCATGACGTCCAACCTTGGCGCCTCTGAATACTTTGAAGACGGCGCGCCGCGTGACTGGCTTCTAACCAAAGGCCGGGTGATGGATACGGTCCGGCAGTACTTCCGGCCAGAACTCCTTAACCGCATCGATGACATGGTGGTGTTTAAACCACTGACTCGCGAGGCAGTCGGAAAGATCGTTCACATTCAGCTTGATGAATTGCGCGCCCGGTTGGCCGATCGGCATATCACGTTATCGCTCAGCGATGAGGCTGTGTCCTTCTTGACGGCGCGCGGTTATGATCCGATGTATGGTGCGCGGCCGCTTCGGCGCACGATTCGATCAGCCATCGAAAACCCTTTGGCGGTGAAGCTGTTAGAGGGTGATGTGACGGATGGGACCGAGGTCAAGATTGCGATGACAGCCGATGGGAGCGCACTAGCGATGGTGCCGCAGCCGGCATCACACGAGCAGCCGCGCCTCGCTGCCGGTTGACGCGCCTCTATGGAAAGGTGACGCCGTCTGGGAGGCTGGGTCTCAACCACGGTAACGCGGTGGGCACCGTGTAGGTGGTGTGTGTGTTCGCTGGTAGGGTGCTCAGCGAGACGCGCTGGCCGAGCATCGGGTCGACGCGGTTGACTTCTTGATGAAACCAACTGGCGCGTTCGGCAAATGTGCGACCTTGAATGGCGATCGCCACCGGCCACGGGCCTAGCGGGGTCAGTGAGTTTTGGCCCAAGATGCCCCCAAGCGAGGTGGGCGTCACGGTGCGCGGTGCGGGCGCCGGGTCTTTGCTGGCGAGTAGCCAGACCGGCGGCATCGTGATGGTTTGGGACGTGGCGCCGACAGGGACCCAGCCTTCGCCCGCAATCGGAAAGTAGGGTGGGTTGAAGAGAACCAGTACGCGCGCGCTTGGGGTTTCGCCGCGAAGCGCTGAGCTCAGAGCCAATTGCGCGCCGCTGCCATGTCCATACAACAAGTACGTTTGATCCCCTTCCCAGCGCAGTTGCTCAAAAATCCGCGTCACCAACTGTTCCAGCGTTTGGCGAGGCTCTTCGCTGACGCTCCAAGGGAACTGCCAAGGCGTCGGATATCGGCGACGGTCGAATTCGGGGCAGATGATCAGTCGTTGACGCATGCGCGCAGCATTTCGCCATGCATCGCAGGCATCCACTGCACGGCGGTTGTCCCCGTGAATCACCACCCATGGTTGTTCGCGCGGCACGCCGCGCGCGGGATAGATAACGACGACCCTGTGGCCATCAACCGTCAGCGTCGCTCGATCACCCGTCCGCGTGATCGACGCTTCGGCTCCTTGGGACGGAGCCAGATGTCTTGGGCCAGACGTTGCGCATCCTGTCAGGATCAGGCTGACGAACAGGATGCGCAAAGACCATCTCACTGCTCGATAGCGGCGTTCACGATGGACCGGATCTCGCGTCTCAGCGGGTACGTGGATGACGGGATCAACTGCGTGAGGAAGATCGTCGACACGCGCCGGTAGGGGTCAATGGAGAAGTTGGTCGAAGCCAAACCGCCCCAGCCATACTCACCGGGTGATGTCACCACTTTCGCGGCGACAGGATCCACCACCGTCGAAAAGCCAAGTCCGAACCCGACGCCGGCATAGGTGACTTCCGAAAACGATGCGGTTGCTGACGAGAACAAGTCGGCGCCGTTCGGCAAGTGGTTCAGAGTCATGTATTCCAGCGTCGCTGGGCTGATCAGACGATAGCCGTCAAGCGCGCCACCATTGGCGAGCAATTGGACAAACCGTATGTAGTCAGCCATGGTGCCGACTAAACCGCCACCGCCACTCTCGAACGTATTGTCCGGTGCGTAACGATGTTCGTTCTCCAGACGTTTGGGGCGTGCGCCCACCGCAAAGTCATAGACCGGAAGGAAGCGACTGCGCTTGCTTTCCGGAACGCGAAACGCGGTGTCTTTCATCCCAAGGGGGCCAAAGACCAACTCTTCGAAGACCTCACCGAGTGACTTCTGACAGATCACCTCAATGATTCGTCCAAGCACATCGGTGGACACGGAGTAGTTAAAGCCTTCACCGGGTTGTTGTATCAGCGGCAGTTTGGCCAGTTGCTCTGTCCATTCCGCAAGGGTGGTGCCCAAGGGCGGTAGGTCGACCTTTGTATTGCGATAGGCGGCATCGACGTTTGTGGATCGTTGAAATCCGTACGTCAGGCCAGAGGTGTGAGTCAGAAGGTGCCACACGCGAACCGGGGATGTCGTGCGGTCGGTCAGGAATTCCGGAAATGCCCCGGCGCGCCAGACACGTGCCCGTGAGAATTCCGGTAGGTACCGGTGGATGGGATCATCCAAGGCCATCAGTCCACGTTCGACGAGATGCATGGCGACCACCGATGTGATGGGCTTGGTCATGGAATACATGCGGTAAATCGCGTCATCTGCGAGCGGTGCGCTGTCCAGCCCGTGAGATCCCATCGTTGCGTGATAGCAGACTTTGCCATCGCGCAACACCGCGACTTGCGCGCACGGTAGCTTCTCAGACGTGATGTATTTGTCGGTGACGTACTGCTTCAAGTTTTCGAGACGCTCAGCGCTCATTCCAACATCAGCAGGTGCAACTTCCAACATGACTTAATGCCCTTCAATCAAGGTGCGACAACCTTGGATTTTAGGGCGCAACCATCCGTGTCCTCGCAAGAGGCCTGAGTGACCGTGACGCCCATCACGATGCGCCAATCGTGCGGGCGGCACTATGTTGCCACTCCCCTTGAGATTCCCGATGCGTCGACTGTGGGCACTCGTTGCGGCGTGCACCATCAACGCCTCTGCGCAGACACCGTCTGGTCTCCCCGAGCCGTTACTGGTGCGGTCAGAAACCGGACTGCCGCGCGATGTCACCACGGTGTGGGGTGCGGTCGCGCACGTTTTGAGGCACACCGGATTTCATCTTGCATCAACGGCTGACGCCAAACGGTGGTTGGCGACGGCTCCGGTGGCCGAAGTCCATCGCCATCTCGGTCCCGACGAAGTGTGGCGCCTGGTGCACCGGTTGCTGGGTCCATCGTGGCAAATGGTGGTGGATCCTGTCAGGCGCACCGTAGCGCTGCGCCTGACCGATGCGGTCGCAGCTGAGCTACGTCAAGACGCGCGAGCCCATGACTTGATCCCGCGGAGCGTCTCTCTGCCCAGCACCGAACGCGACATCCGTTTCCAAGTACATGCAGGGTCACTGCACGCGGCTATCGCCCAACTGGCTTCTGTTCATGGGTGGACACTGGTGGATTGGGATCGGTGGGTTTCAGGACGATCAGGCGAGCGACTGGATTGGCGGATCCCCAAGAGTTTTTTCTTGAAAGAACCGACGTTTGAAATTGCACTGGCGCAGTTGATTGCGCCGTATGGTCTGAAGGCCACGCTACACGAAGCCGATCACACGGTGGTGGTGACGTTAGGAGTCCAGCGTTGAGAGGGCTCGCGTTGATGGCGGTTGCGTGTATCGCCCAAGGGTGCGCCGCATTCCTCAAGGCACCGGACGTCGCCATTTCTCCGATCGCTGATTCCGCGCCCGCAAGCACCACGGTCCATCGGGTGCCAGGCGCATATGCGGCAGTTCACCCCATCGTGCAACAACCCGCGTGGGTGGATGACTGGCTGGATTTGGATTTCCCGGGAGCCTCACTGTCATTGGTGCTGTCATCCCTCGCTGACACCGTCGGAGTGCGCGCACAAATCTCACCGGGTGTGCTTGAGAAGTGGGTCGATGCGGTGCATGTGCGCGTGAAGGGGCCGGCTGGTGATGTGATCCAGCGTCTGGCGGGGCGGTTTGACTTGAGCGTCTCCATGACACACGATGCCATTCGCTTTTCAGACGTGGCAGTGGAGACGTTTGATTTGCCCACGATTGGTGGGAGAAGCACGTTTCGCATTGGAAGTGGCGGAGACATCGGGTCCTCCGACGGTGGGTTTGATCACGGTGACGGGCACATCACGGTGACCGGCGATGCCGTGTCGGTGGATGGTTTGATCGAACAACTGTCGACCATTGATCCTTCGGTGCGCGTCGCTGCGAGTGAGGACTCTGGCACTTTGACCGCGGTCGCGCCTCCCAGCGTGATGTCTTTTGTGAGAGAAGCCGTGGACGCGTGGAGCGATGCAGTAACGCGCCAGGTGATTTTGGATGTGGAGTTGTTGCACGTCGAGGCGGATGATGAGAGAGGAGGCGGCTTCATTGCCAACCTGACTGATGTGTTGTCTCGTGGGTCTGTGCGCGTCGGCGGTGCACTCTCTGGTGCGTTGGGCGGTGATGCGCCGTTTGCGGTTGCGCTCGACAGCAGTCTCGCGTCACATCCCACCGGCACAGTTGGAGCGAGGCTCTCAGCGGCGTTTTCAAATCTTCGCGTGGTGACGCGCAGCCGGGTGTCCGCGTTGAGCGGGCATGTGGCCCACGTGTCGCTCACCAGTCTGCAGGCGTATCTCGCATCTTCCACACGCAGCGAAAGCACCGCCGCAAGCGGTACGTTTGAGACCCAGCAACTCGATCCCGGGGTTGTGGAGAGTGGGTTCACGCTCATGCTCTTGCCGCGCGCCGTCACGCAACCCAGCGGTGACACCGTGGTCTTGCAGGTGGCGATGCGACTCGCGGCACTGGAAGAAATTGAGAGCATTGAAGTCGGTGATCAGCGCATTCAGATACCGCGCACCACCCAAGCCCGTTTTGTGCACCGCGCCTTGTTATCGGTGGGTCAACCACTGGTGATTGGCGGTTTGACGCGCATTGACGCCCAGCGGTTGCTGGAGGCCACTGGATTTGCCTTTGGGCGCTCAAAAACTGATCGACGCAGTGAAACCCTGCTCGTGATTACCCCTGTCTCCATTCAAGGATCCTGATATGACATCTCATCTGACGGCGGCCACGACCCTTCTCACCGTGCGAGCACACGATGCTCAAGATCTCGCGATGCGCCTTCGTGCGGCTCATGCGCAAGCAAGCCAGCACTACGGCAAGCGTCTTCGCGTGGCGTGTCGGGTGATTGAAGGATCTGGCCACACGCGTGCGTGTGTCGCCTTTGCGCCATCAACGGACGCCGCCCTAGGCGTGTCAGCCGCTGAGCACTTTCGCAATCTGGCAACCCCATGGGTGTGGATGGAGCCCGCGCACGGCGACCAATGGGTGCTGGTCTCAGGTGCGCACGGATCGGCACTTGCGGAGTCTGTGGGTGCTTTGACCGAAGAGAGCGTCGCCCAAGTGACCTCGGCGCTGATGGAGGTCAAAGGAGCGCAACTGATTTCCACCAGCGGCGGTTTTGATCATCCGCGGCTGGCCGCGTTGCTGCAGGCGGGAGCCATGCGGCAAGAGTTGGCTGCGCCGGCCTTGCCCGTCTTCCAACGCAGGGGCGCCGTTTACGGCACGCTTGATGCCGCGATTCGGCGCGTGGGTGCGCCGCGGCACCCCGTGGCGCGATACGCCATCGCCGCATCGGTGGCGGCCCTTATCAGCGGAATCGGCGGGATCGCTGTGTGGTACGCGGCGCCCGGCGAGACGCCAGTCGCGTCGCTGCCGGTCATCGAAACATCAGCAGAGGCACTCGCAGACCCGCGTCCGTTAGCGCCGTCTGCGATCCGTCAAGCCGCGTCATTGATTTGGGACGCTTATCGCCGCGGTGCTCCGATTAAGCATGTGGTGCTCGCGGATGGAATCCTGCAAACGGATGCGGGAGCGGACCGGATTCCGCCCGAGTGGGGGCGCATGCCAGACGGAGAAGGCACGGTGCAGTCCAAGGACTTTCAGCGTAGCACCCTCGGGGGCATGATGGTGTTGGCCAAACACATCCCAGCGATCGCGCACTTAGAGAGCCTCGATCTGGAGATCCAAGGACTCGACATCACGGGGGTGGTCACATGGCGATCTTTCTAGTCTGCCTAGCAGCTACGGGGTTGACGTCATTCGTCATGGCAGACGAGCATCCACCGAGTGAGCTGGAACCGTTGGCCGAGCGCGAACTGATTGCGGATGCGCAACTGCGTGTGAAAGAAGCCGAACTGCGGGTGTTGCGTCTTGACATCGAACGCGCCACGTTGCAACAAGAGTTGAGCCAAGCGACGTCGGGAGAGGCAGGTCCGGTGGGTCACGCCACGTATGTCCACGCCATCGTGCCCCCACGCGACCAGTCGCCGGGATATGCCATGGTGTCTGAACGCGGAGGTCCGGTGCGCACGGCGTATGTCGGAGACGCGGTCACCCCCGGGGTGTTCCTGACTCATATTGACGCGCAAGGTCGGGCGAAAGCAGGTGGTGATCAAGAGATTTCCCTCACCGTTGGCGCGGAGGTCAAACCGTGAGTCATGGCGATCGTTTGTCGCGGTATGCTCGGGCGCTAGGGGCGTCTGTCATACGCCGCACCACCGACATTGTCCTCACCGGTGCGCGGGCGCTAGAGGCGGATGCGGGTTTGCCGTACGTCGCGCTCAAAGACGGCCGGATGCTGACCGATCAACCCTGGGATGAACGCGTCCGGGCACGTGCCCGGATGGCAGGGATCACCGAGGTCCTCGTGACGACGTTGGTCCTGGATGCGATCCGTGCACGCTGCGAGCTCCCCACCGATTCGGGCGCATCATCGGTGACAAGCACCGAACCCGCGACAGCGCCAGCACGACTGCTGTCGGGCATCGTGCAGCAGGCCGTCGAAGCTGGTGCCAGCGATGTGCACATCGAGACGCGCGACACCGGGACGCGCGTGCGGCTTCGGCTCGGCGGGGAACTGGTGGATACGGCCGAGTTGCCGCGAATCGTCGGCGAGCAACTCGCGAGCTATCTGTTCTCCACAGCTGGCGGCGCGTCTCGCGCGTTCAACGGCAGCGAGCCATGCCATGCTTCCTGTGAAGTGAGTTACGGAGATCAGTGCGTCGCTCTTCGACTGGCCTCGGTGCCGGATGTATCGGGACACGACGTCATCGTGCGCATTGCCACGGAGTCAACGGTGCGCGTCATGAATGACGTCGGTTGTAGTCCGCAACAACAGATCGCTATTGACGACGCGTTTCGCGCCTCCTCGGGGGCGATCATTTTTTCTGGCCCCACGGGATCAGGTAAGTCCACCACCATGCGCGCCGCGCTCGCCTCATTGCCGGCTGCACGCAAAGTGGTGTCGATTGAGCAACCGATTGAAGTGCGGTTATCGAACGTGACGCAGGTCGGATCCACGTCTGGACGTTCACTCGCCGCAGCGTCAGCAGACTTTCACCGCTGGGATTGCGATGTCGCGGTGATTGGGGAGGTGCGAACCTCGCAAGACGCGCGTGCTTTGATGGATCTGATTACGGCCGGCACGCTGGTGGTGGCCACCGTGCACGCTTCAAGCGCAGATGCGATTCCTCGTCGTTTGATGCACCTAGGGTTGGATGCGGATTTCCTGTCGGAAGATAGCACGCTGCGGTTACTGGTTTGTCAGCGACTGGTGCCGAAGCTCTGCCGAAAGTGTGCGGTCCGTGCGACACGTCAGATTGGGCTCGCGCGCGGAGCCGGGTGCGCCGCGTGTCGGCATGCGGGCGTTCATGGACGCGTACTGTTGATGGAGCTGGTGTCGGTATCAGCGCGCCACCGTGAGCATTGGGTCCGCCGAGGGGTGACGAGATGGCGCGCAGCCTTGCGCAGAGGGGGGTGGACGACGATGGCTGATCAGGCCTGCGAGGCGGTTTTGGACGGACGTTTGGACTGGCGAGACGCTCGGTCAGCGGTGTCGCATGACGAGTTGGTGCGCGCGCTTCGGGTCTGTGGATCAAGTCACACCAGCGTCATCGGGAATCACGTGCAATGAGTTCTGAGATCCGGGTGTTGGAGTTGTTTGCAGCTATGACTGATCGCATGGAACTCGGGATGCCGCCGGCACAAGCCGCCGCTCTCTTGCAAGAAAACGCCTCGTGGGGCGACCGCCGGATATTGCGTCATGTGCAGCAACGCTTGCTGGCCGGTGACCGCACAGCGGCGGCGTTTGCCGCGCATGTTTCGGTGGGGACCGCCGGGGTTCTTGAGGGTTTTGAGAAAGCGGGCCAGCTCATGGAAGGAGTGCGCCAGACCATCGACGTCAAACGTCAGTCGTCGTCCACGATGATGGAGTTTGCCACACAGGTGGTGTATGGCGTGTTTGTGCTGGTTTGTACGCTGGCGGTGTATGCCACGGTGATCGCGGGCGACTACGCCGATGGGGTGCGGAATCTCACTCTGCCTGCAGTCACGCAGGCGCTGATCATCACTGCAGACGGGATTCGCGTGTGGTGGCCGCTGGTTGTTGGGCTCGTGAGCAGCGTCTTCTTGGGCGGATGGGGGATGCTCCTGGTGCCGAGCCGTCATGTGCAGGCGTTCGCGCAGCGCATCCCTTTCCTCAGTGCTGTTCAGGGTCATCTGTGCGCCAATCTCTTGGATGTGTGGGCGCTGCGATTCGCGTCAGGCGTCAGTTGGGCGCGCGTCATGGAAGAGAGCGGCGGGTCTGCTTCGATGCGGGTGCAGCAGTTGGCGGTACGCGCGCGGTTGATGGACGGAGAGTTGGTGGCGACCGCGCTGTCGGCGTCTCCGGGATGTGACCGTATTGCGCAATGGGAACTGCGAACACTGGGGCATGCGGCCGATGACCTGCCGGCGCTGATGCGCCGCGTGGCACGCGACTTGCGCCGTCGCTCGTTTCGTCGGATTGAGCGCATGGCGGGGCCGGTGAAGTGGGCGTGCCTTGGATTGGCGATGGGATTGATGTGTTGGATGTGGATCGGTATGACCGCGGCCACATCCGTGTTGGGACCAGTATCGTGACGTGTCACGAGGGGGGGATGGATGTTAGCAAAACAGCGTGATAGTCTGCGGATTCGCCGCAGCCGGGGATTTACCTTGCTCGAAGGGATTGCGTGGCTCGCGATGGCGGCCGTTGTGACCGGTGGCGCTGCGGCTCTTGTCGCGACGGCGACGGACTCGCGCAAGATCACCAAGGGCGTTCAAGACATCGGGTGGATCGCCCAAGGGATTGAGCGCGTCGCCGCCACTCGGTTTTCGTATGTGGGGATTTCAGCGCGCGATCTGATCGTCCGTGGATACGTCCCGCAAGCGTTACCGCATTCAAACAATACGGTGTTCTCACCGTGGGGGACGACGTACGGCATCGTGCCCATTAATGGGTCGACCTATCGCATCAACGTCACCACGCCGCAAGTGTCGACATGTTTGTCCATGCTGGATTTGATGTCCACAGCTGTAGCGAGTTGCGCCAACACGGTCTTGAATGTGACGTACACCCGATGACGTCTCAACGGGGTATGACCATCATCGAGTTGCTGGCTGTGTTGACGATCGGTGTGACAGCATCACTCGGGCTGTGGGGGACACTCGGCCAGCAGCAAGATGTGCAGGTGCGGGATGGTTCCATCCGCACTCTTATTGCGCTTCAACGCGTTGCGGAGCTTGAACACGCCCGGACCGGGGAGTGGCCACACGACATCACAACGCTGATGGCGTCGCCTCAGGTGCCGCCTACGCTGGCCACGGCCTTGCGGGCACACATGCCCCGCTTCAGCCTTACGGCGGATGGGGCCGGCGTGAAGATTGGCATGTCCATGACGACAGAACATGACGCGCAAGAGGTGGCCGCCTTGTTGGGGCGCGGGTTAGGAAGCGTTTCGCAGGATCCCTTTGAGCACACGGTGTCCATCGTGGCCATTCCTGCGGCGGTGCGCACTCGCGCGGCGGCCGATCAAAACGCAGTCGACATTGACGACTGGTTGCTGCGCAACGGCAGTCAGCCACTGACCGGCCATTTGAAGATGGGAGGATACGACATTGGAGGCGTCGGCGCGATCTCGGCTCAAGCGATTAATGGCGGCAGCTTGGCGGTGACTCAAGCCACCGTCACCAATCTCAACGTGAGCAATCTCGCGACCAATCGATTGGCGTACTTGTCGGATCGCCGCATGAAGCCCGATGCGATCAACTTGTCCGCCCAAGATGCTGCGCGCTGGCTCAGCGGCGTGGTCCCTGTCATGCACAACCAAGGGCAACTTCCGGGATTTATTGCCGATGACGTTCAGACGTGGTTGCCGGGGCTGGTTTCGGTGACTTCAGACGGGTTTCGCACCCTTGACTACGTGCGGCTTTTGCCCGTTCTTTGGGCGGTGGTGCAACAACATGCCGCTCTTATTAAGGACGCAGGGTCATGCCGGTGAGGTGGATGCCGGTGGTGGCCGTCTTGGGACTGGTCAGTGCTGTGGCTGCAGGCGGGTTGCCGAGCGATTCGATCACGATTGTGTCTCCGCGAGATGTCACGCCTCCGTTTGACAGCGGTCATTGGAACGAGCGTCCGCATCGCGGCGATGAATTGCGCCAAGAGTGGGAGCAGTTTCAAAAAGACATGCGGCGTTGGATGACATCACATGCTCACGGCCTCTCGCCGCGAGGGGAGCGCGCGACCGAGATTTCATCTGAGATTCCCGCCGCCAAGCCGCAGCCGGAGAAGCCGCTCAGCGCGGACGATCTGTTAGATGGGGTGCGCGTGCGTTCGGTATGGGCATTTAACAACGTGCAAGCTGCGGAATTTGAATGGTATTCAGACGACGGGCAGCACATGGTGCGCATCGTCCGCCTTGGGGATCAGTTGCCTGGCGGATGGGCGCTAGGAGTCGTGGATGTGGCGCATCAGGCCGTGGCATTGGTGTCGCCGGATGGCGCGCGGCGCATTTGGCGTCATGCGCGGTGATGCGTGCGGCGGTCACGTTGGTGACGGTCATCCTCATGGGGTGCGCTGCGCCGCCATACCCCAAGCTGCCGCCGCTGCCTCAAGCTCCTGCGCGTGATCCGTCGTGTGCAGCGGTGGTTATCACAGGGCAGCGGGTCTCTCGCCTGCACTCGGGCCACCGATCGTGCCGGTCTGCGCGTGGTTGGGTCGTTCGTCCTGGAGACAGCATTGATGATGTCGTGCGTGGTCACCCCCATCCGGAACGTCAGATGCTCGTGGTGTGGGCGCTTCACCCAGAGTGCTTTCCAGCCGGATTGGCGCTATCCGTTCTCAAGGTCGGATGTCAGATTGCCAAACAGATGCAGGCGCTTCAGGTCGGTGACAAGCAGGTTAGAGCATGGCAACAGCAACTAACCGGCGCTCATTCCCAGCGAGCCCGGGAGCGCGTGCGGCGCCGCGTTTTGCGTGCCTTGGGGTGGCGATGATGCTTGCGTGCACGTCGCCAAATGTTAAGGCCCAGACGCGCGCAGACATCCGCCTCGTGCCTTTGGTGACGTCAAAGGTCAGTGCCCAGCGAACGGACATCCGTATTCGTCGATTGAGGGCCATGTATCCCGCACAGACGCAGCGGTTGTCTGACCTTGAGGTGCTCGGTGTTTTCGCGGAAGATGCCAGAGAGCGCCTGCAGTACGCCAGACGCTGGGTCTCAGAGCGGCGTGAGATGTTGGACAAAGCGTGGGCCTTCGAACAGGCCATTCAGGCGGTGCACAGAGAAAGCGCTACGGCAAAGGATCAACCATGAAAAGAGGAGTGGCGTGCCTGCTATGCCTGTCGGTCGCGGTGCATGCCGCCCCGGACAACATCCTCGGCTCACATCCCAGTGCGGTCACCGAGCGCACGCTGCTCGAAGCGCTCGTGCGACAAACGCAACAGCTCTCCGTGTTGATCGATGAGGCTGAGACACGTCAAGGTGACCCGCGCATCATGGACTACGACAGATTGCGCGGGGATCTCGCACGCATTGTTGATGGATTGGAAGCTGCTGTGGACGCTCGTTCCGTGTACTTTGTGCCGGGCCGTGAACGCCCACAAGGAGGATATGTATGCACGCGCTCGTTTTAGCCATTCTTGCCCTGTGGGCGGGAGTGCAGTGGTGGCAGCTTTGGCTGTCGTATCAGCGCGCACAGATGCCGGTTGATGCCGCGGTTTGGACCGGAGCGCGAGTCGCCATGCTCGTGGTGATCACGTCCGTGACGGTTGGGTCATGGTAGGGGGACGACGATGAGAGTCGGAACCGGACCACTATCCCAGCTCACCGGAGGCGTTTCTGGTGACGGGGATGTCTTATCCACCGCAGGCGCGGTGTTGTCGCAGACTATTCAGTTCGCCGCTATCGCCATCTCGCTGCTCGTATTGCTGAGCTTTGGTGTGCAGCTGTGGCGCAGTTTTGGCGACGCGCGTGATAGCGATCAATGGGGAAAGTTTGCGACGACCTTGATGTTCGGTGTGGTGATGTTGATTCTTGTGCTGTGGACCGCGAACTACGCTTATGAAAACGCGCAAATCCTCGCTGAAACTTTCAGCCCCTCATGAGTGATGAACCCCGTCCTCTCGATCTGAGAGACGTGCCAATCGCACTGGGGCTGACTGAGTCAGAGTTGGGAATCGCGGTGGCATCTGCACTGGTCGTGGGGTCTGCTGGCGGCGCGTTTGTGGCTCTCATGGGATCGTTTGCGTATGGCATGGGTAGCGCTGTGCTCGCATCGTGTGCGATGTTTGCGTGGATATCGCGCCGCGTGGCGCGTGCCATCTCAGGCCGTCCGCATGGCTGGCTCAAACGCGGCATCGCCTGTTGGGCGTACCGGTGGGTGCTTCGGTCTGCCCCAGAAGTTCAGATGGATGTTGCCCCTGTGTCGACAAGGCGCACGCCGATTGCGCTGGACTAAAACCCCGTGGAGCTCCGGTTCGCGCGATGCCGTGGCCGACCTCATTGCTCACATTCGCACGTTACAAGTGGGTGCCGGCATGCTCGCTGTGATGGCCCTCATCTGTGGCGTTGGGTGGCTGCGGGCCATGGACGGCATCCGGGTCACCATTCCGCCTGATCTCAGCCGTGGGGCAGTGGTTCAGGCCGGATCCGTTCATCCGTGGGACGTGTACGTTTTTGCGCGCTACATCTGGCAGCAGCTAAACACGTGGCATGCGGATGGCGGGCAGGATGCCTTTCAGACCCTGCATGCGATCAGACCGTTTTTGTCATCGACCTTTGCGGCGCAACTCGACTCGGACCTCACGGAGCGCAGGGCACGCGGCGAACTGAGGGATCGCACGCGGAGGCTGGTATCGGATGAGCCATACGTGCAAGCCGCCGTGACGACTGGGGACGGTGAATGGTTGGTGCGATTACCGTTGCTGGTGACCGAGACCCTTCGTGGCACGGAAATCCGGCGTCACGCGCAAGTGGTCACCCTGACGGTCAGGGCGATGGATGCCGATCCTGAACGTAATCCATGGGCACTGGTCATTAGCCGGGCCACCGTTGCTCGCAGCGATGTTAGTCCGCTGGATCTGCCTCGATGAGGCGCTCTTCGATGAACTGGATGAGTGGCTTAAGGGATGCGGCCGTAATCCTCGGCGTAATAATTTCGACTTGCTGGCGAAATGCGGCTGGCAGCTTAACCGCATCTTTGCCCGTCGTCACCAGAATGGCTTCCAAGTCATCCCGCTTTTTCAGCAGGGCATCTGTGTCGGCCTCTTCGTAGGTGTGATGATCCGGAAACACCACGGTGTCTCGCACGTCTAACCCGGCCTGACTCAAGAGCCGAAACCACCGGTTAGGTTGCCCGAGCCCGCAAAACGCGATGATCGGTGACTGCCGCACCGCATGGGAGTGCGACAGCTTGTAATCCAAGAGAAACACCGGGCAATCCAAGACCAAGGCGTCATGGGCGCCGCGATCACTGCATACCACCGCACTGGCTCGCTGGAGGTTGGTGATCGGTTCACGCAAGGGACCTGCTGGGAGCAGCCACCGGTTGCCGAAGGGATGGTCGGTGGCGCAGACCACAAGATCAATGGCGCGTTTGACGTCAAGCGCCTGAAACCCGTCATCGAGGATGACGACATCCATACCGGCTTGTGCCGCCAGTTCAATGGACTGCTGGCGAGAGGGTCCTGACCATACGCCATCGGCGATCCCAAGTTGCGCTAGTTCCAGCGCTTCATCGCCTACGGCGGCCGCCTCATCACCTGGCTGGACGCGCGTTGAGTCGGTGGCTGAACTGCCATACCCGAGAGACACAATGCCGACCCGGCGGCGGTGTGCGCGCAGGGCCTGAGCGACGGCGGCTGCTAGCGGCGTTTTGCCCGTACCGCCGACCACGATATTGCCGATGCTGATGACGGGAATCGACGGGGTGATGCGCCGCATCCGCTTCAGTCCGCGGTCGATGGCTGCGAGGGATCGGTAGAGAAACGTGAAGGGGTACAGCAGGCGAGCCGCAAGAGATCGCTTCTTCCAGAATTCGGGAGCCTTCATGTCATGTCTTTCTGCGGAATCCACTCAGACACCAGCGACACCACGCGGCCGCTTGTGCCATCGTGAGGCGCCAGACCATCGGCGGCGTGGGAGACCAAGGAGGCTCGTTTCTCAGGATCGCTCAGTAGTCGACGCAGATGCTGGGTTAACAGATCCACGGTGCCGCACTTGATCATGGCTTTATCTCTGAGAAGCATCTTGACGGTGGCTGTGAAGTTGCTGGTATCGGGACCGGCAATCACCGGGCAAGCGCACCGAAGGGGTTCGACGGGATTTTGGCCGCCGCGACGAGCGAATGTTCCGCCCATCACGGCCACATTCGCCAGACGGTACCAGATGCCCATTTCGCCGATGGTGTCCGCTAGCAAGATGTCATGAGCAGTGGTCACCTGTTCGTGTTTCGATCGTGACGCAACGCGGTGATTGCTCTGGGTGAGCATCCGCGCGATGCTTGGCGCCCGTTCTGGGTGACGGGGCGCAATGATGGTCAGCACGTTGTCGTGGGTCGCGAGCAGCGCGTCATGGACGGTGGCGGCAATCTCTTCTTCTCCGGGGTGGGTGGAGGCAAACAACACCACCGGGCGCTCACCAATGCTCTGGGATAACGCCTTGCGATCAGGATGGTCCGGCAAGGGGCGTGCATCGAGCTTGAGATTTCCCACCGTTGGCGAAACCGCAAAACCCAACTCAGACATACGCTGTTCATCTTGGGTTGACTGCGCGACGGCATGGTCAACCCGGCGCGCGAGCCATCGGCGCCAGACGTGAGCTTTCTTGAGACGGTGAAATGTTTTTTCGCTGACACGGGCATTGATAACAGCCACGCTCGGGGCTTGGTGGATCATCTCGGGCCACAAGTCTGATTCCACCGTCATCAGTAAGACGGGGCGCCACGCGCGCAAGAAACGCTTGACACACAGGGCGTTATCGAACGGCACCATCCGGTGCACCGTTCTTTCGGGGAGGCGATTAGCCAAGATGTGCGCCGACGTGACCGTTCCACTCGTAAAGACCACAGACACATCAGGACGCCGCTCGACGAGTTCCTCGATCATGCGCAGCACGCTCAAGCTCTCGCCGACACTGGCGGCGTGCACCCAAACGACTTGTTGGTCTGGGTGTCGTTGGCCGCCGCCCCCCAGTCGCTGTGACAGACGGGTTTCTTTCTTGCGCATGAAGCGAATCACAAGATGCGCGAGGAGGACGGGCAGTAAGATCAGCTGCGTGATCCGATACAACCAGATCATGGAGATGCTGCCTTTCGTTGGTGGCGATTGGGATCACGAGATCGTACTGGTTCGCGGCTGACGATGGCGTCTGCATCATCTTGAATCTGCAGTAACGTTTCTTCAAGCTCGCTGACGAGTGACAGTTCAGCGTCTTTCGACGTGGGCGCCGGCATGGGATCGCCGCACAGTACCACGTGGGTCGAAAACGGGAGAGGTACGACTTGGCGGTCCCAGTTGTCTAACACGATCGCTCGCCGCGCAGAATACCCCATCGGAATGATGGGCGCACCAGACAACCTCGATAACGTCGCGATTCCGCGTGACACTGTCATCGCCGGTGTGGGCGGAGCATCTGGTGTTAGACAGACGTGGTCTCCGGTGCCTAGGACGCCGATCAACTGACGTATCGCCGCGAATCCCCCCTTGCCAGTTGTGCCAAGTGCGACATTGATGCCGTAGCTCTCCAGCATTTGAGCTGTGGAGCGGCCATCGCGACTAGGGCTCGACAAGGCCGTCACTCGCTCAAAGATGGGCCGCAGTGCGATGATGCACAAGCACGCTCGGCCGTGAAACAAAGCGAGGATGGCGCCGCGCTGCTTGAGCAGGCTTTTTGAAGCGTCCGGTATCCGCACGATCTTGCGAGATGTCCACCACGAAAGCCTGAGGAGAAGGGCCGTGAGGTGGTGAGCCACCACCTTCTTCCAAGGCAGCTTCGTCTCGGGAGTTGAAGGGGAGGTCAACGCGCGCGCAGGCCATGAGACGTCGCAGTATAGGTGCAATCGACCGCGAAGGCGCGCCAATCGCGATGTGACCAGCGCCACGCCGGGCGGCGACGCCGTCCGTCATAGTCTGGCGTGGCTTCACACCGGTCTGATGCGCGCCTTCCTTCTCGCCGTCATCAGCCTGTGTCATCTGACGGCATCTGGCAGTGAATTGCGCGATATCGCGATCCCGGAAGGGCAAACGGTTCATCTCGCTTTTCCGCAAGCCATCACGGTCACGCACAGCGGGAATCTGGGCCTTGAAAGCGCCGGTTCGCATTTGTGGATCACCGGCGCAAGCACGCCCGAAACGGCGCTGGTTTCTGGTGCCGACGGCACCACCTGGGTGCTGCGCGTGCGGCCCCCGGAACAGCCCGCAGCACCGTGGGTGAGCGTGGCGATTCCGCCTTTTTCGCATGACGATCACACCTCGCCTGATCGTTTGGCGCGCGTCCTCATGCGATCACTCACCGACGGCGCCGCCATCCCCGCGGGCATTTCACCGCTCATTCCGCGCGCCGCCCCCACATGGATGTGCGTGACATCCTCTCCGTTGCTGTGTGCGGGCGTGATTGAGATGACGCCGGTGGGTGCATGGCGCGGATCTCAGTGGCGCGCTGATGCGTATTTTGCTCGCAATACCGCACGTGAAGCGGTCGCATTTGAGCCTCATGCGCTATCGCATGCCATCGCTCCGGTGCTGATGGCCTTCACGCGGCGCGTACTAGACAGTGCCGCCACCGATGCCACCGCGCGCCTTTTGATCATCATCATCACACGCGCCGAATGAAGCGGGTGTGGACATGGGCCCGGTGGGTGCTTCTGAGCCTCGCGGTCTTGGTGGTTGTGGCCGTGCAGCAACGATCCGAAGAGATCCAGACCTTGCCGGCTGCCGCATCCCCTGGAGGTTTTCGGTCGGATTTGCCCGCCGAAGATTTGAGAGAGCTGGCTGCCCGTATCAGCGAACTCGAACGTCACACCCAACAAGAGGAGGCGGTGCCTGTGTCGCAGAACACCGGTGAGATCACGCGCATGCTCGCGCGCTTCGCTGAACGATTAGACAGCCTCGAAGATCCTCCCAATGCTCGGCCTCCAGTGGCCCGCGAGACCGAGAGCCGCGCAGCAAAGAGGATTCACTTGGGGTCAGGCGCATGGGCTGATGAGCCTGCGCACGCCATCCCTCCTGGCACCGTCTTTCTCGATGTGACGCTGTCAACGGCCCTGCTCGGCCGGCTGCCGTTGGATGGGGAAGTGGTGGCGCCCTTTCCATTTATTGCTGTGGCGCGCCAACCATACATCGCACCCCATCGTCCGCTGGCATTTCCGATCACCGTCGTGGTCATGGGAACGGTGGTGGGTGATGGGACACTGTCGTGTGTGCGCGCGCAAATCGAGCGCGTCGTCTTGCATGACGAAGGCGGCAGCTTTACGGTCGCTGAGCCTCTTTCCAACAGTCTCGGATACCTCACGGATCCCAGTGGGCATCCGTGTATTTCGGGTGATCTTCAGAGCTTATCCACGCGCCGTATTGCGGTGCAAGGTGTGTTGTCAGCGATTGAAGAATCCGCAGCGTCGCGATCGGCTCTAAGCTCCTCGCTCGCGCTTGGCAACCTCAACCAGTCGGGCTTCGTGACCGGGCAACTGTCTCGGGCATCTCGCGACTCGTTTTTTCAAGGGGCGCTCGCTGGCGTGCGTGAAGAAGTCGCGCGCCGCGCGCGCGGTTTAGTTGATGTGGTGGTGGTGCCCGCCAGCACCCCGTTGCTGCTGCACGTGCGGGAAGCCATTCCCGTGTCGTTTGCGCAGGCCGTACGTGCAGGGTCGCCGCTCGCGCCCGTTCGCGGTGTGGGACTTGAGTGACTGTGACTCCGGTCACGCGCGCCTGACCCTTGGTCGATGACACTCCGTCCTCTTCCCGTGATGATGGCGCATGAGATATGCCTTGGCAGCATGCGTGATCGCGGCGGGGTGCCATGGGCGTCCCGTCTCCACTGAGCACTCTGTGCCGCAGGCTTACCGTGCGCCGTCTGCCGTGGCTGTCTCTCAAGAGATCGTCGCCGATGCGCGGACGCCGCATGATGGTTGGGTGCGGACTGCGCCAGCGTGGGTGTGGGTCTGGGTCGCGCCGCACCTTTCGCCCAGCGGGTTGCCGGTGCCAGCGTACTTGACGCGGATGTGGCTGTATGACGGCGCGCCGCCGCCGGTGTTTCAAGGTGACTAGTCCGGTGAAGTGGCGCGACATGTGGGCGCTTCGGGCCTCCCTTGGAAACGGTGTCTTTGTGTGGCGAGACTTTGAAACCACTGGTGTGATATGGGACATCGTGCCTGCGCCTTGTACGGTGGGCGACGGCGGTGGGCATGCTGAAATTGCGGTTGGCATGGCACGTGCGATGCGCCATATGCCGCTGCGAACCAACCCGTGCGTGCTTCAGTTTGTGGTGCATGACGACCCACTGGGAAGCGAAGCCGCGTCCGTCGGCGCCAGAGACGATGCCATGGGATGCGCATGGGCTGAGCACATGCGCGAGCACATCTCTTTGCAGGTCAAAGCAACCCAAACGCCCGCGCTCACGCGGCGCATTCGCTGCCTTCTCTATGGCCCGCCCGTGAAGGGCCAAGTCCCCGCTGACGAGCACGCCAAGTGGCTTGAGGCCATCAAAGGATGCGAAGCGCACATGGATGCCCTTGGGGTGCATATGCGCCGCCTCAAGGGGCCAGGTTTGTTGAGTTGGCTTCAGACGTGGCTCGGCGCCGACCCAGCGCCCACCATGAACAACGAGAGCGATGAGGGATTATTCGATTTACAGGGCGAACGCGATCTTGCGGTCCGAGCCCTCAATGGTATGGCCGTCACTGTCGATCCGGGTCAGCGCCGCGTTCATGTCGGCGATCGCCTATGGCGCGCAGTGCACATCGATGGGTTGGCTGAAACACCCACGCCTGGATTGCTCGTGTATTCCGCAGCGGGAGAAGGGGTGGTAGAACATCTACCACGGCACACAACGTTTGTGGTCACGGTGGTCTTGCACGATCAGGAGATGGTGCAAGCGCGCATTACCCGCACGCGCGATCACCCTGGCCAATCACCCGGGCGCCGCCGTCAGCGCGCCGCCTGTGAAGAGGCGTTGAAGCGGATGGCCCATGGCGAGAGCGTCTTTGGTCTGCACATGGGATGTCTGATTCACGCAGCGTCAGGCCAGGAACTCGATCATCGGATGGATGCCGTGTTAGCGGCGCTTCGCGTCGCGGGTCTGTCGCCGGTTCATCCCGGCGAGGATCACGCACACACCGATAGCTTTTCCATGCTTCTCCCTGGTAACTTTTCACCGGTTCTCGATCAGAGGCCCTATCGTCAGCGCGCGCATTTGACCTACGGATCACATGTGGCCGCAGTGGTGCCGGTGTATGGGCCACAGCGCGGGAGTGGTCGCCCCGGAGCCGTCTTCTTTCATCGAAGCGGAGAGCTACTGGCCTACGACCCACTTCATCCCGATGATCGCAAGAAAAATGCCCACACCTTGATCTTGGGTCCCACCGGCAGCGGTAAAACGGCGACGGTGATTGCCTTACTGCTGCAAGCGCTCGCACGCCACCGTCCAAGGCTGTACTTGATGTCCACCTTGCCCACGTTCGATCTCTTGCAGGCATACGCGCAAGACTACGGGGTGACCACTCAGCGCGCCCGCCTCCATCCGTATGACGGGCAACCGATGTCGCCATTTGCCGGGGTGTGGAAAGGGGCATCCGCAAGCACTGTGGCAGCTGCCGTCACAGCAGCTGCCATCATGGCTGGAGAAGGGGGTACGCTGCCACCGCATACACGGTTTCGGCTCCAACAAGCGGTCGAAGAGGCGGCGCGCACAGTCGAGCAAGGTGAACATCTTGATATCCACCGCGTCGCCGATGCCCTCACGCATATCGCCCAGTCCACCCATGACGCCGGTCTGGGTCAACGCGCGGACTCGCTGCGGTACTACGCGAGCGGCGTGTTGGGTGACATGTTCAACCGCCCAACCCCCCATCTGGACGATGCAGACATGAACGTAATGGATTTGGGATATCTCGGCAGGCAAGGGCAAGAGGATGCGCGAGCGGTCGCCGTGTTGGCGTGGTTACAACGCATTCAGTCGGTCGTTGAACAGCCCTCCGCAGAAGGACGCCCCACCATCGTGGTGATTGATGAGGCGCATGCCATCGTGGGGCATCCGCTCCTGGCGCCGTATTTGGCGTCCATTGCCGCGACTTGGCGCACCTACGGCGCATGGATTTGGATTGCCACCCAATCGCTCAGGCAGTTTTCTGATGCCGCACGTGCAGTCCTCAATCTCTGTGAATGGTGGTTGTGCTTGCGGTTGGACAAAGATGAAGCTGCGTCGGTGGCGGCCTTCCGTGATGTGTCCCCCGATGCACGGCGACTGTTGCTAGAAACGCAAGCTCGGCGTGGTCAGTTCACCGAAGCAGTTGTGCTCGCGGATGCTTTTCCACCGACATTGTGCCGGGTGATCGCGCCGCCGATGGCATTGGCTCTCGCGCAGACAGAGCAACATGAAAAAGCCAAGCGCCTCACGCGCATGAAAGAGCAGGGGTTGCCTAACGAGCTTGCCGCCGCGCGGTATATCGCGCGGGATATTGCCCACCAGCGGGCAACCGCAGAGTGACGGGTTTGTTGATGGCCATCACGTGGTCCGCGCTACCGATCACCCACGGGGATGCCTATCGATTTCAAGCTACGGCCGAACAATCACTGATCGATATGGTGCCGGGGTTACGGCAGTTGATCCGCGACATTGCCACTCGCATCATCGCGAGCGACGACGCGGTGGCAGCGGCCCAATCCCTTGGTTCGTGCCTGAACTATTGCGTGACCGGGATCGCGACCTATGCGCGGCTCTTTCCGAGTTTTCAAGTCATCGTGTCACCGACTGTTCGCCATGATGTGCCGGCCTTATCGGTCGCCGTGGATTCCCGATCGAGTCCTTTCGGGAACTCGCGGGCTATGCGGCTGAGCGCTGCGCGTTCGCACAGCCTGCACGTCGTTGTCTCTCACAGCCATAGCTGGGATCGTTTGGCGCAGCCTCTTCAGGGAGCCATTCAAACCGGCCTCTGTTCGCTGGGCGCCGGTGAGTCGCGTCCGTTGCTCGATACGACCCGCGCGTCAGGCGAGTGGTGGGGTGAAGCGGGGGATGTGTCACCGCCTGCGACACCCATCACTGCCAACGGTCGTTCATGGGGATGGCTGGAACCGCTGCGTGGGCACGTGGCGGGAATCCAACCGGCCGAGGCATCAGCGGTGCTGGCCTTACGTGCGGTTGAGATTTTGGCTCGCGACGAGTCGCATCAGGCTCGCGTGCACCAGGTATCGCTGGAGGCGTCAACAGGGGAGCGGATTGCCGCTCGGCGGTGGCAGGCGGTTGACCCCAAGGGAGCGCTGATGTGTGAGGCGCTTGAGCCCGGACGCGCTGGCGTCTTACCCGGACGGATGTCTCTGTCCAAAAGACGATGGTTGCGGTGGCAGGAAGTCACGTGCGACCCCTTTGCCCGTGGTAATGTCATTGCGCGCGTCCGTTTGCCAGATCCCATATGCCTAGGCGACTTTTAGTCCTGTGGGCAGCTGTGGCAGCGCCGGCCTTCGCCCAGTCATCACCGCTGCTATGGCGGTACCTCACACCTCCTATGGACCGAAGCGGTCCAGTGACAACTCTGTCAGGCTCGTGGCCGGAGACGTGCGCCCATACCACGGGTGATGATGCGGTTCGCCAGCGTGTAGAAGCGATCGCCAATGATTCGGTGAGGCAGGAGGTGTACGCCGTGGCCCATGAAGGCTATGAGCAGATTCCAGGCGTCATCGTGCGGCGCATGTTTCCGGAGCTTTCCGATGTGCTAGACGTCGAAATCGGACGAATTGATGCCTTTGTCGCGCATCAAAACCAAACCTGCCTCAAACGCGCGCTCGCCGTGCACCCCACAGCCACAAGCATCAGAGATGCGCAGGTGCAGGAGGGAGGTTGGCGTTGGGTGGATGGTGTGATCCAGGGACGTGGCGCCCAGACGTTTCGTGTGATGGCCAGTCTGTTTGAGGCGCATGAACTATCGGACGTCATCCCTGTGGCAGAGGCCGTTATTGGCGATCTTGCCATTTCGAGTGACGGGTGGGTCGCGATCCCACCCCAAGGATTGAGAGCCGTATTTGCAGACAGAACGCTCGCGCAAGTGGAGGCTGTCCGCCGCGCTGTACAGCAAGCGGGGACCCTCGATCCTGGTGCGTTGGTGCGCCGGGAATACTTTGGGGAGTTGACCAGTGTCTCTCGGCACTTGCTGGAAGAGGCGGCGCGGTGGGCCGGAAGGGATCCCGTGTTTTCCAACGCGGTTATTCACTATCTCGCCTCAGAGCTCGCCGAGCGTGCGCTGTTTGAGCAACTGACCTCCTTGCATGAAGCTCTTGAAATTGTGGCTCAATCGCAGCCGGCGCGGACGTATGGTTGGGTGAAGCAACACATTGCCGAAGCGCAAGAGCAGGCGCAAGATGACGTGAAGCAGTTTCGTGACAGCCGAAAGCGTGCGCGTGAGTGGCTGGAACCGCTGCTCGTCTCTTTCGCGTCTCGTAGTGGCGAGTGATGCCGTATTCGCCGGAGTTGAAGCGGGACTACTCGCATTTGCGGCGATGTGGCGGGCCGTGGCGCTTGCTGGATTACCGCAAGGGGTGCTCGCGGTGGCGCTCAGTTGGGGCGCGGTACGACGACTCCCGGTGTGGCAGACAGAGTTGTTGGTGTATGGCGTGTTAATGACCGCATCGGTTCTCCATCCCGGGCAAACCGCGCAAGTGTTCGACCTCCATGCCCTTGACACTCGTCAATGTTTTGTCACGACTGAAGCGCGTGTGACTGAGTTACCTCCGGCTTCAGTCGCGGCGCTACGAACGCTCTCAGCTGTGCTGCAACCTGTCGTCCAACACGTGCCTTGCCGTGAACCGTGGATTGCAGGTCTCGATCAAACAATGGCAATGGTGCAAGGCCGAACAACCACGGACCGGCAGTTCGCTCATGACTTTGCAAGTTTTTGCCACATTCCAGCTCATGAAGAACAGCGATCAGGGACCTTCAGCCAACCGTTTGATTACTATCTGGTGCCAGGGTTATGGAGTCCGTGCCTCGATCATGACACGCCTTTGTGTGTCAACGGTCATTTCAGTTTGTGGGGTTCCTCATGCGCAAGCGCATGGGAGAGGTGGGTGACTGCAGTTGAGTCAGATGAAGAGCGGGCAATCGATCCCGAGCTTGCGTTGCGCTTGCTCAATACCAGTCGGGATGCGCAAGCATTCCATGTCATGAGAGCCTATCAGGAATTACGCGTCAGCGAACGACGGTATGGGTTGCTCGCCGGATTGATGATTGCGATTATTCCGCTATGCGCCCTTGGGATCCTGTTGTTTCCATACCTTGCAATTGCTGTGGGAACAGCATGCGCATGGTTGGTTGCTGGATCTGTTGGCATGCCAACTCTTGACACCATCGTGACACAGTTGTTTTTTGAGTCGTGCAACAGTCTGGAACAGACAGAGTCGACCCTTAACTGTGGCCAAGAGATGTTGAATTTAATGACATTTTCGCGATACAGCTGGATTGCTGCATTACCGCTTGTGCTTTACCTCTCAACGCAAACGTTAAACGTCTACGCAAGACAACGCACATAACAAATGATCGCAGTATGTACTGCGTGTTTTGTGAGCCATCACATGTGTGTGGACGCCCGGCAGGCAACGGACACCTATTTAGGAGGTAGTCCAGCCCCAGGTTCCCCTAGGGCTACCTTGTTACGACTTAACCCCAGTCATGAATCCCACCGTGGTGAGCCCCCTCCTTTCGGTTAGGGTACCCGCTTCTGGTAGAACCCACTTCCGTGGTTTGACGGGCGGTGTGTACAAGGCCCGAGAACGTATTCACCGCGACATTCTGATCCGCGATTACTAGCGATTCCGACTTCATGCAGTCGAGTTGCAGACTGCAATCCGGACTAAGAAAAGATTTATGGATTGGCTCCGGCTCGCGCCTTTGCAACCTATTGTTCTTCCCATTGTAGCACGTGTGTAGCCCTAACCGTAAGGGCCATGATGACTTGACCTCGTCCCCTCCTTCCTCCGGTTTAGACCGGCAGTCCCCATCGAGTCCCCAACTTAATGCTGGCAACAATGGATAAGGGTTGCGCTCGTTAAAAGACTTAACTTCACATCTCGCAACACGAGCTGACGACAGCCATGCAGCACCTGTCTATCGGTTCCCTTGCGGGCACTCTTCCATCTCTAGAAGATTCCGACGATGTCAAGGTTAGGTAAGGTTCTTCGCGTAGCATCGAATTAAACCACATGCTCCACCGCTTGTGCGGGCCCCCGTCAATTCATTTAAGTTTTAACCTTGCGGCCGTACTCCCCAGGTGGACAACTCATCGCGTTAGCTGCGCCACCGCACGACTTACGTCGTCCGACGGCTGGTTGTCATCGTTTACGGCTTGGACTACCAGGGTATCTAATCCTGTTCGCTCCCCAAGCTTTCGTACCTCAGTGTCAGTTGCAGTCCAGAAAGCCGCCTTCGCCACTGGTGTTCCTCACAATATCTACGCATTCCACCGCTACACTGTGAATTCCACTTTCCTCTACTGCACTCTAGTGTGCCGGTTCTGGTTGCAGTCCCAAGGTTGAGCCTTGGCCTTTCACAACCAGCCTGACATACCACCTACGTACGCTTTACACCCAGTAATTCCGATTAACGCTCGCACCCTCCGTATTACCGCGGCTGCTGGCACGGAGTTAGCCGGTGCTTCCCACGAGAAGATCAAAGCCGACGGGTATTAGCCGCCGATTCCATTCAAACATGTGGTTAGTGCTTTACAACCCGAAGGCCTTCATCGCACACGCGGCATGGCTGGATCAGGCTTTCGCCCATTGTCCAATATTCCTCACTGCTGCCTCCCGTAGGAGTCTGGGCCGTGTCTCAGTCCCAATGTGGCTGTTCATCCTCTCAGACCAGCTAGAGATCGTTGCCTTGGTGAGCCTTTACCTCACCAACTAGCTAATCCCACAAAGGCTCATCCAACAGCGAAAGCTTAAATCAGAGGCCTTCCTTTCTCCCGTAGGACGTATAGGGTATTTAGTTGGATTTCTCCGGTTTCCCCTTCTGTTGGGCAGATTCCTTTGCATTACTCACCCGTCCGCCGCTGGTATCACCGAAGTGACCCCCGCTCGACTTGCATGTGTTAGGCCTGCCGCACGCGTTCAATCTGAGCCATGATCAAACTCTAAGTTGAGAGTCTTATCTAGTCGCCGTAGCGACAAGACGTAACTATCGCCGTCCCCAGAGCACATATAGTGCTGGACGGTTCGGCACGGTTTTTAAGTGACTCGTGCCTGTTGATCCGGGCGCCCACACACATCGTGTAGGCTCTCAATTCATGGAAAGAAAGTCGCGCAGTCCGCTGGCGCGTTCCCCATTATCATCCACAGAAGTTTCTACGTCAAGTGCGATGTGGGGGTGAGCCAGATAATCGGTCAGTAGGGTGTGGTGAGTTTGAGTGTTTGGGGCGCTTCGTCGTGACCTTCGGATTGTTGGTTTTTCGGCGCTTTGTGCGGGTGCTTCGAGCTTCGGTCAGACCTTTTTTATCGCGGTTTTTTATGCCGCTGTGACCACTGCTGCTGATTTGACATACAGCACCCTCGGCGCAACCTATGCCGCTGCGACGATGATGAGCACGATCGGGGTGCTTTGGTTAGGCAAAGCAATCGACCAAGTGGATCTTCGTATTTACTTTTCCATTGTTATGACAGGCCTTGCATTGGGCGCGTTTGCCTTTGCGTCTGCGACAGGTGTTGTGATGCTTGCGGTTGCGATGTTTTTGCTTCGGCTGTTTGGTCAGGGACTGGTGTGGCACAGCGGTGCGACGAGCGTGGCCCGGTACCTTGAAGGAGCTCGGGGACGGGGGTCGAGCATTATGATTCTCGGCATCGCAACTGGCCAAGTCGTCTTACCTATTAGTGCCGTGTGGTTGGCGGTTGGTGACGGCAACGGGTGGATCACCCAATTGGAGTGGGTGAACCCAGAGCATGGGTGGCGTCTGACCTGGATCCTTATCGGTTCGTTGGTTTTGTTGGTCGCTTTTCCAGCGGGGCTTTTCCTCCTGAAAGGGCACACGCAGCGGCATGCCTCGTGGCTTCGCGCCATGGAAACGCATTCGTCACAGATGCCCTCATCCATGGGCTTGCTCGCGAAAAAGGTCTATTCCACACCGGCGTTTCTCATGATGCTCCCAGCCTGGATTGCGCCGCCGTTTCTCGTGACCGGGCTTCTCTTGTTTCAGGTGCCGTTTTCGCAGGCGAATGGTTGGACCGCTTCGGAGTTTGTGGTTTCGTTTGCCATGTTCTCAGGCGCGAATGTCGCAAGTGCTTTGTTTGGAGGCGTAGTCGTGGATCGATTCGGTGCCCAGCGCGTCTGTGCTCTTTCGCCACTGGCCCTGGGCCTATCGTTCGCTTGCCTCGCAGTGGGCGGATCCATCGTCATGTTGCAAGTTGCGATGTTGCTCCTTGGCGTGTCGGTTGGCATGTTTGCGTCCGGCGGTGTGGCCTATCTGGTGGAGCTATTTGGTGCGCGCCAAGCGGGGACGGTACGCACGGTGACGTTTCCTCTCGGAATAGTGTCGACGGCGGCCGCCCCAATCATCTACGGCGTGTTGCTAGAAGCGGGCACAACCACGGAGCAGATTGCTGTTGCAAGCGCGCTGTATTGCGGCGCGGCGTTGGTGATTGCCTGGTTGTCGGTGGTGTGGTTTAGGACGACTCCCGAGCTTCGTCCCAACGCATAACGAAATCGTGATAGAACATCTCAAAAGCAGAGAACGAACCCGGTAAACAGCGTTCATCGGACGCGATGTCGACACTCCAGCGGGTACCGCGTTGCCGGAACGTCTCAATCAATGAGGCCAGCGCGTCGCCGGAACGCTGGCGATCCACACCTGCGCTTTGGGCTTCCAATACGGCGTGCCACGCTTCGTGCGCGCCGGGGTGCCGGCGTTGTTCGAGGCGGATTTGGCGTGCGAGTTGCACGCACCGCGCGAGAGTCGGAACAAATCGCGTTTCTTGAGAGGATTCGAGCAGCCGTGTCCTCGTAACACTCAATGTGGCTGAGTCAAAGCGACCCAGTTCTTGCGTCCACACGGTCCACTCATCGGGGTTGTCTTCGATGTCGCACGATGAACCCCATGCCTTGTGAAGTCCCTTAACGAAGTCCTTGACCGAGACGGGCGTCGGTTCGGTCGCCTGCAATCCCGGATTCGGCAGGGAGTTGATGAACTTCAGAAAGTCCTTCTCGGGCGTTGCTGATGAGTCCGCCACGCCATCCCGCGCTTTCTGAAACGCGTCTGCGTAGTACGTGGTGTATGGACGGTGCGCTTCAGGGAGTTTGACGTGCAGCTTTGTCAGCTGTGCGCTGTAATCGGTTTGTTGCTTGCGGGGCAGCGCCCAGCGTTGCTCAATCATGCCCAAGCTGGTGAGCGTCCCAAGTTGTGACTCGCACGTGTCGGGGTCGAGTTTGAGCGTTCGCGCCAAGTCTTGAGTGGTCATGAAACCACCTGTTCTCAGTCGTTTGAAGAGCGTGCCGTAGGCGGTGAATAGCCGCTTAATTTCGCTTGGCGACATCCCTTGGGGACCCAGCACTTCTTGCCATTCGGCGAGTGATTTCATGCACGTCTCGCGACTCGCGAGAAGGGATGTCAGACGCGAGCCACCGCATTGTACGAGTCCATAAATCGTCGGGGTCCCCATACCCGACCCACACTTCAAGGGGACATCGTTGGTCTCCCGCAACGCGCGAAGAGAGCAAGACAGGCCCGATCGGGATATGGGTGTGGACCGTACACACAACGCGGGTGCCATGGGGACAGGGGTGTCGATTTGACAGCGCGTAGGCCACATGTTGAGAGAGCGTGACGTCTTGCGTTGCGTGTGGTCGGCAGGGTGAGACGGTTCGTAGATGCTGAGGCATGTCTGATTGAAAGGCGCGAGCCATTTCATCGCCAAGCGCACCGGGATCGCGCGCTAGTAAGTGAATATGTGGCGCAGACGGAAATGCCACCCGCAGCCGCACGGAGGTCGGGGCCGCCGAAGCGCACCTGACGCAGACAGAGGACGGTTGTCCGTCACCTGGCAGGGAAGCCGCGCAGACACAGCACACCGATCGCCGAAACGGCAGACCTTTGCGGCAGCGCCAGCACACTCCTGCTGAAACGTGGTGACGTGTACATAGTGGACACAGTGATTTCAGCCACCGCCGAAGCGCGATATGGCGATGGATCATGGCAACGGGTGACGGGGTGAACACTACGGTACCACGCGACGAGCTCATCGTCTGTGACTATTGCGCGACACCTTGCGGCAAGTGGAGAATATCGCACATACCACAGGATGCAGTTATGCAACGCACGCAACTAGGACGCACCGGCATCGAGGTGAGCAAGATTTGCCTCGGAACGATGACTTGGGGTGAACAAAACACTGAACAAGAGGCTTTCGAGCAGATGGACTACGCGGTTGCTCAAGGAGTGGATTTCTTTGACACCGCTGAGATTTACCCCATCATGCCACGGCCAGAGACGCAAGGCCGGACCGAAACATACATCGGCAATTGGATGAAAGCGCGCGGTTGTCGCGACTCGATTGTGCTCGCGACAAAAGTCGCGGGGTATTCCGATAACACGCACCTTCGCGGTGAGGTCTCTCGCCTGTCAGCGAAGCACATCCGCCACGCCCTTGAAGGCAGTCTGAAGCGCCTTCAAACGGACTATGTCGATCTCTACCAGTTGCATTGGCCCGATCGCCAAGTCAGGTTGTTTGGCGACATGCGCGGATATCGCGTGCCGAAACGTGACAGCGTGCCGGTTGAAGAAACGCTCAGGACGCTGGACGATTTGGTGAAAGAAGGCAAGATTCGGTCCATCGGTGTCTGCAATGAGACCCCTTGGGGCGTGGCGTCTTTCGTGCGCTTGGCAGAGCTGCACGGATTGGCTCGTTTGGTCACGATTCAAAATGCGTATAGCCTGATTAACCGCACGTTTGAGGACGGCCTTGCGGAATTTGCCATCGGTGATGACGTGGGCTTGCTGGCGTATTCGCCGCTCGCCGGTGGTCACCTCACAGGTAAGTACCTGCAAGGAGCACGTCCTGAAGGAGCGCGTGAAGTGGTGTTTGATCGCGGCAGTCGTTACAAAGGATCTGCGGCTGAAAACGCCGTTGCCGCGTACGTTGAACTTGCCAAAGAGAACGACATGTCGCCCGTTGAACTGGCCTTGGCATTCGTGCGCACGCGCCCGTTTGTGACATCGCCGATCATTGGCGCCACCAAGATGTCGCAACTCAAAGCTGCGATTGCCAGCGCGACGGTTGACGTCTCACGCGAACTTGAGAAAGCGATTGAAGGCATTCATCTCCAGTGGCGCAATCCAGCTCCGTAACCTATTCGGTGCACTGTCACCGATTCGATGAATTGAGTGGACAGGACATCTACGATGTCCTGTCCCTTCGATCACAGGTGTTTGTTGTCGAGCAACGCAGTGTGTATCTGGACACAGACGGCCAAGATGAAAGTGCGTGGCATGTGGTGGCGCGCGACTCAGAACAGCGTGTTGTGGGCACCGCACGCGCGCTAACCGCTGACCCATTGCTCCCGAGTTTTGGCCGTGTGTGCGTGGCGGCGTCTCACCGCCAGATGGGGATGGCCAAGGCCATAATCACGCGCTGCATGAACGTTATCGCCGATCAATGCGGCAACGTGGCCGTCAACATCTCAGCGCAGACGTACCTCATCAAAGGCTACATGGCGCATGGCTTTGTGCCGTTCGGTGAGTTTTATGACGAAGACGGGCTGCCGCACATTGCGATGCGAAAGCCAGCCCGAACAAGCTAGCTGGCCGCTCGTTCTTTGAGCCACTCGGTGATCCGCGTGATTTGCTCGGGACAGATCGAATGTCCCATGTTGTATTCCCGCCATTGCGCGTCAGGCGCCAGCTCACGCACACGCTCATAGCTGGCTCTGGCACGCGCCACCGGAATCATCGCATCAGTCGTGCCATGATGGATTTCGATGGGGGATCGCGCCGTGGGCCCTAGGTGGGTGGCCACGTGGTCATCCAACGGCAAGTGGGTGGACATCCCCAGAATGCCGCCGAATTGGCGCTCGTCCGTCAATCCCGTCAATTGCGCGATCACGCCGCCCTGAGAAAACCCCAGAAGCACGATCTGCTCAGGGCTGAAGCCTGCAGCAATTTGCTCGTCAATCAATGCCCGGATATCGTCCATCGCTTGAAAGAGGCCTTTGCGATCCGCGGAAAAGTCGGTCAGGATGTCATACCAAGCGGGCATCACGGCGCCGCCATTCATGGAGACGCGACGTGACGGGGCATTGGGAAAGATCAACACACAATCAACGGCATCCCAGATGCGCGGAACCAGCGGCAGGAAATCAGTGCCGGTGGCTCCCAGTCCGTGCATCCAAATGACGCACAGACGCGGCGCTTTTCCGGAGTGCGCGCGGTAGGTGGACAGGCTCATAGGGGCGGCACAAGGTTCGCAGACACATTCTCTTGTACTGCGGCATGAAGATGGAGGGCACTCATGGTGCACCGTTGCGCACATGTCGCATTTGCGTTCATATTTGGCGGGAAGCGCTGCGGAATCTGTCCGAAGAGCAAATCGCTTTTACGGACGGAGCGCAGCATGACTCAGTACCATACCCCGCTACGACCTTCTGGATTCGCGCATGCCTGCGGACGCCACTACGCCCCCTCCGAGCCACGATTACGGCAAGGGACCTGCGGCAGGACCTCAGTTCTTTGGACACCCGGTTGGGCTCATCGTTCTCTTTGCCACAGAGATGTGGGAACGCTTTTCCTTCTATGGCATGCGCGCATTGCTCGTGCTGTACTGCACAAAACACTTCCTGTTTTCCGACAAAGAAGCGTCTGAGCTCTACGGTGCATACCTTGGCTTGACCTATGGACTGCCGATCATTGGTGGTTTTTTGGCTGACCGCATTCTGGGATTTCGGCGCGCTGTCGTGTTTGGCGGCATTTTGTTGTGTCTTGGCCACCTTGGGATGGCGTTCGAAGGGGACGCAGCGACCCGCTTCGGTGAAGGTGAAGTCATTCGAGACGAAGCCGCTGTCACCGTCTTTTACTTATCTCTCGGGCTGATTAGTGCGGGCGTGGGTTTCTTGAAACCGAACATTTCCGCGATCGTCGGACGCTTGTATGCGCCCAACGACGCACGCCGTGATGGCGGATTCACCATCTTCTACATGGGGATCAACATCGGGGCTGCCGCCAGTGCATTGATCGTCGGATATCTTGGTGAAACCTATGGCTGGGGTTACGGCTTCGGTGTCGCCGGCATTGGAATGGTGGTCGGATTGGCCGTGTTCCTCTGGGGGCAGAAATATCTGTATGGTGTGGCCGACGCTCCCAGCGATGCCGTCCTGAAGGAAAAACTCTTCAACCTCTTGCCCAAAGAATACGCGGTGTATATCGGTGGGATCTTGATGGTATTTTTCGCGGCCTACATGGTTCAGCGCGAACACACAGTTGGCGCACTGTTGGTCGTGGCGCTCGCGATTGCGGTCGTTTATCTCTTGATTGATACCGCCCGCAAGTGCACCAAGGAAGAGCGGCATCGCATCTACTTGGTTCTCCTTTTGTCATGTGCAGGGGTGTTGTTCTGGGCTCTGTTCGAACAGGCCGGAAGCAGCATGAACTTGTTCACCGACCGGGTAGTTGACCGTCAGGTGGGTAGCTTCCTCATTCCCACCACGTGGTTCCAATCGCTCAACGCGATTTTCATCATCATGCTCGCGCCACTGTTTGCCATGATGTGGGCCTTTCTGGGAAGCCGGAAGATGGAGCCGAACATCCCCGTGAAATTCGGTTTGGGTATCTTGCAAGCTGGCTTAGGTTTTGCCGCGTTGGTCATTGGTATTCAGGGCGTCGTAGCTGGCGAATTGGTCGGCGTGATCTGGATTGTGTTGGCCTACTTGCTGCACACCACTGGTGAGCTGTGTTTGTCACCCGTGGGACTGTCCATGGTGACCAAACTGACGGTTCCGCGCTTAGTCGGATTGATGATGGGTGTCTGGTTCTTAGCGACGGCGTTTGCTGACTGGGTCTCGGGACAACTGGCTGCGCTGGCTCAGGTGGACACTGGCGCTACAGGTGAAGTGACGAATAAGGTGGAAGCACTCGCTGCGTATGGTGATCTGTTTTGGCTACTCACCCAGATGGGTGTCGCCATGGGGATCGTCGTGTTAATCGCTGCGCCCTTCATGAATCGTCTCGCGCACGGGATCAAGTAATTGCCGGCGCTGGCGTTTACCCAGTGGGAAAAATTAGGCGGGTGGCGCCCGCTCATCGTGTTGTTCACGGCGATTGTGTTCGAAGTGATCTTGGTGGAAACCAGCTTGGTCAGCGTCCGTTCAACTGCGATGCCTCTCGATGCTGCGGGCTTGCTCTTTCAGATGCTCGGCGTGACGCTGATTGCGCTCTCGGTCTTTCGCAACGACTTTCGGCCCGGCGCCTCAAACCCTGATCGCGTCTATTCGTGGGTGAACCAGTATCAGCCGCTGCGCGTCAGCGGCATGTATCGGGTTTGCCGCTTTCCCGACGCACTCGGCGGCGCGTTCATTGTGCTGGGCTTAGGCGTGGCGATTGGCCATTGGGGCGCCCTTGCGGCTCTCCCGCTGTATGTCGGGTGCACGCAAACGCTTTACATCTCACCGTGTGATGCGGAGAGACTCCACCAGTTTGGCGGACACTACCGGGCCTATTGCCGGCGCGTCCGCCCCTGGATTTAAGCGCTTAGAACGACGACAGCCACGTCGAAGCTTCTTGACGCGCGGCGTTGAAGTCGGCTTCCATGCGGTCCACAACATCGTGCACGGTCGGCACGTCGTCAATGTTTCCGCATCCTTGACCGGCACCCCAGATGTCACGCCATGCTTTGGCTTCTTGATTGCCACCAGAGCCGAAGTTCATCTTGGACTTATCCGCTTGAGGTAATTCCTCAGGATCCAATCCTGCGCGAGCAATGCTGGGTCCAAGGTAGTTCCCCAAGACACCCGTGAACAGGTTGGTGTAAATCACTTCCTGTGCCGTGGTGTCGCAGATCATCTTCTTGTAGGCTTCTTCGGCGTTGGCTTCTTGCGTGGCGATGAAGCGCGTGCCCATGTAGGCAAGGTCAGCGCCCAGTGCAATCGACGAATACACGCCATGACCGTCTGAAATCGATCCCGACAGGATGATGATGCCGTCAAACCACTGGCGCACTTCGCGCACCAGCGCAAACGGCGATAACCGTCCAGCATGTCCGCCTGCACCGGTGCAGACAAGGATGAGGCCATCGACGCCTTGCTCAGCCGCTTTGCGAGCATGACGCACGCTGATCACATCATGAAACACCAATCCGCCATAGGAATGCGCGGCGGTCACCACTTCTTCCGGGGGTCTGAGGCTGGTGATGATGATCGGGGCCTCTTCTTTGACACAGGTTTCCATGTCTTTAAAGAGTCGGTCATTGGAGCCGTGGCAAATTTGGTTCACGGCAAACGGCGCCACTTTGGCGTCAGGATGCTCGTTTTTGTACGCAGCACTTCGGTCCTTGATTTCACGAATCCAGTTGGTGAGTTCGTGCTGAGGACGGGCGTTGAGGGCGGGAAATGATCCCACGATGCCTGCGGTGCATTGGGCCGACACCAATGTCGGTGACGACACGATGAAGAGAGGGGCTCCAATGACGGGCAGGCGGAGGTTATTCGTGATATGGGCAGGAAGGCGCATGGGGGTCCAAGGCTCTGACAACTGGCGTAGTGTACCGTCGTCGGTCCTGCGAATAATAATATGAAGTCTCCAAACGGAAGGGTGTGGCCTCATGAAAGTGCGTGACCGCCGAGCCATTCAGTGGGCCGTGGTGGCCGGAGCTGTGGGTTTGCTTGCCGGTGGCTTGATCGGTGCCATCTTTTTGGGATTGTTAGCGACGGTTGCCTCCATGGTGATTCCGCGCCATGTCTTGGGCGCCGAAGGGAAGAGTCACGAGCGCCGCACCGAGAGAGAGCTGTTTGAGGTTTACGAAAAAGTCACGATCTTGAGCGGCGCATTGGCCAAAGCCGGTGGGCCCGTCAGCGAACATGAGATTCGCGTGTTCAAGCGGTATTTCATGATTCCCAATATCTCCGAAGATCAAATGGCGGTGTGGTGGCAGGCGGGCGTTTCTGGCGCCTCCTCGTGGGAAGACGCGTCTCACTGGTTACGAGACTACTGGTTTGCACGCTTTAACGGCCGCATCAGTTTGATGTTGTTGCACCGCACGTTGTGCAATATTGCCATGTCAAAAGGTGAGATTTCACCCCGGCAGATCGTCATCCTTGAGAAGTGTGCGCGGACCTTTGGGATCGGGCACTCCTCCCGTCAGTCGCCCTTTCGGGTTGAGGCTGACAACATTGACGAGGACCTTAAGATCTTGGGTGTTGATCGTAACACCACCCCTGAGCAGATCAAGAAACAGTGGCGTTCGCTCGCCCGAAAGCTCCACCCTGATCGGATGGGACACGCGCCCCCTGAAGAAGCAGCGGCAGCGACCGCACGGCTCGCCGCGGTGAATGCCGCCTACGATCGGGTGTCCCGCTTCAAAGGGGTTTAGCGCTCCGCATATTGGCGGTGCGCGCGTATGATGCGAGTGTACGCCTCTGTTAAGGCGCGCAGATCCTGAACGCTGATCGCTTCATCGACTTGATGGGCAGTTGCGTTTTTGAGGCCCAACTCCACCACGTGGCATCCCAAAGGCGCAAGAAAACGTCCATCGCTGGATCCTCCGCCGGCGTTGTGCGCGGGCGGCGTGCCCGTGACCTCTTCGGCGCAGTCACTGCAGAGCTGCGCAAAGGCATCATCTGCGCACAGAAACGGCGTCGCATTCGATTGTTGGGATAACGCCGTCTCACAGGGATTGCAGGCGCGCTTGAGGATGGTTGTCGCCTGCGTGAGCAGCTCTTCGCTCATATGGAGTGGGCTGTATCGCCAGTTGACCGTTGCGGTGGCGCGCGCCGGCACCACGTTGGTGGCGCCTGATGATGATTGCACGCTGACGGTTTGAAACGACGTGTCGGGGAAAGGGCCGGTGGCTCCTCCCCACGTGTGGTCAGCTAACGCAGCCAATCCGGCGGCCAGACTGTGGATGGGGTTGCGCACCCGCTGTGGATAGGCCACGTGGCCTTGGGTGCCGGTTACGGTGATCTGCGCCGTCAACGACCCGCGGCGCCCAATGCGAAGCGTGTCCAAGATGCGGGCATCCGAGGACGGCTCGCCAACGATACACCATGTGGGAATGCGTCCCGACTGAAGTAGCTGTTTGGCAATGTGAATCATGCCATCAGTGGCCGGACCTTCTTCATCCGTCGTCAGCAGAATCATGAGACCCGGGGTATCGTTGGTGTTGTCGGAGACTTGGTTTAACGCTGAGATCCACGCAGCGATCGCGGCTTTCATGTCACACGCCCCGCGGCCCCGCAACATGCCATCATCAAGTTGCGGCTCAAAGGGAGGTGATGACCACGCGGAGAGCTCTCCCGGAGGCACCACATCCACGTGCCCGACAAACGCCAGAACGGGCGTTTGGGTGCCGCGCTGGGCGATGAGGTTGTCAACACCGTTCGATGGGTGGCGCGTGCAAGAAAATCCTAACGGCGTGAGCCATTCGGTGATGAGATCCAGGCACTCTGAGCCAGACGGGGTCACCGACGGGATGGCCATCAGGGCTTGAGCGGCCTCAAGAGCGTTCATTCGTCGTTGGCGTGCAGCGCGTTTGAGAGTGTCCGCACCTTAGGGTTGTCCATGCAATGGACGATGCCTGTGGCTCCGTCACGTCGGAACATGATGCCGTTCATCCCAGCGAGTTCTTTGGCCTTGAAGATACGGCCGGCTCGCGTGACCGGGAGGCCGGCCGTGATATACAGCCCCGCTTCAACCACGCAATCATCTCCCAGGGGTATGCCGAGGCCGGAGTTTGCGCCAAGTAAGCATCGCTCGCCCAGCGAGACCGAGATCGTGGCTCCCGAGGAAGTCAGCGTGCCCATGGTGGAGGCACCGCCGCCAATATGACTGTCGGCTCCGACGACGACGCCTTGGGAAATCCGGCCTTCAACCATTGCGGGGCCGAGTGTGCCGGCATTGAAGTTCACGAACCCCTCATGCATAACGGTGGTTCCTGGCGCCAAGTAGGCGCCGAGCCGTACGCGTGAGGAATCCGCGATCCGGACTTCACTGGGAAGTTCATAGTCCAGCAACGGGGGAAAACGATCCAGCGAGTGCACCGATAGGGCGAGGCCCTCGCCGCGAAGACGGCGGCGCGTTTCTGATACCGACGCCGGAAGAAGGGGGCCGTGAGAGGTCCATGCCCGCACCGGTAGGTGATCAAACAGATCCATCAGGTTGATGCTGCCCGGCATCACAAGACGCCGAGACAGCAGCGTCAAACGCATCCATGCATCAATCGTGTCCATCACGGGTGCGTTGAGATCAAAAGCCCTAACGGCAGGGATGGCGTAAGACTGCGGTATCGACGCCTGATCCACCGATTCGCCCATAAGGGCGCCCGCGGAAACGACATCCGCGGGTGAGGCGGCGCCTTGTGACAATCGCGCCAATTCCGCATCGCGCTTTTGGTCGCCAGCTAATGCCAGGACCAAGACATCAACATCGACGATCTGCCCCTGGTCCGTTCGTGCGAATGCCACGCCAAACGCTTGCATCATGTTGCTGCGAGTTCGATATCTTCGTGCTTGCCGCGCGTGAGCACTTCACGTCCGGTCTCGGTCACGGCAATGGTGTGTTCCCACTGTGCCGATAGCCGACGGTCAATGGTTTCAGCCGTCCATCCATCTGACCACATTTTGTGACCGGCTTTCCCCGCATTAATCATGGGCTCGATCGTAAAGACCATACCTGGTTTGAGGGTGATCCCTGTTCCGTGGCGTCCAAAGTGCAACACTTCGGGTGCCTCATGAAAGCCGCGTCCAATGCCGTGTCCGCAAAAGTCACGCACCACAGAGTAGTAGTGTTGACGGGCGTGCTGCTCGATCACAGCACCAATATCGCCCAGCTTTGCGCCTGGCTTCACGGTGTTGATGCCAAGCACCATGCATTCACGGGTGACATCTGCCAGTTTCTGAGCGTGAGGCTTGATCGAGCCCACGCCATACATCCGGCTGGTATCACCATGCCATCCATCCAAAATCACAGTGACGTCGCAGTTGACCATATCACCATCTTTGAGAAGGACATCGTCACTGGGAATTCCGTGGCAAATGACGCTGTTGATGGACGTGCAGATGGACTTGGGAAAGCCTTTGTAGTTCAGGGGCGCGGGGATGGCGCCAGCGTCAGTAATGGCTTGATGGGCGACGCGATCCAACTCGCCGGTGCTCACGCCGACGGCGATCGTCTCAGATAAGAGATCGAGGATGGACGCAGCAAGGACGCCGGCGCGACGCATCGCTTCAAGGTCTGCGTGAGACTTAAGTTCGATGGAAGGCGGCACGTGAGAGCTCCCGCGTGTTGATGTGACGGGGTTTTATCCCCTGAGGGATACGACGAAAAAAGGGGAACAGGTTTCCCTGTCCCCCTCTATTTTCGGCGACGAACGGTTCTTAGAAGAACTTAAACCGGACGCCCACTTTGACTTGACGGCCAAATGCACTATGGGTATATGCATCGTAAGCCAAGTCCAGTCCCGCTGCCGGTGGATCTTCATCCAAGACATTGATCACGGACACGTAGAGCAAGCCAGCATCACCGCCAAACTTCCAGTTGAAGTTCACGTCATGCGTCAGATGCGTATCAATCGTCGGAATAGGCGTGCCAGTACGGCGGTCTGTGTAATCCGATGTGTAGATTGCATCGTAGCGCAAGAAGAACACTTCACCGAAGTTGAAACTCACGAAGCCTTTGGCTTTCAGTTCAGGAAGCGGACCGACGTTACGGTTGGCATTCAAGAAACCAACAGCGCTGTAAGCACCTTCAATCACTTCACCGCCGAGGCTGTAAGCGTCCACATCGTAAGTATCGACGAGCGTGGCTTCTGCACCGGCACTGAAGAAGTCTCCATGCCATCTGAAGTTCACGTCAATACCTGTCGTCTTCACGGATGCACCGTTTACGAAGTCCACTTCAATGCGCTCAATACCTGAGCTAGCACAGCTACCATCGTTGGCACCGCCTTGGCAGTAGACCTTCGATTGCACAGCGGCTTTGACGTCATCATCGTCAGAACCGTAGGCTGCAACGATCGCGTTGAAGCTTTCTTGGACGATCGGGTTTGCAAAGTCAAAGCTCCACAGATCAGCGCTGAAATCAAACCGGTCGGATTGCAACACGACACCGAAGTTCAGTGCGTCTGCCGTCTCAGGTTCGAGGTTCGGGTTTGACAAGATGTCAATCGCCTTAAACGCTGCTGTCGGTGCCACATAGGCCAAGATCGTCGTGCGACCACCGTTGGCAATTTGGCTTGTAGCTGCACCACGGAAGGTGGAACTGTACGAGCCGCGCAACGTCAGGAAACCGTTACCCGGGGACCAGCGCAGTGAGATCTTGGGATCGATCGTGTCTGCATCGCCGTCGTAGGACTCATAGCGCAGGGCCACTTGCAGGTCAAACGACTCGGAGAGAGGGAGACCCACCTCACCGTAAGCCGCAATGACGTTTTGCGTGGCACTGGCAACATCGGCACCAGCCAAGAAGCTAAAGCGACCTGTGCGGTTTTGACATGTTGCCGATCCGAACGTGTCCCCTGCGATGGGGCATGGGTTCGTCTGCAGGTTGTCGAAGACGCCAGGTGACAGTTCGAAGGATGACCGGCGGAATTCCGCGCCTGCACCCCAAACCAACGCGCCACCACCGAGTTGCACGTCTGTGATCTGCTGGACCGTGAAGTCAACAGTGAACAAGTCCGTGTTTCGCGTGGGCGCCAAATCCTGCACGATCCAATTCAGCAACTCGTCAGAGTTGGCGAGGTCGGCATCGTAATCGGGGTTTGGCGTGTTTTGGTACTGAGCGCCTGGCTGTTGGCTATTTTGAATGGCCGACGAGAACGGGTTGTACCACAAGCAGCCACCTTCACCGGCGATCGCGCCATTGGCGTTGATGGAGATGTTTGTTCCATCAGTCACCGCTGTTGCAGCACAGTTGGGGCCACCGAAGCCATTGAACGCGAGGTAGGTGCGATCAATCAATGCATCAGGAGAGCGGTTTTGCCCTTCGGCCTCAGCATACACCCATCCGACGCGGTATTCGATGCCTTCTCCCCATGAGAATTCACCACTTGTGCGCAGCACGGTGTAATCGCGGCTACCTACTTCCGAGGGGCCGTTGGCACCAACAATCCGACCGTAGAACAACGCACCATTGGAAAGGTCGCCGTACCGGTCTGGGTCATTGGCAATAGCGTTCAGCAAGCCTGGGTGGTTGGCCGGGAGACGCTGGATGTCACCAAACAGTGATTGCGGTGGGTATGACGGCGACGTTTTCCAGTTAGGAACATCTGTCAGGCCGTATTGCAAGTCCACATGTAAGCGGTAGGCATCGGTGTCGTAGGTGTATTCCCCGAAGAACTGGGTGTGACTTTCGTCTTCAACCAAATTGTCGAACGGGGTGTAGCGGAAACGGCACGTTTCAGCCGGTAACCCTGCGGACAACGGGGACGGAACGCCTCCGACAGCGGCACAGTTGTGATCCGTGATGCTTCCTGGATGGGTGGCAAATGGGACACCAGCGTTCGTCAAGGCGTCGCCAAGAGCCGAGCTAATGCCATTAATCGATGTGCCAGGCAGCAATGAGAGGAACGGGGTTGTTCCAGCACCGATCAACACGTCAACGACACGCGGGTCGATGAAGATGCCTGGGTTACCAATCGTGGAGAAACCAGCGAGCGGGTTATCTGCAAAGGCAGGTAGTGCCCATGGACGGTCACGAATAGCAAGTTCCGAACGTGAGTTCGTGCCCGCTGACAACACTAGATGGTGTTCCTCGTTGGCGCCGAATGCCGCACCCCAGATCACGCTTGCTCCGGTGTTTCCATCGGAATCTGCGATGTTCTCGTGGGCGCCTGCGACTTCGAGACCTTCAAACGTAGAACGCGTGAGGAAGTTCGCAACACCAGCGACAGCATCGGACCCGTAAGTCACGGCTGCGCCTTCTTTCAAGACTTCAATGCGTTCAATCGCGATCCCAGGAATCTGGTTCACATCGACGAAAGCCGCAAAGCCTTGAGCCACGTAGGGCTGGCGACGACCGTTGAGCAACACCAGTGTGCGCTCAGGACCCAGACCACGGAGGTTGACGGTCGCAAGACCCTCAGTGCCGTTGGATTGGAACTGGTTCGTCTCACCAATGTTGGCTGAAGCAACACCGAGGTTACGGATTAGTTCGACCGTGGAGGGATTACCAATCTGCTCGAGATCATCCCGGCCAATGGCTTGGACCGGAGATGCTGAGTCAACGGGTGTGCCGCGAATCAAGGTTCCTGTGACGACGACTTCTTCGACATCATCAGGAGCTTGAGCGTGCGCTACGCCCGGTGCAAGGGCCATCGTAACGGCAGCGAAGGCACAAAAAAAGGCGGTCGCGATTCCACGCGTTCCGCCTTGCTTTGCCATCAGTTGCTGCCAATACGATGTAAATCGCCTGCGCGTTAGTCGAGCGGCAACCGCATCGGTCATGGTCGTGTTGGTTCGTGCTCTATCCATGGGAGTCTCCGGGCTAGATCGGGCCTGCCATATCGGCAAGCGGACTCACTAGTCTACAAAACCGCGCTGTCAAATGCAAACAGCGATGTGAAAGTTGTTGACAATTCAGGAACTGCATCGCATCTGGGACGCGACGTCACATGCTCGACTGGATCTCTGGGCTGGGTGGTCTTGACCCGTTGGCCATTGTGGCCTTCTTCTTGCTGTACGCCGCGTCGGGGGTGATCTTGCCGCTGGCTGCCATCCTCACGGTGACAGCAGGGGCTTACTTCGGACCGCTGGGTGGATTTGCACTGGCATTCCCGGCGGCGCTCGTCGGCGTGTGGTCCGGTTTCGGCGTAACCCGCACGTCGCTCCGGCATCCGCTGGAGCGCTGGGTGCAAGGCGGCGCCGGCGGGCGCTGGCTCACGAAAGCTGACGCGTTCATGCGGCAAGACGGGGCGTGGACCATCGTCATTCTGCGGTTGATTCCCGGCATTCCATTCGGTCCCCTCAATCTGCTGTGCGGCCTTGCTCCCATCTCGTGGGTTCAGTACACATTGGCATCCGCAATCGGAATGGCGGGTCCTACATTGGCCTTCGTTGTCGCAGGAGCGGGGTTGCGCCAGGCTGCAGAAGCTAGCCATGTCACGCTGCCCACCGACTTACTGCTTGGATTGATCGGGATCGCCGCTTTTGTGACGTTTGGATTGGTGCTTCGGCGCCGTTATCTCATCGGCCGGTGAGGTTCCGGACATAATTCACGCATTGGATAACTCTTTGCGGTCCTAGCAATGAACGACTTTTTCCCCATCTCTAGCCGTGCCCGTGAGATTCACGAACGCGTGCAAGCCTTCATGGATGAGCACGTCTATCCCGCTGAAGCGACGGTCTCGGCGCAACTCGCCGGTGCTGCCGACAGGTGGCAACCGATCCCCGTGATTGAAGAGCTCAAAGCCAAAGCGAAAGAACAAGGCTTGTGGAATTTCTTCCTACCTGACAGTGAGCGCGGGGGTGGACTGACCAACCTTGAGTACGCCCCTTTGGCAGAAATCATGGGTCGCGTGCCCTTCGCCTCTGAGGTCTTTAACTGCTCAGCGCCTGACACCGGGAACATGGAAGTCATCGAACGCTACGGTAACGATGACCAAAAGCAGCAGTACCTGAAGCCGCTACTCGAAGGCGAGATTCGCAGCGCGTTTGCGATGACCGAACCAGGCAGTGCCAGTTCTGATGCCACCAACATTTCGTTGAGTGCGGTCCGTGATGGCGACGAGTACGTCCTGAATGGCGAGAAGTGGTGGACGTCAGGCGCCGGTGACCCGCGTTGTGCCGTCATGATCGTCATGTGTGTCACGAATCCCGACAACCCGAAGCATTCACGTCAAAGCCAAATCCTCGTTCCTATGAACGCGCCTGGCGTGACCAAGCTCAGGATGTTGCATGTGTTTGGGTACGACGATGCGCCGCATGGTCACGCACACATGCGCTTCGACAATGTCCGTGTACCGGCTGAAAACCTCATCCTCGGCGAGGGTCGTGGCTTCGAGATTGCTCAAGGGCGTTTGGGACCTGGTCGCATTCACCACTGCATGCGCAGCCTCGGTGTCGCTGAGCGCTCACTGGAATACATGTGCCAGCGCTCCACCCAACGGATGGCTTTTGGTAAGCGGATTGCTGAACTTGGCGCGAACTACGACTACATCGCAGAAGCGCGCAATGAAATCGATCAGGCGCGCTTGCTGACGTTGTATGCCGCCTACCGGATGGATACAGTCGGCAACAAAGAAGCGCGCAAAGAGATTGCGCAGATCAAGGTGGTTGTGCCGAATGTCACGCTCAAAACCATTGACCGTGCGATTCAGATCCACGGCGCTGCAGGTGTCTGCCAAGACTTCCCGCTCGCCAGATGGTATTCAGGACAGCGCACGCTTCGGATCGCGGATGGTCCCGATGAGGTTCATCGCCGCACCGTGGCCCGTTTGGAGCTCTCGCAGTACGCAGGCTAACCACCAACAGATTAGCCAGCCCAGGTAGCTCAGTCGGTAGAGCAGAGGACTGAAAATCCTCGTGTCGGCGGTTCGATTCCGTCCCTGGGCACCGGCTTGAGCCGGTGAACATCCGAGCCACTACCACGCGCATCCCTCAGATGTCGTGATGCGCCGTGGCTGCGAGCACTCTCCTAGAATGCCGTTTCACTCTTTGCTGCGCGCCTCGTGACGGTATCCCTCGCGGACTATCTCCGTAGCATGGACATGACCGTGTGGCGCACTCGCGGTTCTGACGAGGCACTTCGCTCAACGCCACCCCCCCAACCCGCGTCCGAGGCTCGTCCTCAGAGTCGCTCCGCGCCGCCTTCGCGCGCCGCACCGTCTCCAGTGCCGCGCCGCCCCGTTGAGTCTGCGCCGCCCCCGGCGAGTTCATCGGCGCAGCGCAAATCCATCATCATTGCCCGCCACATTGCGACGGGTGTGGCGTTTTGTGCGGCGCTGCCGCCCAACAGCGGCGATATAAGCCGGGCACCGCTTTTGATGCAACAGGTCCTTGGGCTTGTGATGCTGAAGCGCAGTGCCTGCAAGATCACCGAGTGTCAAGACGCGCAGTACTCAGGGCGCGCATCGGTGGACTCAGCCTACAAGTCAGCGCAAGGCTGGATTGCGGGATCGCCGTTGGTTTTCGTGGCGGCCGAATCGGCCGAGTTTGAACACATTCGCTCACTATGGGATCAGGAGATGACGTTGGTCCGTGTGGATCCCATCGCCCAGTGGGCACCGCGTGGCTCCGTCGAAGGACGCCAAAAACTGTGGCACCAACTGATGCAAGGCAAACAGGCACACCGGAAAATGGGATCGCCTGCGTAGCGTTCCGCGAACGGCTGACACGATCGGGAGGTTGTGTATCGTCGACGGGATAGACCGCTCAGGCATAAAAAAAGCCGCATTCCTCGAAAGGAATGCGGCTCTTTCAAGCACTCGTGAGTGTTAGAACCCAAAACGGAACTGCACGCCGAACTGGGTCACGTCTGCATCCACCAACACCAGTTCATCCTCGGGATCGGCTATGGTGCCGCCTTGCTGAATAAACGAGACCATCCGGTCTTGCTGGATCACGTATGGGCGAAGCACAAACGTCCGGCCGAACCCAAATTCCCACGCCACTTCTGTCGTTGAGATATCGCGGTCGGTTGTGCCGCTCAGTTGGGTGGTATGGATCACATGGATGCCGAATGGCAAGATGGCTTCTGCCGCGACTTCCGCGTTTCCCGCAAAGACCTTGTCAAACGATGTGTCATACGGTTCGGAGAAGTACGTCACGTAGAAACGGAAGGAGTTGGGTGCCCCAAAGCTGAAGCCTCCAAATCCGCGCACTGTCATTTCAGAGATCGCCTCATCGCCCAGATCGTAAAACTCACCACCGGCAAACCACGAGACAAACGGCGAAATATCACCGAAGTACCCGAGAGAGACACGTGTGGAGAAGATGTTGTCATCCGCACCTTCAATGGTTCGGTCTGAGCTGTTCTGACGAATATCCCAGCGCACATAGAAATCCTCACCCCAACTGCCGCCGAAGCCAACTTCAGTCTCTGTGTTTTCCAGTGCCGCGGCGATGATGTCATCAATCAACTGACCGTCATTGTTCGGATCATCAATCCGGCCAATGATGAACTGATTGGGGTTGTCCGGATCCAGCACGAATGTTGAGACAACGGCCTCGACCTCATCGCTGATGCCTGACGCCGACACAAACATTTCAAGCTCGCCAGTGACAGGGACGGGCGATCGCGGGCGCGCGGAGACTTCAAAGTCCACCGCAGCCGCGTCCTGCGGGATCGCAGCGGCCAAGAGGCACGCCGACGCTCCGAGCAAAAAGCTAAAGGAATATTTCATGGTTAGGTTCTCCAAATGGCTGTCGTTTTTGACACGCGATCATCGCGAGAGTTCATCCGCGTTTCGGTCGCACGCTATTGTGCACCTGTTGCGGGACCGGCGCCGCCGTCTTCGTGCGCTTGTGCCGCAAATCGGCATACGCCGTACACAGTTGAGCCGCGATTGCCAAGATCACAGGTCCCAAGCACCAGGCGATCCCGCTGGGCAGACCGGTGATCACCCACCAGGTGGCCAATGACTCTGAAAACACCGGCGCGCCACCGCTAAACAGCGTCACGATCACCAAGGTGTATCCGTAGCGATGCGATCGCTTGCGGTCTCCAATGGCGACCAACGTGACCGGAATCACCAAGATCGCGATGGCCAGCATCGTCAGTGCGACGCCCACGGTGCGCCACTTCAGCAGTCCCATGGTGCGGTAATCACGCGACCCAGGGTGAAGCGTTCCTTGAACGGACGACAGGTGGCTGATCGAGGCGAGCAGGAGGTCATCGGGCAACGACATTGGCGCGGCGATCTTGGCACTGAGAGGGATATCGGTGGCGATCGGCGCCGAAGCCCCCGCGGCCGACACCACCACGCCTTTGGCGCGGCCGTCGCGCCGGCTTAAGGAGACGCCAATCAGTTCGCCCGAGGAATCCGCCGACAGATGCCAGGTCTCGTCGCGCGGCGGTGCCTCTGAAAAGGTCGGCACCGCCCACTGTTGCCAGGCAATGCCTATGACACCAAACATAAGTGCCAGAGCCATCAGCGGGCGACACGTCCCAAACACGGACCGTCCTCCCAGACGCAGTTGGAGTTCATCCCCACGTCTGACCATCGTCACCGAGACCAACGCTAGCGCAGCACACACGGCCGTCGGCAAGATAAACACGGAGATCTGTTTGGGCAAGTCGCGGATCAGTTCCCGTACGGTGTCCGCCATGGATCCGTCATCCATCACCAATGTCAACGAAACATCCAGCATGACGAGTAAACCCATGCACCCAAGCGTCACGATGAGGGCGCGCTGAAACAGAGCCCGATCGAGGCGCGTCATCCGGTTTTCCTCGTGATGTACCCGACGTAAGCCAGTCCCGTTGCCGCCAGCGTCCCTTCCATCGCCAGGTGAAACGTCAATAGCCATTCTTCATACGGAAGCGTCTCAATCCACAGGTGCGCCCCAAGCGCCGCAAACGTCGAGACAGAGACGATCACCCACGGCGGTCGTCCGCGGCGGCGCACGCGCCAGGACATGGCAAATGCCCAGATAGAAATCGTGAGCATCAACCCACCGAGTGCGGTGACCGCGCGCGCCGACGTGAGGTCCACTGGCGTGTTAACGTCGAGTGCCGTCACATAACTATCCGCCACCAAAACTTTCGTCACTCGGCTCCCCTTGCACCACACGCACCAGACTTCGACGTTATTCAATAACAGCCGCTCATGGTCAGTCTCAGATTTCGTGCGCGCGACTTGGAGTTCATCTCCTTTCATCTTGCGGATGAAGATGAGGTCGTCATCGGTGCGCCATAAGCGCAGTGACGAGGTGGACACCGCGACGTTGTGTGGTAACTCCGAAATCGCGTGGACCACGCGCTCGCTGGTGTCGAGGCGCTGCCAGGCACTTTCGCCGCGCGGCAGCAAGATGTACCCGACGTTGAGGAACAGACTGGTTGACACCGCGGCGCTCGCCATCACCGGCAATAGCATGCCCCATGCTGAGACACCGCCGGCCGACAGCGCGATCGACTGGCCGCTCGTGTGGAGGCTTCGAAGCGCCGCCACCGTGCCGATGGTGGTCCCAAACGGCAGCGCAATCGCCAGCATCGCCGGCAGGTTGTAGAGCACCGCCAGCCCGCCATCGGCCACCGACAGCAATCCCGTCAGTACGCGGTATTGGATGCCTCGGATCGCCGTCAGGGCGATGGGCGCGAGCGCTAAGGCGGTCATCCCGGCAGTGGCCACAAAGCAGCGCACGAAGATGATGCGGTTCAGTACTCCGATTCGCAAATCTGAGTTCCGGTGCGCTTTGGGTGTCGTGAGATTGTCCCGTCCGCGCCTCATGCGACCGCGAAACTTAGAATTCGCAGATGCTCGTTTCCCTCATTGCTATGCATATTTCTCCCAAAGCCTACGATCCTGCGCCGCCCTATGTGGTGGCGCCTCGTAGCATCGCGGCTTCCGACATTGCGGCTGAGTCCGCCGCCGTCATCGCGGTTGGTGTTTCCGCCAAGGGTGCGCTGTGTGCCTACGGCCAAGCCATTGACAGTGCTTGGAATGGCATGATCAGCCGCGCGGTCAACGGCCTATCGAAGTCAAGTGGTGCTATGACGAAGGTGCATGCACCGACCGACAAGGGCATTCAAATCGCGGTGGTCTACCGCTTGCCAGAAGCGTCCTTGCATGCCGCCGTCGACGTGGTGTCTGCGCTCTCCAAAGCCGCCAAAGGCGCCATCGGTCTCACCAACGACAAGGTGCTGGTTGTGCCGCCGTCGGCTGATGTCTGCGATCTACCGGGTGGCTGGACGCACGCTGACATGCTCGAACGCACGGCTCAAGCGGTCACAGAAGTGGCATACCACCCGCCAGAAGACCTGAAAAAGCGTCCTGAAGGCACCAAACAAGCCACCCAAGTCACGGTGGTGATTGCCGGTGACATTGATCCCGACTCCAACCGCGCCGTCCAAACGGGTCAAGCGCGCGGCATCGGTGTCAATACGGCCAAGTACGTGGCTGACATGCCCTCCAACATTGCGCATCCCCCGTGGATCGCGGATTACTGCGCGCACATTGCGTCCATGACGCCCGGCCTGAGCGTCAAGAGCCTCGGTCAAAAAGAGCTCGAAGCGGAAAAAATGGGGTGCTTCTTGTCCGTCTCCCAAGGCAGCGCTCAAGAGCCGCGCCTCGTGGTGTGCGAATACAACGGCACCGGTAAGAAAGATTCCGCGCCTGTCGTTTTGGTTGGAAAAGGCGTCACGTTTGATACTGGCGGCATCTCCCTGAAGCCGGCCGGCAAGATGTGGGAAATGCGCTGGGATATGTGCGGTGCCGCCACCGTGTTTGGATCGATTGTCGCGGCCGCTCGCGCTAAGCTCGACGTGCACGTCGTGGCCTTGCTCGCCTGCGCTGAAAACATGCCGGATGCGTTAGCAACTCGTCCGGGTGACGTCGTTCGCTCGCGCTCTGGTCAAACCGTTGAAGTGCTCAACACCGACGCCGAAGGGCGCTTGGTGCTGTGTGACACCCTCGATTACGCCAAGTCCTTCGGACCGAAAGTGGTCCTCGATGTGGCCACCCTGACGGGCGCGGTTGTGGTGGCCTTGGGCTTCCATGCGACGGGCGTGATGGTGCGTGACGAGCAAGCTGAACTGGCGGAGCAAGTGATTGCTGCCGGGGCCAAGTCTGGCGACCGCGCGTGGCGCTTGCCGCTGTGGAAGGAATACGACCAACAGCTTAAGAGCGACTACGCCGACATCCCCAACATTCAAGGGGATGGCAGCGCTGGCACGATTACCGCAGGTTCGTTCTTGTCACGGTTCACCAAAACCATGAACTGGGCGCACTTGGATATTGCTGGCGTGGCGTACCGTGAAGGTGCCGGCCGCGCCGCGACCGGACGTCCGGTGTCCATGCTCGTTGAGTTCTTGAAGGCGCACGCTGGGTAAGACCGAGGGACCATCGGTGGTGTTCTACCATGGTCCCATTACGGGCAGCCGTCATGTGCCGCCCGCCGTGTTAACGGTGTGTCAAGGGCATGATTTTGAGCGCATCCCCATGGACATTCATGTCGATGGGGGTGAGAGTGCGCCGCTGTGCGCGTTTTTGTGGGGTGACCGGGAACAGGTGATGTTTCCGGCCTCAACAGAGGCCGCCAGCGATGCTCCTGTGCGCATCTTGGAAGACGACAGCCGCGACGAGAGTAGGTGGCATCTGTGGCTGCGCCGCGAGATGCCGAGCGAAGACTGGGTGCGTGGGTTTCCCGACTGCGGCGTGTTGGTGGTACGTGATGATGGCGAGCGCCAGCGCGCCGCGCGCACTGCCGCTCTCGCGTGGCGGGAAGCCGGCATCGCGATTGAGATGCGCAAAGTCGAACTATGAGTGATCCCGCAACCAGTCCGCTAGACCGTCCCTACAACCCCCAAGAGTGCGAGACCCAGTGGACAGATGCCTGGCAAGAGGCCGGCGTTGGCGCGCCGACGGGCGAAGGCGACCCGTATTGCATCATGCTGCCGCCCCCCAATGTCACGGGGTTCTTGCACATGGGCCACGGGTTTCAGGTGGCCATCATGGATGCGCTCATTCGCTATCACAAAAAGCGCGGCTTTGATACCCACTGGCAACTCGGATTCGATCACGCAGGTATCGCCACGCAGCTCGTGGTGGAGCGGATGCTTGAAGACGAAGGCCTCTCTCGCCGCGAGATCGGGCGCGAGGCGTTTGAGACGCGCGTGTGGGCATGGAAGGAACGGTCGTCGGGTCATATTCGCGGTCAACTGCGGTCACTCGGCGTCATGGCGGATTGGTCGCAAGAGCGATTCACCTTGGATGACGGCATGCAACGCGCCGTCAAAGAAGCCTTTGTGCGGCTGTATCGCGAGGACCTGATTGCCCAAGCGCCGCGGCTGGTGAACTGGGATCCGGTCGTGGGCACCGCGCTCAGTGACTTGGAAGTCAAGCCGTCCCTTGAACAAGGGTCCATGTGGACGATGGCCTATGCGCTTGAAGGCGGCGGTCAGGTCTCCATTGCTACCACGCGCCCTGAAACCCTGCTGGCCGATATGGCCGTGGCGGTGCATCCTGACGATGAGCGCTACGCGAGTGTGGTGGGACGCATGGTTGTCTTGCCGCTGACCGAGCGCACCGTGCCGGTGGTGGCGGATGCGTTTGTGGACCCTGAGTTTGGGACCGGGTGCGTCAAGATCACGCCGGGGCACGACTTTCATGACTATGAGGTCGGAGAACGCCTCGGCCTGTCCCTGGATACCAAGGGCACGGGTCAAGTGGGCGGCGCGTTTGCGCCGGCCTCCATGTTTGATCTCAAGGCGCACGTGCTCGGTGGTGAGCCGGCGGACCTGCTGCGTATCCCTGATGAACTGAGGGGGTTGTCGCGCGATGACGCGCGGCGGCGCGTGCTTGAGATGCTTGGCGAGCAAGGAATTGAGGTCATGCGCAACGATCACCAGTTGCAGGTGCCGCGCGGTGACCGCGGCGGCGCCATCTTGGAGCCGATGGTGACGCGTCAATGGTTTATGAAGACCGATGATTTGGCGGCGCAAGCGATTGCGGCGGAAGAGTCAGGATCGGTTCAGTTTGTGCCGGAGCAATGGCGCAACACGTTTCGCAGTTGGATGCGTGAGCCACGCGATTGGTGCATTTCTCGCCAGCTGTGGTGGGGGCACCGCGTGCCGGCCTGGCGCACTGAAGACGGGCAGGTGATTGTGGGCGTGGATGAAGCGGATGCGCGAGCCCATCACGGGATTGCGGATGACGCGGTGCTAACGCCCGATGAGGATGTGCTGGATACGTGGTTTTCGGCGGGCCTCTGGACGTTTGCGACGCTGGGATGGCCAGAAAAGACGGAGCGGCTGGCGCGGTTTCATCCCACCAACGTGCTGGTCACCGGCTTTGACATCATCTATTTCTGGGTGGCGCGCATGATCATGTTGTCAGGCGCGCTCCTGAAAGAGGTGCCGTTTCGTGATGTCATGGTGACGGGATTGATCCGCGATTCCCGCGGCGACAAGATGAGTAAGAGCAAGGGCAACGTGCTTGATCCTCTTGATCTCATCAACGGCATTGAGCTGGAGACGCTGGTCGCCAAACGCGTCGAAGGCATGATGCTCAGCGGCCAGAAAAAGCACGTCGAAAAACAAACACGTAAGGACTTCCCAGGCGGCATCACGGCCCACGGCACCGACGCGCTTCGGTTGACGTTCTTGTCGCTCGCATCAGGGAGCCGTGACGTGAACTTCTCGGTGGGCCGGTTGGCGGGCGCGCGCAACTTCTGCAACAAACTCTGGAACGCCGCGCGATTTGTCGTGCGCGAGACGGGTGAGGGCGCGATCGACAGTGCGGGACCCGAAGACTATGCGGCGCGCTACGTGCGGGCCAAACTGGCTGAAGCGATGCACGCGGTGGAGCAAGCGGTGAGCACCTACCGGTTTGACGAGTATGCCCGCGTGGTGCAGGCGTTTGGCTGGCATCTGTACTGCGATTGGTACATCGAGATGGCCAAGCATCGCATGCGCGATGGACAGGCGTCTGCGGGCGTGGTGCTGCGGGACGTGTTGGATGGGCTGTTGGATGTGCTTCACCCGGCGATGCCGTTTGTGACGGAAGAGATTGCCTCTCAGTTGCCGTGGCGACGGGAGCCTGAGATGTTGGTGGCCGCGCGCCCCATGGCAGAGACGGTTGCGCCTGCTGACATCGCATCGCCCGCAGATATCACACAGTTTGAGTGGATGCAGGGCGTCGTGAAAGCTGTCCGCAACGTTCGGTCAGAGCTTGGGATTTCTCCCGCGAAAGCGTTAGACGTGGCGATCGTCAGTGATGATGCCACGATCGCTGCGGCGCTAGACGTGACGCGGGGTGACATTCAGTCGCTGGCCGGATGCGGCGCGCTGACGCTGCGCTCAGATGATGTGCCGGGGTCTGCGGTGCAGTACGTCGACTCCGTCAAAGTGATGGTGCCGCTCGAAGGCTTGGTGGATCCGAAAGACGAACTGAAGCGGGTGACGAAGAAGCTGGAAGAAGCCCAAGCGCACGTGACAGCACTGTCAAAACGCCTGAGCTCGCCTAAGTTCGTGAGCGGAGCGCCTGCCGATGTCGTGGATAGTGTTCGGCAACGCCTGCAGACGGCGGAAACAGCGGTGATCGGGTTTGAACGTCAGCTAGAGGCGGTGTCACAACTGACGCGCTAGCGACGATTAAAAAGCCAGATGCCAGCGGTGAGCCGCAGTTAGCGTCACCAGCGCAATGATGACGCCCAGCGCGGGACCGAGAGCTGGCGGATGTGGGGTCTTTGTGCGAAGTAACACCCCGTAGCGAACGGCGAAGAGTGCTGCGACGACGGCGCCATCGCTAATCAACACGAGGGATCGCGCGTAGGGGGCTCCAAAGAGGGCCGCAAGTGGGATTGCAACGCCGATCAAGCCGGCTGCTGCCAAGGCCATGCTGATCACCCATCCGATCGTGGCGTGGTCCCTGTGGCGGTATCCAATCATGAGTGACGCTGCGATAGCGCTGGCCGTCACGCCAGAGCCGGCGATGATGTCAATCGGGGTGGGGGTTGTCCATGTCACAGCGGCCAGGATGGCCGTGGGGAGAAAGACCGGCCACAGATCCGCGAGCGCGGCTTTTTGGGAGTTCAGGGGCGTGCGCGCAGGAGATGTGCGGCGATTGTAGTTTCGCCGTACTATGTGCGGGTTTCACAGCGAGGAGAAAGGTGGCCAAGTCCAAGAAAAAATACGATAACGCCATTGCTGTGAACAGGCGGGCGCTGCGTGACTATGAGATCCACACCCAGTTTGAAGTGGGCATGGAACTCCGCGGATGGGAAGTCAAGAGCTTGCGCGCGGGCAAGGCCCGGATCGACGAGGGATACGTGATCGTGCGCGGTGGTGAGATGTACCTCATCGGGTGCGCCTTGCAGCCACTCCCTACCTCGGATGCGACCGCCGAAGACAGCCAGCGGACCCGGCGGCTACTAGCCAAGAGGCGAGAGATTACCGAGATTGAGCGGGCGCTTGAGCGCAAAGGCCGCACCTGTGTGGCGCTGGGCCTGCATTGGAAGGGACCGTGGGCAAAAGTCAAAGTGGCGATTGCTACCGGACGCAAGGATCACGACAAACGAGAGCACGAGGCCCAGAAGGACTGGGAGCGCAATAAGGCGCGCGTGCTGAAAGGAGAGATGAACAGCTAAGCCGAGGCGGCTGATGGCGGCAGCGGTATAGTGAAAGCCAAGGGGGTGTAATGGATTCGACGGGGGCTGGAACCCAAGGGGGCGTGCCGAGAGAGATATCGCTCTCGTAAATCAAAGATATCGACCAAATAGTTGCCAAAGAAGACAACTACGCTCTCGCCGCGTAAGCGGTGAGCGTCCCCGCCGGAGTGCCTGTGGTACGGAGTTTGGGGGCGTCATAACTCACAGGCAAGCGGTGTGGCGTGTCCCGCGTCATGCTGTCTATCAAGGGACTGGACTCATAGGCTTCTGACCATCGAGGCTTATGAGTTGAGATTAATGATGGTGCTACGCACGTAGAACCGGAGGACGAAGGTTACCGGACGCGGGTTCGACTCCCGCCACCTCCACCAATCGCAAAGTAGACGCGCATAGATCTCGCGTTGACCCATCGTCATCACATACTGCTGTGAGTGCGCACAGAGTGTTCGCGATCGATCTCATCCAACGATATCTGCACTTAATTACGCTCGCTCGCGCGATAGCAACAGAGCACGACAGCCAAATCAGCTCTCGGCACTCTAGATCATGTTCGCATCCGCATTGCCAAAGCCAGCGACCGACGAAAACCAGAATCAGATAGCGGAGTTCAAGCGCTGATTCGATGCATGTGCAGTGGTGCACGCGTTTTGATGTTAGTATCTCTATTCAGTTGGAATCTCGCATTCCAACGCGATGAAGTACGGAATCAATGCAACCTCAATCCTGCTACGCCTCCTCTTACGGCTTTTTGATACAATGCGGCAAAGAAAGCGATTGAAATATGTCTCATCTAACTTTCAAAGGAAAGGAATTTGTACTTAATCATCATCTTTCTGTGCCCCATAGGCCGATAGAACCAGTTTCAGGCAAGTCTGTAGGCACGCCAAATCTTGCCGGAAACTTGATTATTCAGGGGGATAACCTGTACGCCCTCAAGTCGCTTCTACCTATATATGGCGGAAAGGTGGACTGTATCTACATTGATCCACCGTACAACACTGGAAATGAGGGGTGGTGTTACAGCGACAATGGGAAGAGCGAGGTTACTCAGGCATGGATGAACGATAACCCGGTAGGCATTGAAGATGGGCTACGTCATGACAAATGGTGCGCTATGATGTGGCCTCGTCTTAAGGTTCTTAAAGACTTACTGCATGACGAGGGAGTCATATTTGTATCTATCGACGACAACGAAATGCATCGCCTAAGAATGATGATGGATGAGATCTGGGGTGAAGATCTATTCGTTGGAAATATCGCATGGGAGTCGAAAACAAAAAGTCAAAATACAAAAGATTCTTTTTCAAAGATGCAACCGAAAGTAGAGTACATTCTATGCTACTCAAAAGGCCAAGGTACTCGGTTCAGACTTGTGAAGATGGATGAAAGGAAGTATCCAGAGCAGGATGATCGAGGCGTCTTTAGATTTGCTGAGGTTGAGCAGATGAGTCTGAGAGGGATTCGCGGCAGAAAGAGTATGGTCTTTCCTATACTTGGTATTGCTCCACGAGAGGGAAAACAATGGAAGATAGGTCGTGCAACTGTCAAGAAACTTGAAGAAATGGGAGATGTCGTCATCAAAGACAGTAAGCCGTTTCGGAAAATGCGACCTGACCAAGAAAGAGGTGACATAACTGTTCCATTTTGGGCCTTTTTCTCGAAAGAGATAGGAACAGCAGAGTCTGCAAAGAAAGAGTTAGACCATATTCTTCCTGGGAATCCGTTTGAGACAGTAAAGCCACTCGAGATGATTCGGAGGATATTGTTCCATGCAACCAGCGCGGAATCGATCGTCCTTGACTCGTTCGCAGGTTCTGGGACTACAGCGCATGCGACATTGATGCTTAATAAAGAGGATGGAGGCAATCGAAAGTTCTTGCTAGTTGAGTGTGAGGATTACGCCGATAGCTTAACCGCAGAGCGTGTGCGCAAAGTTATTGCATCAGAAAGAAATAAGCCAGGAGTGTTTTCTGAGATGAGTAGTTTTGAGTTCACCTATTGCACACTCGGCGAACCCATTGATCTTGATAAGATATTGACAGGTGAGAGATTGCCGAAGTTCGGAGATCTGGGTAGTCTTTTGTTTCGGATAGCAACTGGTGAAGTTATCGACGCGAGCAATATTAATGAGAAAACAGGCTATTTGGGTGCGAGCAAGAGGTATCACGTATGGTTACTATATAAACCAACCCTGTCTTTTCTCAGGTCTGATGAAGGAGCGCTCACGATCGATATTGCGCGGGACATGGCGGAATCGAGAAGGGATGCACGCCGGCATCTGGTTTTCGCCCCGCTAGCTCATGTTACGCGTTCATCTCTCGATAACCCGATTCGAGGCAATCCAATTCCGGTGGATTATCAGCCCTTGCCTTGGTCACTTTACATGGTGGGGCAAAGCTAACCCATGTCTCGCATGAAACCGGTCTATTGCTGCGTTGAAGCACGCATGCTCGTGATGCTGTGATCAAGATCGGCTTGGGGCTGGGGAAGGAATTACACCAATTACTGAGGCATATCACATGACATTTGGTGAGGTGAATAACAGATCTCAGAGTGTTACTGTGGGTCCTGGTGGCAGTCGTGGGATTGATGTGTTGATCAGCATACCGCTAGTGTGCTGTTATCAGGATTTTGAGATGCTCATTCGCGTGCGGTGCAAGGGGTGTCGCATACTCAGATCATATCGGAGGTAGAGATGCGGAGTTATGGCGGTTCAATGGTTGCTCTGTCCATATGGGAGGGCCTAGGCATGGTGTCTTTTATAAAGGCTGCGGCGCAGAGGTTTAGCTTCAATGGCTGAGTATCGCGATCTTGCATATCAAAGGCGCGTTTTGGCGACGCTGGATGACTATCTCGCGAAGTTACGTCTCCGTACTGATCAGGTTGAAGCGATGTTCTCTCAGTCCGGACAAGCGAATTCTTTGATTCGATCGCTGGATATTCCTGCTGAAGTCTGGACACAGCTGAACCGCCAGGACAAACTACCGCAATCTCGGTATGGGATCCCATACTCGCAGAGACTAGATGGAACAGGGAGGCATGTGCCAAATGTCGTGTACAAAATTCCAACCGCTGGCGGAAAAACTTACCTAGCAGTCTCGTCGCTATCAAGGATATTCACCAAGTACTTAGCACAGAGTACCGGATTTGTCCTCTGGGTGGTGCCCAATGAGGCTATATACACGCAAACAATAAGACAACTACGAGACCGCAGGCATCCACTTCGCCAGCAGCTGGACAATCTCTCCGGCAACAGAGTCAAAATTATGGAGAAAACAAACACTTTACACGTAAGAGATGTCAGTGACTACTTCTGTGTGATGCTGCTGATGCTTCAGGCAGCTAACCGGCGGGATATAGAGCAGCTCAAGATTTTTAGAAATAGCGGTAGTGTTGTCGGCTTCGCTCCTGACGAGGGTGATCAGCTGGCTCAAAAGCGTGCGGTTAAGGAAATTCCAAATCTCGACGTAACTGAGAGCGGTTTGATGAAAGAGTTTAGGCCAGGCTCGGTGATCGACTCGCTAAGTAACGCATTCAGGTTTATCCGGCCGGTATTAGTCATGGATGAAGGACATAAAGCTGTGTCAGAGCAGGCGTTTGATACGCTTTATGGATTCAATCCAAGTTTTGTTCTTGAGCTAACAGCCACCCCTAAGGATGTGAAGATTTCGAAGGGTCGCGGCGCAGCCATTTACCGTCATCAGAACTTGCTAGTTGAAGTTTCCGGTTTGGAACTCGATCAAGAGGGGATGATAAAGATGCCAATAAACTTAGACTCGCGTCAAGGTAACGACTGGCGTGCGACTCTGCACGCGAGTTTGGAGCGTCTTAATGGACTGAGCATTCAGGCAGGGGCTTACGAGGCTAGTGACGGTAGGTATATACGGCCGATTATGATCGTTCAAGTTGAACGTACCGGCCGACAGCAGCGTGACGGGCGTTACGTTCACGCTCAGGATGTTGAGGATTGGCTGCTATCGGAGGGTCACTTGAATGAAGATGAGATCGCGGTTAAAACAGCTGATGCGAATGATCTATCTTTGCCGGAGAATGAAGATCTTTTAAGCCGATCTAATCGTATTAGAGTTATCATTACCAAACAGGCATTGCAGGAAGGATGGGACTGTTCTTTTGCGTACGTCCTTTGCTCTTTGTCATCAAGCTCAAGCGAGCTCTCTATGACACAGCTTGTGGGTAGAATTCTAAGACAGCCTTATGCGCAGAAAACCGGCATTGATGTGCTTGATGAGTGCTATATCATTACACACCATAGAGCTACTAGCAGAATTGTTCAGACAGTGAAAGCTGGATTGGAGAGGATTGGCTTGCAAGACCTCTCTCATCTAGTTAGTGTTGGCAGCGATATTGCGGCCACAGATAAGTCGAAGAAGTCTGTCAATCGAAATCGAAAATTTCTGTCGAAAAAAATCTTCCTTCCCAAAGTTCTCAAAATAGAAGATGGCATGAGGCGTGATCTCAATTACGAAGGGGATATCTTGAGTCATCTAGACTGGACGAATATCGATCTAGCGTCATTCAGCACGAGTATTCCAGATAACTACACTGTCGCGAAAAGGCAGTTGTATCGTTTGTCCTTGAGCGAGGGAGCCGGCCGCGAAAACCTTGTGGATGGCCTGGTTGGATCACCGTTGGAGTCGAGTGAATTTGACTTCGCGCACAGCACTCAGAGAATTTCGGACATAGTTTTGAACCCTTGGGTTGCGCGTGGCCTAGTTGGTGATGTGATTTCGAAGTTGTTTAAGCGTGGATTTAGCAGTCAGAAAATAGGTAGATTGTCTTTGACCATCAATGAGATGCTTCGAACATGGTTGTTGCGGGAGCGAGATGTTCTGGCCGAGAGGCTTTTTAGGCATCAAGTTGCCGTTGGTGGTATACAGTTCAGACTTCAAACAAGCGGCAGGATTGGTGATGTGAACTGGCAAATGCCTGACATGACCACGACCAGGCAAGCGGTTGATGCCCGTAAGCTATTGCGAGATAGCGGGGGTGCGCTACAGAAAAGTCTGTTTTCCCCTCAATATGAGGATGATTTAAATGCTGATGAGAGGCAAGTGGCGGTTTACTTGGATGGCGATAGCGCAGTGTCATGGTGGCATAGAAACATCTCGCGCAACCACTACTATCTCCAAGGGTGGCGAAAGGACCGGATATTTCCTGACTTTATCTGCGCTCTGCGTTCAGGAAAGTCAGAGCCTGACCGGTTGCTTGTGTTAGAGATGAAAGGTGAGCATCTTGTCGGAAACGAGGACACCCTCTACAAGCAGGCAATGCTCAAGTTGTTAACTGAGGCGTTTGATAGCGATGACACAGAGCGAGTGGGTGAAATGGAGATTATGTTTAAAGGGGGGGCGAGTGTGCGCTGTGACTTAGTCTCTCTGAGTGAATGGAAAACGAGGCTCCCGAAGCTTTTGCAGTGATTTTTCAGAAGTTGATAGTGGCGAGGGAAGGAATGTCGAGAGTATCGCTATTCAGTGGGTTTACTCCTTTCTAAGTTGAATCTCCTCCACACCTCTGACTGGCACCTCGGCCGCGCTCTGCACAACCGCAAGCGCTACCACGAATTCGATGCCTTCCTCACTTGGCTCACGAACACCATCCAGAGCCAACACGTTGACGTTGTCCTCGTGGCTGGCGACATCTTTGACACCACATCGCCCAGCACCCGCGCTCAAGAGCTGTACTACCGCTTTCTGAGCGCGGCCGCCGCGTCATCCTGCCGCCACGTCATCGTCATTGCTGGTAATCACGACTCGCCGTCCTTTCTCAACGCACCCAAAACACTTCTCAAAGCCCTCAACGTTCACGTCATCGGGAGCGTGTCTTCATCTTCGGAGGACGAAGTGATCGTCTTGCGCGATCAAGACGACACTCCGGAGCTCATTGTGTGTGCTGTGCCGTACCTCCGAGACCGGGATATCCGCACCGCACGCGCTGGCGAAACCACCGACGATAAGGCACGGAATCTTGTCCACGGGATCCGCGATCACTATGCGGAGGTTGGTGCGATCGCTCAATCTAAGCGCGATGAACTCAACGCTGACATCCCGATCGTGGGCATGGGGCATCTGTTTACGGCGGGCGGGCAGACAATTGACGGTGACGGCGTGCGTGATCTGTACGTCGGGTCACTTGCGCACGTCACCCCGGCGATCTTTCCCGAGTGTTTTGACTATGTCGCGCTCGGGCATCTACACGTTCCGCAGCGGGTGGGTGGTCGCGAGACGGTTCGTTACTGTGGGTCGCCGATCCCGATGGGGTTTGCCGAAGCCCAGCAGCGCAAGAGCGTGTGTCTCGTGGAGTTTGAGGGAACAATCCCGTCTGTCACCCAGGTCGAGGTGCCAGTGTTTCAGCGTCTTGAGTTTGTGACCGGCGACTGGGAGACGATCTCAAGTCGCTTGCAGGCACTCAAAAACGCCGATGCCCATGCGTGGCTGGATGTGGTCTACGACAGTGAGACCATCATGAGTGACCTGCGCGAGCGGGTGCTGTTGGAGGTGGAAGGAACGCAGCTTGAAGTCCTTCGCGTCAAGAACAAGCGGATTGCCAATCCAGCCCTCTCACAGAGTCATGTCACAGAAACCCTGGATGACCTGACGGAGCAGGATGTGTTTGAACGATGCCTTGCCGCACACAAGGTGCCAGAGGATCAGCGACCTGCGTTGATTCAGGCGTACAGCGAGGTGCTTGATCTCGTGCATGGACACAGCACAGAGGCGGACGGGCCAGACCTGTCATGAGGATTCTGAATCTGCGGTTTATGAACCTCAACTCACTTGCCGGTGAGTGGACCATCGACTTCACCCATCCCGACTTTGTGTCGGATGGTTTGTTTGCCATCACCGGTCCGACCGGCGCGGGAAAGACCACGATCTTGGATGCGATCTGCCTCGCGCTGTACGGCCGAACGCCGCGTTTAGGCAAGATCACCAAGAGCACTAACGAGGTCATGTCTCGCCACACAGGGGAGTGCTTTTCTGAAGTGACGTTTGAGACCCACAAGGGGACGTTTCAATGCCACTGGGGTCAGCATCGGGCGCGTAAGAAACCGTCGGGAGATCTGCAGCAACCTCGCCACGAGATCGTTGATGCTGTCTCAAACAACGTGTTGCACAGCAAGATCAAAGATGTGGAAGAGGCCGTTGTGTCGGCGAGTGGCCTCGATTTTGAGCAACTCACCCGCTCCATGATGCTTGCCCAAGGCGGGTTTGCGGCATTTCTCCAAGCGACGCCGAGTGATCGAGCTCCCATTCTTGAGCAAATCACAGGAACAGAGATTTACGGCCAGATATCCGTATCCGTGCATGAACGCCTGAAAGAAGAAGACGACAAGTTGTGCACTCTTGAAGCACATACCGCAGGGATCACGATTCTGGAACCCGAACGCGAGCAAGAACTCAAAAACACGTTAGAGGTCAAGCAAGCAGAAGAGGTCTCTCAGCGTGCCGCCGCTTCAGCCACCGAGAAAGCGCTCGCTTGGCTGACGACCATCCACGATCTCAAGCAGCAGATCGCGGTCTGTCAGACCGAAGCCCAAACGCTTCAAGCTGAATTGACGGCTTTTCAACCACAGCGCGAGAAGCTCACGCGCGCCCTTCGAGCCGCGACGTTGGATGGACCGTATGGACAGCTGACAGAAGTCCGCAGGCAGCAACGCATCGATCAGGATGCGCTTCAAACACAAACCGCAGCTCTCCCGCAGATGGTGTCCGATCGTGATGACCAGAAGGACAGACTGAAGCAAGCTCAGGCCACTCTGACCACAGCCAAAAATGCACAAACACAAGCCATCCCGAAGATCCAGGCTGTGCGTACGCTGGATCAACGCCTTATTGATCAGGCCAAAAGGGTGGATGAGGCGAAGGGAGAGTGTGCCGGCGACACCGAACTCATCAGGCAGGTGTCGGTGCAACAAGAGGCGCTTCAATCCAAGCGACAAGCAACGAAAGAAGAGCTAGCTCAGATCCAAGGCAATCTTCAGAAAACTGCTCGGGACGAGTGGCTGGTCAGTGGCTTATCCGGCGTGTCGCAGCAGATTGCTGGCTTGACCCACCAGCGGACAGCGATCGCCCAGGCAGCGAAGGAAGAGCAACTCGCTGCACAGACCCTGACACAGGCTCGAGAACAATCCAGCGTATGCGAACGTCAAAGAATGGCGGACGCGTCTGGTCTGGAAGATGTACTTGGCCAGCAGAGCAAGCACACCACGGCACTCGAGACGTTGCTGGCGGGGCGGCACATTCGTGAGTACCGCACTGAGAAAGAGGGGTTGCTGCGTGAGATTGCGCTTCACGACCGCATTATGGAACTGCAGGATCATAGAGCCAAGCTAGAAGACGGGATAGCGTGTCCGTTGTGTGGGGCCGCCCACCACCCATTTGCCGAGGGCAATACCCCCCAGATGTCTGGCGCAGACAAGAAATTGCGGGCACTCACGGAACTGATCGGGCGTGCTGAACAACTCGAGGTGCTGCTGAAAGAGATGGTGGTGACGGTCGCGGCAGCCCGCCACGAACTGTCAGTTAGTCAAGAGCGCATGGCGATCGCGAAGAATGACGTCAAGGCGGTGTCCCGCGCGGCCGAGACGGCCTCATCCCGATTGAAACAGATCCAAGAAGCCTATGCCTCGCAAAAACAGGGTGTGACCGAATCGCTGTCGCCGCTTGGGGTAGTGGACATGCCCGATGATGCAGTATCTGGCTTGATTCACCAACTGCAAGAGCGGCTCGAAGCGTGGCAGGTTCTTTCGAAATCCAAAAGTGACGCTGAGCAGCGACGTCAGGAGACTGACAGTCTGGTGCTTCAGGTGGCCGAGAGAGCGGGGGCATTGAACGCGGGTCTTGCCAAGAAGCAACAACGGCTCGCGGAACTTGAAATGGCGCTGGAGGACCTACGATCCGAGCGGCGAGACTTGTACGGCGCGAAGAACCCTAGTGTCGAGGAAGCGAGCTTACGTGATGCTGTGGGAACGGCAGAGCGTCTCGAAACAGTGGAGCGGCAGCGTGTTGATCAACGACAACAAAGGCTGGCGGTGGCACAAGCTGCCATTAGTGCGCTCACAGAGCAGATCACACGGAGAGGAAACACGTTAGAGGCACTTGGTGCCGAGTTTGTGCAGGCGCTGGTCGCTGCGGAGTTTTCTGATGAACAGGTGTTTAGGAGTGCAAGGCTCTTGCAGCAGGAACGGGTGGACCTAGCGGCAATTGCGCAAGCACTGGATGACCGGCAGACGAACTTGCGGGCACAGCGTGCCGACAGAAATGCACGTCTCGCGGCGGAAGTCGCCAAGCAACTCACACTGGAGACGAAGGAAGACCTGATGCCACGACTGACCGCGCAACAGGTTGCGCTGAGCCAACTGCAAGAGATGATGGGCCAGATCAAGCATCAACTGAGTGAAAACGAAGATGCCAAGAAGCGGATCAAGGGTCAACAGGCGGCGATTGATGCACAGCGTCACGAGTGCCGGCGATGGAAGGATCTCCATGAACTGATCGGGTCGAGTGACGGCAAGAAGTACCGCAACTTTGCGCAGGGACTGACCTTTGAAGTGATGATCCGTCACGCCAATGTTCAACTGCAGAAGATGACGGACCGGTACCTGTTGGTGCGGGATACCACCCACCCGCTAGAGATCAACGTGATCGATAGAGACCAAGCGGACGAGACGCGCTCCGCGAAGAACTTGTCTGGTGGTGAGAGCTTTATCGCGAGTCTGGCGATGGCGTTAGGTTTGTCTCAAATGGCCAGTCGGAATGTACGTGTCGATTCGCTGTTTCTGGACGAAGGCTTTGGGACGCTCGACGAAGATGCATTAGACATGGCCTTGGAAACGCTGTCTGGGTTGGAGCAAGAAGGCAAGCTGATTGGGATTATTTCGCACGTGCCAGCGTTGAAAGAGCGGATTGGAACACAGATTCAGGTCGATCGGATGAGCGGGGGACGGAGTGAAGTCACTGGGCCAGGGTGCGATCGAGCGCGGAACGAGACTTGATTTCAAATCTGCGTACACCGCCGAGTTTCCGCACGTCGATGTCAGCAACGACATTGCAGGTCGGAGGTGTGCCTGATGGCAAGACAACACCACCTGTTGACAGCGTGATCACTCAAATACACATGCCTCGATCAAAAGCCAAGGTAGAGCGGTGGCTACAGCTGATTTCTAGGAAGAAGGTTCAGCATCTACAAATGCAAGGCAAGAAAGCAATCAGTCTGATCTACTTGTCTCTCTCCGTTTCTCTGGTGCTATCATACCTACGTCGTAGTCGCGGACGATTGCGTCATTCGTGTTGAGGGTGAAGAAAAACAGATGGTTGAGAAACGCGCATCAGGTGTAGTAGAAGGCAACGACTTAATATCAAGACGCCAACAAGATTCGAATTTCGTGCCAACAACGGTGTTTTTAGATACACAGGTCTTCATCGAAAATCCAGAACGACCACCTGATCTAGACAAACACATAAAAAAAGCCGTCCTAGACCGCCACAGCAAGAAAAAACTGAATTTTAAAAATCTATGGTTGCATAGTCTCCAATTGGCAAGCGAAGAGAATACTCTGCAGCTAGTAATTCCTCCGGTGATGGAGAAGGAGCTGATTTTCGCAATGTGCAGGCAGCGAAATGAAGCAACCGAGAAATTGCGCTCGGTGAGATCTTATCAAGCGAGAAAAAGAGGTGAAATGGACGATCGTCTGGTTGTGCAAATACGCGAACTGGAAGAAGAAGAAAAAGTAGCTACCGCTCTAGAGGACCAATGGAGGGAATTCCAGCAAAGTTTTTGGGTTAATAGGCCGAAATCTTACGGAACGGCGAAGATTGTTTTCGATTGGTACTTCGAAAAGATGGCACCATTTCAAAATAAGAAGAACAGATCTGAATTCCCAGATGGCTTTATTGTAAGTACGTTAGATAACTTTCATGATAAGACTCACTCGACGATTGCGGTGATAACTGGAGACAAGGCGATTGAGGAGTTTTGTAAACGACGGTGGTATCTAAAATACTATCAGTCAGTTCAAGATTTCGTGCAGCAATATCATCAAATGACTCATGATATCAATTCCGAGGTAAATATTGCTGAAAGCATGGATAACGTTTCAGAAGTTAGAGAAATTCAGTCACTACTATCTAACGAAGATAAGTCCACTAGTCGGCAGCAGCAAATACTGATTAGATTGATGGAAAAATCACCGATGGCATGCGCATACTTTTTTCTACATGCGCGCCATTCATCATGGCTAGAACTATTCAAAGACAGGCAAAACGAAAAACTCCTTACACAATCAGTGTTAAGCACTGACAAGCATACCGAGTTCAACATTGGTCAAGAATGGGCACCTCTAAGGTACTTTGAACGAGCTTTGAGCAGTGAAAGGGAAGCGGTACTAGATATCCTCGCAGGAATTCAACCCGTTTTAAATTATCGGGCAATGATGGTGGTAATGCGCCAACTCTTCGAATCAGGTTGTGCATCTGATATTCAAAGATTCTCTCCAACTATCGAGCGATTCATGGACAACAATCACTTCGGTACCGTACACCTATCTAAGCTTTTTGAACGAGACATTTTCCATGACTCGTCAATTAGAAGTACGAGTGCACGGATTCTGACACGCATGTTGGAGTTTCTACCTTGTGACGTTTCAAACAATGATCGACAAGACGTGGATGGTGAGTTTTTCCGTCGCCAGAGCCCCGCGCCGCGCAGCAGCGGCAACCTGTACAACGCAATCTTGTCGGATGGGGTGCTGAAGCTTGCGAAAGAAGATCCTTCTTTGGTGGCCGAAGTTGCAATCGAATGTGTCGCAGAGATGCTCCGTCTATACGCGGTGAGCAATAATCATGATCCCAGCTATAATTTCGATATTCACCATGTCCGAAAGTCGGATTTCACCGAGGAAGTTCAGGACTCGTTATCTTGCGCAGAGGTGCTACTTTGCGTTCTAACGTACTCAGTTCGGTGTTTATTCACTAGTGGAAGTGCTGGTAGGTATCAAGCTGATATGTTGACGAGGCGGCACAGCTATAGGTTCTTCGATCGGTTGCGATTCTTTCTGTACTCAGAATGTCTGACTTGGGAGGATTTATCTGTCGCAAGATTGGAAGTGTTATCGCAAGTGAATTACACTGCCCGTACGATGAACCGCTATTTTAATGATTTGGTATCCATTGCCATCGACAACTTTGGGGAGCAGTTCTTGGCGGCACAGGAAGTTAACGCGATAGTTAGCTGGATATTGGACGCGAACGATGATTGGATATCAAATAGCAACAATGAGGCTGAAGTAACACAGAGAATATATCGAGATCGTAGACATGACCGGCACTATTTTCAGCTAATTCCATTCAAGAGCCGTCTAGGGGGGCGTATACTGAATTATTTTGAACAACTGGAGAAATTGAGGTTGGGCAGCCATGCCGAGACCGAAAATACGATTATCTCAGAGGTGGCAGGAGGATATATTTCTGAATTGAGTCCGGTGTCGTTAAGTAGTCTGTCGGCGATGAGTGATATTCAAGTGTTAGAATTACTAAATAGCTGGTCTGAGGCTGATGATATTGAAAGTATCTTGACATATACATACGGAGCAGCTGGATTAGCTACGAACATCCAAAAGCTATTTATCTTGTCCGTACTTCCCATTTGCAAGAGAAGGGATTTTTGGGTGAGCGAAATCTTCACACTTCTCCGACCTCGCTATGTTACTGCAATTATTCAGGCGATATTGGAGCTCGCGAAAGATGGCAAGCGCGATGCTGTTGAGCCTTGGATAGCGATTTGCAACGATGTGCTTTTGCATTGCGCTGAAAAACGTGAAATATGTAAGATTAAGTTTCCTAATGATGACTGGATCGCTCCTCAACGGACCATTGCGATGCTGTTGTTTACGTGCACAAATAGAAATTCAAGCATTTCACTGAAGTGTAGAGTTAATGTAGTGGCAGCACTGAGGACGTGTCTTTTTTGCGAGGATGACAGACTTCAACGAAATGGAAATGAATTCGGCGGGATAGATGATCCTTTTACATTGGCTATAAACAGTCTGAGAGGTGTTGCTCTAGAGGGAGTTGTTAGCGTTGGTCTTTGGGTTAGGAGGGAATTACCTGGTGATAGAGTTGATGATGTGACGGAGCTGCTGACACAGCGTCTATGTTGTCAAAGCAGTATCCCCATGACAGAGCCGGAGCATGCCATGGTTGGTGCTCACTTTGAACGGTTTCTAGACTTTAATGCTAGATGGACCGCTGATAGTATTCCGTTGATGTTTCCCCTTAACAACACACGGCTGTGGAAAAGCGCTTTTTGTAGTTACCTGAAGCGGAATGATCCGACCATTAGGTCACGGAACCTTCTTCACTCCTCCTTTGAGAAAGCACTACAGTTCTTTTCACTGTCGACATCTCGAGAGTTTTTTAACTCGCTTAACAGAAAAGATCTGTTCCGACATATTTTTAGCCATTACCTGCTGGGTGATAGTGATTTGATTTCTTCAGACCCGTTGTTGGTTGGTTTTTTCAAGCAATCGGCAGATAACCCTAAGTTGTTGAGTTATATCTTTCCTCATCTCGGGCGGTGGATTTCCTCGAAAGCTACGTTCTCTGAACGATCTGGTCGCCGGATTAGAGCGTTTGGGAAATGGCGTGCGAGGTTCGGATCACATGCTGAGTTAGCCCACTGTGGGGATTGGCTGAAAGCGAAATCTATTGATGAAAATTGGAGACTCATGCTAGTTTTTAGAATTCTCTCACGCGGGTGCAATTTGACGGAAAGTTTGCCAGAAGCCATTAAGTTGCTATCCGATATTCGGAGGAAGTACCTGAAGCTTGTTATACGTTGCATGCAGATTATTTCAGTCCAGCAGGAGGCGATCATCTTGCGAACATCAGACACGTTACTCGTTGATGGAATTTTGGCAGCGGCATTGTCCAGCGAAAATGCAGATATTCGGCAGTGCGGGCGGGGTACACGAGAGAGTTTTTTAAAACGTGGTGTATTTGTATCTACGCGAGATCCTTAGCAGAGTTGGGAGTAATTATGACTCGATTGCTTTGGAAGTTGTGGCAGGGGTTAAGGAAGTGGTGACGGAAGTTGTTTGGCACTGTATAGGGTTTTTACACGGCTAGCGCTGGACGTGCCGACATTCCTATCTGGATTGACGTTTACACTCTTTGCGGGTATCGGCTGAGGCGTTGGTTCTGGAGTCAGTCGGGAACGCGTTTGCGTTGATCTTCCCCCGCGTATGAGCTAACCCGCCTGAAGAAGCCGCAGAAGGAGATGGAAAATACCCAACAGCAGCTGAAGAATCTTGATGGTCAGTTTGAGGTGACTGGGGTGAGCTGGACAGCGGAGTGTTTGCTGGTTGATGATATTGTCAATTCGGGATGGAGCCTAACTGTGGCCTCGGCATTGCTCCGACAAGCAGGGTGTCCCGTGGTGTATCCCCTCGCATTAGCCATCAATTCACCGACGATGGCTTGACGGTGAACCACATGCTCACTGAGGATACAAAGGCGATCATTTTGCTGTGCGGTGTTTTGGGGCGAGGCAAGACCGAATCGCCTCTCACACTTACAGACTACTCCTCGCTGGTGCACCGGCTTGTGGAAATGAAGATGCGTCCAGGCGACTTGCTTAAGGGAAAGCACTTGGCGGATGTGTCTGCGGGATCAGGCATTGAGATGCAGCGTCTTGAGTCGTTACTAGGGAGGGGCGTGCAACTCGGTTTCGCTGTTGAAGAATGGCAACGCAACGGTGTATGGATCGTCAGCCGCGGAGATAAAGAGTATCCCACCCGCGTCAAGAAGCATTTGAGAAACAAGGCGCCGCCTTTGTTGTTTGGAGTCGGTGATCGTGCGTTACTCGCAGGTGGTGGGGTGGGAGTCGTTGGTGCCAGAAACGTCGATCAAGCCGGCGCAGACTTCACTCGTGAGGTTGCAGATGTGTGCGCCCGTAGTGATATGCCGGTCGTGTCAGGTGGTGCTCGTGGGGTTGACCAAATCGCCATATCAACCGCCGTCGAGAGCGGCGGTATCGCCGTCGGTGTTCTTGCGGCAGAGCTACTACGGAAGAGCCTTGAGAAAAGTGCGCGCCGCGCCATTGCTGATGGACGTTTGCTGTTGATCTCTCCTTACAACCCACACGCGGGATTCACCGTTGGCACCGCTATGGCCAGAAATAAGCTGACCTACGCCATGGCTGATTACGGACTGGTGGTGAGTGCGGAGTATCAGAAGGGCGGGACATGGGCCGGTGCTGAGGAGGAACTGAAGCGGGATCATGCGCGGCCGGTTTTCGTTCGGATGGGGCCAGATGTGCCTCCAGGAAACCAGAAGCTACTTGCGCTAGGTGCGGTTCCATATCCAGCAGTTCTGTATCGGCATGACTTTCGCAAGCAGTTGGACGCGTCGATCTGCGACGACGGCACTGAGGTTGCGGCGAGAGGCCAGAAGACGCTCGAGCACGTTAACTCCCCAATTGGTGGGCTGAGTGGCAAGCCTATGCAAGCGGAAAATGGTCTTTTTGACATGTCACGTGCTACTGAGACGACCCTTGCGGGTCGATCAGATCAACTACCTGAATTAGGAGACTCGGAGCAAGCTGTCGCTACGGTGGAAAGCGATACTCAAGGTGTCGCAAAATCAGTCTATGATGCGGCTTTACCCATCATCCTGCAAGAACTCTCAACACCCATGTCAGCGCAGCGGCTAGCGACTGCCTTGGAAGTCAACCGAGCTCAACTCACGCTATGGCTTAACAGGGCTGTGAGCGAGAAAGTCATCATCAAGCAGTCGCGTCCGGTTCTTTACAAGAGAGGTAACGATCAATAAGGATGTGTCCCGCCTGTATGAGTCGGCTGGGCGCGCTTCACTCGATCCGGCGTGACCGCGCTACGTCGGACTTAAAGAGATTATTTCTCTCTCCATCCGTGTATTCAGTGAAAAATAGCCATAATAGTGAGCTAGGGACGGATTATCCTGTGCTAAGGACCAATTAATGCTTCTCAGTTTCACGATCGAGAACTGGATGTCATTTCGCGATTCAGTGACGTTTTCCATGATTGCGACGCGTGAACGCCAGCACGGGGAGAGAGTTCCCAAGACGCGGAAGTACGGCGCGAGAGTGCTTCCCATTGCGGCTTTGTATGGTGGAAACGCGTCAGGGAAATCAAACTTTTTTGAAGCACTCCGCTTTGCACAGCAACGAGTTACCCGTGCGTGGGAGCCTGAGGAGGCGATTCCCGTGAGACCATACCGGCTTAATGCCGAGGGCGCACAGCGCCCATGTCGATTCTCATTCGAATTGCTGATTGATGAGGTGATCTACGAATTCAGCTTCGCTATGACGGGGGATGCTGTCGTTGAAGAGCAGCTCGTTGTTGTAGCGAAGAGCACGGAGAAGACGCTCTACACCCGCAGCAAAGGAGCGAAGAGCATAGATAAGTCGCTACCGAATCGTGAGTTTCTCGCCTTCGCGTTTGCCGGGACGCGTGATAACCAGCTCTTCCTCTCAAACTCGATCTCACAGGGAGTAGAGACGTTTCGGCCCGTGCATAAGTGGTTTGAGCGCTCACTGACACTGGTCACACCGCATGCACGGTACAACCCAATTGATCGTGTCTTTGATAACGAGAACCCGCTATCGTTATCAGCGAACAACTTGATCTCGCGACTTGATACCGGCATCGCTCGTTTGGGTTTTGAAGAAGTTCCTCTTGACTCTCTCAAATTAACCAGCGAGGCAAAGGAATTTCTGAAGGCTGCACTACACGGAAAAAAGGTCTCGCGGTTGCCGGGCGGCGAGACCTGGGTCATTCTTAGGAATGGTGAGTTGGTGGCTAGGAAGTTGTCGACCTTTCACTCTGGTGAAGATGGCATCGAGGTGAATTTGGGAATGTCGCTGGAATCTGAGGGGACGCAGCGTGTCATTCATTTACTCCCTGCGTTTCTTGACTTAACGAAGACTGACTCTCAACGGGTGTATGTGATCGACGAGGTGGATCGAAGCCTTCACACTTTGCTGACGCGTCGATTGATCGAAGAGTATCTCGGCTGTTGCTCATCTGACACGAGGGCGCAGCTGCTGATGACCACGCATGATGTGACGCTGATGGATCAGCAGCTTTTTCGACGAGACGAGATGTGGGTCGCTCAGCGTGATGCAGAAGGGGCGTCGAAGCTCGTCCCTTTCAGTGATTACAAGGATGTGCGATACGATAAGGATGTCCGTAAGAGCTATCTGGAGGGCCGATTGGGCGGAGTTCCCAAGTTATTAGTGGGAAGCGAGCGCCGAAGATCGAGGCCGCTGAAGATGACGGAAAGTGATGACTGATGACGACCAGACATCGGATGCGCCGGCGACTGTCAAGGTCTGCTGGAACACGAAGCTATGCCAAAGTCTTTGTAATCGCGACCGAAGGGAAAGTCACGGAACCTCAGTACTTTGACGCGTTGAAACGCCATTCGGGTGCGGGGACCATCAATATTGTGAATCGTAATCATGCGAGCGCTCCAAAAACGTGTTGGAAGACATGAGAAACCACTTAGCGAAAATCAAGTTAAACAAGTTGGATGAAGCTTGGGTCGTCATTGATATGGACAGGCGGGATGACAAGCTACTAAAACCGCTATGGGAGTGGGCTCAGCGACAACCAAACTTCAGGTTTGCACTCAGCAACCCTCAATTCGAATACTGGCTGCTTCTACACTTTGAAGACGGGAAGAGTAACGCATCAAAGAGCGACTGCGCCAAGTCCCTCAAGCGGCACCTCCCGGCTTACCGTAAAAGTCTTGACCTAAAGAAATTCACCCCTGAACGAGTCGAGCGCGCGATTCGACATGCGAAGGAGAGAGACAATCCGCCATGTCAAGATTGGCCGCGTGATCAGGGTTGCACGACCGTGTACCGTCTTGTTGAGAACATCCTGAAGGGATGATCGAGCGTGGAGTAGTACTCAGATGATCTTGCGCTCGACTGATAGGAAGTCAATCTCACTCAAGTCTCGGACCGAACAACCGATCTCCCTGATTCGTGCCAATCATGATGTAGCAACTGAACGTTATCAAATCGAAGCTGATGCTATCATCGATTTTCAAGGTTGGCGGTAGCCTTCTTTATTTATGTACTCCTTTATGGTTGGGATCAGGACCGTTGCTGAGAACACGGCCGTTGCCTTTCAGACTGGAAACCGCGAAATCGCTGGTTGTGCAATAATCTCTTACAGAGGCTAGCGCCGGCAAGGTCTTGCGCTTCGATGGGGCGTGAGACCGGGAATGAGGTGGCATGACATCAGAATTTGAGGGCACTCAGCATAGCAGGACGGGGCAGCAAGAAGACGTTGCCAGCGGACACCACGACAGTTCACCGGAGGAGGACGGCCGGCTATTGTGGATCTCTTTTTACGAAGACATCGCGACCAAACTCCTTTCTTTTCGGTACCGCCGTCGGGAGCTTGTCTCGCAGATTAACGAATTAGCCGCCAGGGTTGAGGGACTGTCTCCTTTTAATGATCAGCCCGTCAAAGGTTCGTTCGCCCCGTTGACTGATATTTGTCCATTTACGGTCCTAGGCACGATGAACCGGTGGGTCAACGAAGCGAATCGGAAGATCATTGCTGGCGAGTTAGCGACGATATTGGGCGTGACTCAACCTGTTCCGAGCTCGTTCGACGGGATTCCTCTTCTTCACAACCAGAAAACGTGGTTCTTCGCCTCTCAATACGAACGACAACCTGACGATATCGACACTCTGTGGGAAGTGTTTGCTCAGGCCATATCGTTTGCGGATGGTAATGAGAGCGCACGCGAAGCGTTTGTATCGGCTTATAACTCGGCATTGCTACAACGTAACGTCAAGTGGAACCTCACCATGGGGTTGTACTGGAGTCGTCCGTTTCAGTTCCCAACGCTTGACGCAGCAAGCCGCAAATACCTCATGAACACACTAGGGTTCAGAATCGGCGTAAGCGGGCCAAAAAAGTGTTGTAGCGCGGAGGACTACCTAGTCTTGCGCGATGACCTTTTGCCACATTTTAAAGCCCAGCAATCCTTGGTTCAATCGTTTCCACACCTTTCGTTAGCGGCGTGGCTCTCCGACAAGGAAGACAAGAAGTCAAGCGCCCGCGCTGCAGCTGCGGATGCAGACGACCGCGATATGAGCGATGCGTTTGAGCCCTATTCCGTCGATGACATACTCAACGACGGATGCTTTATCGATCGAGAAAAGCTGGAAACGATTCTCCGGCGGTTTCGGGCGAAGAAGAACCTCGTTCTTCAAGGTCCACCAGGAACAGGTAAGACGTGGCTGGCAAGACGCATGGCGTACGCACTCGTTGGGGAACGAAATGACAACAGGGTGAAGGCGGTGCAGTTTCACCCCAACATGTCATACGAGGACTTCATTCGCGGATGGAGACCATCGGGCGATGGGAAGCTCACTCTTGTTGATGGCCCGTTCATGGAAGCCATCGGTGCGGCGAGCAGCGATCAACAATCCGACTACGTTGTGGTAATCGAAGAGATTAACCGCGGGATACCCGCCCAGATCTTTGGAGAGATGCTGACGCTTCTTGAAGCGGATAAGCGGCATCCTTCTGAGGCGCTTGAGCTGTCATACCAAGGCGACAACGACCAGCCGGTCTATCTTCCGCCAAACCTGCATGTGATTGGGACGATGAATGTGGCGGATCGATCGCTGGCACTTGTGGATCTCGCGTTACGGCGTCGCTTCGCATTCGTCAGTCTTCAACCAACGCTCGGCAAACCGTGGCGGGATTGGGTGCATGAAACCGCAGGGATTGACACTGATGTTCTGCGTGACATTGAAAAGCGTGTTTTGGCCTTAAACCATGTCATAGCCAACGATAAGAGTTTGGGATCACAGTTTCAAGTTGGGCACAGCTACGTGACTCCTGGGATAGGACAGGCGATCGGTGACGCTCACGAGTGGTTTCGTCAGGTCGTCGAAATGGAGATCGGGCCGCTCTTGGAAGAGTACTGGTTTGATGACCGAGAGAAAGCACAGGAGCAACAGAAACACCTTCTGAAGGATCTGTGAGCTTGACGCCGTCCGTATCTGATCACACGGCGGTGTCTGAGGAAGGTCGCGGTCAGCACACACGTATTCCGATGCGTAACATCTGGTTGTTGTTGCTGTACGCATCGAAGCTCTTTCGAACGCTTGATCGAGGTGCAGTCTCGATCGAGGACAACCCAGACGATATTCCTGACCTCGTCGCTGAGATGCTCTGCTATCACGTGGAGCAACGGCTACGGCACAACTTGAGTTTTGGACATCACCTTAAGGAAGCCCATCTCGGTCGGGTGCGTGGCCGGATCGATCTGCTCACGACTGAGACGCATCAGTTGTTAGCGCGGGGGCGGGTGGCGTGTCAATTCAATGAGTTGACGCTCAATACGCCGAGGAACCGGTACGTACGGTCAGCGCTTGAGTCGATTGCTGCGCGCGTGCGCCGGAGTGACTTGGCCCACCGCTGCAGGACCCATGCACTCAGACTAAAGAGGATGGGGGTGACAGGATCCTGTCCCGATCGCCGTGCGATCACGAATGAGAGATATGGCCGGCATGATGCCAACGATCGCCCCATGGTGTCCGTGGCTCAACTCGCGTTTGATCTTGCCTTACCCACAGAGGCTGCGGGAACGATGTCGCTGGGATTGCCGTCCCGTGATGATGCGTGGTTACGACGACTGTTTGAACAGGCGGTTGCTGGGTTTTACCGGGTGGTGCTTTCGCCGCAAGGATGGCAGGTGAAGTCGAGCAAACCTTTGTTCTGGCAGCGAGCGACTGAGACCCAAGGCATCGATCGAATTCTTCCATCGATGGTTGTCGATATGGAGTTGGAGCATCCAGCGTCTGATAGAAGGGTGGTGATTGATACCAAGTTCAACGAGGCGGTGACGCGTGGCTGGCATCGGGAGAAAACACTGCGAAGCTCGTACCTGTATCAGATATACGCATATGTGAGATCTCAGGAGCGAGAGAACGACCTAGTGTCATGGAAGACCTCCGGTTTATTGCTGCATCCGGCTGTGGGTGAGATGTGGAACGAGGCAGTGGTGATTCAAGGGCATGAGTTTCGGTTTGCGACGGTGGATCTGGCGGCGAGCGCGAAAGAGATCAGGGCGCAGCTGTTGAATGTAATCGAACGGATCTCAAGGCCGTCATGAGTTATCACGGCTAGCAGTTCATTTTGGTCAAAAGCGCTAAAACGCATCTCAGGTGTTCATCTCAATTCGCGCGGTTGCCACCTAAGGTGCAAATTCGCTAGGCGTAGCTGCCTACGGGCCGCCTGCCCTTCAAGTCTGTGAGCACTCCTATTTCGTTCGCAAGTTGCAGGCATACTCAGGCAAGAAAATAGGTGAACATGAAAGATGTCAGGCATGGGAACGTAAGTGCAACAGATGGAATTCTCGATTGTGACGACCGGAACCGATGTACCGATATCAGAGCAGGTACGTTCCAATAACTGGGAGAATGTGGACGCATCCTTTTCCTATCAGCGAATATGGTGCTTTACTGAAGGATTCGACGAGTCATCTACAACTGGAAATTTCACAAAGGAGAGTCGCGGTGTGCCTCCCGGCATCAACAGGCAAAGTTCACTTGTCGCCGCCGAGTGTCCAAGTATGGGACCAGCCACGCGCGGCCATGCGCGATTAGAGGGCTCAAAGACGAGCATTCAGTCATCCATTTTGATGTCAGATGCAGCGAAGTGTTCAACAGAACCCGAGGATGCAATGTTAAGTTAGCCAACACCAAAGGATGCACGTTCCAATGGCCAGAAAGACGATCACACTCAGGTTACAGATAGCATCCATGATGTATCATGTACGTCTTCTTGTGCAGTAAACTCACAATCATGATCAGTAGCTGGAAAATCCGCAATTTCAAGTCCATAAGGGAAGAGACGGAACTTGAACTTGCGCCACTGACAATCTTTGCTGGCGCAAATAGTAGCGGAAAAAGCACATTTATACAGTCAATGCTGGTTATCGCCCAGACGTTAGCTCGCAAGATAGGCTCGCAATCAGTCGTGCTAAACGGGACGCTGACAAGTTTAGGTCAATTTCGAACTTTAAAATCAGACTTTGGAGACTCAGATGCCATATTCATTGGTGGAACTTGCATACCTCGCCGAGGTATAGAAGTTGATGACTTCCGTCCCTATCGCACATTTCGACATATCGGCAGAGTGCGATCTGAGCGCAGGATAGAGGCAGTCACGTTTCAGGTATCGTTTGATGATAAGGGAAGCGATGCCATGCATGAATTATCACAGATTCAACCTCAACTCCGTTCCACATCGCTTTCATGTAACACAGAAAATACAGGAACGAAGGGATCAGCACAGATGACTGTTACTCGCTCCCAAGATAGGGAACTAAGCGATGTGGAAACCATGGAACGACGGGCGCATTATAAGGTGGAGTTAGATGAAAGTAGTTTAAAAGAAGTGAAAGAAGAGTTCTTATCTGCAAAAATCTCTCACTGCGAAAGAAGGCATTTTCTTCCGAGACATCTTGTCTGTAATATTGATCCAGCTGTCGAAGAGGCGGATGAAATTGTCGGCGCTCTTTACTCAAAAGAATATTTCTCGCATGGCTTCTATATATCTACTAATCATAGTGAGCTTCCTGAAGAGGTTGTGAGACTCGTAAACGAGCAACTCGCGGAAATTGTCGATTTAGAAACGCTCATAAGTAAAGCTACGCCCACTAAAGCCAGAGGGAGTGGCGGCGCCAAAATTACATTGCGCCGTTATGTTCGCGCGCTGGCCACTCTCTCCCCAACAGACAGAGAGAAGCTTTCAAAATCTCTAGAAAACCCTCCATCCAAGCGAACAATCCTTACTGAAGCTGTGCTTAAGGCAATACGTCAGTCGCGCCAATCTAGCGGACAAAGTGATTCTGATGCAGCGAAAAGCGTTGGGCTTCCAAACCTGCTCGACGCGGCAAGTGATTACCTGGATGACTATTTCGCACTAAGTGTGAAGTACCTAGGACCCTTAAGAGACACTCCAAAGCTTGTGTACCCGCGTCCCTCGGTGGCAGATCCTAATGACATTGGCTTGCGGGGTGAGCATACAGCCTTTATACTTGAAATTCACAAAAATAAGAAAATTAGCTACATAGAATCTTCCAATTTCAATTGCCCCGAAATAAAAAAGAAAACAACTCGCTCAACTTTGACTGCTGCCGTTCAAGACTGGGCGGAGTATCTAGGTCTCGCAACGTCTGTCAGCAGTCAGGATAGAGGCCAGCTTGGATATCAGATCACTGTTGAGGACACAGTCGGCGCTGCTCACGACCTTACCAGCGTTGGAGTTGGTGTAAGCCAAGTCTTGCCGATTCTGGTGATGTGCTTGTTAGCTAAGGAGAACTCTACGTTGATAATTGAGCAGCCAGAGTTGCACCTCCACCCGAAAGTTCAATCACTGTTAAGTGACTTTTTTATCTCAATGACTTTATGCAACAAGCAATGCATAATCGAAACACACAGCGAGTGTTTTGTTGAACGCATACGATATAGAATAGCCGCCGCGGCGCATAAAAGCGAACTGCATGATCTTACGAAGGTTTACTTTGTTGAGAAATCCGAACATACATGTACCTCTAATTTCTCCGATGTCGAAATCAATGAGTATGGCGCAATTCTTGAATGGCCGAAGGGTTTCTTTGACGAGGGGCCCACACAGACAGGGAATCTGCTGAATGCAGCGGCAAAAAAGAGAGAACGAAAATTAAATGAAGAAAGTAAATAAGGCCATTCACTTGACAATTGATGCTAGCGCGGTAGCAATTCCTTGCGCTAGAGACGGACAACTGGCTGTCTCCAAATATATCACAAGGATCATTGAGCTAAGTAACTTGATTTCGGAACCATGCATTAAGATCAATGTAAGTTATAAGTCCAGTGACATTTTGTTGCATCAAACAGATATGTACCCGAACTTCAATAACCTAGAACGGTTGTTTCAACGTCATTCAATTACGCACGTTGATTCCCAAACTGTTTACTGTCATATTCAAAAACTTCTTAGCCGGTATCAGACGTTCGAAGTTGATTATGAGATAGAAGATGTTCTTGCCATAGATAGCGTGATACGCCCACAACCGGCAAAGGTGCACGAGTCGGATGAGCTAACAGTGGAGACTGAACGTTGTATGATAGTCTTAGCGCTGGTCAGCAATAGTCTGAAAGATCTGTTTATTCAACACATGATGCTTTTGCCGACTTCAGCTGTGGGGAGTTACTTTGTGACGTCTAAGATTATTGAAGTACAGCCTGCCGATGGAAACTGGTTGTCTATAGAGTTTCCGAGTGAGATTAAGGATATTGCGATTAATGTCTGCGATAGCGTTTCAGAAGCCCTTATGACTTTTAACCCGGAACTAATACTGTCTAGAGCAGCTTCCGATGAAGAAGTTAATTTGGCGCTATTTCTTTCGCGGATTCAATCTAATAATATCCCATTTACTTTTCCACTATCTGGCCGTGATGACTTCCCTTCTTTGGACTCTAGCTTTCGAGAAAGCTGTGTGAGTATCTGTTCAGAGAACGATTCATCGTTACCGTCTAAGATTCTGAGAACAATTGAAAGAGTGATAGAGAGAAAAGAACGGAGTGAACATAGCTTCAGAGTGAATGCGCGCAAAGGATCGCATCAGTACACAGAGGATGGATGGAGGGGATTTCGATGCCACATTGACGGTGAATTTCGAATGCATTATTTGCGAAAAAGAGGTGATCGACTGCGTCTTGTCTATATCTCGTGCCACGAAGATGGAAAAATACCGAAAGATTATTCCTGAAAAAGTTGAATTTAAAGCCGCGAGCCCGCCAAGGTTACTATCTGTGTATTAGCTAATGTATTTTTAATTTCCGGTAGTTTCAAAACGGTGAAACAAGTAGTTAGGTTGGGCAGTTGTGTATGTGTTTGCGCACTAAGTGATAATGTGTGGAGTATGCCTTGTTGCGATGTGCCGTGAACTACCGCGAACTTTTCACAATTCCTCGTCTGTGGGGAATCTTCGCTACGACGCTGGTGATCTCCTTCGGCATCCTGCTGTACATAGGCGGCCGTCTGTCGGATGTCGCGCCACCCATTCCGGAACGGGTGGTGGCACCCGGCAACCACGTTGTCTTCACCAAAGGTGATATCCACCGCGGCCAAGAAGTTTGGGCGCGCCTCGGTGGCATGCAGTTTGGTTCCATTTGGGGACACGGCGCCTATCTCGCGCCGGACTGGACCGCTGATGTGCTTCACCGCGAATCGTTGGCGACGTTGGATCGACGCGCTGGATCACGTGGGCTCGATGGAGTCTCGAAGGAACGACGCGCGGGGCTGATTGCGTCGTATGCAGCAGAAATCCGTCAAAACACCTACGATGCTGAGACCGGTGACATCGCGATCTCCCGTGAGCGCGCGAGAGCCATCCGGACCATCCTTCAGTACTACACGCCGCTCCTCGGTGGGACTGGTGATAGCGACGAATACATCGTGCTTCGTGAGCAGATCGCTCTGCAAAACTCACCGCTGGGTGATGACCCGGATGAAGACATCCGGGCACTCGTATCGTACTGGTGGTGGTCATCTTGGGCCGCGGCGACGTTGCGCCCGGATGAAGATGACACTACCTACACCAATAACTGGCCGCACGAGCCGCTGGTCGGTAACAAGCCGACGGGCTATGCGTTTGTGTGGACCTTCTTGTCCGTGGTGTTCTTGATCGCTGGTATCGGCGTCTTGGCATGGTTCTTTAACCGTGAACGCACAGAGTGGGAAGTTGATCTGGAACCCGTCGGCGGCGCGCCCGCGGAAAACCCGATCGAGAAGAGCGAACCGACCCGATCGATGCGGGCGGTCCACAAGTACATCTGGATTGTGCTTCTTCTTCTTGCGACCCAGATGAGCGTGGGGATCATTACCGCGCACTACGCGGTTGAAGGTCAAGAGTTCTACGGCATCCAGCTGTCTGACTTCTTCCCATATTCACTCGCGCGAACGTGGCACGTGCAGCTCTCTGTGCTTTGGATTGCAGTGGCGTGGTTGGGAGCTGGTCTCTATGCGGCTCCATTGATCTCCGGCACAGAGCCCAAAGGTCAACACCATCTGGTGAACTTTCTGTTCGTCGCACTCATCATTGCCACGGTTGGTGCTTTGGCGGGGCAAATGGCCGCGATCAACGGATGGATCACGGACCCAGACACAGTGTTTTGGTTCGGTCACCAAGGCTATGAGTTTTTGGACTTAGGGCGTTTCTGGCAGATCCTGATTTTTGTGGGATTGATTTTGTGGGGCGTCATGATGACGCGGTGCATCTGGCCTGCGATTCAGCAAAACCGTGAAGACAAGCATCTGCTGTATCTGCTTTTGTTCTCATCGGTCGCGATTGCTGGCCTGTTTGGTACGGGTATGTTCTACGACAACCACACCAATCTTTCGATTGCGGAGTACTGGCGCTGGTGGGTGGTCCACCTGTGGGTCGAAGGCGTGTTTGAGGTTTTTGCCACGGCATGGATCGCATGGATTTTTGTGCACATGGGATTGCTGCGCGCAAAGACCGCTGGCATCTATGTGATGTTCTCGGCCATGATCTTCTTGGGCGGGGGCGTGCTCGGCACGTTCCACCACCTGTACTTCACGGGGACTCAAGAAGGCGTGTTAGCCATTGGAGCGATGTTCTCTGCGCTTGAGGTGGTGCCGTTGGCGTTGATTGCGTTTGAGGCTCACGACCATTGGCGCGTCGAACGACAATCGCCATGGGTCAAGCGATATCACGTGCCGTTGATGTTCTTCCTGGCCGTGGCGTTTTGGAACCTCTTGGGCGCAGGAGTCTTGGGATTCCTGATCAACCCACCGCTGTCGCTGTACTACGTCCAAGGACTGATGACGACACCTGCGCACGGTCATGCGGCTCTGTTTGGGGTCTATGGCATGCTGGGACTGGGTTTGATGCTGTTCTGTCGCCGTGGGTTGAAGCACGTCGAGAGCCTGTGGTCAGATCGTCAGTTCACATGGGTGTTTTGGCTGCTCAACATTGGGCTGGCAATGATGGTCTTCGGATCCATCTTGCCGCAAGGCCTCACCCAGGCCGTCGTGTCGTATGACCAAGGCTACTGGTTTGCTCGGGATGCCTCATTGATGCGCTCAGAGTGGATGGAGTTCTTGGTGTGGATGCGGGTCCCTGGAGACATCGTGTTTGCAGCGGGCGTTGGCTTGTTCCTGTACTTGCTGTTTAAGCTCGACTTCGGCAAATCGAAGGACGCGATCGCCGAACAGTAGCGGTTCTGTTAGAAAGCAGGCTCCGCATCAGCGGAGCCTGCTTTCTCTACTCGGCAGCACTCGGCCAATGACTGACACCGCCGGCACTGCGACAAAAGAGCGCAATGCTTGTGTTGAATCGAGGACAGCACGCGCTGGTGGATGCGATTGGCGGGATAGGTGACGAAACGGCTCTCCTTAGTGGTGATGCCACTGAGTTCACATAGCACCACGCGCCCGTCTACAGCAGCATGATATCGAGATAGTTTTCGTGATGTCGCTCAAGAATCCAAGTGTAGAGTGGCGATAGAATCACACGTTGGTGCTCTTGGTCGACCTCTCATCGTGACTGTTTTAGTGTGTGGAAAAGTATCGTATTGCCATTCCGGAGTGGTTGATTCGCTAGCAGGCTGACGGCCGGTGAAGATAGGAACGTTTCGCCGGAATGGCGGTCGAAATAGCGTCAGCAGATGGAATGCCTCACGACGCAAGGGCTTAGATATTACCGCGCCACTAGCCGCTTGTGGTGGCAATTGTCTCGTGCTAACCCTCGTCTCGTTGGAGCGTCACATGGTTACCAGCAAATGACCACCAACGCAAAGAAACAGACGCCAAATTGGACGAGTCTTGCTCTAGGCAGCTTAGTGGTTATGGCCATGTTCGCATGTGGGGTCGTGGTCTATGCCGCGTCAACATCGACTGGCGTCAATTGGGGTGAAATCACTGATCGCGCGCTGTTTGCAGCTGCTGCACTGTCTGGGTTAGCCGCAGTATGCGTGGCTGCATTGACAGCGTTTGTTGCGATGGCATTTCTCCGAGCAGTGCAAGATACTTCCCAGTTATCGACGCGGGTTGCAGCGGTAGAGGAACAAATGAAGAATGAAACAGATGCATCAGACATTGCGGGCGAAGTGGTAGACCGCACGTCCGAAGTGGAGATCCAGACATGAGCCAGGAGGAATCCCGTTACCTCGAAAAATCTTGGGGAGATTGGGTATTGGGGTCGTCGCGTGGCAGCGTTCGTTCGGACATCCTTCAAGCGATTGAAGAGGCGCAAGCAGGTCTTCCGCATCAACCTGTGCGCATTGTTGCACTGATCAAGAAGATCGGCCGGCTGAGCGGTGTAGAGATCAAAGTGATTGCGAAGAATCTTGATGACCGCTTATCAGGCTCGATAGAGAAGGACCGTAATGGCGAGCGCTATATCGTGACAGTGAATAGCACACATGCCCCGGTGCGGCAGCGTTTCACGCTCGCTCACGAGCTTGCCCACTTCATCTTGCACCGAGAGAAAATCGGCGATGGCATAAAGGAGAACCTGATGCTACGTAGTGAAGATATGAGTGGCAAAGATGAGTGGCAGGCAAATAGCTTGGCAGCCTCCATCTTGATGCCACGCAGGATTCTGAAGATCGCGGCTGGTCTCTCATCTTTGAACGTCGCCAACGGGATTGCCGGGATGTGCGAGGTGTCGAAAGCGGCTGCTCAAATTCGCTTGGGGTACTACGTGGCTAACATTGATCCAGCTGATTAGATTCAGCTAACCCTCGCGCGTAATCGTATGGGTTGTGACGAACCCAAGCAATAGCGAGTCGCGATCGATGTGATCGCTGCGGCCGCAACATCTCTGATCCTTAGAACCTCATCCGCGCAGCCACCGACGTGTTGCACCGCGTCACCCCTTTGAGCGCACTCTCAGCGCTGACCAATTCCAGCTGCCCGCTGGTGCCGCTATCGCAGGTGGCTGACAGATACAGTCCCATTTGACGTCCCTGCGTTTGTAGGTGGCTGGGTTCGATATTCAGCGACAGTCCCGCCACTTCTTGATCCAAGTCCAGCCGGCGCACCAGACCGTAGCCGTTCCCATAGGCGGTGCCATGCACCACGCGCACGTACGCGCTCACATTGACAGATTCGGTGAGTGACTTCGCCCACGTGAGCGCCGCAAAGGCGCTGCGGCCATCGGCGAGCACAAACGATTCGGTGCCGCGTGCCCCCATCAGACCCTCAGGCTCAAATGTCATGCCGTACTGGATCCACAGATGGCGTGCAATCGCGCTGGATGCCCACAACGACCAGTGACGATCCGAGGCCCCCAATGTCCACAGCGTGCGATCACCGTTATGTAGCGCCACCGCAATCGATGTCGTGGGCGAGAACGTTTGGTTGAGGTCTGTCGAGACAGCCGCGTAGGAAAAGTCGCGTCCCACATCGTCAATCGCGGTGTACGCCGTCTCGGCCACACCAGGGATGCGAAGCGCGCCGCTGGCTGTTGATCCGGTGCGCGGGTCGCGCAGACCCCCGGTGGGTGAGAAGATGCATCGATCCGTCTGCGGGTTTAAGGTCAACACCCCTTGGCCGTAAATGCGGTCAATGCCCGCTTCGCCCCGATCTTCGGTGCAGCCAAAGAGCACCGACAGCAGTTGGGCTTTGCTGAGGCTGGGCCACAGCAGCCAGATGCTGTCAATGATCGGCGTTAAGCGAGCGGTGGCCTGGCTGGTGCCGGCGCGGCCCGTTGAGTCTGAGTACTGCAGAAACAGACACGAGATGCGCGCGACCGAACACGCATGCGCGAAGCTGCGATCATCCCCGTCTTCGTTGAGGTGCGAGACGTAGACCAAATCATTGGAGCGAGACAGCAGGATCAAGCGCGCCAAGAACTTCAAGACGCTTTCCTCGGCATCCCCAACGGTTTCCACCAAGATCGTTTGCTCGTGCACTTCCGACAACTTCTGGCGTAATGACGTACTCAGGCCCGTGAGGATGGAGTCGAAGTTAAACACGCCTGTTTTGCGCAGTCCGATGCAGGCAAAGAAGTTGACGCAGTTATCGAGGTCAGGCGGCTCGGGGTCATCGAGGTCGGCAATCTGCTGCAAGACCTCTGAACTCAACCCCACTAAGTAGTTGTCCACTTCCTCGTCCAGAATGACTGAGCCCTCTGGGTCGTTGATCTGGCCGGTGGGGTAGTGGGTGCGTAGCGCCCCATTGTTGTTTGAGCGCAGGTCGGATCGGCTCTCGAACGAGAGCTGTTGTGGCCTGATTGAGGGGATCCCCACGGCACTGGTCGGCAGGCCGGTGCGGCGGCCGTTCCCAGCGGCTGCCACTAGCAAGAAATCAAATGTCTGATCGCCCACCGTCCAGCCTCGCGCTTGAGCGTTGTCGCGTTCGTCTTGGAGTTCCCACGCGAATTGAGCGGAGAGCTCTTGTGAGTAGTTCAAGACCGCTATGAGGTTTTCTGCTTGAAGTTCATTGGTGAAGAGGGGGTTATCTGCGACGGCGGCTTTCCACGCTTCGGCAGCATCTGACGCCCGAAACGTGAAGTTGCTATACAGCGCGCCACTGCCGATGAATTGGTACCGCGGACCGACCCACGCTTGTGGCTCAATCCCGTCTGGCGTGGTTCTGCGCCATTCGTTCAGGATATTGCGGCCGTGAATGCGTGTGCCGATCGGGACCGGCCAGGTGCCATCCGTGGTATAAGGCACGCCGTTGGTGGCGCTGAAGTGCGAGCCATCGCGAAAGCCTTGTGACGCCTCTGGGTTTTCATTGAAGTCCCAGAAGATGTCGAGCAAGATCGTCCGTCCTTTGGAGCCGTCTGGGATCTGGCTGGTGGCGAGCGCGTCATGAAGCGCGCGGCGCAGATGTTGAACGCAGGGTTCGTGTCTGGCATCGACGGCGTACACGGTGCCATCAGCCGCGGTGGCATCCAACGCGCAATCAAACGATGCCGGAGCGGGAACAAGCGCACCAGGTGGCATGTTCGTCGGCTGAGGCGGTGGATCAGGCGGAGTCACAACCGGTGGCGGATCAGGCGGAGACGGTGGGTCAGGCGGAGTGACAACCGGTGGCGGGTCAGGCGGAGACGGTGGGTCAGGCGGAGTGACAACCGGTGGCGGGTCAGGAGGAGACGGTGGGTCAGGCGGAGTGACAACCGGTGGCGGGTCAGGAGGAGACGGTGGAGCAGGTGGCGCAGGTGGCGGATCAGGCGGTGTTGGCGTGGTGATGGGAGGTGAGCCTCCAGGCGGTGGATCTGGCGGCGCTGGGCTACCGCCACCACCCCCACAACTCACCAGAGCGAGAATGGCGAAGAGAACGAGCGCGCTACGTCCAATCGTGACGAGAGGGGAAAGGGGACGCTTGTAAGACGAAACGGACATACAGAAAACCTCCTAGCTCTTTTGACCAGTACAGGAGGCGCTCGGTTCATTCGGGGAGGTCGTCAAGTCTCAACAACGGTGACTCGGTGACGCGATGAGGCTCAGGTCAATGCACCCCTCATCATGATGGAATGAGACGCGATCTTCATGTTGCGAGAAAAGCAGAAACCCGCGCCGGGACACGCTAGGCGCGCCCCGGTGCGGGTTGACCGTTTGGCTTTAGAACCGGATGTCGGCGGACAGTGTCATGTCGCAGGTGTTTTCACCCTCGATGTCGGACCGGAAGCCGGTGAGTTGAAGCGCCCCCGACGCCCCAGAGTCACAGCTCGCCACCGCTTGGAACGTAGCTTGGGGACCATCAGATCGCGCGTGCGGTTCGATGGACAAACCCACATGAGTGCGGTAGCGGTAAAGCGAGAGTTGACGCACGATGCCGCCTTCCACCCCGGAGGCGTTTCCTGCGGACAGATGGATGCCGGCGTTGAAGCGAACTGCGCTGACGACGGGAATATCCCAGCCAACATCCACAAAGCCGCTGTACCCGTCTTGGAGTTGGAAAGATTCGGTGCCGTTGATGCCCAGCAGGTGCTCGGGTTCATAGATGACGCCGTAGCGGATCAGGCCATGACGACGCATCGTCCGTTCGCGCCACAGCGCGGCGTGGGTCTCAGACGCGCCCACCCAGGTGGCGACGTGGGTGGTGGCCGCCAGCGATAACGCGTGATTGGTGTGACTCGGCATGGGTTTCGCCCGCGTGACCCGGGCTGCGGTGTACGTAAAGTCGCGTCCCGCATCGTCATACGCCCGGTAGGACGTGGTGAGCCGGCCCGGCAGATTGAGGCCGCCAGATGTGGCAATCCGTGATCCCCGGTCGCGAAGCGTCCCCGTGGGAGACAGCAAGCAGCGGCCGGTGCGGTCATCGAAGGAGAGCAGGCCGCGGCCATAGACGGCATCCACGCCGGCTTCTCCCAGATCCTGCGTGCATCCGTAGACAACCGACAGGAGCTGTTGTTTGGAGAGATCGGGCCACAGCAGCCAGATGTGATCCAAGACCGCGGCCACCCGCGGCGCCGCAAAGCTGGTGCCGGGCGGTGAGCCATCCAGGTACGGCACATAGAGGCAGGCATCTCTGACGAGTGAACACGATGATCCCCAGTAACGATCGGTGCCTTCGCGGTTGAGGTGCGAGGTAAACAAGATCGAGTTTGAGCGCGCATCAATCACCATTTGTGACAAGTACGCGAGCACGGATTGAAGTCGAAGCCCCGGGCCGTTGGCTGAGGACTCGTGGATTTCTAACGAGTTGAGGTCGGTCAGGAGATCTGCCAACCCGGGATCAACGTTTTGAAGCACTTTGCGCCAGTTTTGAGATGACCCGGCGGGTAGTCTTGCAAGAGCTTCCAGCTGTTCTTGGGGGAGTGATGACAGATAGTCGTCCACCTGCTGGTGAATCAGGAGCGACTTATCGCTTCGGCCATGGAATTTGATGCCTTCGCTGTCTGAATTTTGCAACCGATCCCGAGATCGGGACGTGAGACTCTCGCCGCTGAGATTGGGGATGAGTGAGTAGTTCGTTTCGATGCGTGAGCGCAGCGGGAAATTGGCTAGCGTTGCCACCGTGAAGAAGTCAAACTCGGCGCCGCTGAAGGTGAGTTGCCGGACGCGTGAGACATTTTGCAGATACTGCAGTTCGTGGTGAACGCGCAAGGGGAAGACGTACGACAAACTCAGGATGAGCGTGCGGTTGGCGCGTTGATCAGGGTCGGAGTACAACGGATTGGTGCGAATGGCTGTGGCCCACGCCTCAAGAATGTCGCGCGCCGGGAAATCGAGAAACTCGATGTCCTCGCCCTCGTCGTCGAGGACGATTCGCGCTTGCACGAGGGCTTGCGGTTGAAGCTGCGGCACGGAGGAGGATTCCCAAGCGCGCAGTACGTACTCGCCGTGCGCCCTGTCGCTGGTGGGAAACCGCCAGTTACGCTCATCCAGAACGTATCGGTAGCCGCCGCCGGGCATTCTCGCGCCACGTGCGATTCGCTCAAACACCGCGACGTCGGACGAGAAGTCGACAAAGGTATCGGCGATGATGGTGCGGCCTTTGGCGGTGCGTGGGATGTCGCCATCAACGCGCGCTTGGTGAACGGCTGCCAACACGTTGTTCCAGCAGTCGGGGTTTTGCGCCTCGTTTCGAAATACGCGCCCATCGGAGGTGCGAGCGACGTCAAGGCACGCTGTGGGTACATAACCGGCGTCCGCCGATCGGTGCGCGAGCGCCAAGGTGGCGGCGCTCGCGCAAAGAGCGATCGTCAGGAGACGGAATAGTCGCGCAGTGCGGTGGAATGACGTAGGCATGTCTCAGACTCAAACACAATCAATCAGTCTGTAGACGGCTCGCGGGTGGATAAGTTCAAACGGGTGTGGCTGCGGGAGTTGGTATCGGTGGGCACGCAGGGCGTGAATCACCGGGTGGGCGCGCTGGAATTCGATGGAATCGGATGTTGGCAGTACAATCGGCGCCGCGACGCATACGTGTCGCACCTTGGTTCGGATCGGTAGTTCAGTTGGTTAGAACGCCGGCCTGTCACGCCGGAGGTCGCGGGTTCGAGTCCCGTCCGGTCCGCCAGGGAAAGACGATCGCGTGACAGACTGAAGCGATCGTGTGGAGCGTTGCCCGTTGAGGGTGGCAATGGGCTCCCACAAACCTCAGATTGACTGATCCAATTCGTCGGTATGCGGCGCGCGACGTATTGAGCACTGGCGCTAATGGCCGACGGCGTTTGACAGCATGCGGCTCACAGCGCCAGAATCTTGGGTGATCGGTTGATTGACGCGCAGCTTATGTCAGCAAAGCTCGTGATTGCGGTGACCGACCGCGTGTGGTATCAGTCGCTGCGCGCGCAGCCGGATCTCACGGAAGTGAACTTCTGGAGTCCCACCACCAAACGCTTTCGCGCGCTCAACCCCGGTGAGCTCTTTTTGTTTCGCGTCGGGAAACCGGTGGATGCGATTGTGGGCGGCGGCATCTTTTGCCATGAAACGCATTGCCCGCTAACACTGGCCTGGAGTGCGTTTGGAGTGGCGAATGGGCGGCCAGACGTGGAGGCCTTTCGTGAGGCCATCGCCCGGTTCAGCCGGGGCCGCGGAAGAGACGGCATGGATCCCATCATTGCGTGTCGGGTGTTGTCGCAGGTCTTCTTCTTTCGTAACCCGATTCCGTGGACGGAGTGGGCGCAGAACTGGATGACGTACCGGACGTACGACACTGCGGAAGAGAGCGGCCGAAGGGTGTGGGATGCCGTGCAGTCGCGGCTACAGGAAGAGTCTCTGGCGCCTGAGATTGTGGCTGGAGGGCACGCGGCGCCGCAACTCATCACCCCGAGACTAGGACAAGGGGCATTTCGGTTGATGGTGACCGATCACTATGGTCGGCGCTGTGCGGTGAGCGGCGAACGGACGCTGCCAGCGTTAGATGCCGCGCATATCAGGCCCTACAAGGATGTGCAGACGCATGATGTGCGCAATGGGCTTTTGCTGCGTAGCGACATTCATCGGTTGTTTGATACGGGGTACGTCACGATTACGCCTGATGCTCGGTTTGAAGTGAGCGACAAGGTGCGCGAGGAATTTGAGAACGGCCGAGCCTACTACCAGCATCATGGCCAGAAAGTGTCGCTGCCTGAGAACGATCGGGCGCGGCCGGATCGTGAGGCGCTTCGGTGGCACAACGACAACAGGTTTCGCGCGTAGGCGCAGAGGCTACATGGTCGGCGAGGGTTAACGGTGGACTACTCAAGGCGGCTACGAGAGATGTTTTGGGTGTGGGGTCGTGATACCCATGATTGGCGAAAAGGCCGGGTTGCAACAGCATGGTCGAAAGGTGTGATTTTTTCAGATAGCTGTTGATAACTGATTGGCCCCAAGATCGATTTCTGGCTGGTGTTAGGAGCCGTTTGAGGGGTTCTTGACTTTCGACATCACAGTCTTTAGCGTGTCATTGAAGGGAGAAGGGACATCATGCTTTTTACGGAGTGGGTCTTGTATGAGTTGATTGAAGAGTACCTTCAAGTATTGCTGTCGCTCCGCAGGCTCTTTGAGTTCCGCCAAGAAAAAGTGCATGGATTGTGCCAGCACTCCCTTGTATCGATAGTCTTCTAGTATGTTGTCTTGCTTGATGTACTGAGATCCACAAAACCATGTACCAAACATCGGGATGCTAACGAGTGAAAGACGAGCAATGATCCCCAATTGATCGATGGTATCAGGGAGGAATGCATAAGTCCCAGCAACGGCAGTCATAAAAGCAATCGTGCCACAAGATAGGGCTAAGTACAGCCACATATGGCGCGCATTGCCTGCTTTCCGCCTGACGGCTGCCAAAAAAAATGAACCAAGCCCGGTCGCGGTAGCATCGCCTAAGGCATCGCGGATTTGGCTGATGATCTTGTCATGCGCAGCCTTGGCTTCAGCATGGGCTTTAGCATGGGCTGCTCTTTGCGTTCTCAACTCCTCGTCTAACTGGGATAACACATCCCGCGAACGGCGTTCGCGGTAAATGGTTGCCGCCCGAGCGCTTAGAACCGTAACGCGTTTTGCAGTCACCGCGTATGGAAATACGGGTTTTTCTGGGGCATTCTCGCTGATTGTTGCCATCGTCAGCTCAATGGCCGCTTTGGCTTCCTGAATCGCATCCAACGCCCGAGCATAACTCACACTGTCGTCTTTATTCGCTTCGACTGCGTTGTTGATGCTGCTGTTTGCGGATCGTATATCCGCGATCGTGTCTCGAAGGCTTTTCGCAATCGCGATCGCGTCCTTCAGTCGTGGGTCTTCGTTGGTACTCATATCTTGTTCAGGATTGGTATGACTTATAGCCATTGTCGAATGTCATGCGCATATAGAAGCAAGTTCGCATAGCAAAGGGGAGACTATAGGAGGTATGGAGAGAAGCTGGTTGCATCTGAGATGCCGGCTAACAACGTTTCAAATGCTGGTCATCAGAGGAGAACAGTGTGGTCACGGCCAGCGGACTAAATCAATTGAGGAGCATTGCCTAGAAAGAACCGAGCGACATTCGGTCCATCAATCAGATGGACGAAGCGTGGTCCTAGGGTTTCGTGAACTCCGAATTCCTCTTCAAGATTCCAGTTTTCGAGTTTCACTCTTAGAGCGTGGGATGCGATACCCGTGGTAAACACGATCCCAACATGAGCATCTTGATGACGTGCGTCCTCGAATGCATCCTTCAATTGCGTCATTGCCTTGGTTTGATCGTCTTCACCAACGTGCGACTTAATCTGTACCAATAGCTGTTGGGTGCTGCTTCCGATGCCAGCCAAAAATCCCCCAAGGCCGTTGCTCGTGAAGTGTACAACCAAATCTGCGCCAACATCGCTAGCCCCGCTTTTCCTCTCGACATGGTGAACCCAAGGTAATTCTCGGAACGCTTGCTCAATCAGTGGTTCCAGTTCCTTTCCCGGATGCTCGTGCTGGATCTTGGCAGTGATTTGAGCCAGTAATCCATTCCCTGAATTCAGATCTTGGCGAATACGCTCAGTGGGCGCTACCGGGGTTCCATCTTTGGCTACATCTTCCAGCGATTCAAAGAACTCCCTCTTGAAGTAAACTCGTTGGAAGCGTCCTCGCGGAGATAGGTTTCGCTGGGTGTAAGGCCGTACATGCCCATCTCGACGGTTGAATTCCTGGATGCGCTTACTATCGATGCGTATCTTCGATCGGAAGTCACCACCTAGTTCGTTTCCACAACCAAACTCATATACCGCATCATCATCTGGTCTGATTCTGGTAACGGGCGCCGCCATGCACATGCCATAACTAGGAGTATTAATTAACACGACCCAGTCATCGGGTCGGATGGATAGCAAAAACTTGTTCTTTTTGTAAATACGGTCGTAGTCAGGGTGTTCAGTATCCTCTGCCAGTTTTTTGAGGTTGTGAGCTGTTTCGTAGCTCCAACCGAAACGAGCCCATCCTGCTAGGGCAGACTTTTTAATGCCGCAGAGTCTGTCTCTATCTGTCGCTATCCGAAGCGCCCAAACCGTTATAGATTCCTGTTCTTGCAGAGTTGGATATTTTCTTGGTGTGCCGGTTGGCATAACTAGCAGCGTCGTTTGGGCTGTCATCATGTGGAGGATTGTAGTATGCCGCCGCTAGTGTTTTCTTCAAATCGACTTGAGCGATAGGGCTCAGAGATCTTCTTCAGAACATCATCCAGAGAGTCCCATAGTTCTTGAAGTGGATTAGAGCGGGGTGCCTTGAAAAATCGGAGGATGTCAAGTTTGCGTTTGGTTTCTCAGTAATTTTCATTGCTTGCGCTCAGCATATGCCTTTGACAACTAGTAGCAATACTGCCGAAACACTAAAGTGGTCCTGTCAGTTGGCTTGGATTACAGCAAGGCCAGCGCCTGGTGTTGCTCCGGGGCACCAGCATGCATGGGCCCAAAATGTGGGAGGCGCGGCTATTAATTGATGTTACGAGTTTTGCTGGTTGGCCGGGATGCCGGACTATGCCACTCTCGATATGTGAGTCGTGTTCAGAAAAGTACAGAACCTGATGCAGGCTCTATCTCCTCACCATGTGTGCAAGATTTACTCGGACAGTGAATCGACGCTGTTGGTCTACTACATATTCTCCGAGAGCCTCAGCTCGAAAAAATAGCGTTGAGACGCATGGGCACTGGATATATTCAAGTTAGCTGAGCATCAATAGCTCGACGCTGTCTGGAGTACACTTGCTCCGCGTATGTGTGAACCGAAAAGGGGGTGAGACATGACAGAGAAGTGCGCAATCATCAGTGATTTAGAGACTAACCTGCCTGCGTTGAAGGCGAAGGGAGACGCTGGCTGTGACAGTAGTCATGTGCAATGGGCGATGGGGTATGCGATCCTACGGGTCCTGAAACGTGGGTATGAGATCACGGACTTGGATTGGTTCAAAGGGACCACTTACTACACCGGCGATCGAGGCCAAAACAGAGCTGAGTAGCCTGCTGGCGTAAGCGAACAGGACGGATTCAAGGGTGGCAACCGAGGAATTCACACGAAGCATTCGCGTTAGAATGGCAGTGAAGGTGACCCCCTGTCGCTGATGTTTTAGGACGCGAATTCGCGCTCCCCGGCCCGTCAGACCTCCAAAAGACATTCCCGTGCTTGATCGTGCCCATGAATCGGTTGGGCTGAAATCCGACGCAGTGAGTTCGTTATGATCGGGCTCGGTGGCCACACTATGTGTACGCAAGGCATGATCTGGGTGCCTGCGGCCTCTTTCTGCGGGTTAATTGAAGAGGCGAGGTCTTCATGATATCCTTTTTCCGATCTCAGAAACGACACAAGGTCCTTGGTACAGAAGCCGTCTCAACGAGTAGCGTCCCCGACACTTCGGACATCCCAACCTTAGAGCTTGCTGCTGAACAGGGCCAAGATGACGGAGGCCGCGACGTCCCGCGCAGCGATGCGACAGACCTGAGTTCGTTTGAGCAAAAGATGCAGCGGAACCTTCAGAACGCTCGGACCCCCGTCGATAACAAGGTGGCGCGCGAAATCAGCGAACTGCACAAGATGTATTCGGACTGCTCGCCTGAGCGCATGCTCGAAACCTTAGAGCAAGAGCTGGAAAAGTCGCATGTGGAGGGTGAAGCTACAGCCAAAGCGATTGCGAACTACGCCACTCGCGACCAGCAACAATTTGGCGCTAACCTTCAGAGTGTGAAGCGGCGACTTCAGGATCGCAAGCGTTTATGGCGTCACGTAGGCACCGGGATGTACCCCGACAGTGAGTGGTTGTTTTGGGGCACGTTGGCCATCGTTTTAATCGGAGAAACGGTTGTCAATGGGTTGTTCTTCAGTGATTCCAGTGATGCGGGTTTACTTGGGGGAGCGACGATTGCAATCGGACTGTCGCTGTGGAATGTTGCACTGGGAATCGCTCTCAGTTTCACCATTGGTTGGAGCACCTTTCCCACTTTCGTCAAGTGGCTCGCTCGAGTATCGGTGGCTGCGATGGCAACGATCGTGGTCATGACCAACTTGTACGTGGCGCGTTGGCGTGACATGCTGAGTATTGACCCCGACACACCGTTTCAGTTTTCGGGTCTTGTCAACACCTTTCGAGATATTAGCTTTCCACAGACCTTTAACGGCCTGATACTGCTGTTTGTCGGTTTGGCAGTAGTCGCCATCGCTGGGGCAAAGTTCTGGGCGACATGGGGACGAGACATCTTCTACGGTCGGTACCAGCGCGAGTACAACGCGTTGTGCGATGAACGATTAGAGCGGGTGCAAGAAGTCGATGCGGAAGCGAAAGCGACGATTCTGCGGGTCCGCGAGAGACTCACCAAGTTGATGGAGCGGTTTCAGCGCAGTAAGGAATTGGCGCAAGAACACAAAACTGATGCGACGAATCGGCGAGGAGAGTACCTATCGCTCGTTCGGAGTTTCGAACAATTGTGGAAAGAGTGCTGTACTCTTTATCGTGAAGAGAACGTGTACCACCGAAGCACACCTCCACCTGAGTATTTCGACAAGCCGATTCCACCACCTGAGTTTCACGGTATTGAGGACCCTGCTGAGTGGAGACCTCATGACCCAGCTCCGGTGGCACCGAAAGCGCGAGAAGCCATTGCTGCTGCGATCAAGAAGGTTGAGGATCTCGTGTCGGTCGCATTGAAAGAGTACACGGCAATGGTCGCCGATCAAGGGCCTGTCTAAGATGCGATCTTCTGAAAGAAAGAGGGCAGCCGATCGAAAAGGCAAGCTGTACTTCATGATCGCGGCGGGGGTTGCGATCGCGGCGGGGGTTGCGGGGTATCAATTGCGCGGTGTCTCCCGCGATGCGTCTTTGTGTCCCGATGTTCGCAACTTCGAACCACAACAACGCATTGCGATTCTGATTGATGCGACCGATCCCTTTTCAGAGACGCAGCAGCTTCAGATCACGAAGCGGTTATCGAGTGCTATGCAGTCCATGTCAGTGGACGGACAGATGGTGCTGTATACCTTGGGTTCCCAAGGGTTGAGTGAAGAGTTGGTGAGGCGCTGCAATCCAGGGCGCGGCGATGATGCTAACCCGCTGATCTCAAATCCGAGGCGGCTTGCTGATGCGTGGGAGAATGACTTTCGCGCGGCGCTTGCGGAAGGAATCGATACCGCACAAGGCGATCAATCGGGTGCGCCTCGTTCACCAATCTTAGAAGCGGTGCATCTGCTGTCCGTGGCTGAATTCACACCTACGGTTGCCCCAGACGCGCAGCTATTCATCGTGTCAGACATGTTGCAGCACAGCGTTGATTTCAGTCATTACTCAAAACCCTTTCCATCGGGCGGCGAAATGGATCAGTTCATTTCAGACTTTCTCCCAAACCTGAGAGGGGTATCTGTGACAGTGTTGCTGATTAACCGCCGCGGATCGGCTCGTGACCGAGCCAAGAACGCGATGGAGTTTTGGGGTGATGTGTTCGAACGAGCTGGTGTAGGATCTCAAGCGCGGTTTATCCGTGTCCGATAACCCAGAAGGGCCTACCCCCGAACCAGATATTAGTGGTCGCCATCAGATTCAGCGTCCGAATGTTGCCGTTACCGGCCCATTTGGGGTCGCGTTTACCGCAGGCTGCGTCATCATTGGCGTATGCGTTCACTTTGATGCACTCGGATGGGGAATGGTCTTCGGCGCCGCATGCGTTGCACTATTTCCACTGTGGTTTTACCTGACCGATCAGATGCAGTTGGCGGACCACAAGACGACTATCGGCGACACGACCTATTTTTTGGGGTTTTCGCTGACGCTCGCGTCGATTGCCATTGGTTTTTGGTTATCCGAGCGTGATCTTGGGTCCATTCTTCCGGTGATCGGCACGGCACTAGGAACGAGCGTGGCTGGTGTCGTCTCGCGGGTGCTTTTGCACGCAAACGCGGGGATGCCCAGTCTGGATGATCAGGAAAGCCGAGTTGTCGAGTCGGCACGCCTTTTCACACAACGTTATGAGCAAAGTGCTCAGGCGGTCAATCAAGCATCCGATCAACTCACCATCATGACGAAGCGTCACATGGAGGCTGTTGGGTCTCATGTCGAGCAATACAGTGAAAACGTTGATGTGCTCAACCAGTCGGTCGCGTCATTGGCGCAGACGATGGAATCCGAACGCGCTCGATTGACAGGGACGTTGGCTGACCTCAAACGAGGGATGGATGATCTTGGAACCGAGTTCGGCACGGTGAAGGATGCGGCTGGTTACTTGACCGGGCAATTGGGAGAACTCGGCAGCGAGGCTGTTCGCGCGGCGACCAACTTGACGTACCTCACTCGGTCCCTAGAGACATTAAGCGAGGTGACCAAATTGCTCGAGGAATTTGCGCGAGTCCTCCGTGAGTTGCCAGCAGAAGAGATGAGAGAGGTCATCGCACTCATCGTGACCGACCTTCGAACCCTAGCAGAGGCGGCAACGCCCGCCGCCATTGCTATTGCCAAGCTCTCTAGTGCTAGTAGTAGTGCTGGCCAGTCGCTGAGCCATCTCGCTCATGCATCCGATGGTAGCGCAGCTGGGCTGCGAACATTTCGGGCGGCTGTTGATGAAGTCGAGCCTTCTGTCGAGAAGATTGCCGGGAGTCTTCGGATCCTAGCGATCGTGCTGGACGGGCTGTCTAGCGTTCTTGACAAAGAGGCTGCGAAAGAGGTAGCGATGGTGATAGCTCAGGCCGTCACGCGTTTAAACGAGTTTGCGCCAGTCATTGATCGCACAACAACAGCGATCTCCGGATTTGGGGCAGCCGTTGGAGGTGCTGATCAAGTGACCAAGCGTTTGATGACGACTTTCGATGAGACCGAGAAGACTGCGCATGAGTTAGCGACACAGCTTTCCAACACAGCTGGTGCCTCATCCACCTTTGAGGACGAGCTGAAAAAACTGTCTGACCAGTCCCTATCCATTCACGACGAGGACATTCCTGCCGTTCGAGGTGGGCTTGATGCGATCTCAAAGGCGGGATTGCGTGTGTCTGACGACGTGGCCAAGATTTTGTCGGAGCTTGCGAAGCAGATACTGCTCATTCGCAGCAAACTCAAGTGATTTCCCGCAGTCGTCTGGCGGTCGCAGAAGCGTCGCTTGCCGAGCTTGCGTTCATCGTCATGATTGCGCTGGCCATGTTGCTGGTACTCGCAACCCGAGATCGCGATGAGGCGCAGAAGGAACTCGCAAGCACGCAGGCCGCACTGCAAGCCGCGCTTCCGCCGCCAGAACCCGAGCCCATCGACGCATCTCCTGAGGGAGATGAGTTGTTGAGCGAAGTCATAGACGATGATGTGGAGGGTGGCCCTGCGCCGTCTGACGATTGGACGGAACTCACCTCAGACGCTGACGGCAGCGAGTTGACGGAAGATGAGGACTACCTCGCGGAAGAGGACCTGCAGTCGGAAGAAATCGCTGCGTTAGGTGAAGACCCCAACGAGCATGAAGGGCCTGGCACAGGGCGAGATAAGGAGCCGTGCTGGAAGAAGGAAGAGGCGCCAGGGTATGACTATCTGCTAACGATTAGTATTACGAGTGATGGACTGGTCGTTGAGCCGCGTTGGCCACTTGGACGTGATCCAGAGGCCCAGGCCATGGCGCAGCGTCTTACGCCAATTGTGGGAAGCCACAGCGCTCAACAGTTTCTTGTTGTTTCTGGCCCGCTCTTCGAGAGCTTTCCCGAGTGCCGGCATTACGCAGTTCTCACGGACGATTCCAGCGTCAGTGACCTGACCGTGCGGGCGTACAAGGAGATGGCATGGGCTGTGGATCAGCGGTTTTATAAGCGTGACGATCGACAACTCGTGAGCGATCGCTAGTGTCAGATAACCAAGAGTCCGATCTGAGGGGTACGGCTGAAGACCAAGCACGGAAGGACGTGTACCGGGAACTCGAAAGCCTGCATCAGACCTTGGAACCGTTGGTGAAACGCTCCATCGTGTCACGAAGCGGGGGGATGATTAGGCGAGTGTTTGGATGGATGCTTGGGTGGATGATGCCGCGCCGCCAGAGGGCGTGAGGCCACTGGCCAGGGAAGGTCACGCATAGCGTGATCTCGCGCGGTGCCGGCTCGCGCCGACACCGCGATTTCAACTGCCTGCGATATCAGCCAAGCAGTACCTCTGGTGCGGCGTTCAGCAGGAACCGGGCGACGTTTTGGCCGTCGATCAGGTGAACCTGCCGTGGTTCGTTGTCGTAGTTCACGCCAAATCGCCCCTCATCGTTTCGTTTATTGAGCTCATCCCTGAACTCCTCAGAAGCAGTGGCGGTCGTGAAAATCAATCCTCCGTGAGCATCTTTATGCTGGTGATGCTCAAACGCGTCGCGCAGCTGATTCATCGAATGGAAGTCGTTCTGCGCACCTTCGTAAGACTTAACCTGAACGAGAAGTTTTCTTTCAGTATCTTCAACTCCGGTGAGCGGGAAACCAATCGAGTTAGCCGAATAAACGACAACTAAGTCCGCACCCTTATCGCTTCTACCCTTTTGATGGTGAACGCTGTGGACACAGGACAGCTCTTTGAATACTCTGGCGACCAACCCTTCAAGATCATGACTCGGATGGCGGTGATGCACGGCCTTTGTGATCTTGTCAAGCGCGCCGTCGGATGTTTCCATATCTTGACGTAGGTAATACACACCTTTACTAACATCGACAACAGGCTCCTCGCTATTGCAGATCGCTTCAAGAGCGTGGAAGAAGCCACTTTTATCGTGCACACTATGGAAACGTCGATGAGGTGTCAGTCCGCTTTTTTGGAGTCTTGGAGGAACGCGCATATCATTGCGATCAAATTCAACCGCTCGCCTTCCGTCAACAGGAATCAAAGACCGGTAGTCATCTTCACCGTTCTCTCGGGTTTCGGACTCCTCTGTATCAAAGCTGTAGACACCGTTGTTGCCGTTGACTGTACCAACAACCGGCACGGCGATGCACTTGCCGTTCTCCGGGACATTGACATGTACCAGCCAATCGCCGGGTCGAATGTCGAATAGGAAGTTGCAACGGTTGTACATCTCCTGATCCTCGTCGGATATCTGTCCTTCCTCCATTTGTCGCCGAAGGATGGTGAGATCATGATGAGCCATCCAGCTCCAGCCAAAGCGACTCAACCCCTCTTTGATGGAATCCGCGATGTACTTTCTCCTGATGTCAGAAGTGCTGTAGTTGAGTGCCCAAATGGTCACGTTGTCTAGGTCTTTAGGGAACATAGTGTTCTCTCCGGGTTACGGTTGTTAGGGATAGCGGGTTGAGTGCCTGTCTGGTCAGTTACAGGGAAAGGCGTGGTTGTATTCGCGGTAGGGTCCCTTGGGCCGGCGAGCGCATTGTGGTCTATCAACCGTGCGTGTTCTAGCAGGGATCTGGATCTGAAACCGTGAGTCTGCACATCTTGATGCCGCCGATTCAGCGAGGATGTTTGCGAATGTGCATGAATATCTTTCAAGCGTTCGCCGAGGGTCTTCATGGGAGTTGTTCCCAGAGTGTGCTCGGCACAGCAGTGGAGAGCCGCAGGGGGGAATTGATCCGCCGAAAAATAGGGGGCTAGCGTGTGGTAATCGCGGCAGCAAGCCTGATGGATTGTGCTAGGCACTCCAGACACTTGAGGGCGTTTGGATTGTATACATATGAAAGAGAGTTGGCTAGAGGAGAATGAGTGTGAGCCACGTGCACCCGGTCTGGGGTGGCAGGAGAGCCTAGGAGACCGGAGATGCCTCACACCTTTCCGGTATCTTGGGGCGATTCGATGGCAGTCAAGCATGGCTGTCGTCTAGCAGGACGTAATTGGCGTTATTCATAAAGAAGCGAACAATACTCTTGCCTTCGAGGATGTGAACGCATCGAGGTCTTCGTGCATCACCAGATGAGGCAACCGCACGACGGCGGGAATGCAAAGGCGTGATGAAGCCACTCGGAATTGCACACTCGATGCTTCCTTCCCAAAGATCTGGAGAGCCAAACTCTCGATTGAGATTTCGTCGCTCCGTCTCCCGTTTGAACTTCTTGGTTGCCGTTCCGGTTGTCAGGATGAGCGCGAACTGAGCGTGCCTGCCGCTTTCGGTGCAGAAGGCTTCTCCCAGCTGTTCAAGTGTCCGAGTGGTTGTACTGAGATCGTTCTCTGACCTCACCCACACCAAGAGATGATCAGCCCTCAACAGGGCTGATCCGCGACGCGGCGTCGGGTGAGGGACGTTGTAGACGATGCTCATCTGAGGTTCTTGAGGGGTTGAGTAGGGAGACTGCCGCACCTCATGCACCCAGTTGAGATCCATGAACGCATCAGCGACAAGATGGCTCATCCTGTGCGGGTCCGCGCACTCCGCGACTGCCACTTCCAGTCTCTCGACGGCGCTGACATCGGGATCTTGCCAGAAGTGGCGGCGGGTATCGGTCATCATCATGATTGGGCTTGCCTGGCACTTTCGGGCAGCGAGCGAAGCACCTGAAAGAACCCCGCCTTGTCGCTAACACGGTGGTAGCGGCCTCGTGACGTCAGTGACTCATATGTGCTGCCATAGGGATCGAGGTCGCGATTGCTGAACCGAACCTGCTGGACCGGATCCACCGGAATCATGGACCGAAAATCGTCCATGGGTTCTGGTCGTACAACCGAGTCATAGAGATAGACGCCGTCACCCTGGGCTACCGTGCCAATGACTGGTACGGCGATGTAACCGCCTTTCTCTGGGGCATTGACATGAACGATCCAGTCGCCGGGACGAATCAGCAGGAGGAATCGGCAGTGCTGGTAGATGTCTCGGTGATGGTCATCGGGCTGTTCGTGTTTGAGGACTCTCAGGTCATGGCTGTCCAGCCAGCTCCATCCGAATCGACTGAAGCCTTGGTTGACTGAGTTGGCAATCCATTGACTGCGCTTGGGATCCGTCTGGCAACGAAGTGCCGATACGGTCATGTCGTCATATGTGTCAGGAAACATAGCGTCCTCTCGGGAAATAGAAACAGGCCGTTGTCAGCCGGCTGAAGATGAGCGTCGTCCTCGTGGCGGATGTAAAGGGTTTTCTGCAAGGAATCGGCTGGCAAGCGGCGTGTCTGTTGACTAGTCTCATGACGGAATAATTCCTTGCTTCAATGGAGCTCAACGGGCGCAGATTGTCGAGGGAAATATTTCGGTTTGTCAAGGCCTTGACGCGGCATATCGTATACTAGGATTCTCTCAGTTCGATCTGAAAAATACACAAGAAATACTTGGATATAACTTCGCTATATAACCCACTTTTCAAAATTTAAAGTTTAAGGAATTTTTCAAACACCATCCACATGACTTCAGTGATGGTTTTCGAAGCGAGATGAGGGGTAACCCGACGTGCCACTGGCAGGTGATGCGATCAAGATGCTGGATTCTTCTGAGTATTTACTGTGGAGTGGATTGCATCTGCCTGAACTGCAAGACCACAGTCGGTGGAGATGTGTTTGGCACTTGATGACTAAACTAGTGGCTTGAGCTCGGTGAGACCTCCACGCTCAGGACATCCGGTTATGAACGTCACGACATTCAAAATCCTCGCTGCATCAGCCCTTGTGTTGCTTGCGGGAGCCTGCGGATCATCGGGCGGCGTGGTTAGTGAACCGGGCATCATGCCGGCGCCTCCGGCGCCGGCACCGCCCATCTCATCGTTTAGCTGTGATCTGGGTGAAGATGTGCGCGCCGACTGCTTTGATGAGCTGGCGGCTGCTGTTCCGGAAGGATCAGTGGGACGAGTGGTGATCACAGATCAGTACGATCACGGCTATTCGCTGGTTCGCACGTATTGGCGGTTTTCTGCCACAGAGCTGCGTGGTCGCTGGATTTCGTGTGCCGGCGATGCCGAATACTGCGAGGCGAATCCGGAATATTACGGACGGCACAACTGCCCTGGTCAAACGCACTCGGGGCTGTATGGAGTTCAGTCCGTGGCGTGTGCTGTGGGTGTTCCCATCACGCCGGATCTGACGGCGGCGGATATTCCGCGTGGCCTGATTTTGACAAATGCTGTCTCGGTGGATCCGCGGTTGTCGGTTCTGGAGTCGATTGACGGATATCTGCTGCAAGCAGGTGGCAATGCTCCCGGGACGTCGGGGATTCCTTGTCTGTATGGATTACAAGATGGTGATGCTGGTGCTGACCCCACGGCGTGCACCGGTGCGTATGCCCAAGGTCGGGTATTGAAAATCGTGTGGCTGGCCCAAGATGGAACCTCGGTTGCGCGGTTCACTGGACAAGATGGGAGCATTGTCGGCTCGTCTCATTGCGGCGACTATGCCATTGAGTTCTGTATTGGTATTTCTGCCAAGACGGCGCTTGCTGACGGCGGCGTTCGGCTCGGAGGTGGCACGTCACTCGCGATCGTTCATGCGGGGATCGTGCTCGATGCCCTGTTTGCTGTCTTTCCCGATCTCACGACGGGACAAGGATTCCAAGTGGTTTTGGGATGCGGCGAGGATCTCGGCGCTCCGGGGCCGGATGAAATCTTCGGTCAAGGTCGGTTATCCGTGCGGTGTGTCTTCACGCCGCGTGGCGAGCTCACGACACTCAATGGATTGCTCCAAGCATCAGGCGCGCTGCAGGTCTCAAGTGCATCGGCTGAAGGCGTGATTTCCGTCGCAGCTGGTGATGGCACGGGTCGGACATGGGACTGGTCTCCTGTTCGGGATGGGGGGCTCGGCTGGACGTCTGATGTCCAAGGCCTCGAACAACTGTGGGACCGGCGCCGGTCGATCAAGACGGGGCCGGTTCGTGTCCATCTGACATCCGACTCAGTGCGGATGTCGTTAGGTCGGCATGTAGGCCGTCATTGGGAAGCGCTTCTTTTTACACAGGCACGTCGTGAGACGTGGCGAGGCATCCGCGGCAGCGGGAGCCTTGAGATCGATGCCGGCTATGACGCCGGCGCGGGAATTCGCTGGACGCGTGGTTTGGGTCACAGTCGTCTGGAGGCCTGGGCCACCGTGGCTCGAGGCGAAGCTCTCTTTGTCTCACAAGAGGCGGATGCGAGTGGTCGCTGGATGGCCGCAGGGGTGTCCTTGTCTGGTGACCATGGACGTCTCTCGTTGTCCGTGGACAGTGGGACGGATGGATGGGTGACCATTGCGGGTGACAGCGTGAAGCTGGCGCCTCGTTCATCAGCACGTTTATCGTGGACGGCGGTGTGGTAACACCGCTTTCGGAAGACACAAAAGCCATCATCATGTTGAGTGTGCCGCTGGGCGGGCACATGGACGTAGATCCGTTATCTCTTGATGAGTATGCAGCTCTTCATCGTCAGGTGAAGGCGATGAATATCACATGGGAAGGGCTGCATCAGCAAACCCTTCCCGCACTCGTACCTTAAAACCGCATGCGCGCTGATAGCGAGGCGTCGCATCGTGCTGTGCCGCTAATCGCCGTTTCCATACTCACGACTTCCAAGTAGCCACTGGTGCCGCTGTCGCAGCTGGCTTCCAGATACAGACCCATCGCGTGGTCAGAGTTTTGGAACCGATCAGGTTCGATGTTGATCGATGCGCCGGCTTTCTCCTGACGGAGGTCAAGTCGGCGGATGACCCCATGGCCGTTGCCGTAGGCGGCTCCTTGTGCCACCCGAACGTAGGCTGTCAGCCAGACAGCGTCGCTCAGCGGTTTGGCCCACGTGAGTGTGGCAAAGGCGCTTCGGCCATCTTCGAGGATGAAGGCTTCAGTGCCACGCGCTCCCATCAGGCCATCCGGCTCAAAGGCCATCCCGTACTGCAACCACAGGTTGCTGGCAATCGCACTGGATGCCCACAGCGCCCAGTGGTCATTTGATGCGCCAACCGACCACCGCACGCGCTCTCCATCATGGAGAGGAATGGCGATGGCGTCCATCGGTGAGAAGTCTTGCTTGAGATCCGTGGACACCGCGGTGTAGGAGAAGTCTCGTCCCGCTTGGTCCAGCGCCCGGTAGGCGGTTTCGGCGGTTCCTGCGACCCGCAGGTAACCGCTCGCGGTGGACGATGATGTTGGATCCACCAGTGTTCCGGTGGGTGAGAAGACGCACCGGTTCGTGGTGCTATCCAGTTTCAAGACACCTTGGCCGTAGACGTTGTCCACGCCGGCATCCCCGCGGTCCTCAGTGCACCCGAACAAGACGGATAGCAGTTGCGGTTTTGTCAGCGTTGGCCACAGCAGCCACAGACTGTCCACGATCGGTGAGAGCCGCGCGGCGGCTTCACCCGTGCCCGCTTCTCCATCGGCGTGTGAGAACTCGATGTACAGGCACGACTCGCGAGCAACAGAGCATCCTTGCACGAACGCTGGTCCATCACCATCTGCATTGAGATGTGACACGAACAGCAGGTCGTTGGACTTGGCTAAGAGTGCCACTTTCGCGAGGTGCTTCAGCAAACTGATGTAGTCGGTTGTCTCTGTACCAGATCGGATGGTCTGTTCGTGCAGGTCAGACAACTTCTGCCTGAGTTCTGCGCTGATGCCAGGTAAGACAGGATCAAAGTTGAAGACGCCTGTTTTCCGAAGACCGCGACACTCAAAGACCGTTGCGCATGACGAGGGATCCACTCGCTGCGGTTCATCGAGTGCAGCCAGTTGTTCCAAGATGGCTGTCGTGAGCCCAGAGAGGTAGTCGTCCACTTCCTTGTCAATCACGAGGGCGCCTTGAGGGCCATCCAGTCGGTTATTCGGAAGATGAACCGCAATGGCATCTCGTGGACTGGATTGCAAGAACGCGAGTGAGGCTGACGATAAGTGAGAGGGATCGACACCCGGGATTCCCACTTCGGCGGCATCTAAGGTGCCGCGCAGACCATTTCCGGTCGGTGCGACGAGCAGGAAGTCGAAATTGTGATCACCCACTTGCCAACCTCGCGCTTCTGCATTGGTGCGCTCATCTTGCAGCTGCCACGCGAACTGCGCGCCCAGAAGATGGGAGTAGTTGATGACCGCGATGCGGTTCTGAGCCTGAAGCGTGTCGAAGTACAGCGCGTTGTCCGTCATCGCAGCGACCCATGCGGCGGCCACGTCACTGGCCCGGAAGGCAAACCCGTCGTAATCCAAGTTGGAGCCGCTGTAGCGAAACCGCGGTCCAACCCATGCCTGAGGCTCAAGGCCATCGGCGATGGTGTTGCGCCACTCCGCCAGGTTCTTGCTCCCGGTGGTGTCGGTACCAATCGGCAGCGGCCAAGTGCCATCAGTGGAGTAGGGCACGCCATTGGTATTGGCGAGATACGTGTGATCACGAACACTGGCCCTGACTTCAGGGTTGGCGGAGATATCCCAGAAGATGTCCACCAAGATCGTGCGTCCTTGGGAATCTTGCGGAATGAGATCTGCATCCAGTGCGTCATGGACCGCTTTTTGGAGGTACTGCACGCAGGCTGTATTGCGGGCATTCACGGCGTACACCGTGCCGTCGATGGCTGTGGCATCCGCTGTGCAATCAAACGTAGACGGCGCTTGCAGGCTGGCTCCCGGAGGAGTTGTGGTAGGTTCACGCGGTGGCGGGGGTGGATCAACTGGTGGTGGAGGGTCCGCGGGAGGAGGCGGATCGGTCGGTGGTGTCACGACTGGTGGCGGTGCCACCGGAGGTGGCACAACAGGCGGCGTCACGACGGGGGGCGGAGTGACGATGGGAGGCGGCGTGACGGGTGGCGTCACCACTGGGGGTGGATCACTCGGAGGCGGTGGATCCATGGGAGGGGGAGGACTGATGGGTGGTGGTGGATCCATGGGAGGCGGCGGTGTAGGTGAGCTTCCGCCCCCACCTCCGCAGGCCACGACAGCTAGGATTAAACCGACGAGCCACGCCAGCCTGATCAGGGTTGTGGGGGATTGAATGGGGGAACTACGTAACGTCGTCATAACACATCTCCGGTCACCTATAAGACGTGAGAGGGGCGTGATTAGTTCAGCGTTGGGGGTGAAGGGGATGGTTTGATGGCCAACATCAGCGTGACTTGGTGCTGGGCTTTGGTACCTCGATGCCGCGCTTTGTAAAGATGGCATCCCGAAACAACACCCCAAAGATGATCCAGATGTCGCTTGCGCTCCCTCCGTGCGTGTAAATCACTTCTTCAATCGCCTCGCGATCGGGCGCTTCCAGGATGTCGCTGAGCTCAGTGTTCGCAAATTTGAAGCATAAATTCTGCACCTGAAGCTTGGTCGCATCAGCGGGCACGTTGACTTCAACGCGTCCGATGTACTTTCCGACTAGTGTTTTGGCATGGAGTTCATCCGCGAACTTCAGGCCTAGGTGACTCAGCATGATGGGGCTATTTTTCACAATCGTGGGAGCAATACTGTCATCAAATCGCTTGCCGAAGAGATCACTTAGGAAGGCTTTCACTTTCGAGACCGTCCCGGCTAGGTCATCAATAGATTGCTGCAGGGAGTTGCGGGTGTTGTTGATATCCTCTTGAAGGCTATTGCGGGTGTTGTTGAGGTCCTCCCGCAAGCTACTGCGTGTCTCGTTGAGATCCAGATGGACCCCCGTGAGGCCCTTTCGAAATTCCGCGCGAGAGGCAGCGACCTCAGATATGAGCGCAGTCGACGCCATTTCAAGACGCTTGCTTTGCGCATCTCGTCGTTGTCTTTCATCGTTGGCAGACCAGCGGATCACGACGGCGTTTCCCGCGATCGTCGCCGCGATGGTCGCGGCAGCAATGAGGACGGCGGTCCAATCAATCGTGCTGAGCATGTCCATTCCTCTCGTGGATACGCCGACACCGGTTTACGGTGATGGCTTTGACAGCGTGGGTGCTTTCCTACAGCAACCATGGCTGTTGGTTGAGGGGTAGATTAGCTGAGTCCGAGAACTGTGTCAAATTGATTTTTGTGACGGGAGTCACGGTGGTCAATGGATGTCACATGAACCCTGTGTAGAGCGTTCCTTGGCACAATGTCGTCCTTGACGCTAGAGCGGGTGGATAGCTCAGTTGGCAGAGCGCCGGCTTTACACGCCGGAGGTCGTGGGTTCAAACCCCTCTCCACCCACCATCGTTACATGACAGCCATCCCATGAAGGCGCTTGTACCCCCAATCCAGGCTGAGCCGTACGTCTATCTCTCCATCGGCTCCAACGTTGGCCCGATTTCCCACATCGCATTCGGTTTGGAGCAACTGGCGAGACGTTTGGGATCGATCTACGTTTTGCAACCGCGGCGTACCACCCCGGTCGCGATGTCTTCCCCGCATGACTTCGTCAACACCCTTGCAATCTGTCTCTGCGATTGGGAAGCATTCGCGCTCAAGCAGTGGCTGGAAGAGATCGAGACGCAGTCGGGTCGGGACCGCAATCATCCCCAATCATCGACGCAGGATCGCACATTGGATATCGATGTTCTCGCCCGAAGTCACATATGCTCCGTAGACCAGCTTCAGTGCGCGGAAGCGCCCTATGACCGCGCTGTCGTCGCAGAGATGGGGCCTGCTGTCGACATTCCTCTCTCGCCGGGCGCTGCAGTTGACGCTCACGGCCACGTCTCGTGGCACGGTGGTTCGTTGGTGTTTGAGCGAGGAGTGCTTGACCCACAACGACTGGGTTCTAAATGAGAATGATTGTCATTTGTGCTAGAATCCGGCGTTAGTTTCATACGCCACTCATGGACACAGACGCATCGCTCGATTCCTTGTCTCTTGGTGAAACGGGTGTCGTCACCGGGTACGGCCGCGCCACTCAGGCGCTGAAACGACAACTCGCTGTGTTCGGCATCTTGCGCGGAACACCGATCAAGCTCACCGCATCGGCTGCCTTTGGGGGACCCATTGCGGTTCGCGTGAGGGGGGTGGACTACGGCATGAGCCGCATGGACGCTGGCAACATCCGCGTACTTCGGGGCGGCAGTACGTCCCACTAACGGGCCATCAGTTCATGACAACGCGCGCTGACCGGCGCATCGTCCTCGTCGGCAATCCCAATTCGGGGAAATCTGCCATCTTCAACGCGCTCACAGATGGGCACGCACGCGAGGGCAATTGGTCGGGCGTGACCGTGGATGCGAAGATGGGGACTTGGCAAGCGGGCGACGGTCCCGTCGATGTCATGGATCTACCTGGGATCTATAGTCTCGATCACGCGCCAGATGGTGATAGCGTCGATGAGGACATCACGCTGGATCGTCTGGAGAGCGCTGATGGGGTGATCGTCAATGTTGTGAGCGCCACGGCTCTCGAACGTCACCTGTACCTGACCACCCAGCTTGCCGAGCACGGCCGCAAGATGATCGTCGTGATCAGCATGACAGACCTCGCGAGATCGAACGGCGCTGTGGTCAACACCAAGGCCCTCTCCCAAGCACTCGGATGTCCGGTGATCGAAGGTGTCGCTAAGGGGCGCCAAGGTATCAAGGCCCTGCGCCGAGAGGTTGAGCGTGTGCTGGGCGACGCGGCCGTACCAACGCTGCGCGTTTCATACAACACCGACATCGAAGCACTGCTCAGAGGCGCCACCAGCCGCACCACCGTCTTGGCGGACGCGACGCGCGCTGAAGGAGCGCTTGAACGGGTGATGGCCATTGCAGACGCCCGCTACAGCGTCGCCCATCAGCTCGCAGAAAGCATGGGTGTCTACGTGAGACATCTATCACGTGATGCAACGTCGTGGATCGATTCCATCGCGCTGCACAAATGGATGGGGTTGCCCATCTTCCTCGGCGTGATGTATCTGATGTTTATGTGGGCGGTTGGCGTCGGCGGGGCATTGATCGATCTCTTTGATATCACGGCGGGCTCCCTTCTGGTCTCAGGCACCAGTGAGGCGCTTGCGGCGATGGGAGCACCGTCGTGGGTGATTGTTCCCATTGCAGATGGGCTAGGCGGCGGCATCCAGGTCGTGCTGACGTTTGTGCCGATTATTGGCGCGCTGTATTTGTTTCAGGCCACCCTCGAAGAATCCGGATACATGGCCCGCGCGGCCTGGGTCATGGACCGCGGTATGCGCATGGTGGGGTTATCGGGCCGCGCGTTTGTGCCGCTCATCATGGGCTTTGGCTGCAACGTCCCGGCCATCATGTCGGCGCGCACGCTGCGTCGCCGTGATGAACGCATCGTGACGATTGCGATGGCGCCGTTTATGTCGTGTGGTGCGCGACTGCCGGTGTATGCGCTCTTTGCAGCCGCGTTCTTTCCATCCAGCGGCCAATCCATCGTCTTTGTCTTGTATCTCATCGGCATTGCTGCCGCTATTGCAACGGCGCTCCTGCTGCGTTCTACCGTACTCAAAGCCACCAATGATGTGACGTTGATTGAGCTGCCGCGGTATCAGCGGCCCACGATCATGGCGATTTTGAGGGTTGCCGGCACGCGCCTCAAGGGATTTGTGTTGGGTGCGGGGCGAATCATCGTGCCGATGGTGTTTGTGATCAACGTGCTTCAGTCGGTTTCAACTAGCGGCGAGTTTGATCGCGAGGCAGGGGATCAGTCGGTGCTTGCGGCCGCTGCACGCAGCATCACGCCAGCGTTTGCGCCAATGGGACTGACGGAAGACAACTGGCCTGCCACCCTTGGACTGGTGACGGGCATTCTGGCGAAAGAAGTCGTGGTCGGCACCTTGGATGCAACCTATGGCCGGTTGGCGGGCGAAGGCTCCAACGAGCCGGGTGAATGGAGTTTTGTCGACGATTGGCAGGAAGCGATCGCGACGGTGCCAGCTAACCTCACAGACACGTTTGGTGCATGGACGGATCCGGCGCGCCTCGATATCGGTGACGTTTCGAGCATTGAAGCGGCGGCCGAAGATCAAGGGACCCGCACCGGCACCTACGGTGCGATGGCCGATCGCTTTGATGGCGTGCATGGCGCGTTTGCGTATCTGTTATTTGTCTTGCTGTATATGCCGTGCACCGCGGCCATTGCGGCCGTCGCCCGTGAAATCGGTCCATGGTGGGCCACCTTCGTGGCGCTTTGGACGACGGGACTGGGATATGCTGCTGGCGTGGCGTGGTACCAAGCGTCTCAACTCTCAAACACACCGCTGGCGTCGAGCACTTGGTTGGTCGGAATTGCAGGCGCGCTGTTTGGCCTGTGGTATGCCATGGCCCGTTCAGGGCGCAAGTCCCAGGAAGCCACGCCGTGCTGACCAACGTTCTCACGTATTTGAAAGACCGCCGCCGCGCAAGCGTGCGGGATGTAGCCGTGGGCCTCGATGTGAACGAGCACGCGGTCGATGGCATGCTGCAAACGTTGGTCCGCATGGGGCTCGCGCGTCACTTGGGATCCGATGCGATTTGTTCCGGCGGCTGCTCCGCGTGTCCCCCTGAGCAGCTCTCGCTGTACGAGTGGAAGGATGAATCCATCATCGCTCGCCAGGCCCCCGAAAGGGGATGCAGCATCAAGATTTCCTTGGGCCGGTGACAACAGCCAGCCGAAGCACTTTCCCGCAAACTGATCATCGTTGGGTGCACAGTCTTTGGATCCATGCGTCAACTTCTATCTCCTTCATAAGGGCACTCTGATGAATGACATGTATATCGGTGGTCTATTTGGATGCATCGCACTCATTTGGTCGGGATTCACGGCGTATCTCCTGACTCGCACCTGTCCGCATCGGCGGAAGGTCGGGTGGTACTCGATGATCGGCATGGAATTCGTGATCGTCTCCGTCTTTATTGGGATTGTTGCCACCGGCACCTGGGACACGCTGAAAACCCCCAAGAATCCCATGGACTCAGCGCGCGCCTACGTGCTGTTCTTCTTTGTTGCGTGCTTCTTGCCGATGGCGATTGCTGCGTTTAAGAAGTCAGAGACACTGCCAAGCCCCATGCAAGCGCACGCCATCACGCAGCGGATGTTGCATTGGACGATCGCGTTGTTACTGCTGCTGTTGATCTTGTCTGGTGCCTATGCCGCCAACCAAGGCAAAGGTGATCCGACGCACGTGTCGTTGGTCGTTGCACATAAGAGTGTGGGTGTCTTGATCAGTGCGATCATCGTCTGGATGGTGGTGCGGTACTTCCGCACGCCGGCGTTAGATGCACCGCAGCTCAAACGCTTTCAACGCATTTCGGCGCGCATCGTCACCGTGTTACTCGCCATCTTGCTGTTGGCGTATCCGACGACCGGATTGTTCATGACGATGTTTGCGGGTAAGACCAGTTACTTCTTCTTCGTCACGATTCCGCCGATTGTTGAGCCATCCGAAACAGCCGCTACCGTCTTGTACTTCATGCACCGGATCGCAGGTCCGTTCGTGTTGTACGCCGCGATTGCGCTGCATCTCGGTGCAGCCTTCTATCACACCTACCTGACGAAAGATGATGTCATGCGGCGCATGACGGGCTGATCCTGAGGAAGCGGTGACTTTGGGGTTCAGCTAGGGACAATTAGGTCATCCACTCAGGGGTACGTCACGATGTCGTTTGTCAATCACTTCGGGCAAGTCTCTCAGCAGTACGCACAGAGCCGCCCGACCTATCCGCAGGAGCTTGCGACGTGGATTGCGTCTGAATCTCCCAGTCACGACATCGCGTGGGACTGCGCGTGTGGGTCTGGGCAGATGACCCACACGCTCGCCAAAGCATTTGACAGCGTCGTGGCGAGCGACGCGAGCCAAGAGCAGCTCAGCCACTTTTCTGCCGTTCCCAATGTGACGCTGAAACACGCTGAAGCCACCGAGACGATGATCGAACCCGCGTCATGTGATGCAGTCGTGGTGGCGCAAGCGCTTCATTACTTTCCCACCGATGACTTTTTCCAAGCGGTGGAGCGTTCGCTGAAACCCGGCGGCGTGTTTTGCGCGGTGGCATATGAGCTGTTTCGGTCGCATTCTGCCGCGTTTGATGCGGCGATCGATACGCTGTATTCTGAGATCGTGGGTGACTATTGGCCGCCCAATAGGCGCCACATCGAAGCCGGTTATCGCACCATCACCTTTCCCAGCGACTGGCGAGAGATCACCGTTCCGCGGTTCACCATGGAAGTGTCATGGACGCTGGCAGACACGATTGGGTACTTGCGCAGTTGGTCAGCGGTGGGGCACTACGTCAAAGCCAAAGACGCCGATCCGATTGAACATGTGGCTGAAGCGTTGGAGCGCGGATGGGGTGATCCGGCGCACCGACAGGTGATTCGGTGGCCGCTGGTGGTGCGCGCCATGCGCGGAGACAATGGATGATGGACGCAGATAATGCGAGATGTGCGATGCCCGCACATTCGAAGGCAAGTCGCGCGCTTGTGTGCGCTTGCGCCGCATGGGGATTGATGACAGGGGGATTGTCGATGGATGCTGAAGCTGGCCAACCGACGGTGCACCCGATTGATCCGGTCACGGCCGTTTCAGCCTATCACGATGGCACGTTGCTAGTGGATGTCCGCTCCCAAGCGGAGTGGGATGATGGACACGTTGAAGACAGCATTCTGATTCCGTTTGGTGAGGAAGATCGCCGTTTGCCGGAAGCACTCCCGTTTAAAAACGCCCGCATCGTGCTGTTTTGCCGAAGCGGACGCAGGGCGCAGCTCGCAATCGAAGCCTATCAAGCTTTGGGGTACCGCCACGTCGTTTCCATGAGCGGTGGTTTTGCTGATCTCGCGGAAATGGGGCTGAAGGTGCAGTCCGCCGCGACGCCGTAACGATGGCTCAAGGTGGTCTCATGATTCGCGCGAAAGCGCACGTGCGATCGTTGGGCTTGCGCCTGATCAAGCGCCTGGAACGCTATCCCCAGACGCGCGTCCCCGCCAACATGACGTATGAGCTGTGGCGCCGTTTTCTCCTGCGGCGCCGTGTGCAGTTTTTGGAGCGGTCGCTCAGACGAGGCGATGAGCCGGGATGTCAGCCGTTTGATCCGCGCGTCAGAGAGCGGCCCTATGTGGTGTCGATGGCGTCGCTTCGGATTCGCCACGCAAGCTTGCACTTAGTGCTTGAAAACCTGCTACGTCTGCGGCCGAAGCCGCAGGCGATTGTGGTGTGGCTTGATCGCAGGGATAAACACATTCAGTCGATGCCGCGGGTCAAGCCGCTACTCGACAAGGGTATTGAGCTTCGGTACGTGCGTGATATTGGTCCGCACACCAAGTGGTATTTTCTGGCGAATGAACCGCAGTGGAAAGACCATGATGTGCTGGTGCTGGATGACGATTGGCTGTATGAAACGGATCGCTTGTCGCGTCGCCTGAGTTTTGCCGATGGTCAGTCTCTGGTGCATGACTCAGACCAAGTCCATTTGCCGGCGCTGATGCAGGTGGTGGAGATGTCCCCCAGTCTGGTTGAGACGCACGAGGCATTGGCCAGCAAAGGTGCTGCTGACCGCATGCCACAGCGCTACTTTGAGCAGGCGAAGCGCAACACACCGACGTTTGATACCCATTGGCCATGGATGACGAGCACGATTAACTCCAACGGCATTGTGTATCCGCATCACTTGCTATCGGATGCGCGGACACGTGATCTGGACGCCATGATGCGCAACACACCGTATCACGATGATGGCTGGCTGTGGGCGGCTGCGTGCGCGCAGAAGCTTCGAGTGCGTAAACCTGGACCATCGCTTCGAGACGGGCGCCAGCACACGGAAGTGTTTCGGTTGGCATTCATGATCGATTCGCTCACGGGTGATTCGACGCTGGGCGACCGGGTGGATAAAGCCCGCGCATTCCCGACGCGCGCCCTGCACGCGTGGGGAGCGGAGCTGCTGAGAACGGCCGCCGAGCAGCAGGCACATACGCCGATCAGCTCACGGTGGATCACGGCGTTTCGCGCGCAAGAGTTTGCGACGATTGAACACTTTCAACTTGGTGACATCCTTCGCGAGCGTGCGGCAAAAGCCGATACGCCGCTGACGGCAGAGACACTCCAGCAGGTTTTGATCTAACGTGTTGCGAGCGAGGATTTCTCAAGCGCGCTCTGATTGGTATTTGAAGCGGAGAGTTCGTCAACTCCAGCGCCGCGTCAACGACCCGCATGCCGCGCCGTTGCCGGCGTTTGATCCTGCCCGGCGAGCACGTCGGCACGTGGTCTCGATGGCGGCGCTGCCGCAGCGTTATGCTGTGCTGCCGGTGGTGCTAGAAGCGCTGATGGACATTTCTCCCAAGCCGCAGGCCATCCACCTGTGGTTAGACCGTCGCTACCGCGATATGACGCTTCCACCGGCGATGAAATTGCTAGAAAAGCGTGGACTAATGATCCACCATGTGCGCGATATCGGTCCGCACACCAAGTGGTGGTATTTGGCGGATTACGAGGACGTGCGCGAGACGGACGTGGTGATTTGTGACGATGATCGCATTTATGCGCCTGGGCCGCTCAACTTACGGTTGGCGCTCGCGACGGGTGGGCAGCGCTTGGTCTACAGCAGCGAAGCGCTGAATATGGCCGTCGCGCACTATGCGTTTGACGACCCCACATGGTCGGCGCAGTTACTGGGCGGCGACACCACGGAGTATGCGTTGTCGGCATGCTATCGCGCGTTGGAGCGATCATTTCCTGAGGTCGCGCAGTGTTGGCCATGGATGACATTGCTCATCAATAACCTCGGCACCGTGTTGGATGGCGCGGTGATGACAGATCCGGCCGTGAGAGACTTGCATCCGATGTTACGTGTTGCGCCGTATCACGACGATGCGTGGCTGTGGAGTGCTTCGGTGGCGGCTCGGTTTCAGTTGGTGCAAGGGGGGCCTGTGGCACACACGAACACCCACAGCTTGCGCGTAGCGCGCTTGGTGGCTGATGATGATGACTTAATCAGCCGCGCAGGCAAAGGGGCACGGCTCCCGATGTCTGTGCTTGGTCCGCACGCCGCACGACTCGAACGCGATCTTCGTGAGAGCGAGAGCGAGAGCGAGTTAGCGCAGGCAGTTTTTGCTGGGAATCAAGGACGTGGCGCCGCGAAGCGCGCGCAAGAAGCCACCGTGATTGAGCACTTTGGGCTTCAGTCGCGAATCAGGGAGCTGGCTCGCGACGCTCATCCGCCGCTCTGTGACGCGGCCATTGCGTTTGCCCGCCTGCCGCAAACCGGCTGACAGAGACGGGTTCACAGCCAGGCGCTGCTCAGAGGCAACGCCCGGCTGTTGGGCAGACTTACGAGACTGCGTGGTTTATGAAATACCCGACGAACCTGTTGCCGTCGAGATCGCGGAAGTATCCGCCATAAAACACGTTTCCATCTCCGCGATACCCAGGTGCACCATCGCAGGTGCCGCCAAGAGCCAAGGCCTTGGCGTGGAGTTCTTTGACGATATCTGTGGAGGCACAGGCAATCGCCATCATTGAGCCGTTTCCAACGGATGCGGGGTTGCCGTCATCGGGTTGGAGGATCCCAAACCCACACTTGTCCACGTCTTTGCCGTAGCCAACGCCGTTATGCATCTTCGCAATCTGTTTGGCACCGATCACTGCGAAAAGTTCATCGTAGAACGCGATCGCTTTGTCGAGATCGTTGGTGCCGAACGTGGTGTAGCCGAGCATGGGGAGTGTCCGCAACAGATGACCGTATTTTAGAGGTGGCACAACTCCGTGGCGCAGGTCATTCAGCCAGACTGTGCGGCCGCGCTGGCTTCGAAACGATGCTGCAGCCCGGCTCACCGCCAGGCGCTGCTTCGAGGCAACGCCTGACGGTTGGACAGACTTACGCGCTTGCGTGATTCATGAAATACCCGACGAACTTGTTGCCGTCGAGATCGCGGAAGTATCCGCCATAAAACACGTCGCCTTCTCCGCGAAACCCTGGTTCACCCTCGCAGGTGCCGCCAAGCGCCAAGGCCTTGGCGTGGAGTTCTTTGACCATATCTGTGGAGTCACAGGCAATCGCCATCATCGCGCCGTTTCCAACGGATGCGGGGTTGCCGTCAAACGGTTCGACAATTCCGAAGCCGCATTTTTCCATATCACGAGTGTATGCGACACCTTTGGGCATGTCCATAAATCGTTTGGCACCGATGACGGTGAAGAGTTCATCGTAGAACTTGACCGCTTTTTCAAGGTCATTGGTTCCAAAAGTTGTGTAGCCTAGCATTGGGGGGGATTCCCACAGAACGTGATCCAATTGTAGAGACGGCTCGTGGTCGCTTCCTTCATGATTGAGGTTGACGTCATCACCGTGCTGGCCTCGAATTGATGCCGTGTCGTGTGCCTATCGGTAGCTTACGAGATGACCGGCCAGAGCGAGGCTGCTCAGGAGAAACCCCCAGCTGTTGGGCAGATTAGGCGCTTGTGGGGACCATCATGTACCCGACGAACTTGTTGCCGTCGAGATCACGGAAGTATCCGCCATAAAACCCTTCACCGCGAAGTCCCGGTGCACCCTCGCAGGTGCCGCCAAGCGCCAAGGCCTTGGCGTGGAGTTGATCGATCATGTCTGTGCTGTCACAGGCAATCGCCATCATCGTGCCATTGCCCACGGTGGCGGGTTTGCCATTCGCCGGTTCGAAAATTCCAAAGTTGGCCTTTCCATTCTCTCGGGTGTAGATGATGGCGTCGGCTCTCTCGTAGTAGCGTTTGCCGCCGATGACGGCGAAGAGTTCGTCGAAGAACGTGGCCGCTTTGCCGATGTCATTGGTTCCAAAAGTGGCGTAGCCTAGCATGGGGGAGTTCGATAGAACGTGATCCTATTGTAGAGGTGTGCCGCGGTCGTTTCCTTCATAATTCGGACTGACGTCACCACCGCGCTGGCCCCGAATTTATGCCGCGTTGGATATGGATGGGTGCGTTCGTCGCCATGTTAGGCGGCGCAGTATCGACCGCCCTTTGGACCGAAGCACTCGCGGGTCATCCTCCGGTGCTCGCATCCCTGTTGATCCTCACTTTGCTCAGCGGGTTTGCGGTGCTGGCGTGGAGCGCCGATGAGTTTGTCGAAGGCGCGTCCACGCTCGCGCTGCACGCCCACGTGCCTGCCATCACGATCGGGATCGTTGTTGTGGGGTTTGGGACCTCAGCACCGGAGATGCTGGTGTCGGCATTTGCCGCCTGGAACGGTGACTTTCCGCTTGCCGTCGGCAATGCCTTTGGCTCCAACATCGCCAATGTGGGGCTGATTGTTGGGGCCTGCGCGTTGATTGGGGTGGTGGTTGTGCCGCGCACGTCGCTGCGGGTCGACGTGCCGCTGTTGCTTTTGATTTCGGCCGTCAGCACCGCGTTGTTATGGGACGGCTTTGCGGATCGCACGGACGGTGCACTTTTGATTGGATTGCTGGTGATGGCGTTGATCATCGGCCTATGGGCGGCCAAACGGAATCACGAACCCACCGAGGCCCCCAGCGAGCCATTGACCCGTGCTCTGATCGGTCTGGTGGTGGGTATCGGGTTGTTGCTGGTGTCCGCCCACGTCCTCGTGAATGCGGCGGTTGAGCTCAGCCGCATGATCGGGCTGTCTGAATTCGTGATTGGGTTGACGGTCGTAGCGATTGGCACATCCTTGCCGGAACTGGCGGCCAGTCTGAGCGCCGTGCGCAGGGGGCAACCGCAGATTGCCGTCGGCAACGTGATTGGCTCCAATATGTTCAACTTGTCGGCGGTGATTGGGATCGCAGCGCTGACGCGTCCATCAGGTGTGGATCGCGCCGATGTGGTCGAAGGCAGCGTGATGGCAGCCGTTTTCTTGTTGGTCTTCCTCGGTGCGTCAATGGCGGGCAAGATCCAGCGCCGCTCACGGAGCGTGGCGCTTGGGGTGTTGTTGCTGACTGGCTATGTCGCGTACGTGGGGTGGCTGGCGGTGACTCGGATTGGGGTGGCCTGACTAGAGGTCAAATGCGTTTTCGACATCCCAGTTGAGGCGTGAATCGCGAAGCGCGAGGCGTGACACAATGCGCCGTGCGACTTCCAAATGTTCTTCTGCGCCATTGCGATTGCCACGGACAAACTCGGCTTGTGCCTTGCAGATGCTCTCGTAAAGAAAGCCTATTGGCCGGTTGATGGCGTTGTAGCGGTTGGCGGCCGTTTCCAGCGCAGGTATCGCTTCATGCACGCGTCCTTGCGCCCAGGCCACTTGTCCGATGACGTGATAGGCCATGGCGACTTCTGGATGATCTCCCGATGTGCCGAGACGATCGAGCGCTTGGCGCGCGAGGCTGACGGCTTCTTCAAGTCGGTTGAGTTCGTACACCGCAGAGGCACGGCGAACAAGAGCGCGGGCTCTCACGCCGCGGCTGGCGGTACGATCGCCCAGTAAGCCGTCCATGAGTTGCAGCTGGGCAAATTCACCCGGCAAGGTATCGGTCACCGCGAGCAGCAGTTTGTGTGCCGCGTAGGGGGATTTGAGCCTGTTTGCGAGTTGTCGCGCAAAGGCCACGGTTTCACCGGCAGGTTGCTTGTTGTAGGCCAGTGAATGCAGGGTCATGTCCGCTTCCAAGCGCAGCAATGCGAGCGGCAGCGGGACCATCAGTTCCCAGTCAGGGATGTCCGTATGCACCGCGGGCACCTCATTGAGTGATTGGGTGGCGTCATCCACGTTGCCGTCGCGGATTGACAGCATGGCTTTCGCCAAGAACGCATACGGTGACCCCAGAGATGTTTGTGATGATCCGGTGCAGTTTTGGATCCATGTGTTGACGGTGGATTGGGCCAGTTCGCCGCCGCCGGTATCCCACAGCTTGAGCAAGGCGCGCACGCGTTCGACCGCTAAGAAGCCGTCGCACCCCAGTGTCGGGGCAAACTCACCAGATTGAATGGTGAAGACGCGTGCCCGAGAGGACAGTCCTTGAATGTTGTGCGCAGATGCCACCAACAGCGAGTGTGCGCCGCGCAGATAGGGTGTATTGACCTTCCCCAAGCGATTGACGGTATCCAAGATGGCCTCGCCGCGCCACAAGCGTCCCAGCGAAATTTCCATCCATGCGCGCACGAGTTCAACATACGTGTCGTCTTCTTTACCAATGGCCAACGGAGACGGCGTGAAGTCGGGTGCGACTTCCAGTTGAGACACCGGGTCGTTGGGATTGATAGCGGTGGAGTACGCAATGCCCGGGATCCAGTCCGGCACAACATGGGGTTCCGGCGGGTTGTCGGGGCGGTCGATATTCACCCGAGCCAGCAAGCGCTCTAACCGCACCATGTAGTAGATCGCCTCATCGGCGTTGCCCGCACGTTTATGCAGGTCAATCAACCGCGCATAGACCGCTTTGGAGTGTGGTGATGTCACCACAAGGATATTAAGCAGCCGCTCCGCCGCATCGGCGTTTCGTGACGTTAGCTGGACGCCCAGCGCGTACAAGTGCGGATCTTCTCCGCGTGCGATCTCAGCTGGCGTATCGCCAGGCGCAGAAACAGCAGCCGCGACGGCATCTCGAAACGTCGCGCGAATCGGGGAATCGGGCGCTGTTTGCGTATTCACCCATGAGCGCAAATCCAACAGAGTGCGTTGCCGTCGCTCAAGCACCGTTTCCAATTCGTCGGGCTGATACTGCTGGTAAATGAAGTGGCCCGCCACCGCCAACGCGATGAGGATGAACGACCAGCCGACACGCTTTCGCATCGCGCGCTGTGCATCATCATCTGTGGTACCGCCGCGAGCTGCGGCCGGAAGGTTGCGATCACGGTCGAGGCGCGACTGCAAATCTGCGGTCGGGTGACCGCGAAATCCTTCAGAAGGTTGCGGTGGCTGTCCTTTCGGAGTATCGTTGTCGGCGGTCAAGATGTCAGCCGGTCATGCGGCGAACGATGTCGTCTTTCATCAGGTACGTGTGATACAGCGCACCTGCCAAGTGAAGGGCGATCGCGACATACAAGATCAAAGGACCGATCAAACGGTGCGCGAGGAATGCGATCGTTGCGCCCATTTCAGACGGACCGAAGAGCGGCGGGATCGTCAGGAAGAAGAAGTAACTGTTCTTTCCAGCGAACGTCGACATCAACCAGCCGCTGATGGGGAAGGCCAAGATCAAGACAGCAAGGAGAGTCGTCACAACGCGCGCTGTGATTCGTTGAAAGCGCTTGAGCTGGGGTGCATCCATTTTGGCCGTTCGGAAGTACCGCACCACCAACCACAAGGCGAGCAAGACGACAACGAAGCCGATACTTTTGTGCGCCACCACCAACGGAATGTGCGTCACGTCGCCTTTGCCCTGGTTGCCGCTATAGACCCCTGAGAGGATCAACAGCAACATCAGCAAGGCAATGATCCAATGCAACATCCGCTGGGTGACCGCATGCGATTGCATCGGGCGAATCAGTTTTTCGGAGTTCTTAAACGCGGCGATGGCGACCGGTAGGAAGCAGGCGACGAAGAAGAACAGCACGAATCCGCGAATGGAGTCAAGCGGATACTCTGGTTCTGCCAACGTGGCGTAGGCGCCGGTTGCAATGATGGCGATAAAAAGGGAAGCGATGGCAAATTCCATCCCAATCATGGAATACCAGCCCACCTTCCGGCGATGAGGGCATGTGCCGCCAAGCAGGTAGGCGGTCAGTCCCGACCAGATAAGAGCGATACAGCCAAAGATGCCGCCAACAAAGACTTCATTCATACGAGTGTTTTGGCTGGTAGGAAACGACCCACAAATTGATCCACCGACTGGGCATCAAACGACGATGGGTCTGTGACCGCATGTTGCCGGATATCCGTCACGCGATGGGCGGGTAGCCGCGTACTCGCGTTGTGGGTGAATTTGTCGAGCAGGAATGGGATGGCTTCGTGCCGGCGACGGCGGTGGCCAATCGGGAAGTGCACTTCAGCCATCTCGGTTTGAGTGCCGTCGTTAAACGTCACTTGCACGCGGTTCGCGATTGAGCGTAACTCTGGATCCATGTAATCCTTGGAGTATTGTTCATCCTCAGTGACCACCATTTTGCTGCGTAGTGCATCAATCCGAGGGTCATTGGCGACGCGATCCTCATAGTGATCCGCCGTCAAGTCGCCAAACATCAAACCGATGGCGGTCATGTACTGCAGGCAGTGGTCTCGGTCAGCGGGGTTGGCAAGAGGGCCAACCTTGCTGATGATCCGGATGGCGGATTCGTGAGTCACAATCGCAATCGTCTTGATGTCGTCCAGACGGCCTGAAACCTGAGGATGCAGCGCGATGGCGGCCTCGACCGCTGTTTGAGCATGGAATTCTGCGGGGAATTTGACTTTGAAGAGAACGTTTTCCATCACGTAGGAGCCAAGCGGGCGCGTCAACGAGACCGCGTTGGATCCCATCAGCACATCCTGAAAGCCCCATGTGGGTGACGTTACGGCGCTGGGGTAGCCCATCTCGCCTTTGTAGGCCATGAGTGCGAGCTGTACGCCGCGCGCCGTCGCATCACCGGCGGCCCACGACTTACGGCTGCCCGCATTCGGCGCATGGCGATACGTCCGCAGGCTTTGGCCGTCAACGAAGGCTAAGGATATGGCGTTGAGCACGATGTCCCGGTTTTTGGTCATCATGGCTGACACAACCGCGGTGGTGGCGAGCTTCACGAGCAAGACATGGTCCAAGCCGACGCGGTTGAAGCTATTGTTCAGCGCGATTACGCCCTGGATTTCATGCGCCTTGATCATCGCGTGGAGCACGTCGTTCACGGTCGGGACCGCGTCAGATTCACCAGCGGCTCGGCGCGCGCGGGCTTGGAAGTCCAAGACCGACAAGATGCCGCCTAAGTTATCGGACGGGTGTCCCCACTCCGCTGCCAACCACGTATCGTTGAAATCGAGCCACCTGATGATGCATCCGATATTCCATGCTGCCGCCACGGGGTCAAGGACATATGGCGTTCCGGGAACGCGGCTGCCCAGAGGCACAACCGTGCCTGGCGTGATCGGTCCCAAGAGCTTGGTGCACTCGGGGTAACGTAGTGCGAGAAGACCACATCCCAACGTGTCGAGCAGACACAGGCGCGCCGTATCCATCGCCTCTTGCGAAGGTGGGGCATCCGACAGCGCATAGTCTGCGATCGTCTGGATGAGGTCATCAAACGGTGGTCGATCAGCGTGATCAGCGGCTGGGGCTCCCATCAATTAGTCTCGTGATGACAGCGTCGGGAAGGCGCGTTCTTCTTCGCCAATGTATTCCGCAGCGGGTCTGATCAACTTGTTGTCAGCGCGCTGTTCAAACACGTGCGCTGCCCATCCCGAGGTACGGGCAATGGCAAACAGCGGCGTGAAATGCGCACGAGGAATGCCAATCAGATCGTAGGCAATGGCGTGGAAGAAGTCAGCGTTTGCAAACAAGCCTTTGGCATCGGTCATCAGCTTCTCAACGGCGGCATATGACTCAAATTCCGACGTGCGTCCCGTGCTGGCGGCCAGTTCACGCGACAAGCCTTTGATGATGGCATTGCGGGGATCTTTGACGGTGTACACACCATGACCAAAGCCCATGACCTTTCCTTTCGCGTCCAAGATGCCTTGCACTTTGGCAACGGCTTCGGTGGGGGACGTGATGCCAGCCAGCATCTCGTGAGCCGCTTCGTTGGCACCGCCATGCAAAGGGCCACGCAATGTACCGATCGCCCCGCAAATGCAGGAGTAGATATCGGACAACGTCGCAGCGCACACACGGCCGTTAAACGTTGAAGCATTGAACTCATGTTCGGCGTACAAGATGAAAGAGACATCAAGCAGCTTGGCATGTTCGTCTGGCACACGTTTGCCATGCAACAGAGTCAGGTACAAGTCGGCGAGGTTGTTGGCCTCCACCACGGTCTCGATCCTTTTGCCGGTTGTGGAAAAGTGATGCCAATAGCACAGTGCTGCGACTTGGATCGCCATGATGCGGTCAGCGCAACGTAGTTGTTGCGAGAAGTCGGTTTCCGGTTCGATGGTGCCCAAAAAGCTGACTGCTGTCCGAAGGACATCCATCGCATGTGCAGACGCGGGGATATGCTCCAGCACCGTCTTCAAAGCGGCGGGAAGAGCGGCGTCATTCATGAGGCTCACGGTGTACTCAGAGAGCTGGCTGCTATCAGGTAGGTCGCCGCGCATCAAGAGGTAGGCTACCTCTTCAAACGTGGATTGTTCGGACAAATCCTCGATCGTATAACCACGGTACGTCAGGCCGACGCCCCCTTGACCGACCGTGGCAAGTGCGGTTTTCCCCGCAATCAGGCCGCGCAGTCCGGCAGTGGCTGGGTTGGATGTTTTCTCGCTCATCTCATGCTCTCCTTCGCTGGTAGGTCTTGGTCACGCCGTGAGTCAAATTTCGCCTCGGCGGCGTGGTAGTCCAGAGTCGCGTACAACTCCTGACGGGTTTGCATTAGGTCAGTCACGTCTTTTTGCGTTCCGTCCGTGGCAATCGCGCGATACACGGTATCGGCGGCCTTGGACATGGCGCGAAAAGCGGAGAGGGGGTACAACACGATGGAGACCCCAGCACCCGCGAATTCGGATGCAGTGAAGAGAGGCGTTTGGCCGAATTCTGTGCAGTTAGCGAGGATCGGGACATCGATCGCGTTTGAGCACGTTTGGTAGTCTTTGAGACTACGCGCGGCTTCCAGAAAGATCATTTCTGCGCCTGCCGCGACGTAGGCGTCACAGCGGGCAATCGCGGCATCAATCCCTTCGCTGGCGATGGCATCGGTGCGCGCCATGACGACCAAATCCCCGTTGCCACGTCCTTCCACAAGGGAGGAGATGCGATCACACATGTCATTGACATCTGCAAGCTGTTTGTTCGGGCGGTGACCACAGCGTTTATTCTGTGCTTGATCTTCAACGTGAATTGCCGCAGCACCAGCGGCCTGCAGTTCGCGCGCCGCGCGCGCTGCCGTGAGGACATTGCCCCAGCCGGTATCGACGTCCACGAGGATTGGCAGATCACACGCAAGGGCCATACGCGAGACATCGGTCACGACATCACCGAGATGCGTGACGGCGAGGTCGGGTGCGGAGAGCGAGGCATTGGCAACACCAGCGCCAGAGACATAAAGGGCCTTATGGCCAGCTTGTTTCGCCAGTGTGGCGCAGTACGCGTTGACCGCTCCCACGATTTGAAGCGGCTTATTTTCTTGAACTAACCGTCGAAACGTTGCTGAGATAGACATGGCCTACTCTCCTTTAATGGTGCCGAAGAGAGGACTTGAACCTCCACGGGGTTTCCCCCACCAGCCCCTCAAGCTGGCGCGTCTACCGATTCCGCCACTTCGGCGCATATCAAATTGTATGCTTAGTGCACTACTGGGTAAGCCGGTATTCACAGGCCATCATTCCTCGCCGGGGAGGGCGAGTTCTGCAGGCTCAGCGTTCGGCGCGAGCGCTCCTTCTTGTGTGGTCACGGGATCGGTCGGTAACCAGCTATCGTCGCTTACGGCCGTGCCGCGCCTTTCGAGGTTCGCGATCACGAGCCCCAGCATCATGAAGAGAACCGCGCAAACTTTGGTCGCGCGGCTCAGGGGGTTGGTGCGTCCCCGAGGTCCAAACATGGTGTTGCTCGCACCCGCCCCAAAAGAGGCACCGGCATCTGCACCCTTGCCTTGTTGAAGCAAGATAAATCCAATCATGGCCACAGCGACCAAGACAAACGCAACGATGGCGACTAAGGTCAAGGTTGTGGCGAGATGAGCAACGTGGCCTGAATTATGACACCCACAGGCTTACGTGCGTGAAAACGCGTCAGCAATCTGCGAAAAACTGGTGGAATCCAGTGATGCGCCGCCGACCAACACACCGCAACAACCGCTCGCATGCGCCACGTCTTTGGCGTTGCTGGGCTTGACGCTGCCACCGTACAGGATGGGCGCATGATGACAGGATGGATCAGCTTGTTTTAGCGCGAGGCGAATGCAGGCGATCGCGCTGGCGATCTGTTCAGTGGAGGCGTGAACGCCTGTGCCGATGGCCCAGACGGGTTCGTACGCAATCGCCACCATTCCTGGCGCGATGTTGGCGGGCAGTGAGGCGAGCACTTGGTTGGTCAGCGCGCGTGCGTCATACCCTTGACCATCGTCGGCGGTGCAGTCTTCGCCCACGCAAACCAACACGGAGAGGTCGGCCTCAATCGCCAGCGTTCCGGCTGCTGAGACATCTGATGAGGTCGCGCCGCGCTGACGCACCTCCGAATGCCCTGTGAGCGTGAAGACGCAGCCGGCGTCATGACCGATGGTGGCCGGAACGGTGCCGGTGTGAGCGCCTTCCCCATGAGACGGTGTGTCTTGAAGGCCTAACGCGAGCGTGGTGTGCGCAGCCAATGCGTGGATATGAGAGGCTGGCGGACACACGCCGCACACGACGGAGGATGACGCACAGCGCATTGTTTGCCCCCATGTGTCACATCCAGCAGGAGGAAGCAGCGCTTTCCAGTTGGCAACGATGTAGCGGGCGTCAGGATTCTGGAATAACACGTTGCACCTCCTGTGCAATGGAAGTGCAGTGCTTTTTCAGTTCCAACAGATCGGGGCCTTGCACGTTGATGCGAATCTTGGGTTCGGTCCCAGACTTGCGCACGATGACGCGGTGGCTGTCATGGCCGAGTTGCTGATTCCAGTTGTCTGCAATCTCGCGGAGTGAGTCAGCGCAAACATCCTGACGGTGATCCAATATCACTTCCGTGGCGGCTTCGCTCGCACGGTCAAAGTCCGTCATGATTTCATCGACGGTGAGCTGTGTTTCGAGCACGTGATGGCAGATCGCGAGGGCTGAGATGATGCCGTCGCCTGACGGTGTGAATTCATTCAAGATGATGTGTCCTGATGACTCGCCGCCCAGCGCCCAGCCGGTCTGACGCAAGTGCTCTGAGATATTGCGGTCGCCCACATTCACGCGCTTAAACCCGATGTTGTTTTGGTTGCAATGGCGCTCTAGTCCCAGATTGGATTGCACCGTCCCGCAGATGCCGCGGCTCTTGTGCCCTTCTTCGGGAAGGGTTTGGCTCAAGATGTACAGCAGATCGTCGCCGTCTAGCACGCGGCCTGAATTGGTAACCACCACGACTCTGTCCGCGTCGCCGTCGAGGGCGATGCCCATGTCGGCCTGATGTTCTAAGACCATCTGAGTGAGCTTGACCGGATCAGTGGCGCCGCACTCATGATTGATGTTTTGACCGTTGGGCGCGGTGCCCATGCAGTGTGTGATGGCACCCAGTTCCTGGAACACGCCCGGCGCTGTTCGCCACGCCGCGCCATTGGAGGCGTCAATACAAATACGCAGCTTGGACAGGTCGATATCGCGGCGCAGCGATTTCTTGCAGTGTTCGATGTAGCGGCCACGGGCGTCTTCCATCCGCTTGGCATTGACCGGCACATCAACGGCATCAATCGATGTCAGGTGGTTGAGCTGCTCGATGATGACGCGTTCGGTGTCAACGTCGAACTTATATCCGTTGTCGTCAAAGAACTTAAAGCCGTTGTACTGCCACGGGTTATGTGAGGCTGAGATGACCACGCCCACGCACTTGGGGAGCGACTTGACAAGATATGCAATTGCCGGCGTGGGAATCGGCCCGGTGAGGGTGACGTGCATGCCGCTGGCATAGACACCCGCTGAGAAGGCAGACTCCAAGATGTAGCAGGATGCGCGCGTGTCTTTGCCGATCAGGAACTGCGTGTATCCACGTGCCATGAGCACCTTGCCGACGGTGTATCCCAGTTTGACGATGAGATCCGGTGGCAAGTCGCGGGTCGCGATGCCACGAATGCCATCGGTCCCAAACGAGAGTGTATGTGTCACGGCTGGGTCGACGTACTGTCCTCGTCTGTGCTACGTGCCGCGCCCATCGATGGATCTTTGCTCACGGGCGTCCCTTTGGCGGTCTCTGTGGTCCCTGATTTTTGGGGAGAGGCGGGCGGGGGTGTCGGTGATTCCGTGTCAGAGGGAGCCGCTGCGCGCGTAATCGTGCCACCAGACACCAAGATCTTGATTTCATCCTCGTCGAGGGTTTCGTACTCGAGCAGATCTTTGGCCATGGCATGAAGCGCCGCTTCGTGTTTTTTCAGTAGCGTTTTGGCTTTGGCGTACATCTTGTCGATGATGCCGTGCACTGCTGCGTCAATGCGACGTTGCGTATCTTCGGATCCCGTCGCCTGACGCATGCCAGCTTGGCGGCCCAAGAACGGGTTGTCGTCATCTTCGCCGTACATCACGGGACCCATTTCATCCGAAAAGCCGAACTTCGTCACCATGTCACGAGCGAGACCTGTGGCCACTTTGATGTCGTTGGATGCGCCAGTCGTGATCGATTCGCGTCCGAAGATCATCTCTTCGGCAATGCGTCCGCCGTACAGGCTGCAGACGCGTGACATCAAAGAGGTGCGCGTGTGGTTCCAGCGATCTTGTTCCGGCAAGAAGGTCGTGACACCCAGTGCTCGTCCGCGCGGGATGATCGTCACCTTATAGACGGGATCGTGTTCTTCAAGCACGCAGCCCAAGATGGCATGTCCCGCTTCATGGTAGGCGGTGATCTCGCGATCTTTATCCGTCATGCGCATGGACTTGCGTTCTGCGCCCATCAAAATCTTGTCGCGGGCGGCTTCTAAGTCCGCAAAACCAATCAATGCGCGTGACAATCGTGCGGCAATCAGTGCTGATTCGTTGATCAAGTTTGCGAGGTCTGCTCCCGAGAAGCCGACCGTCCCACGAGCAATCGTGGCCAGCGAGGCTTTGGGATCCAACTTCACTTTGCGTGCATGGACTTTGAGGATCTGTTCGCGACCAGCCACATCGGGCAACGACACAACGATTTGGCGGTCAAATCGGCCAGGTCTCAGCAGCGCGGGATCCAAGACGTCGGGACGGTTGGTGGCAGCGATGATCACGATTTCCTCGTTCTCTTCAAAGCCATCCATTTCGACCAGCAATTGGTTCAGCGTTTGTTCACGTTCATCGTGACCCCCGCCATATCCAGCGCCGCGGTGTCGGCCGACTGCATCGATCTCATCGATAAACAAGACGCAGGGCGCTTGGCGGCGAGCGTCGCGGAACATGTCCCGGACGCGCGATGCGCCGACACCGACGAACATTTCGACGAAATCCGATCCTGAGATCGTGAAGAAGTTGACGCCTGCTTCCCCGGCCACAGCGCGGGCCAGCAAGGTTTTCCCGGTGCCAGGAGGTCCGACCATCAAGACCCCTTTGGGGATCTTGCCGCCAAGGGTGCGAAATTTCTCGGCATCTTGGAGATACATGACCATTTCTTGCAATTCGTCTTTCGCTTCATCGCATCCAGCCACGTCCTTGAAGGTCGTGGTGGCTTTGCCGACTTCCACCATCCGTGCGCGGCTGCGCCCGAAGTTCATGGGGTTGATACGTCCGCCGCCGCCACCTTGTGATGACCGCAACATGAGATACAGCAATCCGACCATCAACAAGAACGGCAGCAGTGACAGGAAGACTTGCACCAGCACGCTATCGGTTTCGGGTTCGCTGGCCACCACTTCGACGTTGTTGGCAAACAAGTCTTGGATCAAGTGATCGTCAGGAATCCACGCGGGACGGGTGGTTTCAAATTCGGTGCCATCAGAACGTGTACCTGAGACTTTGAAGCCATCGCCATGGAAGTGCACGGCGGCAATTTGCCCACCGTTCACATCTCTCACGAACTCAGAGTAGGACAGCGCTAGGCTCTCTTCCTCGGTCTGGGCATTGTTGAAAACGGCGAACAGCGCGGCGAAGAAAATCGACCACAGCAGTATGGATTTGAGGTGTTTCATCTTTCAGAGTGTGAGGATGGATTGAGACGATACGACAGTCCCACGACATATGCCTCAGATGATTGGCGTCTGGAGGCTTGGGGTTTCCGGACCGCGACAGTCTGAAACTGACGTGTGATTGTACGTCGGAAATTCGTCATGACTATGCCCGAAAACATCTTCGTCACAAGGTGGCCACGATTAGCGAGGGTTTCCTTGATGAGACAAGAGAGGGCAGCGGTTAGTTCATCCCAGGCCGCTTCGTCCGATTCACGCACGCCGCTGATATTGGGACAGGCGTCACTCATGATGAGGTCGAATCGCTTGCCTCGCTTGGGGCGCAGCTGTTCGCGGACCGCCGGATCGCAGATATCGCCGATCACCACGTGAGTGCGCGCCGGCGCTGAAAATTCAAGCCGGTCCACCGCGACGATCGCGCTTTGCCCTGACAAGCGAGGACCGAGCACCGCAGACCAGCCGCCTGGCGCGGCCCCGACATCCAAGATCTGAGCATTGGCCGGGAGACGAATATCCCGATCGAGAATTTCCAAGAGTTTGTAGGCCGCCCGTGATGGCAGCCCTTCCTCACGCGCTTTGCGGCGCCACGTCTCGTTGCGATCCGTGTAGAAAGACCCTTTGGCGATTGTTATGCCTCAGCGACGCCGACGCTGACGATCTCGAATTCGGCATCGCCTTTGGGCGTTCTGGCGACGACGACGTCACCCACTTCTTTGCCAATGACGGCAGAGGCAATAGGCGACTGCCACGAGATGCGTCCTTTGTCCGGTTCGACCTCGTCTTGTCCGACGAGCATGTAGGTGGACTGGGTTTCATTGTCGGTTGACTCGATCGTGACCGACATGCCAAACCGCACGCGAGGGGACTGCGTAAACCGCGACGGGTCAATGATTTCCGCCACCGCTAGTCGCGATTCGAGATACCGAATGCGTGCTTCGTTGAGGCCTTGTTCTTCACGCGCGGCGTGGTACTCGGCGTTTTCCGAGAGATCACCGTGCGCGCGCGCTTCAGCGATGGCTTTCACGATCGTGGGCCGGCGTTCTTCCATGCGGTTTTTGAGTTCGCCGCGTAGCTGTTGTTCTCCCGACGGAGTCAACAGGATCCGTTCATATGACATCTTGAGGCCGATAGGGTCGCGTGGTCAGAACCACGGCATGAACGGGAATTATCTCCGCGCCTGAACAGCGGGGCCGTGAGATGGTGCAGCATCGGGCGAGTCGTGGGTGCCCAGCACGTCTTGGAGGCAGACAAGAGACTCATTTCCCAGCGCTTCGCACAGGGCAAACGCTGTGGCGAGGCTCGTGATGCAGCCGATTCGGCGCTTGCGCGCTTCCGTGCGGATGTACATCGAGTCTTGAATGGATTTTGAGTCATCGGCAGTGTTGATCACCAAACAGACCGATACTTCTCCGATTTGCGGGAGGGTGTCATGCCCGGCCTGCATCGCTTCTAACAACGTCGGCTGTTCGGGAGACTCGTCTAATCCGCCTTGCTTGGTGACCACACTGACTGTGAAGCCGATCTTGCGCAGCGCTTCAGCCGTGCCGCGCGTTGCGAGCAATTGGAAGCCCAGACGCCTTAACCGTCCTGCGAGACGAGGGAGCTGAGGTTTGTCGCTGTCGCGCACTGTCAGGATGACGGACCGCACGCCGCGAGAGCGCGTGATCAGATCGATGGGAAAATTGGTCGCGGTGAGTGCGCGCAGGTACGCCTCGCCGAAGGTTTGTCCAAAACCCATTACTTCGCCGGTGGACCGCATTTCGAGGCCAAGAAGCGGGTCTGATTCTGGGAACGTGTCAAACGGAAGGTACACCTCTTTCACCATGTGCAGTCCCGTTACGGCCGGAGTGCCGAGGGTGGCGGGGTGCCCGAGCGCGACGCGCGTTGCCGTCGTAATCACCGGCAACCCAGTGGCTTTGCTGATGAACGGAATCGTGCGCGATGCGCGGGGGTTCACCTCAATGACATAGAGCGAGTCGCCTTCGATGGCGCACTGCATGTTGAAGAGCCCTTTGATGCCTAGCGCGGGTCCCATCACTTTCGCCAATTCTTCCACTTTGCGGTGCATGTCGGGGGACAGGGTATGCGCGGGGTACGCACACGCTGAATCGCCGCTGTGCACGCCGGTCGGATCGATGTGCTGCATGACGCCGGCAATTTCCACGTTCGTGCCATCACACACGCCATCCACATCCACCTCGATGGCGTTGTCGAGATACCGCTCAATCAGGATCGGCAGCATTTTCCGGCTGGTGACGACAGTCGCGAAATAGTTTTCGAGTTCGCGATCGTTCCACAGTGTGCGCATGGCCGCACCACCAAGGACGTACGACGGGCGCGTGACGACCGGATAGCCGATTCGCGCGACGGCGACCTTGGCCTCATCAAGCGTGGACACTGCGTCGTTGTCGGGCTGTGAGAATCCCAGACGTCTGATCTCGGCGGCGAAACGGTTGCGATCTTCTGTCAGATCGATGCTATCGATCGGGGTGCCGAGAACCGTAAATCCTGCTTCAATGATGTCCTGAGAGAGGCGTAGAGGCGTTTGGCCACCAAACTGCGTCAACACGCCATGCATGTTTTCAAACGACAGGATCTCAAGCACGTGTTCGGTTGTGAGGGGTTCGAAATACAGGCGGTCGCTGTTGTGGCTATCGGTGGAGACGGTTTCGGGATTGCAGTTGACCATGATCGACGGATAGCCAAGGTCGCGCACCGCGTGGGCCGCGTGCAAGCAGCAGTAATCGAACTCAATGCCCTGACCGATGCGGTTGGGGCCGCTACCGAGAACCGCGACGGGATTGCCGCCAAGGGGCGTAATCTCCTGCGATCCGAAATACGACGAATAGACGAACGACGAATCAGCGGGGAATTCTCCGGCGCAGGTGTCGATCCGCAAATAGGCGGGTCTGATGTCAAGCGCGTGGCGTTTGTGGCGGACCACGGTTTCGCTGGTGCTAAAGAGCGTGGCGAGGCGGGCATCACTAAAGCCTAGGCGCTTGGCGTTTCGAAGGACATCTGGTGCAATCTCACCCAGAGGTTGTTGTTTCAGTTCGCCTTCTGATTCGATGATGACGCGAAACCAGTGCAAGAACCACGGATCGACTTTGGTCACATCGTGAATCCGGTCAACGCTCCAGCCTGCGCGCAGGGCTTCCGCGACGTACTGAGGCCACTCAGGCGTGAGGCGTGTCAGCTTTTCGCTGATCGCGGTTTCGGCATCAACGTGATCTATGCCGTCCGGCAGGACTTCGTTCAATCCTGTCAGCCCCGTCTCCAAAGAGACCAAGGCTTTTTGAAAGGCTTCGGGGAACGACCGGCCGATCGACATCACTTCGCCGACGGATCGCATGCGTGAATGCAGGCGCGGGTCAGCGGCTGGGAATTTGTCGAAGTTAAATCGCGGCACTTTGCACACGACGTAGTCCAAACTTGGTTCAAACGATGCTGGGAAACGTCCGCCGGTCACTTCGTTGTCGATTTCATCCAATGTGAAGCCCACGGCCAGCAAGGCGGCCACTTCTGCAATCGGAAATCCCGTGGCTTTGGATGCCAGAGCCGACGAACGGCTGACCCGAGGATTCATCTCCACGAGCCGGATGTCGCCGTTTTTCGGGTTCACTGCAAACTGCACGTTCGCGCCACCGGTGGACACTCCGACTTCACGAACGACATCAAAGGCGATTTGTCGCATCTCTTGATATTCGCGGTCCGTCAGTGTCATGGCGGGCGCAACCGTGATCGAATCGCCGGTGTGAATGCCCATCGGATCAATGTTTTCAATGGAGCACACGATGATGCAGTTATCCGCGGAATCACGCACCACTTCGAGTTCGAATTCCTTCCAACCAGTCAGGTAGCGGTTGACCTCAACTTCGCCGATGGGCGACTCTGCCAATCCCAGCGCCAAGATACGGCGGAATTCCTCTTCATCATGAGCCACGCCGCCGCCGCCGCCGCCCAAGGTGTAGGCCGGGCGCAAGACCGCAGGCAGTCCGATCTGCTCAATGACATGGTCCGTCTGGGAGATGCTGCGCACCACAATCGCATCCGCCGTTTTCGCGCCAATTCGTTGGGCGACGCGCCGAAAGGCCGCGCGATCTTCGGCGTCGCGCACCGTGTTGGGGGTGGCACCCAAAATCTCCACGCCGTGACGCTCCAGCACCTGACGTTCGTGGAGCTCCATCATCAGATTGAGTGCGGTCTGGCCGCCGAGCGTGGGTAATAGGGCGTCGGGCTTTTCGCGCTCAATGATCATTTCCAGCACATCAAAGCGCAGCGGCTCGATGTAGGTCGCATCTGCGGTGCCCGGATCCGTCATGATCGTGGCCGGGTTTGAGTTCACCAAGATGGTGCGATACCCATGCTTGCGCAGGGCTCGGCAGGCTTGTGAGCCGGAGTAATCGAATTCGCAGGCTTGGCCGATGCGAATCGGGCCCGATCCAATGATGAGGATCGAGCGAATGTCTTTGCGTGCGGGCATCTAGGCGGTCACGAGTTGGAAGAACTCCGCGAAGACCGTGTCTCGCTCCGTGGGCCCGGGGTGCGCCTCGGGGTGCGATTGCACCGAAAGAGCGGGATAGTCGTCATAACGTAGTCCTTGAATGGAGCCATCAAACAACGATGTTTCGCTGACGCGACTTCCTGTCGGGAGGCGCTTGCCGTCAACTGCATAGAGATGGTTTTGGGATGTGATCGCCACCGGACCGCCCGCGTGTTGCCGCACGGGATGGTTGATGCCGTGGTGTCCAAAGGGGAGCCGGATCGTCGCGCCGCCCAGCGCCAACGCCATCAGCTGATGGCCGAGGCAGATTCCCAAAGTGGGAAGCTTGAGGTCGAGAAGCGTTTTGACTTGGGCAATGCGCGCGGGTGACGCTTGAGGATCCCCGGGGCCGTTACTGAGGACCAGCGCTGCTGCGCCACTGCTCGTGACGTCGGCCGCGCTCGCGTCTGAGGGGAGGACAACCACGCGAAATCCAATGGTGCGCAGGTGTCTCAGAATCGCACGTTTGACGCCGAAATCCACGACAGCGCAGAGAGGCATGGTGGCCGGATCTGCGTCTGGAGCGACTGAAGGGTTTTGGTCGGTGGCGGATTGCAGTGCGTCGCTCCAGGTGTAAGGCGCCGTAGTGGAGGCATCGCCCGCCATGTCTTTGCCTAGTGTTAGCGGCGCGTGAGCAGCCAACTGCTGCGCGCGCTGCTTGGTCTGAGCAATGGCGGCGCCGGTCGCGCCCAAGTCGCGCAAAGCCCGCACCAGGCGGCGCGTGTCGACGTTCTCAATCCCGACGATGGCGCGTGTCGTGAGGTAGATATCCAACGATTGATGGGCGCGATGATTGGAGTATGCTGGGCTACGCATGCCGGTCACTAGGCCCAGTGGTCCGGCGCCCTCAGACTCATCGTCCATGAGGTTGGCTCCGGTGTTTCCGACATGGGCAGTCGCGAACGTCACGATCTGTCCCAAGTAGCTCGGATCGCTGAGAGTTTCCTGATATCCGGTCATGGCTGTTGTGAAGACCAGCTCGGCCGAAATGTCCTTGCGGGCACCAAAGAGGTGGCCCGGAAAGACCGTGCCATCTGACAGTGCAAGAAAGCCGGCAGGCGCTTGCGGACTGAGAAACGTTCCCTCGTGCACAGCGTACCGCGATGAGGAACCGAAAAATTCTAATCATCGGCCTAGAATCTTTCAGCAATTTCCAACCTATTTGTGTGACACCCTCACCTATTTCGGTCGTCGGACCGCAATCACTGCTCATCGACGAGCTCCAAGTGCGCGAGCATCTCACCACGTACGCCAGCGCGACGTCACACACACTGGACGACCGCCAGCTCTGTGATTTGGAGCTGTTGCTCGATGGCAGTTTCTCGCCGCTATCCGGGTTTATGAACGAGGCGGACTACACAGATGTCGTGCACAACATGCGTCTGGCGGACGGTCAGCTGTTCCCGATTCCGATTACGCTCGACATTCCCCCGCATGTGGCGGACAAGGTCGCGGTAGGCGAGCCTCTGGTATTGCGTGACATCGAAGGTAAGCCGCTAGCCGTTTTGCATGTTGAGTCGAAGTACACGCCCAACCTCGCTGTGGAATCGCAAATGGTTTACGGCACCACGGACAGGGCGCACCCGGCCGTCAATTGGCTCGCGGGACATTCCCAAGAGACCTACGTCGGCGGACGCTTGGAAGGGTATGCACTCCCCGAGCACAACGACTTTTGCGAATTGCGTTCCACGCCTGCGCAAACGCGCGCCGCGCTTGCGGCGAGTGGCGCCACCAAGGTCGTGGCGTTTCAAACGCGCAACCCCATGCACCGGGCGCACGTTGAACTCACGATGCGCGCAGCGCGTGAGCACGATGCCACAGTCTTGATTCATCCGGTGGTCGGCATGACGAAGCCAGGGGATGTAGATCACTACTCTCGCGTGCGTTGCTACCGCAAGGTGCTACCGTACTACAGTGACATCAAAGTCCAACTGAATTTGTTGGGTCTGGCGATGCGCATGGGTGGTCCGCGCGAGGGATTGTTGCACGGTATCGTGCGCAAGAACCACGGCTGCACCCACTTCATCGTCGGCCGTGACCACGCGGGTCCAGGGAAAGGTTCAGACGGCAAGGATCTGTATGGTCCCTACGACGCTCAAGAGATGTTCCAGGAACATCAAGCCGAGCTCGGCATTGAGATGGTGCCGTTTCAGATGCTGTCCTATGTGCCAGCAGCCAATGTCTACAAGGCGGCCGATGAAGTCCAAGAGGGTGAAGAAACCGTCTCGATTTCCGGCACCGAGATTCGCCACCGGCTGCAAAACGATCTTGACATTCCCGAATGGTTCTCGTATCCCGAAGTGGTGTCAGAGCTTCGCCGGACCTATCCGTCACCCTCGCAGAAGGGCGTTGTGTTGTTCTTCACTGGCCTGTCTGGCGCAGGAAAATCCACGATTGCGCGACGGGTAGTGGCCAAGCTCATGGAAACCGGTGATCGGTCAGTCGCGTATCTCGACGGCGATCACGTCCGCCAGATGTTGTCGAAGGGTCTTGGGTTTTCCGCGGAAGATCGCGACCTCAACATCCGCCGTATCGGCTACGTCGCTTCGCTCGTCGCAGCCGCGTCAGGCGTCGCTGTGTGCGCACCGATCGCGCCGTACGCCAAAACACGCCACGAGGCGCGCATGATGGCGAACCAACTCGGAGCCGCATTCATGGAGGTGTACGTCAGTACGCCCGTGAGCGAGTGCGCCCAGCGCGATGTGAAAGGTCTGTATGCGAAAGCTTATGCGGGTGAAATCAAGAACTTCACAGGGGTCAGCGATCCGTATGAAGTGCCTGAGAACCCTGAGATTTCGCTCGACACTTTGACGCGAACGGCCGACGAGCTGGCGACCGATGTGCTTGAGTACCTGCAAAAGGGCGGATACATCCAAGGGGTCTAGATGACCTTGGGGATCAGTGCTTTTCGGGTGACCGGAAAGTCCATAAAGATCTGAAGGTACCACGTTTTGTGGGCGATCGCTCGTGGGAGAAGGTTAGCGAACGTCCACAGTGCAAATGCGGCTGGCGCAATGGACCATGCCGCGACGGCAAAGCCGATCCATTGCACGACTTCGCCTAAGTAATTCGGGCACACGACAAGGTCAAAGAGCCGGCCTTTCGGCTGAATGTACTGCTCGGGTGATGCGTCGCGTTGGCGGGCCATCGACAGGTCGGCATGGACGTTGATCGTCATGCCGACGGCGAAGAAAACGAGGCCGACAATGAACGCCATCAGCGGCGGGTCTTGCGGGTTAAACGCCAGTGTGGCGGCAACCAGAAAGGTGTTGATGATCACAAAGACAAAGGCCGCAATGGATGTCCAGATGCCGAAGCGTGACCCCGGTCTTGCGACGGTTACCGGATAAATCAGACACCGGTTTACGTAGTGGATGAGCCAAAGGACGGCCAAGACGCCCATCATGGGGCCGCCGCGCGACAAGATGATGGGTAAGAACAGCGCCATGATGATGATTGCCGGCGACTCGAAAATCGTCCACATGGTGGAGAGGCGTGCGCCCAGCGGTGCAGGGAGGTGGCGACCGTACGGAGCGACCCACACGTACAGGATCAATCCGGTGGGAATCGCAAGAACGGCGAGAATCGACGCCATAAAGTTGATCGATTCGAGGGAAAACAGCATTTGAGGGTAGGCAAGGCGTAACGGCCAGCGAGATTCTAAACGCGCCCTATGATTTCGGGGCGCCGCGCCGCGCGCGCACCGAACGATCCAATCCACGGCTGCGTAACCATGTCAATGTATCGGCCAGCGTGTCTTGGAGAGGTCGAGTGGTGTATCCCAGTTCGCGCTTCGCCCGATCAGAACTCACCACTTGGCACTGATCACTCAGCGAACGGATGGACGCCGGCGAAGCGACAGGGACGGTGCCGGTGACGGCTGCCCACATCATGGATATCGGCATGGCCACCCACATCACGCTGAGTGGCACGACCAACGTCGAGGGTGAGACGCCGCGAATCGCGGCCAGCGTGCTGCGAATGTCATCGAACGTCACGTAGTGGTTGCCGAGCAGATAGCCGGTTGGGTCTGGCGTTCCTTTCTCCATCGCGAGCAAAATCCCATTTGCCACATCTCTCACATCGACGAAATCAAAGCCAGCGCGCGGGACCGGGAGCCCTGGAAATCGTGCGAAATAGCGAATGACAGGGGTCATGCGTGAGCTCATCGCCTCATCATGAGGGCCAATGACGCCGGTGGGCCTGACGACGACCAGTTCAATATTCGGAAGCTCTGCAGCGGTTTCGCGAAGAAGTTGCTCGCCGCGAGCCTTCGATCGGTTGTATGCCCCTTGGTCGTTGATCGCTAACGGCCTGTCCTCGGTGAGCACGCCGTCTCGGGGATGAGGATCCAGCGCGTGGACGCTGGAGACGTGCACCATGCGTTTGACGCCGGCTGCAGCAGCCAAGCGCAATACCTTGGAGGGGGCCATGACATTGAGCTCGTGCAACATCAACGGTTTGCGACCTTCGATATCAATGGCGGCCGCCAAGTGACAGACGGTGTCGCAGCCTTCGAAGAGTTCAGGTCCGCAGCTCGGCAGGCGTAAGTCGGCGGGTATCCGCTCAACCGGCAGGTCAAGAAGACCTGCCCCCGTGTCATAAACGATGCAACGAACGTCGTGGTTATGTTGTAGCAAAGTGCGCACAAGCGCACTTCCAACGTGTCCTGTCGGACCGGTCACGCAGACCTTAGCGATACGGTTACCCTCCGTCAGAGGGAAGTCGCGCTAGCGACGACCTCTCAGTTGCTGCCGTGCAAGCCTGAGAGTCTTGCGGTGGCGCTTGAGAGCCGCATTCTTTTTGCGCTTGCGCGCCCACGTTGGCTTTTCATAAAACTCACGGTGACGCAACTCACTGAGTATGCCAGCCCTTTCGCACGCACGCCGGAAACGGCGTACAGCTCCTTCTAGTGATTCGCTGTCTCGAACGCGGGTTGTTGGCATAAGGTCGGTCTGTGTGAGTGAAAACCACTTGTGGAGCGAATTATAAGTTCTGCGCGCAAGTCATTCCCAGCAACTAGGTTCGCGTAAGGTCTCTTGGGGCAGGTGTGCTCGCAGAGTCCATCCCACATGTGAGCCGTAGAATCGGGAAGCTCCAATTAAATAGATCTCATGGCCTCTGAACGAGTCACATGGGTGTCACGTACGGGTTTTGTGTTGGCTGCAGCGGGAAGCGCTGTCGGTCTCGGCAACATCTGGCGTTTCCCTGCTGAAACTGCTGCCAACGGTGGTGGTGTCTTTGTCTTAACGTATTTGGTGGCGGTCATCGCCATTGGTTTGCCAGTGATGATGGCGGAAGTCATGCTCGGTGCCCGAGGGCGCGGTGACGTTCAGACTTCCATCGAGAACGTCGCGGTGGCTTCGGGCCGCTCGCCAGCGTGGGGGTATTTCGGGATCGTTGGAGTCGTCTGCGCGGTTCTCATCATGGGCATTTACTCGGTCGTCGCTGGCTGGGTGCTGTGGGCGCTGTCTGAAGCCGTGAGCGGTGATATGGCTACAGCTGGCTACAACGCTGGTGAAGCATTTGATGAACTGCTGGCTTCGCCAGGCACGCTGTTGTTCTGGCACGTGGTCTTCAGCATCCTGACGTATGCCGTGGTCGCGCGCGGCGTGAATAAAGGCATTGAAGCGTCCGTTAACGTCATGATGCCCTTGCTGTTTGTTTCTCTAATCGCACTCGTGATTTATTCGGTGGCAGTGGGTGATGCCCGCGCCGCCTTTGACTATCTCTTCAGCTGGAGAGCCGAAGATTTCACGATTCAGAGTGTGATGCGGGCGATTGGGCAAGCCTTCTTCTCTCTGAGCTTAGGCATGGGCGCGCTCCTGACATATGGAGCGTACATGCGCGATAAAGCGAACATCCCCGGCCGCCTGTTGGCGACGACGGGACTAGATACAAGCGTGGCACTTATCGCAGGCGTGGCGATCTTCCCGCTGGTGTTTGCTTTCGGTTTGGAAGCCGCAGCCGGCCCGACGTTGATCTTTGCGACCTTGCCGCAACTGTTCCAAGATGTCCCGGGAGGCCAGTTTCTCGGCATCGGATTGTTCGGATTGTTGGGGGTGGCTGCGTTGAGTTCGTCCATTTCCTTGTTTGAAGCGGCGACGGCATACTTCATCCAGCGCTTTCATTTGCCGCGTATCAAGGCCGCATTGATACCCACAGGTATCACGTTAGTGCTTGGGACGTTATCCGCGCTTTCGTTTAACGTGATGAGCGGTGTGACGGTGCTGGGAGATTTAAACGTTTTCGACACCCTTGACTTCCTGACAGCCGATATCTTGCTGCCCCTCGGCGGCACGTTTATGGTGTTGTTCGCGGGATGGCTGGTACCCAAGTCGGTGTTGAAAGAACAGATGGCGCACGGTGCACCGATCGTCTGGACCGTCGTCGGGTTCTTGTGGAAGTTCATCCTCCCGCCATTGATCCTCGCAATCATGGTCTCGGCTGTGATTTTGCGCTTCGGCGGCTAAGGTGCACGTCGAACTCGCAACTGATGTTGCGTGTTCGGCCGCTTGCGCCAGACGCATCATTGATGATGTCGGGGCGTATGCGGCCTTTGTGCCGCACGTGGCCACTGCGAAGCGAACGGGACTGGGTCATGTGTGGTACGGCACGCTTGGCTTGAAGCTGGGCCCCATCAGGCAAGAGCTTGTGAGCCGCAATCACTGGGAGGACAACGTCCTTCACATGTCCGCGAGGTCGGCGGCCTTGAAATCGCTGACGGCGCGATTCACGATTGAAAGCACAGGCTCAAAAACGGCGCGTGTGATGTTTGATGCTGATCTGATTGCTGGGGGCGCTTTTGCGCTTGTCTTAACGAAGAGCCGCGTGATGCGCGTCGCTGCGAGCATCATGGACGCGATGAAGCAACGGGCCGAGACGTTTGAGAGCGAGCTTGACAGCACCTGACGTCACTGCCTCGGTGTCGGTGGTGTACGTTCCCTCTGAGGATGCGCTTCCTATTTGGTTCACCCGCGCGTTTGCGCCGGGTATGACGGCGCAGCAGCTAATCGACGAAGCGCGCCAGGCTCATCCGGACATCGACGCGTTTCAAGGAGTTGTGGGGGTGTTCTCGCTCCCACTCGACGGGCGGCGTCTACCGCCGCCGGATGAGTATGTCCTGCGGCCGGGTGACCGTGTGGAGTGTTACCGGCCGATCACCGAATCGGCGTTGGCTCGTCTTCGTCAACCTCCGTCTGCACCTCTTCGATCACCGGAGTGAGGTCGACGTACGACCAGGTCGCAACCGCACCGTCCTTGAACCGGACTTGGAGTTTGCGATTGATCAGTTTGTTACCGCCTTGTCGGACGCGTTGAACATAAACCCACGTCGCTTGATCAAAGGGATCATTGATCACAGGATTGCCGAGCAAGAACTTCACCTGCTCGTGCGTCATGCCTTCTTCCAGCATCTCCAGTTTGTCCTTGTCAAGAACGTTTCCTTGGCGCACGATGGCCTTGTAGCACCCGGCTACCATCGCAATTGCGACAATTGCTAGAGTCCATCGTCCCACGTGGTGAATCCGCTTACGGGCATGTGTCATGCTGAAATCTCCTGATATTGATCGGCTCCTCCGACGGGCTGGCCTCAAAGTGACTCGTCCTCGGCGCGAAGTGTTGCGTGCGATGTTCCGGAGTCAAGAACGGCACGTTTCAGCGGCAGAAGTGTGTCGACTTCTTGCAGAGCAAGAGCCAGCCCTCGGGCTTGCCACAGTGTACCGCGTGCTGAACGATTTGTCAGAGGTGAAAGTTCTGGAGAAACTACAAATCGGGCCGGGGGCTTTGGTCTATGAGATTGCCCATACGGACCACCACGACCACCTTGTCTGCGTGACGTGCGGGGCGGTATTTGAGTTTTTTAGTGAAGAGATCGAGCGCGCTCAGCAGGAGGTCGCCAAAACGCATGGCCTTGAAGTGGTGGAGCACGATCACGTGGTCTATGGATGGTGTCGGCGCGGCGCCGCATGCCCGACGCGACGCAAACGCGAGATGGCGACTTAAGTCGAGCCGAGAAGCGCTTTGGCCATTGCCTTGCTTTCCCCGGAATCGCGATGCCCAGCAGCGCCAAGCATGCGGGCGATTTCCCCAACGCGCGTCGTCTCATGGTCAAGGATGTGAGGCTCGCCTTCAGAGACCAAGATGTGATGGTTGGCACGGGCTGCGATCTGCGGCTGGTGGGTCACGCAGATGATTTGCCACTGATCGGCGAGACGCGCAATGGCATCCCCCAATTTGGCGGACGTGTCGCCGCTGAGACCCATGTCGGCTTCATCGAGCACGAGCGTACGCGCTCCGGAAGAGCGAGCTTGAAGCACACACAGCGCGAAGGCCAAGCGCGCAGCCTCTCCGCCTGATGCCACGTCTTGGGCGGGTTGCGGCTCAAACTCATCTCGAGCGGCGAAGAGCATCGTGCACTTGTCGGTCCCAGCGGCTGACGCGGGGGCCTCGGTCATCTCAAACGACAACACGGAACGTCCAAGCTCCAGATTGTTCAGAGTCTCTGTGAGCGATGTGATCGCTTGGGGAATGACCGCTCGTCTTTCGCGTGAAAGGTGCGCGGCACTCTCGGCGTAGGACGCTTCGGCGTCTTTGAGCTGGGACGTCAGATCCAGCACGCGGGCTTGGCTGTCTTCCCGCGCACGTTCTTCGTCTCGCAAAGCTTCCAGCATGGTGGGCAGGTTTTCGATCGTCGTGTTGTGCTTGCGCGCTAACTTATCGGCCTGTGCCATCCACGTCTCGATGGCTTCCAGTGCGGTCGGATCGGGTGCAGCTGCATCACGCTCAGCCGTCATGTCCACAATCCATTCGTTGATCTGTGTGATGACTTCGCCCGCTGTCAGCGCGAGTTGTTGCGCGCTAGAGGCCCTGATCTCTTGCACTTTCCGCTGCGCACTCGTCAATCGAGAGAGTGCGCCTTCATCGCCGGTAAGTTCATGCAATGCTTCGTTGAGTGCGGCGTTTCGATCATCAGCGGTGGCCAGTTCGGAATGACGGATGAGGCGATCGGCAATCGGCGGGTCATCCATGCTGAGCGTGGCCAGTTCCTCAATCCAATAGCTCACCAATTCCGCGCGCTCCTGAGATCCCACCTGCAGCGTTTGGAGTTCCGCGCGCAAGCGCCGGCAGGTCTTGTGCCAGGTCGCGACTTGGTCCCGCACGTCCTTGACGCCCGCTACCGCATCAAGCGCCCGCAGGTATTCCGATGACGTCAGACACGCTTTGATCCCGTGCGGGGTGTGAAAGATGATCTGACCAGACAGCGCCTCTTGGAGCGATTCCGATGTCGCGCGCTCGCCATCAAGTGCCGATGACTGGCGACCAGACGCATGCACAGTGCGCGTGACAGATGTCTGAGGACTGTCGAGCGTCACAGTGACACTCGCTTTCTTGCAGCCGGTGCGCACGATGGCGCTGGCTTTCAGCGCGCGGTCGCCGCGAAGGACGGGTGCGCCAGCGGCAAATGCCAGCATTTGAAGCAAGGTGCTCTTCCCGGCGCCGCTGGGGCCGGTGATCACCGTGAACCCTGAGTTGAGGGAAAGATTGAGTGCAGAGACCCCCAAAAAGTTCTCGGCACCGAGAGTGTGAACAGCCATCTCTTGAAATCTGGGCTTGGCGCGCCAATAAATAGAACATGACCTGCAATTGTGATCGTACGGTGAACGACAGTGACGAAAACGCCGCGAATGAAGCGACTGAAACCGTGGAGCGTGAGCCGAGTATTGAGCCTGACGCGGCTCCGGATGAGGCTGTGGAAGATGAGCAACCGACGCGCGAGGCCTTTGCCGAGCTCAAGGAACGTAACCTACGGTTGATTGCAGACTTGGCCAACAGTCGTCGCCGCATGGAGCGTGATCTGATTGCCGAACGGACGCACGCCAATTCCAAAATGGCGATGGACCTGTTCAGCGTGGTGGATGACTTTGATCGACTGATCGATCAAGATGGCGGCGGCACTGTGCTCGAAGGCGCGCGGCTAATTCATCAGAAGTTTATGACGGCCATGGCCAAACATGGGATTACACCGGTCGAAACCGCATCCGGTGACAAGTTTGATCCCGGCATACACGATGCTCTGGCGGCCATCGCGTCACCTGATCGTGAGCCTGATTTGGTCGACTCGATTGTGGCACGAGGATGGCGCCTGCATGACCGTGTGTTGTGCGGAACGCAGGTGATTGTGACAAAAGCAGCCGATCCGGCGCCGAGAGTCGGTGACGAATCAGCGACATCAACAGACAACGATAACGGTATCGCTCAGGACACGAGTGATACGCATACAGAAGGAGAGAAATCATGAGCACAACTGCGTCAAGTGGGAAGGTAATCGGCATTGACCTCGGGACCACGAATTCGTGTGTGTCGATTTGTGAAGGGGCCGATGTTCAGGTGATTCCAGGGAGCGACGGTGAGCGGACCACGCCATCGGTTGTGGCCTATGCTGATGACCGCGTGCTGGTCGGGACTGCAGCGAAACGGCAAGCCGTCACCAACGCTAAGGGCACGCTGTACGCGATCAAGCGACTCATTGGCCGCCGGTTTCAAGACAAAGTCGTGCGCCAAGATATGGGCCGCATGCCTTACGAGATCGTCGAAGCGACCAATGGTGATGCATGGTGCAAGGTGGGTGACAAAACCGTCGCTCCGGGACAAGTGTCTGCGGAAGTGCTGCGCAAACTGAAAGAAGCCGCTGAGGCCTATCTCGGTGAGTCGGTGACGAACGCCGTGATCACGGTGCCCGCGTACTTTGATGACGCCCAACGTCAAGCGACCAAAGATGCCGGGCGCATTGCGGGCCTGAATGTGCTTCGCACGATCAACGAGCCCACAGCGGCCGCCTTGGCCTACGGGATCGACAAACTGAAAAAAGACTCCAAGATCGTCGTGTACGACTTGGGTGGTGGAACGTTTGACGTCTCTGTGATCGAGATCGCCATCGTCGATGGTGAGCACCAGTTTGAAGTGCACTCCACAGCAGGAAACACGTTCCTGGGCGGCGAAGACTTCGACCAACGCATCATCAACTGGATTGCGGATGAGTTCAAGAAAGAGCAAGGCATCGACCTGCAAAGCGATCCCATCGCGATGCAACGCCTGAAAGAAGCGGCAGAAGTGGCCAAGTGCGAACTATCGTCCGGTGATCTGTCTGACATCAACCTGCCGTTTATCTCGGCGGATCAATCCGGCCCAAAACACCTTCAAATGCGCCTGACGCGCTCCAAGCTTGAAGGGCTGGTGAATGATCTGGTGGAGAAGACGCTGGAGCCGATCAAACAGGCGTTGTCTGACGCCAAGATGACGGTCGGCGATATCGACGAAGTGCTGATGGTGGGTGGCCAAACCCGCATGCCATTGGTGCGCGCTGCGGTGGAGCGGTTCTTTGAATGCCGCCCTCGTCAAGATGTGGACCCTGACCTTGCCGTCGCCATGGGTGCTGCGGTTCAAGGGTCTGTGCTAAGCGGCGAACGCAAAGATGTGCTGTTGTTGGACGTGACCCCGTTGTCGCTCGGCATTGAGACACTTGGTGGCGTGATGACGCCACTCATCGAGCGCAACACCACGATCCCGACTAGCAAGTCGAAAGTGTTTTCGACGGCGGAAGACAATCAGGAATCGGTGACGGTGCATGTCCTGCAAGGGGAACGGGCACAGGCGACCGGGAACAAATCGCTGGGAAACTTCACGTTGGGCAACATTTCACGTGCGCCACGCGGCGCGCCGCAGATCGAGGTGAAGTTCAGCATCGATGCTAACGGGATCTTGAAGGTCACGGCCACGGATAAGGAAACGTCCAAAGAGCAGTTCATCGAAATCAAGAACGCAAGTGGGCTGTCTGAGGACGAAGTCGAGCGGATGCGCACGGATGCTGAGTCCAACGCTGATGCTGACCGCCGGTTTGAAGAACTGGTCCGTTTGCGCAACGACGCTGATACGCTCGTTCATGAGATGCGCCGTGCGATCACCGAGTTCGACACAAAGATCGATAAAGACTTGCGTGACCGTGCCACCAAGATCGCCAATGACTTGGCGGCCATGGCCACATCGGATGAGCCGAACCTTGAGCAAATGCAATCGATGATGGAAGAGGCGCGCAGCGTGTCGGAAGAAATCGTTGAGATCGCATCACGGAGTCAGCAAGGCAACGGAACGCCGCCCAAAGACGGTGGCGGCTCTGACAGCGGCAAAGATGATGCCGTGGACGCTGACTTCAAGGAAGTCAAGTAGTACGGGACTGAGGTGGGGAAAGTTCGCTTTTCTCACCTCGTCCTCACTCGACATTCATAGTGACAAAACGCGATTACTACGAGGTGCTCGGTGTTGACCGAGGCGCCTCAGCAGCTGAGATCAAGAAGTCGTATCGTTCGTTGGCGATGCGCTACCACCCCGATCGAAACCCCGATAACTCCGAAGCGGAGGGTCAATTCCGCGAGGTCTCAGAGGCCTATGCGGTTTTAGGAGACGAAGAGAAGCGAGGTCTGTATGACGCACATGGTCATGCGGGTATCGAAGGCGAAGGCGGCGTGGACATGTCTTGGGTCATGCGTAACTTTGCTGACCTGTTCGGCATGGGTGGCGCTGGGGGACGCGGGGCGTCAGCAGGCGCTGTCGGCGATGACCTGCAATATCGCGTCAGTCTGACGTTGGAAAACGCTTTTTCAGGCATCGAACAGGAACTGCGTTACCGGTGCTACGCTCCTTGTGAGACGTGCGAGGGGTCAGGCGCAGCCGACGGATCACAACGTCGTCGGTGCACCACGTGCCGCGGCGCGGGGAGTGTGTCTCAAAGTGCGCAGCAGGGATTCGGCCTGTTCTCGTTTTCACGTCCGTGTCCCGAGTGTCGCGGGCGCGGCGCGGTGGTGGATAAGCCGTGTAAAGACTGCAAAGGGAGTGCGCGATCACGCATCACCCGCACCCTCAAAGTGAATTTCCCAGCTGGGATTGATTCCGGCCAGCAAGTGCGCGTGCGCGGCGGCGGCGACATGCCAGAAGGCGGCGGCGAGCGCGGCGATCTGTACGTCGATGTGACAATCGAAACGCATCATCTCTTTGAACGCTCCAGCGTTGATCTGAGTGTTGACGTTCCGGTCACCATGGCGCAAGTGTCGTTGGGCGGCACGGTCGACGTAAAAAGTATTGACGGCTCACGGTCGTCGATGAGCGTGCCGGTGGGAACACAAAGCGGCAAGGTGCTACGGATGCGCGGTAAAGGTATGCCGGTCTTGCATCGACGCCAGCGCGGCGATCTGTACTGCCGGCTGTTGGTGGAGACACCCCGTGATCTGACCAAAGATCAAAAAGAGAAGCTGCGCGCGTTTGAAGAGTCGTTGACGACGAAGCAAGCGCCGTTGCAGGCGCGGTGGAACACCGAAGTGGCGAGCGAGACCGACAAGAAAAAGGCCGACGCACCCTCGTCGTGATGCGCATCGCCATCGTGGGCGCACGCGGCCGTTTGGGCCAAGGCATCCAGGCGGCGTTCACAAGGGCGCACCCAGGATACGAAGTGATCGCGGTGCAAAAGGGCGATGTGGCGCCTGCGCATCGTGATGTTGATCTTGTCATTGACTGCGCAGGCGCAGCGGCCTTGGAATCGGCGATGGCGTATGCCGAGACGGCTCACGCGTCATTGCTGGTGTTATCCACGGGGCATACGCCTCTTCAGATTGCAGCGCTGACAGCGTGCGCGAGCCGCAGAACCGTCGCGTTGGTGCCGAACGCCAGCCTGACAATCCTCGACTGGATGCGCACACTGCACGCGCATCTCAGGGCCGGAGCCACGGAGGTGACGATTTTGGAGCGCCATCGGCGCGGCAAGATCGATGCGCCATCAGGGACGGCGCTGGCGTTGGCGCGCATCGCCGCGCACTATGGCGCACGATGCCGCGTGTCTTGGGTGCGTACAGGGGATCAGATGGACGCCTATCACCGCTTGACCATTCACACGCCGTCGCAGCTCGTAGAGAGCGAGCACACAGGCCGATCGATCGAGTACGGGGAAGGGGTCGTGCGATGGGTGCGGTGGCTTAAAACCAATCCGCCGAGCCTGCTCGAAATGTGGCGGGGCGTTCCCAACTTATAATCGTCAAAGGTGCGCCTAGCATACCTATCCGCTTCGCTGTGTGCGTGTGGGTTGGATTGGTGCACTTAATCAAATTTGTCACACGAAGGATGAGGTCATATGCAACCCGACGAAAGACTCGCTGCACCTACGGTAGAGGAACTATTTAAAGCCGGGTCGCACTACGGGCATCTCAAGCGCAACTGGCATCCCAAATACGCCCGCTACCTCTACGGAGCGCGCGCTGGCTTGCACATCATCAACTTGGATGTGTCGCAAACCTGCTTGGCCAAAGCGATGGAGTACTGCTACACGGTATCTAAAGCCAAAGGGCGCATCTTGTTCGTGGGAACAAAGAATGTCGCAGGCGCGATTGTGCGTGCGCAAGCTGATAGGTGTGGCATGCCATACATCGATCGCCGGTGGCCCGGTGGCTTGATGACGAACTGGAAGACGGTTCGCGGTTCGATTCGCAAACTGGAAGACTTGGAAACCAAGTTGGCACCAGCTCGTGAAAAAACCATGACGAAGAAGGAGCGTTTGATGCTCCAACGTCAATACGATCGCCTCCTTCGCGTCTTTAGTGGCGTGCGCAAATTGCGTGGGTTGCCCGAAGCCGTGATGGTCGTGGATGCGACTGAAGAGCACATTGCTGTGGTTGAAGCCCGCAAAGTGGGATTGCCTGTGATCGCCATGATCGATAGTGATACCAACCCGTCTGATATCGAAGTTCCCATTCCGGTGAACGACGATTCGCGCTCTTCCATCGAACTGGTGTTGACATCGCTGGCTGATGCCTGCCTCGCAGGATCGGCCGGTCATAAGACAGACGAAGCGCCTCAATCCGCACCTGAAGTGACGGTGGTTGGTGCGCAAGCGCAAGCCCAAACAGAAGCACCCGCAGCACCCGTGGCTGCGGCTGCGGATGAGGCACGGCCATCATGACGATTGCCGCTACACAGGTCAAAGAGCTACGTGAGCGCACTGGACTCGGCTTCATGGAGTGCAAAAAGGCACTCACCGAAGCGAACGGGGATATCGATGCCGCCATTGAGATCCTACGTGTCAAGAGCGGGCTAAAAGCTGCGAAGGCAGCGTCCCGTGGTGCCAACGAGGGAGCTGTGGCTCATGCCGTGACGGCACATCAGGCTGCGCTTGTTTTGGTGAACTGTGAGACAGACTTTGTCGCTCGTGGCGAGCCTTTCCTTGCGTTTGCTCAGGAAGTTGCGATGGTGGCTGCCGAGAAGGGTCTTGAGATCGACGGCTTGAAAGAAGCCATGGAAACATCACGCCAAAAGCTCGTGGGCGAGATTGGCGAGAACATCCAGTTGAGTGCTGTCACATTGCTCCCCATTAAAGACGGCAAGGTGGGTGCGGTATATGCACATCCTGGTAACCGGATGCAGGCTTGTTGTGTGCTTCAGGGTGGTGACGAGAACTTGGCGCGCGATATCGCGATGCACATCGCAGCCTCTAACCCCATCGCCATTGATCAAACGGACATCCCTAGCAGCGTTATTGATGCTGAGAGGTCGGTGCACGAACAGGTGGCCGCGGATAGCGGGAAACCTGAGGATGTACAGCGGGCCATGGTGGAAGGGAAGTTGCGCAAGTTCGCCAAAGAGCGTTGCCTTGTTGCACAGCCGTTTGTGAAGAATCCTGACATCACAGTTGGTGATCTGATCAAGCAGTCCGGTGCGTCAATTGACGCGATGGCGCGACTAGAAATCTCTTCGGGCTCGTGAGCAAGCGCGGAATCGCAACACTCGTCGATTCGGCTACAACAGCGTCATGAAAGATGCCAAGCGACCCAAACGTGCACTGATCAAACTCAGCGGTGAGATGATCGGCGGCAAGGCCGGCTTTGGTTTCGACCCCAACGTGTTGAGCTATCTTGCTGATGAGATTGCGTCGCTCGTTGACGGGAATACTCAACTCGCGATTGTGACCGGAGGCGGTAACGTCATTCGCGGTGGACAGCTTGCGCTGGGCGAAGTGGACCGCGTGTCCGGCGACCATATGGGAATGCTGGCTACGATCATGAATGGGATTGCCTTGCGAGACACGTTGGAAGCGCATGGCGTGCCAACGCGTGTGTTGTCAGCGGTGGCCGTCCAAGGGGTGGTGACTCAGTACGATCGTCGTCGTGCCATTCAGTTGATGGAAGCCGGGTCAGTCGTGCTGCTCACGGCAGGGACCGGTAATCCCTTTTTCTCTACTGATTCAGCCGCTGTTTTGCGATCCATTGAACTTCAGGTCGATGTGATGATCAAAGCGACGAAGGTGGATGGCGTGTACGACCGTGATCCGATTCGGTATCCGGATGCGAAACGCTTTGATACATTGCAACTCGGACAGGCCATTGACATGCGGTTGTCGTTCATGGACGAGCAGGCCTTGATGCTCGCGCGCGAGCACGCACTCGAACTCCAGATTGTTCGCCTCTCGGAGGCGGGATCCATGGCGCGTGCCATCGCGGGCGAAGCCATCGGCACGCGCGTGATTAGCAAAGGAGTAGACGCATGATTGACGAAATCCTTCTGGATACAGAAGTGCATATGTCTGAAACCATTGATGCGCTTGGCGAGTATTTCGTTGGCTTGCGCACGGGCCGGGCATCGCCGGGGCTGGCTTCAGGCATCACGGTGGATTACTACGGATCCCCGACGCCGCTGGGGCAAATCGCTTCCATCGGTGTGGAAGGCGCCATGACATTGGTCATTGAGCCGTACGACAAGAATGTCGTGAAAGAGTTAGAGAAAGCACTGGGTGATTCGGATTTGGGTGCCGCGCCGCAAACGGCTGGCACGATCATTCGTCTCACCTTGCCTGCGCTGACACGTGAGCGCCGGGAAGCGCTGAAAAAGACGGTACGCGGCAAAGCTGAGGACTATCGTGCGTCGCTCCGGTCGCATCGCCACGACGCATTGAAAAAGATGAAGATGGCCGAGAAGGACGGGGAGTTGTCGGAAGACGATCTGAAACGTGGCGAACGCCTCGTCAAAGAATTGATTGACAAGTATGGTCAGTCGATTCACACGATGGTGGAGGAGAAAGAGGCGGAGCTGTCTTCGGTTTGACAGCTGAACATGACGTGGTGGCCCAGCATGTTGCGGTCATCATGGACGGAAATGGTCGCTGGGCGGAAGCGAAAGGACGCCCTCGCATCTTTGGGCACCGGCAAGGTGTGGAGACGGTCAGAGGGATCGTGCAGTGGTCGGTTCGCGCCGGAGTCAAAGCGTTAACGCTGTATGCGTTTAGCACCGAGAACTGGAATCGACCGGCTGAAGAAGTCACCGGGTTAATGACTCTGCTGCCTCAAGTGATTCGGCGCTATGCCGGAGAGTTGCGCGACGAAGGCGTGCGGGTGCGTGTGATCGGCGATCGATCACGTCTGTCGGAGCGACTGCGGCGCGAAATTCAGGAAATGGAGCGTTGGGACGAGGCTGATGATCCGCGTCTCACTGTTCAAGTCGGCATTGGGTACGGCGGGCGCTGGGACATTGTTCGCGCAGCCAAGAGCATCGTGGAGCAGGTACAGCAAGGAGAAGTGGCTGTTGACGATATCGATGAGGAGCATGTGACGAATGCTCTGTCGACGTCATCGTTGCCACTCCCCGACTTGCTCATCCGAACAGGAGGGGATCAGCGCATCAGCAATTTCCTGCTGTGGGAGCTCGCGTACGCCGAACTTTTCTTCACTCAGACCTTGTGGCCAGACTTCGAAGAGGAAGAGTTCGTGAGCGTGTTGGCACAATTCAAGAATCGTCAACGTCGATTTGGTGAACGTCCCGATGAGTGAGAAGAAAGAAATACCGGACACTCCTGTGTCGCAAACCGATGGAGCAGAGGAAGCTGCGGCTGAAAATAACGGTGACCAGCATGTATCCAAGCCGGTTGAGAAGAAACCGAGTGTCATCCATGTCAAACCGCGTGAAGGCAAGAAGGTGGATCCTAGTGCGCACGGGGAGTTAGCGGATACGAATGGACTGACCGTCAAAGAGGTGGGGCAACGCGTCATCACGGCGGCCGTGATCTTGGCAGTCCTGATCGGCGGCTATGTCGCCTTGGGGTATGAAGGGTTGCGCTGGTTTGCGTTGATCGCGTGCACCGTGATCGCCATTGAGGCTGGCGCGTTGGACACGACGTCCACGTCCTCGTCGACACGGCGGATTGCTGAGTTTGTTGCGGTCTTGTTGACTCTGCTGCTGTTGATGTTTGCTCAGACTGTGGTTGCGAGATTGTTCACCTCGTTGGTCGGAGCGGTGTGGATCTTGACGTTAGCCACACCTTTGTATCCCAAAGCCCTGTCGTACGTGTTGAGAGCACCGGTTTCGATTACCAAGAGCTTTGCCTACTTCTCGATCATTGGCTTTTTTGCGGCGGTGCAGCTGATTCCGGATACGGCCGTCATGCTAGGCGTGGAAACGTGGTCGCTGGTGGTGTTGTTGCTGGCCTTGCCAATCGTCTTCGATGTGGTGGCGTGGGTCTCTGGATCCATGTTGGGCGGCGTGAAACTGGCACCGGACATTAGTCCCAATAAGACACTGAGTGGCTTCGTTGTTGGAGTGACATTCGCATTCTTGGTGGGGGTGGCCTGGATCGCATTGGAATCATCGGTGATCTGGATGTATCCGTTGATTGCCGTGATCGCGCTGACCGCGCAGATGGGCGATTTGGTGCAGAGCATCGTTAAACGAACCGCGGGTGTCAAAGACTCAGGTCGTTTGTTGCCGGGGCATGGTGGCGTTTATGACCGGCTGGATAGCCACATGGCGGTTCTCCCCGTGTTCATGTTTTTGGTTTGGAATATCGGAGCTCTGGTTTGAGAGATGTCGTCGTCGTCGGAGCGACCGGTACTCTGGGGCGCGCTGCGCTTGATGTACTGAAGCTTCATCCTGAGTCGTATCGCGTTCACACGTTGGTGGGCGGACGGCGCGCGGAGCCTTTGCTCGAAGCTGGGAAACAAGTGGGCGCGCAGACACTCATCTTGGCAGAAGATGCCGAGCGGGACGTTCTGAGTGCCGGCTTAGCGAAGAAGCAGCGATTTGGTATCGGTTTGACGGCGATCTTAGAAGCCGTGCAACTACCCAAAGCCACCGTAATTGTCTCTCAGGCTGGTGCCGGGGCTCTTGAGGTCACGTTGGCCGCGCTGCGCGCGGGGAATCGCGTCTTGCTGGGCACGAAAGAGGCCGTTGTTCAAGGTGGCCCGTTGCTGCTCGAAGCGGCCGGGAAAGGGGGTGGTCAACTCATCTCTATTGACAGTGAACACAACGCCATCTTTCAATGCCTTGGGGTGATGTCTCATCCGAATATCGAAAACGTGGCATTGACCGCTTCCGGCGGACCCTTCCGCGGCATGACGCGCAAGGACTTAGAAACCGTGACGCCGGCTGCGGCGCTGAAGCATCCCAATTGGACCATGGGCCAGAAGATTACGATCGATTCCGCGACGTTGATGAATAAGGGATTGGAACTCATCGAGGCGCGCTGGCTCTTCGATCTGGAACCTTCGCGTCTTTCCGTGGTCATACATCCACAGAGCATCGTGCACGCGATTGTTCAGGGGAGCGATGGTGCTTCCATCATGGTTGCCTCAGAACCTGATATGCGAGTTACGATAGGCACCGCGCTGAGCTGGCCTCGTCGCGTTCGGTCGGGGGTCGCTAACGTTGATTTAGCAGCGTGCGCAAGGTTGGATTTCGAAGCACCCGATATGTCGACTTTTGAGTGCCTTGCCATTGCGATTGAAGTCTTGCAGGCCGGCGGCTCACACGCCATTGCGCTCAGCGCAGCTAATGATGTCGCGGTGGACCGGTTCTTGGCGGGTGGCCTTCCGTTCTTGGGCATTGCCGGTCTGGTGAAAGCGGTATTGGACCGGGTTGATATGCCTGACATACAGACATTTGAGGACTTTCGCATCGTGGATGAAACCGCCCGTACAACCGCCTACGAATTACTGGCATCGCCGAAACACTCATGGACTTAATCGTCACCGCTGCAACGTCGGTTGCGAGCGTTATTGGAGCCATCCTGGCGTTAGTCGTCGTGCTTGGGCCGCTCGTGGTGATCCATGAATGGGGTCACTTTTACGCTGCGCGAAGATTTGGCATTACGGTTGAGGTGTTCAGTGTGGGATTTGGACGGTGCTTGTGGCGCCGGACCGATAAGCATGGCACGGAATTTCGGGTTTGCTTGATCCCACTGGGTGGCTATTGCCGCATGCAAGGCGAAGAAGCTTCATACCGATCTCAGGTGGCCGAAGGTGATCCGGCCGAGTCAACTGAAGAGCCCGCGCGCCCGAAAGGGAAAGCGTGGACGGAGGTTTCGCGATTTGCTCGCGTGATCGTTTTGGCCGCAGGACCCGTGGCCAACTTGGTGGCTGCTATTGTGATTTTGTGGCCGGTTGAGTTGACGTCACGCGATGTCTTACGCGCGGTGGTCGAAGATGTTCAACCAGCATCGGCGGCTCAAGCAGCCGGCTTGCAATCCGGTGATGAGATCGTGTCGATCAACGAAAGCCCGATCGAAGGGTTGCCCGCTTTCGAACCCTTTATGCTGGGGTACATCGGTTATTCGGGCGCGCTTGATGTGCAAGTGAAGCGCTCCGGCTTAGTGCGAGACTTGACGATCGAACTTGATCAGTTCTTGCATGCTGCTGATGACCTGTCAGCCAGCCGCGCGCTTGGCATTAACTGGACGTTCCCTAGTGCCTCGCTTGAGATCGCTCGGGTTACGCAGAGTATTCCAGCGTCACCTGCTGAGAGTGCAGGGATTCAAGAAGGCGACGTGATTGACGGTGTCGACGGTGTCACGATTCGCTCGTGGAATCAGTTCACTGAGATTGTGGGCGCCTCCCCGGAGCGAGAATTATCGATCGTTGTCGTGCGCGATGGTGCACGTCTGACGCTCAGCGCCGTGCCCATGCTGCGTGACATCAACGGGACATCCAGAGGCTTTTTGGGCGTTTCGCCTCTGGTGGGTGAGATTCCACCGGAGCTCGCGCTTCGGATTGATCGAAATCCGATAGAGGCACTAAATACGGCGGTGTCTCGCACCGGCGAGATGACCGTTTTGACCGTGAAGAGTGTCTGGCAGCTGATTACAGGCACGGTCAACGCGGACAATCTCCACGGGCCGGTCTGGATTGCGTCGACTGCTCAGCGCTTATCGGCGAGCCTGATCGCACTTGCGACGTTTGCCGCCGCGATTAGCATCGCTATCGGCATCTTTAACTTGCTGCCATTGCCGATCTTAGACGGCGGCCAAATAGTGTTTGCCGCAATTGAGTCGGTGATGCGCCGACCGTTGCCACCGACGATCGTGGGGGTGTTTAACATCGCTGGCTTACTGTTGGTTGGCGTACTCATGCTCGTTGCCTTGCGCAATGACATCGTGACCTTAATTAGCTGATTCTTATGATGATTTCTCGCGCCGTAACTCTTTCCTTCGTGCTGGTCGCGCTGCTTCCTGTAGCGTACGCACAGCAGGCGTTGCCCGCATTTGAGTATCCAAGTGCAGCCGATGGTTTTGTGGTGGCAGATATTCGTATTGAGGGGCTTGATCGCGTGTCGCCGAGCACCGCGTTTGCGACACTGCCGGTCACGGTCGGAGACCGCATTTCGCCAGACGTCGTTGCGACGATCATTCGTCGCATGTATGGCACAGGCTACTTCGAAGATGTCGACGTGGCGCGCGATCGGTCGACATTGATCGTGCGTGTGGCTGAGCGGCCGTTTGTTGATTCCATTGAGTTGGACGGCAATCGTTCCATCGCGGATGAGTCATTGTTAAGCGGTTTGGCGGGTGCAGGACTGTCGGAAGGATCGCCATTTCGCCGTGCTACGCTCGACAACATCCGCCGGGAACTGGAGCGGCAGTACACCGCACAAGGTCGCTATGGCGCGTCAGTGGTGACCGAAGCTGAAATGTTGCCGCGCAACCGCGTGGGTATCTCCATCACGATTGAAGAGGGTGGCGTTTCCCGTATTTCTTCGATCACCTTTGTTGGAAATGGTGCTTTTACCGATGACCAGCTGCGCGAAGTGATGCGCATGAAGGAGAAGAGCTTCGGCACGGTCTTCAACAACCGCGACCGGTACTCACGGCAACAGATGCAAACCGATCTCGATGCCATTCGTGAATACTACCTCAATGCTGGGTATTTGCGCGTCAGCTTCGAAGATGTCGACGTCGCTTTGACACCCACACATAGTGATATTCACATCACGATCACACTTAGTGAAGGCGATATCTACACCATCAATAAGGTCGATCTCATTGGGGAAATTCCCTATCAACGTGAACAGTTTCTCAAAGCGACCGAAGTGCCTGCTGGTACCACGTTCTCCCAACTGCTGATCACGGGGCTCGAGCAATCGTTCACGCACGCGCTAGGCGACTCAGGGTATGCGTTTGCAGACGTGACCACGATGACAGAGGTCAATGAAGAGGATCTGTCAGTCCGTGTTGTGCTGGAAGTGGTGCCAGGCCCGCAGGCGTACGTTCGCCGTGTGAATATCACCGGTAACCAGCTGACTCACGATGAGGTCATTCGACGCGAAATGCGTCAGATGGAAGGAAGTTGGGCGTCATCCAGTCAAATCGAGTTGTCTCGACTGCGGATCGAACGGACCGGGCACTTTGATTCTGTCCAAGTGGAGACCGTGCCTGTTCCTGGAACGGATGACCGGGTCGACATCAATGTGACGGTTGAAGAGCAACTGACTGGTGAATTCGAAGCCCAGATTGGGTACTCAAGCGGCTACGGAGCGTCCATTGGGTTTCGTCTCGCACAGCGCAACTTCCTCGGGACAGGGAACGAAGTCGATTTCACGCTGAACCGTGACTCGATTCGCGAGGTGCTTAGCATTAACTACGTGGATCCCTATCTCACGACCGATGGGATCAGCCTCGGGTATCAACTTGCCTTTAGTTCCACGGACTATCAGCAGATTTATGGTGTGAACTACGACACCACATCAACGACCGCAGGATTGCAGTTTGGCTTCCCGATCTCTGAAACCCAACGTTTGGGGCTCAATGTCTACCTGCAGCAACAGGCGTTGACGTTGGTGGGGTCGCAGCCTCGGTCAACGTTTGAGTTCTTATTTGTCGACCACGAAGTCGGCGACTTGCCGTTGACGATATTGCAACCACTGCGCACCATCGATGGTGCGCCTGCCACGGCGGCGTCTGTGACTCTTGATGTCAGTCAGTTCCATACGCAGTTTTTCTGGACGCGGCGTACGCTCAACCGCGGGATTTTCCCAAGTGCTGGGTCTAACTTTGCGGTGCTTTTTGATGTTGTGTTGCCAAGCAGTGATGTGACGTATTACAAGATCGATTTGAATTACCGGAAGTATTGGCCGCTGACAGCATCGCACAACTTGGTGCTTGCGTTCCGAGGACGCGCGGCTGAGGTTCAAGAGTACGGCGATACCAATTCGGTGCCGTTCTTCGAACGCTATTACACGGGTGGTCCAAGCACTGTTCGCGGATTCCGCCAAGGAAGCCTCGTGCCCCTGTCAGATCAGCAGTGTGACCTGCCATATCCCGGTGAAACGACGTTTCCAGACGATAGGGTGGTGGATGATACGCGGATCATCGGGCGGTGCTCTGCGAATAACACCATTGCCATTAACCGAGCCCGAGACGGCGGAGATCAGGTCGTCAACTTGTCGCTTGAGCTGGTCTTCCCTTTGACCGGTAAGGTCGGTGGAGACGTGCCGGTGCGCGGGATGTTCTTCATTGATGCCGGGAGTGCGTTTCGCAAGGAATGCCCAGAATGGAACACGGAGACCTGCCGCGAGTTGAGTTTTGGCAACCTGCGTCAGAGCGCAGGATTCGCGATCCAATGGATTACGGCGTTCGGCCCGCTGAACTTCATTTTGGCGCGCACACTCAAGTCAGAAGACTTTGATGCGACGCGTAGTTTCGAGTTCACAATCGGTGCGTCGTTCTAATGGCGATGCCACAACGTAGAATTCGCAAGGTTCAACCTCTTATCAACATACCTATGGTTAGGCGCACCCGCGTCGGTGTTGGGCGTGTACTCTTACTCGCGCTCACCATTGTCGCTCCCACCTTTGCGATCGCTGACGAAGACGGTCACGTCGTCGTCTTGGATGTTCAGGCTGTCTTGCAACGTTCGCAGTTGTATGGCAACTTAGCTCGAAATCTTGAAGATGACAAGGATTACCTCGATCGTCGTGAACGGTTCCAAGCATTGCAAGCAGAGCGTCAAGAGCTATCTGAGCGTCTGCGCACCGAGCAACTCACGCTCTCGCAGCCCGAGCGCACTGATCTCGCGCGTCGCCTGTCCTCGAAAGAAACGGAACTACGCCTTTTGGTGCAGCAAGTGGAAGAGACGGGACAGCAACTCATGCAACAAACCGCGAATGAACTCGTTCCTTTGATGCAACAAGTGATTAGCGAGTTGGCCCGTACTCAGGGGTATCGTTTAATCGTCCAGCGTCAGTCGGTGGTGATTGCGGATCCTTCGCTTGATATCACGGAAACGGTTGTTGAGTTGGTGGATGCCGCTTGGGAACAAGGTGACGCAGTGAACGGTGCCCAAGGCCAGTAAGCCACTTCTGCGATCAGTCACTCTCTCTGAGATTCAAGTAGCGGTTGGTGGGACCATCATCGGTGCCCCATCAACCGCATTGACAACATTCGCCGCGCTCGCTTCAGCTGAGGCGGGCGCGCTCGCGTTTGCGCGGGGTGACCACACCGAATCACTGGCGAAAACCCAAGCATCAGCGGTGATCGTTTCGTCTAATCTCGGCGAACACGCGCCATGTCCGGCCATCACGCACGAGACACCCGATGCGGCTTTCGCGAAGGCAGTGCAACTGATGATGTTGCCGGCTTCCGGCGGAAGCATTCATCCCAGCGCCGTGGTGTCTCCACGAGCGACCGTCTCCTCCTCCGCGCGCCTTGGCCCCGGAGTCATCGTCGAAGACGATGCCGTTATTGACGATGACGCGCGCCTCGACGCTGGCGTGATTGTGGGCACGGGAGCGCGGGTCGGTGCTCGGACGCACTTGGCGGTGCGATCCACCCTTTGCCGCCACTGTGATGTTGGATCTGACTGCTATGTTGGTGAACACACGGCTATTGGAGTCGAAGGGTTTGGCTACTACCCGACCCGAGAGGGAGAGTGGGTGCACTTGCCTCATGTTGGCGTGGTGACGATCGAGCCGAGCGTGTCCATCGGGTCTCATGTCAACATTGCGCGTTCCACGATGCCTGGCACTGCGACGCTGATCAAAAGCGGCACGGTGGTCGGTGATCTCGTGCACGTAGGGCACAACTGCGTTATTGGTGAGCAGACCATGATAATTAACCGCTCGTCTGTTGCGGGCTCATGTACTCTCGGGAAACGCGTCGTCATTGCCGGCTGTTCCTCGTTAGGGCAAGGCGTCACTCTCGGTGATGGAGTGGAGCTGGGAGCATCGTCAACGGTCACGCCATATGCGCATATCCCGGCCGGCACGACGCTTCGAGGCGCGATGATGGCGAAACCCAGGCGGGAATGGGCAAGAATGGTTTCTGTACTCCGTAGGTTAGCACGTCAATGACAAGAAAAGGCAAGACGCCGTTGCATGATGAGTCGCAATTCGACCCCATGCAGGCTTATCCCCATCGTGGTGATATCGAAGATATTCGCGGCACGCTGAAGCACCGCTATCCGTTTTTGCTTGTCGATCGGGTGTGGAAGCTGGCGCCGGGTCGTTCGGTCATTTGCCGCAAGTGCGTCACAGCGAATGAACCCTACATGGTGGGGCACTTTCCCGAACAAATGGTGATGCCTGGTTTGCTGGTCGTCGAAGCCATGTGTCAAGCCGCCATCTTCATCGCTCGTTCGAAAGTCGATGACTTTGAGAACTTCAAGGATCAGATTTTTGTGCTCGCCAGTGTTGACAAGCTGAAGTGTCGCCGCAAGGTTGTTCCCGGTGATGTCCTCGATGTCGGCGTCGCACTCCAGCAGGTCGGCATGGGCGGAGCCACGATGTCATTTCGCGGCGAAGCGCGCGTGGACGGCTTACTCTGTGCTGATGCGTCGTTCACGTTGACCGGCGGCCGAGCAAGGCGATAAGTATGTCGTTGCCGGACGCCCGTCTGTCAGACGTGCATCCCACCGCGATTGTTTCGCCGCACGCGCGCATTGGCGCTGGCTCCGTGATCGGCCCATATTGCATCATCCATGATGATGTAGTGATGGGCGAGCGCACAGTGCTGGACAGCCATGTCGTCATCAAGAATGGCGTCACAGCGGGTGATGACAACGTTGTCATGCCGTTCACCGTGTTGGGTGGCCCTCCTGCTGACAAAAAGTGGAAAGGCGGTGTGCTCAAACTCAGGATTGGGTCACGTAACCGCATTTTGGAACACGTGACCATGCACACAGGCACGGAAGTGGGTGGCGGTGTGACTGCCATTGGTGACGACAACTTGCTCATGATGGAAGTGCATTTGGCGCACGACACCATCGTGCGTAACAAAGTGGTGATTACCGGACGCACTGGCGTGGCCGGCCACGTGGTGATTTACGACCATGCGGTGGTAGGCGCCAATGTGATTGTGGGGCAGTACGTCCATATCGGCGAGTGCGCATATGCCACGGCTTTGGTCGTGCTGTCACGTTCGCTGCCACCGTTCGCCATCGTGGCCAAAGATGGCGTGCATGTACGCGGACCCAACGTGATTGGCATGCGCCGGTATGGCTTGAAACGGGCTGAAAGAGAGGCCGTGGTGGTCGCACTCGAGGCGGTACTGGGTCGGAACGTCACGGATGACGTGCTGGCGCTCGCTACGCGGTATCCGGCGGTCAAGTTGGTCACGGACTTCGTCGCCAACCTCCCCAAAGACGCTGCACCGCTCGCCCTGCCCGCGTGACGCTCCGCGGGTTCAGGCTGGGACTGATTGCCTCTGAGCCCTCTGCGGATGTGCTGGCCGCCTCACTGGTCAGCGATCTCCGGGAAAGGGGATTTGAGGGACAGATTGCGGCCGTCAATGGGGTCGATCTGGAGCGCACCGGCGCGCGTGAACTGGAAAGAGTCGAAAGCTTCTCAGTGCATGGCATCAACAGCATCATTCGCCACTACCCTCGCTTGATGCGCGCGAAGCGTCGCTTGCTCTCGCGGTTAAGGGATTTTCAGCCCCATGCTGTCATTGGGGTGGACGGGTATTACTTGTCGCGTCCTATTCTGAGTGAGATGAAAGAAGAGGGGGTGGCCACCGCACAGTACGTGTCGCCGTCTGCGTGGAATCGCCGTCGGCACCGGATTCAAGAACTGGGTCGTGCTGCCGACAAGTTGTGGTGTCTGTTTTCGTTTGAGCCATCCCACTACAAGGACTCCGGTCTGGATGCGGTGTACGTGGGCCATCCACTCTTGCAGTCGCCCACGGGTCAGCACCGTGCCAAGAGCATCATTCCGGGTTTACAAGACGATGCGCCGTTGCTAGCGATCGCGCCGGGCAGTCGGCCTCAGGAAATCAGGCGGCATGTGCCCTTCATGCTCAAGATGGCCGAGCGCTTGAAACAAGAGATCCCCCGCCTTCAAGTCTGTATGAGCGTGATGCCCGGGCAAACAGAGGCTTTGGTGCGCAAGATGTGCGCGGCGTGTGGACATGGCGATATTCCCATGAGCGAAGACCTCGATGTTCTGTGCTCAGTCGCTGATTTTGGAATCATTAAGAGCGGGACCGCGACGTTGGTGGCGTTTCGCCATCAACTGCCGATGGTGGTGATGTACCGGTCGTTTGAAACCGTTGTGATTGGCTTGACACCGGGAAAGCGCCGCATGTTGTTTGCGTTGCCGAATTTGTTGTCGCAGCGGATGTTGGTGCCGCAGTTGATCAGTTTGGATAACCTCGAGACCAGCACGAATGTCACGCTTGGGGTTTGGCAACAGCGTGACGCCATTCGCCGAGATCTCAAAGCGGCGTACGATTCGGAAACCAAGCCGGCGATTCGTTTGGCGGATGACGTGATGGCGTGGCTCATGGATGTCAATGCTCGATCTACCTAATCATGGGCTGATCGCTGGCGTTGATGAGGCCGGGCGTGGGTGTCTCGCCGGGCCGGTTGTCGCGGCGTGTGTGTCGTTCCTCCCGCGCCCGGGGCGCGCACAAGAGACCCAGCAACTACGCCAGCGCGTGCGGGACTCCAAACGTCTAACGGCGCGCGCCCGAGAGGCTTTGTATCACGATATCCGAACATCCGTGGCGACGGTGTCGCTGGGCATGAGAACGGCGCACGACATTGATCAGACCGGCATCTTGAATGCGACATTTGAAGCCATGACACTCGCGGTTTTGGGTCTGGGAGTCGAACCGGCATTGGTGGCAGTGGACGGCCCTTTCGCACCGCCCCTCCCGTTCCCCTCGGCGCCGGTAGTGCGCGGCGACGATCGCATTGCCGAAGTCGCTGCGGCGTCTATCGTGGCGAAAGTGGTGCGCGATCGATGCATGCAGCGATGGGCATTTCGCTATCCGCAGTTTAATTTGAAACGCCACAAAGGCTACCCGACGCCAGAACACAAACGAGAGCTTCAGGCTTTCGCTCCGGCGCCCATCCACCGCACGACATTTCGAGGAGTGTTGCCTTCATCATGACACGATCCTTCCCCACGGCTCATCTACGCGCTCGCAGTGACTTGTCTCTCGGTGAAGGGGTGATGCGTCCGGCCCAAATTGCTGAGCTGTGTGCGCTTCGCGGCATTGAAGCGGCGTGCGTCTCGGATATTGCCACGATGGCGTCGTATCCCGAGATTTACGCGGCGTTGTCAGCACGCGGCGTCAAACCGCTATGTGGTGTCACCGTGCCGATCGGGCGTGTCGCGCCTGAAGCTGAGTCACCGCGCATTGGACTGATTGCGGAAGACGAAGTGGGTCGGATGCAGATCCTGCGCATCGCGTCTGAAGTGCAGTTTCGACGGTCCTCGCACGCCATGTTGACGCTGGAAGATGTGGCGTCGTTCGCACACGATCGCATCTTCGTGTTAAACGGCGCCAGTGATAGCCCGGTGGGACACGCTTTGGGAACGGGGGGAGCCAAGCCGTGTGACATGGCCCTTGAGGAAGGGTATCGGCTATTTGGCCATCGCATGGTGGCGGAAGTGCTGCGCAGCGATCTTGAGCCCAATCGCGCGCTCGAACACCGGGTGTTGTCCTTTGCATCTGACAAGGGAATCATGGCTGTCGGCACTGTCGAAGCGGCATGCGCGGAATTGCAAGATCTCGAATTGATTGCATTGAACTGCGCGATTCAGATGAACCATTCCGCGTTTGACCAAGCGGCAGAAAAGCTAGGGGCCGGTGCCCGTGATTTGTGCACTGCCGAAGAACTCAAGCGGCGGTTTGAGGATCTACCAGAACTCGTGACCAATGCATCCGCGCTGGCGGTGATGTGTTCCGCGCCGCTCGAAAAAGGCGAGGCGGTGATGCCTCGCGTGCCGAGCTTGGAAGGATCAGGACAGACCGAAGCGCAGGTGCTGCGCGACTTGGTCTTTCAGGGATTTACCCAACGGTTTGAGCATCTCAGCGACGCTGAGCGTGAGCCGTACGTCGAACGCATGGAAATGGAACTGGGCGTCATTGAGCAAACCGGATTTCCTGGGTACTTCCTCATCGTCGCTGATATTTGCCAGTGGGCGCGCGCCCAAAGCATTCCGGTTGGCCCGGGCCGCGGGTCTGCGGCCGGATCCTTGGTGGCGTATGCCCTCTCGGTGACCGATATTGATCCGCTGAAGTATGGCTTGCTGTTTGAACGATTCTTGAATCCGCATCGCCAGTCGTTGCCGGATATTGATATCGACTTTTGCGCGCGCCGCAGAGATCGCGTCATTGAGTATTTGACGCAGACGTATGGCGCAGCGTCGGTGTGCCGGATATCGGTGATTTCGCGCATGGCGTCACGCGCAGCCCTTCAAAACGTCGCTCGGGTGCTGGGACTGGGTGGTTTGGGGCACCGGCTGAGCCTCGCGGTGCCGATGAACGGGCAGATTCCCTCATCCTTAGCGGAAGCGCAAAACAGTGACGAGTTTCAAAAGATCGTCGATGGCAATGCGGAAGCGGCACAACTGGTCAACTTCGCGGTGCGGCTGGAAAACTGCGCGCGTGCGTTTAGTTCACATCCAGGCGGTGTGGTGATTACGCCGGTGGAAGCGATGACACTGGTGCCGATGACGGGTACCCGTGAAGAGCCGGTGTGCCAATACACCATCGATGGTATCTCGATGCTCAACCTGGTGAAGTTCGACATCTTGTCAGTGAAGGTGTTGACGCAGCTGTACGACGCCGTCAGAGAGAGCGAAGTGGCCGCTGAGGCGGATGCCGCATGGGTGAAAGGTCGTCCCGCCTGGGACGGCGTGATCGCCGGCACAGTGCTTGACGATGATGAGACGTGGGAGTACATCGGCAAAGGTCAGGCGGAAGGGATCTTTCAGTTGGAAGGAGGCATGAACCGCTATGCGCGGATTTTGCAACCCAAGACGCTTCCCGAGCTGACGGCGATCAATGCCCTATACCGGCCTGGGCCGCTGCGCAGTGGATATGTCAGTAGTTATGTCGACGTGGCGCTTGGGCGCAAAGATGTCGAACTGCCTTTGCCCGAGCTTGGCTCGATTCTTGAAGAAACCCATGGCGTCTTTGTCTATCAAGAGCAAGTGATGTTGATGGCCCGGGAAATTGCCGGCTATGACATGGCCGAAGCCGATGACTTGCGGCGTGCCATGGCGAAGAAAGACAAAGACAAGATGGCACGCGTGAAGCGTGAGTTCATCCAGCGCTCAGTCGCCCAAGGCCATGACGAGCACGCTGTTGAGAAACTCTTTGACTCGGTGGAAGGGTTTGCGGAATATGCGTTTAACAAACCCCACTCCGTCGCCTACGCGCTTCTGAGTTATCAGACGGCGTTTGCCAAACATCACTATCCCGAGTTTTATCTCGCGGAACTGCTCAATCACTCCGCGGATGCCGAGGATGGCAGCAAGATCGCCATGGAAGCGCGGCGGTTTGAAATTGAATTGGTGCTGCCCTCGGTGACGACATCCCAGGTGCGGCACCGCGCGTTGTCGCGGCGTGCGATCGCATGCTCCTTGGGCATGATTCATGGCAGCAAGAATATGTGGTGCGAGCAGATCATTGAGGCGCGGGAGCGCACCGGCGGCTTTGATTCGCTGTCGAGCTTTATTGCCAAGAGCGCCTCACTGGGAAGCACCGGTGGTCAAGAGTTCAGCCGATTTATCGAGGTGGGCGCGCTGGACGATCTCATGGTGGGTAGCGACGCGGCGTTGGTTGAGCGCATAGACGCGCGAGCGCGTGCTTTGGCGGCCGCTGATCAATTGACAGCCCGCAACAGCGAACTCGTGGAGCGTTCGCGGACGGGACAAACCTCTTTGATGGAAGGCGGCGACACGGACGACGAGGCGGAGATGCAAGAAGTGCTGCCGCCGCTTGGGGAGTTGCCGATTCCGAGCGTGTGGCAAAGCCTACTTGTGCAAAAGAAGTTGTTGTCGCACATGACTTGGGGCGCACATGATCCACTTGAGGACGTGCGGGCGATGACCGGGTTGCCAGGCACGCTCCCCACCGAGCAGCGGATACAGCCGATGACGATTCTCATTCAGATGGGGTCACTCGTGCGATCGGATGCGACAAGGCGGGGGCGCGCGATCGTCAACCCCACGACAGACGTCACCCTTGAGTTTCAAAACAATGCGCCTCGCGGCGCCAAACCCGGTGATTTGCTGTTGGTCAAGGGGACGTATCGGCCGTCTTCTAATGGCGATCAACGCGACGCGCGAGTCGATGTCGAGCGCATCGGTGAGATCCATGATCTGGAGCGATCAGCGTGGGTCACAATCGTGGTCGATCAGCAAAGCGCGGGGACGCCTCGCGAGGGCGTGCACCCCAAGCGCGCTGATTTCTCAGCCGCGTTGTCCGCGATTGATGCGATGACCGATGCGAATGATGGATGGAACGTGGCGATTCAAATCATCGGACGCGAGAAGGTGGTGCTCATGGCGGCTGAGCGGATGTACATCCGCCGTGATATCGCAGCTCTTTGGGATCTTCGTTTCTTTGATGCTGTCCGTGACGTGAAGGTGCAGTTTGACGTGACAGAACCCAGCGAGCTGTCTTTGCTCGTTTCTTTGTGAAAAGCGCCGTGCGGCGGTCAGCCGCGGCGCGAACCTACAATGACGCAACGACATTCGTGACTTCGTGCGAGACCTTCAGTGCCCGCGAGCCCACGACATTTTCTGGATTTTGAGGCTCCGATTGAGGAGCTTGAGCGTAAGCTCGCTGAACTCAAAACGATCGAACAGCCTGGCGATCAGGCACAGAAAGCCATCACTGCGATGGGCGTTGAAGTCGAACGGAAGATCTCCGAAATCTACGGCAAGCTGTCGACGTGGCATCGTGTCCAGATTGCCCGCCATCCCGATCGTCCACAAGCCACAGATTTCGTCGGTCGGCATATTGCCGACTTTCAAGAGCTTCACGGCGACCGTCAGTTTGGTGATGACAAAGCGATCTTGACGGGAATCGGACGGTTTGACGGCGAGGCGATCATCGTCGTCGCGCATGTCAAGGGCCGTGATACCGAAGAGCGCATGATGCGTAACTTCGGTATGCCCAACCCCGAAGGGTTGCGTAAAGCCCGTCGCATGTTTGCGATGGCCTCGAAGTTTGGCATTCCCGTGCTGTCTCTGGTTGATACTCCAGGGGCCTATCCGGGCGTGGCTGGCGAAGAACGCAGTCAAAACGAAGCGATTGCAGAAAACCTCACCGCCTTGAGCGTGATGAGGGCTCCTCACGTGGTCGTCGTGACCGGTGAAGGTGGTAGCGGTGGCGCGCTTGCGCTTGGCGTGGGTGATCACTTGATGATGATGGAAAATGCGATTTACTCGGTGGCAACACCGGAGGCGTGTGCCGCGATCGTGTGGCGTGACGCCGGTAAGGCGAAAGATGCCGCGAATGCGATGCGTCTCGATGCCCCGAGCTTGCACAAACTCGGCTTAGTGGAAGAACTCATTCCCGAGCCACTCGGGGGCGCTCATCGCGATCCCAAATTGGCGCTTGACACCATGGCCGCTTCGTTGAAAACGCGGCTGTCCGCCATGCGTAAGCAGCCCATCAAGACGCTGGTGAAGCAACGGTATGAAAGGTTGATTTCGCTGGGTGCCACCTAACTCCGCGACGGCAGACCCACTCTTAGCACTACGGCAATCATTGCGTGCACTTGGTGCTGCTCGCGTCTACGTGTGCGTGAGTGGCGGCCCTGATTCCACTGCCATGCTGGCGGCTGCCGCGCAACTACGGGATCGCGGCGAGTTTGACGCGGACCTTCGCGCGCTTCATGTCAATCACGGTATGCACCCTCAAGCCCATGAATGGGAGGCGCAGTGTCAGGAGATGACTCAGTCGCTGGATATCGCGCTGACCGTCCAGTCTGTGTCCCTCCCTCCCGGTGATGAGACGGAAGTGAGCGCGCGCACGCTACGCATGGCCGCGATTGCTGAGGTTCTGGCTCCGGGGGATATCGCCTTCACCGCGCATCACGCCGATGATCAACTGGAAACGTTGCTGATGCGGTTGGTCAGGGGCACGGGGGCACGGGGGCTCGCCGGCATCCCACCGGCCCGCACGCTCGGTGCGGGACAGCTGGTGAGACCGTGGCTGATGTGCGATCCGGCGGCACTCGCCGCGCTGATTCCCGCTCACATCACGCCCATGACGGACCCTTCCAATACTCATCTTGCCCGCACGCGGGGTTGGCTGCGGCTCCAAGTGATCCCTCATCTCAAACAACACGCGGCCGATGCGTCTGTGCGCGCTGCGGAATCGGCGCAGCGGGTGCGGTCGATGCTGGAGGCGGAGACCACGATCATCCACGGGGACGTGACCACGTCGCTTGTGATTCCTGCGATCTTGCTGAACGCATCGGGTGATGCTCCAGGGATCGTGGCGCGGGCATGCGCGCATGTCGGGATCCCCGCGCCATCTGCGCAGCGATTGGTTGAGATCGAGCGCGTCGCGTCGCAAGAGGGGAGCCGCCATCAGATGACGTGGCGATCGCGATCGGAGGATGCGAGCGGGTGGTGTGGCATTTGGGGGGGGCGCGTGTGGCTATCGCCGCATCGTCCGCCGGAGACAACCACGCAATCGACAGCCTTACGCTCCCTGACAGCATCGGGCCGTTATGCCCTGCCCGGAGGGCATCTGGAGATCCATGATGACGTGGAAGGACAGTGGGTGTGCGGAAGCGGCGGGCGCGAGATCCGTGAGACTCTGCGCGCGATGGGCGTGGCACCGTGGGAGAGATCATCGTGGCCTTTGCTGTCGGTGGCTGATCAGCCGCTTTCGGTGGCAGGGACGGTCCAGAGCCCAAGTAGCGGCGCCACGTACTGGCCCTTTCGCGGAGATCAACCCGCACCGCACTAGAATCCGTTGATAAGCCGGTAGGCTACTGTGGTGCTTGATACGATCCTCCAGGCGCTCGAATTCGCCTATACATTCACGGCTTGGCCGCTCATCATCGGCATCCTCTTCACGGGGCTGTTTCTAACCATCCGTCTTGGCGGTCACTCGATGCGGGCCATTCCGTATGCCGTGCGTCAGCTGTGGGCGGGACGAACGGCATCGGGTGAAGGTGAGATTCCACCGTTTAAAGCACTTATGACCGCACTCTCGGCGACGGTGGGGGTCGGAAACATTGCAGGCGTGGGAACGGCGATTTCTGTCGGTGGACCGGGCGCGCTCTTTTGGATGTGGGTGGTTGCGACCTTCGGGATTGCGACCAAATACTCTGAAGCCTATCTGGCGGTGTCATACCGCGAAAAGCGTCCTGACGGCAGCTACGTCGGTGGACCGATGTACTACATCAAAAATGGACTGGGCCCTAAGTTCGCGCCGCTTGCAATGGCCTTTGCGCTCTTCGCCGGTATTGCTTCCTTTGGAATTGGAAACGCCACGCAAAGTAGCGCGATCGCTGACTCCATGAGGCTGGTGGGTGTCCCGCCAATGGTGACGGGTGTGGTGCTCGCATGTTTGGTCGGCTTCGTTGTCATTGGTGGCATCAAGCGGATTGCTTCATGGGCGAGCGCTTTGGTGCCCTTCATGGGCTTGCTCTACGTGTCAACGGCCGTTGTGATTGTTGGTTTGAATTTCGATGAAATCCCAGCCGTGTTCTCCCAGGTCTTTAAGTCGGCGTTTGGCGGAACGGCTGTCACTGGCGGCTTTGCTGGAGCCACGGTTTGGGCGGCTATTCAACTGGGTGTTCAGCGTGGCGTGACCAGTAACGAAGCAGGGCTGGGATCAGCAGCGATCGCGCATGCTGCCGCCCAGACCAAGGACCCTGTCACGCAAGGAAGCGTGGCCATGCTCGGGACGATCATTGACACGCTCATCGTGTGCACACTGACGGGTCTTGTGATTTTGTTGACCAGCAGCTTGGGTGCGATGGATCCTCAAAATGCCTCCGTGGCTGCCACAGGCGCGGCGCTGACGTCTCATGCGTTTGCCCAAGGGCTCTCTTTTGGCGCGCCGATTGTGGCCTTGTGTATCGTCGTCTTCGCGTACACGACCATTTTGGGATGGAGCTACTACGGCGAAAAGTGCTGGGAGTACGCGTTTGGCGCCCCTTCAGTGCACGTCTACCGTGTGCTGTGGGTGCTGGCGACACTGTTGGGTCCACTCACGCTGTACGGCGCAGATGCCGTGGGCGTAGTGATCAATCTGGTGTGGCGCGTCTCTGACTTCTTGAACGTGCTGATGGCCATGCCGAACTTGATTGCGCTGGTGTTACTGTCGCCTGTGTTGGCGGAAGGTGTACGGCAATGGCGCAAACGTCAGGCCGCGATGTCGGGTAAGGAGACAGAATCGTCATGAGCGAGGTTGATTCCCGCATGTTTGCCAAGACCCACGAGTGGGTCCGGCCGTGCGACGAGGGATTCGAGCTCGGCATCTCTGCCTTTGCCCAAGGGCAACTGGGTGACGTGGTTTACGTCGACCTGCCAGCCGTGGGATCGACCGTGACGAAAGGGGAATCCATCGTTGCGATTGATTCCGTGAAAGCCGCAGCTGAGGTGTACGCCCCAGCTAGCGGCGTGGTGATGGCGGTCAATGATGCCTTGGCCGACGAGCCTGAGCTGGTCAACACTGATCCACTGGAAGCCGGGTGGATGGTTCGTATCAAAGGGGAGTGTCCTAGCGACTTGCTGACACCCCAAGCCTACACTGAACACACCGCACAGTAACGGCGGGTTCGCGGGACGTCATATTGGTCCCGATGAACACGCCGTTCAGTCCATGCTGTCCGATATTGCTGCGCCGTCGCTTGAGTCGTTGCTGGCTGAGGCACTCCCGGGCATCCCCAAACTTGATCCTGCGGCGCTGCGGATGCCGCTACCCGCCAATGAACAAGATGCCCTTCACGAACTGGCGGACATCGCCCAACGAAACACACCTGTCCATGCAATGTGCGGTGGTGGGTTTGCCGATGCTGTGATGCCGGCTGCGATCCGGCGCATGATGCTGGAGCGGCCCGGTTGGTATTCAGCTTACACGCCCTATCAAGCAGAGATCTCTCAGGGTCGGCTTGAGATGTTGCTGCGTTTTCAGGACGCGATGGCTACGCTCACCGGGCACGATGTGTGCAATGCTTCCATGCTGTGTGACGCTTCGGCGGCTGCTGAAGCGGTGGCGATGGCGGCTCGGCTTGGAAAAACGGCGGGCCAGCTGGTGGTTCTTGGACACCCTCATGCACGGACGCTCGAAGTTCTTCAGGCGCGAGCGTCAGCGATGGACATCACCATCGCTCACCGCTCGTTGACGGATGATCCGTCGCCAGCCGTGGCCGTGCTGGTGCAGTACCCCGACGCCTTTGGTTACGTGGTTGATCTGGAGCAGGCGCGGGCGTGGGCCGATGCCTGCGGTGCCTTGTTGATCGTTGGTGTGGATCCTTTGGCGTTAGCTTGCCTTCCGGCACCAGCGTCTGCGGGAGCAGACATTTGTTACGGCGTGGCGCAGCGTTTCGGTATGCCGATGATGGCGGGTGGCCCGCATGCGGGATTCATGACCTGCAAAGCGAAGTACCTGCGGCAACTTCCTGGCCGATTGGTCGGCATTAGCGAAGACTCACAACACCGCCGCGGGTTGCGTATGGCGCTGCAAGCGCGCGAGCAACATATTCGCCGCGAACGCGCTACCAGCAATATTTGCACTGCTCAAGCGTTGCCAGCCAATCTTGCAGCCGCATGGTTGATGTGGCACGGGGAGCCCGGGCTACGCGCGATTGCGGCTGATGTTGAACGCAAAGCCAATGGGCTTGCGACCGCAACCGAGATGGCAGGTGTGTCTCCTGTGTATACCGATCTGTGGGGAACCGTGGCATGGCAGCTATCGAGTGAGCAGGCCGACCGCGCCATTGCCGAAGCACGTGAGCAAGGGATTATTCTGGGGCGCCATCAGGATGTCGTCACAGCGATGATCGCTGAAACAACGACGGATGACCATCTGGCTGCTGTCGCTCGCGCCGTGTGCGGAGCGCCGGTACAGGCCATACCGGCAGACGCTTCGCGGCGGACACTTGTGCGAGCAGGCCCGCTGCTGCATAGCTTGTTTGCCAAGCCTAAGACGGAAGCGATGTTCACCCGTGAGATCGCGGCGCTTGAGCGTCTGGATCTGACGCTCGACCGGTCCATGATTCCGCTGGGGTCGTGCACGATGAAACTCAATGCGGCCAGCGAACTCGAACCTGTCTCATGGCCGGAGTTTGGCATGGTGCATCCGCACGCGCCACAAGACTGCCAACGCGGCACCGCGAAAGTCGTGGCAGACCTTGAGTCATGGTTGTCTGAACTGACTGGCTTTACGGGATGCTCTTTGGAACCCAACGCGGGATCCCAAGGAGAGTTGGCGGGTTTATTGATGGCTCGCGCCTATCAGGTCAAGCACAATCAATCTCAGCGTAATGTGTGCTTGGTCGCATCGTCAGCCCACGGTACCAATGCGGCCAGTGCGGCCATGGCGGGACTGAAAACCGTCGCGGTTGCCAGTACGGCGGAAGGCTCGATCGATATCGCGGCCTTAGAGCAAGTGCTTGAGGACCATCGTGATCGCGTGTGTGTCATGATGTTGACGTGGCCGTCCACGCACGGCGTGTATGAGTCGGGCGTGACGACGATCTGCGACAAGGTGCACGAGGCCGGCGGGGTGATGTATCTCGACGGCGCCAATTTCAACGCTCTTGCAGGTGTGGTGCAGCCCGCTGTTTTGGGGTTTGATGTGTGTCACCTCAATCTGCACAAGACGTTTTGCATTCCTCATGGCGGCGGTGGTCCTGGCGTGGGTCCTGTACTGGCGGGAGAACGTCTCGCGCCGTTTTTGCCGAGTGGGTCCCCCGACACCGTGGGTGCCATTGCGAGTGCGCCGTTTGGAAGTGCTGGGATCTTGCCGGTGACATGGATGTATTTGCGCATGATGGGCGCTGCGGGCATCAAGCGAGCGACAGAGGTGGCTGTGTTGTCGGCGAATTGGCTGGCCGTTCGCGCTGAGAAACACGTGCCGGTGCTTTATCGCGGCACGAGCGGCCGGGTGGCTCATGAATTCATCTTGGATTACCGCGAGATCACCAAAGCCACCGGTGTCACCGTGGAAGATATCGCTAAGCGATTGATTGATTACGGGTTTCATGCCCCAACGGTGTCCTTTCCGGTGGCCGGCACGCTGATGATCGAGCCGACCGAGAGCGAGGATCTCGCAGAAATGAACCGCTTGCTTGAAGCGCTGGGCGGAATCATCCAAGAGTGCGAAGCCATTCAGGCCGGCCGCATGGCGATTGATGACAGCCCGCTGCGCCGCGCTCCGCACACGTTGCAGGATGTGATGGCCGACGAGTGGACGGCACCGTACTCTCGGTCTGAGGCCAGCTGCCCGGGTTCCTGGCAAACGGCCGTCAACAAGTACTGGCCGCCGGTGTCACGCATTGATACCGCGGGTGGAGATCGACAACCTCGATTGAGGTTAGGTAGCACGGAAGCGTGAGACTAGGGGCACGGGGCTACGTGTCGCTCATTCAAGAGCATGAGAGCAGAGGAGCCAAATATGTCTAACTCGCTGTCATCGCTTTCCATGGCGATGCGGAGCATTCACCCCGCTCTTACGCCGGCATCGGCGGCGATCATCGCTCTGATCTGCGTCTCGCCGCTGGGGTTGATGGTGGCGGCTCTGTTGTTTGAAACGGGCGGGTCGTTTAGTTATTCCCGCGATGACGCTTACGTTGACTTGGCGTTTGCCCAACAACTAGCGCACGGTCACTTTGGCCTGACAAGCGGGGCATTTGAATCGCCGACGAGCTCGATTCTGTGGCCGTTTTTGCTGGTGCCGTGGTCGGTGATTCCGGGGATTGGCGCAGCCATTCCCTTCCTCTTCAATGTGATCTTCTTGGTTGCGTCGATTGCCGTCATGTTGCGCACCTTTCGTGACGTGCGGCTTGAGTATGCCGCAGTGATCGTGGTGGCCTTGTTCTACACGTTTAACGTCTATGGTCTGGTGCTGATGGGGCTGGAGCACAGCCTTCAGGTCCTGTTGACCTTGGTGATTGTCTCGTGGATGATTCGTCCATCAGACTGGAGAACGCCGCCCTTGCAATGGGTCTTTTATGGCGCACTCTTTGCTCTGCCGTTGGTCCGGTATGAGGGACTGGCACTCACGGTTCCGATCACGGCGTATTTGATGTGGAAGCCGGAGACGCGCGTCATGGGGGGCGTGGTTCTTGGCGCTTGCGCCGTGTCAGTGGCGCTATTTTCGGGAGCGCTCCTGTGGCTGGGATTGGGCGCGCTGCCAACACCGGCTCTCGCCGCGAAACCTCATGGATTTGATGTGGGTTTTGCGATCTTTGATGCTCAGAAGCTCGCCAGCTTTCACTACGCTTTCATCACGGTGATTGCGTTCATGCTGATGTACTCATTTGTGATGGCGCGCCGGCTGTCTGTTCTTCTCCTTCCGTTTTTCTTGATCAGCTGGGTCGGAATGGGCTTTGGCGATGATCGCTTAGATGTGGCTGTCTTGCTTGTGGCGGCCGTTGTGGGCGTGCGGCTTGCGTTGATAAACCCCCATGCGTGGATGGTGGTGTATGTCCTTTGGCTCTTTGCTCCCGAAATGACGGGCGCCAGCCTGCGTGAAGTCAAGCGTGCCGTGGTTCTTCAGGAGCAACAAAGCACTTTGAATGCCCTCGCTGAAGTCACAGATGGCCCACTGGTGACAACGATGCCGGGGATTGGCATGCAGTCATTTGAGAGTGGGGTAGTGGATGTGAGTGGGCGCACGAACTACACATCTCACCGTAAACGCGCCCAAGAGTTTTTCGTGGGATCGCGTTGGCTGCAGGAGCAAGCGCTTCAAACCGGCGCGGGAGTCGCCGTGGTGGACTTTCGGTCGTTGCACGCGATCCCGCCGACATGGATCAATGTCGCAGTGCAGTCATCACCCCATTTCACGCCCCGCGATGAGCTCTTTTTCTTTGCAACGGATGACGGTCAATCCCATCAATTGCGGCAAGGTCTCGAGCAAAAAGGCATCGCAGGGATGACGATTCTCGGCGCCAAACCCTAGGCTGACGGGACACACAAATCGGTCGTTAAGGCGCGGACGATTCCGTCGGCGCGAACAGCGTGATCCCATAGTCTGCAGATGGATGCGCGGCTGCATACTCCGACAGGATCTTGCGGAAATGGCGCGCGTGGGCCGGGGTTTCGGCGAACATCGTGACATGATTTAACCGAATGATCACGGCGGTTCGATGAAGGTCGAGGGTGCCAACGGGGATCCAGCCGTCTGGCGAGAAGTGATCGGCGTAAACCATGGCATAGTGGACATCGTGTTTCTTCATGAATGCGACATCCCACGAGGTGTCTTCGGAGCCGATTCCTGAGAGTGCGAGGCGCCGCGAAGGCGTGCGCAGCTTGCCGGCTTCTTGGGATGCGAGGCCCATGAGATCAAGCACAAGGTGATCGGTGTAGAGTGCCACCAGTCCGAGATCGTTGACCGCAAGTGGTGCGTTGAGTTGCTGCGCAATCTTGCCCATGTGGCCTTGTTGTGCGTGAATATCTGCCGCACTCGCGGGCGCGAGTGTCGCATAAAACGCAGTGGATGCAAAGAGCAAGGGGGTGGCGAAGACGGCCGTCCAAAGCGCGCGGCGCTGCGCGATTAAGGCGTCCATACCGATGAGAGTGATGAAGAGGAAGAAAAATGGCTCGTAGCGGCCAACGGCAACAGGATTCTCAAACGTGAAAAAGAGAACCGTAAAAGCGGCGATCACCAAACCCAACAGCTTGTTCGTACTCCATTGGCTGATGCACACCACGGCGGCTGCCAGCACAACAGCTTGGTGGGTGAGAAGATGGAATTGAATGTTTGACGCTGCCGTTGTCAGATCGAAAACGCGCGATTTGGTGGTTACGGACTGTGGCAAGATGCCCAAATCGTTGAAGTACAGAAATCCCGAGAACGCACTGAGTAGTCCACCCGCGATGATACCGGACGTCAAGACATTGCGGTAGTCGCCGCGATACAGCATGTACGCCCACACCGGCAAAACAAGGGCGAGGGAGTCGTAGCGCACTAACGGGAGTAATGTGAGTGCGGTGTAGAACGCGAGACGATGCGGCCGTGAGGTCTCGATGGATGCTGGCCTAATGAGACCGGCGGCCACAACCACCGTGAGCAAGACTTGCAGCCCATGTTCCATGCCATAGATCGGCAATCCATAGACGTTGAGGGTGTACGTCAGGATCATGGTGACTAAGAGAGCAGGCAGGACCCCAATGGTGCGAAACACGCGAAAGACCAGCATCCCGGTGAGCCCAGCTGTGATCACTCCGATGATGAGGGGCATGTAGATGAGCAGTGTGTCCCAAACCGCGAATGGTGCCAGCAGAAGGGGCCAAATGACACTACTTGATGGCGCCGCTAGCTCTCCTTCATTGATGCCGTAGTGTCCATGGAGGATGTGCTTCGCTAGCTCAATGTGAATATAGGCATCATCAACGGCGTACGTGAATTCACCATGTGTGAGGTGCAGTGTGGCCCAAACGTAGGCCAGAAGCGTGAGGGTGACCGCAATGACAATCCACGGTCCACTCCACAGGTCTCGGCACCCGATTCGAAGGTCATGCATGAGAGACATGGACTTATCGCTCACTGATTGTTGGGCGGGCAGCGACGCGGCTGTTTGCGTATCTGGCGCACGTCACTTGATGTCGTCGGTTAGTGTGAAGCTGAAGTTTTCGGATGGGTGCTCGCGACTGTAGTCTGCGATGACATCTCGAAAGATTTGAGCGTGTTTGGGCGAGTCTGCCATCAGCAGCACTTGGCTATACGCGGGGGTTACCCGCCGCTGGTGTAGGTCCAACGTCGCGACGCGTATCCAGCCTTGCGGCGAGTTGACCCTTTCGTACACCATGGCGTAATGCACGTTGTGGCGCGCCATGAAGTCCACATCCCATGTCGTCTCTTGGGCCACGCCCGTCGTCCATTGAAGGCGCCAGTAGGGTGCGCGTAACTCTGCTGCTTCTTTGGATGCCAGTCCAAGCAGGTCAAGGATGTAGTGATCTGACCGGTAGGAGACCAGCCCCAGATCATTGATGGCGACAGGCGCGTTCAGTTGCTGGGCGATTCCACCCATCTGTCGTTGCTGTGAGTGCATATTGCCGGAGCCAACAGCAGCGAAGGTCGCGAAGTAGGTGGTGGATGCAAACACAATCGGACTGAGCAGCACGGCGAGCCACAGAGGACGAGCGATGGTGACGAGATGATCAAGGCAAAGTAGCGCGATAAATAACAGGAAGAACGGCTCATACCGTCCAAGAGGGTAGGGAGTTTGGAAGACAAAGAACAAGGCGGTGACGAGGGCGATGACGCAGGCCATGAGTGCATTGGTCCGTAGTTTTCCAATACAGAGAAGGCCGACCATCAGCACCACCGTTTGATAGGTCAACAGATGGGAATCAATGTTGCGCAGGGCGCTTGGCAGGTCGAAAACTCGTGACTTGGTGGAGACTGATAAGGGCATCCAGCCGATGTCGTTGAGCAACAGAAAGCCAGAGAAAAGTGCAAGACCACCTCCAGAAATCAATCCAGACAGCACAGCGTTTCGGTAGTCACCGCGCAAGAACTGATACGCGAGAACCGGAAGGACCAATGCCATGGAGTCGTATCTCACCAGCGGAAGAAGCGTTAGCGCCGCATAAAAGGCAATGCGGTGTGCTCGTGATTCCTGCAAACGAGCTGGCCGCATGAGACCGGCAGTCACGATCGCTACGAGCAGTATTTGGACTCCATGCTCCATGCCATAGAGCACTAACCCATTGATATTCAGCGTGTACGTCATCACTAAGGTGATGACAAGTGCAGGGATAAGTCCCAAGTGCCGAAAGAGCCGGAAGATGATCAACCCGGTGAGCCACGCCGTGACCGCGCCAATCACAAGGGGAGCTAGCTCAAACAGCGGCAACCAAAAGGCAAACGGCACCAAGAAAAACGGCCAGACGACACTGCTGGATGGAGCCGTAAACTCGCCCTCGTTGATTCCGTAGTGCCCATGAAAGATGTGTTTGGCAAGCTCCAGGTGGATGTAGGCGTCATCGACGGCATACGTAAATTCCCCGCCGGTGATGTACACCGCCGCAGCAATGTACATCACGATGGGTGAGGCGATGGCCACGGCCGTCATGCGCCCGCACCAAAGGTCGCGCCACGCATCCACGACCATCACTCCTAGCAGCATGACTCCCGATGCGTCGCGGCGATGACTGAAGCGTGTCGGCACCACAAAGAACGAAGGGAGTTGGGCTGATTATCCTAGTCTCAAAGAGGGTCGTGGTTATGTGCCGCTTCTAGGCTGTGCGTGAAAAACCAACAGTCCCAAACGATTCGTTGGCCCGCCCAAAAGTCCGATGGCCGTTATCGACAGTTTTGTCACTCCATGACAGTCACGGAGAGCCGAACCATACGACTGCGATATCAAGGCCTAAGGATCGTTCTGGATCAGATCGGGATCAATTGTCAGACTGTAGGCCTTTGAGGTCTGGGACGCTGCAAAGTCTTCCATGACTTGGCGAAAGAGCGCCGCATGCGATGGTGATGATGCGAACATTGTCACAGTGGGCTCTGCGAGCATGACCGCCTTTTGATGCAGATCCAGAGTGCCGACGCGAACCCAGCCAATGGGCGTGAATTCCCGCGCGTACACCATTGCGAAATGGACGTTATGCCGTTCCATGAATGCGGCGCTCCATGATGTGTCTTCTTTGGTCTGGTTCGCGATGGAGAAACGGCGAAGGGGTTGCCGGATATCGGCAGCTTCCTTAGACGCGAGGCCCATCAAGTCAAGAACAGGGCGCTCGGTATACAGCGCCACGAGACCTAGATCTAGGACGGCCACCGGTTGGTCGAGCGCTTTCGCCAACCGCCCCATCTGCCGCTGTTGCGCGTACGAGTTTGCAGCACTGAGCGGCGCAAACGTCGCACTGTAAGTCGTTGAGGCAAAGGCAATCGGGCAGATAAAGATCAGCACCCAGAGTTTCGTCGACTGATCAATCAACTGTCTCAGCGCGAAGATTGAGATGAAGAGCAGATAGAAGGGCTCATACCGCCCCGTCGGCTTTGACACCTCAAAGACGAAGAACAGCGCGGTGAAGCTGGCCAGCACGAAGACGAACGGGATGTTGCGGCGCCAGTAACTCAGACAGACCAAGCCGACGGCGATTAGCATAAAGGGGTAGCTTGTGAGATGCAGTTTCAGATTGGCGAGGGCGCTCGCGACATCGAACACACGCGACTTCGTGGTTACAGAGAGCGGAAGGACACCAAGATCATTCGCGTACAAGAAGCCGGAGAAGATGGCCAATGTGCCCCCCGCAACGGCGCCAGTGATCACGGCTGACCAGCGGTCACCGATGAAAAACTGGTACGCCAGCACGGGAAGGACAAGGGCCAGGGTGTCGTAGCGAAGGAGTGGCAAGATCGCAAGTGCGGCATAAAAGGCCACGCGATGTCCACGCGATCTGTGCAGTAGGTGTGGGTTCAGTAATCCTGCAGCGACGACGGCCGTCAAGAGGATCTGCACGCCATGCTCCATGCCATACAAGATCAGACCGTAAATGTTGAGGGTGAACCCCAGCATCAGGCAGATCGCGAGGGCTGGAAGAATGCCGAGACGCTGAAACAGTCGGAAGACCAACAAGCCTGTCAGTGCCGCGCTCACGGCACCAATGAGCAGCGGAAGCCATTCGATGAAGGTGTCAGAGAACCCAAACGGCGCGAGTAAGAACGGCCAAATGACGCTGCTTGATGGTGCCGTGATCTCACCTTCATTGATGCCGTAGTGGCCATGAAAGATGTGTTTGGCGAGCTCAATATGGATGTACGCATCATCGCGTGCGTATGTCAACTCGCCTTGCGATAAGGCGAGTGCAATGGCGACATAGATGAGTACGGGGATGGTGATAGGGATCGCCACGCGATATCCGCACCAAAGATCACGCCAGACTTGGGCCACGTCAGACGCCATACCTTTCATATGACAGTGTCGGCGATTACGGCAGCGGGAACCTGTGGCACAGCGCTGCGACTTCCTGCCCAATCTCTTTCGCATTCGTCCCGCGATGAGAGATGACAGAAGCAATCCAGAGAGCAATCGCATTCATCTCGTCTGCTCCCATCCCGCGGGTTGTGAGCGCAGGCGAGCCGAGCCGTAGGCCACTGCCTTGGGTCGGGGGACGCGGGTCGTTCGCGATGGTGTTGCGGTTGAGGGTGATCCCCGCGTTATCCAACCACTCTTCCGCATCACGCCCGCTGAAGTCCTTATCCTTCAGATCCACCAACACCATATGGTTGTGGGTGCTGCCGGTAATGACGTTAAACCCGTGATGGCCGAGTGCGGCAGCTAAGGTCCGCGCGTTATCCAAGACGTGGCGTTGGTAGTCACGGAATGACGGCGTCGCTGCTTCCTTGAAGCAAATGGCTTTCGCGGCGATGATGTGAGGAAGCGGACCGCCTTGAGTGCCTGGAAACAGTCCAGACTGCAGGCGCTTGAGAATCTTCTCATCGCGCGATCCACTGAGGATCAAGCCGCCTCGCGGGCCGCGGAGTGTCTTATGTGTCGTCGTGGTCACAACATGCGCATGAGGAATAGGGGATGGATACTCACCTGCTGCCACCAGTCCGGCCACGTGCGCCATATCGACCATGAAGAGCGCGCCGCATTGATCTGCAATCTCGCGCATCCTCGCCCAATCAGCGATCCCCGGAAATGCAGAAAACCCACCGATGATGAGCGCAGGCTTGAAGTCAAGGGCTTTGCGCTGCATCTCGTCGTAATCAATATCGTAGCTTGCTGTTACCCCGTAATGGGCCATTTCGTAGAGTTTGCCCGAAAAATTGACTGAGGAGCCGTGCGTGAGATGCCCACCTTGATCCAGCGCCATCCCGAGAACACGTGACCTCAAGGGGATAAGCCCAAGCAAGGACGATGCGTTGGCCTGGGACCCCGAGTGAGGTTGGACGTTGGCATAGGTCGCGTCAAAGAGCTGTCGAGCGCGGTCAATCGCGAGAGCCTCAACACCATCGATATGAATGCAACCGCCGTAATACCGGCGGCCGGGGTAGCCCTCTGCGTATTTGTTCGTCAACCTGCTGCCAGCGGCTGCGCGAATGGCTGGGCTACAGTAGTTTTCTGAAGCAATCAGCTCAAGATGATCAGTCTGGCGGGTTTCTTCCGCCAGAATGTGAGTGACGAGTTCGGGGTCTGCGCCCTTTAAGAGGCCTACAGCGGCAGCGTCGAAATCAGCGGTCGTCATGTTGTGGTGCGCGCAAAACTCATGGATTGTAGAAACTAGCGCACGAATCGATGAGCGACTGGAGGGCCATCTGTCACCTCAAGAGACACCGTTGTGGATCGGACTTGTGTGGTGACTACGGATCCGGGCTGCGTGAGGTCGCGAGGCAACCTCGCCATGCACACCGTCCGCTGCAGCATGGGTGAGTAAGCACAGCTTGTCAAGGTGCCTTCTGGCTTCAGGTCGCTCCCTGCACGAACGATCGGCCCGCGCGACGAGAGGAGCGACACTCTGGTAAGGGGAGGGCGGTTTTGCATCGAAGCGAGAAATGCCGCCCGCCCTAAAAATGGCCGGCTTGCTGCCTCACGTCGAGATTTGGGAACCAGCCACGATATCCCAGCCTCGATTGGGGTCACAGCTTCATCGAAGTCAATTCCGGACAGGCACATTCCTGCTTCGAGCCGAAGCACGTCACGGCTGACCAATCCGCAAGGTGCACATTGGTGCTTGAGGAGTTGCGCAACAAGGGATCCGATTGCAGACGGTTCACCCCATACTTCAAACCCATCTTCGCCCGTGTAGCCGCTACGTGACGCGGTGACAGGCGTTTTTGAACGCGTTGCAGCAACATCCATGAAGCGCATCGTTGAGAGAGGGGTTTCTAGTGTCCATTGCAAGGTTGAGAGAGCATCAGTGAGCGTCTGTGCCGCCGTGGGGCCTTGGATGGCAATCATCGCGCTGTCGTTATGTCGCTTCAGATGCGGGATGGTTCCGAGCCGTTCGGCCATGCCCGGCACGCCGCAATTGGAAATGACATGCACGCCATTATTTGAGACGCCAACAATGAGGTCATCCACAATGCCAGCTGTGTCATTCAAGGCGATCGATAAGACTTGGCGCCCCTGCGAGAGGCGCGCAGGGTCAATCGGTAGGAGGTCTTGCAGCGCGTCGATCACAACTTCTTTCTGGTGAAGAGGGGCGATCCAACGCTCCATATGCGAGACGTCAAAGATGCCGCAGTTGGTACGTACCGATGATTGCTCGCGGGCAGCGGTTGAAAACGACATCGGCATCGTCCAGCCTTTATAAGCGCCAAGTGTGGCATCTAAGTCTTCAAAGTGAGAAGCGATGGGCGATGTGCGAGTGACGACCTGGCTGCGTTGGTGATCCATCAGCTACCTATAGCGACGATTGGCGTTTGTCTATTTTCTCGACTGCTAGACGGACTGTGTGTGGTACAGGCACACGCGATCCAGCAGAATTGCGCCGCATCGCCGCAGGCTTTCCAGTGCGGTAAGAACAGCGGGCAAGCGAATCAAGTTGTGTCGCGGGTGTCACAACCAATAGTCACGACTGCGTGGCCGCATGTTTCTTTGCCTCCGGCGCCGATATTGCGTTGCGATAACAAGTATAGTACGCGTCGGCGTATAGCGGCATTTCGACTTCCCCATGACAGCAGAGTTCGCGTCTAGAGGTGCACAGCTAAAGCGACAGTTAGTAAAGCGAGGAGGCCAGACGATGGGTAACTTAAGGTTGGCATGGGCCGTGGTGGGTTTAGTGGCGAGCTTCGCCATCATAGACACTCCGGCGGCAAAGAAAGTTTCAGAGCGCGAAGTCGCGCTTGCCGAGACTCAGCGGCTGTTGCAGGTGCAAATTCCAGTCACGTTTAAGTCCGTCGCTCCGACGGTTGGGCAACTTGTCAACGAGGTGCTACGAGGCACTGGGTACGAACTTAGCAGCCCGTCATCCGAAGCTGAACGCGTGTTTTATAACGCACCGATTACATCCGGTGGTAGCCTGCTTGCCGGTCGCAGCATTGGCTTTGCGTTGAAAGTGATCGGCGGTGATTTATTCCGACCGATGATCGACACTCGCCAATTTCATGTGGGCTATCGTCCCTTCGTGGGATCTGGAGCGGGTGGTGTTTTGCCCGCCAACGTCGCTCCTGTTCTTAGCCAGTACACCATCCAAGGCTTTCCGGTTCGGGCTGGTGGGTTGCGCTACGCTGTGGACGCGCTCGCAAAGGCCTATGGGTGGCAATTGGTTGGTTGGGATGACACCGTTGTCGTCAATGACCAAGTGGTGGACTGGCTTGTGTCGGTTCCGTTTGTGATACGTGCTGCTCGGTTGTCTGAGGCCCTGCAGCAGCTGCTGGCGCCGTATGAGTTGCAGGTTGTTCTGTACATGCAAGATCGATCAGTGGCTGTTCGCATCGTGCGTCCAGGACGATAGGAGACATTGAGATGAGTGATGTGACTGTGAACCCTTTGAAAAAGACTGCTCGATCAGCGATGGGGCTTTTGGGTCTCGTAGCTTTAGCGGCAGCATGCGCTCCGTTTGACACGACTGAAGCGGAATCTGTGCGAGACTTGGCACAGTCGCAATTTGCAGAGCATGAAGAAACGGCCGATGCGGAACGTTCGAGAGAAAGCACTGCCATCAAAAAAGTTGTCCATAACCCAGGGCGCTATGTCGGTCGTGCGACACCCAGTGGACCCACATGGATGACAAAATGGGTGACGATGCGGGTGCGTCGCTTACCCGCAGAATCTTTCTTGCGCCGCGTTTGCATCACTGCCGATGTGCAATGCGCTTACGACTTTGTGTCTGAATCAGAAAGAACAGATGGTAGCTCCGTTGGCTCTCCCAACAAGTTGATCGACTTCGATTTTGGGAGAGGCGGGTCTGTCGACCAACTTTTCGCTAATGCTGAAGAGTTGACAGGATTGCAGTTTCGGATTGTTGATAACCGTGTCATATGGGCGCGCCGTTTCACCGAAGCGATTGATGTATCGTTCCTGCCTGGAGATGCGGCCTACTTAGTGGGTCAAACGCGTGGCGGCGGCGGTGGTGCTGGTGGCGGCAGCACGCTCGAAGGGGCGTCGATCTCTGCGACGAACGACCAGCAGTTTCTTTCGTTTGAGCAACAAGCTGGCCGAGGCGCATGGCAGGAGCTGGAAACGGCTTTGACCACTTTGCTGGCCGAGGAAGAGGACTTAGACGTCCACGTCGATCGGGCCAATGCACAACTTATCGCTAACGGAACAAGGACTGGGCTGGCTCAAGTGAAGAGCCTCGTGCGGTCGCTCAACGAGCGTTACTCGCGCCAAATCATCATCGATGTGGTTCTATTCAGCATTCGGTTGCGTAATGAACGCGACTTCGGAATTAACTGGTCGACTGTTGTGGCCGATATTACTGGTGGTATCGGAGCGGGGACCGACCTGACTTTCAACTCTGGATTACTCCCAGGCTTGGAAGGTAGCGATGCTACAAACACCAACTTGGCGTTCACAAGATTTAACGGCGATGAGATTCCTGCTAGTGAACTAATTCTCCGAGGTCTCTCACGTTTGGGTGATTTGAAAGTTGTGACGCGTCCACGAGCAGTGACGCTTAATGGCCAGCTTGCACAAGTTAATAACATCACTCAGGTCTCATACTTGGCGCGCACAGTCCCGTATCAAGGAAATGCGAACGATACTGGCACGGGACAAGCTGGACTTGAACCGGGAATCATTGAGATCGGCTTTACGTTGTATGTACTGCCGAAGCTGGTGGATGATGGCCGGATCATGTTGATGGTATCAGCGAAGATTGCCGATCTGATTAGCTTGCGTCGAGATCAAGACGATACGACACAGATTGATACGCCGCAATTAAGCGAAGTTCGCTTCTTGCAACGTGCGATTGTTGAGTCAGGTGGCACATTGTTGCTTGCAGGAATTCAACAAACGCGTGACGACAACAATCAAGCTAACGCGGTGATTGCCAACCAACAGTCTGGTAACTCGCGTCGTGAGGAAGCGTTGCTGCTGATTACGCCAACAGTTGATGTTCGCGCTTTCAGAGGCTAAACGATGATTGGTGGTGCGTTCGTTGCGACGCGCGTTACGTTACTGCCTGGAGCACAGTCAGAGCGTATAGATCGCATTCGAGAGGAGATTGATCAAGAAGCTCGTATTCTTGGCGATGATCCGTTCGTCTATTTCGGTCGAAACCCACGCGGTGAATGGGAGATAGCGCTTGGTGACTCTCCCGGAGCGTCGCTCGGCATATCGATTCGCGATCACTTTGAAAACCATGAGAAGTTCATTTGGGCTGAGCTTGTGTCGGGTGGACGCTGGGCGCTGGTTGAGGTTGATAACGGCATGCCAGTGCTGGAGTCGACGTCGGCCGGACCGCGTGACTTTGCGAGAGCTCGCATTCGTAGCACCGAAGGACAGCCTGTTTTCGTGGCACGAGATCATGAGGAACGCCTTTCATCTGAGCTTGGTGGGCTTGAACCATTTCAGATGCACATTCTTGACGAGGCCGTTTTAGAGTCAATTGAAGAGCGCGGCATTCTGAAGGATGCTCGGCGTGCACTTCGCTCTTTGCTCAATACAACCCGGCTGGTCGTGATTGCCGGGGCGCTCATTGTTGGAGGCTTGACTGCAACCGTGGGGTTGGTTCAGTTCGCAGAGTCACAGTATGAGCAAGTTGCGATCTCCGCGATCGATGTTTCTCGCCCGATTAGCCTCGAAGAACGCTCAGAGACATTTCGGCTTCAAGAGATCGATGTTCCGGTTGCAGACGATGTTCTAGGGTTGATCTGGGGTTTAGTCCGCGTGATACCGTCTGAGGCAGCGGGATGGCGTGTATCGCGCATTCAGTCAGATAACACGAACGTGATGCAAGTGGAGTTTGCAGGCGGGGAGAATTCGGAACGCCGCGCTTTGGAGGAGTCTTTGGACCAGTTTGCTGCTCTGACCGAAACAATTTTGGAAACCGTCGATATTGGTGATACGTATGCAACTGTCACGCTGTCGGGCATACGCGGCGGACTAGCGATCGAGCAAGGCCGTGGGATCAACGACTCCAGCTTAGAAGCCGACGCAGTGAGAACTTCACTTAATGACGCGACAGAGCGAGTGGGCGTGGACGTTGACAGGGTGAATTTCGTGGTATCGAAATCAGAGTTTACGTTCGATGTTTACGAATGGACATACTATGTTGAAAATATGCCAGCGATCTGGCTTGATGCCATCAGACATAACTTGCAGGACGGTCCTGAAGTTTTGTTGAGGGGGTTGGACTTGCGTTTTGCGGGCTTTGTCCTCAGTAGTGCGCAAGTAGATTTACGCGCTGTCGTATCTAAACGTGCGTCGGTAACCGAGGAGGGATGATGATATATGCGTTTTCTGAGCGTGCAGGCCGGTGGTTAGGGGTTTGCGCGATCGCGTTCTCCGCACCAGTAGTGTTGGCGCAGTTGGAGTTTCTGGATCAGTCCGTGGAAACCCCAACGAAGGAGGAAGCTGGCGATGTGACGGGTACAGCGATTCAATTTGAAACCGCTATCGAGTACATCGATGAGCTGGTGAGGTTGGATGCTGAACTGCAGATTGCGACGAAACGTCGACAGATTGCGGAGCAAGTGCGAGCAGAGCGAATTGCGAAAGGTGAGATTACAGAAGCGCCCGCGCAGCAGGAATTTGAAGGCGGCGGTGATGCTCCAGTCGCGCCGACCGAAACAGCGTTTGATGGTCTCAATATTAACTACATTGGAGCTGGCCGAGATGGTCGGTTCGAAGTGGTGCTTACGAAAGAGTCCGATGAAGGTGACGCCGAGGTTCGGACGTTAACGGTTGGAGCGCGGGCCTTTGGTGTTGTTGTTGAGGAGATCGTCCCAGATGGCATTACGGTGCGCGATCGGTCAGGTCGTCGCGCACGACTGTCCTACTAACAGTGAATTGATGGTGCGTATGCGAAATGGCTGAACTGGAATCTGGGGGAGACGCTCTTCAGGATGAGTTGCGGCGATATGCGCAACTTATGGGCGTGGAGATCGTCTCTAGTTCGGCTGACGTTGGAGATTACGTCCTAGCATCGAATCCAGAATTGTTGCGGTGGCTTGATGACGCCGAAGCGCGCACTAACCAAGAATTTGTAGTGATGGAAGATGGACGGATTTTCACGTCCAGTCCAGCATCTCAGGTGGCTTGGCAACTGACGAGACTGGTTGAGCGCATATTGAACGTACAGGCCATAGTGTTGCCTGCTACGCCATTACTCGTCCATACCCTCAGTCAAGGCGCAGATGCTCCCTTGATTGCGCAAGTTGACACTTCTGAAAATGATGTTGTTGGCACGGACGCACAGCGACTGCTTGCAAATATCGTTGACCAGGCGATTTTGATCGGCGCAACTGATATTCATATCGAGTCGCGAGATGCTGTCGCGAGAGTCCGGTATCGCGTATCCGGCCGCTTGAGCACCCTTGCGGAAATGCCAGCTTCGGATGCCATCATGATGGCACACTACTGTTTTTCGGTTGCCCGCCGCGGCACTAAGCAGTGGATTGCAATGGAGAGTCAGAACGCAGCTGTCGATGTTGTCGTTTCCCGAGGGCGTGTTGTTCCTCTACGGATCGCGACAGTTCCTGAAATTCGTGGATTTGACATCATCTTTCGGATTCTGCGCCCCGCTCAGAAGATCATTACATTGGAGAGTGCTGGGTACTTAGACGTTCATGTCGATTTGATCAACGAGGCTTTTGCTCGTCCGTACGGTGTGATCTGCCTATCCGGTCCGACGGGAAGTGGGAAATCCACAACGCTTTTAGCGGCACTAGAGCGTTTGCCAGGCAACTTGAAAGTTGTTTCACTGGAGGCGCCGGTTGAGAGACCGATCTTCAATTGCTCACACGTGTCAGCGGCCAGTGAAGGCGACCTCGGTCGCATGCTTGCTGACGTGAACCGGTGGGATAACGATGTCACCGTGTTGGGAGAGCTACGCGATCCTGGCACAGCGAGAGCGCTCGTTGATTTCGTGACGTCTGGAAAGTTGGTGATCACCACAGTTCATGCGAGTAACGTCTTGGCGGTGCCGCGTCGGATGCATGAGCTGGGTGTTGACTGGTCCATCCTGACAGACCCAGAGTTTCTGGTATCCAGCATCAATCAAAGATTGATGCCGAAGCTTTGTAACAATTGTTCGATTCCTCTCAACGAAAATATGGATCGGGTGCCGCGATATCGTTGGAAGGATTTTGAACGGCTTTTCGCTGGTGAAAGCGCTGGCGGTGACGTCCGATTGACTGGAACGGGATGCAGCCAATGTGTTGGCGGTGCTGCCGGCCGAACTCTGTGTGCGGAGGTGGCTCTGACCGATGATCAAGATCGTGACTTCATTCGATCTCAGGATACTTTGGGTTGGCGCCGCGATCTGATTGATCGAGGTTGGCACCCGATTGTTCATCATGCGTTGAAGCGCGTTCGTGCGGGCGAACTAGATCCCTTGGTTGCTGAGCAGGCAGCAGGGAACTTAGCTGGGGGTGCTGGTGGTCGAACGGTTGTAGACTACAAGGCTCGACTGGCTTTAGTCTAGGTTTCAGGAGACAACAGAACATGCCGACGAAGGCAGGATCAAATTCCGGTCAAGGCGCGAACCTCGGAATGGCCCAACGCATTGGTCGCTGGGTTAACCAGCAGCTGATGAATGACGAGCAACGGCGCGTGTTTCTCAACAACGTTGGCCGTCGCTTATCTCGTGGTATAACGGCTCGCGAGACAACGCAAGCTCTGTTATTCATGTATAACGAAGGTCCTGAGCGCGCGCTGTTGAACGACATGATGTCGGCAATTCGAAATGGGCAGCGGCTAACCTCTTCGTTTTCAGGTTGGTTCCCGACTCCGATCGTGGCGACGCTGACGACAGCGGAACAGCATGGAAAACTGCCGCAAGAGATCTTGCATGTTGCGGAAAACATCAAAGAAGGATCTTCTGCATGGTCAGGAGTCCTTGGGAAGTTGGGTTATGGGGTGGCAATCTTGGGCGCCATCTTTGTCATCTACATCTTTGTGGTGCATAACAATTTGCGTCCAGTGCTGACTTCGCTGGTGAAAGTGCCAGATGAGAATCTAGAGAACATGCTGGCGATCGCTGCGCACATCAACTCGTTTTGGATTTGGTACATACTTGTCCCTGTTTCAGTCACGCTGGTCGCGATGTTCCTGCTTCCAACCTTAACAGGGAATATCCGGGTGTTTTTTGATCGCGCTATCCCGGGCATGAGCGCGTATCGGACGTATATCGGAGCTCGATTGCTCGAGAGCATGGCAATGATGACGGCGGCTGGCCAGACGTGGCGGCAGGCAGGGCTCATTCTTGAAGCTGAGGCTCCGCCGTACACAAAGATGTTGCTGCGTCGCTTTCGATCGTCCCTAGATGAAGGCAGTAGTGTTGCCGAAGCGCTGCATAAGATGCAATGTTATGAAAGGATCACGATTTTCGAGATTCAAGGATCGGCCGACTCAGCTGACTTGCCAGTGACTGCTCGAACGTTATCCCAAGAAGCGATCGAACGTATCTTCAAGGTCATCGAAAGGGTTGGATACTACATTCAGTTCGCCTCGCTTATTTCGGCAGCTATCTTCCTGATGATCCTCATCCTAGGTTTGTTCGCCATTCAGAACTCGGTGGGATAGGCGATGGGCATTTTCGTCACACCTCACACCCCTAAAAATATCGGCCAATTCGCGCTTACTCTCGGGAATAGACGTTCGGCTATAATAAATCGGTCCATGTTCGTAACGGCCATGGACCGGATGACGGGATCTTCATTGCGCAATGAGGATCTTCTAATACGCAACATAGGAGACAAACTATGACAGCGAAGCGCAAGCAAGCGGGTTTTTCCGCTATTGAGGTTCTCGTCGTGATTGCGATCGCGTCGAGTTTGGTTATCGCCGCTATCGGTGCCGCAAACAACTTGCAGGAAAATGCTCGCGTCACGCAAGCAGTGCAAGACGTTGGTTTGTTGCGTTCGAGCGTGTCTGCATGGGCAGCACCTCGCACCAACTTGGCCGGCGTGAGTTTGGCCGAATTGGATGATTACCTGCCAGGACACCTGAAGCCAGCAAACGCAGTGAACTCTACGGTTGTTATGCTCGGGAACCCATTTGGTGGCATGTACAACGTGGCTAACACATCGCCAACGACGTACACCATTCAAATCGATGGCATTCCATCGGCGCAAGCGGTGAACAAAATCCAAAGTTACTTGGATCGCACCGTTGGCACCGCCGGTATGCTCGTTACTGCAGGCACGGGAACCAACCAAACGATCGACATTACTTACGAGTTCTAAGTCACGTTTGTATGAAATGGCGGCGGGGCATCGCTCCGTCGCCATTTCTGCTGTACAATCGTCTAGTTCGCCGGAGAAATTGCGTTTTATGGCCGGGCAACCCCGTCTAGATTGCAAAACAAAACGCAGATGTGACCCAGAATCCCGTCGTCTAGCGGGATTTTCTGCAATTGAGATCTTGGTTACCATAGCAGTCGCATCGTCCGTGGTGCTGCTGGCAATCTCTGCTGCCGCAAACGCGCGAAGCACTGATGGGATCGCACAGGTCGTGCGAGATGTTTCGGCGATCGAAGTTGCCGTGGAAGTCTGGTTTACTGCTAACTCCGACCGAGATCTGTCAAATTTCACAGTCAATGAGATTTCCGGTTATCTCCCAGGTGGTCTTCTTGGGACGGACTCAGGTGGCACTACAACACTTTTCCACACATTCGGCGGCACCTACAACGTGATGTTCTTGATGACGGGCACGCGTTTCCAAATAGAAGTTGCTGAGCTTCCAAGTGAGCGTGTGCGACGCCTCGTGCAGGAACGATTAGCTTTGCCTTACGACTCTCGCGTCTTCACGAATACGACAGTGAACGGGAGTCTGGGGTTGCAGTTTGAGTTTGATGTGCTTGGTGAATAGTAGAATACGGGGACGGCGTGTCGTCAATCCCAAAGAAAGAGGTCAGAGAATGCACTCATTGAAGCAAAAAAATCCGTTGTACCTCGCGTGCGCACTGATGGTGACCATGATTTTCGGTGCGTCGCCAACAGTAGCAAGTGCACAAGAGTGTAAGAACGTTGAAGAGACAACGGACGGTTTCTTGGTGTGTGTTGACGGCGAGAAATCAAGCGAGGCAAAATCAAGTAGCACGTCCACCGTTCAAACGCAGTCTGGCAACGGTCAATCAACGCTGAAGGCCGTTTCTAGTCACGTCGTGGAAGAAATTCCAGGCAACGCGACGGCCACCGAGTCATTCGATTTTGTGTTTAGTTTGACAAAGCGAAACATGATCGGACAAGTTGCACGTCACGTGTCTAACCCGAGTAAGCGCGCGGCTATCCTTGCAGTGTGGGCGCGGTTTCCGAACTGCTTCCAAGGTGCCAACCCTTTGGCTCCAATTGTCGGCTGTCGCGTTGGCTTTAACAAAGCAGACGTCGGGAAGATGAAGCAATTGAACGAGTACACCGTTCTTTCTCAGCTCGCCCACAAACCTTCGACGCGCGCGAAAAAAGTGAAAACGCTGCGGCGCCGTCTCAAGGCCAATCGTTAATCGGGCAACTGATCCCAGTGTGGCTCTTGGAACAGGAGCGACATATCGCGCTAGCGTGATACGAGTGAGTCCCTCGTCAGCTCATCAGCGTGGTCTGACCATTGTCGAACTGACAGTGTGGCTTGGGGCGGTCACAGCGCTGCTTTCAGCCGCACTACTTGGAACGCTGGAGGAACGGCGTACAAACGCGATCAGTCTGATCGCGGACAAGATGGTAGCTGTCACGACCTTGTCGCTCGACCATTGGCAGCTGAACCCGTCTGATGCGTCGACATCTATCACCCGGTGGCCTAGCAGTCTGAATGTACTGTCTGCTTATGTGAATTGGCCATCACTTGATCCGGCATCTCAACGGGACTACCTTGCTGGCACTCAGGGTGGGCTTGGTGTCCTGTCGCTCAACCGAGGAGTGTTGCATCCTACATCTGGTGAGATTGGCATGACCGTTGATTGGGCGCAATCCGGAGCGGAAGATGCATGTGGGGTGATGGAGAGACTGCGCGGCGACTTAATCGTGAAAGGTATGCCGCGTGCTCTCGTGATGCCAGGGACATGCACAGCGACGACTGCCAATTTGTCGTTGTTCGTGCCTGAGCCGACCGTGGCGGGACTCGATGGTTTTGGTGGCGTGGATAACGATGCGTTGAACGCCTTGTTGGTGCGCACTGATCCGATTATGGGTGGCGCGTTGAGCCTGAATGGCTTCGATATTCAGGCTGCGAGAAATGTACTTGTCAATGCGAGTGCCGCTGGTGGTGCAACATCGACTAACTGGTTGTTCGACAACGCATTGCTGTCAAATCGGGTGACGTTCATTGCAAATGTCGTGACGGTGAACTCTTTTTACGCACGCTCCTCTAACACGTTCGGAACCCACAACGCCCGGTTAGAGAATACGCCGTCCTGGATGACTAACTGGCCGACGCCACCGCCCTCGATTGCCATGGAAATGAACCTCGTAGCCAATGGGCGCTGCGAGGTGGTGAACATGAATGCTTCCACAATCGTTCTCCAGCGCAAAGAACAAGGTCTGTACACGATGGGATATACCCAGGCGACGTCGTTCCGAACAACGGAGCCCTTGGATAGCAAGTGGGCGTGGGATCAAGTGCAACAGCATACGCCGTATGTGTACGCCGACGTCAATACCGGGCGGCGGGCGCTTGGTGTGAGCGCGCAATGGTTTGAAGAGATCCCCTTTGCGGTGACGCGTGAACAAGACGGGTTCCTGAAGCTGTCGTACTACGAGCTGGTCCCGCTGCTGTGGTCCTCAGCGACCGAGGTGGAACGCCGACACTATCAGGCGACCCAGCGCTTGGTGGCCGTTCAACAGGAGTTTGACCGGTTGCGGCGGCTTTCTGATCAGTTGGGTGTGCCGTCGCTCGCGGAGAGCGCCCGATGATGAAACGCTCTCAGGGCTTTACCATTATTGAGGCGACCGTTGCGTCTGCGGTGTTGGTGGGCATCGTGCTATTGGTGGTGCAGACCGAACAAGCGGGGCTGGAGCGGACGGCAGCGCAAGTGGTTGCCAGTCAATTGCGAGAAGTGGAAGACGCCGCGCGCTCGTACTGGTTAACGGAAAATCGCGGGTTACTCGGCCCCGATGCATTCCCCGCCCCACCCATCGGGGCTTCTACGCCTGACAATTTGGGGGCTGCTGCAAGCACCCGGTGGCCGCTAACAGTGGCAGAACTAGAGACGGCCGGCCATTTGGTCGGCGGGCAAGATCTCCAGTCGCAGCCAACTTCATGGAACAGCGTGCTCAGCTTGGGCGATATCGGATTGCAGGTGCGTTCAGGGCTGTACGCGTTTGGTCGTGAGGTGCTCGTTCTCTCACTGAGGGTTTCTGACCCTGAAATCGCATCAGATGCCGCGCGCAGACTTGGATGGCGCGCCAATGTTGACGTCACGAATGAGCGGTTGGAGTATCTGGTTTTTCCGCCGACGCAGTGGCAACCCTATTTGGGCGTGGCCGGGTTGTTTTATCCCCGTAATGGGATTGCTCCGTTTCGTAGCAATCTTCAGATGAACAACTTTCCGCTGACGGCTTCCAGCGGCAGTAGCCTCGTTGAGGTCACAGTGTCTTCTAACGGAACGCTTGACCTCGGTGATGTAACGGTGAGCGCGAATGTGCAGCAACTGACCCCCAATTCCGTTCCGAACGCCATCGAATACGACGTGTTAAACCCGAACGCGGTGCTCTTTATCAACACGAACGAGATCGATCACGCGGCGGACGCCGGGTCGGTCTTTGCCCGAGCCACGCGGACCGTCCCGATCAGACGCGAGTATTCACAGTTTTATATCAATGGTGATATGACATGTAACCCGCACAACATCATCGGGACAACCTTTGCGTCTATTGAAGGGCCGTCGACGACAACCCAGATGTTGGTCACCAATTTCACCAATAGCATGATCACATCAGACGCAAGAGCCAAGCGGAATATCACAAATATTTCCGGCGTGATGGCGTTGGATTTGCTCGATCAGGTGTCAGCAACGCGCACGGAAGATGGGCGGATGGATTTCGATAGTCGATCCCTGCATGCCGTCCCTATGCTTTCGACACGGACACATCTGACTGACCTGCCAACGAGGCGGGATATGTCGTTGTGGCTGTGGCAGGCGCTGCGTGAAATGGATCGGCAGCAACAACAATCGCAGGTGGATGCGACCGTGCTCATTGACGCACTTGACCGTGAGATCAAGGCGATTTCACAGGGACATTGATGATGCGTGAACGCGGCTTTACACTCATCGAGCTCGTGACCGTTCTCGGAATCGGTGCCAGCGTTGTGGTATTGCTCGTGAGGCTGGCAGTCAGTCTGTTTGATGTCGACGTGAGTACGACGGTCGTCGATCGCGTGCGCGAGATTGAGCAAGCCGTGCTGGAATTCCAAGTCGGGGAACAGCGGCAAAAGCTAACTGTTGACAACCCCTTGGGTGGTGTTTGGCCCGAGAACATGCAGCAGTTGATCGACGAGCAGTACGCTGAGCTTGCGGATGCTGATGGACCATGGGGCGGCATCGTCTCTGTGGATCCGTTGGGGGATGTGAACGGACGATTCGTGACGATTTCAATACTGCTTCCGGATTGGTTGACTCCAGACGACCTCGCGGAAATCGCGTTTGCTTTGGGGCCGCTACGCACGGAGTTTGACCGCGTGCCGGTCGTCACGGGCGGGGTAACAGCAGAGCGCGTGCAACTCAGGTATCGCACGTCGATTGCTCAGTCTCAGCAGTATGTGGCTCGGCTCTTCGAGGCAGACGACTACGTTCAGCGGACGGGAGATACTCTCTCGGGCAATCTCCATCTCGGTGGATTTGATGTTGTTGATGTCCAAAACGGTGGAGATGCCAACGGTGTTTCGTCGGGAACGACGTACAACTACGTCTTCGTCCCGCCAGCGAATCGCAATACGCCAATCAGGACGGTCGTGATTAATCACCTTCAAGTCGGCGATCGGTTTGAACCATCGCTCCTGCAGATCGCGACGATTCGTTTTGTAGATGATTGGGTCAGCCCGGATGGCAATACGGCGTACTTAGCAAACCAACGGTATATCTCACTGTCATCACCCATCATCTTAGGGACGTTTTCGATGGCAGGAAGGTGGGAGACGACCTTTGGGGCAAGGATTACGTATCGCCAACACATGGATTACGGTACATACATTTCGTCAGATGAGCGACGAAAAACGGATATTGACCCGGTGAACGCCGGCTGGGCGACGGACGTCGTGAGGGGCGCGCCAGCGCGCTCCTACCGCACCCTACACGGCGATGATTGGCAGGTTGGCCTTCTTGCGGGCGAAGTGAGTGAAGTGCCCGGTCTCACCACTGCTCGGTCGGGATACGATGCGATCGACTACCGCCTGGTGCCCGCGGTTCTTTGGTCAGCGTTACGCGATCGAATGGAAGAGGTCAAGGCGCTTGAAGGTCTGGCGGACGAGAGTGAGCGGAAGCTGGAATTGCTCAAGGCTCAGGTCAAGCAGCGCCAAAAAGCCGCTAAGACGGAGAACTAAACGTCCAGACGCCTTCTTCAACAGACCGAACAAGTGTCTTGTGATGGACGGCGTGATTGAGATGGGCCATCGCCTCCCCGGAGGCCATCGATAACACATCCATGGTGATCTCGCGCCGAAACAACATCGGAAACAGATCCCGCATCTTGAGGCTGCGCTCGTCTGTCGCTTTGCCAATCGTTTGCAGGTGATCTGCGTGATGGTCGAGCAGCTGGTGGAGGCGCGTATGCAATCCTCGAAAGGGTAGCCCGTGAGCCGGCAGCACCAGCGCGTCGTGCGGCACACGTTCGAGCAATGTGTGACACGACTGGAGGAAGTCCCCGAGTGGATCAGCCTCTGGTTCTGTTGGCCACACGCTGACGTTGGGCGTAATGCCTGGCAGTACCTGATCGCCAGAGATGAAGACGTTGATGTCGGGTTGATAGAGGCACGCATGCTCCGGTGAGTGCCCCGAGCCCACGATGACTTCCCAATCGAGCTGACCGATGCGAACGAGATCCTTGTCTTTCAATCGACGATATGCGTCGGGTAATGTGGAGATTGCACTCCCAAACCGACCAAATCGAGAGACGTAGTGCGCGACTTCTTCGTCCGTCCAGCCAACGTGCCGGTAGAACGATAATGCAGCTTCGGGAGCATCGCGTCCGGTATCGGCAGCAAGCATGCGGCACTGCAGGTATTCGGTGCGGCTCATCATCATGGTCGCGTCACTCCGCCGGATCATCCAGCCCGCAAGGCCGACGTGATCCGGATGAAGATGGGTCACGATGACGGAGCGCAGAGACGAGAGGTCCGTGAGCACGTTCATCCACGCTTCGCGCGCTTTAGTGGTGGCCAGCCCCGTGTCCACCACGTCCATTCGATCGCCGTCCGGAAGTACATAGCAGTTGATGTGGTTAAGTCGGAACGGAAGCGGGATGCGCGTCCACCGAATTAATCCATCAGCCAGCGGGACCGTGTGTCCGTGTTGAGGTGCCGCGTCGTCAAACTGAAGGCCGTTATGGGTGTTCATGAGATATTCGGCAACTACAGATAGCAAACAGGGTGCTGCGATCCGGCGACAGGGCCGCCTGTGGGAGCGAGATTTGGCATGTAGTGCAACAGGATCAACGCCGCAAACGCACCGAATGCCAGCGCGGCCCCAAAGGGGAGGCGCGCATCTTGGCGTCGTGAGAACAGCAACCACCACGCGATGGTGCCCCAGCATGCGATCAAGATGACATACAGCAATCCCCAAGGTCCGGTCCAGACACCAATGGCCCCCGCCAGCTTGACATCACCGAAACCCAGTCCGTCGACGCCGCGCCACTTGTAGTACCCGTAATGGATCGCGAAGAAGATCGAAAATCCAAGGATCCCACCGATAGCCGCGTGAGACGGTGACGTAAATCCGTAGATGTCCCAGCGACAGCCAAGGGACTGAAGCACGGATGACGTGTCGGGAAACATAAGCGTGACGAAAAACAGCGCATGAGGCACGACTGAAAGGGCGGCGAGTACCACACCGCTTCCAAAAACTGTGAGCGTAATCTTGTCAGGGAGCAACAACGCAATGACATCAGAAGTGGCTGCGGCGAGGAGCATCATCCCGAGCAAGGCCATGGCGGCGCCGTGGAGCGTTAACCCAAAGACGAACACGCTGATCGCAAAGATACATGCCCCCAGGGCTTCCACAAAGGGATATCTCACTGGGATGAAAGCCGAGCAATTGCGACACCGGCCCCTGAGAAAGACCCACGATAAAATGGGGACAAGGTCGTACGGCTCAATTTGCACTTTGCATGCAGGGCAATGAGATCGAGGAAACGAGAGTGTCAGCTGCGCATGCGGATGCAAGATCTGCTGTGTCAAACGCCAGGCAACCACGTTAATGAATGACCCCACGATGGCTCCAAACATGGCCGCGATGAGTAAAACGACGGGGTCAGTCGATGACAATGAAATAGACATTCACCAAAGCGCGGCACTTTTTGAAAGCGTGTGGGTCAAATTATGGTGAAGTTAGAAAAGTGATGTCCGTTAGGGGTCCCAGTCTGTTGAATACTCCCGTTGTATCTACGATGTGCCAGTCAAACAAGGGACCGATACAACGTGCGGCGGGAATCGCCCTGATTCACGTTGCAGTTTGGGTAGCTGCCGTTGCGGCGATTACCACACAAGTCACTCTGACAGAGTTTTACGATGACAGGCTTCAAAAAGCGAGCGTTCTCGCCGAGTCACTTGTTGTTCTGACTCACTTGTTAGTGGACTATCACTTCAGGCACCAGTCTGCGTCTCCCGCCGGAGCGGGGCTGTGGCCAGCCCAACCGTCGGACTTGACGGGCTCGGCACTGGGTGTTTACCGAGGGCCGATGCAAACTCGGTCGGCGGTTGGCAACCTTCTCCAGCATCCGATTCCCGAAGCGACGATCACTTTCAGCACGCGCGACGTCGTCGGCACGCCGCAGGTCGACGACTGGTTGTTGATTCGAGTGGCTGTCCAGGAAAGAGATCGGTTGGAATGTCCGTTATCCACATACCTTGAGTCAGAGCTCTATCTCAAAGGCTTTCCTGCAGAACTACTGAGCACGGTCAATGTTGTGGGATCGACGCAGCCGGTGGCGTTGACCTGCACGCCAGGCACGGCGGTCAATCCCAGAGCGACAGGTGTGATCACTATTAGGGTGCCGTCTCCCGAGGCTGCACCGTTTTTAGCCTCAAGCCCGTACGGCATCCCAGTCATTCAGAATTTGATGGCGCGGCAGGCTCCTGCTCTGAGAGGAGACTTAGACGCTCAAGGATTCGATCTGCGCGACGTTGCCTTCCTTCGGAATGAGACAGGTGTCAACTTGCGCGATTTCGCGAGTAGCGATATTGCTCAGCAACTCTTTAATCACTTAAACGGTGTGGCGAACCACAGCTCGGGGGTCTGGGAAGTTGAAGAGATTCGCGCGGATCGACTCGTGGGAGGCCAATTTTCACTGTTCTTTACATTGAGCAACTACTTTGAAGGATTGATGACCGATCAGGTGACCGGTGATAGTCTGTACCCAGCGGATGGCCGCCGCATTCGAACCACGACACCCGTCACAATGGACTTCGGAATGGGATTTGCTTTTTGTAACATCGACTTTGCGAATGCGGCGACTCTCATTGTGAACGGTGTGATTAGCACGCCTCACTCCAATTCGCCTCACATGAGAACAGCGCTCGAACCGCTGGATCAGGTGAACGCCAGCGACATGTACGCGTTGGTCGAGCAGACGCCAGCCTATTCCTATGTCACGAAGCCCGCTGCGACCGACCGGCCCAATCAACACGAAGTCGGAATGCTTGCGCAGGACTTTGAAGACGTGCCATGGTTATCACTCCAAGGGGATGATGGATACCTGAAACTGTCATATTACGGCTTGGTGCCTATTCTGTGGTCGACGGCGAGGGAGTTAGACGATCGGTTTGGCGAAGAAGCAACGGCTGTTCAGGAGCTGGTGGCACGGCGCGATCGCGTGCTCGCCATCCGAGAAGCGTTGCTGCGGGTGCGGACACCATGAATCGCACGGATCTCTTGCGCGCCAACCGCGGTGTGACCATCTTGGAGATGGTAATGGCGCTGGCGATTTCCGCCGCATTGATCGCGTTTACTATCGGCACCGGATCCGGCAAAGAACGCCGAGAGCGCGTCGCGTTTTCAGTGGATCAGGTTCGCGAGATTGAGCAGGCGGCTCGCGAGTACTGGCGGTATGACACACCTCTTCTGTATCGCGAATCGTTTTTCAATGACACGACGGAGTTCACAGAGCCTCTTGATACATCTGTTTGGCAGTTCAACGGTACAACCCGACAGTACGAGCAGATCGCGGATTCGTCAGTTGTCGGTCGCCTGTACGGCAATTTTGCATATGGATCTGTGAATACCGGGCAGCGCGCTCCCCGGTGGAGGCAGTCTGCTCAACGCTGGCCTGAGTCGATTCAACGACTGGTGACGGACAGTTACTTACCGGTCGCATCTCCGATCGCGGGCGGTTATGCTTGGAATGAGTCCCCTTGGGGGACGACCATGCGTTTGGAGCAGAGTGAGCCTCTGGCAGGCAGTGAGGAAGGATGGCAGTGGGCTCGGCGCGGGTTGGTGATTGTGATTCCGACTACGAGCGAGCAAGCCGCGTTAGCGCTTGCAACACAACTCGGAATTCAGGCGGCTGTCAGCGACGTACCCGGGGAAGGGAATGCGACTGTTCGATACGCCATTATCAACCCGATTCAGGTTCCCAGCTACCGAGGGTTGAGCAGCCTTGCGGTGCAACGTAGCGGAACGAGCATTCTCTCGGCGGATATGGAGGCCGGTGGCTTCGGATTGAACGGGTTAGGGCGTCCGAACGTGTTAAGAATCGAGAATCGCGAACTGACGGGATTCCCGACCGGGCAACTAACAGTCACGCATGACTTGGCAACCGCGTACGCTGATGGTATTGGGCTCAGAGGAGGTAACTATCCGTACTTTTTCGTCGCAACGCCGGCCATCCGTCTGTTCTTCAATGAACCGTTTTCGTACAAAATCACCGCAGCGGATCCATCGACGTACAACGCCCGTCCGGAGCGCGCAATCTTTGAAGGTCCTCGCGCGGGCCAGTCTTTTACGCACCTCGTTAACGGTATCAACGTCACGGGCCCGGTGGTCTGCGACTCGTATGATCCGTACCGAGGCGCAAGCGTCACATCCAGAAGGACATCCGTTAAGAATGTGGCCGCTAATCATCTGATCAAAAGTTGGAATCCCGGCGGCACACCCGCGTCGCTCGGCTCCTCCGATCTGAGAGTTAAAGAGAACATCCAGCAGGTGTCAGGCGAGTACGCGCTGAGACAGGTGCACCGGGTCCCTGCCGTACTGGATCCAGTGACCCACGCACCGATGCTTGATCCTGAAGCGGTGCGAGCAGTTCCAGGGCTTCATGCTGAACGAGGTTGGGAAGATGAGCACCGAGGACGTGAAGCGTCGGTGGTGTTATGGCAGGCATATGGCGAGTTGCTGCGGCGACATGACCAGTTTCTGACAACACTGAAAAGTGAAGTGTCACAAACTGAGGCAGTGATGGTGGCAACGGACGCGAAGGCTCCATGATGCTATATCGACGTTGCAGAGATAACCAAGCGGGTCTGACGGTTCTTGAGACCACGTTAGCTGTCGGCATCTTCGCCGTGCTCGCGACGGTACTTGTCACAACCTTTGCTCCCTATATCCTGACGTCGTCGACGCAGTTTGTCGCGAATCAGGTCAAAGAGATCGAACGCGGGGCTTGGGAGTTTCGGCGCGATCGGGCGCGAAACACCGCTGCAGGCGTCCTTGATGTCTGGCCTTCGTCGATTCAAGACCTTGTGACAGGCGGGTATATCGGACAACAACTGACTGAGGGGCCACGTGGTGGCACGATGACGCTTCAATCTGTGCCGAGAGGCTACGATATCGCCACGGGGCCACGGTCAGACGACGCATTGGAGATTGGGATCCCAACAGAGAATCTCGGGCGAGATGAGTTGCTTGAGATTTCCCAGAGTCTCGGGGCTTGGCGCGTGCGTCTGGCGACAGTCGGGGGCATTCAGTATCTCGTGTATCGTGCGACGCTTCAGGCGCGGACGAGGGAGTACGGTGCGACGTACAGCAGAAACGAGTATCTCAACATCGAAGATCCGCGGCTGACTGGGCCGCAAGAAATGGGTGGCTATGGAATCACCAACCTGACAAGTGTCGGCGCGATCGGTGGATTCGAAGCCGATCCCGATGCGTTAGTCCAACTGATACGTGTCAGTGAGTTAGAGCTGCCTTCGACGTCGGAGCCAACGATCTTTTCGTTTCCTTCTTATATCGGGTGGCCGGCATCTCCTGGGGGAGGGTCTCGGCTTGCTGAAAGCTACACGAGTTTCATCGACCCGACGTTTACAACGACCATCCTAAATATGCGAGAAGAAAAGTACTACCCATTTCGTGATGTTTCGTTTGACAACGAGATCTGGGTGACGCCGGACGGGTGGATTGCCGTCAACAACGTCTCGTACCTCTCCTACACGGACTACCGGGACTACGTCAGATCGGATGAGCGTCTGAAAGAAGACATTACCCCTTTGATTGATAACCAATCTGCGACGACTGTGAAGCAAACTTCTGCGCTTAGCTATACGCTGAGAACGGAACCTGGCTTACAACTCGGGCTTGATGTCCGGGACGTGGAAGAGTTTCCGGGTGTCACTGCGATGATGGGCGGATACGGTGCGATAGACTACAGCCGCGTGCCGGCTATTTTGTGGTCGGCCGCACGAGATCAGATGCAAGATCTCATCACGGCGCGAGAGCTTCGGCAACAAATGGAGGAAGCGGTCGTGACCGCTGAATCCGATTTGCGGAGCGAGATCGCGGCATTGTCCTCAGAAGATATTGATCAGCTACGGCGGGAAGGAATCGACATCGATGGATTGTTGGAGCCACCCCCAACGCCGTAGCCGTGAACGTGATGCACCTGTCTCCGCTTTGGATGAATAACCGTTTCGGCGTACACGAAGGCCGCGCGCAAGTATCAGCGTGGGCGACCTCTTGCCAGTTGCTTGGCCTCCGCGGACCCCTGCGGACGCGAACGAGCAAGCCCTTGGTCTCCGTTTTCGTGAGTATCAATGAGACCGGCTGAAGAGACCTTGCCCCAAAGGCCTATCCGCCGTGTAGCAGGGGTCACGCTGATCCACATTGCTTTCTGGGTGGGTGTGTTTGCGGTTGTCGTCGTCCGTAATGCGTCGACCGATGTGTATGAGCAAGAGCGCGAGACCGCTCAACGGTTGGCTGAGTCAGTCGTCCTCACCACACACCTTTCGGTCGACTACTATCGTTTGGCTGAAGTGTCGGGGTTCCCACTTTGGCCGACGACCTTTGGTGATCTCGTGCGTGAAGTCTTTCGAGGTTCACTGAATGACGCGAACGCGGTGACCAATCGACTGCAGCGCCCGATCCCCGATGTGAGTATTTCGCTGGGCACCATCGACACTCCGAACACTGACAGCTGGCTGACCATCAACATCACGGTTACCGAGTCCGATCGCAGGGAATGCCGATTGGCGAATTTGATGGCAGACGAATTGATATTGCGCGGGTTCCCGATGGCGTTACTCAGTGCGACGGGCCTCACAGGGTCAATCGTGACCTGTACTCCCGGCACCCCGATCAATCCACGCGCTTCCGGAGCGATCGTGGTTCGCATCCCAAAACCGGGGACGGAGGCTTTTGCACCGAGTAGCGCCTTTGCCGTCCCCGCCATTCAACCGTTCCTATCGCGTCACAACGCAGTCCTCGCTTCTAATCTTGACCTCGGGGGGCATGTGCCTCGAGATATTGGCCGGATTGCGTACGTCAACGGCATTCAGGTGGCCGATATCAGCGACGTGACTCAAGACTTAGTCGACTACTTAGCGAGTTTGAGTGCTTCAAACCCCGGGGTCTGGCACGTCAACAGTGTGTACGCCAACCGATGGTACGGGTCAGGTGAAGCGGCCATTATGTCGGCGAACTACAGAGAGCGTTGGTTAGCAAATATTGGGGCACCGAGTGCGAATGGATGGCTTGGGTTTACATTGAACGATGCCCACGCTACGGTGGGAAACATCATTTTCAATTTCGGCCTTGCGGTCTCGCACTGTGAATTCGATGACGCGAGCGTGAATACCCTGATCTTTAATGCTCCCCAGAACTTGTCGATCAGCCTTCCACCGGCGATGGTGGCACACACGCCAGATTCAAGGCCCTGGGGACCACCGGTCGACGCATGGACGGTCGTTAATGACGTGCAACCGTATCGCTACTCGGTGATTCATCGTGCGCAGGTAGGGGCGCCGACGACTCCTCAGATCGGATTCCTTGCACAGGATTTCGGAAAAGATCTTCACGTTGTACGCGAACAAGAAGATGGGTACTTATCACTCGATTACTATGGGCTCGTGCCGGTGTTGTGGACGGTGGCGCGCGAGCTGGATCAACGGTTCACAGAACAAGAGGCGGATGTGGCGGCGATGATCGAGCGTTTGAATCGGTTGGAGCGTGTGGCTCAACTCCTGAATCAGGCAGAGGCACTGTGATGAGAGGGCGCGCATTCGCGAATGCGGGTGTCACGGTCATCGAGGCCGCGACGGCCATCGGAATCGTGGCTGTCTTGATCACGCTGTCGCTCCAAGCAGAGCGGGCCGAAACGACAAGAGAACAAGTCGACGTCGCTGTCCAGCAACTTCGAGAGATTGAGCAGGCGGCGAGGGAGTATTGGCGCTACGACACCGAGTTGGCGTATAAGGACGATTTTTACCAAGACAACAGCGTGTTTGTTGATCCTCCTGCGTCAACACAGTGGATCTTCCAAGATGGCACCGGCTATGTGAATTCCGGGAACGCCAACGAAGTCAAGCGCCTGTATGGGAACTTCTCACACACTTTGCCGCTTGCCTCGAATACCCGGGCTGCACGTTGGGGCAATTCGAGTTCTCGCTGGCCTGATTCGATTCAGAGACTGGTGGTCGAAAGCTATTTGCCCATGGTTGACCTGTCCGGCCTGGGGTTTGACTGGGCTCGATCGCCGTGGGGTACCCCGATACGATTGCACCTGTCTGAGCCTTTCTCGCCGTCAGTCGAAACAGGAACCCAGTGGGCGAGGCACTCACTGGTGATCCGTGTTCAGGCAACGTCTGCCAGACAAGCAGAAGCTCTCGTCCTTGCTCTTGGTAGTCAAGCGTCGATTAGTGATTTCTCGACTGATCCTCCCAATACCGTCCGCTATGCCGTGTTAAATCCGCTGCAAGTGCCATCTTATCGGGCACTCTCCAGTTTGGCGGTTGAACGAAAAGGTCTGTCAGCCTTTGCTGGCGAAGTGAATATGAACGGCTTCTCGATCGTCAATGCGGGGCGTCCGGTTGAACTGGAGATCAGCACCAACGGAGTATTGACCGGGTTTCCGCCTGGCCGCCTTGAGGTGTCGCAGGCATTGTTGAGTGCCATCGCGGATAGCGTTGGCGGGGCCTACCCGGTCTTGCGGATTGGGAATCCGCAGTACACGCTGTACTTCAACGAATTGAGGAGTAATCGCGTGGATAGCAATCCCGCAGCGGAATGGAATCGCTTCCGCTTTCACCGCCGTGCTCTGTTCTATCAGGTGAATTCCACGCCGAATTTTCGTAACATTCGTGTGCTCGGGCCCATGTTGTGTGACGCGTATGTCCCGCACTTGGGGACTCACTCCACTAACTCCACAACCTTGAGAGTACGTAATACGCACGCGAATCTCATGATTAAGAACTACAGCTTGGGGAATCCGCCAAGTGATATCTATAGCCTCTCAGACATTCGGGCAAAGCAAAACGTCCGATCAGTGTCATCATCCTGGGCTTTAGATCAAGTGAAGTCCATTGATGTGGTGACCGACCTCATCACGGGCCGACAGCGGTTCAGTGACGAAGCCTATCAGCAACTTGGTGACGTTCCATTTCGTAGGCGTTGGGAAGAAGAAGGGCCAGGGGGAAGTGTATCAGCGATTTTGTGGCAGGCCGTCGGCGGGATGATTAAGCGCCAGGACGAGGTGCATCGGTCGTTGGACGATCTCGCGCAGAGGCTCCAGGTTCACGAAACGCGACAGTTGAGCGAGAAGATTGAATAACGTCGTGCGCCGCCGTTCGCGTGGCTTTACCGTGATTGAAGCCTCGCTTGCTCTCGCGGCATTGGGAGCTCTCGTGACGTTGTTGGTGGTGTATTTCCGCGATCTCTACGTCTATCCTCAAGCTTTTCTTGTCGCAGACCAAGTGCGTCAAATTGAAAGAGCTGCCTACGAATACAGGCGCGACCAAGGTCTGGCCACATCTAGTCTTGCATCAGTAGCGTGGCCTGGCAACACATCGGATCTGGTGACGGGCGGTTACGTGGCAAGTGGCACGCTGGTGGGTCCGGGAGGTGATGCCATTTTCGTCAGGATGTCGAACCGAGGATACGACTCTTTGACAGGGGAGCGAAAAGACGCTTTGTTTGAAGTCGCTGTACCACTCAACGGAGTATCTGAGGAAGATTCGGTGCAATTGGCACGTCGTCTTGGGGGCTGGCGGGTGAACTATGAGGTTCACAACGGGGTGAATCACTTGATCTACCGGTCTGTGTTGCACGCCCGGACGCGTCAGTACGGTGAGATCTTCAACCACGATGAATATGTGAGTGCCGAAAACGCATCTCTCGTCGCTCCAGCTGAATTGGCAGGACACGATTTCCGTGAAGTGCTTTCGGTCCACTCCATTGGGAATTTGGTGGCGCAGGGGCAAGTCGGGCTTGGTGGGCTAGATGTGGTTGAGATTGATACGATCCAACTGGCAGAGACGGTGCAGTCCGACGGCAAATCCAACCCTGCGCTCGTGTCGTGGCCCGCCGGACCGAATCCGCCGCCGTCAAGTTTTGAAAGCTACACCGGCCTCGTTAATAACACACAGGTGGATAACATCGTCAATGCGCGTCAAGAGCGTTGGTCACCGTTCTCGAAGGTCATTATTGAGAATGAGCTCAAAATTGAGCACGGCTTGAACGTCGCCTTCCGGAACGTCACTTACTCCGCGTACAACGACATCACAGACTTCGTCTCGTCGGATAAGCGACTCAAGACGAACATCGCGGCGATGAACTCGAATGATGCTGCGAAGGTGGTTCGGGACGTGACCGCCCTCAGTTATCAGCTCAGGACCGAGCCAGCGACGCGATTTGGATTTGACACGCGTGACTTTGAGGATTTCGAAGGTGTGGTTGACGCACAAGGTGGATATCGCGCGTTGGACTACGCACGTATTCCAGTCATCCTCTGGGCGGCGGCTCGCGATCAGATGTCCAGTCTCAATGCCGCGACGAAGAAAAAGGACATCGTGGAACGCCTGCTGAACGACGCCGAGCAGCGCGTCGCGAGTCGGCTGAGTGCGTTGACCGAGGTTCAGCGTGAGTTTATGTTGCGAGAAGGTGTTGATATAGCGCGGTTTACCCCGGAAAAATCAGACCCTTCGCACTAGACGCTTGCACGAAGCTACCGCTCAAGGCATAATCTCTCCAGCGGCGCGTTGTCGCTTCTTTCTTTTTATCAACGAATCCATCGCGAGCGCGTGCGTCGCAACATCGGGCCAAAATGGCACCGATGACAGCACGTTAATAAATACAACGACTCCATGATTTTCATGGGGTTGTGTGATCAAGCGAATAAGCGCACAGGGTGGATGCCTTGGCAGTTGGAGGCGATGAAGGACGTGAAAGCCTGCGATAAGCTTCGAAGAGCCGGCACATAGGCTTTGACTCGGAGATGTCCGAATGGGGAAACCCAATCGTTTCGACGATTATTGTTACGTGAATACATAGCGTAACAAAGCGAACCTGGGGAACTGAAACATCTAAGTACCCAGAGGAAAAGATACCAATAGGTATTCCGGGAGTAGCGGCGAGCGAAACCGGAACAGTCTGTGGCGAGTAGTAGTTAGTGGAATGAGTTGGGAAGCTCAGCCAAAGAGGGTGATAGCCCTGTACACGAAAACTACTATTTGTCCTATCAAGTAGGCCGGAACACGAGAAATTCTGGTTGAAGATGGGGGGACCATCCCCCAAGACTAAATACTACCAACTGACCGATAGTGAACCAGTACCGTGAGGGAAAGGCGAAAAGAACCCCGGGAGGGGAGTGAAATAGAACCTGAAACCCTGTGCGTACAAGCAGTCGAAGGCGGACTTGGCAACAAGTCGGCTGACGGCGTACCTTTTGCATAATGGGTCAGCGAGTTGTTGTTCGTGGCGAGCCTAACCTTTATTGGGGAGGCGTAGGGAAACCGAACCTGAACAGGGTGTTCAGTCGCGGGCGACAGACCCGAAGCCGGGTGAGCTACTCATGGGCAGGGTGAAGGCGGGGTAACACCTGCTGGAGGCCCGAACCCACCAATGTTGCAATATTGGGGGATGACCTGTGAGTAGGGGTGAAAGGCCAATCAAACCCGGAGATAGCTGGTTCTCTCCGAAAACTATTGAGGTAGTGCCTCGCGTATCACTCTCGGGGGTAGAGCACTGCTTCGGCTAGGGGGGCATACCGCCTTACCAAACCGATGCAAACTCCGAATACCGAGAAGTGTTAGCGCGGGAGACAGACGGCGGGTGATAACGTTCGTCGTCAAGAGGGAAACAACCCAGACCGTCGGCTAAGGTCCCTAATCATAACTAAGTGGGAAACGTAGTGGGAAGGCACAGACAGCCAGGAGGTTGGCTTAGAAGCAGCCATCCTTTAAAGAAAGCGTAACAGCTCACTGGTCAAGTCGTCCTGCGCGGAAAATTCAACGGGGCTAAGTTATGAACCGAAGCTACGGGTGCACGCCCTAGAGGCGTGCGCGGTAGGAGAGCGTTCCGTAAGTCAATGAAGGTCAGGCGGAAGCGTGGCTGGAGATATCGGAAGTGAGAATGCTGACATGAGTAACGTTCAAAGGGGGGAAGATCCCCTTCGCCGAATGACCAAGGTTTCCTGTCCAACGTTCATCGGGACAGGGTTAGTCGGCCCCTAAGGGGAGGGCGAAAGCCGTACTCGATGGGAAGCGGGCAAATATTCCCGCACTTGTAATAACTGCGATGGAGAGACGAGAAAGGCTAGGCCAGCAGGGCGTCGGTAGTCCCTGTTTAAGGTCGTAGGTTGTCAGTTTAGGTAAATCCGGACTGATAAGACCGAGAACCGATGACGAGCTCTTTTTTGAGCGAAGTGGTCGATGCCACGTCTCCAGGAAAATCTTCTAAGCTTCAGGTTATTACAAACCGTACCGCAAACCGACACTGGTGGTCAGGTAGAGCATACTAAGGCGCTTGAGAGAACTCGGATGAAGGAACTAGGCAAAATGACACCGTAACTTCGGGAGAAGGTGTGCCACTTGAGGTGATCGGATTTACTCCGTGAGCTTTAGGTGGTCGAAGATACCAGGTGGCTGCGACTGTTTAGCAAAAACACAGCACTCTGCTAACACGTAAGTGGATGTATAGGGTGTGACGCCTGCCCGGTGCCGGTAGGTTAAGTGAAGGTGTTAGCTTCGGCGAAGCTCCTGATCGAAGCCCCGGTAAACGGCGGCCGTAACTATAACGGTCCTAAGGTAGCGAAATTCCTTGTCGGGTAAGTTCCGACCCGCACGAATGGCGTAACGACAGCCACACTGTCTCCATCCGAGACTCAGTGAAATTGAATTCGCTGTGAAGATGCGGCGTACCCGCGGTTAGACGGGAAGACCCCGTGAACCTTTACTACAGCTTCACGCTGGGTTTTGATATTGTTTGTGTAGGATAGGTGGGAGACTATGAAGCGTTGGCGCTAGCTAATGTGGAGTCAACCTTGAAATACCACCCTGATGATATTGAGGCTCTAACCGAGTTCCGTAATCCGGGCTCGGGACAGCGTGTGGTGGGTAGTTTGACTGGGGCGGTCTCCTCCTAAAGAGTAACGGAGGAGCGCGAAGGTACTCTCAGCACGGTCAGACATCGTGCATTGAGTGTAAAGGCATAAGAGTGCTTGACTGCGAGACCTACAAGTCGAGCAGGTGCGAAAGCAGGCCTTAGTGATCCGGTGGCGCTGTATGGAAGGGCCATCGCAAACGGATAAAAGGTACTCCGGGGATAACAGGCTTATGCCGCCCAAGAGTTCACATCGACGGCGGTGTTTGGCACCTCGATGTCGGCTCATCACATCCTGGGGCTGGAGCAGGTCCCAAGGGTATGGCTGTTCGCCATTTAAAGTGGTACGCGAGCTGGGTTCAGAACGTCGTGAGACAGTTCGGTCCCTATCTGCCGTGGGCGTTGGAGATTTGAGGGAATCTGCTTCTAGTACGAGAGGACCGAAGTGGACGAACCTCTGGTGTACCGGTTGTCACGCCAGTGGCATTGCCGGGTAGCTAAGTTCGGTGAGGATAACCGCTGAAAGCATCTAAGCGGGAAGCCCAACCCAAGATGAGATCTCCCGGGACCAAGAGTCCCCTAAAGAGCCGTCGAAGACTACGACGTTGATAGGCAGGAGGTGTAAGCGCTGCAAGGCGTTGAGCCGACCTGTACTAATTGCTCGAGAGGCTTGATCACACAACCCCATGAATTTGCATGGGGTGCATAGTGCACGCCCGTGCTCGCGATTTGCCTGATGGCCATGGCGAAGTGGCCCCACCTGATCCCATCCCGAACTCAGCAGTGAAACGCTTCAGCGCCGATGGTAGTACGGGGTTACCCGTGCGAGAGTAGGTCGCTGTCAGGCATCCAAAATAAAGCCCCTTGGCATTTAGCTGAGGGGCTTTTTTTGTGTCTTTTTTTCGAGATACAAGCGGCGATGTAATCGGTTGTCTAGAATCCTGTATCTTGCGGTGCCGGTCCGGCCCCCCGCCCCGCGATTTTGGGAGTGTGTCGTAGACTCACGGGATATGCGTTTTGCGCGTTGCGCAGGCGTTACCATCATTCAAGTTGCGGCTTGGGTGGCGGTACTAGGGTCTGCTTTTGCAGTTGGGATTCAACTGCGCGAGCGTGATCAACAAGAGCAAGATGCGCGCATGCTCGCCGAGCATATGGTCACGCTAACCCAGCTTGCGGTGGATCACTACGTCGTCGACCCGACAGACGCTGCGTCGAGGGGAGTTTTGGTTGAGAGATGGCCAGCGAGTCTTGAGGATTTTGCACGGGTGTTTGCGTTTCCGAATACCACGGCAGCGTCGTTGGCTTCTCGGTTTGAGACACCACTGCCGAGAACACAAGTGTCATTGGCGACAAATAACGGCACGCTGACAGAGCCCGCCGTACTTCATTTATCTCTTTTGACTCATGATGAAGCGGGATCTGGCTGCACGCGAAGTCGGCTGACGGCTGCACAGATGGTGAATAGAGGTTTCCCAAGGTCTTTTTTCACAGTTCAAGCCGATGGCGACGTGGTGAACTGTGTTCCAGGAGACGCGAGCACATTTGACAGAGGCGAAATCGTCGTGACGATTCCTGCTCCGGAGCAAGATGGATTGATGTCAATGGTTGATTTGAATATCGCGGGCCTCGCGTCGCGATTCAATGCGAGCATGGAAGGTCATTTGAACTTGAGATCGTATGCGATGCGGGATGTGTCCAGCATCACATTGGCCAATGGCACCGCTATTGACGCGACAGAGGCTTACGAACTGCTACTGACGCACCACGTTGCTGAGACCACGGGTGACGCGAATGATCGCGAAGTGGCCATTGTTCAGGCGAATTTTGTCTCTCTGAATACGTGGTATTTCGCTGCAAACTCTGTGCTATATCACGACTCAGTCCCACTGCTAGATACGCTCACGTCAGGTGTGATTGATAACGGAACCTTTATCGATCGGTCCCACGTTGTCAACGGCCAATACGATCCAACGATCAATACTGTTCTTGATTTCGGCGTTGTTTTTCGCACCTGTGATATTCAGTCGGCCAATCTCACCAACATGGTGATGTACGACCGCCCGACAAGCGTGGCCAATTTCCGACAGGCCGGCACAACACAACGGCTGTCTCCGTACGACGATGCGTGGGCCGCTGTTGAAACGCTCAACCCAGTCAGGTACGTCGCGGAAGGCGGGCCAGCAGTGGGCTTCTTGGCGGATGACTTTATGGGGATGCGGGGACTGGCACTGAGGGACCAAGATGGGTGGCTTAAGCTTGCCTACTATGAAACTGTCCCCATCATGTGGGCAGCAGCCCGCGAGGTGTCGTTACGACTGTCAAAGCTTGAGCTGAACGCTCAAGATCGCGATCAAGCGCTGTCGGACGCGGCGCTTGCGCTTCGGCTCATTGGGCAAGTGCGGAAAGAGGTCGAGTGATGACTAGGCGGCAACGCGGGTTCACGGTCATCGAGACGGTGGCGGCTATTGGGATCATTGCAGTTGTGGTTGCCTACTCGCTAGAGGCGACTGTCGAGGAGGCCGAGTACCAAAAAATACCGTGGGCACGTGACCAAATCGTCGCCATCGAAGAAGCGTCCCGCGAGTATTGGCGATACGAAGCGTCTTTGACGTACGGTTCCGATTTTTACGAGGCCCCGCCGTCTGGTTCTACGGATCTCCCGATTACATCAAATGTGGTGCAGGCGTTTGATACCGACAACGAGGCGGCGTTTATTCCGTGGGCAGGGACATTTGCCCGGTGGCCCAACTCCATAGATGTGCTGGTCGATAGTGGGTACCTCGCAGAGGTGATTCAGACAAGTTCGGACTACTCGTGGCCGACATCTCCATGGGGAACGGCGTACACCTTTAATGTCACCACCCCGACATTGAACACCGGTCGAGACACACTCACGATTTCAATCGTCACGCCAAATGAGCGGATCGCACTTGCGCTGCAAGCGGAACTCGGGGCTCGTGCACAAGTCACGGGAACCACCGTGAGCTACACCATGGTGACCCCGCTTCAGGCTCCATTCGGACAACCCATGAGCGCGATGCTGCTGGCGCGAAATGGCACGGCCATCGCGGCCTCAAACCTGAATATGAATGGACACAACATCCAGTCCGCGGTGCCGCTTCAAGCGGGCCAGTTGGAATCCAACTATATTCTTCGCCAGTTTTCGGATGAGCTCTCAATCAGCACGAGCACAGTGCATGCGTTAGTCCCGTCCGATGCTGCCATTGATGGCTTTCTCCCGTTGCACATTGCGAGTAGCAATGCCGTCGTTCAACTTAATGACATCAAACCAACGACGTATGCAACGTCCGGGACATTTACCGGCAGTGCGGCATCGTTCTTTGCGCCTGCTGGCTTAACAAGTGCTGGAACATATGAGGTCACAGGAGATGTCGTCTGCGATGGGTATGGCACATCAACGACACATGCAATTTCTGAAACCACCATCAGTCTTCTCGTCAAGAACTGGGATGCGGGCGTAGCCCCAGAAGCGTCTGACCTACGATTGAAAGAGAACGTTTCAGAGGTTCGCGCAGCTGATGCTGTCGCGTCTCTCATGGCCGTGCGCCCCGGCGCCGACTCCTCCGGCCACGTTCTGTTCTCAGCGGCTGATTTGTCGCGGTTAGGTATTAGCCGTGACGCCCCAAGTTTGGAGCGTCACAGTTCGGGTCGAGATGCGAGCATGTTGCTGTGGTCAGCCGTGGCTGGTGAGCTGTCGCCTCGCTTGTCTGAGATGGCAACCGGGGAGTCGCGAAGAGCTGACCTGCTGCAGGCCCTGCGCGTGCAGTCGAAAGGTGCTCTTGAGGGCGCGGCCCGATGAGTCGCAGGCGGTCGGGATTTACCGTGATCGAAGTCTCGCTTGCCGTGGCGGTGATGGCGTTTGCATCGTTAACAATGGCGTACCTCATTCGCTCTTCCATTCTTGGAGAGCAAGCCAGCTTATTCGTGTATCAATTGCGCACGATCGAAAACGCCGCATGGGAGTATCGACGTCAGGCCATCGCGAACGAGTCAAACACGCAGGGAGACGCATGGCCGACGGCTCAGCAAATTGTGTCTGCGGGGCTGATTGATGTCGTCGAGTTTGAGAGTCCGTTCGGTGGAAGCATTACCGTGTCTACCATTGAGCGAAGCTATGACGTGACCCATTCAGGGGCGCGTGCGGATCAGCATCTTGAGATTGCATTTCAGTCGCAAAACATCGATCAAGACACGCTGTCAGGCATCACTAGGTTACTGGGGACCGCACGGCTGCGAGAGGTAGCGACGTCAGGATCCACGCGTGAGATTCGGTATCTCGTGCGGGGCCACGACCGGTCGGCCGGCTTGGATGGGACGTTTCGCGCTGAAGAGTGGGTCAGCTTGAGTGGCTCCAATCTCGCCGGGCGCCTCGAAATGGCTGGCAGCGGGGTGGAGATGATCAATGCGGCCAGCGTAACTTCCACCTTCGGTTACGGTGTGGACGCCGGTCCGGATACACCGCTTCGTGCGTTGGTGGTGAATAAGTTAGTTATCCCAGATACGGCGGAAAACGCGGTGCTGGTGAGCGGTTTGGCGAGGCGATTTGTCTTGGGCGATCATCCTGACTTCAACCGCCGGTACAACTGGGCGCATGGCGTCGGGTTGCTCAATATGCGTCCGGTGGCATCATGGAGACCGCACAGCCAAATAGAGGTCGCGGGAGAAACGGCGTTTATGAATGCGAACGTGGATGTTGGTGTCAATACGGTCTATTTGGCGTACAGCGATCTCGGCATGACCAGTTATTCAGACCGTCGACTGAAGCGTGACATCCAGTCGCTCAATGACCAGTGGGCTCGCAACGTCGTTGAGTCCGTGCCTGTTTTGAGATACCGCCTCAGCGGTGATTCCACATGGCGGCTTGGCGTCGCAGCGCAGGATGTGCGCGATGTCCCAGGGATGGTGACGCAACATCAAGACTACTTGCACGTGGACTATATTCGCTCGACTCCGCTGCTATGGGGCGCACTCAGAGACATGATGTCGTCGTTGAAGACGGCAGAAAAGAGCCGGCAGGACAACGAAGCGCTACTGTCACAAGTTAATGCAGATATTTGCGCGGCAGTCACCGCCCTGAGTGCACGTCAGAAGGCCGCGTTAGTTGCGCGAGATTTGCCGGATCAATATCGCTCTTGCGCGGGCGACGAGGCGGTCTCCGCGAACAGTGTAGAATTTTCGCCATAGCGGAATTCATGCGCGCGCTTGTGCGTGCCTCCGTGGCAGTAAAGCATTTTTATGTACCGTAGTTCCCGACAGCGAACAGTCGCTCATTCCATTAAGGCAACGGGTGTAGGCCTGCATAACGGCACGCCAGTCAGTGTTGAGCTCATGCCAGCTCCCATGAACAGTGGCATTGTGTTTGTGCGTACTGACCTACCAGGATGCCCAAGGATACCGGCGACGGTTGATCGTGTGACGAGCACTCAAATGTGTACGACGATTGGCAACGGCGATGCAAAAGTCAGTACGGTCGAGCACATGCTGTCTGCGTTATCCGGGATGGGCGTTGATAACGTTGAGGTGCATGTGAGTGGACCAGAAGTCCCCGCGATGGATGGTAGCGCTGCGGCGTTTGTCTTTTTGATCCAATCGACAGGTATTAAGGAGCAGTCCGCGCCGGTCGAGTTCTTTAAAGTCAAGAAACCGGTTCGCGTGGAGCGAGAAGGTGGTGCTTGGTGTGAGCTGAAACCTCACGATGGATTGCATTTCAGCTTCAGCATTGAGTATGAACACCCGTTCATGCAACGTCACCCCAGTCAGTTATCGGTGGATGTGACGGCTTCAAACTATGCGCGCCTGATTTGTCGTGCCAGAACCTATGGGTTTATTGAGGACCTCGACCGTCTCACGAAAGAGCAGTTGGCTCAAGGTGCTGATGTTGCAAACGCTGTGGTCATCGGTGAGCATGGCGTCATGAATGAAGCTGGGCTGCGATACGACGATGAATGCGTTCGTCACAAGATCCTTGATGCACAAGGTGACCTCATGCTCTTAGGAGGACCCATGTTGGGAGCCTTCACAGGGCACAAGTCGGGGCACCAAATGAATTGCCGCTTGTTGCGCAAATTACTTGAGACAGAAGGTGCCGTTGAGCGGGTCACATTGACCGCTGATGATGCGGCGCCCGAGCTTGAGGGTACGCTCGCTCCCGTTAGCGCATAACCGGGCTATGCCGGCAGTTTTCCCCGGTGGTGTGCGCACCTCGGATCGTTCGGCCGGCGAACATGGATTCATGTGGGGCGCGCTCGTGAGCGGAGCGATGGGCCTCGGGGCCATCTACGCTACATACGTGATGATGGATCAAGAGGCGCCGGCGCGCTCTGAGAACATCGTTCTCACAATTCAGGAATTGCAAGATCATAATCGCACGCTTTCGCTGCAAGTCCGTGAGCTTCAAGCCCAAAGTTCGCTGATGCTGGATCGCTACACCATCATGTTGGCAGAGTTGGAAGTCCGTTTGGTCGGCTTGGAATCAGTGGCGCAGCGCGTCGCGAAACAAGTTGGTTTCGGCGGAGAGTTTGACTTTGCAACTCCTCAAGGAGTGGGCGGGTTGTCGCAAGAAGCGAAGGAACATGCCACAAGTCAACATGAGATTCAAATCTTGATTGATCGAGCAGAAGCCGTGCGCTCTCAGTTAGAAGTCGTTGGCGACTTGGCCCGGGCCATGGATGCCCAAGCGACGTCACTGCAAGATGGCGATTTGCCCGTCCGCTGGGGATGGCGCACGTCCGATTATGGGTACCGCACCGATCCTTTTGACAACCGCCGGCGGTGGCATTCGGGCGTGGACTATGCGGCGCCGCTTGGCAGTGATGTCCTTGCGATTCAAGACGGGATCGTAAGAGAAATTGATGCCGATGCGGAGCTTGGCAACACAGTCACGTTGTATCACGCAGGGGATATGCAATCGGTGTATGGACACACGGCAGAGATTCTTGTCGAGATGGGGCAGCGGGTGAAGAAAGGCGATACGATTGCTCGTGTGGGGTCCACAGGGCGTAGCACGGGACCGCACCTGCATCTCTCCATTCGATTGAACGGCAAGACGATCGATCCAGACACCATACTTCAGACACGCTGATGTGGTTCTGGCCGTCGCGTGAGCGGCGTGTCTTGCGCGGCTTTAAGAAGCGCGCAAGAGGCGTAGACAAATTGCCGGATCTGGGGGACATCTCAGATCAGGAACTGAAAGATCGCGCTCAAGCGATCTCTAAACGATTAAAGGACCATCGGCACGAGGTGTTAGGCGACGCCACAGAGCGTGACGCGCAACCGTCGAAATGGGCGGCGCTGAAACGCGTCGAGGATGCAGCGGCGCCGGAGGTGTTTGCTCTAGTGCGCGAAGCCGGGCGCCGGACGCTTCAGCTCAGACACTTTGATAGCCAGCTGATTGGAGGCATGGCGCTTCACGACGGCATGATTGCCGAGATGGCAACGGGTGAGGGGAAAACGCTGGTGGCGACGCTGCCAGCATCGCTCAACGCACTCGCCGGGCGACACGTGTATCTGGTGACCGTGAACGACTACTTGGCCCGCAGAGATGCCGAGTGGATGCGACCTATTTATGAAGCGCTAGGCCTGACAGTTGGGGTGATCGTGTCGGCGCTCTCGACAGAGCAACGCCAAGCGCAGTATGCCTGCGACATCGTTTACGCCACCAACAATGAACTCGGGTTTGACTACCTGCGCGACAACATGGCGTTTAGTCTCGAAAACATGGTGCAGGGTCCGCTTGACTACGCGATTGTGGATGAGGTTGATTCCATCTTGATCGACGAAGCCAGAACGCCGTTGATCATTTCGGGGCCCACGGAACACACACCAGATTTGTATCGGGCGATCAATCGGCTGGTTCCGAAATTCCATCGTCAACAGACGCAAGACAGTTTTGACGAGCAAGTCGAGGCCGAAGAACGCGGCGATTTTTGGATTGACGAGAAGAACCGCAACGTCGACTTGACCGAAAGCGGTCATGAAACCGCGGAGCGGTTGTTGGCGAAAGAGGGAATGTTAGCGGCGGATGACTCGCTCTATGACCCGGCCAACCTCAAGCTCGTTTCGTACTTAAATGCGGCTTTACGGGCCCATCACGTCTACAAGCGAGACATCCATTACCTCGTTCGCGATGGCGAAGTGGTGCTGGTGGATGAACACACTGGTCGTGCCCTTCCGGGACGCCGGCTGAGCGAAGGCCTACACCAAGCGTTAGAGGTGAAGGAGAACGTCACGATCCGAGCCGAGTCGCAGACGCTTGCATCGATTACCTATCAAAACCTGTTTCGCCTGTTCGCGAAGCTGGCGGGGATGACGGGAACGGCCTTTACCGAGCGCGAGGAGTTTGAGCAGATCTACGGCCTTGATGTCATCCGGATCCCCACCAACAAGCCGATGGTGCGTGTGGACGAGGACGATGTGGTTTTCTTCTCGGAGAAAGAGAAATTTGATGCGGTGATTGACACCATCATCGATCTGAGCAAGAAGAGTATTCCCGTACTTGTGGGAACGACGTCGGTGGATACCTCGGAGCGCATGTCGCGCGACTTGTTGAAGGCTGGGGTGAAGCACCGCGTGCTTAATGCGCGTAAGCATCAGCAAGAAGCTGAAATCATTGCCCAAGCGGGCCGTCCGGGTGCTGTGACGATTGCCACCAACATGGCAGGACGGGGTACGGACATCGTGTTGGGCGGAAATCTCGAAGTCGAGTTGGCGGCGGCACCTGCAGAGACTCACGATGAGATCCGCAAGGATTGGGAAGATCGACACCAACAGGTCATTGATGCCGGTGGCCTGCATGTGCTTGGCACCGAACGGCACGAATCACGACGCATTGATAACCAGTTGCGCGGCCGGTCGGGCCGGCAAGGGGATCCGGGGTGCACTCAGTTTTTCCTGTCGTTTGATGATGCCCTTATGCGCCTATTTGCGGGTGAGCGCCTGAAGAGATTCATGCGCAACTTGCAACGTGAGCCTGGAGAGATGATCTCCGCGCGGCCGCTGACCCGCAGCATTCAAGGGGCGCAGCGCCGCATGGAGTCGCATCACTTCGACATCCGTAAGCAATTGCTTGAGTTTGACGAAGTCCCCAATCAGCAACGCACCGTGATTTACGCGCAGCGGCGAGAGCTGTTGCAGATCGATGATGTGCGAGACGTCTTGTTTGGCATGACACGAGAGGCAGTCTCCGATCTAGTGATGCAGTTCATCGATATTCGGATTCCCCACGAAGAGTGGAACGTCGATGGGTTGGTGCAAGCGTTGCGCATCGAGTGCAACGTTACGGATGATCCCACTGAGTTGATCGGCACGCCGGATACACCCAGCGAATTGGAAGACGTGGCCAGCAAGATTTCATCCCAGTTGGCTGAGCACTATCAGCAGCAAGTTGAGCCCATCGGCGATCCGATGCGCGCGCTTGAGAAGCAAATGGTGTTGCAGGTCCTAGATTCTCGTTGGAAGGATCACTTGGTTGGTTTGGATCAGCTCAAGCGGGGCATCCATCTGCGGGCATATGCCCAAAAGAACCCGCGCCAGGAATTCCGATCTGAGGCGTTTGATTTGTTCGGCAATATGTTGTCGCAGTATCGATCAGACGTGGTGCGGCTCATGACGCGCATTAGGATTTCACGGGATCAAGTCGAAGATCGACAAAAAGCATTGGAGCAAGAGCACAGCCGGATGTATCGCGCTCTGCCTTCCCAACCGGCGGGAGGTGGCCAAGTCACCAGTGAAGGCCGTAAAGGCGTGTTGCCGCGCTCTAGGCGCCGGTCAGCGTTCATCAAGTCTCCGGCAGGCGCTGTTGGTGGCCCTGCTGCCGCACCGGCTGTGGATCCGCCGCGCAACCAGCCGTGTCCCTGTGGGTCAGGGCGCAAATACAAGCACTGTCACGGCAAGGCTGCTTGATTCTCCCAAGGTGTATTGCCGTGACCGGCGACGCACCAAGTGTGGCGGATTACGCGCAGCGCCTCACTCATCTGACGGCGAGCGGTGCCGATGCTCTTCGGTTTCGGCCTGCGCTGTCGTGGTCAGATGCTGAACTCCAAGAGAAGAGGCAGTTGGCGAAGGACGCCGCTGATCGAGGTGGTGTGCAATGGATTGACTCGCGCCTCACCCGCGCGACTTGGCACCACTGTGCAGAGGCGCAGGTGGATGAGGCGATTCGAAATCAAGACGTCGGTCGATGCATGGCATCAGTCCATACGTTGCCAATGCTTCAGCGTGTGGTTGACGCCGGTTTTGCAGCGGCTGTGATTAGTCCCATTCTTGCATCTAGGCACGGCCGCGCGGTGTGGCCTCTCTCTGAGACGGGCGCGTTGGCGGGCCAGATTCCCGTGTTTTGGTTAGGGGGCTGTGAATCGCACCATGTGTCCCTCGCCGTTCACTGCGGGTTTCAGGGGATTAGCATGCTCGGGTCGTGGTGGGATGTGGAGCGTTAATTCAAGAGTTGGCACGTCTTCGGCAAGAATGTCAAGCTATCTTGGGGTGCGAGGCACTGCCATGTCAGCCCGCCGTTGCGGATCGTGGCCCGGTGATAGACCGTGATGTCATCGCCCAGCACATTGCCGGAGACCAAGACATCCGCCACCTGATCGGAGCGCCGAATGTATTCGATCGTTGACACAAACTCGCCAAAGAGTGGGGGCCATCCCAACTGTGCGGCGCTGGTCGGAAAGCGGGCATCAACGCCTTGAACCGCCACCCACTCCGCGAGAAGCGTTTTGTGTGGGTTGGCGGCGATGATGAATTCTGTGGCGCGAGCTCGTGTTTGATAGCCGCTAAAGGACGGCACCGCAATGACGGTCAGGATCGCGATGACGGCAATCGTGACGGTGAGCTCAATGAGTGAAAACCCAAGCGTCCGTCGCATGAGAAAGATTTCATCATATTTCGATCGATTGTAGAGGTCCGCATCCGATGGAAGATGTGATGTGGCGGAGCAAATGTGCGGGATAATCGCACGATGATGCGCATGACTGGTGGTGTGAGCCGTGCCGTATGTGGTGGGATTGACTGGCGGCATTGCATCAGGCAAGTCATCTGTGCGCCGTGCGTTTGAAGAGCGTGGTGTGGCGACGGTGGATGCCGACGCCATTGCGCGTGAGGTTGTGGCACCGGGATCACCTGTCTTGCGCGCCATCGTGGATCGATATGGGGCAAAGGCGCTCCTTTCAGATGGCACCCTCAATCGCGCATTCGTGCGAGAGCAGACGTTGGGCTCGCCAGAGAACACGCAGTGGCTGAACGCTCAAACGCACCCTGCCATTGGGCAACTCGCGCGAGAACGGCTTCAGGCGGCCTCAGGGCTCTACGTGGTGTACGAGGTCCCGTTACTCGTTGAGACCGGTGGGTTTCGATCGGTCAATCGCGTCCTCATCGTGGAAGCACCTCGCGAAGCGCGGCTGCAGCGAGCGAGCGTGCGTGACGGCGTCGCGCCCAGCGCGATTGAACAGATTATGAAACGGCAGAGTCAAACCCACCAGCGGGTGTCTGTGGCGCATGATGTCGTACACAATTCTCGGAATTTGGATGACCTGCATGCGCAAGTCAAGGAGCTCGATCAGTTGTATAGGAGGCTTGCGGCATGAGTGACAAGACGCCCACGGCGAAGTGCCCGCGATGCGGCGAACCCGCCGCTCAAGATGCCACCAATGATGCACGACCTTTCTGTTCAGCGCGATGCCGCGGCGCTGATCTGCTCGGGTGGTTGAACGAAGAACATGCGATTACCGATCGAGACGGCGAGTGGTAGTGCCCAAGCCCTTGGCGCCGCGCCCGCCGGATGGCGGGGCCAGCGTTGAGCATGCCAACCTCACCGTTTCAGATTTAGACGCGACACTGGCCTTTTTGAAGGTGATTTGTCCATCGTGGAGGATCCGCGGCGGCGGCCCGCGAACAGATCCCGACGGGCGTTGGATGCATGTTGGCGACGACTACAGTTATGTCGCGCTTGAGGCCACCGATCCCTGCCAGCCTCCGCGCAAGCCCTACCGCTCGGTCGGATTCAACCACATCGGATTGATCGTCTCAGATTTACAGGCGACCATGGCGCGTGTACGAGCAGCGGGTCTTCGCGTTGTGGCTGGTGCCGATCAACCGCACCGCCGCAATGTCTACGTGTATGACCCTGATGGGCTGGAGTGGGAGCTCGTCGAATACCAGTCAGAGGATCCTGATCACCGCAACACATATTCGGATTAGCGGCGAAAACCACCAAACAGTTCCCTCGCGATCCGTCGCATTTGGATCTCCTCGCTTCCTTCGGTGATGCGATAACGACGGTGGTGGCGAAAGATGTGCTCAAACGGCTTGTGACGTGAGTACCCCATGCCGCCATGGATCTGCATCGCGCGATCGGCGGCGTCGCAGACTAAGCGATTGGCGCGGTAGTTGCACATGCTGACGAGATCAGTGAGCTTGTCAGCAATTTCAGGCTTCGACATGTGATCCATCGAGTCAGCGGCGTGGTAAATCAGCTGCCGGAGCATGGTGGCTTCCGTATGGAGCTCGACGAGGGGAAATTGAATGGCTTGATTGACGGCCAGCGGCTTGCCAAACGTCACGCGCTGCTTCGCCCACTCGACGCTTTCCCGAATGCAATACACCGCTGCTCCCAGACTAGATGCGGCTTGCCTAATTCGGTTTTCATGCACAAAGTGCATCGCCACCGCCAGTCCTCGTGAGACATCGCTCAAATGGGCATCTTCGGGCACGAATACGTTGTTGAGGCTGATGCGCGCATGGTCCGTGGGCATATTGAGCGTCCACATGTACTCTTCAATGGTGAAGCCGTCTGACGGAACAGGGACGACGAACGCCGTGATGCCGTGGGCCTGACCCGATTGGCCGTCGTTTCGGGCAAACACCAGGTCGTGCGTGGCGTGGTGGATGCCGGTATTCCACATCTTCTCGCCATTGATGACCCAGCCCTGCACGCCATTGACGGTCGCACGCACGGCGGTGGTTTCCATATGCGTGGCATCTGAACCATGCGCTGGTTCCGTGAGTCCAAAGGCGATGCGCATGGTGCCATCAAGCAACTGAGGCAACCAATCGCGTTTTTGCTGGTCGGTTCCAAAGTCTCTCACCATCAGAGCCAAAGGGTTGTTGCCCACGATGGAGCTCTCGTTTTGCAAATCGTTATGCAGACCAAGGCCTTTCGCAGCGAGGTGTTCTCGGATGGCCGCCATGGCTAAGTGACTGCCATCTTGGCCACCAAATTCCTTGGGTAATGCGAAGCGAAGGTGCCCAGCGGCATCGGCCCGGCGGCGCATTTCAACCAGCAGCGCTTCCCATGATCGATCGGGCAATCCACCGTTGTCCCAATCGGTCCGCGCCCACTCACGCCGATGGTCGAAAAAACGTTCGTTATCGTTGCTGGCTTGCAGTGGTGCAATCTCACGAGCAATAAATGTGTCTAAAACCGTGAGGTAATCAAGGATCGAAGACGGCAGGCGCATTTGAGAGAAGGGCTTCAATCGCCAAGTAGAATAGCATACACGCTGGTTTCTCGTCCGAGGCAGAGGTCGACTTCTCTTGGTCTTCAAGATTGTGGACAACAGCATGATGGGTAACACAGTGAGGTTTGACGTCGCGCGCTTCCTGCGCGTCATGGCGTGCATCTGGTGCGCGATCATCGTCTTGAGTGCGACCGCCCAAGAGCAGGATGATGCCGGGGACCCACCCACGGAGTGGCTCCTTTGGGAACTGACGGCCGATCAACTGCACTACGTCGGACGCTATGATGTGGCGTATGAAGAGCTCGCGAGTAAGCGGTTAGCTCATGACGCTCCTGCAAGCGCCTACTGGCGGCTTGCGCGCGAAGCCATCTCACTCGGCCAAATCGTTGACCCGCTACTGCAAGATGCGCTCATCACGGGCGGCGATCCCGAACACAGAGAGGAAGCTGAACGATGGTATCGCGATGCCGTTGCGTTCTCTCGCCAAGCGGTGGGCCTCGATAGCCGGTCTAGTAGTGGCCACGCCTATCTCGCTCTCGCGCTGCTTCACCAACTTCCCAAGCGGCGGCTTGGTGACCCTGAGATCGCCTATCAGATAGCCACGACGCCCATGGGGCTTCAGTTTGTCGACACCATGCTGGAGATGCGAAGCGCGGCGACCCAAGCCCAAGCATTGGACAAGGACAACACGATCGCGCGTCAGGTGTTGATGGAATATCACCTTGTGCTGGCTTCGTTGCCGTGGTGGGCCACCTTGGCACTTGAGGTCACGTATTACGACACGCCTTTGGGCGACGCGCACGAGGGATACGCACAGTCGCTGTCGCTCTTGCGGCTCCGAACTCTGACGCCTTATGAAAAGCTGGTGCAGGCGGAGCTTCAGATTCTGCGCACAGAAACGGTTGAAGCGAAGTCAGCATTGCGAGATTTGGTCTTGCTGTGCCCGCAATCGCCGGTGGAGCAGTTCACCCGGGCGAGAGCCTCGGTGATCCTGGAGGAGCTTAATCGTCCTTGGTGGTACCAAAACATCGTGTGGAGCGTCCTCTACGTCACGCTGAGCGTCGCGTTTGCCATTTGGTTGGTGGTGAAGCTTCGGTCTGCGCGGCGACTGTATGATGCGGCGCGGGTCAAGACAGAACAAGCGCGTAACAACCCATTCCTGAAACGCAACTAGGGCGTTTGTGGCAGTCTTCGATCCAGCATTAGGACTCTGGCGGTGTCGCCAAAGAGTGGTCGATCAGGCATGGTGCGACGCCAACGGACATATGAACGTCGCGTACTACGTCATGCTGGTGGATCAGGCCCTCGATGAGGTGTTTGAAGCGCTGGGCGTTGGCGAAAGCTACATTCGAGACCGACAAATGTCGCTGTTTACGGTTGAGATGAACATTTCATACAAGCGTGAGGCGGTGCTCGGCGATTCCTTGAACTGTGACTACCACATTCTGGAGGTGGGCCACAAGGTCGTGCACCTCCTCGCTGAGGTGACGCACGCCGACGGCACGTTGGCGGCGACAGCTGAGCAATTGACGCTCTCCGTCAACATGGCGACCCGTTCGTCGGCGGTGTTGCCAGAGGATGTGCGTCAGACGTTCAGTCAGGCCACACAATCCCAGTGGCCCGACGGCGCGGGAAAGCTCGCGATTCGGCGCTAAACGGCGACTCGTTAGGACGTTTCTTGAAGGAAACGGACCACGGCTTTGGAGACGACATCCGGTTGCTCTTGCTGCACCCAGTGGCCGGCATTACTCACGATTTCAATGTGCCGCAAATCGTCAAAGTTCTTGCCTGTAATGGACGTGACGTCCGCGCCAGGCACCATCTGCAACACTGGGTCATGTTCTCCGGCGAGGAACATGGCGGGGGTTTTGATCTTCCAGTCAGTGCGGTCAGCTGATGCCGCAAAGTCGATGTCTTGGCACCGGTAGCGGTTCAAAGGTCCGCGCATCCCGCCCGCCTCGAACGAGCGCGCGTAGTACGCGAGTTGATGATCGGGTAGCCACCGCATGGGCTTGACATCCATATTGAACGCTTCGGTCAACGTCGCGTCCACAGGCGCAGCTCCGCTGCGGGCCCGGTTGGTCATGCCTTCGGCACTTCCGCTGTAGTACACGCGGCGGAGCAAGTCGATCATATTGCCGGCAAACTCGGCTTCGGCGACTCCTTGCTTTTGAAAGTACACCTGATAGAAGAAGCGGCCTTTTTGGGTGTAGAGCTGATCCCACAACTGAAGGGGGGGCATCGATGGTCGGCCCATGTAGGGCACACTCATACCGCACACACCTCGAATGATGTCTGGGTGTTCGAGCGTGGTATTCCAAACAATCGGAGCACCCCAGTCGTGTCCCACAAGGTGTGCGCTGTCATGTCCCAGCGCGTGAATGACGTGAATAAGGTCCGCGGCAACTTCACGCAACATGTACGCTTCGACGGGTAACGGCTTACCGCTCATCCCATACCCTCGGACATCGATCGCTGCTGCGGTGAAGCCGGCATCCGCGACGGCGGGAAGCTGATGTCGCCAAGAACACCACATTTCCGGCCATCCATGCACAAACAGCACCAATGGACCAGAGCCAGTGACGGCCACATGGAGGTCGACGTTGTCGCGAGTAAAGATGGAGTGGCGAATGGCGTGTGACATGGCGGTGCAAACGTGATCAAGCTGTAAAAACTATAATCGGGTCAATGCCCCTCCGTTGAATATCAAGTGTCGTTGACGGTCATCGCTACCCTCAAAGTGAAGAGTGATAAGAGCGCGGTCTTTGAGTCGGCCATGCGCGAACTACAAGACGGCGTGCTGTCGAATGAGCCTGGTTGCATGGAGTATCGCCTCTGTCAAGCGGAAGCGGGCGACTACGTAATGGTGGAAAGGTATGCCAACGAGAAAGCGTTAGAGCAACACCAAAAAACCATTCACTTCAAGAAAGCGGTGGGCACACTCGCTGAATGCTTGGAAGGAGCTCCGAGCATTCAGGTCCTGAAGGAAGTCTGATGAGCGCGGGCGGCGCCCAACAAGAAGGCGCCGCAAAACAACCGTATGGCAACGGGTACTCTCGCTACGCCCTTGCCCTTCTTGTCGTCGTGTATGTCTCCAACTTCGTTGACCGCACGATCCTCAATATCTTGGTTGAGCCGATCAAGAACGACTTGGGCGTCGGCGATGCGGCCATGGGATTCCTCACGGGAACTGCGTTTGCCTTGTTTTACGCTACCCTCGGCATGCCGATTGCGCGTATCGCCGACCGGACATCCCGCACCCGCGTCATCACCATCTCTCTGACGCTGTGGAGTTTCATGACAGCGGTCTCAGGGTTGGTTCTCAACTACTGGCAACTCGCCTTGGCGCGGATTGGTGTCGCGGTCGGAGAAGCAGGAGCGAGTCCGCCGGCACATTCGCTGATCGCCGATTACTTCCCGCCTGAAAAGCGCGCGACCGCACTCGGCATCTATTCGCTGGGGATTCCCATTGGGAGCATGCTCGGCGCGTGGATCGGCGGGCCGATCAGCGACCACTTCAGCTGGCGCGTTGCTTTCTTTATTGTGGGTCTGCCAGGGTTACTTCTGGCTTTGGTGGTTGGCCTGACGTTGCGAGAACCTCGCAAGGATCCCAAAGTCACCATGCCCGAAGTGGCGACCGATACGCCCTCGCTGTTGACCGTGGCGCGGACTCTGCGCACGCGGCGGTCGTTTTGGCACATGTCACTGGCATGTGCGTTGCATGCGTTTGTGGGATACGGTGTGGGTACGTTCATCTTCGCGTATTTCGAGCGCTCGTTTGGCATGAGCCGCACTGAGATCGGACTGATTGTGGCGTCTGTGGCTGGCGTGGCAGGGATTATTGGCACCTATGCGGGTGGGATCCTGGCAGACCGGTTGGCGCGCTTTGACAAGCGGTGGTACATGTGGATGCCTGCGTTGTCAATGGCGATTAGCTTCCCGTTTTACATTGCGGGATACACCAACCCTGATCCGTGGATCACGGTCGCGTTGCTGTTTATTCCTAACCTGTTAGGGAACACCTACCTTGGCCCATCCTTCGCGATGGGGCAAAGCTTGGTGCCGGTCAGAATGCGGGCGATGACCGCAGCCATCTTGTTGTTCGTGTTGAACCTGATTGGGCTTGGACTCGGTCCGTGGGTCACTGGCGGTATCAGTGACTTGGCGCTTCCGTACTACGATGGCGACACGGCCCAGTCTCTGCGATTCGCAATCTTGACGGTGGTGTGTGCGAAATTGTGGTCAGCGTTCCATTACTGGAGAGCATCAATCACGTTACGTGAAGACTTAGACCGAGCGAGCGAGATCGCAACTTAGTTGCGTTGCGGTCCTACGGTAGCGGCAAGACGAAGTAGCTCACCAACGCTGCAATCAGTGACAGCTCAATGGTTAAGAGCACAGCATGCGATGCCGTTTTACTGTTCGTGTGCCATGTGGTTGGCTTCATTCATGGGTCACTGGGGTGTCAGTGCCGTGGCGTTTCCATGCTATCTTGGCGACGCCGCTCGGTCCTGACGAGGTGTGCTCTCGACGGTGTATGTGCGAACTAGGGTGGCCGGCTCAGCATTGAAGTGCATTCACCGCGCTTCATGAAGACTTAGACCGAGCGAGCGAGATCGCGACTTAGTCGCGTTGCGGTCCTATGGCAGTGGTAAGACGAAGTAGCTCACCAAGGCCGCAATCAGCGACAGCTCAATGGTCAAGAATACGCCGCGCCGCATCATCATGCGGATGGGCACATTCCCAGACGCGTAGGCGATGGAATTGGGTGCTGTGGCCACTGGCAACATGAACGCGAGGCTGGCGCACATGGCGGCAGGCATCATCAGCGTCTGTGGCGCATATCCCGCGCCGATCGCAGCAGCCCCCAAGACCGGCATGAGAAGCGTGGCCGTCGCGGTATTGCTCGTGATTTCGGTGAGAAAAGCCACCGCCAGACACAACACACCGAGAAGAATCAAGGGATGGAAGTCTGAAAGGCCTGCCAAACGATCAGCGATCAACGTGCTCAGTCCTGAGGCCACAAACCCGTGTGCGATGGCGATGCCACCGGCAAAGAGCAGCAGCATGCCCCATGGGATGGAAGATGCTGCTTTCCATGTCAGAAGTGGATGATCGCGACCGGACGGCACGATGCTCATGACGATGACGGCAGCGAGTGCCACAGTGGCATCACCGACTTGGGTGAGACCGGTCCACGAACTCCATCCGCCAAACGGCGCGGTGCGGGTCACCCACAACAGAATCGCACTTCCAAATACGAGCACGACTCGCTTCTCGTAGAGCGTCCACGGCGGTGCGTCGGGGATATGCGGAACACGTGTTGTGGTCAGCCCGCGGCTCGTATGCCATGCCACGAGCGGGATCCCCAAGATTACGATGGGAAGGCCGACGGCCATCCACTCGGGAAAACTGACCGTCGATCCCGTGATGGTTTCATGCATGGCCAAAAAGATAGCATTGGGAGGCGTGCCGATCGGGGTGCCGACACCGCCAAGGCTAGAGGAATAGGCAATCGTCAGTGCCAGTCCCACGCCAAGCGCCGGTGCGTTCAATCGGGTGGCGATGGCTGCGGCGACGGGGAGCATGACGAGCACGGTGGCGGTGTTGGAAATCCACATACTGAGGATCGCGCATGCGATGGCGAAGCTGAGTGCGAGGCGAAAGGGGCTGGCGGCTCCGGTGCGCCTCATCACGGCGTGCGCTAGCCGCTCGTGTAGCTTGGCGGCCTCCAACGCTTTGGACATCATGAACGCGCCCATCAGCAAGATGATGACGGGGCTGCCGAGTGCGACAGCCACCTCCCGATGCGACAACAGGCCCGTGGCTGGGATTAACACGAATGGCACGAGAGATGCCACTGGGATCGGGGTGGCTTCAAGGACCCACCACGTGACAGTCCACACCGTAATGCCGACCATAATCGCGGGGTCTTGGGCGAGTCCGAGGGCTAGGCCTGCCGCGACGGCGAGAATGCCGAAAAGGGGGCCGAGGGCAAGAGAGACAGCCGACCGAGCCATGGACGTAGGGGGGTGCGCTGCACCCCACATTATCAGAGCTTATGCTCTGCCTGAACGTAGAATCTCGCGATATTTGGTGGTGTCCGGTGGGTGAATCGGACTGTAGAGGTTTGAGTTGAACCGAAGTGAATTTCATTCGCCATCGGCACTACTTTCAGCCCCTACAGAACAACAAGATCGCGCGCGGCAGGTGAGAGTGAGATGAGATCAGCTTCTAAGACTCACATGAAGCCCCGAGTTTTGGTTTTGTCGCAGCCAAGTGCCGTCGAGCGCCGGGCGCACGTCACCGAAGTGCTCGCGAAGCACAAGATCGACTTTGAGTTTTTCGATGCCGTCAACGGTGCGCAGATGTCAGATGACGATGCATTTGCCTTGATGATGGGTACTGCGACGAACGTGACAGCAGAAGAGAAAGCGTGCGTGCGCCGGTACTTGCAGTTAGCGTGGGGCTATGAAGCAGCCATCGCTGCCAGCCATCTCAAGATGATGCACATCGCGGCACAAACTCCAGGATGGATGGTGGTGCTCGAAGATGACGCGCAGATTGAGTCGATCGACGCGTTTCGCGAACTCCTTGCGCTCATGGAGCGCGACGCGCTGCCGGCCGATGTCACGCATCTGCTTTTAAGCAGCGGCGCTCGCAAAGGCATAACGGAAAGAGCCGTATCAAAGACACTGTCTCTGGTGAAATATTGGCCGCTTAATCGTGGCACCACCTTGGCAACCGCCATGAACCAACGCGGCGCTATCGACATCTTGAAACGGCTGTATCCAGTAACCAGTCCGATCGATATCGCCATTCAAAATCGGCGCCGACTCAAGATCGTGCGCTATGGGGTATCGCCCTCGCCGGTGGCTGCCGACTCCGCCTTTGACGGGCAGGATCGAGCGACGGCGTCGAAACGTATGCGCGCTCACCTGGAGTGGCATCGCTGGAACCGTCGTAGGATCGACGTGTTTGGGCGCATCGCGCGATCGAAGGTACTGTCGGCCATATTTCCTGCATGACACAGATTCCAATCTATGTGGTCAGTCTCACGCGGTCGCTTGATCGGCGTGCGGCTATGACACGAACGCTTGGGGAAGCTGGCTTCGACTTCTCGTTTTTTGATGCGACCGACGGCATGGTGCTGGGTTCAGCGTGGCAGCAGTTGTACCGCGGCGGCGAGGATGCTCTCGATCGGCGCGAAGAAGCGGCTATGAATCGATGGGCTCAGCACTCAACCCCTGGTATCGCTGGGTGTTCGGACAGCCACATCCGTCTATGGCAGCATCTTCAGTCATCGACAGGTTGGGCACTGGTATTGGAGGATGATGCGGACATCGCGGCGGAGGATCGCCTGCGTGAGGTGATGGATTGGCTGGCGTCTGATCAGGTGCCCGATGATGTCCGCATGCTGCAGCTGTGCGGAGTAAAGGGCGGCGGGTCCGTTAAGTATCGCATTGGCGATACGTCGTTAGGTAGCCTGAAGTTGCGAAATCGGGGCCCCAGCACGGCCATGGCAATTCACGCGGATGCTGCCCGGGTGTTGCTAGGACACGTGTATCCCTTGTGCTGTGCGATTGATACGTACATTCACAACGTCAGACTTCACGGCATCAAAGCGTGGTGCGTCTCTCCAGAAGTGTGTCGGCCTCAAGAGCATGTGTTGTCAACACTTGGCGCCGATCAATCTCGCCGGCCACCCAGCTTGCATGTGAAGTGGCACCGGTTTTCACGCGTCAAGCGTGATGTTGTCGGGTGGCTTCAACCTTGGAAGTCAACACCACCCTAGTTCGGCCTAGAGATCTTCTGAGTCAACCTCTGACAACACGTCGTCCATGCTGATGATGAGCAAGCGGAAAAACTTGGCGGCATCGGTGATGGCATCGACACGTAAGCGTTCGTCTGTGCCATGCACGCCCTTGGCGTCGGCATCGTGTGTGAAGAAGTAGTTGAACCGGTACACCGCGCTTGAGACATTGCTGTAATGACGGGCATCGGTGCCTCCGACCAACAAGCGGGGAGCAACGACGACGTGGTCCTTATCTCCTACAGCGTGGATACTCGCGCTGAGCCAATCCCAGATCGGTCCATCCGTCGGCGCTTGAGGCGTGGGGTTGAACTGTGCGCCGCCGTCGTGAGGTTCGAGGGCCACTCTGTCATCGTCAATGACGATGGCAACGCGTTCCTTGACACTTTCGATAGTTTCGCCGGGCAGGATTCGGAAATTCACCGTCACGCGTGCTTCAATCGGCAAGACGTTGTCTTTCACGCCGGCGTTGGACATCGTGACTGCGGTGGTGGTGCGCATGAGCGCTGACATCAGCCGATCTTCATTGGCTTCTTGGAGTAAATAGGGGCGAAAGAGCCACACGTTGCGCGACAGCACTCGGGCGCTAAGCGGTGTGTGCGGCGACAGTGCCGTCAAGTATTCCTCAAGGTATTCATAGTTCGGTTGGAAAGGACTGCGCTCCAGTCGCGTCACCGCTTGTGAGACGATGCCGACGGCCGTGCTTTTGGGAGGCACGGCGGAGTGACCGCCTTCATGCTGCACGACCAGATCGAGACTCATAAAGCCCTTCTCAGCGGGCCCGATATGCGCGATCGGAGCGTCAATGCCCACGCGCGTTCCTTCGGATACGCCACCACCTTCATCGAGGACAAGCGCAAAGCGTTCACCACGTTCTTCGAGGATTGAGGCCATGACTTTTGCACCGTCGGGGCCACCAATCTCTTCGTCGTGCCCAAATGCAAAGAACACGTCGCGCGTCGGTACATAGCCTTCAGCCAACATCGCTTCGGCGACAGCCAAGAGCGTGATCACCGCATCCTTGTCATCCGATGCGCCGCGTCCCCAGACACGACCGTCCTCAACGACACCGGCATAGGGGGGGTGGCGCCATTGCGGTTCAGTGCCCGGGATCACAGGCACAACGTCATAGTGGGCTAACAGCAATAAGCCTGGTGCGTCTTCGTCCTCACCTGCCCAGCGATACAGCAAGCTGTAGTCCGACACGCGTTCCACGATCATGGCTTCGTGAACCAGGGGGTAGGTGTCCTTGAGAAACGCAATAAACCCTTCAAAAGGCTCGCCGCCGCCGGGCTTGCCGAGGTTCGACGAAACTGTTTGAAAGGTCAATGACTCGGCCAGCTGTTTGGCGATAAGGTCGGTCTTTGGCTCCCAATTGTCAAGGGCGATGGAGGACTCTGAAGTCGCTGTGTCGCTTGGGATAGCACGAATGAAAACGACGGCAATAACGACGGCAATCGCCGATGCCGCGAAGGTGATGAGGGCGCGCAACAGTTGCATTAGGTGGAAATCAACGCTATTATCGCACTCGTAGAGCCTACTTGGCCAGAGTCGCATCTCAGCGTTAGGACGATGTAGTGAGGTTGTTTGGAGGGCTGTTCCGGTGGCCTCGGGTGCGCTATCTTCTGCGGATGTTGCAGGCGGTGGCTGTGTTGTCAACACTCCTCATTGTTGCGCTGTCGTACGCGCAATCAACCCACGCTTACAGCACATTTGGATACCAGTTAACGCTGTACTGGCTGGCGCTGGAGCTCATCCTTGTCGTCGCTGTCGCGAGCTGGATGTTGTGGGCGGCTGCGGCATACAAATGTGTCCTCATAGGCTGGCAACAGAGTATCTATCGCAATCCCAAACGATCGATTAGGTGGGAGATTGGCGCGCCGTTTGTCCCGATCTTCCGCGTGATTTGGGTCTCTCGGCTGATTTGGAAGATGTCGCTGGAATTCGGAAGCGCGCGAGTGGGACCTCACGGACGGCGGTCTAAGACAACCAACGCGATTGCGTCGCTACTGTTGCAGTTCTTATTGATCCTGACGTCCGTCGTGACATTGGCGCTCACCGACGTCTCTGTGTTTCACCAGATGTATGTGTTGCTCTATGCTCAAGATTTCGCGTATGGCGCTCAGTTGTTGTTGGTGCACGGAGTGATGCTCTTGCCGCCGATGGCTGTTGCAGGAATCTTGGCGCAGTTTGTGATTGAGGACTGGATGAAGACTCCCCGTTTTCGCGCGCTGTTATCGCCAGATCGCACGTAGACCGCTAGAAAAGGCAACGATTGAGGGCGGCAATAGGATAATCCCGTCGGCGCGTGTGCGCCAAACGCCGGAAGGGTGGCAGAGTGGTCGAATGCGCTGGTCTTGAAAACCAGAGATGGGCAACTATCCGTGGGTTCGAATCCCACCCCTTCCGCCATGAAGTGACAATGCAGCGGGACCCTTCCTGTCTGCGGTGAACTGATGGGCGGGCGAGGCGGTGGTCTATACTCCACCCACACATTTGCGAGGTTGAGCATGATGTCTCCACGCATGACCCCTGAAGGGTTTCCTGTCCACGAATCCGTGTCCGGCGGGCCGGCAACGTTTCGAAAAATGACGAATGGCACGCAAGAAGAATACGCGGCGATTGCTGCGGCCAACGCAGCTCACGTCAAGGGGCTGCCCGACCAGATCGAACGACATCTCGCGATGCTTGCAGACGGAGAAGGTGGGTTTGCGATCGACCGGCTCACCCACAGCTTGCAGTCAGCGACACGCGCACACCGCGATGGGCGCGATGAGGAGTACGTGGTGTGTGCGCTTATTCACGACATTGGTGATACGCTGGGTCCGGCCAATCATGCGGACATGGCAGCCACCATTTTGCAGCCGTTTGTATCGGAACGTAACCACTGGATCGTGAAGCATCATGGCATTTTCCAAGGCTATTACTTTTTCCACCACCTCGGGCTGGACCGTAACCTGCGGGACGAGTTCAAGGATTCCCCGTATTGGCGAGATTGCGTGGAGTTTTGTGCGAAATACGACCAAAACTGCTTTGATCCCGACTATGATACGTTGCCAATTGAGTTCTTTCGGCCGATGATCGAACGCGTCTTTGCGCGTCCAAAGAACTCCATCTACAAACGCGAAGAGTGAGGCGAATGATTCGCGCAATGCTGGGCGTGAGCTTGGCACTTGCGTCCGCAGGGTGCGCGGTGATGGAGGCTTCGCATGTCCAGCCTCCGATCTCTGAGCTCATCGCGAAGGCTCGCGAAGGTGACGCTGAGGCGCACACGGCAGTCGCCACCCGGTACTTTTATGGTCTCGGGGTACGGTCTGACTTCCTGCAGGCGTTTCGGTGGTACCGTAAGGGCGCTGACAGAGGGTCACCGGAATCGATGTATCAGCTTGGGAATTTCCACCTGTATGGATCGAGTTTTGGCCCGCCCACGCAACCACGCGGTGAGCCGTACCGATACTCCATCGGCCAGCATCCTCCGCCGCGTGAACACTCTCTGTGGGTGGCCTACTCACGGCATGATGGTGTCCCGCGCGATGTTCGCAAAGCGTTTGGCCTCTTCAAAAAAGCCGCTGGTCTCGGTCATCCCTTAGCGACGCTGCGCGTGGCGCAAATGTTTGAAGCAGGGCTCGGGACACCCGCGTCGTATGACGAAGCCCAAATGTGGTATCAACTGGCGAGTGACAGAGGCGTCATCCTTGCTCAGGAGTGGCTGAAGTTACAGCGTCCGTAACGCACGCGTCACCGGCTGATACTGAAGGAGCGGCACCATTGCTGAAAGGTAGCGCGCTGCCGATGAACCTTTCCAAGCTCAGTAATCAACCGTTGACAATGGATGGGCTGACGTTGCTCGGTCTATTGCCTCCCGAAGCCGGCAAGGCGGCATTCTTCGATCCGCAATACCGCGGCATTCTCGACAAGATGCGTTACGGAAATGAAGGCGTCAACCGCGGCAGGAACCGCAGCGAACTGACTCAAATGTCCGAAGAGACTATTCGTGCGTTTCTCATGGCATTGGATCGGGTCCTCGTGCCTTCGGGACATGTGTTTCTGTGGGTGGACAAGTTCCATCTCTGCTCGGGCGTGACGCCATGGCTAGACGGCACGGCTCTTGAGATCGTTGATCTCATCGTGTGGGCGAAACCGCGTATTGGCATGGGGTATCGCACGCGCCGCAAGTCTGAGTACTTGGTGGTATTGCAAAAAATACCCAAGCGCGCCAAGGGAGTGTGGCATGTGCACGATATCCCTGATGTGGTGGCAGATCAGGCTGCATCAAAAGGAACCCATGCGAAACCGATTGAGTTGCAAAAACGTTTGATTGAGGCGGTCACACACCCCGGTGATGTCGTGCTTGATCCCGCTGCCGGGACCTTCTCGGTGTTGGACGCCTGCCAGGCATGCGATCGCACTTTTATCGGGTGCGATATCAACCCAAGACTTGCATCTCCAGGCGGCAATCGGTAACAATATAGCAAGCTCAGTAGTGGCAAACGCAATGACATTGCGACAGTATCATATCTCTATAGTTGCGGCGGTTCTTCTCGCCGTCTTGCCCGTCAGCGCGTTTGCGCAGTCTGCGAAGTTGGGGGCTAACTCCCTCAATCCGTCAGTATCGCTGACCCTTGAAGGGCAGTATGCCGATTTCGGTCGTGACCCACACGACTATCAGCTCTCGGGATTTACACTCGTTGGCGAAGCGGCAGAACTCGGTGAAAACGGACCGTCTCTGGGTCACAGCGAACTCGTGATTGCTGCGAGTGTCGATCATCTTTTCACAGGCCAGATGACGCTCGGGATCGCAGAACACGAAGGTGAGATCGAGCTTGAGTTGGAAGAGGCTTTTGTCGAAACCCTTGGGTTAGGCGTAGGCTTCACTCTCAAGATGGGCCGCTTTTTGTCGGGCGTCGGTCATCACAACGAGCGCCATGCCGAGACTTGGGATTTCGCAGATGCCGCGCTGATTCAACGTGGCTTGTGGGGTGAGGTGTATTACGACGATGGCGTGAGCGTCAAGTGGGTCGCACCCACCCCCGTCTATCTGGAACTCGCAACGGAGTTGCTCGCAGGACGCGGTTTTGTGGGCGGACACGGGCATGAAGAAGGCGAAGACGAGGCTGAAGAGGAAGAGGCTGAAGCTCCGACGATCAACGCGCGGATGTATCGGGTCCGAGTCGGATTTGATGCCGGCGCGTCGCACAGCTTCTTATTCGGTGCGTCATACCACGATGTCGCGACACTGCAGCGCGTGATTGGTGATATCGAACATCACGAAGGAACGTCGACGACCCAAGGATTGTCGTTCGTGTACAAGTGGTCTCCCGATGGGAACTTGGCACAGCGTCATATCAACGTGATCTTCGAACACTTTGCCCGAGATGAAGACGGAGCATTAGAAATGGATCCGGACGTTGAGGGAACGGTTGAGCGAGAGCTGAGCGGCTGGTATCTGCAGGCAAACTGGCTCTTTACCCGCCAGTGGCGTGTGGGCGCTCGATTTGAAGCGCTGTCCTCGTCGCTCGGTGGCACGAACACCGCGCTGCTCGCGGCGTCCGGCTATGCATCAGGCGGACATGACCCTCGCAAGACCTCAGTGGTCCTCGATTGGCTCCCTTCCGAGTTTTCACGCGTCCGGTTACAGATTGCTCGTGATGAATCCACGCAGGATGTCTTCACCGAAGTGAGACTGGGTTACACATTTAGCATAGGCGCCCACGGTGGGCACGCCTACTAATGACCTCGTACGCAAACCGCTCTTGGGTGGCACTGGGGTGTTGCCTTGGACTGCTCGCCTTGCCGGTTGGGAGCCAGTCGAAAACACGCGTCTTTGCTTGTGAGCCGGTATGGGCGGGCTTGGCCACAGCGATCGCAGGCCCTGACGTATCAGTGTATAGCGCCACGTCTGCCAAGCAAGATCCACACTATGTCGAGGCTCGGCCGAGTTTTCTCGCGCAGATGAGACGTGCTGACCTCGTCATTTGCACGGGCGCAGAACTTGAAAACGCATGGCTGCCTTTGTTGCTGCGCGGTTCAGGAAATCGCAAAGTGCAGGCCGGGACCGATGGGCTACTGTATGCCGCTGACTATGTCACGCTGCTCGGAGTGCCGACCGTAGTTGATCGTAGTCTGGGCGACATTCATCCATCCGGGAACCCTCATTTTTGGACGTCGTTTGATGATGTGGTGACGGTGGGGCGCGAACTCGCTCGTCGCTTGAGTCGTATCGATCCCGACCATGCGGCAGACTACCAACGCCGGGCTGCCGCCTTTGAGGCGCAGTATCAACAGCATGTTGCGGGAGAGTGGCGCGTCTTGCAGAAGGCGATTGAAGGGCTGCGTGTGGTCGAATATCACAACGAGTTGCTGTACCTCATTGAAGATCTCGGGTTGACGCGGGTCGCTGTGATTGAAACGAAAGCTGGCGTGCCTCCCACGTCTCGTCATTTGGCGGCATTGCTCCGACGTATTGACGAAAATGGGGCCGATGTCATCGCATACAACACCACCGGCCGGTCTGCAGCACGATGGCTATCAAAGAAGTCGGACATTCCCGCCATTGAGCTCCCCATCAATGGTCCCGTTGACTGGAAGGACCCGCAAGCGCTCTTCACGTGGTATCACTCCATATTGCTGACGCTGGCTGACATCCGTCAGTAACCGAACCGGCCTACTTCATGGAGATTGTCAGCCTGTTGCTTCCCGCCATCGCGGCGGCGATGTGCGTGCTTGCGACGCACGTGCCGCTGGGCCGGGAGGTGGTGAGAAGAGGCATCATCTTCATCGATCTGGCCATTGCCCAAATGGCCGCCGCATTTTTGATGTTGGCAGCTTCGCTGGAGTGGCAATTCCATGGGGTGAGCGCCCAAATATTGGCGCTGAGCGGAGCCATGTTGGGAGGCGGGCTACTCGCATGGCTTGAGCAGCGCACCGGGCGGTTTCACGAAGCTGTCATCGGTATTTCGTTTGTTCTGGCGGCCTCTGCTGGCGTCATCTTTCTTTCTGGCAATCCAGAGAGCGGGGAGCACATGCGTGAGCTCCTCGTGGGCCAGATTTTGTGGGCGACATGGGATGGGCTGATCGTTCCGGCATTGATTGGTGTGGTGTATCTCGCACTTGCGGTCTTTCGCCCGCAGATCTACTCAACCAAGGTGTTTTACGTTTTGTTTCCCATTGCGATCACCATTTCGGTGCAGCTTGTGGGGGTCTTTCTCGTGTTTGCGACGTTGGTCATACCCGCGCTTGCGACCGTCACACTGCCGCGCGGGAAAGGAACCGCCATGGCGCTCGGAATAGGGGTACTCTCCTACGCGACAGGCTTACTGGTGTCTTGGTATGTGGACCTTCCGACGGGTGCGGTCTTGGTGTGGTCACTGGCACTGATTTGCTTGCCAATTGGTGTCTGGATGGCCCGCCGCGCCAAGGTTGCCAACGCGTAGAAATATCCCTCTTGCCTTCGGGCGTGATTCTTTACCGATAAAATTCGTTGACACTAGGAATTTGCTGGGCTTCACAACCGTGAGCGCGATGTCTGTTACAGAGTTTTTCAAGTCGTATGACACGCACGTCAATGAGCGTGCGGATGAAGGGATTCCGCCGCTCCCGCTCAACCCAGAACAGACGCATGCGGTGATTGAGGGACTGAAGGATCCGTCCTGCCCCGATCATGCGCGCTTGCTTGGATTGTTAACTGACCGCGTGCCGCCTGGGGTTGACCCATCGTCGTACATCAAGGCGGGCTTCTTAAGCGATATCGCGAAAGGCGACGCCACGTGTTTATCCATTAGCGCGACACACGCGATTGAGATGCTCGGCGATATGCATGGCGGATACAACGTGACGACGCTCGTAGCGATATTGAAAGACGACGCACTCGGCGCGCATGCTGCCAACGCCCTGAAAGGGACTTTGTTGATGTTTGATGCCTTCCATGAAGTGAAGGATATGGCCAAACACGGCAATGCCCACGCACAGTCAGTGCTTGAATCATGGGCCGATGCGGAATGGTTTACCTCACGCGCGTCGCTGGACGATGTGATTGATTTCACGGTCTTTCGGGTGCCTGGCGAAGTCAACACTGATGACTTGTCTCCAGCTCCCGATGCGTGGTCGCGTCCGGATATTCCGATGCACGCGCTGGCCATGCTCAAATACCCTAGGGAAGGGGTCAATGACCCACTGACACAACTGACAGATGCGCGCGCCGCGTCGCAGCGCACGCTGTTTGTGGCGGACGTTCTCGGCACAGGGTCATCGCGCAAATCAGCGACCAATTCCATGCTGTGGTACATCGGCGACGATATGCCCGGCGTCCCAAACAAACGCTCAGGTGGATTTTGTGTCGCGGGCAAGATTGCCCCGATTTTCTACAACACGTGTGAAGATGCTGGCACGCTCCCGATTGAGATGGATGTCACCGCGCTCGCTCACGGCCGCAAAGTGCAGCTTCGCCCCTTCAAAGGGGACATCGTCGATGCGCAAACGCAAGAAGTGTTGTCGACGTTCTCGCTTAACCCCACGCTGCTTGATCAAGTGCGTGCGGGTTCGCGTCTAAAACTGATTATTGGCCGCGAACTGACATCTAAAGCGTGTGAGGCGCTGGGACGGAAGGTGAAAGACGGGCTGTTCTCTCTGCCGGGGAGTGCTTCGAAGTTGCCAGGCTACACCCTCGCACAAAAAATGGTGGGCGCAGCGTGTGGGCTTAACGGCGTGGCGCCGGGCGAGTCCTGTGAACCGCGCATGTCGACCGTGGGGTCACAAGACACGACGGGACCCATGACGAAGGACGAGTTGACGGAACTCGCGTGCCTCGGTTTCTCGGCGGACTTTGTGTTGCAATCGTTTTGTCACACCGTCGCGTATCCCAAGCCTGTGGACATCAAAACGCGTCACACGCTTCCCGACTTTTTCATTACGCGCGGTGGTGTTTCGCTCCGCCCAGGAGACGGCATCATCCACTCGTGGTTGAACCGGATGTTGTTGCCTGACCAAGTCGGTACGGGTGGTGACTCTCACACCCGTTTCCCCCTGGGAATTAGTTTTCCTGCCGGATCCGGCATGGTGGCATTTGCCGCCGCTACGGGCGCAATGCCGCTGACGATGCCGGAGTCGGTGCGCGTAAGGTTCACTGGCACGATGCAGCCGGGAATTACGCTCCGCGATCTCGTGCATGCGATTCCGTATGCCGCTCTGCAATCCGGGGATCTCACGGTGGGATCGACCAATAAGAAGAACGTCTTCTCGGGCCGTTGTCTGGAAGTGGAAGGTCTCGGCGACCTTAAGATCGAGCAGGCGTTTGAAATCAGTGATGCGTCAGCCGAGCGTTCAGCGTCTGGGTGCACCATTCGACTGAATCAAGAACCCATCAAGGAGTACTTGCGGTCGAATGTCGTGCTGATTGAATGGATGATCGCTAATGGCTACAAAGATATGCGGACGCTGTGGCGGCGCAAGTCAGCCATGGAAGAGTGGCTCAAGAATCCCACGTTGATGGAGCCGGATGACAACGCAGAGTACGCTGCGTCGTTCGATATCAATCTGGATGAGATCACCGAACCGCTGTTGTGTTGCCCGAATGACCCCGACAACGTGAAGCCCCTGTCTGAAGTCGCGGGCACGAAGATTGATGAGGTATTCATCGGCTCGTGCATGACCAACATCGGACACTTCCGTGCGGCGGCGCAGGTGCTGAAACAGTCCAAAGATCAGCTCAAGACTCGGTTGTGGGTCGTGCCGCCCACCAAGATGGATCAGTGGCAGTTGATCGAAGAAGGCTTCTACGCTGAGTTCGGTGCGAAGAGTGCACGGACTGAAGTGCCAGGTTGTTCGCTGTGCATGGGTAACCAAGCCCGCGTGGCTCCCAACAGCACCGTCGTTTCCACGTCGACCCGCAACTTCCCCAATCGTTTGGGTGACAACGCGGACACGTACTTGGCATCGGCAGAGTTGTGTGCGGTTGCGGCATTGTTGGGACGGTTGCCAACCTTGGAAGAATATCGTGAGCAGATGGCAGGCATCAGCACCATGGGTTCTGAGATCTACCGCTACCTCAACTTCAACGAGATTGACACCTACATGAGCGAGGCTGCTGAAGGCCGCGCGATTGCAGCTCAAGAAATCGTCGTTGCGTCGTAATGCGCATGCGGCGATCGTAGGAGCGCGTCCCTCTCATCTTTGACGCGTGAGGCTCACCATGCGCCACAACCGCAGTACGTACCCCGGTCGTTGGATTGATGCCGTGTGTCTCGTCGCTGCGCGGCCGGTCAAAGACTTGTCGGCAGTGGTGTCAGCGTGGGGCGCGTATGCCGGCACGGTGTACATCTCGGCCGCGCCGCACGATCGCGAGACGCAACATGCGTACGCCTGCGTGCGGAAGAGTCGGATTCACACGGATCCGGCGCTGCACTTTCGCATCTGGGGCCATGCTTCATCCGACGGGCTGTCTCTGACTGATCTGGCAGGTGCGCATCAATCGCTGCACCGCGAGGCCATCAGCCAGATGACGACGCCGTCTGGTGTTGTGATGGTCACGGAAGCCAATGTGGTTCCTGTTCCCGCAGTGTTCGACGGTTTTGCGTTGGCGCACAAGTCCATACCAGCGACACTGAAGTGGCGCTGCGCGTCTATGACGGCGAGCAAGCGCATGCCGGCCGTTCCCTTTGCGTGGATGACGCGTGGAGTGAAAGATGTGTCGTACGCGGCGCATCGGGGAGGCTTTGATCTGCGAGGCTCCATCAGTCGTGATGACATCATCGTGCGAGATCTCTCCAGCGAGTCCCAGATGACTGGTGAACCGGGGCAGGCAACGCATTGGCACGATCTGTCGAAGGGCGCGCTACGCGTGCCCGTGACGGAGCGAGAGGATGAATTAGCGTCATCACATCAACGACACCAAGCACCCAAAGGCGTGCCACATGATGTCTATCGCTGGAAATCGGCGCAAGATATTGCGCGGAGCCTGGCATCCGTCGAGGATCACAGCGATTACCTTGTGACTGATCACTTGATGGATGATGCGCATGCTCAGCGGTCCCCGGGTGTGACAGGCCTCCTTGTCTTAAGCACAGATGCACCGTTTCTGTTGGAAGTCGTCCTGAGCGTTTTACCTGCGCTGGATGAACTGATCATCGTGGACTCCACGGGACAAGGAGCCCATCTCGTCGGCTCGCCGCACATCCCGATTCCACAGCAACGAAAACTGGCATGGTGTGACTATGCGCCTCAGATTGTTCCCAACGAGCTTCTGGAATATCTCGGTGATTCGGTGTCCGAAGTGAACACGCTTCACAACGCGCTGAACTGGGGTCTTCAAAGCGCGAGCCGGCAAGTTGTTGTGAGCGTGGATCCTGACAGCGTGTGGTGGACTCAAGGAATCACCGGGTTGCTAAAACGTTGTCTGGAGGGGAAAACGCGAGAAGTCGTCCGCGTGCCGAGCATCGAATTGGCGTGTGAGCGTCCGATGCCTCAGGTGGACTTTCGCTATCGTTTGATGCCCATGGACATGTCGCAAGAGATGCACGTTTTCGTGCCGCGACGTCAAACCCGGTACGTGGCCGACGGTCACACCGTGACATTGATGGGACATGAAGACGAGGAGTTCATTTCGCCTCCACTGCGGTGGTGCCTGTCAGGTTGTCGCGCGGATCGGGGAGTCGGTGCCTTGCACGCGCTGGCAGCGGAGGATCAGATCACGGCTCAGCGGCACTTTGAGTCACGGTTTGCCAGTCAAATGAGCGTCACCGGACGCGCAGCCTCCAGTGTGCGGCGCGCTGCCAGACGCAGACGTCTGGCCACCAATGCGCGAGGCTTCATGCGTGGCTACGCTCATGACCATTCGTCGGCTATTGAGAGCGCGAGCTATGCGTTTGATGGCATGCGCTTGGTCTCCAAGACCGCTCGGAAGATGCTGTCACCGCCTGACCATATCGCCCAAGCCATCACGCGGCATTGGTTGGAGGCGCATCGAGATGATGTCATTCCCGCCCCCCTCGCATGAGAGTCTTCTTTCTCACCAATCGACTGTACCGCGGTGAGGAGGCAGGAGAACAACCGAGCGGGGACCTTGAGCGTGCATTCGCAGGGACGTCGGGAGAAGCCGGCGAGTTTCGATGTGGATGGGTGGATCATGTCGAATCGCAGCCAGACCGCTTGACGGTCTGCGCGGATCCTTTAGAGTCGTCTGGCGACGCTATTGCGGGAAGCGCCGAAATGTTTGCCGCAATGCGCGTGTACTCAGAGGAAGCACTTCGTCGCCGCCTTGTGCCTCACGTGTTGATGTTTGTGCACGGCTATCGCACCACTTTTCGCAATGCGATACGTGAGATGGAGGCGTTGGTTCGCGCGGTGACGCCGCCGCGGTCGCTCGTGATTCCTTTGGTGTTTGCGTGGCCAGCGACCGCGAAAGCACTCGGGTACTTTCAAGACCGAGGTGCCAGTCACTCGGCCGGCATTGCATTGGGTCGCGCCGCAGTTCGGCTCGCGAATTACCTTCATCATCGTCCCCAGGGTGTGCCACAGCCGCGCTTGCATGTGTTGGCATACTCCATGGGCGCGAGGGTTTTGGAAGGCGCACTTGAGCACCTTAAGGAGTACGACACGCCCGAATTCATCACCACGGCGTCACTGACCGCTCCCGATGTTGAGAGTCGAGCGCTCTCGATGGATGGATCTCTGCACGCCCTGACGCGGATGTCCAAGCTGGTGCAGGTGTACTACAACGCAGCGGATCGCGCTCTTCAGGTCTCGCAAGCGCACCATCGAACGCCGCGCCTCGGCCTCGATGGTCCTGCGCCAGAAGGCCGGCCGATCAATGTGATTTCCATTGACTGTGAAGATGTCGTCTATGCGCGCAGCCGGCGGCAGGCAAAACTGGTGCGATCCACGGTGTCACGCTGGCTCGGGCATCACTACATGTACTGCCCAGAAATCATCGGTGACTTGAAACATACGGTGCGCGGGCGATCTCGGGAAATCGTTCCGGGTCGCCAGTCAATGGAAGGAACCAACCATTGGTTTGCGCTTCTCCCGCGCGTAGAGACGGGAGTTCACGATCCCGAGATGGAGAATTCATCCCAAGATCCCACCAAGGTGGGAGATACAATCCACCCCAATACCATTGCGACACGACAAATGCAGGGCTCAGATTTACTAGTGAAATGCCTAGAGGCGGAAGGAATCGACACGATCTTCGGGATTCCCGGAGAAGAGAATGCTGATTTCGTTTTGTCGCTAGAAAAGTCAACTTCGATTCGCTTTGTCCTCACACGTCACGAACAAGGCGCGGCCTTCATGGCCGAGATCTACGGTCGTCTGACGGGTCGCCCCGCGGGTTGTCTCGCAACTCTCGGTCCTGGTGCCACCAACTTGATTACGGGTGTGGCGGATAGCAACATGGACCGCGCGCCGATGTTGGTGCTGACGGGACAAGGCAGCACCAAACGTCTGCACAAAGAGTCACACCAAATCATGGACGTCGTGGCGATGTTCCGCCCTGTCACCAAGTGGGCCACGACGATCTTGTCGCCAGAGGTGATTCCCGAAATTGTTCGCAAAGCGGTGCGGGTCGCAAAGTCGGAAAAACCAGGAGCCGTGCTGATTGAGTTGCCCGAAGATGTTGCAGAAGCGCAAGCGCATCCCCGTAGCCAGCCGATGCATCCGATTCGTTTCCGCCGTCCATCCCCCAATCAAGACCTGATCTCTCACGCATGGGGCATGATCGCCAGTGCAGAGCGCCCGGTGATCTTGGCCGGGAATGGTTGCATTCGCACGCGCGCCAGTGAACAGCTTCGCCGTTTCGCCAAGGCGACCAACATCGGCGTGTTGTCGACATTTATGGCCAAAGGCTGCGTGGATATGGACTCAGATCAGAGCCTGTTTACGATCGGGCTGGGTGCCAAAGACATCACAACACGTGCCATTGATGATGCTGACTTGGTGATTTCACTGGGTTTCGACATGGTCGAGTATCACCCGAACCTGTGGAATCCGTCGTGCACGAAGCAGATCTTGCATGCGGACTTCTTGCCGGCTGAGATTGATCAGCATTACCACCCGACGCTGGAGCTGGTCGGGGATCTTGCCGAGACCATCGGCGGATTAGCAGACCAAGCTGAAGCTGATGGGAAGTCATGGCAGATTCCAATGCAAAAGAAGGTTCGGGAAGCTATGCAAGTGGAATTCGAAGCTCACAAAGATGACTCAGGAAAAGGCCCAGTTCGCCCGCAGAAAGCGTTGTGGGATGCTCGTCAAGTCATGGGACCCAACGACTTGGTGTTGTCAGATGTCGGCGCACACAAGATGTGGATTGCTCGCCACTACCAGTGCCACGAGCCGAACACATGCCTGATCCCCAACGGGTTTTGCTCAATGGGCTTCGCGCTGCCGGGAGCCATTGCAGCCTCGATGCTCGATCGGGACCAAAAGGTTCTGGCGATCTCAGGCGATGCTGGCTTCATGATGAACGTCCAAGAAATGGAAACCGCGCGCCGTTACGACTGTGATATGACGGTGATGGTCTGGGAAGACAAGGCGTACGGTCTCATTGCGTGGAAGCAGGAAGCCGGCCATGGACACCACACGAAGCTTGATTTCGACAACCCCGATTGGGCGAAGTTGGCGGATGCGTTTGGGTGGTCATTCCACCACGTCTCTGGCGCTGATGACGTCATGCAGCAGCTGAAGAATGCCGTCAATACGAAAGGTCCAAGTCTTGTTGTCGTTCCGATCGATTACAACGAGAACATGGAGTTGACACGTCGCTTGGGCGAAATTACCGCTCAGATCTGAGGAGAAAGGGATGCAAGCGCACGTTGGTGAGATTGCCGTTGTCTGTCCGTTTGATGGTGAACTGCTTGGCCATGCGCCTGCAGCCAACGGGACACATGTTGAGGAGTACCTCACGACGGCCTATAGCTTGGCGAAGAATCGCAAAGCGTGGTTGCCGCTTGATCGGAGGGTCGAGATCCTCGGTCGCCTTGCCGAGTTGATGGCGGAACAGAAAGGTGCGCTCACGCTGCTCGCAGCCAGTGAAGGTGGAAAGCCTTACAAGGACTCAGCAGTTGAGGTGGATCGCGCTATCGATGGCGTGCATCTATGCATCGAACATATCCGATCTCACGCGGGTGAAGTGATCCCCATGGGCGGAACGGCGGGATCACGCGGCAAGTTTGCTGTGACGCGCCGCGATCCCATTGGCGTAGTGGTGGCAGTGAGTGCATTTAACCACCCACTGAATCTGATTGTTCACCAAGTCCTTGCAGCCGTCGCGGCAGGATGCCCTGTGATTGTGAAGCCGGCGGACGTGACGCCCTTGTCGTGCCTGAAGCTCGCCGAACTGCTTCACGATGCTGGCCTGCCGAACGGCTGGTGCCAAGTGTGCGTTGCTGAATCCAACGATGTGTCTCAAAAACTCGTTACGGATCACCGTGTTGCGTTCTTTAGTTTCATTGGCAGTTCGAGAGTGGGATGGTTCTTACGCTCGCAACTATCCCCAGGCACTCGCTGTGCGCTAGAACACGGTGGCGTTGCGCCAGTGCTTCTCTGCGAAGATGCCGATGTGGATCACGCCGTTTCACGCATTACTCCAGGCGGGTTTTATCACGCTGGTCAGGTGTGCGTGTCCGTGCAGCGTGTGTACACGCAGACCGAGAAAGCAGGGGCGTTTGCTGAGTCATTGGCCGCCGCTGCATCCAAGCTGGTGGTCGGCGATCCGAGAGTCGGGACGACAGACGTCGGTCCCCTGATCTTGGAGCGTGAAGTGGCGCGCGTGCATTCATGGGTAGAAGAAGCCAAAGCAGCTGGTGCGACGGTGCTCTGCGGCGGCCAACCTGTCAACGATACGTGCTACCAGCCAACGGTGATTCTCAATCCGCCCGACGATGCCAAGGTCAGCTGCCAAGAGGTGTTCGGTCCCGTTGTATGCGTCTACGGATCTGACTCGATGCAGGGCGCGATTGACCGTGCGAACGCGTTACCGTTTGCCTTTCAAGCGGCTGTCTTCACCCAACGGTTAGATGTGGCGATGCGCGCGTGGCGCGATCTGGATGCCTCAGCCGTTATGGTGAATGAGCATACGGCCTTCCGCATTGATGGCATGCCTTTTGCCGGACTGAGACAGTCAGGCTTGGGCGTTGGTGGTGTGGGACACACTATCGACGACATGCAGATCTCGAAGATGTTAGTGATTTCTGATCCGGAGCTCGCGTAATGGACTTACAACTCAAGAACCGCCGGGCCATTGTGCTGGGTGGTACGCGCGGCATTGGTGCTGCCATCTGTGAACGACTGTTGGCGGAAGGAGCGCACGTCACGATTTGTGCTCGCAGCGCAGACGGCGTTAAGAAGTTTATCGCCGATCATGCTGATCACCGTGAATCGCTGCAAGGGGTTGCAGTAGACATAGCGGATCATCGCGCCCTGGGCACTTTTGTTGCGGATATCGCCAACTCACAAGACGGATTAGATATCTTGATATCGAACGCTAGCGCGCTCACTTCCGGAGATGCTCCAGAGATGTTTCGTGAGTGCTTAGAGACCGATGTGTTGGGTGCTGTGACGGCCGTGAATGCAGCCAGAGATGGTTTACGCAAGGCTGCGAAAGAGAAAGGTGATGCTGCGATCGTCGCAATTAGTTCGGTGGCAGCTCTCACCGCCCGCGGACCGTCGGCATATGGCGCGGTGAAAGCGGCCTTGATCCATTACATCGCGGGCGTGGCTCGAGCCGAGGCCTGCCATGGCGTGAGAGCCAATTGCGTCTCCCCAGGAACCATCTATTTCAAGGGTGGGATGTGGCATAGGGTTGAGAAGCACATGCCGGATCTGTTTCAGCAGACGACTGCACGGAATCCAACGGGACGACTAGGGTCACCAGAAGAGGTGGCAGCGTCGACCGTTTTCTTGGCATCACCCTTGAGTGGCTTTACGACCGGATCGAACCTCGTTGTTGACGGGAAGATTGCGGAAGGCGTGCAATACTAAAGTGCCGACGAGAATATGAAGGGTGCGGCTAGTAATGGGCTGCTCGTTGAGCCTCGTTAAAAGGTGCTACCATGCCATCCCCATCGTGAATAGGAGCGAGAGATGTCGAGAAAAGTTGCTCTGATCACAGGAGTTACGGGACAAGACGGGTCCTATCTCGCTGAATTTCTACTGAATAAAGGTTACGAAGTTCACGGTATCAAGCGCCGTACGTCTCGGTTTAACACGCAGCGCGTGGACCACATCTACGAAGACAGTCATGATGTCAAGCCGAATTTCATCCTTCACTATGGTGACTTGACAGATGCCACAAATCTGATGCGGATCATCAAGGATGTTCAGCCGCATGAGATTTACAACCTTGGTGCTCAGTCTCATGTCGCGGTATCTTTCGAGGTGCCGGAGTACACAGCTGACGTTGATGCGATGGGAACTTTACGCCTGTTAGAGGCGATCCGCGCGCTCGGCCTCAGGGATCAAACCCGTTTCTATCAAGCGTCCACGTCTGAGATGTATGGGATGGTGCGATCGGTACCGCAAAACGAAAGCACGCCGTTTTACCCTCGCTCGCCGTATGCGGTTGCCAAGCTGTATGCCCACTGGCTGACTGTCAACTATCGCGAAGCTTACGGCTTATTTGCCTGCAGTGGCATTCTGTTTAACCACGAGTCGCCGCGCCGAGGCGAGACGTTCGTCACGCGTAAAGTGACGCGTGGGTTATCGCGTATCGCACAAGGCATTGACAGATGCCTCTATCTCGGGAATATGGATGCTTTGCGCGACTGGGGGCATGCTAGGGACTATGTCCGCATGCAATGGATGATGCTGCAGCAGGAGGAGCCAGAGGATTTTGTGATCGCCACTGGGATTCAATGCTCGGTGCGTGAGTTTGTGAAGATGGCCGCTCAGGCGCTGGGAATCACGCTGGAGTTTTCCGGAAGTGGGCAGCACGAGATTGGAACCGTCGTGGGCGTGGCAGGCTCAGATGCACCTGCCATCACTGAAGGCGAGGTGATTGTGCGTGTCGACCCCAAGTATTTCAGACCGGCGGAAGTGACTACTCTTTTGGGAGATGCGTCTAAGGCCAAGCGTTTGCTTGGTTGGGAACCCGAGTGTAGCGTGGCCGATCTTTGCGCGGAGATGGTCGCGATGGACTTGAAGCTTGCCAAGCGCATCTCATTTTTGCGCGAACGGGGGCATGACAGTGTCGAGAATGGGTAGTGTTGCTTCGACGCGTCCGCGTCGCGTTTTCGTTGCTGGACATCGCGGGATGGTGGGATCGGCGATCGTGCGCCAACTGTCCTGCGACTCTTTCTGTGAACTCATCACGGCGGATCGTAGTGATCTGGATCTGACGAATCAAAGCGCAGTGCATGACTTTTTTGCGGCACAAGCCATCGACGAGGTGTACGTCGCGGCAGCGCGGTGTGGCGGGATCCAAGCGAACGCCAAATATCCCGCTGAGTTTATGTACGACAATCTTGCGATTGCGATAAATGTGATGCATGCATCGTACATACACAACGTTCAGCGCTTGCTGTACCTTGGTTCATCCTGCATCTATCCGAGGCAGGTAACCCAGCCAATGCGAGAAGACGCGCTCCTCACAGGATCACTTGAGCCCACTAATGAGCCGTACGCCGTATCCAAAATCGCGGGATTGAAGTTGTGCGAGAGCTATCACCGGCAATATGGATGCGATTTTCGCGCGGTCATGCCTACCAATCTGTATGGCAAGAACGATTACTTTCATCATGAAAATGCGCACCTCGTGCCAGCGCTCATGCGTCGGTTTCATGAGGCGAAAATTGCGCAACATCCTCATGTGACAGTGTGGGGGAGCGGCACTCCGTGTCGGGAATTGCTGTACGTCGATGATGCGGCTGCGGCATGTGTCTTCATGATGGGACTGGACCCAGCCACATTTCGCAAGAACACCCGTCCCCAGATGGGTCACGTCAATGTGGGATTTGGGTCTGACCACACGATCAGAGAGATTGCCGAGAGCGTGGCGACTGCAGTGGGATATACCGGCGAACTCGTCTGGGACACTTCCAAGCCTGACGGCGCTCCCAAGAAGTTGATTGACAGCGGGTTAATCAACGCGCTCGGCTGGAAGCCAGAAATCTCTCTTGAGGATGGGCTTCAGAAAACGTACCGTTGGTTTATCGAGAATGTTGATCACAACCTGCGCGTCTGAGGAGTTGAAAAACGCGATGAACCATGCTGCCTTCGTGGCTACGGCGCAGTGTCGCATCGTGATGCTCCTAGATGTTGATGTAAGCGTCATGAACCTCAAGACCACATAGGCCAGAAGTGCTGCGTATTCGAGTATCTGGCAGCAGCCAGAAGATCTTGAAGATTCCATTGATCCAAACTGAGTTGCTGGACCGGTATGAATACACGGTCGTCCCCAAGAACGAGGATCTGTTTCTCGAGCATCACTCCGCTCGGCTATCTGGCGAATATGCTCGTGCTAAGACGGCACTCTATGTTGCTGATGAGAACATCCGGCGCAGGAAGAGCTTGTACAACGTCGTAAACCCACGGTTTCGGAGCGTGTTTGGTCGAAACTTGCCGTACGATTGGCGGGTACGACCGCTGCTGATGAAAACGCCCTTCTACCGCTATCCCGACCTCGTTGCGATGGTGAGGTCGATTCAGTCAATGAAGGCTCGTCGGCAATATGCGGTGATTCACAATCATGATCGGGGCGTCAATCTCTTTAGTCTCCCTCAGGGTTTTTTGTACTTCAGCGCTGATGATTTGGTCTCGCGTCCGATTTCCGCGGAACCTGACAAGCGGCGTTTTTGTTGTGCCATCATCTCCAACCCTCATGCACGTGACCGCATACGGTTCATCAAGCAACTATCGAGATATAAGAAAGTGGACGTCTATGGCCTCTCTGGGTACCAAAACAGCACGGACCCGGATTTTGCGCCTATCCGCCAAGCAGACATGAAGACCAACGTCTATGCGGAGCTGACCAAGCAGAATGAGCGTTTGTTTCGGAAGTACAAGTTTGTCGTTTGCTTTGAGAACACGTTCTCGCAGGATTACGTGACGGAGAAACTTCCGAATGTGATGCGCGGGCATTCGATACCCGTGTACCGGGGTGCACCGAACGTTGGTGATTTCTTCAATACGCGCTCCATGATCAATTACGACGACCACAACCAGTCGTACGCAGACATGATTCGCCAGATCATCGACTTAGACACCGATGAGCAGAAGTACTGCGAGTATCTGTCACAACCTTGGTTGGATCCCCATCACGTCACTGCGATAGAAGACAAGCGCGCCGGTGCGCGCGCTTTTATCGACAGTGTTGTGAAGGTCGCGACAGACGACCGCGTCAGCGCCAGAGATTAAGCGCTAGGTAGTCCTTCGATCGCTTGTTCAATATCGTTCAAGAGGTCCGTGGCATCTTCAATGCCCACTGAAATGCGAATCAACCGCTCGTCAATACCGCGAGCGTCTCGATCCGATAGCGGGACCGAAGCGTGGGTCATGGCAGCCGGGATCTCAATCAGCGATTCAACGCCGCCGAGACTCTCAGCGAGCGCAAAAAGCTTGAGTGACTGGACAAACTGCGTCGCTGTCGCCACGTCGCCTTTCAGCTTGACAGTAATCATGCCGCTAAACCCAGACATCTGTTTGGTCGCGATGTCATGGTCAGGATGCGAGGCCAGACCAGGATAGACCACGGTTTCGACCCGCTCGTGCCGTTCGAGGTAGCAAGCCACGGCCATGGCATTTCTGGCGTGGACAACCATACGCGCAGAGAGCGTACGGATGCCGCGCAGCGTGAGGAAGGCGTCAAATGGTGAGATGATCGGCCCAGCTGAGTTTTGAACGAACTGCAGACGCTTCAGAATCTCGGGGTTTTTGACGCACAACGCGCCTCCAACCGTGTCGCTATGACCACCGATGTACTTTGTGGTGCTGTGCATCACGATATCAGCACCAAGAGAAAGCGGTTGTTGGAAGACCGGGGTCGCAAACGTGCTATCAACGACGACGATGCAGTCCGGATTCGCCTCGTGGGCGGCATCGGCAACCCGTTGAATATCGGTGATCTCAAGAAGGGGATTGGACGGTGATTCGATCCACACCACAGCGGTGTCGCTGTCGATGGCAGAGAGGTCAGGGTTAGCGCCACGGAGATCGCCATGCACCACGTTGAGATTCCATCGCTCGCTCAGCACGGAATGCAAAAGCCGGCGCACACCGCCGTACAAGTCCATGCCTGCAACCACTTTTGAACCGCTTCCAAGGAGTGCAAGCATGACGGTTGTCGTGGCTGCTAAGCCTGACGAAAACGCCAAAGCGCCGGCTGCGCCTTCGAGCTGAGCGAGTCGAGCTTCAAGCGTGTGGCGCGTGGGGTTGCCACTGCGTGAGTACTCGTATCCCCCAGTGGGTACGTCCAGCTTTTCACGGGCAAACGTTGTGGACAGATGAAGCGGGACGATGACGTCCCCAGTTCCGCCAGGTAGGGTATTGGGAGTTTCACCAGCATGGACGGCGATTGTGGCCAGTCCATGAGGTGGCTTTGAGTTACTTTTGTTCATTGAGGTAGGTTTCCACGTCGACGGGCGGCCGACTTTCAGATGGGTCCATAAAGCCTTGCTCGATCATCCAAGCGTCACTGTAGACCTTCGAAAGGTACCGTGCACCGCTATCCGGCAACAGCACAATGACGTCGCCAGATGTTGAGCGGGCGCAGATTGTAACGGCGCCAGCCACTGCCATTCCTGATGATGGTCCGGCAAACAATCCTTCCTGTGCAGCTAGCTGCCGGGTCACGCGCAGGGATGTCCGATCATCGACCGTCACCACTTCATCAATATTGGACAAATCAGCGCTTTTGACCATGCAAGGCTGACCGACGCCTTCGATCGTGTACGGTTGAGGTTCTGGTAATGGTTCGTTTTGATGGGCCGCCTGATAGATGGACCCGAGAGGGTCGACAGCGATGACACGTATTTCTGGTCGCTCTTCCTTGATTCGCTTGGCGATGCCACCAATCGTGCCGCCCGTGCCGATCCCAACAACCACGGACTGCGGGGTGGATTCGTCGGCGCGAATGTCTTGAAAGTGCTGGATGATTTCAGGGCCTGTGGTCTCGTAGTGTCCAAGCGCATTCGCCGGATTGCTGTGTTGGTCGATGAAGTACGCGCCTTTGACTTGCGCGGCGACATCAGCAGCGACTGTTCGGTAGTACCGTGGGTGTGTGGGCTCGACGGTTGGTGCCGTCAAGACTGTGGCACCTACGGCCTTCAGCGCATCGATTTTCTCAATGCTACATTTGTCTTGGCAGACAAAGATACAACGGTACCCTCTGGTCGCTGCCAAAATGGCAAGGCCCATTCCCGTGTTGCCAGATGTCGCTTCCACAATCGTGCCACCAGGCTCAATCAAGCCTGTTTGTTCGGCATGATCAAGCATGGATAACGCCATCCGATCTTTGGCACTGGCGCCGGGATTCATGAACTCGAGTTTCGCGAAGAGTCGCGCACCGCTTGCTGGGACAAGCGACGTCAGTCGCACAATCGGTGTTTGGCCGATGGCTTGCGCCAAATTTGTCATAGGAATGCCACAAAGAAAGGGTGTCAGGGGTCGCTCGTACAATGGCGCGTTGGCGACCACGTTATCGGGCGCGTTACGATCGGTCGAATGACTGCGGACCACTCGACGCGCCTCGCAATTATCGGCGCTGGCCCATCTGGTATTGGCATGGGGGCGTTGTTGAAACGCCATGGAAGTGCTGACTTTGTCGTGTTTGAGGCGTCGAGCCATGTCGGCGGCGTTTGGAACGAGAACGGCTATCCCGGGATGTCATGTGATACGCCTGCCCACTTGTACGCGTTTTCTTTCGCTAAGCCCTACCCGTGGCCATCACTATTTGCGAGCGCCGAAGACATACGCAACTACTTGACCAGCGTGGTTGACGAATTTGGATTGCAGTCTCATCTTCAGCTCAATACGGGTGTGGAGAGAGCCGTTTGGAATGGTCGGGCATGGGATCTCACGCTCAGCAATGGTGAGGTCTGGCAGGCGGACCATGTTATTTCGGCGACCGGCTACTTGAATCAACCGGCTTTCCCCAAGATTTCAGGCGTTGGCGCATTCAGCGGTGTCGAAATGCACTCCGCTCGATGGGACTCTGAGGCCTCAATCGACGGTGCGAAGGTGGCTGTCATTGGCGCCGCTGCGAGCGCGGCGCAAGTTGTGACCGCGATCGCGCCAAAAGTGAAGTCTCTGACGGTGTTTCAACGAAGTCCCAGCTGGATGCTACCACTGGGTCAAGTGGACATTCCCAAACCCCTTCGGACCATCGTCACGCATATCCCGGGGATGAACCGATTGTTCCGAGCTGTGGTCTTTGGATTCCTGGAGTGGGCCCGAGTGGGCCTGAGGTTGGGTGCGCGCCGGAATCGGTGGTTCGAAAAACGCGCCAGAACACACCTGAACAACGTTGTTGAAGATGACGAGCTGCGCACAGCGCTAACGCCTGAATACCCCTTTGGTTGCAAGCCGGTGGTCCTCGACAACGGATATCTGAAGACCTTACAGCAATCCCACGTGACTCTTGTGCCGCATGGCGTGACCAAGCTCACCAAAAAGACCGTGGTCGATGGACTCGGTAAAGCTCACACGGTCGATGTCGTCATCTACGCGACCGGCTTTGAACCTTTTTCCCACGGTCGCTCTATGACCGTCGTTGGCCCTGACGGGAAACAGCTCAGTGATGTCTGGGCCAAAGTAGTGAGGGGTCATCGAGGCGTGATGGTGCCAGGGTTTCCGAATTTCTTCACGCTGCTCGGACCGAATACAAGTGCAGTGCCGGGGTCGTCCGTCAAAACGATTGAAGCACAGTCGCAGTGGGTTCTTGAAGCTATCGACATGTTGGCACAACGCGGATGTCATCGGATATCACCCACGCAAGCTGCAGCGGATGAGTGGAACCGCCGCGTCCAAGAGCGCTTTGGGTATACCGTGTTCTTGTCTTGTCAGTCGTGGTATCGGGATGACAATGGGGAGAATATCGCGATATGGCCGTTCTCCCACGCACGCTTGCAATGGGAGCTTCGGCACGTGAATCCGGCGGAGTTTGACATTGCCTAGCGATACACCCAAGATTGTTGATCACAAGATTCTGATCATCGGCGCAGGATTTTCGGGACTGTGCGCGGCCATACGGTTTAGCCGGCGCCAAGAAAATGACTACGTCATCATTGAAAAACGCCCTGATGTCGGTGGTACGTGGTGGGATAACCGGTATCCCGGCGTGGCATGTGATGTGCCGTCTCACTTGTACTCGTACTCGTTTGAACGCAAATACAAGTGGCCGGAGACGTACTCGGCAGGCCACGTGATTCAAGGGTATCTGCGCCATACCGCTGAAAAATATGGGATTCTGTCGAAAATTCAGTTCGACACGCAAATGGACTCAGCCGCCTGGAAAGAGGGCAAGTGGCATGTGACGCTGTCGGACGGAACCGTCGTGCGCGCGTCATACCTCATCAGTTGCGCTGGTGGCCTGCACAACCCCAAATACCCCGATATTAAAGGGCAAGATTCTTTCCAAGGACAAGCATTTCATACCGCTCGTTGGCCAAAGGATGCTGATCTCAGCGGAAAGCGTGTTTGCATGATTGGAAATGCTGCGAGTGCTGTGCAAGTGGCACCGGCAATCGCTGAGAAAGTCGAGAATTTAACAATCTTCCAGCGCACGCCGAACTGGATTGTGCCGCGGCAAAACCGCCAAATCCCATCGTGGATGCAGTCGTTATTTCAGATCGTTCCTGGGCTGCAAATGCTGTACCGGGGCTTCCTGTACGCATTGTTGGAGAGCAATATTCAGATGCTCAACCCAACCAGTCGGCGTCATCAAAAGGCGACAGAGATGGCTCGCCGCAACCTTGAGTCTCATGTGAGCGATCCTTCGCTTCGCGCCAAGCTCGCGCCGTCGTATCCCATCGGATGTAAACGTGTGCTGGTCAGTGATGACTATTACCCCACGCTGACGCGTTCTAACGTGTCTCTCATCACCGATGCCGTGACAGCGGTTGTGAAAGATGGTGTCAAAACCGCAGATGGTGCCATCCATAAGTGTGATGTCATCATCTACGCGACAGGCTTTGATGCGCTCAACCCATCATCTCACTTAGAGCTGATTGGAACCGGGGGCGTCACACTCGCTGAAGCGTGGAAAGACCACGTGTACGCGTATCGAACGATGATGGTCCCGGGCTTCCCCAACTTCTTTCAGTTCTTGGGGCCAAATAGTGGATTGGGTCACAACTCCATCATCTTGATGATCGAATCGCAAGCGGACTACGTGTCGAATTGCTTGGACATGTTGGACCGCAGTGGCCATGATCGGATTGAACCGTCTGTGGATGCGACGCAAAAGTGGAATGACAACATCCAAAGTGCTTTCGCAAACACGGTGTTCTTGTCATGTAAGAGCTGGTATTTGGATGACAAAGGCCGCAACTACACGATTTGGCCGTGGGGCACGCCGAAATACTTCGCAACGATGAAGGATCTCAACGCGCAGGACCTTATCTTGGGGCACGCTGATGCCTCTCACTCTTGATGCGCTCACCTTGCAGGACACAAATACCATGATCGACCAACAAACAACGCAGGACAACTCTGAAGTCATGGAATCGGACGGAAAAGCGGATGCGGCTGTGGTGTGCGTCTGTGTAGTTACTGTGTTCGTGGCCATGATTCACTTTGTGACGTAGTGGTCAAGGCGATGTCCAGATCTAGAGGAAGGGCAATCGCAAAGGCCGCTGGTGAGACAGGTGTCTGAGGCAGATGCGGCGCGAGATGCCGCGCAGAGTATCACAGTACAGCCGTCTGGACCGCTTGCCGTACAGATTCCGCTCATCCGAGAAGCATTAATCGAAAAATATGGTTGCCAAGTCGTCTCGAGTGATGGTGATCTGTATATTGAAGAGAACAACGCTTGGGTTCCTCACGAGTATTACAAAGCCGATAGCAGCTTGTACTTGGGTGTTGAGAATGTGTATGCGAAAGCTTCATATTTCAACGTTCTTAATCGCTGGATCAAGCGGAAATTTGGAAAGAGTCTCAATATTGCAACGGTTCCGAAGCTACTCTTCGCGAGCTCAAAGAGTGCTCGTTTTCCGTCGCTGGCCGACCTCGTCGCTCGGCTAACGTCACCAACGCCCCCTCCGAGGAAGTACGCCGTGATGTCGAATGACCTCGCCGGCCCGAATCTTGTCAGTTTGCCGTATTTTCTGCAGTATTACCGCCCAAGCGAGTTCTGTGCTATGCCACGCGCTGACAAGGCGACGCCAAAGCGATTTTGTTGTGCCGTGATCTCAAATCCACATTCGGTGAATCGCATTAAGTTCATCAAGCAGCTGTCTCAGTACAAGAGAGTCGACATCTTCGGCCGTACACCGCACTCCAACAGCACCAGCCCACACTTTGCTCCGGTGACGGACCATGATAAAGCTACTCGTACGTATGCCGATCTCGCGCGACAGAACATCAGTCTGTTTGCCAACTATAAATTTGTTGTTTGCTTCGAGAATTCGATAGCGCGGGAGTTCCTGACGGAAAAACTACCAAACGTACTGCTGGGTCGGTCGCTTCCCGTCTACATGGGCGCTCCTAATGTGGGTGACTACTTCAACAAAGATGCTTTCGTGAACTACCACGACCATCAAGAGTCATTTGATTGGATGGTTGAGCGCGTGATTGATTTGGATCAGGACGATCAGCAATACGCTGCCATGCTGAATGCCGCGTCCGTGACGAGCGCTAATCTCTCGCACATGAATGCCAAGCTCGCCGAGGTAGATAGCCTATTCTCACAGATGATTCAAGTTGTTCAGGCGCGCAAGTCGGAGCGTGTGGAGGCATAACTGGGTAAGACTTTGCCACTGGCAGGTAGCCTTCCACCGATGTCTGGTTTGGCCAGTAATCGGTGTCTGCGGCGCTGCATATTGGACGTCGAACACTAAATGTACCGGGGTGGTGACGGGCATGAGGACAATATCGCATGTTGGCTGTTCTGACACACATCCTCTATATGAGAGGCTGAAAGAGGGACTAATACTGAGAGTGAAGGTGCTATATGAGTGAGACGCAATCTGATATGCCGAAGATCACTGTGCAGCCATCGGGTCCTTTCACCTTTAAGGTGCCGCTCATTCGCGAGGCTCTCATTGAAAAGTATGACTGCGAAGTCGTGAAGAGCAAAGGTGACTTGTATATCGAGGATCACCACTCTTGGATTCCTCAAGCGTACTATCAAGCCGATAGTAGCTTGTACTTCGCAACAGAGAGCGCCGTTCGGATGGCCTCACGCTTCAATGTTCTGAATGGCTGGATTAAACGGCATTTTTCAAGAAGCCTAAGCGTCGACAATGCGCCGAAATTCCTCCTTGGAAACTCTAAGCGCGTTCGTTTTCCATCGCTCGGGGAGCTCATTGAGCGATTGGCAGTACCAAAGCCGCTTCCCCGTAAGTATGCTGTTATGTCAAATGACTGCGCGGGACCCAATCTCCTCAGTCTGCCGTTCTTTCTGCAGTACTACCGTCCGAATGAGTTTGCGACGTCACTCCACACAGGTGACCCAGGAGGGAAGCGCTTTTGCTGTGCGGTGATTTCAAACCTGCATTGTGCGGACCGCATCAACTTCATCCAGCAACTATCTCGGTACAAGCAGGTCGATATCTTCGGTCGAACTCCTTACACCAATAGTACCAGCCCTCACTTCACCCCGGTGAGGGTCGAGCAAGACAGGACGACGGTGCAGCATGTCACGTTATCGCGAAATAACGCTGATCTTTTTGCTAACTACAAGTTCGTGGTGTGTTTTGAGAATTCGATCGGATCCGAGTACGTAACCGAAAAACTCCCCAGTGCCATGTTGAGTTCAGCCATTCCCGTCTATAAGGGTGCGCCTAACGTGAGCGAGTACTTCAACACAGACGCATTTGTGAACTACGAAGACCACGGAAGTTCATTCAAGAAGATGATTAAGCGAATCGCTGAGCTAGATCAAGACGATCAACAGTACTCAGCGATGGCGAAGGCGGCACCGTCGACGAGCGCTCAGCTCAATCATATGAACGCCAAGCTAGCCGCAGTGGATGAGTTGTTTGCGCGAATGGTGCAAGAGGTCCGGGCGCGAAAAGCCGAGACCGCGACTCCCTCAGCGTAGCATCGGGCTCAGTCAGGTCTTGCGCGCTAGCTTTCCGTGATCCACCGATGCGCATCCAACGCCGCCATGCATCCCGATCCCGCAGACGTGATCGCCTGGCGGTAGACCGAGTCACTCACGTCGCCGCAGGCAAAGACGCCGGGCACGCTGGTCGAAGTGGCAAACCCGTCGTGTTGTCCGATGAGCAAGTAGTTGTGGTCATCGTGGGTCACTGAATCGAGGAATAATGCGGTCTGAGGGTCGTGCCCAATCGCCACAAAAATACCATCGCAGGACACATCAGATGTGGTATTGTCGGCGGTGGAGCGCAGTCTGGCACCGGTGACCACTTTGTCGTCTCCCAGCACCTCGTCGAGGGATGCATTCCAGTGGAATGTGATGTTGCCTCCAGAGGCAGTGCGGTTGATCCGCTCGCGAAGTGCGTGCTCAGCGCGCAATGCGTCACGCCGGTGGACCAGCGTGACATGGCGACACAGATTCGAGAGGTACAGCGCTTCCTCAACAGCGGTGTTGCCGCCGCCGATCACGAGCACGTCGAGATTTCGAAAGAAAAAGCCATCACAGGTCGCACAACTACTCACGCCGCGTCCCCAGTATTTGCTTTCCGATGGCAAGCCCAAGCGGCGCGCTTTGGCTCCGGTGGCGATGACCAGAGTGCGGGTTTCCAGCACCTCACCATCAACGGTCACTTGGTGGACGCCTTTAGGGTCATGCGATAACGTGACGCTTGAGGCTGTCCCGTCCATCCAATTGGCGCCACATGCTTTCGCGTGATCGTGCATGCGGTCCATCAAGGCGGGTCCCGTGAGATCACGAGGGTCACCCGGCCAGTTATCCACTTCAGTCGTTGTCGTCAGTTGTCCGCCAGGTTCGGTACCTGCAATCAGCAGGGGGTTAAGACCCGCCCGCGCAGCGTAAATCGCAGCGGTGCAGCCGGCTGGACCAGAGCCGAGAATAATGACTGAGTGCATGACGTTGGTATGTGGCAGGGTGTCAAGTGTACGATTCTGTGTACCCCCCACGCGCGCATCGCGCGCGAGTTGCGCATAATGCGGACGGCAAGCGTCTGCACCGGTCGCGGCGCAGGCATGAAGTGAATCCTCGATGACAGCAAAAAGACGATACCTGCTTGTTGTGGCGAGTTGGTTCATTTACGTGGGCTCTCAAGCTGTGTTGTTCTCATGGCTTGTGGTCCAGCAACTCAACGAATCAGCCGCGTTTGTGGGTATTGCACAGATGGCAGTGATGATCCCTGTGCTTTTCTTGGTGTTGCCTGTGGGAGTGCTTGCGGAGCGCGTGGATCGTAAGCGGTTGCTCTTGGTTTTGCATCTTCTCGCGCCGTTGCCGATGTTGGCGATGGCGGCTGTCATTGCGGCTGGCCACTTGAGCTTTACTGTGCTCATTGCCTATGCGATTGTCTGTGGGACATTCACGGCTTTTACCGGTCCGCCGCGCGATGCGATGCTGGCAGATTTGACATCCACCGACATGCAAAACTGGATCAGTTTGAGCGTGGCTATGCAGTTTGGAATGCAAGTGGTCGGCTACATGCTGGCGGTCATGGCTGACCAGTGGGGCGCAGTCCCTGTCCTGCTTGCCCAAGCGGGGGTTTTGTGGGTCGGTGCGTACATGACATGGAAGTTGCCGTCGAAGCGCGAACATGTGGAAGTCTTGCACGACGAGCACGACGACCGGGCGTTTCAAAGCGTCGCCACGGGACTGATGCAAACGATTGGGTCAGGCGTGAGCGCTGCATTGAAGAATGCCTCTCTCAGACCGGTGTTGCTGCTCAACTTCTTCATTGGCTTCTTTTTTGTCGCATCATTTATGGTGCTTATCCCGCTCAATCTGCGGGAACGCTTCGAGCCGGGTGCGTGGCCGATTGCGCTGTCATCGTCGGCGTTTACGGTCGGCTTATTACTGATGACAATCACGATCTCACGGCTGAAGCACTTTCATAACCAAGGGCCGCTGTTGTCTGTGGGTCCCTTGGTCGGTTGCCTTGTGATGGTTGGGCTGGGTAGCGTTGGGAATTTCCCGGCGTGGTTGTTACTCATGGCCGTGTGGGGCATGGGCGCTGGCTTAAGCATGACGTTGTCACGCGTGGTGGTGCAAATGAATACCCCCGCGGCATGGCGCGGCCGAATCATGGCGGTCTATCAACTTGCGATTTTTGGCAGTTCACCCCTTGGAGCACTCTATGCCGGGTGGTTGGCGAGTGTTGCCTCGGCCGCAGAAGCCATGATCTGGAATGCCATCCTCTGCATCGTCGTGCAGATCGGTCTGATGACAGTGGGCGGCCTTTGGAAAGTGCGGGCGGGACTCAACAACGGGCTGAGCGTCGCAGCAAGCCCAGGGCCTACCAAGCCGTGAGAGGCTCTCAATGACAGCGCGTAGTGGATGGAGCCTCGCTCGGGGTTCAGCGCTCACCGTGGTGGCGCTCACGCTGAATGTGATTCTTGCCGTGGCATTACTCTCATACCATCCCGACGACCCGTCGTTTTTCGCGGTCTCGGTAGGCGCGACTGCCAATGAGGACGCCATCCACAATCTCGTCGCTGTAGTTGGGTCGTACACGGCGGGCACGCTCTTTGGGCTGTTTGGGCTGGCCAGTTGGCTGGTGCCGCTGATGCTTTTTGTCTCCATTGCCCGCTGGTGGACGAGAGAGGCGACGGAAGATCTTCAAAGCGAGGAATCGCCGTGGGTGATGCGGGCGAGTGTCATCGCAAAGCAACTGTTGAGCATGACCCTGTTCGTTGTCGCCATTACAGGGCTGTGTGAAATGGCCGTCCAGTCGTGGGGACTATCGCAGGGGTTAACGTTGCCTCAGGGCCCAGGTGGTGTTGTAGGCGGACTGATTTCGCTTGTCTTGGTCCCTTTGATTGGATTCGCGGCTGCGCCGTTACTCTTTGCGGCGTTGCTGGTGTCGTTTGTCGGTTTGTATGGTTGGCACTACCCGAAAATTTGGGCGGCATTGCTGAACCGCGTCACGATAGCTGTGGGCGGGTTACGCGCTCGAAGCCGCAGGCCAGCGCCCGCGGATGTTGCTCCGGTATTTGTTTCGCCGGTGGAGCCTGAAGTCACGCCGCCTAAGCGTCCAACTCCGCCCGCACCTGTGGCTCCGCGTCCGCCAAAACGAGCCGTTGCGCCTCCGCCTCCGAAGCGCGCCCCTCGCCCCGTCGCAAAGGCTGCGCCAAAGCCGGCGTCACAGTCGTTGACGACGTTCCTTGAGCCACAGCCCATCAACGATCAAAGAAACACCTATAAAGACACCGAGGTGGCTGATCTCGTGGCGCGGCTTGAAGCCACGCTAGACGAGTATCGCGTGCCGGGGCACGTGACAAACGTCGACCGCGGGCCGGTGGTGATTCGGTTTGAAGTCACGCCAGGCGCGGGCGTGAAGTGGACGCGCATTCGCGAAGCCGCTCCCGATATCGCTCGTAGCCTCGGGTTTGAGGGGATCACCGTGACGGGGGTTGTCCCCGGATCAAGCGCGATTGGGATTGAAGTGCCTGACCGCGAACGTGCGGTGATACGGTTGCGCGCGTTGCTTGAGCGGATTCCCAAGCCGGAACCCGAAGCGCCGCTGAAAGTGGCACTGGGGTTGACGGTCTTGGGGGATCCCATCGTGTTGAACCTCGCCCATGCTCCTCATTTACTCATTGGCGGCACGACGGGCTCAGGCAAGAGCGTGGGCATTCATGCGCTTCTGGTGAGCTTGCTCATCCGCAGCGACCCGTCACTGGTGCGATTGATTTTGATCGATCCCAAACAAGTCGAAATGGCGGCGTATCGCGACGTGCCTCATCTGATCGCACCTGTGATCACGGAAACGGCATTGGCAGGGCGCGCGTTGACGTGGGCATCGGAAGAAATGGAGCGACGGTTGCGCCGGTTGGCTGAAAACGACTGCCGTGATGTCAATAGCTGGAACCAGCGAGTCGCTGACGGATCACTGGCAGACGAAGACGTCATTCCCTTCATTCTGGTCGTGGTTGATGAATTTGGCGACCTCGTGCTGCAGGGCGGGAAGGCTGTCGAGCTTCAGATCGTGCGCATCGCACAGAAAGCCAGAGCAGCCGGGATTCACCTGTTACTGGCGACCCAACGTCCATCTGCGGATATCGTGACGTCTCTCATCCGCTCCAATCTTCCCAGCCGGATTGCGTTTAAGACGGCAAGCTCTCAAGACTCCCGCATCATCTTGGATGAACCGGGTGCTGAGTCGCTGTTAGGCAAGGGGGATCTGCTGTACAAGACACCAGAGACCGGTGGGTCCGTCTGGCGCGGTCATAGTGCGTTTGTCTCAGAGAACGAGGTGCATGACATCTGTAGCGAGATAAAGAAGAAAGGCAAACCGCAGTACATCGACGAAGTGACACAAGTTCCTGAGACGACATCTCGCTCCAATGACGCCTCTCGGGATGAGCGTTTTGATGAAGTGAAGGATTGGGTCATGAGCGAAGAACGCGTTTCAACGACCGCAATTCAGAATCGCTTCAATATGGGGTATCTGCGGTCCGTTCGGATCATTGAGCATCTCGAAAAGATGGGCATCGTGGAACCGCAAGCGTCTGGTGGGCAGAAACGCCGGGTGTTGACGCGTCATGAGGAAGCATCGTGACCATGCAGTGGCCTTTCGCACGTCCGCTCGTGTCGCTCGCGGCTTTGGTCTATCTGTTCGGACTGGGGCAGACCGCATGGGCCCAGGACGTGGAATACGTGGGCGCACCGCAAGATTTTGCGACGACACCTGCTAAGACGCTGATCGGCTTATTCAAGGAAGGATACACCTACTCTCTTCGGTTTCGCCAATCGGTCCGTAATGTCGATGACCACTCCTTAATTTCACGCCGATCCGGTCAACTCTGGATGTCTCCCGATGGACGGTTTCGTTTAGAGATTGAGCCGCCATTCAGCGAGATTACCGTCGGGCTGAGTGACCGCGTTGAAGTTTTTGACCCAGATCTCGAGCAAGTGCAGATTCGCTCCCGCGACATCACGGCGGCTGTGCCGATTGAGGTGCTCGTGGCGCGAGATCCGGCGGCGCTCACAGAGATCTTTGCTGTCACTGGGCGGATCAACCCAGATGGTAGCGGGGAATTTACGCTGGAGCCTCATGATAGCGGCGCGATTGTGACCGACGTTCACGTGGACGTCCAAGGGGGACGCATGTTCAGGCTGAGGGCACAAAACGCCCTTGGTCAAGAAGTGCAGTTTGAGTTTTCCAGCATGGTCGAATCAAAAGATCCATTCGCCGAGTCCACCTTTCGACTCAATATTCCGCCAGGAACAGCCATCTGGGATTCACGATAACAATGCTAGACACAATGGCGATGCGCGAGCGCATCGAACCTTTTATCGACGGATTGGCGCGGCGGGGCTTTGATCTGCCCGTGTCAGTGTGGCAATCGTTGACGACCCAAGTCCGTCATCTACGGCACACGACTGATACGCTCAATGCGGAGAAAAATCAGATCTCACGTGAGTTCCGACAAGCGACACCATCTCAACGTGAACAGCTGGTCAAGCGGTCGAAGGATATTGACGAGCAGCTGCACGGGTTGAAAGATGCCTTTGTCGCGGCCGAGGGTTCGCTGGTTGATTTGGAGTTGACGTTCCCCAACGTCCCGTTTGACTCGGTGCCCGATGGCAAAGACGAGTCGCAGAATGTCGTGATCTCAACCCACGGGGAGCCAAACACGTCATTGTCGACGGACCACGTCGATATTTTGGAGGCCCTCGGCGCCCAAGATAGCGAGGCAGCGGCCAAGATGAGCGGCGCGAGATTTAGCGTTCTCAAGGGACCGGTGGCCATGTTGCATCGAGCGCTGGGCCAAATGATGATTGACTTGCATACGCGTGAACACGGCTACGTGGAGTGCGACGTTCCGTGGCTTGTGGAACGTCAAGCGGCCATTGGCACGGGCCAGCTGCCCAAGTTTGAGCATGACCTGTTTTGTACGCAAGATGGAACGTTTCTCATTCCCACGGCAGAGATCTCGCTCACCAACATCGTCGCGCAGCGCATCTTGACCGAAGACACGCTGCCTCTGAGGCTTGCAGCATTGACGCCATGCTTTCGTCGTGAGGCGGGGAGTTACGGCAAGGACACGCGCGGGTTGATTCGGCAACACCAGTTTCTGAAGGTGGAGTTGGTGCACGTCACGACGCCAGAAACCGCAGCGGCTGAGTTTGATGCGTTGTTGCATCACGCGTCTCGCGTGTTGGATGTGCTTGAGATTCCGTATCGACTGGTGGAACTGTGTTGCGGGGACATCGGGTTTGCAGCGAAACGAACGGTTGATCTTGAGGTGTGGTGCCCGGGGCAACAGGTGTATCGTGAGATATCTTCGTGTTCTCACTTTGGTGACTTTCAAGCGCGGCGTATGCGCACGCGTTATCGTCCCGCAGAGTCAGGAGTCGTCCCTGTGTGCACGCTCAATGGTTCAGGCGTTGCCGTTGGTCGCGCGTTGGTGGCGGTCCTTGAAAACTACTGGGATGCCGAGAGGCAGGAACTGGCCATTCCCAGCGCACTGGTGCCGTACTGTGGCCGTCACACGGTGATCTCGGCTGCAACCACCTAGAAACACTGGGGTGGCTTTTTGAGCCCAGCAATCAGCGTCGCCGTGCGCAAGAAGCGATCACCGAAGACACCCGATAGGGCGAGGCTTGTGCCCAACTCAAGGGCGACGGATGCGCGCACGAGTCGAACCAGCGCATGGCTGGTGAGATGAATATCAAACTGGTCTTGAAACGCTCTCATGGAGTCGATGATCTGGCGAACGTCATCGTTCCATGTGACGCCGTGACGTTGCGCTAGCGCTTGGGCAATGGCGATCGTCCACTCGTGAGGATGTGACAGATGACCATGTTCATCCAGCGTGATCGCCCCGAGAGGATCAGTACTCAAAAACGAGGCACCGGTTGCAAGATGCGGTTGTTGACACGCCGAAAATGTCAAGCGCGTCTAAGCGTCTCGTGAGGCGCTGACCGTGGACATCGCGCGCATCAGGATCACTCAACAAGGATGATTGAGCCTCCACAGAGGCGCGCCACTCCATCGTGGCGGCACAACAGGCGATATCAAGCCCATGTCCGAGGTTCGGGGCACTCATGCCACGGAGGATGACATGCAGCGCACGAGAGGTAACCATCTGGCTGATGGCCGGGGCGTCGGTGAGTTGGGTCACGGTGTCGCCAACAGCGATTGACCAAAGGAACTCTGCGAGCCCACAGAGAGGAAACGGCGCAAGGCTCTTGGAGCCATCGGGTAACTGTCGCGCTGCGGCAGAACAGAGGGTGGTTCGGGCGTTGACTTGAGAGACAAACGTGTTCCATGATGACAGGCTGTGCACGTCGCGAAGCAAGCTAGCGCCGCCCATATTGAAGTGTAGGCGAATGTTCTGGGAGTCGTCCCACGTCGGTCCGGTCAGCTGATGTGGCTGAGCCGGACCGTCGACAAGGATGTGGTGTGTATGGCGACCTAGGTTAGTCGTCAAAAGAGATAAACAGCGCGAGCAGCACTCGAAAGATGTTCGTGATGGCGAGAAACAGATCGATCGCGGCCAAGATGTAGTTGGTTTCGCCGCCGCGGGTGATTGCAGCCACCGTATAGGCAATGATCCCAGCACTCAGCAGGGCGACCATGCTCATCACCGTCATGGCCATGACGGATGATTGGATCCAAATCACATTGATGAGCATCGCCGCCAATGTCACGACCACACCAATCATGAGCGTGCGTCCCCACGTGAGTGGGCGGTCGCTGCGCACACCGAACATGGACATGCCGAGGGTGATCGCCCCCGTCATAGCGGCTGACATCGCGATTTCTTGGTGAAGGCCTCGCGACATGGCGATGGCAATCGGAAGGGCCGTCATGGCGCCCACGAACACCGACCAACCAAAGGCAACGATCAAGCCGAAGAGCGAGTTACGCGCAACCCAGGTCAAGGCCATGAGCGCAACAAAGCCAATGAGGCTGAAGCCCAATGGTAGGAAGATCTGGTTAGACACAGCAAACCAGCAGACCCCAATCGAGACCGCGATCATGCCGGTCAGCAATTTCAGGGTGTCGGCTAAGACGCGGCGTTGAGTGCCACCAAGACCGCTGTCGATCGGCCCAGCAAAGTGGCCGTAATTCGGCTGAACATGGCGTGATTCGTTCATGGGATTGATCCTCCTCAGGTCAGAAACGGTAGCGAACGCCTAGAAAAATACGTTCGCTGGCAAAACGGTCAAATGCTTCAGTCAGCCCACCGACAGATTCCACAGATGCGTCGGCAAAGGTGACGCCGGCAATGGCATCCAAGTAATTCGTGGGGTACACAAAGTGAAAGTCAAATAACTGCGTGGCCGAGGTTGTGGCATCGGGAGCTACCAAGATCAACGGATCGGATGATGAGGGCAGGCTGTAGCCCAGTCGCTGCCGGTCGAGAAGCGTGTAGCGGAAGGTGACGCCTGCTTTCAGTCGATATTCCGCGCTGATCGATTGAGGTGCACTGTCCACACCGGAGAGGTCAGCCGTTGTGTACAAAACGGCGAACCCGTGCTGCTCATCCATCCGCGAGATGCCGATCACGATTTGAGTATCACTCCGGCCCCCGATGAAAGGTGTGCCTTCGTGGGTGCGGTAGATCCCTGCCGCAATCAAGCCAAGCGTCCCGTTTGCTGGCGCCGCATACCCTGCGACCACCTCCAACCGTCGGGCTGCCGTAGACGCATTCAGCGCGCGAGCAATGGAGTAGGTAAGACCACCAACAACATTGGGAGAGATATCTTGGGCGTTATCGAAGATCCCGGCGACTCCAGCGGCCCCGACGAACCAGCCGTTATCGGACTTTAGTGAGACGCGGGCATCAACCGCAATGTCTCCCCCAGATTGCATCGCGCCTGAGACGTAGCCAGACAAGCCGGGCTCTATGGGGATCGGTAGCTCAAGCGTGTGAAAGTAAGACCGATCGTTCTGTCCACCGGCAGCCAGTGTCGACGGGGGCAAGCACGCGAGCACACAGAGGCTAAGCGCCAGTCTCATCACGGTTCGTTGTTTAGCAGTGCCGTTCAGTCACTCAGAACCGAATGCGAGCCGTAATCGAAGCGTAGTCGAACGAGCGTGGTTCTGTCGAGGACACGACGGAGGTCGTAGGCAACCGGCGTGACTCCTGTTCAATGCGGGAAATCACATCCACTTCGCCAATGCGGAAGCTGTAGTCAAATCCAACAACATCGACAAACCGGGTGGTGTATGTCGCTTGACCAGGAGTGCAGCGCGCCGAATTCTCAGGAGGGCAGATGATGTAACCACTGAGTGGCGCGGCACCGACTGAGGCGCTGAAGTACTTGGTGAAGTAGAAGTGAAACCCACGGGGGAATGTGGCTTCAAAAATCCAGCGTTCGGGGTAAAACCCCGCGGCGTCTTCGGCGTCCGTTTGATAGGTCATCCGGAAGTTCACCTCGTCCGGACCGAACTCAACCCCGCCAAAGGCGTAGGTATCGCTGGACAGGTTGTGTGACGGGCCCACATGATCGAAGATCGTAAGACCGGCAAACCATCCAAAAAATCCAAATTCTTTACGATAAAACCCAATCGTCCCGCTCATGAAGGCGTCAACCGCGAGCGGGGTAGTCGCCGCGCTCGCAGCAGCGGTTGGGATCTCTAAAAAGTGATCGCGAGACTCAATGCCAACAATGCCGTACAGGCCAAAGTCAAAGCGGTAGCCCACTTCGCCGCGCACCTGCACGCCGCCGCGGTAGTGCCGCTCGTTGAACACGACGGATGTCGCTTCATCCGGAGTGCCAAGGCCCGTGGTTGTTATCGTGGACTCGTCTTTGATCGCAAAGCCGAATTCCAGATATCCTTGAAGTCCGCCGTGCGTCAAGACATCGGCGTACGGTTCGATCAGATCCGTCTGCCCACCGTTGCTGAATCCCCCGAATCTGGGAGAGTCCGCAAACGCTGCCGTGATGGACAAAGGTATCGCACATGCGGCTATCGCTATCCGCCGGAGTGCCTTTAACGACTTCACAGGCATCGCAGGAAAGAGGGTACCACTAATCTCGCAGATTCTACAGGCGAAAACAGCGCTTCGGTAGAATCCAGCCGCTCGACACTTGCGACTGCAGGTGCCAGCACGCCGGGATAGCTCAGTAGGTAGAGCAGTTCACTCGTAATGAAAAGGTCGCAGGTTCGACTCCTGTTCCCGGCACCACTGTGACGTTTGATGACTTAACCTCGACCGAGTGACTGGGCCCGCTCATCGCGAACCACGCGTTTGAGAAACTTCCCAGACGCATTTCTCGGCAACGGCTCCATGGAGATGACGATGTCTTCAGGGACTTTGAACTTTGCCAGCGATTTTCCCAAGTGTTCCTTGACACTCTCTGGGTCGATGGACGCGCCGCTGCTTGGCACGATCGTGCAGGCGACGATCTCACCCAGTCTTGTGTCAGGAAGCCCATAAACAGCAGCTTCTTGCACCCCGGCGATATCGTAAATCGCACTTTCCACTTCCGCACAGTAGACGTTCTCACCACCCCGAAGCACCATGTCTTTGGCGCGGTCTGAGACGTACAGGAATCCGTCATCATCGACATGTCCAAGATCACCCGACCGGAACCAGCCGCCAGGATAAAACGCTTCTGCGGTGGCTTTTTCGTTCTTCCAGTAACCCTTGAAAACGAACGATCCCTTAATGCAGATCTCTCCGGTCTCGTTCGGGGCAACCGCTTTTCCTTCGTCGTCGGTAATCATGATCTCACCCAGAATCGCGGGCATGCCACAGCTCATCGGCTTCTGGATGTAGAAGTCGCCCGAGTTGATGGCGGTCACCGCGTTGGTTTCTGTCAAGCCGTAGCCGATGCCGGGACGACCGCTGCTGAAACTCTTGTCTACCTGAGCGACCTGCGCAGCAGGAGCCGGCGCGCCGCCGCATCCGATCGTTTTCATGGAGCGGGTGTCGTACTTGTCGAAGTCTGGGTGCTGCAACATTTCCCAGACCATCGTCGGGACGCCGGTAAACGACGTCACCCGTTCTTGCTCGATGAGTGACAGGGCTTCGCCTGCGTCCCATTTGTGCATGAAAACGGACCGGCGACCCGTCACCAAGGATGCGAGCATGATGGCGGTCGATCCCGTGACGTGAAACAACGGCACCGTGATCAGGATGGCCTGCTGCACGTCCTTGAAGGGGTCATCCCCTTCAGCTGGCGGGACGAGGTAGGTGATCGCGGCGTATGTGAACTCAAGGCAACGCAGTGCGCCCACAATGCTGCGGTGTGTTGCCAATGCACCCTTCGGGAAACCAGTGGTTCCTGAGGTGTACATGATGGAGGCATCGTCCTCGGGGCCAATGTCGACCGGCGTGGGCACTGTCTCTGTTTCGCCATACACCACCTTGGCGTAATCTTCAAACCCATCGGCCAGATCGTGAGACGGGCGCGCGACGATTGTTGCGACTGCGGGGCCGTCTTCCATTTCAGCGATGCGCTGGGCGCGCGCTTCGTCCGCAAAGACCACTGATGTCTGCGAGTTCTCGAGACCGTAGGCGATTTCCTTGGATGTCCACCAAGCGTTGAGAGGGACGATCACGCCACCAGCGCGAATCGTGCCGACATACGCAAAGATCCATTCACGGTAGTTGCGCATGGCGATGGCCACGCGATCGCCTTTCTGGATGCCGTATCGCTTTTGAAGGACACAGGCCACGCGACCCGACTCTTCCCAAACTTGCGCAAATGTCAGACGCTCGCCGCCCTCGACGATGCTGATTTCATCGGCGTGGGTGTGGCAGGCCTGTTCGATGAATGCGATCAAAGAATCGGGCGCATTCTTGAAAACAGGTAGCTCAACACCACGCACATTGGCGGTGGAGACTTCGAATTCGCCGCCTTCTTGGGTCAGCGGGGTCAGCATTTCGCGAATGGTTTCGACGAGGTTGGCCATGAGGATCAAGCTTTGAGTTTCAGCGACTGGATTCTATGGACGAAATGACTGAACAATATTCTTGGCGACGGAAATGGGATCCGATGGGCTCAACGAAATGGAGAGATCGCTGGGTGGCCGCTGCGCCTGATCCTCCAACTGTGACACAAATCCCGTCAAGGCAAATTGTTCGCCTGACAGATGCTGAACGAAGCGCCCGACGCGCACTTCGCCAGCCAGTTCCAACTGCCGGCAGATGGACCGTACGTCGCGCCACGATCCCAGCAAGGGATGAGCGCGAACAAGAGGCCACGCGAGCACGCCGAAGTGGGTCAAGGCTGCCTTGACAACCTGTTCGCGCGCTCGCTGGAAGTCTTGAGCTGATGTGGCCGATTGCGGCGCCGGGGACACCATAAAGATCCGGCCCGAGAGACTGCGCCGCGGGCGGCGATTCCTCGCAGAAGAGCGTCTTGACAGCGATGGGCGGAAGAGGCGTAGGCCATCCACCACAGCGGCGCTGCAGGCCACCAGCTCTGTTGTCCCTGCTTGGATCTGGGCCGGCAAAGCGTGGGACGCGGTGACGATGTCATCCAAGTACCCGGCCTGTTGCCCATCGAGCGCCACATAGATTGCTTTGGCCTCGCGCCCCAAATCGTCAATGGGCGGAGGTGGAAAGACCCGTTGACACGCACGCCACTGCGCACTGTCCATGAACGACAGATGTGACGCAGGCGTGATCGTTTTGCGCGGATGCCGCGGTGACAGCATCCGCCAGCGAATCTCCCCTGACGCGCACATGGCTTCCACATGGAGCGTGCTCGCATGCGGACACCGTGCCGGCAAAAGATGTGTTTCGAGATCTGAGAGGCTCACAGGCCACAAGTGAAGAGGCTGCATCGCCGACAAGACATGGTCAAGCGTCACGGTCTCAGGTGCCGCTTGTGGCTCTACAGATATGCGGTGCCACGCGCAGAGCGCGGAGGTAAACACCTCGCACGATACCGGGTCAAACCAACGCCGCTCTTGCGTGCGCGCCAGTTGCAGCAACCGTTGCAGTTGCCAACGCGGCATCCAGTAGGTGGTGTTATCGACCACGTGTTGAAACACCTGACCTTGGGACTGCATGTGGAGCAAAGACGCTGCCACCCGACCTTCAGGGAGACCGCAGTCCTGTGCGCACTCTTTGATCGTAGCGGGAGACAGAACATCTAACCGGAGTCGCAGCGTGGCATGCAGGGCATCGTTATCGCCGTCTTGCGCGCGTTGATACATCTCGTGGTGCGTTGGTGAGGTGATGCGATCGTCGGTGACGATCAGATCGGGAGCCTCGTGCGCCACGTCTGATGGGCGCATGGGGGCGATGTCACTCACCCAGACCCATGCATAGGAATCAATAGCGTCGCGCAGCGACTCCATGTCGGTGATCGCGGGCGCTGCCAGCACGCGCGCCTGGCGGATCAACGCGGTATCAACGCGCGCCGCCGGCTCATCGGTAGCGCTACGGCGACGCGGAATATTGCGGGTGCGCCGATCTTCCAGTTCGCCGTCGTCAATGTAGGCGTACGGCCTCGCGGTGATCACACTCTCTGCCATCGGGGAGTGCTCGCTGCTGTCGCATCCCGTGACGTCAATCTCCCCCTGCTCAATCCTCCGAATCGCGGCAATGAGCCCAGACGCATCTAGCGTCCCTTCCAGTGAGTCGTCGAGGGCCTGTTTCACCAGGACGTGGTCCGGAATCTCGCGCTCTCCCCGAATGTTTTCCAGACATGCGAGCTGATCCGGAAACACCTGCGCGAGCAGATCTTCGGCTTCGACGCGTTGCCAGATACCAGGACGCCGCTTGCCATGGATGTTGCGCGCGACGGCAAGGGATGTCGTGGCGACATGCCGCCACCGCATCTGAAACAGCGGTGAGTCCAATAGCGCTTGCTCCAAGACCCCGCGCGCCGTTTTCGATGTTAGGTATGACACTGGCTCGTGCACGGGAGAGAAGCTGTGGGTGGGACCAAGGGAGAGCAACAGGCAGTCATCGATGGCAGTCGCTTGCAGTTCAAAGTTGTATTGACGGCAAAACCGTTTGCGTAGGGCCAACGCGAATGCGCGATTGACCCGCGCCCCTGCCGGAAAGTGGATCACCAGATGCTGGTCGCCGGCGCGGTCAAAGAAGCGCTCTGCGATGATGCACGATAGCGTGGGGAGGTTGCCAAGCGTCTGATACGTTCCAAGGTAATACTCGTGGAGCGTCGATGATTCATCACTCGTCAAGCTGCCGTACTGCTGCAGCGTCTCTTGACGTTGGCTGGCGTCAGCCGCGAGCCATGTGCGCCGCATATCGGAGATGGCTTGCGTCAGTTCCGCGGTGCGTCCCGGCGACTCGCCAAGCCAAAACGGCAGCACCGCGTTGGCGTCAGGGGCATGGGTCACGTGCACGGCCGTGGCGTTGACCTTCTCGATGCGGTAGGGGGTGTTGCCGAGTTGCAGCACGTCGCCGGGCATCGATTCCAGCGCAAAGTCTTCCGTGATGCTGCCGATAGACGTGTCGTCACACAACACGTCGTAGTCGTACGTCTCGCGAATCGTGCTCCCATTGGTGAGGGCACGGAGCGCAGATCCTGGGCGTCCCGTCACGACGCCGTTTTGAATGCGCACCAAAGCGCCGCGCCGCCCGCGGGAGGTCATGTATCCCTGATGGAGCATCGAGAGGCACTGCTCGACGTCGGCGGCAGAGATGTCGCGGTACGGTCCGCTGTCCTGACAGATGGCCAGGATGTCGTCGAAAGAACAGTCAGCCGATGCCGCTTCAGCCACCACGTGCTGGGCCAACACGTCCATATGCGGGCGGGTCGCGGCGATTGCATCCAGCTGTCCGTGTTGGAGGCCGCGCCGAAGCGCGATCGCTTCTTCTAGCTGCGTCAACGTCGTTGGTATCAGCACGCCTTTGGACGGCAAAAGGGGGCCGCGGCCCGATCGGCCCAGGCGCTGCCAGACTGAATTGAACGAGCGGGAGGTGCCCAGTTGGACAACCAAATCGACGTGGCCAATGTCAATGCCGAGTTCGAGGGAGGCGGTGGCCACCACCACACGGGCGTCGCCGCTGCGTAAGCGGCGTTCCGCTTCTAGGCGCACGTCGCGGGACAAGCTGCCGTGGTGTGCCGCCACGGACTCATCACCGAGAAGAGCGCTCAGGGCTCGGGCTGTGCTTTCAGCGGCGCGCCGCGTCAGCGTAAACACCAACGTGGTGCGGTGGCGTTCAGACAGCGTCGCGATGATCTGGTGACACTGGCCCATCTGCTCACCTGAGATCACCGCACCCAGCTCGCCAGGGGGCATCACGATGTCCATCGCCCATTGTTTGGAGACGTTGGCGCGCACCACATCCGGCTCATGCGCGGGTTCCAGTAGCTTCCACGCGGTGTGGACGGGAGACACCGTGGCTCCCAAGCCTGTCAGTGTGGGAGGCGCAGACGTCAAACGGCGCAGCCGGGACAGTGAGAGCGCGAGGTGAGCGCCGCGTTTATCGCCGCACAGCGCATGCAGTTCATCGACGACCACATGGGCGACGGTACTCAGCATGGCGCGGCCGCTGGCAGATGCGAGCAAGATGTAGACAGACTCAGGGGTGGTGACCAAGATGTCTGGGGGATGGCGGCGCTGCTTGGCGCGCTCGCTTTGAGGCGTGTCTCCGGTGCGGGCCCCAATCGTGAGAGGGTCGTGGTCTGTCACTTGTGAGATCTGCTCGAAGATGCCGCGCGCGGGCGCCACCAAGTTATGAGCGATGTCGTGTGACAGCGCGCGCAATGGGGTGATGTACAGCACATGCACGCCGTCCTGCTCGGCGCCTTGTATGCGCCTTTGATAGAGCGCATCAATCAGGCGAAACATCGCCGCTAGAGTTTTTCCATACCCCGTTGGCGCGGACAAGAGCAAACGGTCCGTCGGCTGTGACCAAGCGTCGGCTTGAAACGGCGTGGGCTCGCCGATGGCGCGCAAAAACCAATCGCGCGACGCGGACATCAGCCCGCGAAAAGCGCCGTGGTTGACCACAGACAGCGGCGACGGTTCATCCAGCCCCAAGTCCAAGGATTGCGCGTGATCCGTCATGGTCGCTGGCGCCAACCATTCAAGCATATGTGCGCAGGTGACGTCACAGTGATCCGCTTGAGAGTTGATGGCCACCATTGTCGCTGCCTAGCCGAGGCTGATCCTGTGGCGCACGTCTAGAATCCCGCAGTGACGCGAAGGCTTTCCGTGGCGAAAAAACAGCGCGCAGCGGTGAAGAAAAAAGAGCGCCCACCATCCACGGCACTCACGCTGAGTGGCGCGTCCGGTGGGCTGCCCGGACATTCGTTGCAGGCGTACTTAACGGCCGTCCGTCAGCTGCCCATGATGAGCGCTGAGGAAGAGAGGGAGACCGCGCGTCAATACCGCGACACCAAGGACATTGATGCGGCGCGTGCGCTGGTGATGTCGCATTTGCGCTTCGTGGCCTATGTCGCGCGGTCGTTTCGCGGCTATGGCCAGCCGGATGAAGATCTCATCCAAGTCGGCACGCTGGGGTTGATCAAAGGCATTCAGCGGTTTGACCCTGAGCATGGCGTTCGGCTCGTGACGTTTGTGGTGCACTGGATTCGCGCAGAGATGCAAGAGTACGTCTTGCACAACTGGAAGATTGTTCGGGTGGCCACCACCAAAGCACAGCGCAAGCTGTTCTTCAAATCTGGTCGCCTGCGCGCGTCTGAAACGCGCTCCATGACCAAGGAGGAGGTCGATGCGCTCGCCGAAGATCTCTGCGTCGATCCTTCGGTTGTACGTGAGATGGAAAAACGCCTCAAGCCGGATGAGACCAGCTTGGACGTGCCGCTGGGAGATGGAAACACCACGCGGTTAGACGTCTTGCCAGCCAGAGAGGACTCACCAGACGATGCCTTCGTCGAGAAGCACGATGGGGCACTGATGGTCTCGGCACTTGAAACCGCGCTCATGAAACTGGATGAACGCACGCGTGACATCGTCATGTCGCGCCATCTCGTGACGCCCAAAAAGAAGCTGAGGGAACTCGGCGCAAAGTACGACCTCTCTGAGGAGCGCATTCGTCAAATCGAAAAGAAAGGCCTTTCGCAGCTTCGCAACACCATGGATGTGGCTTTTGCGCCGGCCTTGACCCAATGACTGCGATTCGCATCTTTGTCAATGGTGATCCGCGCGAATTCGCACATGGCGTCACGATCGCTGATGTCGTGGAGCGCGAGGGATTGATGGATCATCGCGTGGCGGTGGAAGTCGAAGGATCGGTGATTCCGCGCAGTCAATGGGGCCAACACCCGCTGCACATGGGGGAGCGTCTCGAACTCGTGCACGCCGTCGGTGGCGGGTAATGCAGATCCGTTGATCATCAGCGGACAGTCCTATGCGTCTCGGTTGATGATCGGCACCGGCCGCTATGCATCGTTTGAGCAAACAAGAGAGGCGGCAGATGCCGCAGCCCCCGCGATGATCACCGTCTCCGTGCGCCGCACCAATCTCGGTGACCGGCGGGGGGAACGCTCGATTCTGGAGCAACTGCCGCCGGAGCGCTTTACGATCCTGCCGAACACAGCGGGATGCCAAACCGTGCAAGAAGCGGTGCGCACGGCGCGCCTGGGACGCGAACTTCTGGGCGGCTCGCCGTTGGTGAAGTTGGAAGTGCTGGGAGAGCCGCCGCGGTTGTTTCCGGACATGCGCAAAACACTGGTGGCCGCCGAACAACTCATCGCCGAAGGATTTCACGTGTTGGTGTACTGCTCCGATGACCCGTTGCTGTGCCATGAACTCGAACGCATGGGATGCGCAGCCGTCATGCCGCTGGGATCGCCGATTGGCTCGGGCATGGGGATCACGGATCCAATGCGGTTGATGGACGTGCGGGCTGCAGTACAGGGCCCATTGATCATGGACGCAGGCGTGGGCGCTCCGTCCGATGCGGCGCGCGCGATGGAAATGGGATTTGATGGTGTGCTGACTAACACGGCGATTGCCGAAGCTGGTGATCCGGTGGCGATGGCGCGGGCCATGCGGTTCGCCGTCACGGCGGGGCGCGCGGCCTATGTGTCGGGCATCATGCCGAAAGTGCCGGGTGGCGTGGCGTCGTCACCTTCGCGAGACTGAGAGATGGCAGCAGGCGCGCAAGTTTCCCCGGACCTGCTCCCAACATGGGGCCGCCAACGTGGCCGAATGACGGAAACGTTGCGTCACGTGACAGCCGAATCACCGCGATTTGCAAGCACCGTTGAGCAAATTGATGGCGTGCTTCAGGGGATGAGCGGCCGCGAAGTGATTCTGGATATCGGCTCGGGTCGCGGGTCAAGCACGCTCGCATTGGCGCGGGCGTTTCCCGATCAGGTGTGCGTCGGTATTGAAGCGTGGCGCGTCGGCGCGTCACGTTTGGTACGGGATGCGCAACTAACATTGCTGAATAACATCGTGGCCGTGCAGCATGACGTGCGCACCGTGCTGCAATCGCCGGCGCTTCAGGCATCGGTCACCTACGTGCAGATGTTGTATCCAGACCCCTGGCCCAAGCGTAAGCATCACGATCGTCGTTTGGTCTCACAGTCGTTGGCAGCGGCGTTGACGCCGTGTTGTCAGCCCGGTGCGTGGTGGGTCTCGGTCACGGATGATCCCACGTACGCCGTGCATATGGAGGCGGTGATGACAGGCAGCGCAGACTGGGATCTGGCGTGTGTCAAGCACCTCGATCCGGGTGAAGCTGCCGCCTTATTCGATACCGCGTATGCCCGGCGCGCGGAGCGGTTTGCACGCTCCTCGCATCTCGTGGCCGCTTCTATTGGGCCGCGCGACTTGAGGCGTCTGCCGGCGTCACTCTCGTGGCTGGCCGATGAGTTGCGAGCGAACGACTAGCGAATTCGCGAGCCTGGCGCAGCGCCATCTGCGCGAACAACTTTCGGTGTGTCGCCGGCGCACAAGATCATGCCTTCAGAGACGCCGAGCTTCATTTTTCGGGGTGTGAGGTTGGCCACCACAACGACCATCGAGCCAATCAGCTCTTTGGGGTCGTAAAACTCTTTGATGCCAGCAAAGATCTGTCGTTCGCCCATGGGGCCGAGATCGACAACAAATCGAAGAAGCGCCCGCGAGCCTTCCGGCTCTTCACACTCCAAGACGCGCGCGGCGCGCAGATCAACGGCTGCAAAGGTATCGATCGTGATGTGTTCTGGTTGATCCACTTAAGTCTCCGTGGGAATGTCAAAGGGTGTGGGCTGGCTCTGGGCCTCGTTCAGCGCGTGATGAACATCATCCAGTTTGAGGCGCGTTAAGAGCGGCGCATAGGGAGGAATAGTGTCAGGCAGCAGGTGTGACTGTTGCTTCAACCATTCTGCAACAAACGGTGGCATGCCGCTGGCAGGAAGCGTCAGCCCATCAGGCTCTTGTGGGAGACGCAGCGCAGAGACTCCCAGCCAAGCATCGGAGCGCGCTTGTAAATCTGGCACGATGGGCGATATATGCAACATGACGACGCGGTACAGCGCCAGCGCATGGGTCAAGATGGTGCGCGCGCCTTCGGGATCGTCTGCCATCATCTTCCACGGTGCGGTCGCGGCCAGCACGGTGTTGATCGCATCACAACATTTCATCACGTTGGTCACCACGTTCGCCAAATCTGGCGTTTCGTAGGTAAAGGGATGGTATCCGCAGGCCTTGCGCCGTAGAGTCGCAGTCAAGTAATCGGACCCTTGAAGATGCTGTGATGGTGCGTCAAAGCATTCGGCAAATGGTGATTGATCCCATTGAGCGAGAAGCTCTTCGCCGCTGGTCAGCGAGGGGCGCGCGTCAAGTCGCGAGAGCAAGGCGCCGCAGCGAGAGGGGATATTGACAAGTTTCCCGACCAAGTCTGAATGGCATCGGGCAATCAAGTCGTCAACCGAAAACTCGACATCTTGAATGCCGCGCCCAAGCCGGCAGGCGAGGCCGAAGCGGATGAAGTCCACGGGAACAGCGCTGGTCAGGGCATCCGCTGAGATCGCGTTTCCGGCGCTCTTGGACATCTTGGCGCCGCCTGTGGCGGTGATAAACCCGTGCACATGAACACGCGTCGGTCGTTTCCAGCTGGCGGCTGACAGGACGGCGGGCCAAAACAGGCAATGGAAATACACGATGTCTTTGCCGATCACATGATGGATCTCGACATCGCTGTTGGGGTCGAGCCACTCTTTCAGCGCATCCGCGCCGCCAAGCGCGGATTGCAGAGCCGCAAAGTATCCGATCGGAGCATCTAGCCACACATAGAAATACTTGCCGGGTTGTCCGGGAATCGGGATGCCGAAATACGGCGAATCGCGGCTCACATCCCATGGCTTAAGCTCGCCTTTCAGCCACTCGTTGAGCTTCATTAGCACCGAGTCTGCTTGCGGCTTTTGGGATTGCAAGCGGTGCGCGACTGCGAAGAGTTGATCGCGATCCTGTCCTGATGTGGCGCGGTTCGCGCGTTCAATCACCACATTGGCAATGGCATCCAAAGGAAGAACGTCACTCGCTTCGGGGGCCACATGCTGTGCCAATTGCATCACCATGTCGGAGCGCTGCGGGGCGGACGACCTATCGCCTTGCAGCAGCGCATTTGCACTGGGATCTGAGGTGAAAGCTGCAGACAACCCAGTGAGCAGCGAGTCGGGGACATCACCGGTATGTACGTGCTGGTGAAGCGCGTCTTTGAGCTTGCTCAGGTCGATCAGTAGGTGACGCGACTGGCGCACTTCGGGGACCGTATTCGAGAGTGCGCTGCGCACATCGCTCGCTTCAGTCGTGGAATAGGTGGCGCCGCACACTTCGCACAAGTCCGCGTATTGATCGATTGCCCCGCACCGCGGGCAGGTGGCTAAGATTTGCCGATCCGCCAAGAACATGCCGCGCGTGGCATCGTAGGCCTGCTCAATGTCTCGCTCGGCCACCAAGTCACTCGGATGATCGCACAGCGACTGCCACATCGATTGGACAAGAGCCTCGTTTTCGGGGCTGTGGGTGCGCAGATAACTGGCAAACTCGATGCCCAAACGATCATAGGTGGCGCGGTGTGAACGCTCGGCGAGTGCGAGCAGTTCATCAATCGTCAATCCCATAGCTTCCGCTTTGAGCATCACCGGGGATCCGTGGCAATCCTCAGCGCAGCAGTACAAGCATTCATGCCCCTGAAGCCGCTGAAAGCGCGCAAACGCATCGGTTTGAATCGCCTCAAGGACATGTCCTAAGTGCAGGGGACCATTGGCGTACGGCAGACCACTGGTCACCAAAATCCGGCGTGTTGTCATGCGGTGGCTACCGGTGTGGCGGGAGATGGGCGATTGTCACATTGCCAAGTGAGCGCTGCATCGAGGGCTTCGAGACGTTGCGTCTCGCTGCCTTCAATCATTGTTAGTCGTAACCGACTGGCATGAGGGTGTCCGAGTGCCGTGCCAGCGAGATGGCGCCCGAGCAACGTGCCTGGGACGCCACGTTCCATTTCCGCATGCACGCGCTTGGTGATCTCGGCCTTGCACGCTTCGCGGCTCGGGGACGCTTCGCCGGCATACATCTCATCGACGTCCCAGAGTTGAAGCGGATCGGAATACATGGCTCGTCCCAGCATGACAGATCCAATGCGTCTGGCGTGGGGCAGCGCATCGGCAGGGGAGGCCAAGCCGCCATTGAGACAGAACGCGGTCTTTGGAAAACGTTCGACGAGGCGGCCCACAGCATCGTAGTCCAGCGGCGGTATGGCATGGTTGTTACGGGTGGTAAACCCTTTGGCAAGAATGGCATGCCGTGCGTGCACCAAAATGCCTGACGCGCCGCTATCAATCAGGCGTTGCACAAAGTCCACGATCGGGAAATCACTGGCGCCTGTGCCAAGACGGATTTTTGCCGTCGCAGGGAGAGCCGTGGTTCTCGCGACAGCTTCCATCGCTTGCGCGGCGGCTGGCGCATCATTCATCAGAATGGCACCGTAGCCGCCCTTGCGAGCCGACTTACTCGGGCAGCCAAAGTTGAGATTCATCCCGGCGTACCCGTAGGCTTCGCCTAACGCCGTCGATGCTGACAGCGCGCCCGGGTCTGTGCCGGCGATTTGAAGGATGACGGGATCGTCTTCCTCCCGTTCTAGTGTTTGCTCGGGAGGTCGCCGCACGAGTGAAGCTGCAACTTGCATCTCACTATAGAACACCGCATGGCGAGACAGCGGACGATAAATCCGCCGGAAGATGCGATCCGTGCGGCGCACCATCGGTGCGACCGCGAACTCAGGCATGTCAGATAACAGTCATGGTTAACGCCACGAGCGTCAGAAGAACCGCAAATGGGAGTGCCATGTAGACCATGCGTCCGTATGAGAGACGAATGAGCGGAGCGACGTGTGATGTGAGCAGGAAGAGGAAGGCTGCTTGCCCGTTCGGCGTGGCGACCGACGGAATATTGGTTCCGGTATTGATCGCGACCAAGAGGGCTTCATATTCAGGGGTCGTGAGCGTATGACGGACGTTTTGCAGTTCCGCGACGTACACACCAGCCACGAACACGTTGTCCGAAATCACGGACAACACACCCGTGGAGATGAATAAGAGGGGGGCGCGGAACTCCTCACCGACCGAAAACACCAGCTGGGTGACCGGGGCAAACAGACCTTGATCAGCGATGACAGCGATCAGGGCAAAGAACACCACGAGTAACGCTGCAAAAGGCATGGCTTCTTCATATGCCGGACCGATCTTGTGTTCTTGAATGACACCGGTTGCGGCCGTCACCAGGATCATCATGGCCAATCCGATTAATCCGACTTCGGCCACGTGCACGATCAATCCAATGCACAGCAAGATAGAACCAATCGCTTGCACTTGCAGTTGAGTGCGCTGGACATCGGAGCGTTCAGCTTGTCGTTTGTCATAGTCGTTTTGCAGGGCTTGACGAACTTCGGTGGGCATCTCTGTGCCGAAGCCAAACCAACGTTGACGTTCCAAAACCCAGCACAGCAACAAGCCACTGATGAAGACAGGAACGGTGACATGAGCCATGACCGCAATGAAATGCAGGAAGCTCCATCCGCCCGCTTCTGCGATCATCAGGTTTTGCGGTTCACCCACCATCGTGCATACGCCGCCGAGTGCGGTTCCCACCGCCGCGTGCATGACGAGGCCGCGCAGGAACGAGCGGAATTGATCGAGCACGTGGATGCGCCGCGTTCTCGCGACGTGGCTTGATCGACGCACGCCACGGCGGGCAAACGATGGAGCCAGTCGATCCGCTGCCGCATCGAAGATGTGGATAAATCCAACGGCCACGGCAATGACGGCGGCCATGACGGTCAGTGCGTCTAAGAAGGCAGACAGCAGTCCCGCTGTCGCACAAAACACGACAGATAAGGCGCGCTTGTTGGGGATCGCCAACACCAGTCGCGTGAAGATGACGAGTAGCAGATCTTTCAGGAAGTAAATCGCTGCGACCATAAACGTGAGCAGCAGCAACACGGATAGGTGTGCTTGCACCTCGTGATACACGTGATCCGCAGATGTCAGACCCATGGCCACGGCTTCTAACACGAGCATGCCGCCCGCGGGAAGCGGGTGGCACTTGAGGCTCATCGCTAGGGTGAAGATGAACTCGACCAAGAAGGCCCAGCCTGTAATAAAGCCGGCGGCTTCAGGTCCCGCGATCGCGCGGACACCAAAGTAAAGCGCTAGGTTTCCAACGAGGAATCCGAGAAGCGTCCACTTATACCAAGCAGGCGCGGCGCCAAGAAAAGTGCGGAAACCCGCAGAGCTCGCAATCCGTGCGATGCCGGTGTTGTGGTCAGCCATGGGGCAGGGCAGTACTGGCAATCGGAATTCTAGTCGTCGCGAGGGACTGGCAGGTAAAATGTCGGCCGTTCTGCACCCTGCGCGACCAGTCTCTTATGGGTGCGGCATACGTCGTAGCGGCGTGCCGTACGCCCTGCGGAGTGAGTGGTGGTGCGCTTCGGCAATGGCATCCTGCTGACATGGGATCGATCGTCATTGACGAAGTTGTGGCACGCGCAGGCATCGCGCCTGACGCTGTCGAGGACGTCATCCTCGGCTGTGCCAATCAAGTGGATGCTCAGGCCGCCAACGTGGCGCGCCGTGCGGTCCTCTCATCTCAGCTACCGGCTCATGTGTCGGGAACGACTGTGAATCGTCAGTGCTGTTCCTCACTTCAAGCTATTCAGTTTGCGGCTCAAGCCGTGATGTCCGGATGCCAAGATGCTGTGATTGCCGGTGGGGTTGAAGTGATGTCGGCATCGCACGAACTCAATCGTGCGCGTATTGGCTGCGATTCAGAAAACGGCCGCGCGTATAAGAGCAAAGCCATGTGCCACCGTTACCCCGGGTTACGTGTGTCGTACTCATCCTGCGCCGAGAGATTGGCCAAGGATCGCGGTTTTGGTCGTGACGCGCTGGAAGACTATTCCCTCGCGAGCCACAAGCGTGCGCTCGCTGCATCTGATTCGGGTGCGTTTCGCGATGAGATCGTGCCAATTACCGGATTAGACGATGCCGATGAGACGACGTTGTTTGATGATGAAGGGGTTACGCATCCTTTTAGCGCGGGCGAACTGGCATCACTGGACCCGTTGACACAGAATGGGTTGCTCACGCGCGGCACAGCGAGCTATGCCGCCGATGGCGCGGCAGCGCTTCTCATCGTGAATGAACGCGGTCTGCGGCGTTGTGGGGTGCCTCCGCTGGCAGAGATTAGGCAGTTCGCAGTGGCCGGAGACGATCCGATGACTGCGCAGTGCAGTTCCATCTTGGCAACGCGCGCCCTGTTGAAGCGGTCCAACCTGACGATGGACGAGCTGGATATGTATGAGATCAACGAGTCATTTGCGCCGGAGCCTATGGCTTGGCTCAATGACATGCAAGGCGATCCCGAGAAGCTCAACGTGAATGGCGGTGCATTGGCCATTGGACACCCGATTGGAGCCACGGGAGCGCGCCTGATGGTGTCGCTGGTCTACGCGCTGAAGAAGAGCGGCGGTCGCCGCGGGCTTGAAGCGATGAGCGAAGGTGGCGGCACCGCGAATGCAACGTTAGTCGAGATGGCTTAGAATTCGGTGATGTGCGCCTGTAGCTCAGCTGGATAGAGTACCTGGCTACGAACCAGGCGGTCGGAGGTTCGAATCCTTCCAGGCGTGCCACACAATCTCTTTGAAGTGTCTCTACACCATTTCGAAACCCCCAGTGGTATCGATGGCAATCGCATAATCGGACCAACAACTTGTGTGAACGTGGGTGACTAACCCCATGACACGACAAGCGCGATCGCGTCCCTGTGCGATCGTATCCGTGGGATGTCAACGAGAGGCAATATCGCACTTTGACTAATATCACCTTCATTCGAAAGGCACGGATATTTAATCTCCCGCTACCGCGAGAGTAATGGGGAAGTTATGGTATTCACCACAACTGATTGTCATGTCTTTCGCTACTTTATTGTTGAGATACGGTTGATTAGTAATTCGAAGAACATTCTTGTTCAACTGTTCGTGGCTGCTGGTGATTGATTGCGTGCTAGGTTTGCTGGAAAGCACCTAAAAACAGTCCGCGATAAGTCTGCAAAAGCTATGATTTTGATCTCGCTGCCGAAATGTCCTTAGCGTCGCTTGTTTACTGGCTTGGGTGTATGCGTTAGTGTGATCTAAATCACGCTAACGCACTATTGCTAACGTGTGGTAGCCATTCCAACGGGTTCCAGAAGTATCGTCCCCGCTTCTTGGCGACGATATAATGGCACACAGGGTGTCGGCTAAACAGGAAAGCGTTGTCTCTCTTCATCGTGGCTCTTGAGAGCGAGGCCAGCTCACATTCAGTGTCTGAAAAATTGGTAGCCAAGGGTATCCAGCACCATCAGGTGTCCTCGTTGACCTATGCGGTATCTTATGAAGGTCTCTCAGCAGATCTAGCAAAGGATGTGGGTGTAGACGTAGATGGAAAGGCCGCAGGAGCTGTGTTTGTCTTAGGCAGTGGATACGCTGGCTTTGCAGATCCAGGGCTCTGGGAGTGGTTGCGGAATAATGCCACCTAGCCCTCCTTTGAAGATGGCTCCTCCTCCCACCTCCGGAGGGAGTTCAGGTGGCGGTCGGGACGGTGATCTCAATGAACGGGTAGCGAGAATCGAAGCAACGATGGCCCATTTGGCAACAAAACGCGATTTAGTGGAGATAAAGATCTGGGTGCTCGGAGGAGTATTAGCGGGAATGTTTGGTGTGTTCTTAGTGATGCTATCGTTCTGGCTTATTGGCTCAAAATAGCTTTGATCTACGCAGATGGTATAACTTGTTCTCAGTTTACGCCAAGATATATGATTCCGATTTTTATTGCTTGAGATGACTTTCTTTTTCGACACCCACACAGCATCTGCAGGAAAATTCCTAGATTGATTGCCTGGGTATTTTGAGCGATTTCCACAGAAAGTGAATTTGGTGTGCCGCTTATTTTCCGATTGCCTCTTTTGAAATTATCATTAGAGCACAATTCAGTCCTCGAAGGATCCGTGCACCCAATACTCACCTCTAGTAAGGGGTCGTCAGAAGGGGCATTTGAGAATGCAAGATGGAGGCACTATGTAGCTGTTAATCTTGCGCTGCGCTATCCTTACCATCGTCGCCCTTGTTCCCAAAAGAACAGATCTTAAGCTCTGAAGCAACATTGGATGCATCGTAGACTTTATGAGGATCTTCGTAGTCCAGCCAGTTACTCAGATTTAGTAAGCGCGTGCCCTGCACACCGCCTCGTGTTCTTTTCCTGAACTTAGTCTCCTCAACGCTGCCAAAGAGGTAGTAGCGATGTTCCGTTTTTCCTAAGTTCGGGTAATACTCGCAAGCTGCGATAATGCCCATAATGCGCTCACAGTCAGTAGCGTCTAGCGGCGTTTGCTCTTCGCCGCCGTACTCGTAGTGCCCGATGAATTCTTGGGTATCCTTATTCGCAGTCGAGACTTTACCAACTATCACCTTCTCGACGACGCATACATGATGGACGCACTTTTCTTTGTATAGACCGAAAAACTGTGCCCCAACCATGGATGAACGACCTGAGGGGCAGAAATAGATCCTATGTTTCGCATTTTCGTGAATTGAAGTGCCGCAAGCAATCACTCGCATTATGTCACCCTTCTCGGACCACAGGTTGTTGCTCTGTAGGAAATTTTGGTAATCATCCACAATCCCTATCAGTTCAGTGTCATGAGGTGCGCAACTCTCACGAAAAACACCTTCAAGCTGTTCGAAGGTGATGGCTTTGAACGAAACACCATATCCTTTCCCTTCCTTCTCAAGCTCTTCTTTCTCGACTGCTGATATAGGTGACTTAGTGAGTCCGATGAGATAGATACCTCCTTCACCTTCGGGGCCTTGTTCTAGAGACATGAAATGTCTGGTCATTTGACTGCGATCTAGCTGACCGGAGAGTTTTGCTTCGAAGAATATACTGAATGATTGTTGAGATATTCGGGCATCCGGTACACTGTATTCCTTTCTCTCTTGCAAGGAAAATTCAAGTCCGGAAATAATCTCCTCGTCGCCAAGGATATCATCGATTACTCGTTGAGCCTTTTGTGGGTAACGATGATAGAAGAAGCTGAATAACTGAATAGTATTGTTAGTGACAACATTTTCCTTTTGAGAGTACGTAGGAAAGTACCGTAGCGCAGTCATTTGATGGCCAGAGATTATGTTCCCAGCATTGTAGCTTATGCAAAGATAAGCTCACTTAGAGTATGGCGAAAGCTGTTTCACAGCACTGAAAGCGTGTAACTAGACAAGCATCCCAAGCAGATCGTCTAGATTCTGGATGCCAAGCGCGGACGGTGTATTAGCTTTGCTATCCCACAAACCCATCGCAATCGGTTCTTTCATCGCATCCAGTAAATCACACTCATTGAAGCCTGTCGATTCCTCAAAGCCAGCGATATCAACTGGCGCGTTTAATCGCAGTGCATTCATCATGAATTCGCTGATGCGCTCCTCGCGAGGAATGTGTGCCTGCGATGTCATTTTTTGAGTGGCATTCATATACGTCGCAGGGCGGCGGTAGCGGACCGTCCGCACGATATCACCGCGCGCAGATAGCTTCCCGTGTGCGCCAGCGCCTAGCCCAATGTAGTCCCGGAAATTCCAGTATGTGAGGTTGTGACGACATTCGTGATTTGGCTGGCACCACGCGGAAATCTCGTACGATTCCAGCCTAGCGTTGCGTAGCGTGCGGTGGCCAATCTCTTCAATGGCATCCATCGAATCATCGCCGGGTAGTGATAACGGAAGTTTCCAAAAAGGGGTATTACGTTCAATCGTTAGTTGATACCACGAAACGTGCGGCACCCCGGTTGCGAGCACACCTTCCAGATCGGCTTGCGCACTGGCTGCGGTTTGATCGGGAAGTCCGTACATCAGATCGACATTGACGCTATCAAACCCCGCGCTGAGTGCGCCGTCAATACACCGCAGCGCTTCCTCTGGCCCATGTGCCCGTTCGAGGGTGTGAAGCTGCGACGGTTGCAGTGACTGCACGCCGATGGATAGGCGCGTCACGCCAGCCTCACGGTAGGCCTCTGGCGTGAGCGCTGAGGACGGGTTAGCTTCCATCGTCACTTCCGCATTCGCAGCGACGTCAAAGCGAGCGCGAAGCGCTGTCAGGATCTCTCCGATCGCCGAAGCGGGGAACAGGCTCGGCGTCCCGCCGCCGAAGAAGATCGTGGTTATTACGCGTCCTTCGGGGCGATGGAAGTGAGGGTGCTTGAGCGTCTCGTCCATGTCAGCGATGAGGGCATCCACGTACTGGCGCACCGGTAGTTTGCCTGGTGCCACATGGGCATTAAAGTCGCAATACCCGCAGCGAGACACGCACCATGGAATGTGGATGTAGGCGCCGATATCGCGCATTAGATCACTTGCGGTAGTGGCCCAGCAGCTCCGCCAACTCCCGAAGCGCCTCGCCGCGATGGCTGTGCTGAAGCTTTTGGTGCGACGACATCATCGCGGCCGTCTCTGTTTGCCCATTTGGTATGAAGATGGGGTCGTACCCAAACCCTTGGGAGCCTTGCGGTTCAGACGCAATGACGCCGGCCCACTCGCCGCGGCAGAGGTGCGTTAGCCCCGACGGAAGTGCCAGTGCGATGACGCATTGAAACCGAGCGCGCCGGCCTTTCTGATCATCGCACTTTCCCAGTTCTGAGAGCAGCCGTTGGTTGTTTTGTTCGCTGGTCGCATCTTCGCCGGCGTATCGCGCGCTTCTCACGCCAGGCGCATTATTGAGGGCCTCCACTTCGATGCCACTGTCATCGGCAATCGTCCAGAAGCCGCTGGTTTCGGCGACGGCTTTTGCCTTGAGGATGGCGTTCTCTTCGTACGTGTCACCCGTTTCTTCAGGAAGCTCGCTTTGCAGCGCGGTGGTGGTGATGGTCGTAATCCCAAAGTTCATCAAAAACTCGGTCATCTCCGCAATCTTGCCGACATTACCCGTCGCCAGCGCAAACGTCCCCAACTTGTCGTTACTCACCGTAAAACTCCCAGTTAAACTTCACCGTCAAGTCATCTTGACGGTCTTCTTGCCGTTGATCTCGCACTGTCAGCGCGACTCTCATGTGTTCTTCATCGATCCCGCGAATGGGCGCAATGTAGTAGACCGCCCCCGGCTCATGCACCGCTTGAAACGGGAGATCTTGGTTTTGCTGCAGCAAATTGGTGGCGCGGCCACTAACCTCAATCGGAACGTGCTCCGGTGGCCACGTGCCCGGCTTGACGACTGATACGATCACGTATCCAACCGCGGAAGATCGCGGCAGCTGGTGTGCGCGAGCAATATCTGGGGTCACGTTCAGTGACGGCATCACGATGTGATGCACTTCGGCATCTCCCCACACTTCGTAGTTGCCACCTTGCTCTGCGTACAGAAAGCTGCTCATCACTGCAAGGCAACTGACCAACAGCCATCGTGACGGCACCATCATGAGGCCCATGACCCGGCAAACTCGGCCAGTCGCTTTTTCATAGGATCGCATGCAGTCAGGCGTTGACCGATTCTCCGAACCGATGTGCCGAGTGGGTCATTCCATCGCATCATGCTCATCAATCCACGAAGTCCATATCCCAGTATCTTGGCATCTGCGGCGCGGCGGGACGCATAACGCTGAACGGCATCAGACAAGTCGCGGCCACGGTGGCGCATGATTTCTTGAGCGAGTGCCGTGCAATCCGCAGCGGCGCAGTTCGCGCCCATGCCGACGAAAGGGTGCAGCGTGTGCAGGGCGTCGCCGATGACACACACACGCCCGCGGCCGGCGTGCGCTGCGTGTCCGGTGGTTAAGCGATGATGCACCGGCTTATCAATGTCGAGCACGGATCCGACTTCACTGCTGACCACGGCTTCAAGTAATCGGTGATTTCGTGACTGGAGATCCCAAGAGTCAGAGGCTTCTCGTTGGCTGTCCGTCGATCGGATGAGGTAAGAAACCGTGGGCTTCGCGGTCGGCAGCAGGGCCCACATGGAGGGGCCGTTGGCCCATTGCATGGCGCGGCCACCGTGTGGCTTTTCAGACGTCACCCATCCTGTGGCGGCATAGCGAACCGGCGACATGACTGTCCATCGAAACCCCAACGCTTGGCTGAGCTGTGATTGAGACCCATCGGCGATGACCAAAGCATCAACCTTGCGCGTCTCGCCGTCATGGCACAACGTCACGCCATTGCGGTGAGATGAAGTGACAGTCGTTGGTCCCAAGAGGGTGTCAATGTCATCCGATGAAACGGAGGCTTCGGTGACATTCACGAGCTCCGCGAGATCGGCGCAGGCACCGATGGCTCCGCGCGCGCCGGACCACGCCATCTCAGTGCCGGTGCGCATATCTGCATGCCCCAGCGAGGTGATCGGTGTTTGTGAACTTAATGTCACATCGTGTTTGCGCAAGATATCCAACGTGGACGACGACAGTGTGATCGTCATCGAGCGAGGTCCGCGGTTGTGGTTGATGCGCACGACGCGACATCCGGCCCGCGAGAGCACAAGAGCGCAAAACGCCGCAGACCATCCGCTTCCCGAGACCGCGATCGACGTCTTGTTCACTGACGTCACGACGTTGGAGCGTCCGGACGCAGCACGCTGAGGTAGAGCGTGCACACGCAGACGCGGGCATGCTCAGTCAGCGTCATCACGTCGTTTTCATCGGGTTCTTCACCTGGTTTGTATTCCGCAAATGAAATGTCTCGTAGGTCTGACAGAAGCTCATCGTCGTTCACCAGCGGCGCTTTCGCCGGCTTTTTGTGTGGTGGCACTTCCGGCATCACCTTGCAAAAGCCTGAGCACCACTGTTGAAGTTCAAGCGCACAGACCGCAATTTCTTCATCGTCAGGGTCTGGGAGCGCTAGCTCAAAGGTGAGGTCCGGCGCCTCAAGGTCTTGCCGTGTTTGTTCGGTGATGCTGCGCAGGACATTGCGCAGCGACGACGACGCTTGGTTAACGTCAGGCAGCGCTTCGCGGACGAGGTCAAAGGCACGCTCGTCATCCTTCATCTGCGAGACCGCCGCTGCGATCGCGCCGTGCATTTCAGCAGGGGAGATACTCAGGTTTTCTCTCAGGATCACCTGATCAATATCGTCGTAGTTGACGGCCACAGCAGGATTACAAAGGTGTCATCTCTGGAATTATGAAATTCAGACGGTCGGCCGTTCCTATAATCGCACTCAGCGGCTCACGCTCTCATCACTTGAGAGCTCATTTGGGGAACAAATACGGACGACCGGGAAGAATTTGTCGAGTGGCGAGAGGCCTTGGATGGCGTCTTGCACCACAGCGGAACAGAAAGGGCCCAAGCTCTTGTGTCCATGCTCAAGACTCGATTGGTCGAATCGACCGGCGGGAGTGGGGGCGTTTCGCTCACCACGCCATTTCGCAACACGATTCCCGTTGACCGAGAACCGGAATACCCCGGTGATAACGCGATTGAGCGGCGTATTCGATCGCTCACCCGCTGGAATGCATTGGCCATGGTCTTGCGTGCCAACGACAACAAAGAGTGGGGCGAACTCGGGGGACACCTTGGAACGTTTAGCTCGCTTGCCACCATCTTGGATGTGTTTGCCAACCACTTCTGCCGCGGCGATGCCGACGGCCGAAAAGGCGATGTCGCCTTCTATCAAGCGCATGCATCACCCGGAGTGTATGCCCGCGCCTTTCTAGAAGGACGCTTGACACGTGACCATCTTGAGCACTTTCGGCGTGAGGTCACGGGGCGGGGCCTGAGTTCTTACCCGCACCCGCGGCTGATGCCTGAGTTCTGGCAGATGCCGTCGGCATCCATGGGACTGGGACCCATCACCGGTGTGTACTTCGCGCAAACGCTTCGATACCTTCAAAACAGGGGCATCGTCAATGACCCTGATCGCAGGGTGTGGTGTTTTTGCGGCGATGGCGAAATGGATGAACCAGAAGCCATGGGGGCGCTCACGAAGGCGACCCGCGAGAAGTTAGACAACCTCTTCTTTGTGGTGAACTGCAATTTGCAGCGCTTAGACGGCCCGGTGCGCGGTAACGGCAAGATCATCCAAGAACTGGAAGAAGCCTATCGCGGCGCAGGCTGGAATGTCATCAAGGTGGTGTGGGGTCGTCATTGGGATCCGCTGTTTGCCAAAGATACGGACGGCCAAATGCAAGATCTCATGGACCAGGTGGTCGATGGTGATCTTCAAAACTACAAGGCCAAAGGCGGCGCATACACCCGCGAACACTTCTTCGGGCGAAGCCCCGACGTCTTGGAGCGTGTGTCGCATCTGACAGACGAGCAAGTCTATTCGCTGAATCGCGGTGGACACGATCCATGGAAGATCCATGCAGCTTTCCAGCAGGCGGTCTCATTGCAAAATGGGCGGCCCACGTGCATTCTGTTCCATACCGTCAAAGGTTATGGCATGGGCTCTCCTGAGGCGAGCAATCGCATTCACCAGTTGAAGCACCTCACAACGGACGATATTCGGTCGATACGCGATCGGTTTGAAATCCCGGTAGCGGATGCTGATCTGGACTCATTGCCGTTCGTGTCGCTTGAGCCAGGATCGGTGGAACATCAGTATTTGATGGACCATCGGGCCGCGCTTGGCGGACCTGCGCCGGTGCGATCGAAGACGTACGACAAGCTCCCCACACCAGATCTCGACCATGCCGCATTCGCGGGGGTCACGCGCGGAAGCGGCGATCGCGAAGCGTCCACCACAATGGCGTTTGTCCGTCTGATTGGGCAGCTGGCAAAAATCCCCGAATTTGGGGAGCGCATTGCGCCGATCGTTCCGGACGAAGCCCGGACGTTTGGGATGGAAGGGCTCTTTGGGCAAATGGGCATCTATTCCTGTGAAGGACAGAAATACGCTCCGGAAGATGCGGGTCAATTGATCTTCTACAAAGAGACAAAAGACGGGCAGATCCTCGAACAGGGGATCACCGAGGCAGGCTCCATGGGAAGCTGGACCTCGCTGGCGACTAGCTGGTCTCACACCGGCAAGCCGATGGTTCCGATCTATCTGTTTTATTCCATCTTCGGCGCGCAGCGCACGCTGGACCAATGGTGGGCGGCAGGCGATGCTCTGGCGCGCGGGTTCTTGATTGGTTGCACTTCAGGTCGTACCACGCTTCATGGTGAGGGGCTGCAGCATCAAGATGGTCATTCACATGTACTGGCGGCGCAGGTTCCTTCCTGTCGCTGCTATGACGTCACGTACGGCTGGGAAGCGGCCGTGATCACGCACCACGGGATTTCCCGGATGATTGATCAGGGCATCAACGAGTTTTACTACATGACGGTGGCCAATGAGCGCTACGCTCAGCCGGCGATGCCTGATGACTCCGAAGTCATTGAAGGTGTGCGACGCGGCATGTACTTGGCATCGGCAGCACCTCATGGTGATGGCCCCCGGGTGCGGCTCATCGGCTCTGGAGTCATGCTGCGTGAAGTTCTCAAAGCGGCTCGTATCTTGGAGCAGCAGTACGGTGTCTATGCCGATGTCTTTGCGGCTACGAGTTTTTCGGAATTGCGCCGTGAAGCGTTGCGCGTCGAACGCGAACAGCGCCTCCATCCTTCGCGGCCGGGTGGTGAAGCCTGGGTGACGCGCCAGTTAAACAAAGGTGTGGGTCCTGTGATCGCGAGTAGCGACTGGGTCTCAGACTGGCCGCACATGATTGCGCCGTTTGTGGCGGGTGCACCGTTTGTGGCGCTGGGCACCGACGGATGGGGCCGAAGCGACACGCGGGCGAAGTTGCGCGAGTTCTTCGAGGTGGATGCAGGCAGCGTGGTTGCTGCCACGTTGTCTACGTTGGCCGCACACGGCGAATACTCTCCTGATGATGCTGAGCGCGCGATCGCAACGCTGGCACCTCATCGAGACTTACCTCCACCCTTTCAACGATAGAGACAGGCATGGCAGTCGTACACACACTCGTTCCGGATTTTGGTGACGGAGATGCGCCAGAAGTCGCGGAAGTTCTTGTTAATGTTGGCGATCGCGTCAGCGAAGACACGCCTATCGTGTTGGTTGAATCTGACAAAGTGAGCTTGGATGTGGCAGCCGGACATGCTGGTGTCGTCACGGAAGTGAAGGTGGCTGTGGGAGAAGCCTTGGTCGTTGGCGGACAGTTGTGCGCGATTGAGACGGGCGAGAGTGCACCCTCTGAAGAGGCGGTGACCGAACCATCCCCAGAGACGATAAGCCCCGCACCCGCTGTTGAAGTCATGACAAGCTCCGCGGCGGCAGAAGTGGTGAGCTCAACGCCGGATGAAGCTGATGCAACGACAGATGTGACATCGCAGGCCCATGACGGGACGCCGCTTAATGCGGGCCCCGCTACGCGGCGTCTTGCGCGTGAACTCGGGGTGTCGCTGCAGACAGTTGAGCCGACAGGTCCTCGTCATCGCATCCGTCTTGATGATGTGAAGCAAGCCGTTGAGGCTCGCGTGGATCACAGTCAAGGAAAAGGGATGGTGGAAAGCGCGCCAGTGCACGTGCCAAGCGATGCTGGTGATAGCGAGTCTGAACTTGCAGCGTTTGGTCCTGTGAGGACGGAGCGCTTGTCCCGCGCACGGCGAGTGGCCGTGACGCGCATGAGCGCCAACTGGTCGACCATTCCTCAAGTGACGCAGTGTGACCATGCGGACGTGACGGATGTGGAAGTGCTTCGCAAGGCACTGAAGGCATCTGCAGCAAAGGAAGGGGTGAAGTTATCACCGCTGGCGTTTGCGGTGCAAGCGCTCGCTCGGGTCCTGAAGAGTCGTCCCGATGCCTGCTCGGCGTACGACGCGATCAATACGCAGCTCGTCGTTCGTGAGTATGTCCACATTGGGATCGCTGTCGACACCCCAAACGGCTTACTTGTGCCTGTGTTGCGTGATGTGGATACCCTGGGACTGTTTGACATCTCTCGGCAGATTACAGACCTCGCGGCACGAGCCAGAGCAGGGACGTTATCCGCCGCAGAAATGCGAGGTGGGACATTCACCGTGTCGTCACTTGGTGCGGCCGCTGGTGGGCACTTCACGCCACTTATCAATGGCGACCAAGCCGGCATTTTGGGTATCTCCGGAATTGCCGATGCCGTGGTCCCTGCAAACGGCGGATTTGCGGTTCGGAGCTTGGTTCCTGTGTCGCTAACGTACGACCACCGAATTCTTGACGGTGTCGCTGCAGCACGTTTGTTGAAAGAAGTTTGCCACGCGTGGGCAAGCACAGAGGGAGTTTCCCTATAATTCGGCAGGAAAAATCGGTGTGTGAGATCGCATAGTGTCACGTGTGTGTCAAGTAACTGGAATCGGTTTCCAGTCAGGGAACACGGTGTCCCATGCGAAGAACCGGCGTCGCCGCAGGTTTCTTCCTAATTTGCAATCCAAACGGTTTTGGCACGAGACCCAAAAGCGGTACGTCCGCCTCCGGGTTTCCAAAACAGGGATGAAGATTATTGATCGCGACGGACTGGAAGCAGTCCTACTCATGATCGCTGCGCGCAAGCACAGCACCCGTGCAACGAAGTAAGGCAACGACATGGCATCCAAGAGCAAGCATATTCAGCTGATCAAGTTGGTATCGAGTGCAAAAACAGGTTTTTACTACACCACGAAGAAAAACCGCCGCAACATGACTGGCAAGATGGAAATGCGCAAGTATGATCCTGTCATCCGCCAACACGTCATGTTCAAGGAAGACAAGATCAAGTAGGTCTGTCGGTTTGACGACCAGCTAGGACAGTAGAGCTTTGCCTCACGTTAATGGCGGCGACGCTATTGTTCAAACACTCGCTCAAGAACAGGTTTCCGTTGTATTCGACACGGCTATGGCGGATGCTGGCTCTCTCGCGGCCGCCGTGGACGCCTCAGGCGCAGGCATTCGTCGCATCAGCGCTCGAAACGCCGTTGGGGCCGCCTATATGGCCGATGCCTATGCGCGCGTTACGGGGCGTGTGGGGATTGTGCTACTGGGTCCCGGCGCTGGAATTGCGAATGCACTTTCTGGTTTAGCGGCGAGTTATCGCGACGGTATAAGCGTCGTCTACATCGCGCTGCAGGTTCATTCACGAGAGGTGGGATTACGGTCTTACCAAGAGCTAGACATTGCCGCGGCAGTGCGTGGGGTGACGAAGCATCAGTTTCGTGCCCGGAAACATCAGGATCTTCCCGTTCTTTTGATGCGTGCCGTTCAGCTGGCGCGTTCGCGATGCCCTGGTCCGGTTGTGGTGGAAATCCCACAAGAACTGACTGACCCCAATGAGACGGTGGATATTCATCCAGCGTCCGATGAGCAAGCGCTCAGCCAAGGATACAGACCGATCGGGGCAGGAAGCCCCCGCGCAGTGCGCCGGTCATGTGACGTCATCGAAAAAGCTGAGTCTCCGGTGTTACTGGTCGGCGGTGGCGTTGTCACGTCGAATGCTTCTGCACAGATTACGTATTTGGCGGAACAGATGGAAATGCCGATCGTGACGACCATGATGGGCCTAGGAGGCGTCTCAGCGGAGCATCCCTTGACGCTTGGGATGGCGGGGTTGCATGGCAGCGTCCCCGCGAATCTGGCAGTCCATCACAGTGACATGATCCTCGCGTTCGGCACGCGATTTGATACAGCATTAACCAACGACCCCACACAATTTGCTCCGCAAGCGAAGATTGTTCATGTCGATGCTGACCCATCGAATATTGGGCGCACGATCGAACCGAATGAACCCATCATTGGTGACGCGAAAACCGTAGCCGCGGAGATCGCGCGCGCGCTGATGCAACGAGGTTATATGCACCCGGGCACCGGGCGCCTGCAACCATGGTGGCGCCATATCCGGCGTTGGCGCACGCGATATGTGCGTCACGCGCAAGGTCAATCGAAGGCGCGTGAGACAGAGCGTATTCACCCTGAATATGTCATGCAGACGATTCACCGCATGACGGAAGGTGAGGCCGTTCTCACCTCCGATATTGGGCGAACTCAACTGTGGGCGGCGCAGCACCATCCCTTCGCGAATCCTCGGCGTTGGCTGACCTCGGGTGGCTTTGCCGCAATTGGCTACGGCGTGCCAGCAGCAATTGCAGCGCGAGTCGCGGAGCCAGACAGAGACGTGGTGTGCGTCACTGGTGAAGGTGCACTAGCCATGAGCGCCATGGAGATCGGAACCTGCCGGGAGTACGATCTCAAGATCGTCATTGTCTGTCTCAACAACGGCACACAGGGCTACACCATTCCTCGTGCGCATGGGGGCGGGGGTGCGATCCGCGCGAACGCTGCCTATTCAAAATCCCTGCCGGATTTCGGTCACGTCATGAGTGCCTACGGCTTGACTGCGCGGACGGCTCGCAGTGCATCTGAGTTTGATGACGCGATGCAAGCGGCACTAGAGAGTTCTGAGACATCGCTAGTGAATGTGCATATCGATGGTGATGTGGGCGTCTACCCCGCTCAAATCTCTCCACATGGATCAATGCGTGACATGTGGATTGACCAGTTCCGGAGAACGTGATGGATCAACGGGTACAGCTTGCGATTCTCGCTCGCCGCGATGATGAAATCGTGGCGCGGGTGTTCTCGACATTGGCCATGTGGTCCTTTAAGGTGATCTCGGCATCTGTGGCTCCGACACATGAGTCAGACGAACTTCGGATGACGCTGACGGTCGCAGGGCGCTTGAATCGCGTTGAGCACTTGCTCAGGGACATTAGCAGCGTGATTGGAGTGCTCACGGCCACGACTCTGCATGACTCGCGTGATGTGTGGCGTGAGAGCGCCATGGTCAAGGTGCGCGGTCAGCGTCAGGACGAAAGAGCGGAGGCTGAACGTGTCTGTCACGCGTTTGGCGGGAAAATTCTGGAACTGACAGCGTCCGTGGTGATCTTTGTGGTGACGGGCTCCGCGCGACGAATCGATCGTTGTATTCGTTCGGTGGGTCATCTGAAAGTGCTGGAAGTAGTGAGATCGGGGCCGATGGGTATGCACCGCGATGACGCATGGCTTCAGCTGCGGCAGCTCCCTGAACGTGCGGTGGCCCAACGCCGCATGCGCGATCGGTCCGATGATGGTGCGATTGGTACCGCCACCGGCCGTACAGAACGCCAGATGTCAAGGCCTGCACTTCCCGATGACGATAAAGAGACGGTCGATGCCGTCCGGCAGCGACCCGAATCGAGTACGCAACAGTGAGCGGGCCAGAAGCGAAGAAAACGGAGGCAACTCCTGATTCGAAGCGCCGTTCTCCGCGTCGACGCCGATTGTTGCTGCGATTGGTCGATCGGCGCCGCGGGACAGCGAAAGTGGCTCCGAACGTCGTCACCACGCTCGCCCTTTACTGTGGGTTTGTCTCGATTACGTTGTCCGGATCAGGACGATTTGAATTGGCGGCCATTGCCATTGTCGTGGCTGGAATTCTTGACGGCTTCGACGGGATGATTGCGCGCGCTTTTGACGGTGCGACGCCGTTTGGTGCGATGTATGACAGCTTGAGCGACTTGCTGGGATTTGGGCTCGCTCCAGCGTTGTTATTTTGGAACTGGACTCATGATATTCTGGGCGGCGTGGCCACTGGTGTCGCGTTTGTCTATGTGACCGCAGCAGCAATTCGCCTGGCCCGATATAACACCAAAGAGGCTGCCCATCCTGGCTTTTTCTCAGGTTTGCCCAGCACAGCTGCGGCGGGACTGGCCTGCACGGTCGTCTGGTCTGCGGTTTGGTTTGGGTATGTGGGTGAGGCGCTTCCTATGTGGATTGCGATTGGCGGGGCCATCACATTCGCAGTGGAAGGATTGCTGATGGTGAGCCGGTTTCCGTTTATCAGTTCAAAGTCTGCTTTTGTGGCCGAGCATCCGGTGCGCAGCACCGTTATCTTGATGATCACTCTGGCGTTGGTTTCGATTGAACCACCGGTCGTTTTGATGCTCATCGGGTACGTCTACCTTTGCTCGCCGCTGGTCACGATGGTTGTTGCGAGAGTGAAACATGGATAAGGTGACGCCAGAGCCAATTTACCGCGCCCGGCGTGCGTTTATGCGGGGAGCTGTGGGTGCCACAGGGGCATTCACAATGGCCCAAGTCGCGCGCGCTCAAGAGTCGCTCGAAGGTCGTCGTCCGACTCCCGATCTGCGTGTGCGCGGAGGTGATTCGCGTCAGCAGCCCGCGCCCGATTGGTTGTGGGATGCCGTCGGCAACGCACGCAAAACGTATGAAGAAGATTGGCACGAGTCGACAAAACCCAATACGGAATGGGATGCGACGCACTACAACAATTTTTACGAACTCGGGGCGTCTAAGTCGCTACCCGCGGAAAACGCATGGCGTTACAAGCCATATCCATGGACGGTCAATGTCAATGGTCACTGCAAACATCCAGGGAACGTCAGCTTGAAAGAGCTGGTCACGGAGATTGCCCTCGAAGAGCGGGTGTATCGCTTGCGGTGTGTGGAAGCATGGTCGATGGTCATTCCTTGGGTTGGGATTCCGCTTGCCAAGTTGATTGAGAAGTTCGAACCGACATCGAAAGCGAAGTACGTGGCATTTACTACGGTCGTGCGCCCGAATGAACTCGTAGACCAGGGAGCGTGGTTCCCAGCGATGCGTTACCCCTATGTGGAAGGACTTCGGTTAGATGAGGCGACGAATCCGCTCGCGCTTATGGTTGTCGGCATGTATGGCAAGCCATTGCCCGGGCAAAATGGCGCTCCTATGCGGTTGATTGTGCCATGGAAATACGGCTTTAAGTCCATCAAAGCCATCACCAATATCTCTTTCACGGATCGCCAGCCGCCCAACAGCTGGAACGATATGGCGCCAAGTGAATATGGTTTTTATGCCAATGTGAATCCGGGTGTGTCACATCCCCGTTGGTCGCAAGCTCAAGAGCGGCGCCTTCCCAGCACGTTTTTTAAACCAAATTGGATTCCCACACAGATGTTCAACGGGTATAGCAAGTGGGTTGAGCACATGTACAAGGGTCTCAACCTTCGCATTAACTACTAACCCAGCCGGTATGTGGCGACCCAAGAAGGTCTGGATTGAGTGTCTATGTGCGGTGCTCGTGATGGTGCCAGCATGGTGGGTCTTTGGAGGCCAGACGGCGGATCCCGTGAAATCGTGGCTCCTTGGGACAGGCGAAACCGCGCTGCAAATACTGCTGATTTGTCTGGTCATTCGCCCGCTGGCGTACTTTGTCAAAACGCCGTGGCTTTTGCCAGCGCGGCGCGTCTTTGGTGTGGGGGCCGCGCTTTGGATGATGGGGCATTTCGTGTTGTGGCTGATTGCCTATCTCCGTCTTGATCTACAACGTTTGGTAGGCGAAATTGTCGAACGGCCCTTCATCACTGTGGGCGCATTGGCATTGCTCTTGAGCCTGCCATTGCTGCTGACGTCCACACAGTGGGCGCGTCGGCGGCTCGGCCGGCGGTGGGTGATGTTGCACCGCACCGTGTATGCCGTGATGGGGTTTTCGATACTACACTACGCATGGCAACTGCGAGGCAACGCGTTTGAAATCGGCGCGTACATCCTTGCAGGTGCTACGTTAATTGTTGTTCGCGTCGTGATTTGGCGCCAGCGACGCCAACCGACTTAGGAACAGTGCTATGACCGCTCCCATGACCGCTTCCGATTACCATCGCTATCTATTCCCTAATTACCGGCCCGCGCCTTTCGTTCCAGTGCGAGGAGAAGGATCTCGCGTCTGGGATCAGGATGGCAAGGAATACATTGATTTGCTGGCGGGCATTGCGGTCTCCGCTCTCGGGCATTGCCACCCGGCGTTGGTGGAGGCTTTGACCTCACAGGCCAAGAAGCTATGGCATTTGTCGAACTATCAGATGACAGAGCCGGGTCTTGCGCTCGCCAAGCGCCTCACCGATCTCACCTTTGCTGAGAGGGTGTTGTTTCATGTCTCTGGCACCGAAGCCGTTGAGGCCGCCGTCAAGCTGGCGCGCCGTCATGCCTGGGTGAAGGGTGACACGGAGCGCACCAAGATAGTGTCGTTGCGTAACTCCTTTCATGGACGAAGCATGTTGGCCATTGCGCTCAACGGGCGTCCGGCGTACGTCGATGGATACGGCCCGCTGCCGTCGCCCATTGCTCAGATTGATCTTAATGATGAAGACGCCGCGCGCCGTGAAATCGACTCAAGTGTGGCGTGCGTGATCGTGGAGCCGGTACAGGGGGAAAGTGGTATTCGTCCCGCAACGGCCTCATTTTTGCGTACCCTTCGCGATTGCTGCAAGGCAGAGGGCGCTCTCTTGATTTACGATGAAGTGCAGACCGGCGTTGGCCGTACGGGATCGCTGTATGCGTACCAGTTGCTGGGGGTGGAGCCTGACATCCTGTGTTCCGCCAAGGCGCTGGGCGCGGGCGTTCCGATCAGCGCGGTACTCACCAGGGCAGAGATTGCTGACTCCATGCCACCAGGCACCCATGGATCGACGTTTGGTGGAAATCCTATGGCATGTGCCGTGGCGCTGAAAGCGCTAGACATCATCGCGGAACCATCATTCCTGGCTGGTGTGGCGCGCAAGGGAGAGCTCATGCAAAGCATGCTGGCAGAGATGTCGAAGTCTCAGTTAATCGGAGATGTGCGGGGATGTGGGATGCTGATCGGGTGCGACTTGGTCGGCCCAGTCTCGGGAAAAGCCCGGCCCGTGGTTGAGGCGGCAAATAAGCGCGGCGTGTTGTTGTCTGCCTGCGGCACGAGCACGCTGCGATTGACGCCTCCGCTCAACACCGATGACGAGACCTTAGTGGAAGCGCTTGGGCATATTCAACTCGCTATTCAGGATGTGGCAGAAGCCCACTAACACGTCAACTGGCGGGCGGTTCGACAGACATGTCCGTCGGCCGCCCAATCTTGAAACGACTGATGGGTAATCCGCGCGTGGCGCGCCCACGTAACCAATCATCCGTGAGCGATGTCCATGGAATCCGCACAAAGCGTTTGGCCGCATGAATGACAAGTGTGCCATTCGCCGGGATAAACGCGAGGTGTGTAATCTGTGTGGTGGCGGGTAGCTGCATCAGCTTCACGCCCTTACCACTCTTGCGGGGAGAGATATCTTGAGCGGCAACGATCAGGAGGTGGTTCTCGCCATCTAACAACGCCACCAATCCGTCGGGGTTGATCGGCAATGGAGCCAAGCACACATCATGGTCCTCGTGTGTCATGACGCGCTTGGCTCTTTTGGTGAGCGGCGTCACGTCAGCCATCGTGCAGCGAAGCCCTCGACCACGTGCTGACGCCACTAAGATCTCATCGTCAGGTTGGCCATTGGCCACACCGACAAAATCCGCATGACCATCTAGCGTCGCAAGTGCTGAGAGTGGCTCGCCATTTCCGCGGGCGGAGGGGAGCGCCGTCGTGTCCACAGCGAAGGTGCGGCCATCAGCCGTCAACACGGAGGTGCGAAGGTGAAGTCGCCCATAAGCGTGGTGTAAGTACGCGTCGCCGCGTCGCCATCCCGAGACTTGGGGTTCGGGCATATGTCCCTTGCCGGCGCGCATCCAGCCGTAGCGCGACAACATGATGGTGATCGGTTCTTTGGGTACGGACTGCCGTCTCGATGACGTTCCGCGCACGCGCTCGTCAATGATCTGTGAACGGCGCTTGACATCCACCGCTTTCTTCACGGCCAGCAATTCACGTTTTACCGCTGTGCGTTGCCGCGCCGGCGACGCGAGAAGAGATTCCAGTTGGGCTCGCTCGGCAGCGAGAGCTGTATCCTCTTTTTGCAGCTTGAGCTCTTCGAGGCGACGGAGTTGCCGTAACCGCATATCAAGTACGGTCTTGGCCTGCTCCGCATCAAGATCAAAGGCGCGCTGCAACTCGACGTCAGGCTCATCAGCTTCGCGAATAATCGCAATGGCCGTGTCGAGGTCCGCCAACACACGCAGCAGCGCAGCCAGTTGATGGCGCCGCCGGTCGATTTCTGTGATGCGGTGGCTGGAGCGCCTGACCACGATGGCGATGCGCCATTCAAGCCACTCTTGCAAGATCTCAAGCAGGCCGCACACCTTGGCCGTGCGGCCTGTCACGATCACATTGAGATGGATGCGCAGTTCACGTTGAAGTCCTGTGCGGGCATACAGCGCCTTGAGAAGCTTCGCTTCACTGGTAACTGCCGGGTCAAACTCGACAGCAATGCGCACGGGCGCCGCATGGTCGCTTTCATCGCTGACGCGCAACAGTCCCGGGATGACCTCTTTGTCAACGACATCCGCGATCTCAGACACCACGCGTCGCCCCGTGCTTTGCCACGGTAAGGCGGTAAAGATCAGTCGCCGATCTTCTTCAATATGGTGCACAGCACGCATATGCACTTGACCGGTGCCGGTACGGTAGGCTTCAGTTAAAACACCTGAATCGCATACCACCGTGGCGCCCGTCGGGAGATCGGGTCCTTGAATCAGTTCTAAGATTTCTTCGAGCGACGCGTGCTTGTTCTTCAACAAAAGACAACAGGCATCAATCACTTCGCCTGCGTTGTGCGGCGGAATGGAAGTTGACATACCGACCGCGATGCCCACAGTCCCTTGGAGCAAGACGTTCGGCAAGGGGGCAGGGAATGCCACAGGCTCCGTGGTCGACGCATCAAACGTTTCCACAAATTCCGTCGTTCCTGGTCCCAGTTCACTCAGCAGCAGCGCGCCGTAAGGGGTCAATCTGGCTTCGGTATATCGCATCGCAGCGTACGCACCAGGATCATCCACCGATCCCCAGTTGCCGTGACCATCCACCATGGGATAGCGCACAGAGAAAGACTGAGCCATCAGAACCATGGAGGCATAAGTGGCAGCATCGCCATGTGGGTGGTAGCGCCCAATCGTTTCACCAACGGTGCGCGCGGCCTTGCGGTAGGGGCCATCATGACGGATCCCTAACTGTCGCATGGCGTACAAGACGCGGCGTTGAACCGGCTTGAGGCCATCGCCAATAAAGGGAAGCGCACGGTCAAGAATGACGTACATCGCGTATTCAAGATACGCCTGCTCAACCCATGTGGAGAGGGCGACATCGTTGCGCTTGGTGTCGTCAGTCATGCGGGGTTTCAATCACAGATGCTGACTGCACGACATCGGAGCCACGGCGTTCTAACCACTCTCGTCTGGCTTTTGATTTGTGGGCGTTGAACAACATGGGCATGATGTCGGCATCTTGATCGCCGGGGTGCACGCGCAGTAATACCCGCGACTCCGGCAGCATCACGGTTTCTCTCAGTTGGCTGGCATTCATCTCGCCCAGACCCTTAAATCGCTGAACCTCAGATTTCGCGCGCGCGCCAAGCGAGTCAAGGAAGGCACGAAGCGCGGCCGTGGTGTGCAGGTATGTGATGGAGTCTCTGCCGTGCTTCACTCGAAAGAGGGGGGGCTGAGCGACATACAGGTGTCCCGACTGGATGAGAGCGGGGAAATGTTGGGCAAACAGAGCACACAAGAGGGCAGCAATGTGCGCACCGTCTGAGTCCGCATCGGCCAGCACGCACACTTTTCCATACCGTAATCTCGTCAGGTCATCGTCGCCAGGTGTCAACCCGATTGCCACGGCAATATCACGAATGGCCTCACTGGTCAGGATGTCGTCGCTTGGGGTATCCCAGGTGTTTTTGATCTTTCCGCGCAGTGGCAGAATCGCCTGAAACTTGCGGTCGCGCGCAGCGCGCGCTGAGCCACCCGCGGATTCGCCTTCCACCAGAAAGAGCTCACGGATCGACTTGGTCGATGACGTGCAGTCAGCGAGCTTGCCCGGTAGTGTCGTGCGATGCGAGGAGGAATGGGTGACTTTTCCCTGACTCTTGCGCTGCCGTTCTGCGCACCGAGCGAGCATCATCTCGAGCAAGCGGTCTGCGTCAGTCGTATGGCGATTGAGCCACAGACTCAAGGCATCCTTGACAGCCTGCGTGACAAACCCTTGATGTGCGCGATCGCGCAAACGATCTTTCGTTTGACCGACAAAGCTGGGCTCAGCCAGTTTCGACGACAGTACCGCATGGGCATTCCCCATGATGTCATCGGGGGTCAACGTGAGTCGTTTGTTGATTTTTCCTTGAAGTTCGCAGTATTCCAAAATGGCAGCGACAACGCCGGCCCGAAACCCGTTCACGTGGCTGCCACCGCCGGAAGTGGGCACCATATTGGCCCAGCTTTCGATGTGCAGCGGGCCGGATGGAGACCACTGCAATGCCCACGCGACTTGATGCTGCGCATCGCCGCTATCGTGCTTGCGCTCAATGGGCTTGGTGGGCGTGTGTGCCTCGCTGCCGGCTGGCAGGAGGGCGCTCAACGTCCCTGTGTGCAGGAACGTTTCAACGGTGGGTTCAGCGCCGTCGGTGTCCTTGACCAAGGTAATGGAGAGACCCGGCAGCAAGACCGCTTTGGCGCGAAGAATCGGGCGCAAGCGCGTGATGCCGACATCGGGGGTGTCGAAGTAGCTGGCGTCGGGCCAGAAGCGAACCCGCGTGCCGCGTTTGGGTGCATCAGCGATCTTGGGTACCTGTTCCAGAGGCTCGGTGACCTCTCCATACTGGAAGGCCATACGGTGGCAGACACCGCCTCTGGTCGATTCGACGACGAGCTTGTGTGATAGCGCAGCTACCACCGACACGCCGACGCCGTGTAAGCCACCCGCATAGCGATAGGCTTCTCGCGAAAACTTGGCTCCTGCGTGCAGCGTCGTAAAGATCACCTCCATCGCGGGGCGTTTGGTGTCCGGATGGGGGTCGATCGGCATGCCGCGGCCGTTGTCACGAACCGAGACGGATCCATCGCTATGGAGGTGAACAGTGATGGTTGTGCAAACGCCCGCTAGCGCTTCGTCAACCGCGTTGTCAATGACTTCAATGGCAAGGTGCGAGGGATCGCGGGTATCGGTATACATCCCAGGGCGGCGGCGAACCGGTTCAAGCCCAGGTAAGACCTCAATCGATGACGCATCGTAGTCAGGTTGGGCTTTGGTCTGCTGGCGTTTGGGGGTGTTCAATGCGACTCTGGACTCTGCTCCCAATCGATAGGAGCATGGAATCGGCGCCGTTTCAAAGAGGCTTGCATCAGCTTCACCATGGCCCGTTGGGCACGCCGCACACGCTCTTCTCCCGCAACTTCAGCGTCCAGCGCTCCAAGAGCGGCAGTCGCGACCCCGCGAAGCGCGCAGTTATGGCCATCCAGAATGGAGAGCCGAAGATCATCGTTGTAGGGGGCGTTGATGGCTTTTTGCATCTCTGCGCGCGTCGTTGAATCACTCACGCAAGCAAGAGCCGCCGTCAGCCACTGGGCGAGGGCGGTGTTTTCAGACACTCGCCACGCGACGCCCACTTCAATTTCCAAAGTCGCCATCAACAAAGCGCTGGCATTGACGCCGCGCCTTGCCTCGTCATACGTCGGCAACGTTGCGGTGTCTTCACCAGGTTGCGGTGGCTTGGCATCGTTTCGTGTCAGGTCCACCGCAATCTGCGTGAGTGCCTCAGAGATCAGCGGATTCACAACACGGCCTCAAGCAGAGAAAGCATGGCATCTTCATCTGCCGAGTTACAGAGCCATGCAGGGAAGAGATTCACAGGATCAGTGTTGCGTCCGGTGGCAAATTCACGGCCAGCACTTGTCCAGATGGCGGTGCCTTTGATGGTCGAGAACAGTGACCACCACCGAAGCGAGTCGCGATTCAATGGGATCCCAGATGTAGCAGACCACAAGGCCAGCGCCGCATGTTGCGGAATCATGCCGCCAGGTGCACTGGGATTGGGCATCGACCAGACGGGGCTCAGCGCCCACGCGAGATCCTCATGGGGGTCTCCGAGATGGGTCATTTCCCAATCGAGGACGGCGACAAGCTCGGCGCCATTCACCAATACGTTTCCGGTCCGGTAGTCACCATGAACGACATGCATGCGCTCGGGTGTCGGTGGCGGGTTGTTACGTAACCACGATTCCGCAAGCGCAAGGCCCGGAGAAGGTCGCGTCATGTCTTCGTCAATGACCTTCATCCAATGGTCAAGCTGTTCCAGCGCAAATCCACTGGAGACATCCGATGGCGGAGCAGGCAACGTCTCAACATCGGTGTGATGGAGGTGGCCCAAGATATTCCAAAACTGCTGACCGATGCGGCCGGAGTGAACGCCGTAGGGGTCTTGATTAAATGGTGACGCAGGGGAACCATTGATGGCTTCCGTCACCATGAAATGTTCGCCTAGTTCCTTGCTGTATCCCGAGTCGAAGACAGCCGGAACAGGCACGCCGTCAATTGATCCAGCCAGTTCATATCCCCAGCGCTCGGCACGGGACGTCGTTTCGATGAGACTTTGCGGCTGTTCGATGCGGCACACCACAGAGATCGCCCCTGCGCCGGCTTGCTCGTACGTCAGCATCCAAGTTTCGCGTGAGGCTCCTCCAAAGGCGCGGCTAGCCGCCACGCCTGTGACAGCGCGTCCTGTGTGTTTGGCCACGACGGGCTGAATGACCTGCAACACGAGGTCTTGACGGTTAGGCATGAGGGAGGCCTGTATGGTCATTCTTCGCATGCTTTCCTAAGAACAGCTGCTCCGTCAGTCCGATGCCTGTGTGTGTCGAGCCTGCGGCGTGGCACGGCAAGTCTTTATGAATGGTCAATCGAGCGTTTGTCCGTGCTTGGACGTGCAGATACTCAAACGGCGGATTGCCAGCGGGGATCGTGTACGTTTCCGTCTGAGTGACTTCACCGCCATGATCGACACCTTGCCCCCAAGCTGGGTTGAGATAGCCAAGACCTCTCATGGAATACAAACGACCGCATTCGCCCGACACGTCTGCGACATGTTGATCATGGACATCGTGCAGCGATGTTTCAAAGCGCTGCACTCTACGGTGTTCGTTCATCGTGAGAGATGTCTTTTTAGGCGAGAGCGTGGTGGACAACCCATCGGTGACCAAAGCCGCGCCGTAATTCCAAGAGCGTCCCGTCGCATCATCGTTGCGATAGGTAAGTAGCATCGCGTCGGGAAACACTAACGGCGTCCACAACCACCAGAACTGAGGATCACGAGCGGGTGGCTGAGAGTCTGGCGCACCAACATTGCGGATGCCCCATGAGCGATCGCGAATGCCCACGCTATTGCTCGGATGAAGATCAAATGTCTTCTTGCCGACTGTGATTTCGCCTGTCCAGCGTCCTGCCTGCGTGAAGCGTGTAGCGTCCATCTGAAGCCGCCCAGCGACGTCATATGTGTGGCGCGTTTCTTCATGGGGCGGGAACAGCGAAGTAAAGACCAGGTGGGCCGAGATGTCTTTGTGTTCAACGTTGAGACGAAGGGTGTACATCGGCTCGACGACCGAGAGGTCGAACGCGCCAACCGATAAGTCAGTGCGCTCGCCATGCTTGAGGGGGCGTGATGACATCACCGCGACATGCTTATCACCGATGCGCACGTTGATGTGCGCATCGATTAAGCCAAGGCCGGGGTAAACCGTTACACCCGCACCAAATGCCAACTCATCCGTGTCGAGCAGCTGCCCCTGAAACCAATATCGATCGTAAAAGTTTCGGTGACCGCCAGCCCGCGCTATCGGATCAGGTGTCTGATGAACAGGGTGATCGTCAAACGCCGTCAGCATGTTAGATAGCGCCGAGCACTACCTCGCATGCGCTCACCGTGAGGTCACCACCTTCTTCGACGTTGAGTAAGGTCACCTTGCCATCTTCAATGACCATGGCGAAACGCAGGCAACGCAGTCCCATGCCAAAAGCAGAACCGTCAAAATCCAAACCACACGCTTTGGTGAAGTCGCCATTGCCGTCTGCAAACATGCGGACTTTGCCTGCCGCACCAGCGGAAGCGCCCCAAGCGCCCATCACAAAGGCATCGTTGACGGATACGCACACGACATCGGACACGCCTTTGCCAGCGAGTTGTTCAGCTTGTGCGACATAGCCGGGTAGGTGCTTTTGCGAGCACGTCGGTGTAAAAGCACCGGGAACGCCGAAGACAACGACTTTCTTACCAACCGACATGTCGGCTAGCGAGTACGTGTCCATACCGGTGGCAGACAGCTCCGTGAGCTTGTTTGCGGGAATTGAATCGCCGATTTTGATCATGGTGAAACCTCTTGAGAAGGGGATAAAGAAGGGGTGATGGCGGCTGCTTCGCTCATCGCTTCGCGCCGAATGTCTTGGCTAATGCGCATGGAACAGAACTTCGGACCGCACATTGAGCAGAAGTGGGCTTCTTTGGCACCATCTTGAGGCAATGTTTGGTCGTGGTACTCTCGTGCGCGATCTGGGTCAAGCGCGAGATTGAACTGGTCGTGCCAGCGAAACTCAAACCGAGCAGCTGACAGTGCATCGTCCCAGCGCTGTGCGCCAGGGTGTCCTTTCGCCAAATCCGCTCCGTGAGCCGCAATGCGATACGCAATGAGGCCTTCCCGAACATCGGCGGCATCAGGTAACCCAAGATGCTCTTTCGGCGTGACATAACACAGCATGGCGCATCCATACCATCCAATCATGGCGGCGCCAATGGCGGACGTGATGTGATCGTAGGCAGGTGCAACATCCGTGATGAGCGGGCCGAGTGTGTAAAACGGCGCTTCTCCACATGATGTCAGTTGTTCTTCCATGTTTTCACGGATCAGTTGCATCGGCACGTGGCCCGGTCCTTCAACCATGACTTGAATGCCGCGTGACCACGCGTGCTTGGTGAGTTTTCCGAGAGTCCGGAGTTCACCAAATTGCGCCGCGTCGTTGGCGTCAGCGATACATCCTGGGCGAAGTCCATCACCCAATGAAAACGAGACGTCATAGCGAGCCATGATGTCACAGATCTCGTCGAACCGCTCGTACAGGAAGTTCTCTTTTTTGTGGTGTTGGCACCAAGCTGCCATGATGCTGCCACCACGAGAGACGATTCCCGTCAGACGCCGTCCGGCATCCGGAATGAAAGATCGCAAGACGCCGGCATGAATCGTGAAGTAATCCACCCCTTGTTCTGCTTGCTCGATCAGTGTGTCTCGATAGAGCTCCCACGTGAGTGCAAACGGATCACCATCAACTTTTTCTAAAGCCTGATAGATCGGAACTGTTCCAATGGGGACAGGGCTGTTTCGGACGATCCACTCACGAATCTCGTGGATGTGCCGTCCTGTCGATAGGTCCATCACAGTGTCTGCGCCCCAGCGAAGAGACCAGATCATCTTCTCGACTTCTTCGCGCAGCGAGGAAGTGACAGGAGAGTTGCCGATGTTGGCGTTGACCTTCACTTTGAAGTTTCGGCCAATGGCCATCGGTTCCAGCTCAACGTGGTTGATGTTGGCAGGAATGATGGCGCGGCCAGCGGCGACTTCATCACGGACGAATTCAGGAGTGAAAACCTTGGGGAGATTCGCCCCAAACGGTGTTCCTGTATGTTGCGGTCTGAGGTTCTTAACGCTGTGATTGCCTTCGGTGCCACCGCAAGCTGGAGCCACAGATTCATCATCCATAGCATCGCGCATCGCTTCAAGGCGTTGGTTTTCGCGAATGGCGACATATTCCATTTCGCGCGTCACGATCCCGCGTTTAGCGTAGGCATACTGCGTCACAGGAGCGTCTTTGCCGCACCGAATGGGATGAGTACGCCGGAAACGTGAACGTTCCGTGCGAATATCGCTTTCTGACGTTCGGGTGAACGCAGAGGTTGCGGTGCTCAGTTGAGCAACGTCGCCGCGGGCGTCAACCCATCGGCCTCGCACGTCTGGCAGTCCTTCGTGGAGGTTGATGTCCGCATCGCGTTCGCCGTACACACTCGTGGTGTCGTACAGCGTCACCAAGGGTCGCCCGTCAGTTGAACTCCGTACTACGCGCATCGGCACGTTGATGTCGTCTGATCCCGGGGCGAAACCGCGTTCAGATCCCGAAAATGGACCGACGAATGCGGCATCTGGCCGCGTTTGCGGCACTTCTCCCGCATCTCTTTTCGCTCGTGGAACGCGCTCTTGAGCGGGAATACCGGACACGCTCATATGCGCTACGCACTGGCAATTGCACAATTATGCACCGTTGGGGCGAAGTGCCCACTGATAATTACCCCAACGAGTGAGGGAACCCTGATGTACAAGCCATTTGACTTAACAGGCACAACGGCGTTGGTGACTGGCGGCAATCGCGGTATCGGCGCCGGCATCGCCGAAGCACTTTTGCAATCTGGCGCGAACGTGTGCTGCTGGGGTTCCAGCGCTGAGCGCAACGCTCAAGCATGCAAGAAGTTTGCAGAGTACGGCGAGCAATTCACAGCCGACGTGGTTGATGTGTCCGACAAAGCTGCGGTCACGTCAGCCTTCGCGCGTTTGGTTGAGCAAAGGAAGGCGGTTCACTCCGTGTTTGCAAATGCCGGAATCGGAGAGTTTGCTCCCTCGTTTCATGAAATCACAGAAGACGCGCTTATGCGAGTGATCTCTGTCAACCTCGCAGGGCTTGTGTGGACGCTACAAGAAGCCTGCGCTCATGGCGTGAAGAGATACCAATCCGGTGATCAAGACGGCATGAGCTTGGTAGGTGTTGCTAGCCTGGCTGCGATTGAGGGAGCGGCGAGAAACCAACACTACGCAGCCACAAAGGGTGCGGTTGTCTCAGTCATGAAAGGCATTTGCGTCGAATACGCTCGGTATGGCATCCGCGCCAATTCCATGTTGCCTGGTTGGATCGCGACGGACATGACAGCGGCCGCGCAGGAGTCTCCTGCATTCGGGAATAAGGTCTTGCCGCGAGTTCCGATGCGGCGCTGGGGAACTCCCCAAGATTTTGGGGGTCTATCGGTGTACTTGGCCAGTCAAGCATCGCAATTTCATTCGGGTGACTCGTTGCTCGTGGATGGCGGCTACTCTGTCTTTTAATGCGCGGACTGCGTGAACTTAACACTAGAACCCTTACCTATGATTTATCGCTTTGGCACATCAGCACTTTTGCTATGTGCGGTTGTCTCAGCGAGTGCCCAACAAGCCTCACTGATCTCCCTATTTCGAAATGCACTCGGCACGGATCCGGCCGTTCGCAGCGCGCATAGCACGGCCCGGGCTGCGAAATACGGCGTGAGCGAGACGCGCGCGTCGTTGCTTCCTCAAGTGGATTTCTCATACAGTGAGTCGCAAATTGACGAAACCCAGCGGGTTGCCAGCGACGGAGAGACGCTGGAAGCGCCGCGCGACTACCGCGCGAACGTGCAGGCTCTAACGATTCAATTGCCCGTTATAGCACCAGAACAATGGATGGCCGTTCGCTCGGCGAAGACCAGTCACAGCGCGTCGGTTCAGTCACTGCGGAGCAGTCAGCATCAACTGGCGGTGAGATTGGCGGAGGCCTATTTCAGTTTTCTGAAGGCCCAAAATGACATTGCGGCGACGCAAGCCGACGTTCGGTCGGCGTCAGAACGACACGATCAGGCCGCGCAACGCTACCGCGTGGGACTGGCGTCAATTCTGGAAGTCGAGGAAGCCAAGTTCGCGTTGGACTTAGCGCGGGCCAGTCATATTTCATCCACTTCAATGCTGGAGGCCGCGCGTGAATCGTTGGCCGCTGTCGTCGGGTACGATCCCGGTCAAGTGGAAGATTTACCGTCTGGCTACCTAACGTTGCCGCCGATGCCTGCAGATCCCGAAGCTTGGGTTTCGATCGGGCTGGCTCAGAATCCTGCGTTGCATGCCGGTAAGACTCAAGCTCGCGCTGCTCATCAGTCGGCGACCTCGCGCCGCATGCGCCACTTGCCGCGGGTTGACCTGCAGTTTCGATCTCAAGAACAAACAAGCTTTTCGCCCACGATTTTTGCTGGGGTTCCCAGTCAATTTGCTGGACTCCCTCAAGATGATGAACGGCTGTCTCTGAGCTTGACCGTACCGTTGTTTTCTGGACTAGGGGTGTCAGCAGGGGCGAAGCGACTGCGCGCTCAAGCCGACGCCGCTGACGCGGATGCGGAAGCACTGCGCCGCAGAACCCGTCAACAAATTCGCGAACTGTACTTCTCTGTTCGTACAGCGAGCGCTTTGGTGACGGCCAGAGAACAGGCCGTGAGAAGTGCACAAGCTGCAGCTGATGCGACGCAAAAAGGATACGAAGTGGGGACGCGGAATATCGTGGAGTTGCTGGATGCTCAACGCTCGCTCGTTGCCGCAAAACGAGATTTCAAAGCCGCAATGTACGACCACGCGCTCGGCACGCTGCGTTTGAAAGCGGCAGCTGGTGTCATTCAGCCTCGAGATCTGCAATTGGGTACCACTCGGCTCTAATCAGTTGCCGGAGATTGCGGAGGTTGAGACCGTCCGCCGGCTTCTGGAAGCAACATTTCGTGGTCTAACGATTGATCAAACGCATGTTTGGTCGCCAGCACTGCGGTATCCCATTGATCGCCACGCGCTGTTTCGGCTTAAGCATTGCGAAGTGACGAGGATCAAGCGCCATGGAAAGGCGCTCTTCTTTGAAACCGGTCACCACGGCCTTGCAATCCATCTCGGGATGAGCGGTGTGATCAGTTGTGAGGCCGGCGTGTCACAGCAACAGAAACGCCATGACCACTGGCGTCTTATCGGGCGAAAGGGACGAACCTATCAAACGTTGACTTACTACGACCCACGTCGTTTTGGCTGGGTGAAATGGACGGATACGGATCAGTGGTTGACGCATGCACCCAAAGGCCGTGACGCGTTACTTGATCTGCCAGACGCGCGGTGGCTATGGGAGCAGGCAAGGCGGAGGCGTTGTGCGATCAAAAGCTTCCTACTGGATCAATCCATCATCGCTGGGATCGGGAATATCTATGCGGATGAGTCTTTACATCGATCGCGGATTCATCCCTTGTCAGCGACGTGTGCATTGGCGCAAAGTCAATGGACAGTCATGCGCCAGGCGATTGTCGACACCATTTCGGCCGCGGTGGCGCGCGGTGGCTCGACACTGGGAGATGACGCGTTTCGCAGTCCCGACGGAAAACCTGGGTACTTCACGCAACAACTGAATGCCTATGGGCGGGCCGGCCAGCCGTGCTTAACGTGTCAGCGAGTCATGACGTCCGGTCGGGTCAGTCAGCGCACAACAACATGGTGTCCGTCGTGTCAGAGGAAGCAGACCGCTTAGGTGACGGCTGCCATCATGCGTGCAACTGGTTGAGGCACGTAGGGAGTGATATCGCCGCCAAGCTTGGCAATCTCGCGGACCAGTGTGGAGGAGACGTGAGCAAATTGGTTGGTCGGGTACATCACCACAGTATCAATGTCACTCGCAAGTGTTTGATTCATGCCTGCCAGTTGTTGCTCTGAGTCATGATCGTTGACCGTGCGGATACCCCGGAGCAACACCGACGCGCCATGCTCGCGTGCGACATCAACCGTAAGCTTCTTGGAATAGGTGATGACAGACACGTTCGTGAGGTTGCGCAGCGCGATGACATCTTCAATGGCACGAACCCGCTGATCAAATGTGAGCAGGGGTGATTTGCCGGTTCCAACGGACACGCCGATGATGATGCGGTGAAATATCTTGGCCCCGCGTTCGGTGATCGCAAGGTGACCATTCGTAAACGGGTCAAATGTTCCTGCGTAGAGTGCGGTCGTCTGACGCGACATCATGTTGACGGTGTGATCGTGAGACATTGTCTGTGGTGTTGCCACATGCGGATATTCCGCTAAAATTGTGCGGGCGCTAAGCCCACGTTGTTGAACACCGATAAGGAGGGTGGCATGGACCTACAGGGAACAAAAACAGAGGGTAACCTCAAGGACGCATTTAGTGGTGAGTCTCAGGCGAATCGCCGGTACCTCTACTTTGCTGCACAAGCTGATATCGAAGGCTACAACGATGTCGCAACTGTGTTTCGCTCGACGGCTGAAGGAGAGACCGGACATGCTCATGGGCATCTGGAATATCTCGAAGGCTGCGGTGATCCGGCAACAGGTATGGCGTTTGGGGATACCAAACTCAACCTAGAGACGGCCATTGCGGGCGAAACGCACGAGTACACCGACATGTACCCCGGCATGGCCAAGACTGCCCGTGACGAAGGTTTTGAGGAAGTGGCCGAGTGGTTTGAGACGCTTGCAAAGGCTGAACGCTCGCATGCCAACCGCTTCAAGAAAGCGTTGGATACCCTCGATAGCTAAGAGTCTTCAGGTCCTGAGGGTCCCCCGCCCTCAGGACCGCAAGGGTAGTGTTTGAGCATGGCCAAGGAAGGTGGATTACAAGCGGCCATCCGGCATCCGCTCGATTGGAAATCCAATGATTTTTGGGATGAGGACAGTCTCGCTGAAGAGTTAGAGCGCGTTTTTGATATCTGTCACGGCTGTCGGCGCTGCTTACCGCTCTGCCAGTCGTTTCCCCAGTTATTCGATTTGGTGGACGAAAGTGACACCGGGGAGGTGGACGGCGTTGAAAAGGCGGACTACGCCAAGGTTGTGGATCACTGTTTCCTATGTGATCTCTGTTTTCAAGTCAAGTGTCCGTATGTTCCACCACACGAGTGGAATCTTGATTTTCCGAAGCTGATGTTGCGTGCCAAGGCAGTTGCCTTTCGCAAGAGTGAGGGGAGTACGACGTCCCGGCTACGTAACCGCATTTTGACGTCGACTGACACATTGGCAGCAACGTTGTCAGTGCCAGGTGTTCGTCAGGTTGTCAACGCGACATTGCGGATACCGAGCGTGCGTCGAGTGATGGACGCAACATTAGCGATTTCCAAAGATGCGACACTTCCCGAGTATCAAGCGAAGTCAGCACGAGTGACGCCGGCGCAAGCAGCAGCTACGTCATCCTCACACGCCATGAAAGGGCGGGTCACCACCGGCAAAGTAGCGATTTTCGCCACCTGTTACGCTGAAGCTCACGATGCGACAGTTGTGCGGGACATCTTGTCTGTTTACGCGCACAACGATATTCAATGCACGATCGCGACCAATACGGTGTGTTGCGGCATGCCGAAACAAGAACTTGGTGACCTTGAGTCGGTCGAGAAGTTGATGCGTATCAACATCCCGAGATTGGATGCTTTAGTGCAGGACGGGTGGGACATCGTGGCTCCTGTACCTTCGTGCGTTTTGATGTTTAAGACGGATCTTCCTCTCATGTTCCCTGACAATGAAGCTGTCCAACGGGTTGCCTCGCGCGTCTTTGATCCCGTGCACTACTTGATGCTTCGTCATAAGGACGGTCTGCTCAAGACTGAATTTGACAGCATGGACGGTCATGCGAGCTATCAGGTGGCCTGCCATCAACGGGTGCAGCAGACTGGGCGTGCCACCCAACGCCTGCTGGAATTGATTCCTGACCTCAAGGTCAGTTTGGTTGAACGTTGCTCTGGGCACGACGGGACGTACGCCATCAAGGCCGAAAACCGGCTCTATGCTGAGAAGATCGCAAGGCGAACAGCGAAAGCTGCAACCAAGAAAGACACACGTTGGCTCATAGGGGACTGTCCTTTAGCTGTCGGCATGGTGCATGAACACATGGACCCAGAGACGAACCATCATGTTCAGGCCATGCACCCGGTGTCGTTTCTATCGCAGGCTTATGGATTAGGGGAGTAAGAGATGTCTCATTCAATAACAATCGCGCGTGATGAGCTATTGAGCTTGGAGGAATACGCCCTTCGACGTCAAGACATACGCACGCAGATGATTAAGCGTAAGCGCAGGCGCCGTCTTTCGATTGGACCCAACGTGACGATGTTGTTCGAAAACCGCGATACGATCGTCTACCAGATTCAGGAAATTCTGCGAGCCGAGAAGATTTTTGAACTCGACGGTGTTGAGGAGGAGATCGAGGGGTATCAGCAACTCGTGCCGCAAGGTCGCGAATGGGTTTTCGTGATGCTGGTGGAATTCCCCGATGTCGAAGAGCGCCGTCGCCGGTTAGCAGAGTTAGGTGGCCTGGAGTCAACTCTGAGGCTACGAGTGGGGGGGCAAGAGGTCACGCCGCTGATGAATGAAGATATGGACCGCACGACGGACGAGGGCAAGACTTCTGCTGTCCATTTCGGTCGGTTCCCTTTGCCAGATGAACTTGCGAAGGCAGCGAAGGAAGGGGCAACTCTCGAGTTTTACTGCACCCACGAAAAGTACACATATTCCAGCCAAGCCGTGTCTGCTGACATGCAGAAAGAGCTCGCCGCCGATCTCGCATAACGTCTGCGGTGGGCCCAGCAGGGATCGAACCTGCGACCGAGGGATTCAGGAACCCAGTAGTTTCCTACTGGCCCGGACTATCTCACCACCCACATGGGGTGCGGGGCGCTCTAGCCTGTTATTAAGGGCACTGTAGCCCTCAGGTAGTCTCTGCACCTTGCTACGGTGTACCGCAGCCTTGGCTCATGGTTACCGTGGATTGCACCCGGCGGTTTCCATGAATTCACCCCGTTCCGCATCGCGTATTGCTACGCGAGGGCACCATTTTGATGAGTCCCCTGCTCTACCACTGAGCTATAGGCCCGCAACATCACTCAAGCGCGTCATCGTTATGTTGACGCAATACTTTTCCAAGATCGCCTCCCTGGATTTGACGGATAGCGCGTGTTTCGATTTGACGTATCCGCTCTCGCGTGACATCGAACTGTCGTCCCACGTCTTCCAATGTGCTCTCGACCGGGCTATCAAGGCCAAATCGCATTCGAAGAACCTTGCTTTCACGCTCATCCGCATTGGACAACGCAATTTGGATATTGCGAGTCAGGTTACGGTGAAGGGTGTACTCAAAGGGACATTCAGCTTGGTCGTTTTCAATGAAGTCTCCGAGAGGCGCATCATCATCACCACCGCCTCCGATCGGCTTCTCGAGAGACACAGGTTCTTTTGCAACGGCGAGCGTAGCTCGGACTTTGTCTTCCGTCATGCCCAGTTCTTCACCGATCTCACTTGCGGTGGGTTCGCGGTTGAACTTTTGGAGCAACTTACGTTGCGTTTGACCGATCTTCTGGATGGTTTCAATCATATGCACAGGCATACGGATGGTTCGACCCAAATCAGCAATCGCACGAGTTATGGCCTGACGAATCCACCAGGTTGCGTATGTTGAGAACTTAAATCCGCGCCGGTGTTCGAACTTGTCCACCGCGCGCATCAGGCCGATATTGCCTTCTTGGATGAGATCCAGAAAGTCGAGACCGCGGCTGGTGTACTTCTTCGCAATCGAAATCACGAGACGCAAATTGGCTGTGGCCATCTCTTTCTTAGATGTCCGAATACGACGGCGCACCTTCCGCATGTCACGTTGAATCTGGCGCACTGTCGGCATGTCCGCATAGCATTCATCGCACATTTGGACGATGGCACGTTGCATCGACTGAATGTACGGCTTGTTTTGCTCAAGCTTATCGATATCACCCAGTTTGCGCCGCTTGAGGTTGGTGACAAGCGTCGGTTTGGTCAGGTTTTTTTGAATGTACTTCCGAATCTCGACGGTTCGCTCAACTTTGCTGTATTCAAAGATGGCGGTCTCAATGGCGCGCTCTCTATCGCGGTGCATTCGGATGAACTCTTCTTCAAGCTCAAGCAAGAACCCTTGAGGTTTGAATGCCGGTTTCAGCAAACGAAACATCTCGATGAGGTCGGTTCGCATTTGTTTCGATCCTTCCACCTTCTCGACGTGCCACTTTTCATCAGTCGATAGTGGGTCTTTTTCGTTAGCGGCTTTGGCGTACCCGCGCAAGTCTTCGCGCATCCTGTCACGAGTCTCGCGAATCTTTTTGAAGTACGACGTGACGCGCTTCTCATTCAGTTGCACAACCGGCCTTGGCGCGTCAGGGCTGAGGTCGGGTTGAGGTTCATCACAAAACCCGATAACGACATCTTTCAGTTCCTTGCCTTTTTCTAAGATGAGGTCGTACTGAGAGATGAGATGGTTCACGAAGAGAGGCACGCGAGCGTACAGCTCCATCATGGCTGAATAATGTGACTCGATGTCTCTAGCGATGCGTTGCTCTTCATCTTTGGTGAGCAAGCCGACTTTCCCCATTTCGCGCATGTAGATGCGAACGGGGTCCGTCGTGTGTGTGACCGGTTCCCTTTGGGGTTGGGCAGCAGACTTCTTGGCAGTTTCGCCGCGAGCCTCCTTTTCTTCGGCGGCATGCGACTCAATGACTTGTACGCCGCGCAACCGAAGTTGGTCAACAACACGCTCGATATCGGACTCATTTAGCAGGTCGTCACCGAGATACTCAGCCACGTCATCGTCTGTGACGTACCCGTTGGTCTCGCTCTTGGCAAGGAGGTTGCGCAGTGCAATCTCTAATGGATCAGCTAGAGACCCGTCTGCTGTTGTGCCGTCGGCTTCTGTGATGTCGACCATAGCATTCTCTGTTATCCCACTCTTCGCACAATTGTACCGGTGAGAGTGTCGGCGGCAGGGAACATCGACGTGCAAAACAGTAGGGCGGCGAGAGTCGCAGTCTTGGGTGCCACCGGAGTTGTCGGGCAAGCCATGTTGGGCCTGTTACGGAATAACGGTTGGGAGCCGCATGAGGTGTCGGCATTGGCATCTGAGAAATCTGCCGAGACGATCGTTCGGGCTGATGGCGACGAGTGGACGGTGCAAGATGCCGCGACGTTTGATTTCTCCCGCGCAGACGTTGTGATGTCATCAGTGGGCCGCGCGGCGATCCATGAGCTACGACCCCGCATCATGGAGAGTGGCGCGTGCTTGATTGACAACTCGTCAGCATTCCGATCCGATCCCGCCATTCCACTCGTCGTGCCTGAGATCAATGGCCACTTATTGAACCCACGTCCCCATTTAATCGCCAGTCCGAATTGCAATGCCATACCGATTGCCTGCGTTCTCGCGAGCATTCAGCAGGTAGCATCGGTGAAGCGACTGGACATCGCGACGTACCAAGCGGTGTCTGGCGCCGGCTCTCTGGCGCTCGCGCATTTCCAAAGTCGGTCGACGAAGACGGATGATACCCAACGGCATGAGGAGCTAATTGTTGATAACGTGATCCCACAGATTGGAGATCTCGACAACGAGGGGTGGACTGATGAAGAGTTGAAGGTGATGGATGAGGTTCGCAAGATCCTCGATGCACCGTATCTGCCTATGACGGTGACCTGCGTTCGTGTACCAGTGGCGTTTGGACACTCCGCGGCATTGACGATTGAATGCAGTGGTGGCATCCCGGATGTCTTTGTGGTTGAGGATGCTATTCGCCGCTCAGGAATTCGCGTGATTGAGAGCAAAAGCGATGGCCCGCCGACGCCCCGGACCCATGCCGCGGGCAGGAAGTCTGTTGCTGTTGGGCGCGTGAGAGTCTCTCAAGACAGCGAGCCAAGGATTACGCTTTGGGTGACAAGTGATAACATCCTGAAAGGTGCCGCTTGGAATTTGGTACAGATAGGAAAGCGCATAACGGGGCGTTAAATTAGCGCGTCTGCCCGCTAGGATGAAGGTTCGAGACTATCTATACTTTGTCACCGAAGATAATTTGCACCGTCCTGCTTCAAAAGATGGTTACAGGGCGATTCGGGTATGGGGAAGATGGAACGAATGACCGAAGGTGGCCGAGTAGGCGGCGGCGTATGTCGACGTCACTGATGGCAGGCTTGTGGACAGTGCGATTTGCGCGCTTTTCATATATCGGTGCGCTGTGTGTTCTTGCACTTTTGGTTGACGCTCGTGCCCAGTCCATCGGATGGGACGACCGTCTGGATCACGTCGATCAGCGGACGACATATGAGACCTCAGAATGGGGTACGCTGTGGTCGATTTCTGTCGACTACGACCGCCGCCTGAGGGCAAACGGCGTTCTGCAAATTGTGTCGGCTGTTGTTGACCTTAACCCCAACGCATTCATTGACAGCAACGCCAATTTGATGTTGGCCGGCTACACGATCGTGATGCCGACGGCAGCCGAAATTCAGCGAATCGACAGAGCAAATGCGGAGCAGCAGCTGCGCGCAGATAACTTGGCTGCTGGCCTCGTGGAGTATGTGGCGGGAGGACGGTCGTCTCGTGTCGACGGGCCGTCGACCTCCACTCCGTCAGATCGCTCATCGTCACGGAGTACTGTGAGCGCCGTCGACACCTCGGTGGAGGTGGATGCACCGGCCATCGTCAGTCGCGATGGATCAGGTCGAGTGGGTCGATTGGAGTTGCGAGACCCGACGGAGTTTGATCAGGCGCAAGTTGAAGCTTTTGCGCAACAACTTGAGGAGCAACGGGAACACCAAACAACCATCGGCACGGATGTTCAGTTGCCGAGACCGGATGCGCGGCCGGGGTTGAGTGCCTCTAATCAAGAGACTGCGCAGGTTGCGTCCGATCAAGGTGCGCTACCTTCATCCTCAAGCAGTGACCCAACGACTTCGGATGTCGCGTCGGCTGATTGGCGTTTCGCGGATCCGTATTCGCAACAACCCGTCCGGCCGCAAGATGCGTACTTGTCGTTGCCGAGCGAAGTCCCTCGTTTGCAAGAGGTCGCATCATCAGCACCTGCAGCAGTAGCGCCGGCAGCAGGGAGTTTTGGCTCCAGCGATGATCGTGTCGTCCTGCTGGATCAAGAGGAGGATCCTCGCGGATCGTTGTTTCGAGACGAGGCGCCGGCTGCAGCGCAAGACGTACAGATTGGCACAGGCCGCACAGTTGATGTGCAGCCGAGATCCAACGTTCCGCAAGCTGCAGACGCCGCAACGCAAGCAGAAATTGCGCGGTTACGCGCGATTGGAATGAGCGGCCGGGAAATTCAGCAACTGTTCGACACCCGCGCGGAAATCGCTGCATTGCGCGAACAAGCGACACAGCAAGAAGAAGAGCAGCGTGCACGCCGTGAGACAGAGCGTGCGCAAAATCAGCAGGTTCAGAATCAGGTTGTGAGTGCCTCGGCGGCACAGGCGCCTTCCGCGCCGGTAGCTGCCCCCCCGACAGCAGTGGAACCTGCTGTTTTTGAGTCTGGAATGCTGTCTGCACTTCAGAGCATCGTGGTCGGTCAGACCGACTTAGAGTTCGGATGGGTGCGATGGGCGATCATCGGGATCCTTGCAGTCGTCAGCGTTCTGGTCATTGCCTTGCTTGGGCTGCTGGTTCATGGCGTTGTGTTATCCGCGGTTGGTGGGGCTAACGCGGCTGACTTTGTTCCTGGTGCGCGCTGGTTGCGCTCACGTGGCAGAAAACCCTCGACGCCTGACCAAGATGACGAACAAACAGACGATATCGAAGGTGCGGTGTTTGAGACCAGTGATGAGGAGTCGCTGGCGGGTGCGTTTGAGGACGGCTCTGACGATGCATCGGGAGATCACGACCCGTTTGCCGCTGATGCTGTTGCAGAGGACACAAATGTGCTCCCGCACGAAGACGCTGATGTCAATCATCACGACGCATTCGACTCGCAGACTGAGGAAGCCACAGAGATGGTGGCCGGTGAGCGTGAGGTAACTGAGAGCCCTAGCGACGGGATCTCTTGGAGCGCCAACATGTCGCGGATTGCCGAAGTGGAGCAAGAGGCATCCGTGGGCGAAGAAGCCAGCCCTGCAAGCGCAGACAGTGACGAAGACATGAACCCGTCGATGCAGCTTGACTTGGCTCGGGCATATTTCGATATGGCGGAGTACACGCATGCTCTGGAAATCGTCGAGGCTGTGAAGAACTCGGTAAAGCCGGTCAGTCCCATCGATATTGATCGGGCTAACGCATTGCATGAACTCATTGAGTCTGTTTTGCAAGAGAGCGACAACACGTCACCTCATCGCTAATTTCATACAGATGCAACGTCGCATGGCCTTCGGTCTCGAATACGATGGCACGAAGTTTCACGGCTGGGAAGCTCGGCCGGGGGATAGAAGTGTGAGGCTTTTGTTGTCTGACTCGGCCAAGACTATTGCCAACCTCCCGTCGGCACCCGTCGTCACTTGTGCTGGGCGCACCGATCAAGGGGTCCACGCGACCGGACAGGTGGTGCATATGGATCTCCCTTGTGGGAGTCGGCGTTGGACGATGGCGTTAAATTCGTTACTACCGGATGATGTTCGTGTGTTGTGGGATCAGCCGGTTAACTCGACCTTCCATGCGCGATACAGCGCCATGGAGCGGCAGTATGTCTACGCTTTTTCCGAGGATGTGCCGCGCCCCACCCTTCGCAATTTGGTGTACTACGTGCGAAAGACAAAGAATCCTTTGAATCGCGATCGGATGCAAGAGGCCGCGCAGCTCGTGATCGGCACGCGAGACTTTTCCCGATTTAGGCGGGCGAGTTGTCAAGCGAAATCTCCCGTCACAACGCTACGTGAGTTTTCGCTTGACGTGCGTGACAACATCGTGCTCGTTAAGGTCAGGGCGACGCGGTTTTTGTATGGGATGGTGAGGATGCTCGTGGGTGCGTTGATCGAAGTGGGTCGTGGCCGCTTACCGCTGGACACGATGATTGGTGATGGAACCCGCACACATGAGCGATTCTGCGTGCCCGCGCATGGTCTGTACTTTTGCGGTGCGCAGTACCCGGGCGAGCATGGCCTGCCGTCTCCAATACTCGCAGCACCGTGGCCTGCGCCATGAATGATGCCGCTTCTGCGCTCCCATCGAGTACGATCGACCGGTTTGCCGATTCGACCACGCGTCGATGGTTGGTGTTTACATCGGCCGGCAAGAAAAACAATATTGACTGCTGGTTTGCTGGTGCGCGCGATCGGCAGTGGGATTTGTGGCTTCACTGGTACGACGAGACAGGGCAGGAGTTTCCAGCTGAGTACCTTTCCCATGGCCCCGGCGGCAAATTTCCACACCTCCAAAGTATTCTCAGGCGTCATCCTGAACTCTACGATCGATACGACGGGGTTTTCGTCGTTGATGATGACATTCAAATCACCGGTGGCCGCATTAATCAGCTTTTTCAAGTGTTGGATGCCCACCAGCTGTGGATGGTGGCGCCATCCCACTTGCCATCAGGGATCATTTCATTCCCACAAGCGATGCCGCGTCGCCATTTTGTGTTGCGTTATGTGAATTTGCTGGAGGTCAATACTCCCGTCTTTCGGTCGGATGTCCTGAAGTCCTTTATGAAGATCTATGATCCGCACCTAATAGGCTATGGCGTTGATGGGTGGTACTCCACTGGCGTCTGTGGTCCCCGTTGCAAGGTTGCTATAGCGGACTGCGTGCCGATGCTCAATCCAGACGATACTCATCTGCCGGGACGCGAACGAGAGATTGATAACCTTCAGTCAGCGAAAAAACGACTGGAGATGGCACGCGTGTTCTCTAAAGAAATCGGTTTCCCGATACCTGCACGCGTCATTGACTGGGGAGGGATACGTGCGCCACGCCGTTGGAAGCTTTCGTCGTCTGCGACGTACAGCCCGCCTGAGGGGATCGAATATGTGGGCCTTTCAGACGTAGATGTCCCTTACGACTACCGCGCAGTGTTCGACAGCGACCGTCTCCCCATAGAATTTCCGGAGTCCATTGGTGATTGATGATGGCTGATAGTCCATCAAGCGGCTCGTCTATGAGCTGGATGCAACGTTTGCTCCCTCGGCTTGGGGCGAAGCGTAGCGAGTCCGCATTGCCTGACGGACTGTGGCGGCGCTGCCCGAAATGTGAACGCCCGCTTTATGGACCGAACCTTGATGCGACACTTTTTGTGTGCCCGCATTGCGATCATCACATTCACGTGTCCGCGCGCGACCGCGTGAGGATCTTCCTTGACCCAAGCTCCGATCCGACGGTGATTACTGTGCCTGAGTCGAAGGTGGACCCGCTCTCGTTCGTTGATACCAAAAAATACACTGATCGGCTGAAGCAGGCTCAATCAGTGACTGGAGAAGAAGAAGCCATACGCGTCGTGAAGGGGGTACTGAAAGGGCTCCCAGTGGTGGTGTCGGCTTTTGAGTTTCGGTTTCTTGGCGGCAGCATGAGTTCTGGTGTCGGCTCGAGATTTGTCGCAGGCGTACAACGCGCGATCAAAGACAAGTGCCCGATGGTGTCGTTTGCGACGAGCGGTGGAGCCCGCATGCAGGAGTCGCTGTTCTCTTTGTTTCAGATGTCAAGAGCCGCAGCGGCTCTCCAACAACTTCGCAGCAAGGGCTTGCCTTACATTTCTGTCTTGGTTGACCCGGTATATGGAGGTGTCTCCGCCAGTCTCGCCATTATTGGGGACGTGAATCTCGCGGAGCCAGATGCGCTTTGCGGGTTTACCGGACCACGCGTGATTGAACAAACGGTGCGCGTCAAGCTCAAGCCAGGCTTCCAACGGGCGGAATTCTTGCTTGATCATGGTAGCGTTGACCGCATCGTTCATCGCAAACATATGCGTGATGAGATTCATTCACTGCTCACGAAGCTCATGCGGCTCCCGGCCCAACCGTTGTCGGTAGCGGATGCGCGCGACAGTGAGGAAAACGTATCTGAAGACGCGAGCGCTGAGAACTGACGCTTCGCGTCTCGACAACATGACAGATTGCCACGAACGCGTCAATGAATGGCTGAACGCTCATGCCGCTCACGAGCATGTCATGCAGCCCGGGAATGACCGATCTCGTGTGGTTGCGTCTTCCTTGGGTGTGATGCGTCCGGCGCCCATGGTGGTTTCGGTGGCAGGCACAAATGGCAAAGGATCCGTTGTGCGGGGGCTAGAAGCGCTGCTCGTCAACGCGGGACTGCAGGTTGGCTCGCTGTCATCTCCCCACGTGGTTGATCTCTCGGAGCGCACGCGTATCCAGGGAGACCCGTGCGGCGAGGAATCAATGTTGCGTGCCCTTGCGCAAGTGGAGGCAGCCCGTTGCGATGCCGATGTGATGCTGAGTTGGTATGAGTACCACGTTCTCGCGACGCTCGAAGTTCTCAAACAAGCTCATTGCGATGTCGTTGTGCTAGAGGTTGGGTTAGGAGGTCGGCTTGACACTGTGAACGTAGTGGATGCCGATGTCTGCGTCATCACGAAGATTGCTTTGGACCATACCGAAATTTTGGGGAAAACGCGCGATGCTATCGCGTTTGAAAAGGCCGGGATATTGCGCCGACAGTGTCAAGCTGTCATTGCAGACCGAGCGCCCCCGCCATCGCTGATGCGCCAGTTGGAGGATCTTCAATGTGTCGCCAGCTTTGCGGGCAAGGAATTTGACTGGCGATATCGCAGCAATGGAACGGCTCGCCTCACGACGCCTTTGGGGAGTGTCACGCTGGAGGCCAATGCACTGCCGGCGGCATCGCTTGCCGCAGCGGCCACTGTTTTCCACTATGTGTGGCGTACATTGACCGAGTTGCCGTTGCCCCCGGTTGTGGGCGTGCTGGCACAGACGCGACTCATCGGCCGCAGGCAGGAAGTGTCATCGTCGCGGTTTGGAGACCTTGTCATTGATATTGCTCACAATCCCGACGCGCTGCGGTCGCTTGCGACATTTCTGCGTCGCCGAAGTTTTGGGCCCACTGCATGTGTCTTTGGATGTGTGAATGACAAGAAAGTGGTCGATCACGGGCAAGTGGCTCTTCGTGGCGTGATTGAGCAGTGGTTTACTGTGGCGACTGCGGGGCCACGAGGGCAAGATGCCGCGACGACCGCAGCATTGTTGCAACGAGCCGGTGAGCACGCAACGCCGTACGTCAGTGTCCGGGAAGCGTTGTCCGCTGCCCACCAGTGTTCCAAGACACAACCCGTCGTCGTGTGTGGATCCGCACAAGTCGCCGGGTTAGCACTTGAGGCTTGCCAGGCATGAAACCGTTTCTGAGCATCTATGGTCAAGCGTATTTCGGCTTGACCCTTATCACCACGGTGCTCGTGCTCGTGGGATGGCTCGTCACCGAGTCTCCGACCCGTGATGGGGCCATGATTGAGATCAGCCGGCTTGATGACCTACCGAAAATTCCAGTTCGTGATGTCTCGGATGTGCAATTGCCTCCCGAACCATCCAGTGTCGGGCCTGATGAGCAGCGTCATACTGCGCCGGAAGATGCAGTGGTGGCGGAAAGCACGGACGGGTTTCCCGCCGTGCCTGAAGGCTACGTCATCTTGCTATTGATGGGCCGTACCGAGTCAGAGATCAACCGTTTGTATGAGAAGAGAGATGAGTTACGAAGGAGTTCGATTCATGCGCGAGTGCGAAAATATGTCTGTGCAAAAGACAACGAGTGCGATGTGCTTCGAGCCTCCCTCGTGGTTGGGCCTTTCGCGAAGCTCGATGAAGCAAATGAGCAGGCAAATGACCTCGAAGCTCGGGGATATCCCAGCGCGTCCGTTGTTCGATTTGATCCGTAGCTGAGATGTTCGGATTCACGCCCTTCGACTGGGTCATCATTGTCGCGATCATCCTTTCGGGTGCATTTGGGTTTAAGCGCGCGTTCACTCGTGAGGTCATGGGCATTGGGGCGGTTCTTGTCGCAATCTTTGCCGCATGGTTTCTCGAACCAACACTTTCTGCCGTTATCACGTTTCTCCCAGAGAAAGTGGCGGCATCTGTCTCGTTTGCGGTCCTGTTTTGCCTTGGATATGTGGTATCAATCTTGGTGTTACGTGGCATGGCAGCAGCCGGTGGGGTGGACCAGAGCACAGCGGCTCGCCTTGCCGGTGGACTGATTGGGAGCTTGCGAGGTGCCCTACTGATTGGCGCGGTGCTGTATTTCATCGTCACACCAACAATGCTACAAGCCGTCGGTGGCGAAAAGTCCGTGCTTGCACCAGTGACAGAGAAGATCTTTGAACAAATCTGGGAGCGTGCAAAGTTGACGGCGCAAGAAGCAGAGGTCAAGCGACCACTGGAAGGCATCCTGAACGAGCAAGCACATGAGGATGTTTCGACGTTTGTGACGACGCAGACAGAAGGAGCGAAGGAAACGCTAGTCGATTACGCTGTGACTGAGGTGGTGGAGCAGGCGTCTGAGGCATTACTCGCCAGCGACGAAGATGACGATTTCGACCAAGAGCCAGAGGCCACAGATTCGCCAGAAGATGTGACACTGGTCCCGGTCGACGCATCGGAGCAACACTAACTTATGTGTGCAGTGGTCGGTGCGTCGGCGCCATTCCCGGTGGCACAGTTTTTGTATGACGGGCTCATCACTCAGCAACATCGCGGCCAAGATGCGGCCGGCGTGTGTTTTTACTCTGACGGCCGATTGCATCGGCATCGTGGCTTCGGTTGGGTGCGTGACGCGCTCGACACCACGGAGCTCGCCCGCATCTCAGGGAAGATGGGGATTGGTCATTTGCGTTATCCCACGGCAGGAGAGCAGTCTGCTGAGTCCATCCAACCCGTTTTTGTCACCAATCCCGGTGCTTTGGTGGTTGCGCACAACGGCAACTTGACGAATGCACCAGTATTGCAGCGACTGCTGAGGCGAAAACACCGTTACCTGTCAACGGACAACGATTCGGAACTCTTTGCTCACCTGCTGGCCTTGCGATTGAAGTCAGCATTAGAAGAGCAGGAGCAAGGTCAACGAAGGCGCGGTGACATCACCCAAGCTTTTTTTAAGGCTTCGACCAGTCTGATGAGGGAAGTGCGCGGCGCGTACTCAGTCGTAGCGTTGTCGAGCTTCGGGGCCGTTGTCGCGATGAGGGATCCTCATGGTATTCGCCCCTTAGCGATGGGGTACTTAGACACACCGGAAGGGCGGGTCGTGTTGTTTGCCTCAGAGAGTGCGGTGCTGACATCAGCGGGATGTAGCGAGTGGCGCGATGTGCTTCCGGGTGAGGTCATTGTTGTCAACCGCAAACAGCAAGTGAAGTCGCAGATTTGTGCGCCGGACGGCATCGCCCACACGCCTTGCGCGTTTGAGTGGGTGTACTTCGCTCGCCCAGACACTGTGATTGACGGGCTCCCGGTATACGGGGCTCGGCGACGGATGGGTCATGCGCTTGCAAAGCGTATTGATGATCTTGGCTTACGTGAAGCGTTTGATGTCGTGATTCCCGTGCCGGACTCTAGCCATGCGGCGGCTTCGGCGTTGGCGGAGACGCTTGGGGATGGCCGCTTGTGCCGTGAAGGGTTGGTGAAGAACCGTTATACCGGCCGCACATTTATCCTCCCTCACTCAGCTAACCGCGCCAATGCCGTGCGCCGTAAGATAAGCGTGGTGACACCGGAGGTTGCTGGAAAGAGGGTGCTTTTAGTCGACGATTCAATCGTCAGAGGAACGACAAGCCGGCAAATTGTTCAGCAGGTGAGGGCAGCAGGAGCGAAGGAAGTGCTCTTCGCATCCGCAGCCCCTCCATTGCGGCATCCCAATATCTATGGAATTGATTTACCCTCCGTCGATGATCTGATTGCGCATGGACGTACGGATGAGGAGGTTGCCAAGTACATTCAAGTGGACACGTTGATTTACCAGACGCTGGGTGGACTCAAAGACTCGATCTTGAAGCAGCCGGGCGTGGGTAGAGGTTTAACCCCAACGAGTCTTGAGGTGTCCGTGTTTGACGGCGATTACGGGGTGTCAGGAAAGCACGAAAAAGAAGTAGCGCAGACGCTGAAGCGTCGAAGTCGGGTGATCCGACCGAGAAGCCGGCGCCGTCCTCTTATTGCTAGGGTGTCTTGAATTAGTTTTATCCGGCCACATAACATATACCTAGCGTTTGTTTTCTCCCCCAAGAGATTTCTATGAAATTCCCCGCTTTCCTAAGACCGATCGGTCTTGCGCTTGCGCTTGTCGGCATTGCGATACCGGCACAAGCTCAGGACGAAAATGTCGAAGAGGTCGTTGTTCTCGGGTCAAGGACCCCTGAGCGTTCGGCATCTGAAACTCCCGTGCCCGTTGATGTTCTCAGTATTGCAGACATTCAAGGCACCGGACAAAGGGAAACTGGACGTGCAATCCAGTTCCTCGCGCCAAGCTTCAACTTCCCAAGCTCCACAGTGAGTGATGGGACGGATGCACTGCGCCCAGCCACACTGCGTGGCCTGTCCCCAGACCAGACTTTGGTCTTGGTGAATGGAAAGCGTCGTCACGCTTCGGCCTTGCTTCACCTTAATGGAAGTGTTGGACGTGGAAGCGCCGGTGTTGACATGAACGCGATTCCTGTTGGTGCGATTGGTCGCATCGAGATCCTTCGTGATGGCGCGGCTGCGCAGTACGGATCGGATGCGATTGCTGGTGTGATCAACCTAGAGTTGAAGAACACGACTGATGGCACGCTGAGCGTGAACTACGGCCAAACAGGCGAAGGTGATGGAACGACCCCTCACGTCTGGCTCAACCAAGGTTTTGAAGTCGGAGACGGCGGATTCATCAACTACACCTTGGATGTGCGCGATCGTGAAGCCACGGATCGCGGTGGTGTTGATGGAACGCGGTACTATCCGTTGCTGACGCACACGGATGGTGTAACCACGTACTTTGATGAACGTGAGTTCACTGTGGATCGTTCGCAGTACAAAATCGGTGATGCTGACAGTCAGCAGTACGCCGCAGTGGTGAACTTCGGCTTGCCAATCGGCAACGGAGAGCTCTACGCTTTTGGGACGTACTCCTCACGCGAAAACAATTCCGGCGGGTTTTACCGTCGTCCGAGTGATTTCTCACGAACAGTGACAGATTACTATGCAGATGGTTTCTTGCCTCAAATCATGACGATGGTCGATGATTTTTCCGCAGCTGTTGGATATGAATTCGAGGTCGGAACGGTGCACTACGACATTAGTGCCACCACCGGAATGAATGACTACAACTTCCGAGTTCACAACTCCATCAATGCTTCTGCCTATGGTGTTGAGGCCGACGGGTCGCCGCGCGCGAGTTCGCTAACGACGCTTGACTCTGATGCCGATGCTGGGACTTTGAGTCTCGAGAACTTCTTGATCAACTTTGATGTCAGCCAATCATTCAGCGCTGGTTCAACCACGATGACATGGGCCGCTGGCGGTGAATACCGCACGGAAGACTACGGTATTACGCCAGGCGAAGAATATTCGTACGTGAACTATGGTGGACACAACCCCAACAATTGCCCTGAGAACGATGAAGGTGAAAACGTCTGCACGCCGTACTCTGGTGGTATTCAGGTTTTCCCAGGATTCCAGCCTGTGCCTGTGGTCGATGCCAACGGTAATGTCGTCAACGATAGCAATGGCGATCCTCTGACGCGCGCTCCTGGCGGCGACCGAAATGCGATTGGCCTGTATGGTGAGATCGACATTGACTTCAATAACGGCTTCGTGCTTGATGTTGCGGGGCGGTACGAGGATTACAGCGACTTTGGTGACGTTTTGACATTCAAAGTGGCAGGTCGGTACGCGACTGAGTCGCTGACATTGCGTGGATCGGTTAGCACCGGTTTCCGTGCGCCGTCCTTGCATCAGCTGTACCTGTCGAACGTTGCAACCTTGTTTGTTGACGGCGTGCCGGAACAACGCGGGACATTCGCGAACGACAGTTACATTGCACAAGTCTTGGGTATTCCGGAACTCACGGAAGAGCAAAGCCAATCGATCTCGTTTGGTTTGACCTACAACGCGGGTGCGTTTAGCCTGACAGCTGACTTGTACCAGGTTGACATTGACGACCGAGTGAGTTTGTCGACCAACATCGTGACGGATGATCTTCCACAGGATGTCCTTGATCGAGTGGAAGCCTTTGGTGCACAGTCCGCGCAGTTCTTCACGAACGCCGCGAACACGGAAACCACTGGGCTGGACTTGGTGATTGCCTACAACTGGCAGTTCAACAACGGCAGCGACTTGAAGTTGTCCGTGGCTCATAACAGCACGGATACCAACGTGGTGTCGGTCAATCTCCCGACGTCGTTGAACGCACTGTCTCCAGACTTGCTGTTTACGCCTCGCGACCAAAACGTGATTGAATCATGGCAGCCGGACTCGCGGACGAACATCGGCGTTGACTACCAAAGTGACTCTTGGAGTTTTTCGGCCAACGTGCGTGAATACGGCAACTGGCAGGAAAGCAACAGCCGCGGAACCTTTGTTCAAACCTTCTCTGGCAAAGCCATTGTTGATTTGAACTTTGTGATCCCCTTCGGCGAGAGCTTCCGCTTGATTGCGGGTGCCGACAACCTGCTTGACACGTTACCGGACGAGCAAACAGGCTCACTGTTATCCCGCGCAGGTCCTTTGACCGGTAACCGTCTCGTGAACGGCGTGATTGAAGAAGTTACAGTCACAGACAATGCCAATGGGATCTTTGTTTACCCACGCGGCGCAGCGCCATGGGGAATCAACGGAGCGTATTACTACGTGGGATTCCGCTACTCGTTCTAACCGTCCACGACACTGAGAAAGAGGTGGCACTGAAAGGTGCCATCTCTTTTCTGGTTTCTATGGGGACGTTTCTGACGCAATCGTAGGGTCGCGTGGTGGGTGCGACAGGGGTTGAACCTGTGACCTCTGCCGTGTGAAGGCAGCGCTCTCCCACTGAGCTACGCACCCGCTGAGCCGATTCTATCCGTGCGGCAGGTTGAAAATTTCCAACTGTGACCTTATCTCACTAGCATTCGTGCCAGGAGCACTACTATGTCCACAAATACTGAGACCGATCATCCCGAGCCAGTCGGGGGAACGGAACGCGCATTTACCGCTGAGACTGCCCAACTTCTGCGGTTGGTTGTCAACTCGTTGTACAGCACTCCAGACGTTGTTCTGCGCGAACTGATTAGCAATGCATTCGATGCATGCGATAAGCGACGGTTGACCTCACTCGCCAGCGGCGAGCACACCGCGCTGTCACCCGCCGTCTCTGTTGAGGCGGACAAGACACGGCGCACACTGACGATCATCGACAACGGGATTGGACTGACACACGATGAAGCCATTGCCAGTCTTGGATCCATCGCAAAGTCAGGAACACGTGAGTTTGTGGATGCTTTGAAGCAACAAGAGTCAGCTGACGATCGCGTGGAGTTGATTGGGCGCTTCGGCGTCGGGTTCTATTCGGCATTCATGATTGCAGACCACGTTACCGTTTTGACGCGTTCAGCGTCTGAGACAGACGCGCCGGGGATTGTGTGGACGTCTGATGGCACAGGGGGCTATCAGGTGCGCGAAGCCACTGATGTCGAGATGAAGTTGTTGACGGAGCCTGGTGCACGTGTCACGTTGCATATGCGAGAGGACGCGCCAGAGCGGCTGCTGTCCGAAGACGGCCTGCGAGACATCATTCAGCGGTACTGTGATCATGGCGCGACGCCTGTGAGTCTCGCCTATGGTGGCAAGGAAGCGACGCAGGTGACATCGGGTCAGGCGCTTTGGCGTCGCCGCAAGAGCGAGGTGACAGATGATGACTACAAAGCGTTTTACCACGCGCTAGCCAAGTCGGACAGTGACCCCTTCGGCTGGAGCCATGTCGCTGTTGAAGGCACGTTGACATATTCCATGCTGTTGTATCTCAACCCCGACGCCCGCGAGATGAATTTCATGGATGGCGCGCCGGGCATTCAGTTGTACGCCCAGCGGACATGGGTGACGACACTGCGCGAGAAATTCTTGCCGCAGTCTCTGCAGTTTGTCTCGGGGATCGTCGAGTCCCCTGATTTGTCGTTAAGCGCTGCTCGGGAAGCGCCGCAAGAGACGGCTGTGTTTGAAAAACTCAAGCAAGTGGCGATCAAGCGCTCTATTCAGATGCTGGTCAATCTCGCGAAAGATGATTCTGAAGCGTACGAAAAGTGCTTCAAGGTTCATGGACGTTCGATTCAAGTGGCTCTCTCTGAAATGCCTGAGCACATGCCCGAATTGATGGGGCTGCAGCGGTATCGCACGACCAAGGGCGAGTGCCGGTCGTTGGATCAATGCGCCGAGCAGTCAGAGGTGGTAATCACGCCTGATCAACCGGAGAGTGACGCCAAGCGACCCATCTATTGGATATCGGACTCTCAGGCGGTCACCGGATCCGCTGTGATGGCGCTTGCAGAAGAGAAAGGCTGGGAGGTCATCGTTGCTGATGCGCCCAGTGAGTTCTCTCTGTTGATTGCAGGCAACTACAACGGCCGTCAACTCTGTAATTTGACATCCGTCGATCCCGCTGAGTTCACCACGACGCCGAATGTCATTGTGGCGCCTGATGACACGGCCAGTCAGGACGAGTCAACGTTTTTGGAGGCCATTGCATCCGCGCTGGATGAGCAGGTATCGAAGGTGGTATCAGGTCCGTCATCGCAACACCTTCCCGGGTGGCTACGCAAGCCGGACAATATGCCATCAGAGCAACTTCGGAAACTCCTTGCGCATCAAGGTACAGATGACATGGCAGAACCGGTGCCTGAGCTTGTGATTGATGTATCGCATCCTCTGGTGTCGCGTTTGAAGACCATGGATCACGGCAGTGATGAATTCCAGCAGGGCAGTCGTTTGCTCCTTGACGTTCTGCGTGTCGCCTCAGGAGCTCCCGTCATGGACGTGAGTGCTTTTGGGGAACGCGTGACCGCACTTGTAACCACGTGAGGTTTGCCATCTTGGGGGCGGGGTCCTTTGGGACGGCACTCGCCCTGAGATGCGCTGCCGGCGATCACCCGGTGACGCTGTGGGGACGCTCAGAGGCTCTCGTCCAGTGTCTGGAGTCGTCTCGTGAAAATCGAGATTATCTGCCGGGGTACGAACTGCCCAGTAGTATCAAGGTGACCCACGATCTGGCAGAAGCGATTTCCACGGCATCCGCGGTCGTTTTGGCCGTGCCGAGTGGTGCATTTCAGCAAGTGTCGACGGCTGTGAAACAAGCGATTGATGAACTGGGAGGCGACGAAGATACTCGTTGGTATATCAGTGCGACCAAAGGGGTGGCAGCGGATGAAAACGCGGTCTCGAAAGGCGGGAATGGGTTTCTCTTTATGTCGCAGATCCTAGAGCGCGAGCTGTACGCTTTGAATCGGGTCGGCGTGCTGAGCGGGCCCAATCTTGCAGATGAAATGGCAGCTGGTGAGTTCACCGGCATGGTGATCTCAAGCCGGAATCCGGACATTGTCGCGGGGCTCAGAGATGCATTGGCTCAAGAGAGGCTGCGGGTGTATGGCAACACCGACGTGTTTGGCACGGAACTGGGTGGCGCGATCAAAAACATCTACGCCATCATGTTTGGTGTGGCCGACACCATGAGTGTGGGCGACAACACCCGTGGTTTGCTGTTCACGCGGTCCATAGCGGAAGTGCAGCGCTTGGCCGCCGCCGTAGGTGCCAACCCAAGCACGCTGCAAGGTCTCAGCGGCATTGGAGATTTGTTGACCACCTGCTTGTCCCCCAAGTCGCGCAACCACCAACTCGGTGAACTCATCGCGAAAGGCCACACGGTGTCAGAAGCGATGGAACAACTCGGTCAGACGGCTGAGGGGTTTAACACCATCCGCGTACTCTTTCCAATTTGTGAGCGGTTACGCGTGGATATGCCGATCTTAGAAATGCTGCATCGCATCTTGTTCGACGGGGTTGATGTGTCTGATGCTGCTATCGAACTGATGACGAGAGCACCACGAGACACCGACTAACGCAAACCAAATCTGCGGCGTCTGTTAGTCGGTATCTGATGGCACTTTGAGCTGCGGACGGGAGCGGTAGGTATCGAGGTTGGATGCGTGACGCTCCCGCGTGATCGAATATGTGAAGGCGACGGCTGCGCACAGCGCAAACATCACGCCTGGCACGCTGACCCATGCGAGGAACAACGACTGGGACACATCAGCTGACAGTTCATGGCCGCGCTGATAACCAAATGAGTCTTCCAGTACCCAGAGAGTCACGCTGACCATCACGGTTGTACCCAGTTTCGCGGCAATGACCGATGCTGCCGTGACTGTCGCAGCCAACTTGCGCGTCGAGAGCGCAGCTGCATCATCAATCGCATCGGCGGCCATGGCGCGTAACAAGACTTGGGGAGCGGCGTACACAAACCCGAAGATAAACACCATGATCATCATCGGCGCGAGGGATGCGGGCCCGATGACGAAGCCTGCGGTCAGCATTGTGAATGCACCCCACAAGGAGGTCACCCCCATGGCGGTGTGTTTGGATGTGCGCTTCGACACGTACATCCACACCGGGATGGCGGCCACGCCGAACGAGAAGAATAACAGCAGCGTGAGGTGCGCCAAGTTTGGCGCATTCACATAGTTCACCATGGTGGGGATATACAGGGTTCCTGACACCGAAAGGCCGCTAAACAACAGAAACTCAATGGCCAGAATTTGCAAGACCGCTTTGGACCGGAAAGCAACTTTCAGGTCAGAGAACGTGAACGTGCTTTCGCTGGTCACGTTGGTGTCAGGCGTGGAAAGGATGCAGGCCAAAATGGTCGGCGGTGCGAGCACCATGATGTAGAGCCCCATGCTACCAATCTGCGCCGCTTCATCGAATTGCAAGTGAACCATCAATGCTGGCAAGGCCAACACAATGATCATGCCGCTGACGGACATGACTTCACGCACCGAGTACAACCGGGATCGCTGGTCGTAGGCCTCAGAGAGCCACACACCCCACGAGATATGGGGTACTTGAAAGCACGTTAGCGCGGTGTAGTTCACCAATAGCCACCCCGTCAGGTACCACAACCCTGCTCCTTCTGGAGGGAAGAAGAGAAAGTAGCCACTGGCCATGAGCCCCGGCAGTGAGAGCGCAACCCACAGTTTGCGGGCTCCAAAACGAATGCGGGAGTGATCAATGAGGTATCCAACCAATGGGTCGGTCACCATGTCCCACACACGACCAATGAGCAAAGCGAGTGCCACTTCTTTCGGCGACAGTCCGACATGCTGAATGTAGTGCTGCGGAATGTAAACGGTGAGCGGTAGGAGTAGCGCGCTTGTCGCCATGCCCGGTGATGACCAGGCGGCGAGTCGCTTGAGCGAGAGAGCTGGTGCGGTCATAGGGAATTCACAAGAGGTTTGTACGTTGGGTTTTCTATGGACAACCGAGCATGACACCACCGCGACAGCTCGTCAGTGGTGCGCAACTCAGTGATGTCATCCGCAGTCTGTTGTTCGCGTATCGCCGTGAGGATCGCGTTCTTCGCGACCTGCGTGTAATACTGGATATCCGCTGGGCAATCAGCGTGCGTGCGCGTGCTGGCGAGTTGCGATGCGGCATGCGTCGCCTCAGCGCACCACGTTGCAGACACCTGATACCTGTCTGTGAGCGCTTGCACCTCTCGGAGTAACTGCGACACCTTCTGAGGCAAGCCACAACGTCCTGAGACAGACTGGATGTATCGGGTCACCCGCAGCATCGTTTCTTGTGTAGAGGGACAAGGCGCCGGTGGGTGCGTGAGAGCCAGTTTGCCAGGGGCAGAGTCACCCAATGACGATTTCACGAGGAGTGTGCCTAAGTCGGCTGCCGTTTCAGCAACCCGACGACCAATGGCTGCGCGTTCCATCGCGCTCGCAGGGTCGGTTTCAATCGCGTGGGCCATTTGCAAGCACATGACTCCCCAACGCAGAGATCCAAATGCCATCCACCAGACGAGATCTGTGTGGTCCACGATGCCGCCGGCTGATCGATACCCTTCCAACAGGTCGTGAATTTGCCCAACCCCTCCGACAGGGCGATCGACGTGCCCAAAGCGCCACGAGTTGGTGCATAACCATCCGAGGTCCGAAACTGGGTCCCCGACGCCAGCTAGCTCCCAGTCAAGCACGCCCACAAGCTTCGAGCCCTGGAACATCAAGTTCCCCATGCGAAAGTCGCCGTGAAGCAGTGTCGTGCGTGGACTGGAGGGCGCACAGCGACCTAAGACTTCAAACGCGAGATCAAGTGTGGGGTGGGTGTGTGGAATGCTGGCGTACGTCGCGACGGATCGTTGAAGCGCACCAGTTGCGTTCACAGGTTCTACCCCGGCGCAACTCGCGGGCGGTTGTGTGGCGTGTAGATGGCCAAGAATCGACCCTGTTTGATAACCAAATTGCTGCCGATCATCGTCGTGCTCAAAAGCGCGAAAGATGCGCCGCGGGAGAGTTTCCCCACCTATGGCGACCATGGCATACCCCGCTCCAAGAGGGGAATGTGCGTGACTTTGTGCGACGCATTCTGGTGCAGGTACACCTGACAATTTGGCAGCAGCGATGATGTCGATTTCGCGCGCGATGTCGTGATCAAGTGTGGTCGCATCGCGGCCGTGGGGTGTCACAATGCGGAAAATCAAGGACGGTTGCGGGATGTCCTGTCGAGCCCATTCCACGCGAAATGATTTGGAGCTTGCGCCGCCGGTTAGTCGCTGGGTACTCAGGACGCGCGAGTCGCCAAATACCTCGCGCAATGTTGATGCTATCTCGTGTGTTGGCGTCTCAGGCAACTACGACTCAAGCGATAGGTCGCGATACGGCCATTCCCCGTTCAGGAACTCATCCGCTAACCCTTGACCTCGGATGGAGGATGTGTCTATATCTAGCCCCTCAGCTCCGATCTCTAGCATCCGTTTCCCGGATGAATCGTATTGCGTCACGGGTGACTGGCCAGCATGTATCCGTGCGTCATGAGCTTCTCTTGCGGAGCTGCGTTGCTCCGCGCGTACCTGCCATTCTTTCATTGCTTGGCGGCCGTACCGCTTTGTGAGCATTTCGCAGGTCACCGAAGGGGATGAGAGACACGCTGTCGCATTGTTCCCGCCTAGGCCCCTTGCATTGATGAATGCTAGGGGGACGTCGCCGACTTCTTCACTGTCAAAGGCATAAGAAAGGCGGTCGTGTCGGGCGTCTGAGGCTGCCTCTTTGGCAGTTTGAATGCCAGGTAGGACACCGTGGCGGAAGGTGCTTAACGCTGTCACAAACTGATCACCAGATGCGGTTCCCAGTGTGTGCCCTAGTAGGCCCTTAAGCGCCGTCACCTTGAGCTGTTTGATATGAAACGTATCGGCAATTGTTCCGAACAATTCAGATTCGGTTGTGCGGTTTTTGGGTGTGCCTGAACCGTGAGCGTACATCACGCTGTTATCCAAGTGTTTTTGGCCCAATAACTCACGTGCAGCGGCCATAGAGCGACCTAATGAGTAGAGATTACCGGCACCAGGAGCTGCAAATGAACCCTTAAATCCGTCTGAAAACATCTCGCTGTTGAGAACAGCACCGTCCACATTCGTTCCCAGTTCTTTGGCAAGGTCATCACTCATCACGATTACGACCTGACTTCCATCACCAAGAATCGTTCCGCAATTGTCAGCGAAGGGACGGCATACTCGGGAATGGTTCACAGCAGAGCTGTCTTCGCCATGACGGTGTTGCATGGCCAAGACCTGCTCCGGAGAAGGAGCAGCCTTCCCGGCTGCAAACGCGTCGATGAGCTCTGGAAAGGCTGCGCGATCTGCGCTCCAGATGATGGCAACGCGTGTCGCGCCGGATTGAATATCCAGCACAGCAGACCGTAGTGCTGAGACGAATGCAGCACACGCGCCGTTGACACAGCTCAGGCGGCAGACTGTTCCTAAGACGTACGCCGCCATGGTCGCGCCTGGCATATCTGGAAGGAGAAAAGAGGGAAGTCGTCCCCGCAAGCGCGCGCCCATCAGCGGGTCGACGAACAGCGATTTGTGCGTGAGATCGTCCAACGAGCCATATGACGTGGCGCCATAGATCCCAATATCACTCGGTGATACCGACTGACGCAGTTCTTCCGCGGTGATGCCAGCATCGCCCAAAGCATCTGCTAGCGCGAACACACCCATATTGACGGCTTGTGGCATGGCCGGGGAGCGAAAGGTTTTGCTTGTGTCAAGGTTGAAAGGCAAACAGGCGGCGACGTCCAGCCCACAGGTCCGTTCAACTTGTCGAAAGAGAGGCCCGTGTTCGTCCTTGCCGGCGGGGTCAAAGCCCTTGACGATCGCTCGTTCATTCGTGGTCGGGGAGAACTGCCGCGCCAGCGTCTGCGCCAAAATCTGTTGCTCAGCGTCTTCAATATGCGCACTGTCAGGCAGATCACTCACATCGGCGCTGCTGGCGAGCGCCACGAGATCCTTCAGTGTCTCAATTTGTTGCGCGCGTGATAAAGATGAATAAGCCAGTCGATGGTATCCTCGATCTCCACTCGTCCGGCCGGAGGCATTGATGCCGCCTTTTCCAACGACAACGGGGAGGTGGTTCAATCGAGAAACCCAGCGTCAACCTCGAATTGTATGCTGAAACTATGAAATTGTGCCCCTATAATCGCGGACTCTTCAATTTGGCCTGAACTATGGGTGCTGTCTTTTCCTCGCTTGCTACTGATCCCACCCGCCTAGCTGTGCGGATGGCGGGCTCAGATGACGCCATGACATACGCTGAACTCGATGGTTTTTCGAATCAGGTGGCGCAACTTCTGCGTGCTGATGGCGTCGGTGTCGGCGGGCATGTCTCCATCTTGTGCCACAACTGCCTTGACTATCTCGGACTGTGTTTTGGGGCGTATCGCAGCGGGGTGTACTTCACGTGTGTCAGTTACCGGCTACAAGAAGAAGAGATTGCCTATATCTTGGAAAATAGCGGCACAGAGGTGATCTTCGTATCTCCGGAGTTGGTCCCGCATGTTCAGGCATCGGCAAGCAGGTTGCCGAAACTGCGCAAGGTGTACGTGGTCGGCGACCGTGAGGTCGACGGAGCAGTTTCGCTGACGGCTTCGCTGAAGCCGCAGCCCACAACACCAGTGATGGACGAGTGCTTGGGCGCGGCCATGCTGTATTCATCAGGCACCACGGGACGGCCGAAAGGTGTCAAGCCGTTGCTCATTGGCGGCGAGATTCAACCGCCACCGGTGGCAGGGTTGTTGCAACTTGTATTTGGCATGACTGCGACTTCTATCTATCTCTCGCCGGCGCCGCTGTATCACGCAGCACCTCTTGCGTTTTGCATGAGTTCACTTCATCTTGGTGCCACGGTGGTCGTGATGCCACGCTTTGAGGAAGAAACTGCACTTCAGGCGATCGAGCAGTACCAAATCACCCATTCGCAGTGGGTCCCGACAATGTTTGTTCGCATGCTCAAACAGCCGAAGGAGGTCGCTAGCCGGTATGACCTGTCAACGCATGAGTGCGCTATTCACGCGGCAGCCCCTTGCCCCATCGAGATCAAGAGACAGATGATTGAGTGGTGGGGGCCGATTATTCACGAGTACTACGCAGGAAGCGAAGGAATCGGGTTTACGTGGTGTGATAGTGCTCAGTGGTTGGAACATCCTGGCACGGTTGGCCGGGCGGTGACTGGCACAGTGCGCGTCTTGGGTGAGGATGGAAACGAGGTACCGGCAGGTGAAGAAGGATCTATCTTTTTTGAGACTGAAACGAAGTTCGAGTATCACAATGACCCGGGAAAAACGCAAGATAGCACATCTAAGCAGGGGTACAAGACGTTAGGCGACGTCGGATATCTCGATGCAGATGGCTATCTGTATCTCACTGACCGTAAAGCCAATATGATCATTTCCGGAGGCGTGAACGTGTACCCGCAAGAGACGGAGAACACGTTGATATCTCACCCCATGGTGGCGGATGCAGCGGTCTTTGGCGTTCCTGACGAGGATTTTGGGGAGCAAGTGAAGGCAGTGGTCCAGCTTGTGAACCACGACCATGCATCACCTCAAACAGAGAGCGAAATCATTGAGTGGCTTCGCGCTCGACTCTCTGCGATCAAGTGTCCTCGGTCAGTGGACTTCATGGAGCGCCTGCCTCGGGAAGAGAACGGAAAGCTCTACAAGCGCCGACTGAAAGACCAGTACTGGAAAAAGACTGGTCGCAGAATCTGAGACGAGACCGCAGTCGTCAGACTCGCCGATCCGCTGATTCCACGGTGTGTTTGAGTAACGTTGCGATGGTCATGGGGCCCACGCCACCGGGGACCGGTGTGTACGCGCGGCATGACTGAATGACATCAGTCGTGAACGCCATGTCGCCGCATTTTTCGCTGGGGTGATAGCCGGCATCGATCAGGATTTGGTTGTTGCCCAGGTCGCTGGGAGTCACAAAGTGCGGAATTCCAACAGCCGCGACGATGACATCCGCGCTGCGCGTGTGCTGGGCCAAGTTCTTGGTGCGCGAGTGGCAGATCGTGACAGTGGCGTTTGCTCGTTGCGCAAGCATCGCCATGGGAAGCCCCAGGATGGGGCTGCGGCCGATCACGGTGACGGCCAAGCCTTCCAGTTGAATATTGTGGTGCGATAGCAAGTGCATGATGCCGCCCGGTGTGCATGATGGCCACGTGGGCAGCCCGAGGGACAGTCGCCCCAGCCCTTGTGATGTGACTCCGTCAACATCTTTGTCGCCGCGGATGGCATCGAAGCATGCGCGTTCGTCAACCTGTGAGGGGACGGGGTGTTGGAGCAAGATCCCATCCACTGTCGGGTCTTGATTGAGCGACTCAACGGCAGCCAGTACGTCAGCGGTCGTGCTGCTGCCCGCGAGTTCGATGGGAATGGATTTAATGCCGACGCGCGCACAGGCTTTTTGTTTCATCCTCACGTATGTAGCCGACGCCGGATCTTGTCCCACGAGGACAGTTGCGAGGCATGGAGACCTCCCTAACAACGGGGTCAGAGTGTCGGTGCGAGCGGCAAGGTCTTGTTCGACTTGCTTGGCGAGCGCTTTCCCGTTGAGGAGGAGTGGCATAAAGTTGTCTCAGTGTGAACTCAAAATTATCTTTGCGTTACACTTGCGCCCACGTTCGGGGCATGGCGCAGTCTGGTAGCGCGCCTGCTTTGGGAGCAGGAAGTCGGGGGTTCGAATCCCTCTGCCCCGACCAAAAGTGCCGATTTGGCGAGACTAAGAGATGGAACGACGAGACTTTTTGGGTGTGTTGCTAGCGGGAGGGCTCATCGTAGCCACGCCTCGTGCAGCGACGAAGCACCAGACCACCGAACCGGTGGAAGACGTGCGCGAGATCCCAAGCAACCGCACGCCTGCGTCGCCATCTCGGCGAGGCTGGTGGGGGGCTTTGCGTGAGTGGTCGTCCGACATGATGAACTTCGCGCCGCTTCGTTACGCCGCAACGGCTGCTGTTATGGCTGTTCTTTTCAGTGCGGGCATCGTTTTTGATCCCACGCCGGTCGTGTCGATGGCTTCTGAGGTCGCTGAACAAGTGACGATCGCACTCGCGTAATCACCAGAGCATCGACAGTTCGACAGATCCAAGGCCCCGTAGCTCAATGGATAGAGCAGCGGACTTCTAATCCGCCGGTTGAGGGTTCGAGTCCTTCCGGGGTCGCCATCATGCCGACAAGATTCAGTGATGTTGCCATCAGGCTGTGTTGTGAGTAGTCAGTCTCGCGAGGGGCCGCTCGCTGGCGTTCGCGTGGTCAGCATTGAGCAATATGGCGCTGGACCGTATGGCACCATGCATCTCGCAGCCCTTGGAGCCGAGGTCATCAAGATTGAACGGCCGGGTAGCGGCGATATTGCGCGTCAGACCTCGCCGCACCTGCTGGGCGATGACGATAGCTTGTTCTTTCAGACTTTCAATCTGAGTAAGCGGAGCCTTGCGCTTGACTTGCAACATCCCGCCGGACGATCAGTCCTTCTCAAGCTGATCGCAGGGGCTGATGCCCTTTGTAGCAACTTGCGAGGTGACTTACCGGCGAAGCTCAAACTCACGCATGCTGACTTGTCAGACGTGAACCCAGCCATCGTCTGTGCGCATCTGTCGGCCTACGGGCGCACGTCATCGCGCGCGGCGTGGCCGGGATACGACTATCTCATGCAAGCGGAGGCCGGCTTCTTGTCCGTGACGGGCGAACCGGATGGTCCTCCCGCAAGGTTCGGTCTCTCCATGGTGGATTACATGACCGGCTCAATGCTCGCGATGGGGTTGTTGGCTGGGGTGATCGATGCGCGCCGCACGGGAGTGGGGCGTGATATTGATGTCAGTCTCTTTGATGTGGCGTTACACCAGTTGTCTTATCCAGCGACGTGGTATCTCAATGAGGGGACGGAGACGACACGATTGCCCCGGTCTGCGCATCCGGCGACCGTGCCGTCTCAGCTATATCGCACAAGTAATGGGTGGATTTTCATCATGGCGATGACACCGAAGTTTTGGGAGAAGCTCGTTGCAATCATCGGAGATGTTCTAGGGTACGACAGCAGCCATCCTGCGCTCGCAACAAACGATCGATTTGCAAGTGTCAAAGGGCGCCGAGAGTATCGTGAGGAACTCACCGCGACTTTGGATGCGCTGCTGTCGCAGAAACCGGTCGAGGAGTGGTTGACAGCGCTGCGCGGGCGCGTGCCCGTGGCTCCTGTCCTTGATGTGAAGGATGCATTGCGCAGTTCGTGGGTCGAAGAATCAGAGATGATCCAAACCGTTCAGCACCGAACCCATCGAGACGTGCAAGTGCTCGGATCGCCATTTCGCATCGACGGTGAGAGGCCTGCGGTCGCGCAGGGACCGGCGCTTGGCGGCGATACGCGCGCCATTTTGAGCGAGGCTGGGATGACAAAAGATGAGATTGACATCCTCATTTCTGTGGGTGTCATCGGGGCCGATATTGAATAGTGCGGCGCCGCACCGTAGAATTCCTCAATAGCTCACGCAAATCACATGACGGGAAGTGGCGTAACTGTGCCTGACGGCCTTGAGTAGTTCAGTTCGTAAATACGAGGTTAACGAAGAAATCTCGGCGGAGCGCGTTCGGTTGATTGATTCGACTGGTGCTCAGCTTGGGATCGTTGATCGTCGTACAGCATTGCAAACCGCAGCGAAGAAGTCGCTGGATCTGGTGATGCTATCGAACGAATCGAAGCCTCCGGTTTGCAAGCTCATGGACTATGGGCGGTATGTCTTCGCGCAAAAGAAAGCGCGGAGTGATGCAGCAGCCAAGGTTCGTAAATCACAGACCATTAAGGAAGTCAAGCTGCGGTTAGGGACTGGTGACGGCGATTACCAGACCAAACTGAAGCAAATGCGCCATTTTCTTGAGGATGGAAGCCGAACGAAAGTGACGCTCCGCTTCAAAGGTCGAGAGATCGTGTATCAAAATCAAGGTTTGGCATTGATGCGGCGCGTGGCTGAGGATCTAACGGATTCTGGGGCTGTTGAAGAATGGCCAGCTCTCGAAGGGCGACAGATGACGATGCGCTTGCGCCCTGTGCGTAAGCCAAACGTTGGGAAAAGTGGTTCTGAACCGGCCACCGAGCAAGTTGTAGCAGAAGAGTCATGAGTACCAAAACACACAGCAGTTTCAAAAAACGCTTCCTAGCGACCGGCACAGGCTATAAACGCAGGTGCCAAAACAGGAATCATATGCTCACAAAGAAATCCGCGAAAGTGAAGCGCCACGCGCGTCGCAACGTCGCAGTGGCAAACCCACTGTTGGCACGCGTTCGTCGCTTTCTTAACGCGTAAGGGGTATCACAGATGTCACGTTCTACTAACGCGGTTGCGTCTCGTCGTCGTCGCAAGAAGGTATTAGACCTCGCTAAAGGTTATCGAGGAGCGCGGAGTAAGACATACCGCGCTTCACTCCAGCAGGTGATGAAATCTCATCAGTATGCTTACCGCGACCGTCGCACACGCCGTCGCAATATGCGTCGTCTCTGGATCATGCGTATTAATGCCGCCGCTCGCGCGAACGGCACGAATTACGCGTCGCTGATCAACGCGCTCGCCAAAGCTGACATTCAGTTGGACCGTCACCAGCTTTCGGAGTTGGCGATCCATGATGCAAGCGGCTTTAGCAAGCTTGTAGAACAGGCAACCGCTAACGCCTGACATCTGCACGACCATGCAGATTAAAGACATTGAGAACCTCGTCGCGGAAGCGCGGCGAGATATCTCATCGTGTCAATCCCACAACGACCTGTTAGCGGCTAAAGGGCGTTGGATTGGCCCGAAGAGTCGTCTCAAAGAGGCGATGACACAATTGAGATCCTTGCCACCGCAAGAGCGCCCGATCGTCGGGAGAGCATTGCAGCAAGCGATGAAGTCTCTACAACAACTCCTGCGCGACTCGCAACCAAGACCTCAAGAGACAGCAGCGCATGTGACGTCTGTTGATCTTACGCTGCCCTTAGTCGCCGCTGCGCGCGGCACTCTTCATCCGATATCTGAAACGATCAACCGCTTGGTGTCGTTCTTTGTTGATCTTGGGTATGAGGTTGTCGAAGGCAGCGAAGTTGAGGATGATTGGCATAACTTCACTGCGTTGCGGTTGCCACCGAATCACCCGGCGCGCACCATGCAAGACACGTTCTATGTGGAGAGTGATGCGCACGGTGATGATGCGTTGGTCCTGCGCACCCAGACGTCATCAAGTCAAATTCGTCGCTTGCGCGGCAGCGCACAAGACCCACACGCTGGTAAGGCGCCGGTGTACATGGTCAGTCCTGGCGTCGTCTTTCGCCGCGGTGACTACGACGCAAGCCATACGCCGCAATTTCATCAAATTGAAGTGATGGCCATTGATCGGCATATCACCATGAAAGATCTGCGTGCGACACTTGAAGCGATGTTGGCGTTCTTTTTTGGTCGCGATGATGTTCGCACGCGCTTGCGGCCGTCGTATTTCCCGTTCACACAACCAAGTGCAGAGGTGGACTTGCAGTGCGTCCGTTGCGAAGGAAAAGGGTGCCAGACATGCAGTCAAAGTGGGTGGCTAGAGGTATTGGGATGTGGCATGGTGCACCCGGACATCCTGCGAGAGCAAGGGGTTGATACCCGCGAATTCCAAGGTTTCGCCTTCGGGATGGGCGTGGAACGCTTAGCGGCGTTGCGGTATGGGATACCCGACATTCGGGCTTTTTATCACAACGAACGAAGCTTTTTGTCGCAATTTGGCGGCCGCCGATGAAGATCTGCTGGGACTGGTTGCAGGAGTGGGCCATCCCACCCGTGGATCAAACGCCGCAGGGGTGTGCGGATCAGCTCACGTTGCGCGGTATCGAAACCGATGTGATTGAGGTTTTACCTCTTAATGAGACAGGTTCATCTTCCATCGCTTTAGATGTCTCACTCACCCCTGATCGGGGGTACTGTGCCAGCTTGCTGGGAGTATCTCGCGAACTCATCGCGTTGGGATGGGCCATAGGCCCCGCATACCGCTCGCTCATGAGTCTCGAGACAACAGTGCCCGAAACGGCACCACTCGCCAACATTGAAGCGACTGATAAATGCTCGTTGTTTTCTGCGACACCGGTGCGCTGTGTGGATGGCAGTGTCCCAGCTCCCGATGATGTGCGGGAGCGACTGAGGATTGCCGGAGTGAGGCGTCATTCCGCGCTCGTGGACCTCACTAACTATGTCATGCTGGAAACGGGACAACCGCTTCACGTGTTTGACGCTGACAAGATAGTCTTGCCGCTTGTGGTGCGTGAGGCGACACCGGGTGAGACGCTAGAAACGCTGGATGACGAGATTGGAACCATCACGCTCAGGGGTGGAGAACTGCTTGTCTGTGATCAAAAAGGTCCCGTGGCTTTGGCGGGCATCATGGGCGGAGCGCAGTCTGGGGTTTCGGCGTCGACGACCCGCGTTGTGCTTGAGTCAGCATCGTTCATGCCAGATGCAATTCGCGGGATAGGGCGCCGCTTTAAGCTGACATCTGAAGCTTGCTACCGCTTTGAGCGCGGCGTTGATCCCAACGGCGCCGTTCGCGCGAACCTGTGGGCTCAACGCCGGTTACTGGCTTGGTTTAAAGCAGAGGTTCAGCCGATGGCGGTAACGATCGCGCCAAATCCGGCCTGTCGCCGCCCCATCGAGTGTACCCATCAGGATGTTGATCGACGTCTGGGAACGGTGACCTCTGATCATGAGGTTGAGGCACTGCTGCAAACAGTCGGCATCGTGCGCTGTCAAGACACGACGAATCATGCCTTTGATATCCCCTCATGGCGCTACGATCTCACGAAGACGGTGGATCTGGTGGGAGAGACTGCGCGTCTCTTAGGGCTGGAGCGCCTGTCGGGCGGCACACCGGCTAGTGACCCGCGCTTGTATCACTACGCTGAAACGACGCGAACCCGCCCAACGGCCTTCTTGTGGAGCCGCAGCGTGATCCCAAACCTGTCACAAAACGGCTACAACCAGTGTGTGGTGTCCATGTTTGGGACGTCCATAGGCCAAGATGACAAGGGGAGCCAACAAGTGGCTTTGGTCAATCCCATGACTAAAGATGGTACCCACATTAGCCGTTCACAGATGCCGGGGCTGTTGGACATTGCCAGTCGGTGGTCACGCCGCGGCGATCAGACCATCCGTCTTTTTGCCGTGGGTCCGACGCTGGAATGGCAAGCAAGCGCCATCCAAACGCAAACACGCGATTTGTCATCGGTGAGGCGAACGATCAGAGTCACCGCCGTCGCCACTGGATTTCCTTCTCTCCATCAATGGGGTGAGGCGCGCCCGGTTACGGGGCACGATGTCGGCGGTGATCTCGCTCGAGCAGCCGATGTCACCATTGGCGCTGCCGTTGACGGTTCATTCCTAGGGACATCCATCCCCGTGACGTCATGCCATCGACTTCTCTCCGCGGTCTCAGGTCAGGACGTGGGCAGGATCGGGCAGATTGAGAGTCAGTCATGGGGAGATACGAAGTTTCGACACCCGCTGTGGGCGGCGGAGTTTCTGCTGGATGACAAGGACCAAGCGTGCGATCTGAAGATGTTTGAAGTGGATGCCGGACAGCCGCCGGCATCTCGTGATTTGTCCATCATCGTGAACCGCACCGTGCCTTACGCCAAGATTGAGGCTGCTGCACTGCGCGCCGCAGGGACGATGGCAAGCGTGACTTGCTTCGATCTTCATGAAGGGAAGGGGCTACCGCCAGAGATGCGCTCGGTTGGCTTGCGCTTGGTGTGGCAAGATGCATCGCGAACGCTCACCGCCGAAGAAGTCGATGCATGGGTGGCACAGGTGATTGATGCGCTCGCTCGCCTAGGCGGGACGCTGCGACCCCAATGACTGACCCTACAAGCGTCGGTCGCCGCTCTTTGATCGCGCACTTAAGGGCGACGCTGGGATGCTCCGTGTCGGATGCCGAAGATCTCATTGACGCATTTGCTGCAAATTTCAACGAAGAAGTGCAGCATGTCGTGGAATGGGAGCAGCTTGAGAGCAGTGATGAACATCTCGTATGTCACCTACAGGATGTTGGCGACGTTGTGGTTACCAGGCGCCGCACGGGCCGGGTTCGTTATCCCAGTCACACCGGACGGTTTCATGAGGAGAGCGACCAAGCTGCGGTGCCGGGGTCTGTGCCGACGGTGAAGCTGAAAACCAGTCGATCCTTCCGGGATCTCTTGTTCTACAAGGATGACGCTCAGGACGAGTAAAACGAGGTTGCTGGACGCGAAAGCAATCGCGTGCTGGCATCGTCGCGCTCAAGCCACCACACTTTCTTCCCCCAATCACCAAGCACGTACCTCACCACGCATTGATGGTTGGAAAGCTGGTGCAGGTGCGCCCCGGGCCGGTGCGTGTGCCCGTGAATGATCACAGCTGAAGCGGTGTGTTCGATCAAAGCCTTAACCCCTTGGTGGGTGACGTCATACATGTCACTGATGGACGGATCGCTGACCAAAGATCCTCTGATGAGGGCGGTGACATCACGCGTGCGCTGTGCCAGTTGAGGAAGATCTAAGGTGAGCAGTTCTTCGGTGACGCCGGGAAGGCTGCGTAATTCCACCCACCGTAAATACGCGAGATCTGCGGTGCACTGGATATCGCCGTGTGTGAATGCGACGGCCCGATCATCCCCGTGGTGCCATGGTTCAATGCCTTCGGAGGCATGGAGTTGTGTCACTTCTGCGGTCGTGAGCGCGTAGTCACGGTTTCCTCGAAGAATGGTCGTTGGCACGCCTTGCTGGTGAAGCCACTGGATCTTTGTCGCGACCAGCGCCATGCAGTCATCGTGGGAATGATGTCGCCTCCATGTATCGAACAAGTCTCCAGCAATCACAAGGTGCTGACCGCGGGGCGCCACCTCTGTCATCCATCCTTCAAAGGCTTTGCATAGTTGGGGCGTTCGCAGTGACAGGTGAAGGTCAGAGATGCAAAGAAGCGGTTTAGACACGCGGAGCTAGCGGCAGTGAGAAGGAATTATTGACGCGCTGTACTCCAACTGCTCCACAATTGCGCTTCGCGAAACTCTTGAAACGCTGGACCATCCCTGATGCGCACACGCTTTGCCCCTAGCCCAACCGGACAACTACATGTTGGGAATGCGCGCACGGCGTTGCTAGCGTGGCTGCACGCACGCGCGTCGGCAGGGGCCTTTGTCTTGCGTATGGAAGATACGGATGTGGCTCGTTCGACGGATCAGTCAGCGCAGGGAATCATGCAATCATTGCGCACACTCGGAATCATCTGGGACGAGGGGCCGGACATCGGAGGTCCGTACGGCTCGTACCGTCAACGTGAACGCACCAAGCGACACGCCGAACACTACAAGGTGTTGTTAGAGAAGAATCTTGCATATCCGTGCTTTTGTTCAGAGGCGCAGCTCAATCGTGTGCGCGAAGCACAGCGTCGCCGGGGCGAGCCGCCCCGGTATCCCGGTACGTGCAGGGACCTCACGCCGCAACAACAAGACAGGCTTCGGTCCCAGGGACTGCCTGAAGCGATGCGCATGCGGATGGGCGATGATGGCGAGATTACCTTTGATGACATGGTGGCGGGGCCGCAATCGTTCCAACGCCGGAATTTGGGGGACTTCCTAATCCGAAAGTCTGACGGGACACCGACATTTCAGTTTGCGAATGCGGTGGATGACGCAGATATGGGCATCGATCTCGCGATTCGTGGACAAGACCACCTTTCAAATACGCCGCGGCAACTGCATGTCCTGCGTTCTCTCGGGCTGCCAGATGTTCGCTATGCGCACCTGCCTCTGCTCACCGATGCCAGTGGTCGTCCGCTCTCGAAGCGGCAAGGCGGGAGCTCGATTGATGGCCTTCTTGAGGCCGGGTATCTTCCGCAAGCGATCGTGCACTATTTGGCCCATATTGGGACTGATCTCAAGGAGCCTGATGAGGATTGGTCCTTGTCAACGCTGGCCGCGGAGTTTCAAAAAATCAATCTGGGCACGAGCGCGGCTGTGTTTGATATTCGCCAACTTGCTCGATGGAATAAGCGCGCTGTGTTACGGCTCTCGCATGCTGACCTAGCAGCGTGGGTGTCTGAGCACGCCGGCGACGTATTGCCGACCGGCATCGATCCCCACGCCTTTTGGGATGTGATCAAAGACAACACTGATGACGCCGCGGACGTTAAGCGATGGGCAACGACACTCTTTGCAGCTGACGATCTGGGTGATGATCTCGCCGCCGTGCTGACAGCAGCGGGACCGCAGTTTTTTGAAGCGGCTGCTCATGTGCCTGCGGCAACGACGGACTGGTCGGCCTTTACCAAAGCCGTCTCAGCTGCCACTGGCGCCCGCGGACGCGGTTTGTACCAACCGCTTCGCGTCGCGATTCAGCGCGCGATGCACGGCCCCGACTTAGGGATGACGGCGGTCCTTTTAGGCGATGACGTTGTGCGGCAACGACTGGTGGCAGCAGCTGCTGCGTCTAAACCTCGGTAAGTTCGGGTTCTTCGCCTGTGTTACCGGGCGAGTAACCCATGATCCCCGGGCGACCTTCTCCAGGAATGACCCTGGGGCCAGCGGCCAAGATGCCACCATCGACCAACAGAGTGTGTCCGCAGACGTAACTTGACTCTTTGGAGCACAGCCAAGCCACGGCAGCGGCAATTTCTTCAGGATTGCCTGCGCGTCCCATGGCCGGTTGCGCGCTGAGAGTCGTCCAAGTCTCCACGTCTGCACGAGCTTCACTCAACAGTGGCGTATCAATCAGCCCCGGAGCGACGCCATTCACGCGAATGCCAGCTGGCGCCAGTTCAACGGCGGCCGTACGAACCAGATTCACCACCGCGGCTTTCGCGGCCGAGTAAATGTGCGGCGCGCCGCCGCCGCCAAGGCCGGCAATCGATGCGGTTGCCACCATTGTGCTCCCCGGTTGCATGATGGCTGCGCAGTGTTTCATGCCGAGAAACACACTCTTTAAGAGGACGGCGACCGTCTTATCAAAGTGATCGGCGTTGATGTGCGCCATCTTGCCGAAAGCTCCGGCAGCACCGGCATTAAGAAACACGTGGTCTAGCCGGCCGAATTCCGCAATGGCACGATCCACCGCGCCTTTCACGCCTTCTTCCGCCGCGGCGTCACAGGTGACGCCCACACTTCTGGCTCCGCCATGTTGATCGATGATTTGGATGGTTTGATGCGCGTTGGCTTCATGCAAATCCGCCACAACCACGTGTGCGCCCTCGCTCGCAAACCGCTTGCTCGCTTCGCGGCCAATGCCGCTGCCGCCGCCCGTAATGAGGACGACGGAGTCTTTCAGGTCAGGGTACATGTCAACAATGTGTGGTGGTTGCGGGATTCTAGTGGCGTGTGGCAGTTGCGCCTGCGGCCACAATGTGGGGTGTCTCGCGTTGCAACCAACGCATGATTCAATTTTGGCTGGATCGAGGCGGAACATTCACTGATGTCATTGCAGTGACGCCCACCGCGCTGTATGCCGACAAGGTACCTTCGCGCGCTATCGATCACAAGCTTCCCGAGGTTCGTGGGATGGAGCGTCTTCTTCAACGACTGAACGCATCGTTTGACGACGTGTCTGAAATCCGCTACGGCACGACTGTGGCGACGAATGCGTTGCTGGAACACACGGATCCTGGCATTGCACTCTGCGTAACGGCGCCGTTTACTGACATACTTCAGATTGAAGATCAGCGACGACCGAGGCTCTTTGGGTTGTCGCAACCTGATGCGGGCGAACGTCCGACCACGAAATTGGTGCAGCGCGTTCTCCCGGTGAAGGAGCGTTTGTCGTCGACAGGCGACGTTCTTCGTCCGTTGGATGATGCGGATATCACCCAGCAGCTCATGAAAGCTAGGCGGGATGGCATCACAGGCGTTGCCATCGTTTTGCTGCATGCCGATCGTTTCCCAGATCACGAAACCCGTGTGACAGACATCGCAAGCGCCTGCGGCTTTGAGGTCATCGTCAGCGGATCAACTCCCAACGGACGAGTGGGGTACCTAGATCGTGTGCGTTCGGCGGTGGTTGAGGCTTATGTCACCAAGCCGCTGTCGCGCCACGCACACGGCATGATGCGTGAGACGAAGGGCGCCGTGCTGGCGATGCGTTCAGCGGGAAGTCTGGTGCCTGCGCAACGGTTGCGCGGCCATGAAGCATTGTTGTCAGGCCCCGCGGGCGGCGTTGTGGCCGGGCTAGCCACGGCCTCGCAAAGTCGGGTGATCGGTGTGGACGTTGGTGGCACTTCCACGGATGTCTGGTGCGCAGATGGTGACGTGCCAACCGTCGAACGTCATGGCGTTGGCGGTATGGAGATCCAAGGGGATGCTGTGGACATTCATTCGATCGCTGCAGGAGGTGGATCGGTCATCACGGTTGATCGTGGGAACGTGGCGGTGGGGCCCAGGAGTGCCGGCGCGGACCCAGGGCCGGCGTGTTACGGCCGGGGTGGTCCACTCACTGTCACCGACGTGATGTTGCTGGCAGGGCGTTTGATTCCGGAGTTGGTGCCTGCAACCTTCGGCTCAGATGGCTGCCAGCCACTGGATCCTTTAGCCTCCCTGCAGGCGGCGCAGGCGTTGGGCTGTGCCGGTGATGATGAGCTTGAGTTGCTGATTGATCGGGTATTCGCGGTCACGTTTGGTCATACGACGGAGGCATGCCGGCACGTGGCGACGATTCGAGGGATTGATCCTGAAGCGGCCCAACTCGTGGCCTTTGGCGGCATGGGTGGGCAGATTGCGTGTGCTGTGAGCGACGAGATGGGCCTGTCAAGCGCTGTTGTCCCTGCAGGCGCGGGAACGCTGTCGGCGTATGGCATGGGTATGGCCAGCCGGAAGGAGATGGCCATCGTTTCGCTGGAATGTCCAGCGACCGCGCAATCGCAGCGCCAACTGACGCGTGCGATCGCGCAGGCAAAGGAGTCCGCCTATGCGTCAGTCGGAGCGCAACCAGACGCAGCATGCGCACTAACGGCGATGCTGAGACCCGAGGCCGCTGAACTGACGTTTGAGGTTCCCTATGGGACTCCGGCGCAAATGCGTGCAGCCTTTGTGCAACGGTATACGCACGTGATGGAATCGGCGCCGCCTCGTGGGCGTATCGTCGTACGTGACGTGAGGTGTCAACTCACGATGGCTACCGACGCACCCCATCAGTCAATGGAATTCCAAACTCCATCGGGTGAGGTCTCGCGCGCCGTGCGGTTGCGCGCTTTTGAGCAGTGGCATCCGGCCCAGGTGTATAAGTCAGGAGACATCGCTGTGGGTGACCGCGTCGAAGGAGGAAGCGTCATTTGCGACCGGCACACGCAGGTGGTTGTTTTGCCTGGGTGGAGCGCAACCCGCCAGCACAATGCGTTTTTGCTCACAAAAATCGATGCCACGCGACGGAATAAGGTTGTGTACGCCGAGGTGGTCTCGCGGACACTGCAAGCGATTTGCGATGACATGGGGGCGGTACTTCAGCGACGTGCTCAGAGTGTCAATATTCGCGATCGCCGCGATTTCTCTTGTGCGGTTTTCGATGCGACAGGAGCACTCTTAGCGAATGCCCCGCATGTTCCGGTGCATTTGGGGTCGATGGGCATGGCCGTGCAAGCACTCATTCGTGCGTATCCCATCAGCACACTGCGCGGCGGCGATGCGTTCGTGACGAATGATCCCTACACCGGCGGAACCCATCTGCCAGATATCACGATGATCATGCCAGTGGAGGAAGAACAGGGGGTGGCATGGTTTGTCGCTGCACGTGGTCATCATGCTGATATCGGTGGTATTGCGGCGGCATCCATGCCGCCGCAAGCCGTTCACATTGATGAAGAGGGATGTCGCTTGTCCCTCGTTCGTTACGCGCGCAAGGGCGTGATTGACGATGCGGAAGTGATGAAGCGTTTTCGTCATACGCCCGCTCCGACGCGGTTACCCCAAGTGGTGCAGTCGGATTTGAAAGCGCAATTTCTGTCGTGTCGCACAGGAGTCAAGCGCCTCTCGCGGCTCACGCGCGAATATGGCAGTGATCGCTTGCATGCCGCAGCGGCGGCCATGCTGCTGTACATGGGCGAACGCGTGGGTGAGCGCGTACGCTCGCTCCCGACGGGTCACGCCGACATCACACATCCGATAGCCGGTCGCATCGCGGTCACCACGCGACGAGAGCAAGGGATGTACGTGATCGATCTGCGAGAAAGTGATCTGCAAGGCGCACATCCGTTTAATGCGCCTTTTTCCGTCACCCGAAGTGTGGTGTTGTACGCGCTGCGCACACTGTTAGATGAGGAGGGAGCGTGGCTGCCGCTCAATGATGGTTGTCTCGCTAGTCTTCATATCCTCACCACCAAGGGATCGATCTTGGATGCGACTTATCCGGCCGCAGTGTGCGCCGGTAACGTGGAGACCAGCCAGCAGTTGTGCGATGTGCTGCTACAGATGTGGGGCGTCACGGCAGCGTCGCAAGGAACGATGAACAACATCATGTTGGAGGGTCCGGGCTTTGCGTTTTACGAAACTCTTGGCGGTGGGCATGGTGCCACGCCGACCTCAGACGGGATGAGCGCCGCGCACGCCCATATGAGTAACTCTGCACTGACTGACATTGAAGTCTTGGAAACGCGCTTGCCGGTGGTGGTGGAGCAGTTGTGTTTGCGGCCGGGCAGTGGGGGTGCGGGGAAAACGTCGGGCGGTCAAGGAATGGTGCGTGTCTTAAGGGCCTTGGCCCCCGTGACTGGCGCCCTGATTGGATCGCGGCGAGACGTGGGCGCATCCGGGTTGCTGGGCGGGAGCCGAGGGCAACCAGGTCAAGAATACGTCTTGGATTCAGGGGGTCAACAGCATGCGCAATCACCGGTTGGAACGTTTTCGCTTGCACCGGGTGAAGCGCTTGTGATCAAGACGCCGGGCGGCGGTGGGTGCGGCATACGATAATTGCGACGGAGAGGTGGCAGAGTGGTCGAATGCGCACGACTCGAAATCGTGTAAGGGAGCAATCTCTTCGAGGGTTCGAATCCCTCTCTCTCCGCCGTTCAGACCGTCCCAACAGGTGGGCATGCTCCTGCGTCACCGACAGTGATGATTGAACATCTTCCCGTAGTCGTCCTTTGACACTGACTGACAGCTTTGTGTCGCACGCACCTTCGAGTTTGATGACTGACGACGCTCAAATCATGGTCACGATGGCGGCGAAGGACAGGATCGAAGGGGTCTGGGTTCGCTCATGACCGAGGTGACCACGCTCACGGGGACGCTGAAGCGAATTATCTTTAGTAAAGATTCTTTTCGAATAGGTTATCTCATAACAAAAGATGGCGAATTCGCCATACTAGGCGACATTCCAGAGGCTCCGGGCTCTGATCTTCAGCTGCAAGGAAGTTGGGTGAAAAATGCGACCTATGGTCTGCAATTTTCGGTGTCGAGCGCCGAAATTGTGGGGGCTCGTGACTCAGGATTGGTGACCTGTCTGTCAAAAATGTCGAATATCAAAGGACTGGGCGAGAAACGCGCCCGAGAACTTGTCGATAAGTACGACTCCGTCGAGCGACTCGAAGAGGCGCTGATGGGCGATCTTGGTGATATCAATCGAAACACCAGGGTGCCAAAAGGGGTTCTCCAAGAGCTCAAAGAGAAGTGGAGTCGCGTGAAGGGTGACGCTGTTCAGATGACTGAGTTGTTTGATATTGGGCTGACGGCGCACGAAGTGAAGTCGTTAGCGGAACGGTATCCCGGCGATGGGCAAGTCGTTCAACTCCTTCGCGAGGACCCGTACAAAACGGTCCAGCGCCTTGTGGGATTTGGCTTTCGTCGTGCAGACGTCATTGCGAAGAAACTGGGCACGCCGCCGGAATCGGAATCACGCATCCGCCTTGGACTGGAAGATGTCCTGAAGAGGAAGATGAGCGAAGGTCACTGTTGGGAAGAGAGTGAGCAGTTGGTGCATGAGGCGCGTGAGCTTCTCGACTTGGATCCTGATCAAATTGAACCGGTTCTCAATGCTGAAATTGATCAGCAGGCAGGTAATGGCGGTGAAGAAGCGCCCATCCTCTGTTCCTCGGAGATTGATGGCGTAACAGCGATTTCTTTGCACCGCCTGTACACGGCTGAAAAGTATCTGTCTGAAGTCCTGTCAGGCGCGGATGGCACGCATCCCCATCACAAACGCATCGCGCCGATCGCAGACCGCGCGCGTGATCTCCTAAGCGGCTTAAACGATGAACAGAAGCAGGCTTACGAGGTGGCGTTGACGAGCGCGATGTGCCTGATATCCGGGGGTGCGGGAAGCGGAAAGACGTTTACGGTTCGTGTGATTGCCAAAGCTCTCAGGATGGCGAAACTGGAAGTTCACTTTCTCGCTCCGACTGGGAAAGCCGCGCGGCGACTGGCAGATGTGACCGGCGAAGACGCGCAGACAATCCACCGCAAGCTCGGGTTTGGCTCCCCGATGGAGCAATACGGGCCAAGACGCCCGTTTCCGGCCGATGTGATTGTGATCGATGAAGTCTCAATGCTCGATGTCGAATTGGCCGCGAAGATGTTTCAATCGTTGGACTTACGGCGTACCGCGGTGATTCTGGTGGGTGACCACAATCAGTTGCCACCTGTCGGGCCAGGGAACGTTTTACGCGACGTGGTGCTCGCAAAACCTATTCCAGCGACGATTCTCACACAGATCGTGCGGCAGGCAGGGGCGCTGCGGCGCAACTGTCAAACGGTCTTGGCGCATGGAGATGTGCCGCAAACCAGTCCGCCGTCAGAGGGGCAGCCGCGTCCATGGTATGTGGTCGCAAAAGACCGATCGGAAGAGGCGATGGTTGAGAACATTCAGTCTCTGTACGCAGAGCACCTGCAGGATCGTTTTGGCTTCGATCTTTTGAGTGATGTGCAGCTACTCACCCCTAAAAACAAGGGTTTGCTGGGCACTGATCATCTCAATAAGTCGATTCAGCAAGTGGTTCAGCGCAAGCTATATGGTGTTGAGTGTGAGGTCACTGATGAGGCAAGGTCTCGGATTCTGGTTGGCGATAAGGTCATCCAAACGAGAAATGACTACGACAACGATGTGATGAATGGCACGTTGGGTATCGTGAAGGGTATTCCGACGCGTGATCGAATGCTTGTAGAGTTCGAAACAGGCCTCGTGACATTGGATCGCAAGAAAGGCCACTTCAACTATCTTCAACTCGCGTACGCTTTGACGGTTCATAAGACGCAAGGATCGGAATTTCCGTGCGTCATCTTTATTGCACACCATTCCCACCACTACATGCTTCACCGCAACCTGTTCTACACAGCAGTGACGCGTGCCAAACAGACTGCGCTGGTCATTGGCAGTCCGAAAGGCATCTATGGCGCCGCAAGCAAGCAGCAACAAGACAAACGTCGTACCCATTTGCGGCATTGGTGCGAAACCCTGCGCCGAAACCATCGCGATATACTCATTACGCAAGCCTGACCCTCTCGCAATGTCCAGTCTACGGGGCAACAAGTTCCTACTCGCGTTTCTCGTTTTCATCAACATCCTGAACTTTGTTGATCGGCAGCTCATTGCGAGTTTTGCCAACGATATCACGACAGAGCTCGATTTATCAGCCACGGAATTCGGCATTCTGACCGGTTTCGCATTCACGGTTTTTTACTCTGTGGCAGGTCTGTTCGTCGGCTCGCTGATTGATACCGGCAATCGTCCGCGATTGATTGCCGTCGGACTGGCACTTTGGAGTGGATTCACGGCGCTGACAGGTAAGGCGACGTCGTTTGTCGGCATGATGCTGCCTCGCATGTTTATCGGTGTTGGTGAGTCGATTCAAACCCCAGCATCCATCTCCATGTTGGCCGAGCGCTTCCCGCAGAAAAGGATGGGGCTGATTGCGGGGATCTACTACATGGGAGTCCCCGTCGGCGCCGGATTAAGCCTGTTGTTGGTGGGATACCTTGGTCCGGTCATTGGATGGCGCAACTGTTTCTACCTAATGGGTGTGATTGGCTTGCTTTCGGCGGCAGTACTGCTGCTGTTTAAGGAATCTCCCACGCGTTTGGCTGCCATCTCGGAGCGTCAAGCTTCGGGATCGCATCGACTGCGTGAGATGTGGAGCATCGCCAAAGTGGTGTTGGCCGAAACACGCAATAACCCAGCGCTGCGCTGGACGATGATTGGGGGCGTGCTCGTGCATATCGTGCTGGGAGCCGCGAGCTTCGAGCAACTGTGGTTTGTCCAGGAAATGGGCTACGACAAGAGCTACATCGCGGCCATGAGCGGGTTCTTTCTCATGATCGGCGGTGCGATCGGGAATGTTTTTGGTGGATTGGCTGGGGACTGGTTCGCGAACAAAACCCGTTTTTCACGAGCAGCTTTTTTGGCGCTGCTGCAAGTGATTGTGTTTCCGATCATGGTGGCGTATCGGTGGAGTGAGCCAGATGGGTTCTTGTTCTTCCTCGGCCTCTTTACGTTCTCATTTGGCTTGGGTTGTTTCTACGGGCCTTCCATCTCTACCGTGCAGGCACTGGCCCCAGCGCATGTTCGCGCGACAGGGGTTGCACTCTACATTTTGGGGCTGAATCTGATCGGCCTGGGAATGGGGGGACTCATTGGTGGTGTGGCGGTAGATACGTTGGCATCACTTGATGTTGGAAGACCCTACACATGGGCATTGACCGGCTTAGCGGTCTTGACAGCACTCTCCATTCCAGCGTATTTCAAAGCAGACCACTACATACGAGCGCATCAGCACGAAACGTGACAACACGCTCTAGGCTACAGTGCCCGGAGTTTGGTGGCGTCGCCTAGCCTTGTCAGTTTGAGGTTGTCGCGATCAACCTGAAATTCGCAGATGGATCCATGCGCGGGTTCAAAGGTCAGTAGCGTCTTTGCGCCCGTAGCAATCCCCACAGCGGTATTCAGGACCATGAAGTGCGCGAAGCACACAAGAACATCTGCCTGAATAGGCGTGGTCAGCACGCTGCGGATACCTTCTCTCCACTCTAAGACATGAGCAGGAAGCTCATCCATTGGGGTGTCCCAGATTGAGCGTAGCCACGCGCTGCGTTTATCCAGTGGCAGGGTGGCAGGAGGCGGAATCTCGGCGATTTGGGGTTTTGTCAGGACTTTCTGATTGCTGGTCTCGCAAAAGGGCATCGCGGTTTGCTGCGCGCGCCGCAAAGGACTGGAATACACGGCAACAGATTGGTGATCAGAGATCACCTCGTTGAGCGTTTTGGCGACTTCCGCTGCTTGAGCCTCACCGCGTGCGCTTAATGGCGAGTCTGGGTGAACTGTCCAGTTGTGTGCTTGCTCGCCGTGGCGGACAAGGTAAACATGTCGTGTCATTAGCCGTCAGCTCCTCTAAAGGTGTGTGTAAAAGGCTGGGTGTGGTCGAAGACTACTTGCGCAGACTATGCTCGCTAACCTCTTTTGCATGCACCTTGGCGACATGTGCGTGAAACTGCTGTTCTTGGGTCATCGGTCCCGTCATTTCAGGCGACGTGTGGCTGGCAAGAAAGTGCAATTCGCGTTCGCGAAGCGCTTCAGTCAGCCACACTCCGAGTTTCGTCGAGCCATTTTGTTGGGTGTAGTCACTGGATGAGTACACCGATGACAGCGGCAGCTTGGTTGTGCTACAGATGTGAAGGTCCAGTGGGTTTCGGCCCACCATGCTCTTTCTGGCGCCCTCATCGAGAATGTTGTGAATCTGTGTGGAGTGCATAGGAAGGTTGAACTTTTCAGCTAGCTCGACGAACGTTTGGACATAACTGCGTTGGGAGGTTTCCGAGCCAACGAGTATGAGCAGCGCCTCACTCTCTGCTAGCTCCCGGTGAAGCCACGACGCTGTTGTACCCAAGCGGTTTTGGCGCTCAAGCCCAACAAGGTCACCGTAACCTCGAAAGTGGATGGACGAACGTCGCCATTGGTGGAAGACAAGTTGTGCGCGCGCAAGGTCATCGCGCCCGTCGTACAGCACAAACACCTTCAATGCGGGACTGTCCTTGGACGCGGATGTCCCACGAGAGCTCCACCATGATCTCAGTCGTTCCACCAGACTCGAGATGTTCAACGGAGTGCCTTGGGTGTTGGGGTGTAGACGTGTGAGGTCAAGCGCGCGCGTCGGTTCATGCCGCCCTCCTCTGTCAAGACTCCCATCGCGGGCGACAATTGTGTACTATGGTGGCACGCAGACCTAGTGAGTGGTCACCTAGCTGGCTGCTTCGCTCTCAATTTTTCGTATAATCCGCGAGTGCCGTGGGTGTCACCCGGCTGAACACAGCGGGTGGCTTTGGCTTCTTGTACGACTTGGTGCTTGTGCGCAGTTGTCCGCGTGTTTTGTCGACTGATCTCATCGCGCGTGAAATCACTTTTATTTACGGATGACTGGAATAGGTAAATGGCTGAAACGTGGTTAAGAATTCGCCTGCGGGCATTTGACCACCGTATGGTCGATGCAGCGGTGGGCAACATCGTTGCGACGGCACAGCGCACTGGCGCGATCGTCCGTGGTCCCATTCCGTTGCCAACAAAGCGAAGGCGCGAGGACGTGCTGATTTCTCCGCACGTTAATAAGGACGCGCGCGATCAGTTCCAACTGCTTACGCATCAACGTCTTGTTGAGGTCCTCGGAACCGATCGTCGCACCATCGACGCGCTGAAAAACCTCAACCTATCGGCAGGGGTCGGTGTCAATATTGAGCAGGTAGAACGCTAATGAAAATCGGCGCTATCGGTGTCAAGGAAGGCATGACACGGGTCATTGACCAAGAAACAATGGCAATGACATCCGTCACGGTCGTCCGAGTAGAACCAATGACGGTTGTCCGGGTCAAGTCGCAAGACATTGACGGATACTCTTCCGTGCAGTGCGCATGGGGACAAGTGAAAGCCACTCGTCTAACGCTTGCTCGTCGCGGTGTCTTTCGTAGCGCTGGGCTTGAGCCAGCGCTCGTGACAAAGGAATTTCGCCCGAGAGGTGCGATTGAAGGCTTTGATGTTGGTTCTGAAATCGGAGCTGAGCAGTTTGAGGCCGGAGACAAAGTGAAGGTTCGCGGGACCTCTAAGGGTCGCGGTTTCTCCGGCGCTATCCGACGTTGGAACTTTCAACGTCAGGATATGACCCACGGAAACAGTGTGTCTCACCGTGCTCTCGGTTCGACGGGACAGTGCCAAACTCCAGGCCGCGTCTGGAAAGGCAAGAAAATGCCTGGTCGTTACGGCGGTGAAACGTCAACAAAACTTGGCGTCAAGGTGATTGGAACGATGCTTGATGAGCATATCGTCTTGATCAAAGGCGGAGTTCCGGGGCCTAACGGGGCACGTGTGATCATGACGTTCGCCGGAGTCCGGGTATGACGGCGTTATCGTTCGTTGACGCTGCGAATACTGCAGACGTGAAATGGCTAAGCGTTCAGTTCAATGAAGACTTGGTGCACCAATCAGTCGTTCGGTACTTTGCTGGCGGACGCCAGGGTTCGGTAGCGACAAAAAACAGATCAGCGGTTCGAGGCGGTGGGCGTAAGCCTTGGCGCCAGAAAGGAACGGGTCGAGCTCGTGCTGGAACGAGAAGCTCGCCGCTTTGGCGCGGTGGGGGACATACTTTTTCCCTAGAGCCTAAGGACTGGTCCCAGCGGTTTCCGAAGAAGATGTACCGCGGAGCGCTGAGATGCGTTTTTTCACAACTGGTTCGCGAATCGCGGCTGGCTGTCGTTGACAGTTTGCCAGAAACCGCAGGCAAGACAAAGAATGCGCAAGCGTGGCTTGCTAAAACGGGTATTGAAAACGGTCGCACTCTTGTTGTTGTGTCGGCTGCTGACGAGGCATTCGGTCGTTCCGTCAGTAACATTCCTGGTATCGCGGTTGTGAACGTCCGGGGCGTGAACTCGCCGGCGCTTTTGTCGGCGCATCGCACAATCATGACGAAAGATGCGGAAAAAGCCTTGACGGAGTGGTTGTCGTGATTCCTCAGCAGTACTACAGCGTTTTACGCAAGCCAATCTTTACAGAAAAATCAACAGAGGTCAATAACGCGGGAAACGCCGCAGTGTTTGAAGTTGAGACATCAGCGACAAAGACATTGATCACTAAAGCAATCGTTGCCATCTTCGGTGTTAAGCCTGTGAGTGTGCGCACGATGGTGCGCCAAGGTAAAAGAAAACGCATTCGTTCGCGATCTCGCTCACGTCAGGGTGACATTCGACAAGGTAAGAGCCGCAAATTTGCGTTTGTCCGACTCCCAGAAGGTGAGTCCATTGATTTCGGAAACCCATCCGTTCTTGACCAGAAGAAGGCAAGCTAATGGTTGCTAAGATTATTCGCCCAACCTCTCCTGGTCGCCGGCATCAAGTCCGGTACCAAGAAAAAGGGCTATACAAAGGTGATCCTTACCGCCCTTTGACAAAAGGTGCAAAAAGGGGATCTGGAAGAAACAACCTCGGTCGGATTACCGTCCGGCATCGGGGTGGCGGAATGAAAAGACGGCTTCGTGACGTCGATTTCAAACGGTTTGATAAAGATAACATTCCAGCGCAAGTCGAGCGGATCGAGTACGACCCCGGTCGTAGCGCGAACATCGCTCTTGTGCTATATGCCGATGGTGAACGACGTTACATCGTCGCGCCAGAGAACCTTGGTGTGGGTGCAACGATTATTTCGAGTTCCACAGAGGACGTCCCGGTCAGGCCCGGAAACGCCGTTCCTTTGGTGAACGCCCGTTTGGGTTCGATCATGCACTGCGTGGAGCTGACGCCCGGTCGGGGTGCACAGCTTGCCAGAAGTGCTGGTTCGTATGTCCAGCTGTTGGCGCGTGAAGGCGAGTTGGCTATGTTGCGACTGCGAAGTGGAGAACGGCGACGGGTTCCAGTGACCTCGCGAGCAACTTATGGTTCAGTCGGAAATGCAGAACACAGCCTTACCCAATTAGGGAAGGCAGGCGCGTCGCGGCATCGCGGGATCCGTCCAACGGTTCGCGGTGTGGCGATGAACCCGGTGGATCACCCTCATGGTGGCGGTGAAGGGAAAACCTCCGGTGGCCGGCATCCGGTTTCGCCTTGGGGTCAACCAACCAAAGGGTTCAAAACAAGAAAAAACAAGGTATCACAAAAATACATCGTTGCCGGGCGTAACAGCCGTGGCCGCGGACGGTAGAGGGGATCTGAATGCCACGTTCACTGCGTAAAGGCCCGTTCATAGACATTAAGTTGCGAGCGAAAGTCATAAAAGCCGCTGAAAAGCGCGACCGTAAGCCGATCAGAACCTGGTCGCGCCGGTCTATGGTCATCCCCGAGATGGTTGGGCTGACGATTGCCATCCACAACGGCCGGCAACACGTGCCCGTCTTTATGACCGAAGAGATGGTTGGGCACAAGCTTGGAGAGTTCTCGCCAACGAGAACTTTTCGGATGCATGCCGGTGATCGCAAGGCGAAAGGAGCGCGTCGGTGATGGAAAGTCGCGCTGTAGGTCGGTTGCTGCGCTTGTCTCCGTACAAGGCACAGCTAGAGCTCGATGAGATTCGAGGTATGAAAGCGTTGGAAGCTCAAACGGTGTTGGAGCATAGTCCTCGCAAGGGAGCTGCGCTTGTTAACAAGATTTTGAAATCAGCAATCGCGAATGCGGAAAACGACAAGTTGTTGACTGCGGATCAGTTGGTTGTTTCTGAAGCGACAGTCGGTCGCGGGACGGTGTTAAAGCGGCTGCGGCCTCGCGCTCGCGGACGCGCTGACAGAATTTTGAAGCGCACATCAAACATAACAATCGTGCTTTCTAGCGCAGAGAAGGGAGCGTAGCAAGATGGGACAAAAGGTACACCCGATTGGGTTTCGTCTTGGGATTAGTCGTCAACATCGATCGATCTGGTACGCAGATCGTAAGGACTACAAGGTATTTCTGGCGAGTGATATCGCTATTCGGACATACTTGGACAAACGGCTGGCCGAGGCGTCCGTTGGAGATGTCGTCATCCGGCGCTCCACGGATCTAGTCAACGTTCAAATTTATTCTTCACGCCCTGGACTGATCATTGGAAAAAACGCAGCAGGCGTTGCCAAGTTGAGTGAAGAGCTCCGTGCAGTCGCGGGTGGCATGGTGCAGGTTGAAGTGAAAGAAATTTCAAAACCTGATCTGAATGCGCGCATCGTGGCGGACAGCATCGCCTCTCAATTGCGCCATCGTGCGCAGTACCGCCGCGTAATGCGCCGTGCCTTGCAACAAGTGATGCGTGCAGGTGCTGAAGGCGTTCGGGTTGAAATGGCCGGTCGTCTGCGCGGCGCAGAGATTGCGAGACGTGAGTGGCTTCGTGAAGGACGGGTGCCACTGCATACGTTGCGTGCGGATATTGACTACGCACAAGTGAAGGTAGTAATGACCTACGGTGTGCTTGGAGTCAAAGTGTGGATCGCGCGCGGCGAAGCTCCTCCCATTAGTGTTGAAGCGGCGGAGTAAGACGTGTTACAACCAAAGCGTACAAAGTTTCGTAAGCAATTCAAAGGCCGCAATCGCGGCTTTGCCCAGAATGGCAACGTCGTCAGTTTTGGCACCTATGGATTGAAAGCGACGTCCTGGGGACGTTTGACTGCTCGGCAGATTGAATCTGCTCGACGCGCGATCGTGCGGCATGTTCGCCGCGGCGGAAAGCTTTGGATTCGGGCATTCCCGGATAAACCAATCAGTAAGAAGCCTCTTGAAGTTCGTCAAGGAAAAGGTAAGGGTCCGGTTGAGTATTGGGTTGCTCCCATTCAGCCTGGTCGTGTGATCTACGAACTGGAAGGTGTAGAGGAAGGCGCAGCACGCGAAGCGTTTCGCTTGGCGTCCGCGAAGCTTCCGTTTGGAACGCAGTTCGTGAAGCGCGAACTGATTCAGTCGTAGGGGGAGTGAGATGACATCGTCTGCTGCTGAGCTGCGCGAATCTGATCTAGCGTCTTTGAAAGAGCAACTGGTGGCCGCGCAGAAGCGTCACTTGCTGCTCCGGATACGCAAGGCGGTCGACTCGCAAGCGGATACATCAGAATTTAAAAAGTTGCGACGTGAGATAGCTCGTGTCAACACAGAACTCAGGAGAAGGGAGTTGCAGTCGTGAAACGAGAAACAGCAGAAGTCGGCAAAGGTCGGCGCTTGCGTGGGATCGTGGTGAGTGACTCGATGACCAAATCGGCAATCGTCAACGTGCGGCGCTTGCAAAAGCACCCCATACTTGGAAAGCCGGTGTTGCGTCGGACGAAGTACTGTGTGCATGACCCCGAGAATGTGTGTCGTACCGGAGATATCGTTGATATTGCTGAGACGCGCCCGATTTCGAAACGCAAGAGCTTTGTGTTACTGCAAGTGGTCGAGTCGAAACATTCGGCGAAAACGGAGAGCAACAAGTGATCCAGCAAGAATCACAGCTTGCCGTTGCAGACAACAGTGGAGCGCGCAAGATCAAATGCTTGAAGGTTCTAGGTGGCTCTAGGCGTCGTTACGCTGGTATCGGTTCGATCATCTCTGTTGTTGTTCGAGAGGCTATTCCTAACGGGCGTGTCAAGAAAGGGGATAAATTCCGTGCTGTCATAGTGAGGACGAAGCAACCTTTGAAAAGGCTCGACGGGTCTATTCTTCGGTTCGATGATAACGCTGCGGTCTTGCTGAACGCTAACATGGTGCCGATCGGTACGCGGATCTTCGGCCCTGTGACTCGTGAGTTGCGCGGTTCTAAGTATTCACGGATTTTGTCCTTGGCCCCGGAGGTGCTCTGATATGCAGAGGATAAAGAAAGGCGACTTAGTGCAAGTGTTGAGCGGGCGTGATAAAGGTCGCCAAGGCAAAGTGACGCAGATGCGGAGTGGTGATCGTTGCATTGTTGAGGGTATCGCGATGGTGAAAAAGCACCAGAAGCCGAACCCCGAAGCTGGAAGAACAGGTGGGGTCGTTCCCATGGAGTCAGCCATTCACCTGTGTAAGGTTGGATTGGTGGATCCAAGTGACAATAAGCCGTCCCGTGTTGGTTTTCGCGTTGAAGGTGAAGGCGAGGATCGCCGCAAAGTGCGTTACTTTGTGAAGAGCGGGCAATCAGTTCAAGAGACAGAGTCGTGAATCAGCTGAAAGAGTTTTATCGGACAGAAGTTGTTCCGAACCTAAAAAAAGAGTTTGGGCTATCGTCGGTGATGGCTGTGCCTAAGCTCGACAAAGTGGTGTTGAACATGGGAGTGGGCGATGCGCTCACCAGCCGAAATGTTCTGCCGAAAGTCGCAGAAGAGATGTCGATCATTGCCGGGCAACGCTCCGTCATTACGAAAGCACACAAGTCTGTGGCAAGTTTCAAAATCCGCGAGGGATTCCCCATTGGCTGCATGGTGACTCTGAGAGGCGATCGGATGTACAGCTTTTTGGAACGGATGATTAACATCGCCTTACCGCGCATTCGTGACTTTCGAGGATTGAATCCTCGATCCATGGATGGACAAGGTAACTTTTCGATGGGCATGCGCGAGCATATCTCCTTTGTTGAGCTCAGCATCGAAGACGTGGAACGTGTGCGTGGCCTCGATATCGTAGTCTGTACGTCCGCCAAAGACAACAAGGGTGGTTTAGCATTGCTGCGGGCGCTGGGGTTCCCGTTCCGTGGAGGGAAAAACTAGCATGGCCAAGAAATGCATGATTAACCGGGAAGTTCGCCGTCAGAAAATGGTGGATAAATACCGCGAGCGTAGAGATGAGCTACGCAGACAGTCGAAAGACCTGTCGCTCTCGCTCGAAAGTCGGATTGAGGCGTCTGAAAAACTTCAGCGTCTTCCGCGTAACTCTGCACCGGTCAGACAACGTACCCGTTGCATGGTGACTGGGCGACCGCGCGCCGTTTACAGCTATTTCGGGCTTTCCCGAAGTGCATTGCGTGAAATGGCAAATCAGGGTGAGATACCTGGCGTTCACAAGGCGAGTTGGTAGGGGGATGCTGATATGAGTATGCAAGACCCTATCGCGGATGCGTTGACACGTGTTCGAAACGCATTGCTACGTGGCCATGCGCGCGTTGAAATGCCATATAGCTCATTCAAGTTTGAATTGTTGCAGCTACTGAATCGCGAAGGCTACTTAGGTATCGTTGAGAAGGTTGCTGACGGACAGAAACAGAACATTCGCGCACGCCTGCGCTACTACGGCGGTAATCCCGCGATTCGCGTGATCAAGAGGCTGAGTCGGCCTGGGCTGCGGCGGTATGTTGGTCGGCAAGACATTCCCGTGGTGAATAACTTTCTCGGTATTGTTGTGTTGTCAACGAGCAAAGGTTTGCTGACCGACCAAGAAGCGCGTCGATTGAAAGTCGGTGGCGAAGTGATCTGCGAGGTATTTTGATATGTCGAAGTTAACGATCAAGCCTTTGCAAATTCCAAAAGGTGTGGATGTTGCGATAAAAGGCGGTGCGATCGAGGTTAAGGGGCCGAAAGGAACATTGAGCGTCGCGCGCAACCAACACATCGTTGTTGCGATTGAAGGTGACCGCATTGATGTTGAACGCACGTCAGATGTGAAAGCCACCCGTGCGATGATGGGGACAACCTACGCTTTGTTGCGCAACGCTATTCGCGGCGTAACCGAACAGTTCACCGTGGCGCTTGAATTGCGCGGTGTTGGGTATAGAGCGAAAGTTACCGGTAGCAACATTGACTTAGCGCTCGGCCACTCGCATCCTGTGAGCTATTCGCTCCCGGACGGTGTGACTGCTCAACAGTCAGCCCAGACGAACATTACGTTGATCGGCATTGATAAACAGAAGGTGGGACAAGTCGCTGCGGAGATACGCGCGAAACGTCCACCTGATTCCTACAAAGGGAAGGGCGTGCTTTACGCTGGTGAACAGCTTTCTCTTAAAGAAACCAAGCGGAAGAAAAAATGAGCATGGTGAAGTTAGAAAAACGGGTACGTCGTCAACGACGTGCTCGCCGCTCTCGTGGTCGCATTGCGGAGCAGCGCGTCCCACGATTGTGTGCGTTTCGATCCAATAAGCACATTTATGTGCAGCTGATCAGCGCTTGCGGAACGCGAGTTCTTGCACAAGCTGGATCTGTGGAAAAAGAGCACAAAGGCAAGATTAACGGTGGTTCAGTTGACGGCGCACGCTCGATCGGCGAAGCCATCGGTAAGCGGGCAATCGAGGCCGGCGTTTCAGAAGTTGCGTTTGACCGTTCGGGATACGCATACCATGGACGCGTAATGGCGTTAGCAGACGGCGCTCGTAGCGCTGGATTAAAGTTCTAGAGGCACCATGAATCAACCGACACAACGTCGCGGTCGCCGCGATCAAAGAGATGGAGACCGCCGGTCGAAAGGCGGAGTTCAATCCGATGGCTTGACAGATAAGACGATTGGAGTGGATCGCGTTGCGAAAGTCGTCAAAGGCGGTCGCATTTTCCGATTTGCTGCACTTGTCGTCGTTGGCGATGGAAAAGGGAGAGTAGGATTTGGCCGCGGAAAAGCGCGCGAGGTGCCCATAGCTGTTGAGAAGGCAACTCAAGTGGCTCGGCAGCATCTAGTATCGATTTCACTAACCCCATCAGGCACGCTCTATTACCCGCTTGAGTCGAAGTACGGTGCCACAAAAGTGATGATTCGCCCAGCTCCGGACGGAACAGGAATCATTGCAGGATCATCAGTTCGTGCGATTCTTGAATTACTTGGCGTTCAAGATGCTGTGACGAAAATCCATGGCTCGAATAACAAGATTAACGTGGTGCGAGCGGTGATGAATGCTCTGCGCTCGCAGGAAACGCCAGATCAAATCGCCGCAAGGCGTGGTCGTACGCTTGCCCAAATTGGGCACAGGGAGGCTGTTCTGAATGGCTAATCTCACAGTGAAGCTGGTACGCAGTCGGTTCGGTCGGAAAGCAGGGCACGCAGAGTGCATTCGCGGCCTGGGCCTGCGAAAAATCGGCGAGCAGCGCGAGTTGGAAGATACTCCCGCGGTTCGTGGCATGGTCAATAAAGTCAGATATCTGGTGAAGATCGTTTCAGACGAGGTCGCAAAGTCATGATCATTGATGGTATGAACCTGAGCGCATTTCAGGTTGAGCGTCAAAGGCGCACAAGACGCGGCCGCGGAGTCGGGTCTGGAATGGGCAAGACGGCCGGACGAGGTCATAAGGGCCAGAAAGCTCGTTCTGGTGGATCGATTCGCCGCGGCTTTGAAGGGGGGCAACTGCCTATCCAACAAAAGCTGCCGAAGTTCGGATTTCGCAGTCGCGTATCACTGCGCACGGCAAATTTGCCGGTCAGTGTCTTGGAACAACTCCCAGCAACGGTTTCAGAAGTCAGCTTTGCTGTTCTCAAAGAACACGGATGTCTTCGTCATGACATGCGTCGCGTGAAAATCTACCTCAGTGGGGACGTGAAGCGCGCGTTTAAGGTCACGACACATAAAGGTCAGTCACGGACGCTCGGTCTGACGAAGGGTGCTGCGGCATTGATTACCAAAGCCGGCGGCGAAATCGTCGAAACTGAGAGCTGATTGGTGGCAACAACAGGACCAGGCGCTGTCGCTTCTGCGCGGACGCGAGGCATGACAGAACTGCGGCAGCGGTTGCTGTTCGTGGTTGGCGCTCTATTGGTCTATCGCATCGGCTCACATATTCCCATTCCAGGGATTGACCCAGAGCGCTTGGCCGCCCTGTTTCAATCGCAGCAGGGAACGATTGTCGATCTGTTCAATATTTTCTCGGGCGGTGCGCTGGAAAGGATGAGCATTTTTGCGCTCAATATCGTTCCATACATTTCCGCGTCAATCATCATGCAGATCATGGGCGTGGTGCATAAGCCGCTTGCTCAGTTGCGCAAAGAAGGTGAACAGGGCAGACGCGAAATTAACCGCTATACGCGCTACCTGACCGTGCTGCTCGCGTTAGTTCAAGCTGTTAGCTTGAGTATCGGGTTAGCCAACCAAGGCTTAGCCACTGTTGCAGACGCTAACTTCTTTGTTGTCGCGATTACAGGGCTTGTTGCTGGAACTGTATTTTTGATGTGGCTTGGCGAGCAGATTACGGAACGAGGCATTGGAAATGGGATCTCTCTCATCATCTTTGCAAGTATCGTGTCTGGTATCCCAGGTGCGATTGGTCAATCACTTGAGCAAGCACGACAGGGTGAACTGAATGTATTGCTCCTGATCGCGATCGTGGCCGTTGTTGTCGGCGTGACTGGTTTTGTGGTGATGTTTGAAAGAGCTCAACGCCGAATTACGGTTCATTACGCCCGACGCGGAGCAATGGGAGGGTCACAAGTCTCGCATCTGCCGCTGAAGATCAACCTAGCCGGTGTCATTCCTGCGATTTTCGCGAGCAGTGTGTTGCTGTTTCCAGCATCGCTGAGCACATGGTTTGGTCAGAACGATTCGTTGGGTTGGTTGACAACCTTCTCGTTGGCGTTGGCTCCGGGAACACCGCTGTATGTGTTGATGTTCACCGCGATGATTTTCTTCTTCTGTTACTTCTATGCGGCATTGCTTTTTAATCCTGCCGAAGTCGCTGAAAACCTGAGAAAGAGCGGCGCTTTTATCCCAGGCCACCGAGCCGGCAGAAATACCGCTAGCTACATTGATGGTGTGATTAGTCGATTGACATTTTTCGGCGCAGCATACATGACCGCGGTCTGTCTGCTGCCGCTGGCGTTAGTGCAATGGGGTGGTGTGTCGTTCTTCTTTGGAGGCACGTCTCTTTTGATCGTTGTTGTTGTTGTGATGGACTTTATGACCCAAGTTCAGGCGCATTTGATGTCCTTCCAATACGACAGCGTTTTGAAGAAGGCCAATCTTCATAATATTCGAAGCAGTGGAGCAGTACGGTAGGTTTATGAAAGTAAGAGCATCCGTGAAAAAGATGTGTGCGAAGTGTCAAGTGGTACGCCGGCGAGGTGTCGTGCGCGTCATTTGCTCTGAGAAGAAACACAAACAGAGGCAAGGTTAATGGCACGAATTGCTGGTGTGCTTGTTCCAACATCAAAGCATGCATGTATCGCGTTGACGTACATCTACGGTATCGGTCGAACGACCGCAACCAAGATTTGCGCTCAAGCAGAGATCGCTCCGACAACTCGCATCGAGCAGGTTGACGAAGCAGGTCTGGATCGGTTGCGCAAAGCAATCGGAGGGTATCTCGTTGAGGGAGACCTACGCAGACAAAAACAGTTGGAGTACAAACGACTGGTGGACCTCGGTTGCTATCGTGGACTACGTCACCGCCGTGGACTTCCGGCACGCGGCCAAAGAACACGCACGAACGCCAAGACTCGGAAGGGTCGTGGGCGCAGTGCACGGTAATCAGGAGAGTAAGAACACATGGCAGGTCGACAAAAATCAGACAAGAAGCGCAAGGTCTCCGTTCCAGCGGATGGCATTGCGCATGTCCACAGCAGCTTCAACAACACGATCATTACGATTACTGACCGTGTCGGTAATGTTGTAGCAGCGTCATCAGGTGGTGCAGCCGGTTTTAAGAATGCCCGCAAGGGAACACCGTTTGCAACCCAGACTGCAGCTGACAAAGTTGGACAGCAAGTCAAAGACATGGGTATGTCAACAGTGTCAGTGAGGGTGCGTGGCCCGGGACCTGGCCGCGAGGCTGCGATCCGTGCACTAGGCGCAACAGGGCTGCAAATTGTTAGCATCGCAGATGTGACGCCATTGCCACACAATGGCTGTCGTCCACCCAAAAAACGTCGGGGATAAAGAATGGCACGTTACACAGGACCTACATGTCGACTGGCTCGACGCGAGCGGGCTGATCTTGGACTCAAGAGCAACGTTCGGGCGCTGAAAGAAAAATGTAATCTGGAGCAACCTCCAGGTATGCAAACGCAATCAAGAAGCCGTCTTTCAGACTATGGCGTTCAGTTGCGCGAGAAGCAAAAGCTGCGTCGGATTTACGGTGTGCTTGAACGTCAGTTTCGACGCTACTTTCGCGAAGCGGCTCGCCGGAAGGGGAGCACCAGTAGCTTGTTGCTGAGAATGCTGGAAACACGTTTAGACAACGTGGTGTACCGGATGGGGTTCGCCTCGACGCGCGCTGAAGCTCGGCAAATCGTGCGGCACCGAGGCATCATCGTTGATGACAAAGTGGTCAATATTCCCTCCTATGAGGTCAGACCAGGTCAGACCGTGGGTATTGCGAAGCGTGCTAAAGAGCAAGACCGCATTGCTTCCGCGCTTGATCTGTCCAAGCAGCGCGCGACGTGCGCTTGGTTGGAAGTGGACGTCCCGTCCTTAACAGGTGTCTTTAAAGCCTACCCAGAGCGCGAAGAGTTTGCAGGCGACACGCGAGAGCAGTTAGTCGTCGAACTCTACTCACGCTAGATCAAAATACATATACGGAGTTGTCATGAGCAGCATGAATCAGCCTGAATTTCTTTCAGGCGCGACATTTGAAGTTGGGGATCTGGCAGGGGAACCGAACGGCGCTGAGATTCGCGTTGGTCCTCTAGAAAGCGGCTACGGCCATACGCTCGGCAATGCGCTGCGGCGTGTGCTGCTGTCATCGCTTCCGGGTTGTGCAATTGTTGAAGTGAAAGTCCACGTTGATGGATCACCGCTGGAACATGAGTACTCGGCAGTTGCTGGCATCAGCGAGGACATGCTTGATGTCATGCTGAACCTGCGGCAGATTGTGTTGCGTAACGATACAGCCGAAGAACAAGTTCTCAGGCTGTCCGTGAAGGGGCCAAAGACGGTGGTTGCTGGTGACTTTCAAGCCCCTGTTGGTATCACAATCGTCAACCCCGAAGCTGAGGTTTGCGTGATCACCGATGAGATTACTTTGGAAATCGAAGCGACCGCACGCGATGGTCGCGGATACGAATCCGCGCAATCGCGATTTGTTAACCGTGAGGATATGGAACCCGCCACAACCTTTGCGATTCAACTGAACTCGAGCTTCTCGCCGGTTCGCAGGGTGTCGTACTCGGTTAAGCAAACGCAGTTGCACCAGCGCGTCGACCTTGATTCGATGGTGATGGAAGTTGTGACTAATGGGGCAACAACTCCCAAAGAAGCCGTCGTGCAGTCAGCCTTCTTGCTGCAACAGCTATTTGGTCTGTTGACGGGACGTTTCGAAGTGAGCGACCCACGGATGCAACGCAGCATCGGCGAGTTGGGTTTTGATGGTAACGTCAAAGGTGCGCTGGCGCGCCTGAACATCCACACGCTTGGCGATTTGATTGCATGCACGCCCACATCGCTGATGCAATCCCCTCAGATTGGCGCCAGTCGCATTCGTGTGATTGAAGAGCGTTTGACTGAGCTGGAATTCTCGTTGAAGTCGGAGAACGAAGATGCGTCATAGACATCGCGGTAGAAAATTCAATCGGACGTCGTCGCATCGCGCGGCGATGATGCGTAATCTCGCGATTGCACTGATTGAGCATGAGATGATCAAAACGACGTTGCCGAAAGCGAAAGAACTGCGCACCTTCGTCGAACCGCTCATTCGGATTGGGAAGAATGACTCGGTTGCCAATCGGCGGTTGGTCTTTAGCCGGCTCCGTAGTGAACGCGCCGTTGGACAGATCTTTGATCGTGCAGGACCGCAGGCAGCTGAGCGTCCAGGCGGCTACACGCGTGTGATCAAATGTGGACCACGGGCAGGAGATGCTGCGCCGCTCGCATTTATCGAGCTGGTTGATGCCACCCGTGACGCAGCCGCCGCTGCTGAGCCGTCCTCAACGAGCGCTGAGTAACCGCAGCATCTGTTAGCCGATTACAGATACTCTTTGAGGAAGCGCCCAGTGTGCGACTTGTCGCACTGGGTAATGTGATGCGGCGTGCCTTCCGCCACAATGTGTCCGCCACCGGCACCCCCTTCGGGGCCAAGGTCGATCACCCAGTCTGCACACTTAATGACATCGAGGTTGTGTTCGATCGTGACAACGGTGTTGCCGCGTTCTACGAGACGCTGGATGACGCCAATGAGTAACCGTACATCGTGAAAGTGAAGGCCAGTCGTGGGTTCGTCGAGGATGAAAAGCGAGTCCACGGTCGACTGCCTGGATAACTCCGTTGCTAGTTTGATTCGCTGAGCTTCCCCACCTGAGAGCGTCGTGGCAGATTGCCCCAACGTGATATATCCCAATCCAACTTCTGACAACGTGCGCAGCCGGTTAGCGACTGAGGGCACATGTGTAAATACCTCCAGAGCTTCGTCAACGGTCAGGTCCAGCACATCGGCAATACTGAGGCTGTGGTATTTGACGTCCAGGGTCGCACTGTTGTAGCGGCGCCCACGGCACTCATCACAGGTCACGTAGAGATCAGGAAGGAAATGCATTTCCACCTTGATCAAACCGTCCCCTGAACACGCTTCGCATCGCCCGCCTGAGACATTGAATGAGAAGCGGCCCGGCTTGTACCCTCGGACCCGCGCTTCTGGGACCTGAGCAAACAGATCCCGAATTGGCGTGAATAGCCCTGTGTAAGTGGCTGGGTTTGATCGAGGGGTTCGGCCGATGGGCGACTGGTTGATTTCGTACATGTGACGAATGGACTCAACACCACGAAGCGCGGTATATGGCAATGGAATTCGGCCATGGCGCCCCGCTCGACTCATGAGAGCCGGGAGGAGAGTGGCATTAATCAGCGACGATTTTCCTGAGCCGGAGACGCCGGTCACGCACACAAAGCGGGCCTGAGGGATGCGCAGGTCGACACGCTGTAGGTTGTTGCCGCAGGCGCCTGTGAGTTCCATCCAGTGCTCAGTGTTCGTCATATCGCGCGGTATACCGCGTTTGATCTCTTCACGTCCAGACAGGAAAGCGCCTGTGAGAGAGTTTGGGTTGTTCTCTAACGCTGTTGCCGTGCCGGTGGCACAGATCTCCCCGCCATTTTTCCCCGCGCCAGGTCCAATATCCACCACGTGGTCGGCGGCCCGCATAGTATCGGCGTCATGTTCGACCACCAAGACGGTGTTGCCCAAATCAGTCAGACGTCGCATGGTGCGGATCAATCGCGAATTGTCACGCTGATGGAGTCCGATGGAAGGCTCATCCAGAACGTACATGCACCCGACAAGCCCCGATCCAATTTGCCCAGCCAGGCGAATGCGCTGCGCTTCACCGCCGCTCAGTGTGTGTGCCGTGCGGTCAAGCGTCAAGTAGCCGAGACCAACTTCCAGCATGAAGTTCAAGCGTTGTCGGAGCTCTCTCAAGATCGGTGTCGCAATATCGAGCTCTGCGCCTGAAAACACCGCCGTCTCAAACCATTCGTGCGCCCGCGCGACCGTCATCTTGGTGAGCTTCGGCAAGGTGGTGTCTAAGACGATGACATGAGAAGAGGGGGAGTTCAAACGGCCTCCTGAGCAACCTTCGCAGGGATGAGGAGACATGAACATTGCCAGCTCCCGCAACGCGTGTGCGCTGGCTTCTTTGTACTGCCGTTCAATCGTCCCGAGCACGCCACGCCAGGGACGCTTGAGGCGGTAGATCCTGCCGGTCGCTGTGCGGTACGAGAATGCAATCTTCTGTTCCGAGCCGTCCCCGCGCATGATGAGGTGGCGCTGTTCGGTTGACAGCGTATCAAGAGGCTCATCAAGCGGCACTTGATGATGCTTAGCTGCGGCTGCAAGAACTTGGTAGTTCCAACGATACGACGGCGTCCAACCACGAAAAGCGCCTTCTTCAAGGGACATGGACTCATCGACCACGAGAGCTGCTTCGCTTGCAGCTAGACGTTCTCCGATGCCATCGCACTCTTGGCAGGCGCCTGAGGGGCTGTTGAAACTGAACATCCGCGGTTCCAGAGGTGGCATGCTAAATCCGCACTCTCGACAAGAGGACTTGGCGGAGTACCACATCTCACTCTGCCCTTCCACGGTGATGAGTGCGTCTCCGCCGCCATATCGAACGGCCGTGTCAACGGACTCGCGCAGCCGCTGTTCATGATCTGGTTTAAGAACGAGACGGTCAACCACAACGTCAATGGAGTGCCGCTTTGTGCGATCGAGAGTCTGAATATCCTCCAGCATCACCATGATGCCATCAACACGTCCTCGCGTGAATCCGTCGGCAATGAGTTTTTTAATCAGAGCGACATGTTCCCCCGTTTGGTTCGCAAGTACGGGAGCCAAAATGTGGCATCGAATGCCGTCGCACGTGCTTAAGACCCGCCGGGCAAACGCTTCCGTCGTGCCGCCGCCGAGAGGCTGTCCATGATCCGGGCAGTGTGGGTGGCCGATGCGGGCGAAGAGGAGTCGCAAATAGTCATGCACTTCCGTGACCGTTCCAACTGTTGATCGCGGGTTGTGCGATCGAGTTTTCTGATCAATGGAAATAGCTGGCGACAGCCCTTCGATGGCGTCGCAGTCAGGTTTGGGCATCCGTGCAATGAACTGCCGTGCGTATGCAGAGAGCGATTCCACGTATCGGCGCTGCCCTTCGGCGTAGAGCGTATCAAACGCGAGCGATGACTTTCCTGATCCGGAAATGCCTGTGATGACAACGAACTGATCCCGCGGGAGGTCGAGGTCAATAGATTTCAGGTTGTGGGTGCGGGCACCGCGTATCGTAATCGCCGGCTTCATTGAAATTCGGGTCCTGTGAACGACCGAACGCGTACATCGAGCTGATGATGCTGGTCACGGTACCAGCGGACGGTTTCGAAGCGCTGGATGCGGATTATAATCGGCGCGACTGCCTACACTGACTGAAGTCGTGTCTTCGTTTAACAAAGTTATTCTGGTGGGACGGCTCGGTGCCGATCCCGAGGTTCGGGACTTGTCTGGAGGGCAGCAAATCACTTGCCGCGTGCGACTGGCCACGTCTGAACGCTTTAAGGATCGCAGCGGCCAGCAGCAAGAACGTACCGACTGGCATACCGCAAAGTTTTGGGGGCGGCAGGCAGAAATCTGTCAGCAGTACCTCCGGAAGGGGTCGCTCGTACTACTGGAAGGTTCTTTGCGAGCGGATGCGTACACCACCAATGCCGGTGAAAAGCGCACCGATATTCACATCAATGTGCGCTCGTTCCAAATGCTAGGGGGGCGTGATGATCAGCGCCGGGCACCCGATAGTTACGCGAATGACAGGCCAAGCGACACGCCGTCGAATGACCGGATGCCACAACAGCAATCCGGCTCAACGTATACGGGCGGCAGTTCTTCTCCGTCCGGTGATTTCTCAGACGACTTGCCGTTTTAGTTCGTATTGATTTAGAGATTGGTGGCTGATTTTTTATAATCGGTCTAACAGCGTCGCTCTGTTCACGCCTACGCGCGCATAAGGTGTGAGGGGGTGCGGATGCGACTTGCGCCCCATTGGATAAAAAGAGTAGCAAATGCACCCTTATCTTGACTACGACCAGCTTATTGAGAGCTCAGAAGGGCGACTACACGGCACCGGCATGGCGAAATTGCCGCGCCCGGGTATGCTGATGTTTGATCGCATCACCGAGTATGAGTCCTCAAGCGGACGCACGGGATCGATTCGTGCCGAACTAGATATCAAACCAGAATTGTGGTTTTTTGACGCGCACTTCAAAGATGATCCCGTCATGCCAGGGTGTTTGATGCTAGACGGTTTGTGGCAACTCGGTGGCTTCTTTATGGTGTTGCGCGACCTGAAAGGCTGGGGACGTGCGCTTGGCGCCGGAAATGTGTCCTTTAGTGGTCAGGTTAGGCCGGAATCAAAGTCAGTGATTTATGAAGTGAATGCAACACATGTCCGCACGAATGGACAAGCCTCCGTGTTTGTCGGTGACGGCAAGTGCATTTGCGATGGGAAGGTGGTTGTGGTTGCTAAGAACCTTAGGGTTGGCCTGTTCCCGCCATCACGGTTACGCTCTGAAAACGACAGTGAGAAAGCAGTATGATTGAGCCAGATTCACGGCGCGTTGTCGTCACAGGTTTAGGTATCCTCAGTTCGATTGGCACAACGTTGGATGAAGTCGAGGCGAATTTGCGGATTGGGAAGTCCGGCATTCGATTTGACCCAGAATTCAAGAAGCGAAACTTGAAGTGTCAAGTCGTATCAAAAGTTGAAGAAGATTTTTCCAAAATGATTCCGCGCGCGTACCGGCGCAGCATGACGCAGGTCTCCATCAACACGTGTGTGGCAACACAACGTGCTGTGGCAGACGCAGGTCTTGAGCTTGACGATCTCAAGCGTGACGAGGTCGGCGCAATCGTGGGATCGGGTGGCACGGCTCCTGAGACGACGTACCTGATTGCCGAAGATGTCGCAAAGCACAACGAACCGAAGCGCGCAGGCGCATTTGCGATCGCAAAGACGATGGGCAGCTCGGTCGCAGCGAACTTGAGTGTGATGTTTGGGACGCGAGGTGTGAGCTACTCGATTTCGAGTGCGTGTTCAACCAGTGCTCACTGCGTGGGCGAAGGTGCTGAGATGATTCGGCGAGGCTGGGTGGATACCGTGCTCGCTGGCGGTGGTGAAGAGATTACTTGGGTCAACGCTGCGATGTTTGATGCTATGCAAGCATTGACATTTGAGGGCAATGACGATCCTGAGAATGCCTCACGAGTGTTCGATGCCGATCGCAGTGGCTTTGTCCCTGGTGGCGGTGCCGCGATGCTGGTCTTGGAGTCGCTTGAGCGGGCCAAGGAGCGCGGTGCGCGTATCTATGGTGAAGTGACTGGGTATTTTTCAGGATCGGATGGATCTCATATGTTTGCTCCGTCTGGAGAAGGATCAACCCGGACGATGATCGGAGCGCTTAAGCGTTCAAAGGTCATGCCAACGTATGTGAATGCTCATGCGACGGCGACGCCTGCTGGAGATTCGACCGAGATGTTGGCGATCAAGGCGGCGTACGATGCGTTAGGCTTGCCATACCCCAAAGTCAGCAGCACGAAATCACTGATTGGGCACTTGCTCGGGGCAGCGGGAGCGGCTGAGTCCGTGTGCTCGTTGTTGATGATGCACAAAGGCTTTATTGGCCCCAGTCGCACGTTTAGAACTCTTGATCCAGTGATTGCAGCAACGGGTGTGGAAGTGGTCTCGACCCCAACGAACGAAGAATTGACATCGGTGATGTCCAACAGCTTCGGCTTTGGTGGGATCAACTGCTGCTTGGTGTTTGAGAAGCTGACCTAATCCGAATCACTGAGCACGACATCGGCAAGGTTGCATGGTTGTGTGCGATTGTCGATGGCGTGCTTCAGCAATTCCAACCATCCGAGTTTAACGGCACCCAGAGATCCCGGCAGGGCGACAACGAGGACCTGATTGAGGAGGCCAGCCAAAGCGGCGGACATCATCGCGGGTATGTCGCCGACATCTGATGATGAGAGATAGCGAAAGCGCTCGCCAAACCCAGGGATCTCTCTGAGACCCATTTGGCGAATTGCCGGAATGGTGCAATCGCCCTTCAAATATCCCGTGCCTCCGGTTGTCACAACAACTTGCGCGCGATCGGTAGAAATCGCTGTATTCACTGCAGTGGTGATGTGAGCGATGTCATCATCCGCAACGACATGGCTGACGATGGTGTGTCCAGCATCTGCGATCGCCTGAGAGAGCCAACCACCCGACCGATCCGTTTGGAGCGTCCGTGTATGCGACACTGTGACGATCCCAACCCGAAGTGCGACGAAAGTCTTCATTGTTACGTTCGGCGCGAACCCATCCACTCGATCAAGCGGAAGATCATGTCGCGCATGTCTCCCGCCGGGAGCTTGGCAGCCTCTTGCAGCGCGGTCTCTTGTTCTTGTCGTGCGCGCTGATAAGTCGCAGCAATCGCATCTGTCTTGTTGATGAGGTCCGCAACGAACGAAATCCATTCCTCAGAGCCAATCACTTTGTCAGCAGCCTGCTTCCGGAGAGTCAACAGTTGTTGGGATTCCGCTGATGTGGCAGTGTTGTGAGCGATGATGATCGGGTACGTGGATCGAAACTCAGCCACATCCATAAAGGCTTTCTTGCCGAGTTGCTCTTCCGAGTACGACAGATCCATCGCGTCGTCGACCAACTGCCACATCCGGCCAAACGCTGTGCCGATGCGACCACATGAATCGACCATGTCGGCGGAGGCTCTGTTTAACAGAGCTGCGCTTCTCACGGCACCAATGAATAAGGCTCCTGTTTTGTAATCGATGATATTGAGATATCGATCTTCGGAGAAAGACACGTTTTCTGCGTCCAGTTGTGCGAATTCACCTTCGGCCATTCTGCGTGCGGCGGAGGTGAGGGTCGCTGACATCTCAAAGATGCCAAGATCACCGACCACTTCCATGGCTTTGGCGAAGAGAACATCGCCACATAAGACAGCGTGCGCTGTTGTCCACTTGGCCGAAACTGTCGGTTTTCCGCGACGAAGTTCCGCATGATCAATGATGTCATCGTGGACAAGTGTTGCTGTATGGAGCAATTCCACGGCAGCAGCCAGCCTTTTTGACTCTTCAGGGTCAGCGCGCCCAAAGACATGACAGAACACCAACGTTGTCAGCGATCGCAATCGCTTTCCCATGTCTGCTGTGGCATGACTAACGACACGTTGGCATAACGGAATTTCGCTGCCTACAAGCTGGCGAGCGAGCACTTCTGAGTCGTTCCATTCTTGGAGTAACCAAGCTGGAACACTGTGAATGATGCTGGGAGTGCGAGCGAACGTCGTGTCTGTCGGCATGGTGGAGCGATGAAATGACAACGCAATTCTATGTGTCTACTGGTTGCAATCGGAAAAATCAGTCGTTGCTGGGCTCGTTAGAATCGAGCGACGCTTATGACTGGGACTCCCCTATGTCTTCAGAGATCTCTCCAACGGTAGAACGAGATGGCGGTGTAGCCATCGTCACCCTCAACCGCCCCGACCGCCTTAACGCTTTTGATGGCGCACAAACAATGCATACCTCTCAGGTCATGCGAGAGTTGGCGTTGGATCGCGACGTCCGAGTCGTTGTCGTAACCGGTGCGGGACGCGGGTTCAGTGCAGGTGCTGATCTTGCCGCTCGCGGCGGCAGTCAGTTTGCGGATACGGAAGAAGCACTCTTGCACGGCTATAAGCCGGCGATGGATGCCATGATGCAAATGCCCAAGCCTGTGATCTGTGCCGTCAACGGCCCAGCGGCTGGCGTTGGCGCAGCGTTCGCTTTGGCCGGTGATCTTTGCGTGATGGATGAAAAAGCGTACGTCATGCTCGCATTCGCCAATATCGCATTGATCCCTGATGGTGGTGCCAACTACCTCTTCGTTCGAGCACTCGGATATAGGCGCGCTTACGAGGCTGCCATCAGCGCGAGCAAGATCGGTGCGGAAGAGTGCAAACAGGCGGGAATTGCTAACAAAATCGCGCCGGCTGGCACCTCAAAAGAGGTGGCTATTGCGTGGGCCAAGGAACTTGAAACGAAGGCTCCAGCGTCCTTGCGCCACACCAAGGAATTGATGCGGCGTGCAGAAAATGAAACATACGATGCGATCTACCGTGCCGAGTCAGCCAGACAAAACACGTTAATCGGAGCTCCCGACAACCGCGAAGGTGTGACCGCCTTTATGGAGAAACGCGCTCCGCAATTCCAAGGCTAGTCAACGCCAAGATTCGTTGACGGATCGGCCGGTATCAGACGTCTGGTGTCGGTCGATTCGATCGGGCGGCGAGTTCCTCTAAGACGCTTGCATGTTTCTCAGATGACATTGAGATACGTGAAAAAATAATCGGCGGGATGAGCAGTAGCACGGAGCATAAGGGGCCTTGTATGAGCGCAACCCGGATGATTGCGTCTTCTGACGGGGATTGGCTCGAGAAGCCGATGAGCGCGAGGAGGGAGCCAGCAAAAAGAACTCCCGCCCCATTTGTGAACTTTCCAAGCAGAGACTTCAGGGCGAAGAATGACCCTTCACGTCTGTCACCACTAAGCAGTTCTTGCTCATCCACAATATCAGCCGTAAGAGAGTTACGCATGATTTGCGCCCCTGCAACACACGCGATGTGGGGAATGGCATTGAGAAAGAGGATCAGCACCACGAGTTGCTGCTGTTGGAGTGTCAGGGACGTGCCTTCAAAGTGTTGACTTGGCAGTACACCTGACAATCCCAGCGCGACAGGGAGTGTGTGCAGCACGGCAATGATGGCGGTGGCCGACACGAGTGCTGGGACTTTGTCAAACCGTCGACTGAGTAGCGGGAACGCAACCCACGACAGAATCGCGCCGAGGATGTACGCGAGCGAGACGACGCCGATCAGCTTCGGGTCAAGACCCCAGAAGAAGGTGGCCACGTACAACGTCAATGAGGTGCTCACGCCCCAGACAGCGCCGCCTAGCAGCGTGCCAAAAAAGATCAGAGAGAAATTGCGTACGCCTAGCGCATCCTTGAGTTCTTCAAACATCCGCGCGAGTGACGTGCCTTCAGTGCGCGTGCTCTTGGGCAGGAATGGGATGCGACCCCATGTGGCGGCAATCTGAATGACTGCGAAGACGATCATTGCGGTCGCGCCAGCCAGAGCTAGCCGCTCATAGTTGTCCGGCACGAGTTGACCTAACGGTTGGTCAACTGTGGGGCGGAAGAAGATGAAGAAGCCCATCAGTGCATTGCCGACGCCGATCAGCCATGTTGCCATTTCACGGGCCCCCATGATCGCCGTTCGCCTGTGATAGTCGGGCGTCAGCTCAGCACCTAGTGCCCAAAAAGGCACGATATAGGTTGTCATGCACAGGCGGGTTCCCACCGCAAAGGCCGTGAGCCACAGGAAAAGTGGAAGATGAGAAGACAAATCCTCGCCCTGAGGCAGAGGCACGAACTCCCGAGGCAAAAACAACAGGCAATAGCAGGCGGCAAGAGGGAGGACCGCGCCAATCATGAAGGGGTGGCGCCTCCCAATACGGGTCTTCGCGTGATCCGAAATGCTCCCCATCGCTGGGTCAGAAAATGCGTCCATCACCAATGCAATGGCGATGGCTAGCCCAGCAAGGGCCGCATTGAGTCCAAGAAGTTGGCTGTAGTACAGGAGCAAGAACTCCGCGAACATGTTGACTTTGATGCCATCAGGTCCGCCGCCAAGCGCATATCCCGCGATTGTGCGGCGTCGCAGAAGGGGAATGCGAGAGAGGACGTCGGTCACGGAGCAACCTTTGGGGACGCTCCGTACTATATGCCACTCGTGTGGTGCGTAGATGCCATGACAATTGACTTTCGGCGTGCCCAATTTCCTCAAAGCCGGATGAGGCGAATGAGGTCGGGTCCGTGGGTACGTCAGTTACTGGCAGAAACAGATTTGCGGCCGCAGCACTTGATTCAACCACTTTTTGTGACGGGATCCGATCGCCCTTCAGAAGAGATCCCATCCATGACTGGGGTGAAGCGACTCTCGAATGCGGACTTGCGATCGACCGTCATCGCATGCGCAGATGCTGGGATACAAGCCGTTGCGTTATTTCCTGTGATCCCACCCGAATATCGCGATAAAAGAGGGACCGCGTCACTGGACCCTCATGGCGTTGTCCCTCGCACTATTGCTATCGTGCGGGAGGCAGCTCCGTCCATCGGTGTCATTTGTGATGTCGCTCTAGATCCGTACACGACTCATGGGCACGACGGCATATTGAATGCTGATGGAGATGTTGACAACGATGCGACCTTGGCAGCCTTGTGCCGGCAAGCCATTGTGCTTGCTCAAGCTCAGGCACACATGGTTGCTCCGTCAGACATGATGGACGGACGAGTCGGTCGGATTCGCCACGCTCTAGACGCTGCCGGTTTGATTCACACGCAGATCTTGAGCTATGCCGCAAAGTATGCTTCTGGGTTCTACGGTCCCTTTCGAGACGCCATCGGATCATCATCGGCGCTTGGGCGGCGGGACAAGAAGACGTATCAGATGGATCCACGCAATGTGTTGGAAGCGTTACATGAAGTCGCGCTTGACGTGGCAGAGGGGGCAGATTGCGTCATGATCAAGCCTGCCATGCCGTTTCTGGATGTGATTGCCCGCGTCAAGGAAGCCGCCCAAATGCCTGTATTTGCGTACCAGGTGAGCGGCGAGTACGCCATGATTCGGTCCGCAATTTCGCAAGGCCTCTTACCAGAGTCGACGATTTTGGAGACATTGATGTCTATTCGGCGCGCGGGAGCATCAGCTATCTTGTCGTACTTTGCGCTGGATGTGGCGCGGCAACTGTAACCATCAATTCTTGGATTTCTGTTTCTATAATGATTCATCCCGACCATCAGTTTCTTGGTGCGTCGGCTGTCGAGTTGCCAACGACGTCCGTGTGCAACGGTGTGACACCATTTACCTCAAACTAACTCGCACTTGTTGCGTGTGGAGAACATAACGATGAGTTCTATCACTGCCTTAGATGAAGGTTCATTCGACGCTGCGGTGTCGGAAGGCGATAAACCTGTTTTAGTTGATTTCTGGGCCACGTGGTGCGCGCCGTGCAAGGCTATCGCGCCAGTGCTCGAAGCGCTCGCAGAAGAATACGTCGACAAAATCAAAGTGGCGAAAGTTGATATTGACGGTGCCCAGGAGCTGGCGGCTCGCCTCAGCATACGTGCCGTTCCAACGCTCATTCTGTTCCATGGTGGATCTGATATCGCACGCATCGAAGGTGCGTTGCCGAAAGAGGACATCAAGTCATTTATCGATGAGCACATTGAAAAAGTGACATGACACAGCGTACCAGCGTGTCTGAAGGCACAGGCGGAAACGTCAACGGTCAGGCTCACCACGCACGTTCGCAGGGTGAAGGTCGATCGAGCCAAGGCGGCAGTCGATCGAGGCCGCGAGGCAGATCGGGTCAACCATCACGCGGGCGCAGTCGTGCCAACATGCCGGGACGCGAAGCGCGACGTCCGGTTGAGCTGCCGGATGCTGATGCTGAGATTTTGGATGTCGAGCTGTACCGCGAGATGGAGATGCGTGATCTCATCGCCGCTGTCCAAGCAATCGGCATTGAGTTAGATGTCCGTCCAACGCGGGACGCGCTTCTCCGAGCGCTGATGCTCAAACGAGGTGTCGAAGGCTGGCAGATCAAGGTGAAGGGCATCTTGCAGGTCCTGCCAGACCGGTATGGGTTTTTACGATCCATCCACAACTCCATGGCTTCGAGCGACTCTGACGTTTTTGTTTCGCCAGCTGTGATTCAGAAAGGTCGGTTGCAACCTGGCCACGAAGTGGAAGGCATCCTTCAGGTGCCACGGGAAGATGATAAGTTTGGCGCCTTGGCGCGCGTGGATGCCATTGATGGCACGCCCATCGCGAATTACCGCACGCCCATCGATTTTGACGACTTGGTGCCAGAGTTTCCATCAAAGCGCCTGAAGCTGGAGCGAGGCAACGGGACATCTGAAGATATATCTAACCGAATTATTGATCTGGTGAGCCCCATCGGCAAGGGCCAACGAGGCTTAATTGTTTCGCCGCCAAAAGCCGGAAAGACGTTCATCATTCAAGGCATCGCCAACGCGATCGCTCGTAATAATCCTGAAGTCGCGTTGATGGTGCTGCTGGTCGACGAGCGTCCGGAAGAAGTGACGGATATGTCGCGCACGATCAGAGGCGAGGTGATATCCAGTACGTTTGATGAGAATCCCGCACGTCACCTACAAGTGGCAGAGATGACTCTCAATCGCGCCAAGAGAATGGTAGAAGCAGGACGGGATGTCGTCATCATGCTGGACTCGATTACGCGTCTAGCAAGGGCCTACAACGCCCAGCAACCCGCGTCTGGGAAGATTCTGAGTGGTGGTGTCGACGCCAATGCGCTCGAACGTCCGAAGCGGTTCTTCGGTGCCGCTCGCGCCACTGAGGGCGGAGGAAGCTTGACGATCATTGCTTCGGCTCTGGTTGACACCGGCTCGAAGATGGATGAGGTGATTTTTGAGGAATTCAAAGGCACCGGAAACATGGAACTTCACCTTGAGCGTCGGATTGCTGAGAAACGAGTTTTCCCAGCGATCAATATTGCTCGCTCCGGCACGCGCCGAGAAGAGCTCTTGATGTCAGATGCCGAGTTGTCCTTGTGTTGGGTCATGCGACGTGCATTGCATCAACGTGATGCGATTGACGCGATCGAGTTTTTGGTCGAAAAGTTTTCGAATCTCGAAACGAATGAGGAATTTTTCAATTCCATGCGGACTAAGTAAGCGGGACGCTTCCCGGTTAGCTCGCCTTCGTCTTGAATTTTGCCTTTGCTGCGCGGTACCCTTGGTGGTGTCGCCACCAGAGGCGGAGCTTCTGGGCTGGCCAATACAAGACGTAGACCATTGCCAGACTCAACAGGAAGGCTGGCAAACTGGCTGCTAGCCGGTAACCAAATGCTTGGACGGCAATGAAGTCAGACGTGCCCTGCAACCCCCAAAACGCGAGGGCGACGAGCACTGCTGGCCACGTGACCGCACGAAAGAACGTTGAAAACTTCATGCTCCTTCACCTGATGGGGGGGGCTGCGCGACGCGGTCAGAGGTGAGAAGGCTGCGAATATGCGAGAGCGCGGGCATCTCGATGCCGTCTGCAGTGCGCAGTTGCTCCGTTAAGCGCGCCCATCGTGCGGTGGCCGCCGGGTGCACGACTGATAACGATTGAATGGTGCGATGGAGGTCATGCCATTGCTGTGGCGATATCGCGGTGCCCGATGCCGGAGAGTGGCTGACGTCCACTAATGCGAGCGTGAGGCGAAGCTTCAGGATCGCAATCTGGGCGCGCTCCGACGAGATTGACAGCGCGACGGGGTCGTCTGTCTCAATCTCTTCTAACGTAAACCACTGTTTTATCTGCGACAGCAATGTCTGAATGCCAGAGACGTCTGAATCAGATGTCTCACTCTGGCGCTGTGGTTCGGCAGGCATCGTGGCATGAACGTCTGCGATCAGCGTGCGCAGGACGGTGATGCGCTGGGATCTGTGGCCGATGAACTCTTCCAAAGCCGCGCTGTCACGCCGGACCGCTGCTGCGACGGACTCTTGAAGAGCGGGTGGCAACGATTCAGCAGCCAGGAGCATTAATTGCAATTGGGCCAATGCGCGGTCTCCTCTCTCCCCCGCAATGAGTGATGAGAGAGCTTTCACATACAACTGATGGATGGTTTCAAAGGCAATATGCTGGCGAGTGGGGATCTTTGCCGCGAGCGCTTCAGTTTTCTGTTGCAGTGCCGTGACATCACGCCGTACTTTTTCTTTGATCAACACCAAGTCAGACGCATTGCGGCGCGTCTCTCTCTCGACTAGCTCCATCAGTTGCCGATTGGCCGCAACATCGGTGCGCTGAGCGAGATGCGAGGTGTCCAGAATGACGGATGCAGCAGGAGGCGGATTCACAGACGCCACCGTAGCCGGCGCGGGGGGTGACGATCGCGCTCTATCAAGGTAGAGGAATGCGGCCAACGCGAGGAGGCTGCATACCATCAATGTTACGGCGACGGGGAGTGTATTTCGGGTCGTCATGCAGTGGTCGTCTGTATCGCGGTGTAGAAGTCTTCGCGGAAGGTATCAAGCGCCGTTGCAGGCATGCCACTGCGTTTGGTGAGTTCTTCCAAGACTTTCGTCCCCACCGCAAGCCGTCCAGGGTCTGAAGAAATCTCTACGCGAGCAAATTGGACGCCGCGAGGAACGAATCGCCCGATGCGTTCGCTTGCGATGATCGCGGTCACGCCCTTAAATGGAATGTTGAGTCGTTTCAGCATGCGTAGCACGAGCCTGACTGAGCGGGCGCTGTGAATGGTCACAATGCATTTCTGACACCCAAATAAGGTTTGTGGGAGAGCGAGGTCACTCAACTGCGTTTGCACTGTCGAATAGACGTTAACGAATCGAAATGGCAGCCGGTACCCGCGCAGCAGCGTTCCAAATGTCTGATGGCGCTGCGGTGTAGAGAAGACAACTGCTCCTGAAACAGGTGGTGTTGCATTCTTGAGGGTCGCTGCCAAATGAGTGCTACTCATCCCGGCCTTTGGCACCGTCACGTCATATCCGGCAGCTGTCAGATCGCTACCCGTTTGTGGGCCGACCGCGTACACCACACCAGACCCAGCTTTCAGTCGGGTTAAACACACATCGTCAAGGATTCGCAGTCCCCACCGAACGGCGTAGTGGCTGGTAAAGACCGCGCACCATCCTTCTCGGATGCGGCGTCGCACAAGCGCGGTCGACTCGGGCTTGACCCCCAATGGCACAGCTTCAAAGACCGGTGCGGAATAGGCTTCAGCTCCCGCACGATGCAGACGTAGCGACAAGTCGTACCCTGCTTTTCCCGATGCGGTGACCAGCACGGGGCATCGAGAAGCGTTACGAAAAATAACCGATCCTAATCATCCCAGACACGCCAACATTGAACGACGCTAATTCTATTGCCTGCGCCTCGAAAGTACTGTTAGCGTTTTTGGCTTGCGTAGAATCGCGTGAACGCGGCGCCACATTGAGGCACGAACATGCGATTTGGTATCTTTTACGAGCACCAGCTTCCTCAACCTTGGGTCGAAGGAGCCGAACTCCAGCTCTACCAAGAAGCGCTCGATCAAGTGGAGCTGGCTGACCGCCTTGGTTTTGATTACGCATGGGAAGTCGAGCACCACTTCTTAGACGAGTACTCGCATAGCTCTGCACCAGAAGTCTTTTTGGCGGCATGCTCTCAGCGCACCAAGCGTATCCGTCTAGGGCATGGCATTCGATTGATGCCGCCCGCATACAACCATCCCGCTCGCATTGCTGAGGCGTTAGCGACCTTGGATCTTGTGTCGGGCGGTCGCGTTGAGTTCGGTACAGGCGAATCGTCGGCGAAACTGGAGCTTGAGGGTTTTGGGGTGCCGCTGGATCAAAAGAGAGCGCAGTGGCGAGAGAGTGTGGAGCAGGTCTGCGACATGCTCGCACTCACTCCTTACCCGGGATACAAAGGTGAGTTCTTTTCGATGCCATGCCGAAACGTAGTGCCGAAGCCAGTTCAGAAGCCGCATCCTCCATTGTGGGTGGCGTGCTCCAACCGCGAGACCATCAAGCTCGCGGCCAAGCTCGGAATTGGCGCACTCACGTTCTCGTTTGTGGATCCTCGAGAAGCCAAAGAGTGGGTCGAGGAGTATTACGATATCTTCAAACGCGAGTGTGAACCCATTGGTCACACTGTGAATCCCAATATCGCGATGGTCAGTGCATTTGGTATCCATGAGGATCATGATGAAGCGGTCCGGCGGGCGAAGGAAGGGTTTGAGTTCTTTGTGTACGCGTTAGGACATCACTACATTACCGGAGCGCACAAGCCGGGAACGACCAATATTTGGGAAGAGTTCAAGCAGCAGAAGGCGCAGTTGGTGTCTGATGACCCGAGAGGGATCGGCACGCCGGAAGAGATTCGAGATCACCTGCGAACCTTTGAAGACGCGGGTGTTGATCAAGTGTCATTTATCCAGCAAGCGGGCTTGACGAAGCATGCGCATATATGCGAAGCGCTCAACCTTTTTGCTACGTCAGTACTCCCCGAGTTTGCGCAGCGCAGCGCTGCTCGTGAGGCCGCGAAAGCAGAAGAGCTGCGACCGTACATTGAGGCAGCCATGAAGCGCCGCAGCGCACGATCGCCTCTGACCCAGGAGATGATTCCGGATGTGATCGCGTATGGCCGCCAGATCGTGTCTGACGCGAAGCCAGCTCAAACAGAGAATGCGGTGCAAACAGTCTGGGACGCTGCTAATTCCGATAGCTGAAGGTCTTACAGCGACGTTGAAAGGAATGCCGCAGCGCCCTGCGTGAGTAAGTGATCCGCACACCTTGTCGCTACAGCAGCCACGCCATCGGCTTGCGTGTGCTGCAAGAACGATGCGGTCGCTTGGGATCGCAGGCGGGTGCGTCCGTGCACGTCCCAGACGCTGGCATTCAGCATGATTGTGCCGGACCCATTCGCGTTGAGATTAATCTCTGCCAGCGCGGCAACGGCCGAGTGACAATCGGCGCCGAGTGCGTGGGCACAGCGACGTTCTGCTTGCACCGCGAGGCGGGTTGAGGTATCGGATAGCTTGTCAAATAAGCTGGCAAGGTGATCATTCTCAGGCTTAAATTGCACGGCGAGAGCTCCCTGTCCTGGAGCCGGTTCACCGATGCGCGTGGGTAGCACATGTGTGTTGACATCGAGAGGCGGTAGTCGATTAAGTCCGGCAGCCGCGAGGACAAGCGCATCAACTTCGCCGGTGTGAAGCTTCTGACACCGTGTCTGCACGTTTCCTCGGATGGGAATGCACTGAAGATCGGGTCTTTCGAAGTGCAACATCGTGCGCCGTCGTGGGCTAGATGTCCCCACCTTCGCGCCCGCGCTTAAGTCCTCCAATCGAAGGCCTTGCATGGAGACCAAAACATCTTGAGTCTCTTCGCGGGGTAGCGAGATTGAAAGCGTTAAGTTGGGATCAATCGCATGTGGTACGTCTTTGCAAGAGTGAACGGCAAAATCCGCTTGGTCCGCAGACACCGCGCTTTCAACCGCTTGGACAAACTGGTCTCGTCCACCCAAGGCATGCAGAGGCATGTCCAACCGGCGATCAGCGGTAGTCACGATGGGCACGACCTCAAATGAGAGCGATGAGTCAAGAAGCGATAGCGCTTCACAGACGAGCTTTGCTTGGGCCAGCGCCAGTGCACTCGTGCGGGATGCGACCCGTAACGCCAGCTTACTCATGAGGCTGTGCGTACAGCAGCGTCTTTGTATGGCGTGTGCGCAGATGTCGGGTGACCGAGAAATTCGGCAGATCAGGCGGCACACCATTTAATGGTAATTCAACAACGATGCGTGTACGGTGATTGATTGTCGGCGTCTGATCAGGATCCAGTGTCGCGAGGTTGCGACAGTGGCGCACGCAATCAGCGAAAGGGGGGTCCCAAAAAATCAGGTCCCAGCCTGTGGGAGGTGCCTGAGTACTCAACACGCGCCAGCCACATTGCTTGAAGACGGTCATGGATGTCTCTGGGATATCGAATTGGCGGGCAGTCTCTTGAATAGACAAGAAGCGCAGGTTTTTAGTTTCGCATGCGGTCACATGCCCAGCGCTTCGCGAATAAGATTCAAAAGCGAGCGCGCCTGATCCTGAAAAGGCGTCAAGCACCTGAGGGGCTCGCAACGGGTAACCCAGCCAGTCGAACATGGTTTCGCGCACGCGAACGGGGGTCGGCCTCACGCCGTCAAGGACGGGGATCGACCGACGTCTTAACGTGCCGGCAATGACACTGACACGACCGCGCTGCCGTGTTGACCCTTTAGGTCCCAACAGCTTGAGCTGTCTCCCAGCCGAGCCTGGACAACCGGCGGGCCATATCGCCGCGAGATCCTGCATGTGCACTGGCCGCTGTGCCATCGCGGACGCGGCCCGCGATTCCTTGGCTAATGGCGGCGAGCTTAAACAGGTTAAACGCAAGGTATGTCCCGAGCTGATCTTCAGGCATGTCAAACCCCGAATGCTCGCGATACATGTCACTGTATTCCGCAATCGTGGGGATGCCCAAGCGGCGCAATTGCGCTTCATCCGTCATCACATCATTGATGGACCACGACATCAAGTGATAGGTGAAATCAGCAATCGGATCACCTAACGTGGACAGCTCCCAGTCGAGCACTCCAATGATGTGCGGCTCAGAGGCGTGAGTCACGCAGTTATCGAGCCGAAAATCGCCGTGGATCACTGAGCAATGCCCTGAGTCAGGGAGGCGTCCTGCCAACCACTCCATCAGTGACTCCATGTCACTGAGACTCTCGGTCTCAGACGCTCTGTACTGGCCATGCCAGCGTTTGAATTGACGGGCGGTGTAAGCGCTTGGTCGACCGAAGTCCCCCAAACCCACGGCTTGATAGTCGGTGGTATGCAGCTGTGCCATCGTCTGGTTCAGGCTCTTGTAAATCGCGCGGCGTTGCGCCACGTCAAGCCCAGGAAGTAGCGGATCCCAAATGATGCGCCCGTCGAGAAACTCCATGACGTAAAAAGCCGTGCCAACAACGCTTTCATCATCGCAGTAGGCAAACGTCTTTGGCACGGGAATGGAGTTGTTGAGGGCGGAGATGACCTTATATTCGCGATCCACAGCGTGAGCAGACGGCAACAGCTTTCCAGGGGGCTTGCGCCGAAGCACATAGCTCGCGCCCGGCGTGACAAGCTTGTATGTGGGGTTGCTCTGACCGCCTTTAAATTGCTCGACCTTTAACGGCCCTGCATAGTGAGGAACGTTGGAGGTCAGCCACTTTTCAAGGCCAGCTTGATCAAAGCTAAGCCGGTCGTCAACGGCCTTCGTGCCGGTGAAGTCTTCTGCCGGAGGTGCCACGGAGACTCCTCAGGAAGCGGATTTTTGCGACGGCATTCCACGTGAAGAACGCTCATCATCGAGCGCATCCATTGAGTCGCGATAGGACTTGGAGAGTTCATCCCAAGACATGAGCGCTAAGTCATCCGGCATATCCATCATCTCGGACAAACCAAGTTTTTCATACCGTTCCATCACGGAATCGGTCAACAGGCCGATGCGCTTCAGGTTTGGCATGACGCGTGAGAACAACAAGGTGCGGAAGTGCGATGTCGCATCGGATTGCGAGGCGTGTGCAACCGCACTCTCAACATCAAACCCGAAGCGTTTCAATGCGTCTGTCGGCACCAGTCGGTCCCGCATCACGATGCATGCCTCAAGGGCAAACTCGGCGCGTTCCTCGCGTTCATTCTGTGGCAACGTTTGGACGAATTCCTCAAGGTAATTCACCCCGAATGTTACGTGCCGTGCTTCGTCGCGAATCACGTAGTGCATGATTTGTGCGAGCAGCGGATCGTTGGTGTTGCGCTCAGCGGCATGGAACGCGGCGAGAGCCAGTCCTTCGATGATGATCTGCATGCCAATGAACTTGAGATCCCATCGCGAGTCCGACAAAACCTTATCCAACAACAGCTTCAAGCCAGATTGGATGGGGTACATGAACCCGATGCGGTTTCGAAGATATGACAGGAAGACTTCAACATGGCGTGCTTCGTCAAACGTCTGCGAGGACGCGTACAACTTGGCGTTGTAGGTCGGAGCGCAGGAAGCGAGCTGGGAAGCTACCAACATTGCGCCTTGTTCACCATGGATGATGTTTGACAGGTTTTGGGCTTGAAGGTGCCAAGTGAACTCAATCTTCTCTTTTTCAGACAGCGCATCGTAATGCGGCAATCCGCGGTACTGGATGCGATCTTCCCGGATCAGAAACTGGTCGCGCGGCACCCTCGGGGTGTTCCAATCGATGTCTGTCGTTGCGTTCCAGTTCAGTTGCTTACCGAGCTCATATAGGCGGTTGATGCGGTTATCGGACTTGGTGTAGTCCCAGTTGTAGGCTCCAACCAACGGTGTTTTGAAGATTTCTGCGACGGTGTCGGCACCAACAGCAGCCAACTTTTTATCAAGTTCGTCGTCTTCAAACCAACGAACGCCATTGATTGGGTACTTGTCGGTGTATTCGATTTTCATGTCAATGAGAACTGATCACTATGCGTCGGAATTCTACCTAGTCGCGAAGGAATGTCTTTGGGCACGCCTATGACCCCTAAAATTCTCGTGTCAATGCCCCTAGGATAGAGCGATGGTGGTGCCGTCTGGTTACCAAGAGATTGCTTCTTTGCGTCATCACCCGTACTTGATTCACATTGGGCCGTTCTACTACCGGCGGGATAGCGAAAGCCATCCTCAATGCGCTTTCGTTGTGCGGGAAGATCATTGCAACTTTGGCGGCACGGCACATGGAGGCATGCTGTTCAGCTTTGCCGATTTCAGCGCGTGCACGGCGGCGATGAAGATGCGCGACGAGTTGGTCGTGACCGTCAGCATGACGATTGATTACGTGACGCCGGCGCGCGTCGGCGAGCTCGTGGAAACTCACATGACCTTGGTGCGCCGCACTCGGCGGCTTGCTTTCGTGAGAGGCGAACTGCGCGTGGGAACACGCACAGTGACGGTGTTTCAAGCCGTCGTTTCGCCGCTTAGTCGTTTGCGCCGGGGTATGGAGGAAGCCGCTTCGGCGCCATCTCAAGCTTGAGTCTAGCGTAACACGGAAACCCTTTCTTCTCCGTTACCTTGGCGCTACGTCGTATCAAGGGATCGAGGTAGCGCTGGAGCCTTGTTGTGGCGGTGATCCCGCAACCGTTGCTACGGAAAAACTCGCTCGGCAAGGCTTTCTCGACATTGGCGACCTGAGACAGCTCAATGGTTCCGGTAGAAAACTGCTGACCGTGTCGTTCAAGCGTGATCATGATGTCAGTCTCACCGCTTAACGCTGCTTCAACGCCAGCCTGACCAGCCAAGTACGCACAGTCGACATCCACCCGGGACGCGGCATGACGGGCTGATCGTTGCAGGTAATCGGGGAGCGCCCAGTGGACCTTCCGTTTGAGGCGCCCCGCAACCATAGACGCAAGTTTGGCAGCCACGCCGCCAAGCTGCGCATGACCGAATGCATCTTTTGATGCACTGTCTGCCAGCAGTTCTTGCCGGGAGTTGCGAATGCCTTCCGATGCCACGACCACGCAATAGCCTTGTGCGGTGGCAATTTCCTCAACCTGTGACAGGAAGAGGTGCTCCTCGAAGGGGACTTCAGGGACCAGCACGAGATGCGGTGCGTCAGATGCCGAGTCTTTGCCCCACAACGTGGCGGCCGCCAACCAACCGGTGTGGCGGCCCATCGTCTCCAAAATGAAGACGCTGGTTGATGTTGAAGACATGGCCCGTACATCCAAGGCTGCTTCTTGGGTTGCGATATTCAAATAACGGGCGACGCTGGGAAAGCCAGGCGAAAAATCCGTAAAGGGCAGGTCATTGTCAACCGTTTTGGGAAGACCAATGCACTGTAAGTCGATGCCAATCTTGCGTGCTGCCAGTGCAATGCGTGCAGATGTGTCTTGAGAGTCGCCGCCGCCGTTGTACAGGAAGACGTTGATGCCGTGCGCATGAAGGACTTTTGCCACGCGTCGGTAGGGGGCTTCATCGACATCGAGCGGCGGTAGCTTAAAACGGCATGAGCCAAAGGCGCCGCCTGGCGTATTGCTAAGAAGTGCAATCTCGCTGGCATCTTCGACGGACATGTCGTAGAGATCTTCACGTAAAACGCCGAGAATGCCGTCTTTGGCGCAAAACACGCGATCAACGGAACCAGACTCTCTAGCTGTTTCGATGACACCAGCAGCTGTGGCGTTAATGACTGGCGTGACGCCACCGCTCTGAGCGTAACAGAGGTTCAAAGGACAGTGGGAGGGGCAGTCTTTTGCTATTATCTCTGGCTCACGCTTCTGAGATTTTCGTTGCGCGTCCATATTTTTGGTGTCAGTGGTACTTTGATGGCGTCGCTCGCCGCCTTGGCCCGTGAAGCGGGTCACACGGTGTCGGGATCTGATGTACGGTTTTGGAGTCCCATGGGACCCCAGTTGCGCGCGATGGGGCTTGATCTCGTCGAGGGCTATGGCGAGGATGACATCCCAGACGCCGACTTGTATGTTGTCGGCAACGCGATGACGCGTGGCATGCCGGTGATTGAGCGGCTGCTGCGCGAAGGACGGCGGATGGTGTCTGGTCCGAGCTTTCTACGAGAGACGCTGCTTGCGCCGGATCGTACGATCGTTGCGGTGGCCGGGACACATGGCAAAACCACCACAACAGCGATGTTGAGCTGGGTGCTGACCTGCGCTGGACTAGCGCCAGGATATCTGATTGGTGGCGTGCCGAATTTCTCTCATTCGTCAGCCCAGTTGGGAGCGGGGCCTTTCGTGGTCGAAGGAGATGAATACGACTGTGCCTTTTTTGATAAGAGAGCGAAAGTCGTGGTCTACCGCCCCCACCACATGATCGTATTGAACCTTGAGTTTGATCATGCTGACATCTATCGCTCGTTATCCGATATCGAGACTCAGATGCACCACGCCGTGCGCACGGTCCCAGATACCGGGTCGATTAGCGCTGCATCAACCGATAGCATTCAACGGGTGATCCAGCGTGAGTGTTGGGCAGGTGTGCGTTGGATATCTGGCGACCCACTGAGCCTCTGGGGATGGGCCCGTGACAGAGGAACGCTCAAGCTTCAGACTCCTGAGGGCATGCGCGAGACGCCATGGCCCCACGCGGGGGACTACATGGCGCACAACGCGGCATGTGCGGTTTCATGCGCCCATGCCCTTGGGGTTGACCCGATGGTGGCGCTGAAGGCGTGTGCCTCCTTCAATGGCGTCGCTCGTCGCTCGCAGGCGAGAGCGAACGGTGACGTCTCTGTGTATGAAGACTTTGCGCACCACCCCACGGAAATTGCATCGACGTTATCCGCTTTTCGCGAGCGATATCCTGATTCGCGCGTAGTGGTCGCGTTAGGTTTGCACACCAACTCTATGTCTTCGGGAGCGCATGCGCCGTTGGTGAAAGAGTCAGTGTCAAGTGCGGACGAGGTCTATATCCATGCCTCTTCACTCGCTGGAGAGGGAGTCATGGCGGTGGATGTCGATCACCGGTTTACGGATCAAGCCGCGTTAGGGCGAAGCGTGGCCGATCGCACCCAAAGGGGCGATATCGTGATTGGGATGAGCAACAAAGACTTTTCTCCCTTCTTTGATTCGCTAGAGCGGGCGTTGCGTTCGCGCCAACTCATTGAAGAGAAGTCGGTATGACGGGCGTGCGGCGAGATGTGAGGAGCGTTTTGTTTGTGCCGGGAACACGAGAGGATCGTTTTGGTAAAGCCTTGCAGAGCGGCGCGGACTTTGTGTGCCTGGATCTGGAAGATGCCGTCCGCGACCAAGACAAGGATTCGGCGCGAGCAAAGACGGCGTCATGGGTGATGGCGATGAACGTTCCCAATAGGATCGGGATACGAGTCAATGCGCTCTCATCCCGTCATTGGGATGGTGATGGTGTCATGGCCGATGTTGCGAGCCACGTTGGTGGCATTTTCCTCGCAAAAACCGAAACACCCGCTGATGTTGAGCAGGCTGCTGAAATGTTTCGTGCCCCCATCATTGCATTGATTGAAACGCCAACGGCGTTGGAACGCGTGTATGACATCGCGCGCGCTGAGCCATGCGCCGGGGTCATGCTGGGTGCTCATGACCTGTGTGGGGTGCTTGGGGTTTCGCCGACATCGAACGCCATGGCCTATCCACGGGCCCGCATCGCGATGGCTGCTGCCGCTGCGAATATTGCCGCGATTGATGCGCCGGCGATTGAGTTTCAAGATCAACGGCTCGTTCTTGAGCATGCGCTTGCAGGACGTCAGTTGGGCATGACGGCGTGTGCGGCAATCCATCCCAATCAGTTGACGGCGATTCATGATGTGGCCACTCCATCTGACAAGGAGTGGCAGCAGGCACGGATCATCATTGATGCATACGATAGCGGTCAAGATGCCGCCATGGGCATGATGGTGGACAAACCGGTTGTGGAAGCGGCGCGCACGATTGTGGCTCGCTACAACCGTCAAACTGAAGCTCAAAAGGAGACACAATGACGACGAACACCGAAAGAACACGCTTCTGCCGTCGGGGGGGACGCTACTTAGAAGATTTCCGTGTCGGTGACATCCATGAGCACCGCCCGGGTCGTACGCTCAGTGAAGCCGACAACACGTGGTTCACACTCTTGACAATGAATACGCACCCGTTGCACTTTGACCATGAGTACGCCAAGCTGACGGAGTTCAAGAGGCCGTTGATTGTGAGTACGTTAACCGTCTCGATTCTGGTGGGGATGAGCGTGTCTGATATCAGTGAAATGGCCATTGCCAACTTGGGATGGACCGACATCGAGCTGCCGCATCCCGTGTTTGCCGGAGATACGCTGTACGCGGAGTCTGAGGTGTTGTTAGTTCGAGAGTCCAAGTCGCGGCCACATGCGGGCATTGTGGAAGTCAAGACGCGCGGCTTCAATCAAGAGAACGAACTTATATGCCAGTTTCGGCGATCAGCGTTGATTCCCAAGCGCGGGTATGCGGTGCAAGATCGTCATCCGATGTATGGAGGGACGTCATGAATCCGCAAGACGCCAACCTCCTAGTTGAGACCGTCTCGCGATTCGCCAAAGAGCGTCTAGCGGCAGTGGCCATGCAGCACGATCACGAGGACACCTACCCGACAGACATCGTGACTGAAATGACAGATATGGGACTGTTTGGCTGCACGATTAGCGAAAAATACGGAGGCTTGGGGCTCCCAGTATCGGTGTACGCTCGCATCGTGGCCGCCATCTGCGAAGCGTGGATGTCTCCGTCGGGAATCATCAACTCACACCTCATCGTGGCCGCCTGTATCGAACGGTTTGGCACAGAGGCACAAAAGGAAGAGTGGCTCCCGAAGATGGCGTCGGGCGAAGTGAGAGCGGGGCTCGCCCTCACCGAACCTGATGCGGGCACCGATCTTCAAGGCGTTCGTACATCTGCCACGCGTACAGACGGTGGGTATGTTCTGCGTGGCAGCAAGATGTGGATTACCAATGGTCTACATGGGCACCTCATTGCTGTGCTCGCCAAGACGAACACGCACGCATCGCCGCCTCGAAGGGGTATGAGTTTGTTTTTGTGCACGAAAAACGAGACATTCCAAGCCGTGCGTAAGCTCCCCAAGTTGGGCTATCGAGGCATTGATACCGCGGAATTAGTGCTTGACAATCACTTTGTGGCCGATGACCGCCTTGTTGGCGGCGAGGAAGGTCAGGGGTTTTATCAAGCGGTCGGCGGATTGGAGCTTGGGCGCATCAACGTCGCTGCGCGCGCCGTTGGAGTGGCTCGCGACGCTTTGAACGTGTCGGTGGGTTATGCCCAAGAGCGGTCAACGTTTGGCAAGCCGATTGCACAGCATCAGGCTATTCAACTCAAGCTGGCGGATATGGCAACCCGCGTGCGTGCGGCGGAGCTGCTCACGGAAGACGCGGCTCATCGTTATGACACCGGACAGCGCTGTGACATGGAGGCTGGTATGGCGAAGCTCTTCGCAAGCGAGGCGGCGTTTGACAACGCTCACGAAGCCATGCGGATTCATGGGGCCTACGGGTATTCGAAAGAATTTCGAGTTGAGCGTCTTTACCGGGATGCGCCGCTCATGGTGATCGGTGAAGGCACCAACGAGATGCAGAGGATCATCATCGCTCGACAACTGATTGAGCGCCTCAAGCGTTAGGCCGCGTCATTGACCGACATGTGTCAAGTGCTTTGAGACGGGCTCTCAGAGTTTGACGATTGAAAAACCGCTGTGCTGGCGATCAAGTCGTGCAGTGTGTACGACTTCGGGTGAAAGATAGCCACGAGGTATCCGATCAGAATCAGGTCACTGAGGATCGCCTGCGCGAGCGCGCGTCCAAAGCTACGTCCGGTGCTCAAACGCTCACTATCCGTGGTCTTAACTGTCAGTCCGAATAACTGCTTGCCGAGTGTTGCACCATTCGCCATGGCGTGAAAAATGGTGCGGTATAGAACGAACAAGATCGATGTCAGGATGGACGCACCGTCAGTCAGTGCCGCCAGATATTGCTGCTCTGGATCAATGGCGGCATCGGACGTCTCACCACCAAAGAATAGCAAAGACAGGACGAAAGCGGCGATATAGACGGCAAATAGATCAACGAGGAGGGCGGCGATGCGAGGACCGAGTTTCCCATTCATCAGCGGCGGGTTTGCTGGAGCTGATGTCTCTCCTTCGAGGTCCGGCGCGGAAGGACGGGCAGGTTCGTTAAAAGTCATGGCGTCACTGCGCGAGAAATGCGGTCGATTCTATCGGGAGTGTGGGATTTCAATGTGGTGGTTCTTCTTGCTGGGTCCCTAACTCTGCATCAGTGAGTTTATAGGAGTCGAGCAATTCTGTTTCGAGCACCACCGTTCCAAAGAGCAGGTCATGCATGGCGCGAGCGTCGTGCCGCACGAATGCCACGATGTATGAGAACGCCATCAGAGTCCCAAAGACGTAGTGAGATAGCGACCGCGCAATGGCGCGCCAGCCGGACAGTCTGCGGCCGTCTAAACACTTTACGGTCAGTCCAAACAGCCACTTTCCAGGTGTTGCCCCACCGGCAGATGCGTGGAAAAATGCGCGATACGGGATGGAGATCACAACAGCCAAGACCTCAACATCTGCCAGCCACCACCAAGCGCTGTGCTGAATGGCATCTTGCATCAATTCCAGAGAGAAATCGGACGTGTGAAATTCGGCAGCCCAATACAACTGCATTCCGTTGACAACTGCAAACAGGGTGGCCAGAAAGAAGATGACGCAGATGTCGACGAGAAAGGCCGCGATGCGCCGGCCCTTGTGAGCTCTCCGTCCTGCTAACGGAAGCGTGAAGGGAACGTGCGACATTGTTGATGTCGAGTGTAACTGTGTCATATGCAGGTCATCCACCGGATTGTTATGGAGGTAGACCGGCCGAACCCGCTACGGTTCCATGCTAAGGCAGTCAGATCCTCCGTTGCATTCGCAGCACACGCCCGCTATCGCGGCACAAAGATGGTCGCTACCAAGTCCCGTTTCACCAAATATTCCCGTTCTACACTGATGATGCCAATAAGTGTCAGCGAGAGACCGATCGCCATCAGGGCTTCAAAGGGAGTCATGACACCCAACGCGAGGTATCCGCCAGCAACCCAGAGGGAAACCGGCCACGCCACCCACGTGAGCGTGGGAGAGCGCATATGCGAGTCAGTGCCGTAGATGTCGGCAATGACGGAAGCTGCGGCCATCACGAAGGGGCCGGCCAGGATGACACCGATCATGGGCGACCCAATGGCCGAGATAGACGGGGGAATCACGAGGGGAGTCGAGGTAAAGAGCGTGACGATTAGATCGATGACAAACAAGCACAGCCCCGTGAGGCTATATGACCGCGCGACGGCAAATTTCCAGCGTGTCAGTCGTTTCTGATGGTAGATGACGCTGGCGCCGCCGCAAACGAGCACAAACAAGGCGAGCGGAAGCCAGTCAATCGCATACTCAAACCCGGGAAGGGTCACAAAGGCACCATCTGCCGGAGATGGCGTCACGAGCCATGGGGCCGTCACAGCCATGTCACCGATCACCACGCCGGCTGTGATGATCGCGACTCCTAGCGCGATCAGTGCCCACGGGATGAAGATGCGCGCACGAGGGATGCGGTGTACGAACCAAAGTGTTGCCATCGCGCCGAGGGTCAGGATCATCCACTGCTGCTCGCCGACGCGAATCGCAGACCAGATGGAGCCGCCAATATAAGCGGGTCCGGTATAGAGAGCGGCCCAAGGCAATGCGCTGATGACAAGCGCAATGACGATGGTGCGGACTGGGATGCCGAAGCTTCCTGCGATCAGCGGCGTGACAGGTCTCGTGGGTCCGAGAAACCGGCTGAAGATCAACACCGGGAGGGCATAGCGAGAGATGACGGTGTGAGAGGTAAACCGAGGCTGGATACCCTTTTTTGAGAGCCATGCCAAATACTTAATGACGGCATCTTGGCCGTACCGTTTTCCGACGGCAAATCCAAGCAAGTCCCCACAGATTCCGCCCACGGCTGCGGCGGCAAGTACTACTCCCAATGGGACGCCTGCCGCTGCCGCTGCCGCCGCTGCACCCCACAGAAGGACAACACCAGGAATGATGATGCCAACGATGGGCGCGGACTCAACAAAGGCGAGCACCAAGATGGCGCACGCTAACGCCGTTCCAGACAGGGTCGAGAAGTCGATCAGAGTTGCCTCGTTGATATCGTAGAGTATCTCATATTTCCCCTTGAATGATGGCCCGTGGCAAAACGCCCAACCGTGTACTTGTACGGCGGAAGTTTTGATCCTTGTCATCTCGGGCACCGAGCCGTGGCGACTGCGGTGTCCAAACGCCTGGAACACGATGATCACCTGATCGTGGTGCCTGCGGGTCAACAGCCACAAAAATCCTCACATATCCTGCCATCGTCCCAGCGCTGGAATCTCTGCCAGCTGACGTTTGCTGGTGTGCCATCTGTGCAGTTGTCTCCGATTGAGATGGATCGCCAGACTGCGTCGTACATGATGGATACGGTAGTGGCGATGTCCCAGAGGTTTCCCCGACATCGTCTCATGCTCGTTTTGGGTGCTGATTCCTTGCAGAATATGTCCACTTGGCATCGCGCGAAGGAGTGGCAGCAGCGCGTCAGCTTGCTGGTTGTAGATCGCGATGGGGTCAGGGCTTGTGGCAATTCAAGGACGGAAGTCTTGGCGATGGAACCAGTGCCTGTTTCTTCGACCCAGGTTCGTGAGGCACTTGGGCGGCGCTTTGCTGAGCGTCAAGACGCCTTGTCTCTTATGATGGTACGCGAGGCAGCGAGGTATCTGTGCGAATGGTTGAACTAAACGATACTGAGGCGAACGTCCAGAGTATCTTGGAAGCGCTGGAAGATGCGCACGCGATGGAGCCTATCGTGATCGACGTTGAAGGGCGTCTGGACGTGGTCGCACGCATGATCGTGGCAGGCGCGCGATCAGAGCGGCATCTCAACGCCATGAGCGAGCATCTGAAACGTCGTGATTGGCCCGAGGGCCGACCCTCAGTGGAAGGCACAGCGCAGTCTCAGTGGATCATGCTGGCTTTTGGGGACATCTGGCTTCACTTGCTGACATGGCCAGCGCGTGAGTATTACGACATCGAAGGCATTTGGGATGTAGACATTGATGACGATGAAGGCGGCGATAAAGGCGATGGAGCCGCTGCCGCTTAGGTCACATCCTCTCTCACGCCGCGCCTCTTTTTACAATTCCCTAGCTGTTGGCGGTTGAACGTAGCATGGTCGGGCGACCGCTGAGTACTTGGCTTTCGCTGGGTGTCGTTTTTTTGGCATCCACGGCATGGGCACAGACATCTGATGAGGTGGCTGATGATGTTCAGAGCTTTCTGAAACAAGACGTTGCAGAGGCGGGTATCGATATCGCGTGGGCGACGTCTGTCTTACAGCAGGCCGCGTTTCTCCCTCGCGTCGTTGAGTTGATGAATCGCCAACCGGAGTCTGTGTGGCTGTGGCCTCGCTACCGTGGGCATCTTATTAGTGACCGCCGGGTGCGGCGCGGCAAGGCTTTTCTGGAAGAGCACCGCGAAGCGTTTGAGCGTGCGGAAGAGGTGTACGGAGTGCCCGAAGGTATCGTCGCTGCCATCTTGGGAATCGAAAGTAGCTACGGCACGAACATCGGTGGTGACCGCATGATTGACGTGTTGCTGACGTTGAGTTTCCACTACCCGCGCCGCGCAACATTCTTTCGTAGCGAATTGGTCCATTTCTTGCTCTTATGTGACGAGGAGGGGTTTGATCCTCTTGAGGTGAAAGGCAGTTACGGGAGCGCCATGGGATATGGCCAATTCATTGCATCAAGCTACCGGGCTTATGCCATCGACTTTGATGGCGACGGGCAACGAGATCTGTTTGGCAATGCGACGGATGCTATCGGAAGCATTGCGGCGTATCTTGCAGGCAATGGATGGGTCCGCGGCGGTGATTTCATGGTGGAGTCCAAGCCCGTGCATCGGTACAACCGCTTGAAGCGCAGCGTAACGCTCGAAAAAGCGGCGCAATTTGGTATTGAGCCCAAAGATCCCTCGCAAATCCCAAGTGGAGAAAGTGTGACACCGTTGATGTATGTCGGCGATGAAGGTGTTGAGTTGTTTTTGGGCTTGTCGAATTACCGCGCTCTAGCGCGCTACAACAATAGTCGTTTGTACGTTCGAGCCGTCATCGAGCTTTCGCGTGCGGTCACTATGGAGACATCAGAGAGTGAATAGGTTGGGCTACGTTTTAGCAGGGGCGCTCTGCTACGTTCCGGTATTGGCATGGGCACTTGCGCCGCCGGCTCCGCGGCTTGATGTCAAAAGTTATTACCTGATGGATGCGGCCACAGGATCGGTCATCGCGTCTAAGGACGCTGAGGTGCCGTACGAACCTGCGAGCATGACAAAAATCATGACAGCGTATGTGGCTGGTCGCTTGCTCAAAGATGGCCAGATCAGCTGGGATGACCAAGTTCCGGTGAGCAAAGCGGCGTATCGCAAAACAGGATCAACGTCTTACCTCAACCTCAACCAGCGCGTGTCGGTCAATGATCTCATGCGCGGATTGGTGATTCAATCAGGAAACGATGCCAGTATTACATTGGCGGAACATATTGCTGGCAGCGAGGAAGGTTTCGCGCAGTTTATGAATCACTATGCGGAAGAGGTCGGATTGCGGTCGTCGCATTTTGTGACTGCGACCGGGTTACCTCCGGAAGACCAGGACCTCAAACATGTCATGTCGGCACGTGATGTTGCGCATCTATCCCGGATGCTGATCTATGAGACTCCTGATGTTTACGCGCTTCACAAAATCCGCGAATTCACCTTTAACAATGTTCGTCAGTTCAATCGCAATCGCTTGTTGAGTATTGATGACTCGGTGGACGGCATTAAAACCGGGCACACTGAATCTGCGAAGTACTGCCTTGCCGCATCCGCTGCGCGCGGGGACATGAGGTTGATTGCCGTGGTCTTTGGTGCAGAGACGCCAGCATCAAGAGATGAGGCTGCGCGGCAATTGTTGGAGTACGGCTTCCGATTCTTTGACAGTAGCGTGATCGTGAGCGCCGACGATTTTTCACGGAGTGTGAAAGTTCTCGGTGCCGGGGACAGCGAAGTGTTTCTGCCGGTTGGCGTGAGTGAGGATGTGAGGTTGCTTCTGGAACGAGGTCAACGGAAGGACGTTGAGTATGCAATCAGGTTACCGACCGCGTTGGTGGCTCCCGTGGAAGCAGGTGCTCCGCTCGGTGAGGTTGAGGTGTTTGTGGAAGGCCAGTCTCGGTTTGTCGGATCATTGCTGGCAGATCGATCTGTGGCCGATGGCGGGTTCATTTCAACGTTGATGGCCAGCACGAGTTTGCAGTTTCGGCAATGGTTTGATCTTGAACATGAAATGCTGGAGAAACGGGAACTCGTGCCGTGAGTGCGGCGTGGCTCAACGGGAAGTACGCGGACGCAGCAGATCTCAGTATCAGTGTTTTAGACCGCGGATTTCTGTTTGCAGATGCGATCTATGAAGTCGTTGGTGTGGTTGATGGCCAGCCCTTCGAGTTGGCGCGACATCTTTCGCGTTTCCGCAAGAGCGCTGAAGCACTCAGGCTTGATCCCGCGGTCTGTGATCGCTTCGCGGGTGTTGTGGAGCGTCTTGCGCCTCAAATTCCGACACCAGATGGGGGGGTCTACCTGCAGATCTCACGGGGAGCTTCCGATCGACGCTCGCTGTCATGGACCGCACCGATGGAGCCGACCTGCTTTGCGATGGCCGTTCAGTGTGATTATTCGGCCTTGCCGCCAGCTCACTTAACGGTGCATCCCGACATTCGTTGGGGGCGCCGGGATATTAAGTCCGTGGGGCTCACGGCATCTGTTCTTGTTCAAGCATCGTTGGGACCTTACGACGACTGGCTTTGGGTGAACGCAGACGGCTCGATTAATGAAGCCAGCAGCGCAAATATTTTCGCTGCGAAAGACGGTGTCGTGCTGACACCTCCGCTGACACAGCAGCTTCTTCCTGGCTGTACCCGTCACCTCACGATTGATGCGCTTCGCAGTCTCGGAGTCACCGTCAAGGAGACTGAGATCTTTGCGGATGATGTGGCGCAGTTTGATGAAATGTGGCTCACCGCAGCTCTCAAAGGAGTGCGGCCGGTGGCCTCTGTAGATGCGACGCTGTTGGATAAAGCTCCCGGGCCGATTACCGAGTTGCTGACGACGGCGTTGTCGAGCAAGCGCCGGCCATCTCGCCAAGGAGACGCATCGTTGCAGTGACATCTGGCGCTCGCCGGACATCACTCAGTTTGGACGCGCGCTCGATGCGTGCCAGCTCGACCGTCCAGCGACGAACGGTGCTGACGGGCACGGAGCTCGTCAGCCTGCGGGACATTGCGGTACGCTGCCCCCGCGGTGAAGGTGGAGATAGTCCCTGCGCTTCTGCGAGAATGCCGGCCACCTGAGAGTACAGCAGGTGCAAGGTGTTCTCATTCACACAATTCAGCAGATCGCGGCCGACGTCGCTTTGATTCCCTGTGAGTACGCTGTTGATGAGGCCGAAAATCCGCTCATCCCCTTGGGAGGACTGAGGGGAGAGTTCTTCGGCACCAAACTCCGCACGCAGGAGAGTTTGGTCGATCGTCTCGATATCGTGTTCCGATTCCTGAACAAGCTTGGCGATCCGATGATCATCTGGCGGACTCTTCATCATTGCGGCCCGTCTTTTCGCCCAGCCGATGACGTCTTGTGGTTTCCAAAAGGGTGGCTTGTTTTCCTGCAGCGCGAATGCATCTCCGGTGAGACGCTTGACCCATGCGGGAAGAGGGTATGAAGCTGTGTCGACAGCGATGCAAAGTGACCGCTCGGGAGTTGCGGCATGCACCGCCTTATTGATGGCCGCGACGACCGATGGGGGTATCGCGCCTTGGGCAGGCATCCGGACGTACATCACTTGTTGGTCGCCGAACATGGATGCTGTTTGCAGTCCGTTTAACACATCGTCCCACACCGATACGGTTGTCGCCAAAAAGGTTTCCTGACCGGCAGCAGGCAACCATTGATGCCGTGCCTCTCTCCACAAAAGGGAGATTATTTCCGGAGTGTCAGAGACAAGAACCAGCGCTGGCGCCGGCGCACGCTCGGATGTAAGAGCTAATTTCCAGTCGCTTAGCTGTTTGATCACGACTGAGAGTTGGGGGGTTTTGTCTCGATGAGGTACAACCGATACGCTTCCCCGAGTATTCGCCGAGCTGCGCGAGTGGCGGCTCTTTGTCTCAGCCACGACCGCTGTTCGAGGTCGGCGAGTGGTCTGGTATGAGGCTCGTAGGATGAAGTCACGGCGGTGGCCGTGTCCGCCAGAATAACCTCGCCTTCGGCGCTGACAAGCTCAAAGTGCAGGGCAACAGTCGCTCGGAATTCAATCGCAACGTTGAAGGAGTCAAGAATGTGAGGGTTGGCCTCTTCGACACTTGGTTTCGGCAAGATGCGAATCGTGAGGTGCCCCGGCGCGGCTTCGCGGACGTTGCCCAAGATACTTGTGATGCCCTTGCCAGCCGACGTGCCCGCCCATGATTCATGAAGCTCAAAGCCGACGCTGGTGCGAAATTCCGTATCCACAGATGGGTGAGATGGGGAGAGTGCGCACGATGTTGTCGCGACACTCATTGCGATCAGTAAGGCAGAGGTATAGCGCTTCACGTTGTCACGATGTTGAGGATTCGGCCTGGTACGTGAATGGATCGAGCGATTGATGCATCACCGATCGCGCGTGTGACGCCATCTAACGCCATGGCATGCGTCATCAGATCTTCCTTAGAGGTATCGCGGGCCACTGTAATGACACTGCGCATCCGTCCATTGACTTGAATGGCAAGTTTGACTTGCGTCTCTTCGGCAACCATCTTGGCCTCTGGCCAGGAGGCAGATACCACATCCCCAGAGTGTCCGAGCATATTCCAAAGCACATGCGTGACATGAGGAGCCGCAGGCTGGAGCATCGCTATCAGTGACGAGATGGTTTCGTGCGCCACGGCGTGCAACGATCGGTCGTTCGCCCAGTATTTTGATTGCGGGATGTGGTTAAGCAGTTCCATCAAGTGCGCGATCGCGGTGTTCAAACTTGTACAGCTTTCGAAATCTTTGGTGACGGAATCGATGCAAGAGTTCATCTGACGTCGTAACTGAGATGCTGCTTGAGACAGATCATTGCTTGAAAGCGAGTGGGCGGCCAACGGTCCGATCGCATGGGCAGTGGTCCATAGGCGCTGCAAGAACCGGTCAGTTCCCACCACGACTTTCTCAGACCAATCATATGATTGGGTGAGTGGGGCAGCAAACAAAATCCCAAGTCGAACCGAGTCGACACCGTAGCGCTGGAACATATCTTGCGGGTCAACAATGTTGTTTTCGGACTTGGACATCTTTCTGCCGCCAAGCCTCACCATGCCCTGGCAGATAAGTCGCCGAAATGGCTGGCTACCTGGAACAAGTCCTAGATCGCGCATCACCAGATAGATGAAACGAGAGGACAAAAGGTGGAGGATCGCATGCTCAATACCCCCAATGTAGGTATCGACCGGCAGCCACCCCTTCCCCGAGTGTGCCACCATCGCGGTGTCGTCATGCGGAGTCGTGAAGCGCGAAAAGTACCAAGCCGAGTTGATAAAAGTATCAAATGTGTCAGTTTCTCGCTTGGCGGGTGCGTTACAAGTGGGGCACACGACTTCGACGAACTCATGGCAACTGGCAAGGGCGTTGCCCTGCCCGTCTGGGATGAGGCTGTCGGGGCGAATGACAGGGAGGGCGTCATCAGGAATCAAAACCGGTCCGCATGCATCGCAATGCACGACTGGAATCGGGGTTCCCCAGTAGCGCTGGCGGGAGATCAGCCAATCTCTCAGTCGAAACTGCACGCGCGCCTCGCACGCACCCTTAGCTGCTAACGTCTCACCAATCTTGGTTTTGGCTTCAGATGAACTCAATCCCGAAAAATCACCTGAATGCACGAGCGTGCCCTCGTCTGTCATCGCTGCGGTGGTGTAGTCGTGCGCCTGAAGAGAGTCGATGACGGTCGAGATCGGCAGGTGGTACAGCGCGGCAAATTCGAAGTCTCGCTGATCGTGCGCAGGCACGCTCATCACGACGCCTGATCCGTAATCTGCAATGACGAAGTTGGCGATCCACACGGGCATTTTTTCGCCAGTTATCGGATGAATGACCTGCAGGCCGCTGTTGACACCTCGTTTCTCCATCTTGGCCAGTTCAGCCGTTTGGGTTGGCGCTTGCCGGCACTTTTCCAGAAACGCCGCGACCGTGGCGTCTTTCTTTGCCAGATACTTCGCAATATCGTGCTCGGGTGAAAGTGCAAGGTATGTCGCACCAAACAGCGTGTCGATTCTCGTCGTGAAGATTGAGAGAGGGGCGTGCAACGTCTTTGGCAACGACGATACATCAGCCAGCGCAAACGACACGTCGTGGCCTTCAGACCTGCCGATCCAATTCCTTTGCATGGCGATGACTTGCGGCGGCCATTGACCGTCAAGATCATCGAGCAGCGTCAGCAATTCATCGGCATAGTCCGTGATACGCAAGTACCACTGTTTGATGGAGCGGCGTTCAATCAACGCGCCTGAACGCCAACCGCGGCCGTCGATTACCTGCTCGTTCGCTAGCACTGTGTTATCGACGGGATCCCAGTTCACGGGTGCTTCGGCTTGGTAAACAAGCCCCATCTCCCACATTCGGGCGAACAGCCACTGCTCCCAGATGTAATACGTCGGTGCAATGGTTTCGAGTTCTCGCGACCAATCGACCAGCATCCCAAGTTCTTTGATTTGCGAGCGCATATGGGCAATGTTGTCGCGCGTCCAATCGCCGGGGGATATCCCTCGTTTAAGCGCCGCATTTTCAGCTGGCAGTCCTCCAGCATCCCAACCCATTGGTTGAAGAACAGGGCGTCCGCGCATCCGTTGGTAGCGGGCTATGCAGTCGCCGGCAGAGTAATTGCGCACGTGACCCATGTGCAGCGCCCCTGAGGGGTAGGGGAACATGGACAGTACATAACGAGCATTCTCGCCCGCTGATTGCGGCGCTTCTGCTACCCGACTGTCTTGCCACGCAGCCTGCGCAAGACGTTCAGCAGCACGCGGATTCCAAGCTGCACCAGAGGCAGGGGCTGTCATCCCCCGAGCTTGTAGTGCGAGAGATTACGCTCCAACGAGCCGATGGACCAGTCGCCCGATACGAAGGCTGGGTCGCGCAAGACGGCTTGCAACAGTTCAACATTGGTCTTAATGGGATTGACTGCGAGTTCGGACAAGGCTTGGCGCGCTCGACGAATGGCTTGTCCTCGTGTATCCCCGAATACGATCACTTTGGCAATCAGCGAGTCGTAGTACGGGGGAATTTCGTATCCCGAGTACAGGTGAGAATCCACTCGCACACCAGGGCCACCCGGGGGATGCCAAATATCGACCCGTCCAGGGCTGGGGAAGAACGTGCGGGGATCTTCAGCGTTGATGCGGCACTCGATCGCATGTCCTCTCACCAGCGGCGTTGGGAGCTGGTACTCATCAGAGGGCGAAGAGCCAGCGATCAACATTTGTTGCTCAACATGGTCAATCCCAGACACCATCTCAGTGACAGGATGCTCAACTTGAATGCGCGTATTCATTTCTAAGAAATAAAACTCATCACGCTGAACGAGATACTCCAAGGTTCCCACGCCTTCATAAGCGAGGTCCTCAACGAGTTGTTGCGAACACTTGTACATCGCATCGCGAATCTCGGGCGTCAGCGTATGTGCTGGGCCTTCTTCAATCAGTTTCTGGTGACGTCTTTGGGTGCTGCAGTCTCGATCGCCAGTAATCACGCACCCACCACGACCGTCTCCAATGACTTGAACCTCAATGTGTTGAGGGTTTGTCAGGAAATGCTCCATGTAGAGCCGGTCGTCGCCAAAGGCGGCTTTTGCCTCTCGTCGTGTGATTTCAAGAGCGGTGGGCAGTTCGCTGGGACGGGCCACGACCCGCATCCCGCGTCCGCCACCACCGGCTGCGGCTTTCAGTATCACGGGGTAGCCTATTTTTTCAGCCACCGATGTTGCCCGCCAGACTGATGATGACAGCGTGGATTTGGTGCCGGGAACCGTTGGAATATCCAATGACGACACTTTTTTCCTAGAGGCAATTTTGTCACCCATCAGTTCAACGCACTCGGCGCTGGGACCGATGAACTTAAACCCGCTATTCGTGACTTGTTGCGCGAAGGCTGCGTTTTCTGCTAGGAACCCATACCCGGGATACAGAGCATCGGCGCCCGTGAGATCGAGTGCCGAAATAAGTGCTGGTCCGTTGAGGTAACTCTCATGGGGAGACGCGGGACCAATACACACGGCCTCATCTGCGAAGCGCAGGTGCATAAGGTCAGCGTCAGGCTGCGAGTACGCCGCAACGGTGCTAATGCCTAGCTGTCTGCAGGCGCGGATAGCACGCAGCGCAATTTCGCCTCGATTTGCAATCAGGACCTTCTTGAGCACGCGCGTTACTCGGGTTTCAGACGTACGATGGTTTGTCCAAACTCAACAGGTTGGCCATTCTCAACATCAACGCTGATAACCGTGCCTGCGAAATCGCTTTTGATGTGATTCATCATCTTCATCGCCTCAACAATACAAATGATGTCACCTTTCTTCACTTGCTGCCCACGTCTCACGTATGCATCAGCTTCGGGAGAAGGGGAGGCGTAGAACGTGCCAACCATCGGCGAGGAAATCTTAATTCCGCTGTCACTCTCGGGTGGTGAGGCATCGTTAGATGCTGCCGCAGGCGTAGGTGCCGTAACTGCATGTCCCGCCGGGGGGTGTGCGTACGCTTCGCTGTGCATTGGCATAGCGACACGTGTTTGCTCGCGACGCCGTACGATCGTGAAGGACTCACCTTCGCCCGTGGCTTGATGCAACTCATCAAGCTCATACTCTTGCATAACCCGCGCCAGATCCTCTAGGCTCTTGGCGTCAATTAGCTTTCCATTTGATTTAGCCACTCTCGACCTCCAAATCTTCTAGGTCTCTTGAACAGCGACGAGACGACCCTCGGCATTTTGGGGGTGCCAAAGAGTGGTGCCGGCATCTAGACCCGCCAATTCTAGCGCCGTGAACAATGCGGTGTCGGGGTTCTGGTGGTTGATTGAGTTTGCGCATCCGCATACAATACGTTTAGTTGATCCGCAGACGGCGGATAAGTGTGGTTTTCTGTCTCGTATGAAGTCCTTTGTGCCCAAGCCAACGAACGTCGGCAATTGGTATCGTATTGACGCAAAAGGGTACCGCCTCGGTCGCCTAGCAAGTGCTGTCGCTTACATATTGCGCGGTAAACACCGAGCTGAGTTTATGCCCGGTGTCCAGTTCGGTGATCACGTGATTGTGACCAACGCTGCCGACGTCCAAGTCACTGGAGACAAGGAAGCTCAACATATGTATTTCAGGCACACCGGTTATCCCGGTGGTGGCCGTGAGCGCTCGCTTGCATGGGTACGCAAGCATCAACCCGAAAAGGTGATTGAGCATGCGATCAAAGGCATGTTGCCAAAGAATCCTTCAGGACGCATGATGTTTCGCGGATTGCGTGTGTATGCAGGCAGCGACGCCGCACGTCATATCGCCCAACAGCCGACGGATATTGAGCTAGCGCCGATTCGTGGCCATCGCCCATTTGTGGCTGTTCAAGCTGACCAAGGAGCAGGTTAACCATGGAAGGACAAACCTACGGAACTGGCCGACGGAAGGAAGCGACAGCGCGAGTATTCGTCCGGCAAGGCGAAGGCAAAATTCAAGTTAACGGGCGCGAAGTCAATCAGTATTTCCCGCGCGAGATCCTACGTATCGCGATTAACGCTCCCATTGAGGCTGTTGCTTTAACGGGTAGCATTGATGTGATTGCAACTGTGAAGGGCGGAGGAGCCTCTGGCCAGGCGTATGCCATACAGCTGGGCTTGGCACGTGCGCTTAAGTTGCGTTCTGAGAGTTTCCGGCCCGCACTGAAAGCCGGTGGTTACTTGACTCGTGATCCTCGGATGGTTGAACGGAAAAAGACCGGATTGCGGAAAGCGCGTCGCGCAACACAGTTCTCGAAACGCTGATCCCATTACGATGGTGAAGCGACTCTCAAAGCGGGAGCAGGGTCGGCGTAAGTTTCTCCTTGCGGCGACATCGACTGTTGGTGCTGCAGGCTTCGGCGCTGCTGTTTGGCCGTTTCTTCGAGCTTGGCAACCGAGCGCGAGGGCTCGGGCTTCCGGTGCACCTGTTCGTGTAGAAATTGGACAACTCATGGAAGGCCAGCTGGTCACGTTTGGTTGGCGCGGCCGGCCGATTTTTGTGGTCAAACAAGACGCCGAGACGATGGCAGGCCTGAAGACGCCAGAAAGCTACATTGCGGACCCGACATCGGACGCGAGTGAACAGCCTGAGTACGCAAAAAATTGGCACCGTTCTCGCCGTGAAGACGTCACCGTGTTGGTGGGGCTTTGCACGCATCTTGGATGCTCGCCAAAGTTTGTCGGCCAAGCGTCGCCTCAGCCGTTCGATAACGCATGGAAAGGGGGATTCTTTTGCCCGTGTCACGGATCAAAGTTTGATCTTCTCGGTCGTGTGTATAGCGGCGTTCCTGCCCCGACAAACCTTTCCGTGCCGCCCCATTACTTCGAAGGGCCGAACACGATCGTTGTCGGAATCGACGAGCCAGAGGTTTAAGGATGTTCCGTACATTCATGACGTGGGTTGACCAAAGACTACCGGTCACAGCAACCTTTGAGCGACATCTGTCAAAGCACATGGTGCCCAAGAAGGTCAACTTGTGGTATCTGCTTGGAGCGTTGGCAGCGACGGTCATGATTATTCAATATGGGTCGGGAATCTGGCTCATGATGTTCTACGATCCAAGCCCAGCTCTAGCTTTTGAGTCAGTTCAGCATATCGCCAGAGACGTAGAGTTTGGATGGCTTTTGCGCTATCTGCACTCGACTGGTGCATCGATGTTCTTTCTGATCATTTATCTTCATATGTTTCGGGGACTGCTCTACGGGTCCTATCGAGCACCGCGCGAACTTGTGTGGGTCTTCGGCTGCTTCCTGTATCTGTTGATGATGGCTGAGGGTTTTCTCGGTTACGTCTTGCCTTGGGGACAAATGTCCTATTGGGCTGCTCAGGTGATTGTTTCGCTTTTTGGCGCGATTCCGCTTGTAGGTGACACGTTGGTGACCTGGGTTCGCGGTGACTATCTCATCTCGGATGCGACACTGTCTCGATTCTTCGCACTTCACGCCATTGTCGTGCCGCTGATCATGCTCGCTTTTGTGTTGTTCCACTTGATGGGGCTGCACGAAGTGGGTGCTGGCAACCCTGATGGTATTGATATCGAAGCTGATACGGATGCCACCGGCAGGCCGAAAGACGGCATACCGTTCTTTCCGTACAAAGTGCTTCAGGCAATCGTTGGGATCGGCGTGACACTCATCATCATGCTTGGAATTGCGTTTTACTTCCCCACAGTCGGCGGCTACTTTATTGAAGCGGCCAACTACGAGGAGGCGAACCCGCTGAGCACTCCTGAACACATCGTCCCGGTTTGGTACTACATGCCGTATTACGCGATGCTGCGAGCTGTCACTTTCCCGTTACTTGGGATTGATGGCAAGTTCTGGGGATTGGTCATCATGGGACTAGCTGTGGTCATGTTTGTGTTCTTACCTTGGTTGGATCGAAGCCCTGTATCTTCGATTCGCTACCGAGGCATGGGTACCAAAGTCTTCCTTGGCATCTTCGTTGTGTGTTTCTTGATGCTCGGCTATTTAGGTGCAGTTCCGACCACGGAATTCCGAAAAGTACTCGCGCAGATTTGCACATTGGGATATTTCTCTTACTTCCTCTTGATGCCAATCTATACGGCACGAGAACGATGTAAGCCTGTTCCTCCGCGACTGTGAGGAACGGCATGTCAACACTAACGAAAGTCCAATTCTGTATCGTTTTAGGTGTCACCGCGCTTCTTGGCGCTGTTTTTCTGTCTCTTTTTGAAAGCGTGCCTAAGGCCATTGAAGAAGGGTTTAGCGGATCAGGCGCCGCCGCGACTTGCGGCGCTGCTGGCGATTGCTACGACATCGACGTGGATCTCGGCGACACTGCCTCCATGCAACGAGGGGTTGGCGTTTTCGCGAACTACTGCCTCGGCTGCCACAGCGCCAAACACCATCGGTTCGAGTTTGTCTCTCGGGACTACGATATACCGCCGTCGGTGATGCGTGATTTGTTGCAGTTTTCATCGGCGACAAAATTGTCTGACCACATGACGTCTTCCATGACAAGGGTCGATGGAGAAGCGTGGTTTGGAAAGTCCCCACCGGACCTGACCCTCGTTGCGCGCTCGCGTTCGCCAGAATGGCTGTACACGTACATGATGACGTTTTACAGTAGCCCGAAGAAGACGTTCGGATCAGATAACTTGGTGTTTCCAAATGTTGGGATGCCTCATGTGTTGTCGCACCTTCAAGGCGAGCAGCGCTTGGTATGTGCCGACCGTCCGCAGATAACGGCGAACGGTGGATACCGGGCAGATCCAATCACGAGCGAACCGATACTCGGTGAAACATGCGGTGTGTTGGAAACGGTTCCAGGCTCCGGCTTGTTGAATGAAGATGAGTACGATCAGCTGATTCGGGACCTTGTGCATTTTCTGACCTACCTTGCTGAACCAGAAGCGGCGACCAGTCACCGCATTGGTGGTTTTGTCTTGCTGTATTTGGTCGTGTTTACAGCGCTCGCGTGGTTGCTCTATCGCGAGTTTCATAAGGACGTGGAGCGAGGTGATGCCTAGTAATAACCCCCAAGAACTGATTTCACCGAGTGGCTTGACGTGCTACTATTGGCCGGACGACCAGTTGTCGCACCGCTTGCGCTTAATGCTTCGGAAGAAAGAAGCATCGTGTGACTTTGTGGAATGGCCGAACGGACGTCCACTTGACGACTTGTCTTTGTTGACGCCAGAAGGACGTTTGCCTATCTTGGCTGACCGGCAGATTTCTTTGGATGACGCCGTTGTCGCGATGGAGTACTTGGAAGATCGTTTCCCACACCCACCGCTTTTACCTATGATTCCCGCAGAAAAAGCGCGCATTCGAATTGCGGCTGTGAAAGTTGCCCGTATGTGGGGTGAGAGCTTGGTGTTGCTGAAAAATCGCAGCAAGCCTCAAGTCCAAGAACGCCGAAGGGAAGATTTCTTGCGCCGGATCATGCTAGACATTCATCCATTTGAGTCGTACAAGTTTTACTTAAGTCAAACATTTACTTTGCTGGATTGCACCGTCATTCCGATCTTATGGCGTTTAAAGTCTGTTGGCGTCCATTTGCCAGTCTCACTGGAGACAAGGGGCGTGCGAGACTATATGCGTCGCGTATTGGATCTTGAGTTTGTCCGTAAATCCTTTACGGATGCTGAACGTGTGCTCAACGATTTCGATGACCCGATATAGTCGAGCGCGTCACATTGTTGCGATTAGTTCACACTAGAGCGGATTAGTTGCGTGTTACGTCGATCAGCGCCGGCGTGCGTTTGATGTGATGTGAATCGCGCTCAATCTGCAGCGCACCAGTCAACCCGAAAAGAACGATGTCTTGGCGCGAATCGATGGATTCGACGAGCACCTGGAAAGCATCGTGTCCTAGTCCGTACAAACGCATTTGGCCGTCTGAACTGAGCGTTGGTGCGTAGGGCGCGATTTCATTGAGATCGTACTCCTTAAGCAGCACAATGGGCGCATCGGCAACGATCACGTGTTGCTGGTCACTAAAGGCGAGCGGTCCTTGTCGTCGATCATAGATCGTGCTCGTGGCGTATATCGAGAGATCGCTCACGGAGTGAAATGCGAGAGCAGGCAAGATGCGCTGCGCATCCGATGCGCCGGTTGCAAGCAAAATGGCATCAATGTCTTGCCTAGGTCGCGAAACTGAGACCATTGTGCGACCGACTAATCTGCGCAATTCTGCAGAGCGCCGTTCGCTTCTGTCAATATGCAAGACAGGCCGGAGTGCCTGTACGGCATCAGCGCCCGTGACCGTGACGACAGCTGACAGCTGACCGCCGGCTGTTTCGATGGCATCCGCTGCAGTTTCCCTCACGCGTTCGGCCCAAGCATCTCTCGCAAGCACCAGTAATGCACGGCCGTCTCGCTCTCCAATCGCAGTTGCTAATGCTTGAATGTCGTCTTCAATGGGTAGGGACAGTGTCTTGATTCCGCTGGGCAGCGAGGTGCTTGGCGGCGAATTGAGGACGACAGCATGGTAACCGCGGCCAGCGCGCGGTAGCGATTCTTCAATGCGGTCTTTGAATAATGGCCCGATAACGGGGATGCGGCCGCTTTCTCTGACATACCGCGCAAGAATTGAAGGTTCGGTCCGTTCTGTATCAATAAAGTCGAGTTGGACGGAATGGGCGTCGAGATCCGTCGTTTCTAGATACGCATCAGAAATGCCGTGGGCAATGGCAAGGCCTGCTGGGGCACGATCCCCGGTGAGTGGCAGCAAAACTCGTATACGGGCTGGAAGCTTTTTGTTATCGTTTGCCCGGTTGGACCACAATAGACGGCCCGCATGGTTGTCAAATCGCGCAATCCACCGTGCGCGCTCATCGACTTGTTCAAAGGGCGTGCGCCACACCAAATGGGATCTTAGAGGGGCTTGCCACGCCTCCGGAAGCGTTGAGAGGAGCTCCGATGGGGACGATCGAGTGGCCGCGAGTATGAGATTGCGAACGATATCCGGCTGTATGCGCGCACGAATACTTCGCCGTTGCCGCTCGTACGCGTACAACAATGCGCGAAGTCTGTCAGAGTAATCACCATGGCGCGCTGCAATTCGTACAGCTTGGCGAGGCGTCCACGCGTCTGTTTTTGAATCGAAGACAAGCATATGGAGCGCTTGGCGAACATACTGCCGCGAGGTCTCTGAGACCGCTAAGGTGAGTAGTGCTTCAGCGCTATATTCGACTCGTGTGTCTGCCGACGACGGATCGACGGCGGCTAGCTGCCCAGAGGCGGTTTCGAACACAAACCTTTCCGTTGGGCCCGCGGGTTGGTCTTGGACTGAAACCGCGCCTGTCATGCAACCGCTAACGATGACGCTCGCCAGAACCCCAATAAGGGGTCTGGAAGCGCCAAGGTTGCGTCGTTGGTTCAGTGCTTTTGCGATTTCGGAGCCTGAACACCAATGGCACGACCGGTCGGCCGGCGCGGATCAGATGCTCCTAAGAATACGCCATCGGCGATCATGCCGACGCTTTGTATGGCGCCAATGGTTCGCGTGACTTCCACATGGTGTCCGCGCTTGCGCAATATGTCGATGGTGTCAGTTGAGACGCCTCGCTCCACAAAGACAGCATCGGGGGCCCATTGATGGTGGGTGCGAGGGGCAGAAACGGCTTCTTTGAGGTTATCGCCATGTACAAAGACACGGATTAAGTTGTGCAGCACCGCGCTAATGATTCGGCTTCCGCCAGGGCTTCCGGTGACCAGTGCCGGACGTCCATCTCGCACAGCAATGACGGGCGTCATAGAGCTTAATGGTCGCTTCATGGGCTCCACCGCGTTGGCATCTCCGCCAAGCAAGCCATAGGCATTGGGGGTGCCGGGCCGTGCTGCGAAGTCATCCATTTCATTGTTCAACAAGAAGCCAAACCCTTTGAGCATGATGCCGGAGCCAAAGCTGAAATTCAGCGTGTACGTGTTGGATACTGCGTTGCCGTGTCGATCCACGATGGAGAAATGCGTGGTATCAGGGCTCTCGCGATGGGGGACAACTGATGGGCGAATGTCAGACGCCGGGCGCGCTGTATTCATATCAATGCTACGTGCCAACGAGGCTGTGTACTTGCGACTGGTCAGCCAATCTGTCGGTACGTCCCAAAACTCGGGGTCACCCATGTGGGCTGAACGATCTGCAAAGCTGAGCTTCGTCGTTTCTGCCAACACGTGGATCCAATCAGCGCTCAGTGGGGAATAGGCATCTAAATCAAACCTGTCCAATACTGACAGCATTTGCTTGATCATGACACCGCCGCTGCTCGGTAGGGGAAACAGATAAATATCAGCGTCGCGGAATGTCGTTGTCACGGGAGTGCGTTCAACCGCGCGATACGCTCGTAAGTCGTTAATGGTGATCAAACCGTCAGTTGCGATCATCTGATCATGAATGGCCCGGCCGATCTCACCGTGGTAAAACGCTTCGATAGGACCTTTATCGGCCATCAATTGAAGCGTTTTGGCTAAGTCAGGTTGAACAAACCGCTCACCCACTTCGTAAAAGCGCCAGTTGCGAAGGAAAATGCGCCGCGACTCTGGGTCGTCTCCAAGGTGGGTGGCTCGTTTGAAGGCATCCGCTTGCTCAGGATGAAGTTCAAAGCCATGCCGAGCGTAGCGAATGGCATCTTGAGACACATCTTTCCATGACATCGTGCCGTACTTTGTTAGTGCGTGCCATAGTCCGTAGACGGTACCAGGGACACCAGCTGCCTTGGGGGAGTAGCGAGAGCGTTTCTGAACTACTTCGCCGTTGCTGTCTAGGAACATGTCTCGCGTCGCTTGGGCTGGAGCCACTTCACGATAGTCAATGGCAATGGTTCTGTCTTCTTCAGCCAAATACACCAACATAAAGCCGCCGCCGCCAAGATTTCCGGCACGTGGTAGCACAGCCGTCAGCGTGAGCGCCGTTGCAACAGCTGCATCCACCGCATTGCCGCCCTGGCGAAGAATTTTTGCGCCGGTCCGGGATGCGAGGTAGTGCTGCGTCGATACCGCTCCATAGTCCCCAACTTCAGGATGAGATAGCGCTGACCCGCGAATAATCGCTGATTGTGCGGCTGCGCTGGGGGTCAATAGGATCGCGCAGAACACGAAAAGCACAGAATGCACTCGAATTCGAGAGAGGAGAGTCACTGGCAACAAGGCATATGAACTACCCGGATTCTACGCGCGGACGTCAGAACTTAAGCTTGGGTTCGGTCGGTGAAGGTGAGATATCAGGTTGCAACTTCAATAAGTTCCGGGCACGGGTAATCACGCGCTCGGGAACGCCAGCCATTCGCGCCACCTCCACGCCGTAGCTCCCCGGCGAAACCCCTTCTCGGACGTGATGGGTGAAACACACTTCGTCGTCCGGTGAAACATTCACAGGGAAAAACCATGTGGCGGCATCCCCATCACGTCGCACTTCATGCGCGAGTTCAAGATCGTGCGTTGCGAAGAGGGTGAGTGCGCGTGATCTGATGATGTCTTCAAACACGGCGCGGGCGATGGCTCGACCGTCCGCAGTCCCTGTGCCGCGGCCGACCTCATCCACAATGACCAACGAGTGCTGATGAGCAGTGCGCAAAATGCGCGCCGTTTCGATCATTTCGACCATGAAAGTCGATTGATGCCGCTCAAGCGCATCATCAGCGCCCATCCGGCACATGATGCGGTGAATAGCGCCCATGCGCAGGTGAGCAGCCGGCACCGGAAAGCCGCAAGCCGCCATGATGACAAGGAGTGCTGCGGTGCGCAAATACGTGCTCTTTCCGCTCATATTTGGGCCGGTAATCACCGATGCCGTCGGGTAATCATGACCGAGATCACAGTCGTTGCCGGTAATCGATTCGGGTGGCGCGGTGAGATCCAGATAAGGGTGGCGCCCATCGGAGATGGAGACGAACGGGCGGTCGCTGTACGTTGGGTTTTGCCAATTCCGTAAGCGAGCTTGGTAGGCGATCGCTGCGAGAACGTCAAGCGTCGTTGCCGCATGTCCCGCAAGATCGAGCTGTGTTGCGTTGCGACAAATACCATCGATCACCTGCTCAAGGAGCAGCTTTTCGCGCTCATGCACTGCGGCGGCAGCAACGGTCAAGCGCGAGTCAAGCGCTGTGGTATCCGTATGGAGGTAACGCTCGGCATGTTTGAGAGTCTGAATACGACGGAATTCGTCCGGCATGCGATCAGCATCTTGCTTCTTGGCTTCAACGATGACCCCATGGCTCTGGTGACGGATGACCTTTAGATTGGGGTTGCCGCTGCGAGATCGCAAGTCGACTTGGAGATCATCCATTAGTTGTCGCGACTGTTCGGAGTGGGTGCGCAGCTGGTCAAGTTGTGAATCCGCGCCTGGCGCAATGACATAGTCATCGCCAAGCTCTCGGGGTGGCATCTCAACCAGATACGTATTGAGTGTCAACTGCAGATCTTTCAGCGCGTCACTGACCTCACGCACTCGTTGCAATGGCGCAGCTGAGCTGTTGGTTGCAAGCTGAGCCAAGTCGCTCAGTGTGTTGAGAGCGCGCCGAACGGCACCAGCATCGGTGGGTCGATGGATACTGGCAGACAGGCGCGTCACATGGCGCCGAATATCCGGGAGGCCGCGCAGAACGTCGCGGATCTGATCCAAAGCCGCATCGTGCCGCAAGCCGGTGATCCCTTGCAAGCGTTCATCGCGGATGCGCGGTATCAGTGTCGGTGTTTTCAACCAAGATCGCAGCGACGCGCTTCCGCTGTGGGTCGAACACACGTCAAGCGTGGCATCTAATGCTGCCGGTGATGCTCGGTCGCTCAGGCCAAGTTGCTGAGCGGTGTTCGCGTCACATTCCAGAAAATCGCCTGATCTCACCCGTTCAACGGTACGAATATGCAGTGGCGGGTGTCCGGCCTTCGATCGATAGCTCAACATGGTTCCACAAGCGACGACGCCAGTGGTGCAGTCCTCTAGGTCAATGGCGCGTAATGACGACGCACCAGCCGATGACAGTACCAAGGTGGTGGCTTGCCTTTCGTCCGTTGCCCATGATGACACCCAACGAATGGGGAGATCAGGAAGGGACTTGCGAATCGTAATGACCGCCGGGTCGCGTGCCAGCGAGTCAGGAATCACAAGTTCCTTGGGGTGATGTCTTGAGATGCAGTCAGCAGCGTCGTCTGGGCCGGTCACTTCTTCCACGCACATGATGCCGTCAATCGCGATACTGGTTGCGATGCCATATTCGGTGTTACCGCGAGACTGCGGTGATGCGGTGAGTGCGCTAATCGCAGGTGCTGTGCCATCTTCGATGAAGTCGTCGTCGACGATCGTGCCTGGAGTGAGAACGCGCGCCACTTCTCTGCGCATGGGTTGGCCAACCAGTCGTTCGCCGACTTGCTCACAGACAACAATGCTCTCACCGCAGTCCAGCAACTTCTTGAAGTAGTTCGTCGCCGCGTGATACGGGACGCCTGCCATCGGAATAGGGTGTTTTGCTGCCCGATCACGGGTGGTGAGGGTGAGATCCAACAGCTTCGCGCCGTTGACGGCGTCATCGAAAAACAGTTCATAGAAGTCGCCGAGACGAAAGAAGATGAACTTGTCTTGATGTTGTTCTTTGATGCTCATGTACTGTTGCATCATGGGCGTGAGAGCCGAAATGTCAGTTGAGCTGGTCACGAGCTTGACAGGAGGTGTCCGCAAGACGCGAGCGGGGCCGATTGTAAGTTTTGCTATCGAGGCAGTGTGCTCTCGTACAATTTTGGAGAGCAAAAACGCCTACATTTATGCATCAGTTCATCCGGCTATCTGCCATCATCGCCTGTTTCATGGCTCCGTTATCGGTGTATGCCGTTGATGTGCATGACAGCGTCCAATCACTGACGACAGCAGGAGAGCAGGGAAACAACGACGCATTCTTCATATTAGGCGTGAAGCACGCTGAAGGTGTGGGCGTTGCAACAAGCATTGACCAAGCAGTGATTTGGTACCAGCGGGCTGCCGATGCGGGTGTCGTGAGCGCTCGTTTCAATCTGGCCAAGCTGTACCTCAACGGTAAACGCGTGAAGCGCAACCGCAAGCTGGGACTCAGCCACCTTGAAAGCGCCATCAGTGCCCTACATCCCCCCTCGTTGTTCACGAAAGGTCAGATGCACTATCAAGGGAACCACGTGCGTCGCAGCCGGAGGTTGGCTGTGAAGTACTGGGCACAGGCGGCGCAACTTGGTCACAAAAGAGCACAGCTGGCGGTCGCCCGTGCATATGAGAAGGGTGATGGCGTTGGACGCGATCCCGCTCTCGCCGCAGTGTGGCGGGAACGCGCTGCAAACTGACGTCATGTACACAGATCAGGCATCCCCTCCATCGTGGGAAGAGTTAAGGACGCTCGCGTCCGACCTTGGCGACGCACTGCGTGAACGTCGGTGGGTCATCTCAACGGCTGAGTCATGCACAGGCGGACTGATTGCCGGCGCGATCACGGAGATCGCTGGTTCATCGGTATGGCTTCACCAGTCTTGGGTGGTGTACAGCAACGATGCGAAGCAAAAGCGCCTCAATGTTCCGCCGCATGTGATGAGGGGGCATGGTGCCGTCTCTCAAGCATGCGTGGAAGCGATGTGCGCTGGCGCAACGGCGCAATCATCCTCGCAGCTCGTTGTCGCAGTTTCCGGTATTGCGGGACCGACGGGTGGGTCCGATGACAAGCCGCTCGGAACCGTATGGTTAGCGTGGTCCACTCCCGCTGGCGTTACGTCCTCGCGGGAGGTCTTTCCTGGTGATCGAAGCGAAGTGCGCCTTCGCACCGTGCGGCGAGCGCTCGCAGGGTGTTTAGACGCGCTGGTTTGATGTTAGCTCGCTTTGTATGCGGCGGTGACGGCCGCCGCAACGAGCTTCGGTAAATCGGGGTCGAGCGGAGCCGGCAGAATACATTCGGGTGATGGCACCGGCAGCGCCATAGCGAGCGCGTAGGCTGCGGATGACTTCATTGAGTCGGTGACTCGCTGTGCGCCGGCATCGAGCATGCCTTTAAACACGCCCGGGAATGCCAGAACATTGTTGATCTGATTCGGAAGATCACTACGACCCGTCCCCACGATCACGGCTCCAGCTGCAAACGCATCGTCGGGCATGATTTCGGGAATGGGGTTTGCTAAAGCAAAGACAATCGCGTTATCCGCCATCTTAGAGACTGCAGCTGCTGGGATGGCGCCTGGTCCACTCACGCCAATAATGATCGTGGCGCCTTCGGCAGCCTCCACGAGGGTGCCTGTCGCACTGGTCTGGTTCGACCAAGCGAGTGTTTTTTGCTTGACATCCGTTAAGTCAGTGCGGCTACTGGAGATCGCGCCCTTGCGATCGCACAAAATCACATCTTTCGGCTTAGAACCCATCGTTTCAGCTAGAGCATCACTCATGAAAAGACGGCCGATGGCGATGCCCGCGGCACCGGCGCCAGCAATCACCACCTTGTGGTCTGACCAATCGAGATCCAATGCGCGTGTGGCATTAATGGCAGCTGCAGCAGCCACGATCGCCGTGCCGTGCTGATCATCATGCCAGACGGGAATGCCGAGATCTTGAAGTGAGTCCTCGACCACGAAACACCGCGGTGCCCCAATGTCTTCGAGCAAAATGCCCGCGAAGCTGGGTGCGATGGCTTTGACAGCCGCAATGAGCTCTTCGTCAGAATTCACATTCATACAGAGAGGCCAAGCGTTAATACCGCCAAGCTCTTTGAGCAACAAGCATTTCCCTTCCATAACAGGCATGGCTGCTGCAGGACCAATATTGCCAAGTCCAAGGACGGCGGTTCCGTCAGTGACCACAGCCACCGTACGTCCGGCGATGGTGAGTTGAGCAGCTTCTTTGCGGTCGTCTCGAATAGCTTCGCAAACTGCAGCAACACCTGGGGTGTATGCCAGAGATAGATCGTCTGCGTTGCGAACGGTGAGATCAGCGTTAACAGAGATCTTGCCGCCGAGATCACGGTGAAGCTCAAGAGCGAGTTTGTTGAAGTTCATTGGGATGGACCCTCCTTACTTATGTGGCTGGATGCTGTGCGCGCTTTTTCGAACAGCTCGTCACGCCGCTTGCTAGCGTCAGTGAAGAACTTGTTCAGGTCAGGTGACGAATCGCGGATTGACTGGAAGTCTTGCCATCCGATCACCATGACTCGTGTGTTTTCGATGGCCTTGATGGAGCCGCGCGCGAGTTCGCCAAACCCATTGACATGGTTGCCGAAGCTCTCGCCCGGACCCAGTTCGACGGTGACCATCTTCTCATCGATCAGACGAGTAATTTCTACTTGACCCTCCACAACGACATGCCAAGCGTCGAGCAACTCTCCTTTTTCATAGAGGATGTCGCCGCCAGCAAAGCGCAGGAAGTGAACAGCATTGGATGAGGAGTTTTCGAGCTCTACGATATTTCGTGGAATGAAGTAGTCCAAAAACCAGTTCAAGGCAACACGTAATTTCGTGACGAATCCAGGCAGCTTCATCATGTAGAAGCCACGCCACACAGCCCAACCCATCACGCCGCGAAGCGGAATGCCGTAGGCACTGCCGACACCGCGGTAGCCACCAAGGGAGGCCAGCGATCCCTTGGGAGTGAAACTCCACTCGTTCATGTTCTTGCCAACGATGCTTGCAATCACGTTGCGCGCCGCAAATACGGCCTGTCGTGTTGCAAATTGCGCTGTAGGGGGGCAGAAGTCGTCGGATCCTTTGGCGCGCGGCACAAGAGCAGCGTCCCCAAGGGCCCAAGTGTTGTTCATGCTTTCAACGCGCAAAAAGATATCTGTCTTGAGGCGGCCGCGGTTGGCTTTCGTGACTTCGAGATCGGTCACGACTGCTGTTGGTTTGTTTCCTGCGGTGGTCACGACAGTGGCGGTAGGAACAACGGTGCCATCAGCCAGTGTCACTGCCGTACGAGAGACAGCGGCAACCCCAGATTGGGTGAGCACTTCAACGCCGCGTCTCTCCAGTTCGCCTTTGGTGTAGTCAGACAGGGAAGGCGAAAGCTCAGGTAGCACGCGATCGCCTCGCTGTACCACGCAAATGCGGATGCTTGTCGCGTCAATACGCGGGAAGTGTGCAACGCATCGTCTGATCATGTCTTGGATTTCGCCGACCAGCTCCACACCGGAGAAGCCAGCGCCAACCACGACGAACGTCAGCAAGCGTTTCTTAATGTCAGGGTTTTTGGTTGCGTCCGCCCATTCGAGGCACTGCAGGATGTGATTGCGGATGTCAAACGCGTCTGCCAGTGTCTTGAGGGTGAACGCGTGCTCCGAAAACCCAGGAACAATCGCAGTATTCGGCACGCAGCCTGTCGCCAGAATCAAGCGGTCGTAAGGCACATCAATCAGTCTGTGCTGTTGGCCCTGCACAACGACAACCTTTTTGCCCTCCTCGTCAATCTTTTTTGCAATGGCCTGATGAAATTGGACGCGCTTGGGCAACAGCAGGCGGACAGGAGCCACGGCGTCTTGTGCGGCCAGAACCCCACCGGCAACTTCCGGTAAGAGAGGCTGAAAGGTGAAGTAGTTGCGTTCGCTAATGAGCTCAATCGAGACTTCAGCAGGAGCACGTTTTGCCAATTCCTTGGCAGCGAAGACGCCGCCGAACCCGGCGCCGAGAATCACAACTCTCATCGTATGCAGGCCGCATGCCACTTTAGCGTTGGATTGTAGGTTGTGATTCATCGCATTCGTAATCTGCCGGGTGAAAGTACAATCGCTGTGTTGGTGCTTTGCCCCTTTGAATGCCTGCCGAAGATAAGTCACGGGAACACGCGCTTGATGGCGTGATGAAACAGATTGAGCGGCAATACGGCGCAGGAGCGATCATGCGTCTTGGCGAAGCGTCACGGCGCCCCGTCGAGGTTGTGTCGACCCGCTCGTTGTCGCTGGATGCTGCACTGGGAATCGGCGGTCTTCCGCGCGGTCGTGTTGTCGAGATCTACGGCCCAGAGTCGTCAGGGAAGACGACTCTGGCGCTGCAAGTTGTTGCTGAAGCGCAGGCGTGCGGTGGCACGGCTGCATTTATTGATGCCGAGCACGCTCTTGACCCGGCGTATGCCGCAAAGCTGGGTGTTGATGTCGATGCACTTCTCGTCTCCCAACCTGATACCGGTGAACAAGCTCTCGAACTGGCTGACATGCTGGTGTCCTCTGGATCCATCGCAGTGGTGGTCGTTGACTCAGTGGCAGCTTTGACGCCACGAGCAGAAATTGAAGGCGAGATGGGAGATACGCACGTCGGGCTGCAAGCGCGTCTCATGTCGCAGGCGCTGCGCAAACTCGCAGGCCATATTCAAAAATCCGGCACACTGGTGGTGTTTATCAATCAGATTCGCCTCAAGGTGGGTGTGATGTATGGCAACCCCGAGACCACGCCCGGCGGGAACGCTCTGAAGTTCTATGCGTCGATTCGCCTGGACATTAGGAAAGTTGGTGCGAAGTACGACGAAGAAGCACGACAGGCTGAAACGCGCGTGCGCGTCGTCAAGAACAAGATGGCTCCGCCGTTTCGAACGGCCAAATTCATGATTGAGTTTGGCCGCGGCGTCAATATGGAAGATGAATTGGTTGAACTCGGAACGCACCATGGCGTGATCAAACGATCGGGCACGTGGTATTCCTATGGGGATACGCGATTGGGGCAGGGGAAGCCAAGGGCCTGCGAATATTTGACCGAAAACCCGGAAGTTCGAGCAGAGATCGAAGCCAAGGTTCGCCATGAGATGTTGACCAGCCCAACTGTCTCTGGGAAAACACCGTGACGGACGTTCGTGGTGCTGTCAAGCCGTTAGAAGCTCCAGTCCGCGACTCGCGGCCAACGCGGGCTGACGCAGAAGAAGCGGTACGCACGCTTATTCGTTACATTGGCGACGACCCCACACGATCAAGCTTGCTAGAGACGCCAGCTCGTGTTGTTCGCGCGTACGATGAGTTCTTTACCGGCTACGAAGCGGGCGCGGAGACTGTTGAAGTCACCGCATTTAAGGATGAGTACAGCGGCACGGTCGTGGTGCGGGGCATTGAGGTACTCAGCTGGTGCGAGCACCACATGCTACCCATCGTCGGATCAGCCACGATTGGCTATCATCCAAAAGGAGAGATCGTTGGGCTGTCCAAGCTGTCGCGTATTGTCAAAGCCTGTGCTGCGAAGCTCACGGTTCAAGAGGGATTGACTCTGGAAATCGCAAATGCGCTGGAACGCGCCGTGGCTTGCGATGGCGTCGGTATTGTTCTGGATGCCGAGCACTTTTGTATGCGGCTACGCGGTGTCAAAGAATCAAGATGTCGTACTCGTACAACCGTTTTCCGGGGTGCTTGCGCCGCTGAAGCGGTTCGCGCAGAGATTGTGACCGAAGCCACGAGACTGACGCTCTAAGGAAATGGGTTCGTGCGCTATTGGCGCCTTACAATCCCGTTTGACGAGTCGACCGTGCGACCGCGCCTGTGCTTGGCATAGGTGAGGAAAGTCCGGGCTCCACGGATCAGGATGCCAGATAACGTCTGGGGGGCGCGAGCCCACGGAAAGTGCAGCAGAGAGGAGACCGCCAACGCATCGCGTTGGTAAGGGTGAAAGGGTGCGGTAAGAGCGCACCGCGTCGGCGGCAACGCTTGGCGGCTAGGTAAACCCCATCCGGAGCAAGACAAGCAAGGTGTTGTAAGAGATCCGCTTTTGCACCTGGGTCGTCGCTGGACATGTACAGTGATGTGCATGCTAGATGGATGGTCGCACACGACAGAACCCGGCTTACAGGTCGGCTCGTCACCAAGGGAATTGTTGGAGAATGCTTCAATAATGAACCAAAATGTCAGAGACTTGCGCCAGAATGTGCAAATGATGTAAAGTCTTGCGTTCGCCTCGATGTTGGCGCAAGCACATGACTGCCCCCACTACGAATGGCATGCACGCGCAGTCCCAAGTCGTCGTGTTAGACCCCAAGGGACGTCTTACTCTTCCGATTGAAGTGCGTCGTTATGTCTCGTCAAACTGGTTTGGCGGCGACAACACAGGCGAATTAGCTGTGTGCTTGGATCCGTCTCTGCCTTGCGTCAACGTCATGAGTCGCGAACACTTTGATCGCTCCTACAACGCTGTCCGAGAAGCGGCCGATCAGTCACTGCGCGGCGATCGAGAGATCTTGTTGCGACTGAATACCGTGCAAGTACTGGCAGTTCGGTTGGAAACATCCGGAGCGACGCTTGTTATTCCGCAGATTCATCGTTTTCACTTAGCCATGAGTGATGCGCAGCCTCGCAATTTGCATGTCTCCTTAGAGCGTTCAGTGATCTCCTTGTGGGGTCTTGAGACGTTTACAAAAGTCATGTTTGCTCCGCCAGAAGATGCAGGGCACTCTCTTCTGCCACTGTGTTCAGAGCCCACGCGCAAGGCGCTGTGTGAGCATCTTTGGCAGTCACCATGTCATGAGTATCCGCGGGAGGCGGCCTGACACATGTATAGACCTCCAAATCATTCTTGGGAACGTCGTGATCCTCGCGAGACAGTCCAGCGACGCGTGATCAACCCGCGCAGACTGACGCGATCTCTTTGGGTTATTAATGCCACTCTCAGTGTCGCCATGCTTGGGTTTCATGTGGTTGACGTCAATCTGAGCACTGAGAGATCCCAACTAGCGGGTTGTGAAAAGACATTGAGGGGAGATGCGGATAACACTGGACGGGTGCCGAGTGCGTCCGTTTTTTGTGATCCGGCTGGGATTGCTGTGAACGATCCTCTGCCTGTTATGCAGCGTAAGGCAATCAATCTCGAAGCCATCATCGCGGGCACGATTTTTGCCATTGATGAGCCACACGCCGTGACAGCAGCTCAAACGATTGGCGAAGCGGTGAGTGAACAACTCGACGCGACGTCGCGAACTCACGCAATGAGGTAAGACTGTGTACAAGACAACTGTTGGTGCGGTGGTATGTCTTTTGACGTTCGCTGCTCAAGCCGCACCGAAGATTCCTGTCCCTCTGGAAGGCATCCGGCCAACTATTGTTGATCGCACTGGAACACCCATCGCTGTCGATCGAACTTCATTCACACTCGTGCTTGATCTGGAAGCCGTGTACGGTATCCGGCAGACTGAGGCCGATGCGTTGGCCAGCGAGCGTGACATGTCGGCGTTTGACCACATTCGACAAAGAGCTCGATCCGTTTTCGGGGATGATCCGCAATGCGACCTCTTGGGGTTAGGGTGCGAAGAAGCGAAAACAGATGAACCTGCTGTCGACCCACTCGTCGAGTTAGTCAACGACAGCTCATGGGTGATGGAACTGCAAGACTACGGTGACACCGAGCAGTTGCGTCAAGCGGCTCACTCTGCTTGGGAGAGCGGGCAAAAGTGGTTTGCGCTCACGGATGACCCTATGGAGCTTGCCGCCTTACCTCAGTTACATCGCGATGCCGGGTCCACCCGCATCTGGCGCGCTCTTGATATTCGTTTTGTGCGCGAGCGGTACTCGCCGCAAGGATCATGTCTCGGAACGATCATTGGACGCGCACCACTCCAAGATGAGTCGCGATGGATTCTCACGCAAATGGAATGGGATTTACAGAATCTCGTTCAGCCAGATCGTGCGGACACAGCTACGCTACAGTGGGGATTAGATCGTCATCACGTGGCGTGGACAACGCTTGATGCGCCCGTCTCATGCGTGACGTATCACGCGCTTAAACGAGGATTAAAACGGTCGCTCGGATTAGCAGCGCAAGCGGTCGTCGTAGACATTCCCACGTCGAGCGTTATTGCCAGTGTATCTGTGCCTGGTTGGAGCTTAAACTCCGGAGAATCTACGGATTTTCAGGTGAATCGCCCGATGGACTCAGCACTTGAACCGGCGTCAACGATGAAACCATTTCTTTATCTGTCCGCGCTGGAATCAAAGGTGACGAAGCCGTCAGACCAGTTTCATCACACATCTCATAAACCCTCTGAACCCGAGTTCATCTCTCTCCGTAAAGCGCTGCAGATTTCATCTCAGGACGTTGCCATCGCTCTGGCAGAGCGGATTTATGGTGACGCGGAGGTTGGCGAGCGCCGAGGCGCACCATTTACGGATCTGCTGCTCAAAGCGGGCATCTGTAGCCAAGAGCATATTCGCGGTCGTGCCAAATGCTCGCTGCCATCCACGGGATCCACCAAGCGAGAGTTCGTGAGGCTGTCTTATGGGCACGGCAAGCTTATTCCGCTTGTTCACTTAGTTAACGCCTACGCGGCACTCGCTCGTAAGGGGTGCTACAAAGCACTGGCTCCGATTTTGCTGGGACTGGACGCTTCCACCACAAGCCGTTCTAAGGGAGCGCCAATCCCGGCACAACCTTGTCTCTCGCATATTGCGTCAGAAGACAATGTCGAAACGGTGACCCGTTGGATGCGTTCCGTTGTTATCGGAGGCACGGGGGATCGCGCAGATCTTCCAGGATTTGAGATCGCTGCGAAGACCGGAACGGTTCAGATCGCGGTGGCAGAGGACGGTGATGAGGATGACCGGTATCTGTCTGAAAAGCTTATTCGCCGTCATTGCAACATCGAGCCGCCGGCTGGCAAGCGCGTTCCAAAGCACATTCAACACGTTCTAATCGCTGGGTTCTTTCCGGTGCATCAACCGCGCTTTGCGGTTGCCATTGCGGTTGAGTGCGTTCCAGCATCCACAGTTTCCGATGCACAGCTAGTGGCGGGTCCCATTTTTCGAGATATCTCAAAGGCACTTGTGGCGCGTTATGGCTTAGTGCCGACGTTTAGCGTCGCCAGTGCCGAGCAGTGAGCCACGATCCCGAGCGTATCCGTGCGGGATTATTGAGGCGTTGTGTGGGGTGCACTCTTGGTCTCATCCGCCGCCTCGTGAGTTTTCGGGAATCGCGCACCATTCCGCGCACGTGCGGCCGGGTGATGTGCTTGTGCTTGTCGGTGCATCTCACCGCATAACAGATCGCGCACTGGATCAGGCCCAACGTAATGGAGCGGTTGCGGTTGTGACTGACCGTCAGGGTGCCTGTACCACATTGCCGTGCCTTGTGTCTCCTCATCTCTCGAAGATGGCTCATGAGATGACGCGCCACGTGTACCGCACCCCGCGCCATCCCTATCGCACCATTGCGGTGACAGGCACCAACGGTAAGTCAACTGTGATGTGGATGTGTGGGCATGCCTTGCATGAGATGGGAAACCCCAGCGCAATGGTTGGCGGGTTAGGTGTGGGATTGATTGGACAAACATTGCGAACAGCGACGGAAACCACACCCACGCGCGCCGCGTGGCCTCGATTGTTATCTGATTTTGATGCTCAGGCCGGGCAGTCTTGGTGGTTATCGGCGGAAGTGAGCTCCCAAGCGCTGTTGGAGCGTCGAATGGCCGATGTCACGGTGCAGTGTGGTGTTTTTACGGGGATACGCCGGGATCACCTTGATCTGCATCGAACGATGGGTGCATACGTCGAGGCCAAAGCACAGCTGTGGGCGGCCTATGGTTTGCGTTCGGCCGTGATATGGTCGCCGTGCCGATACGCACCGCGCATGGCGTCCCGAGCGATCGCATCGGGAGCACAAGTGGTGCGAGTGAAGTCGCAAATACCACTGCTTCCTGGTGTTCGTAGCACTCATCACCAAAGTGCTGATGTTGTGATTGAGAGCATTGCTGATAACGCGACAGGTTCCTGTGTGCGCTTGCGTGTTGGCAGCGAAGTCTGTGAAGCACTCGTGCGCACGAGTGGTCGTCTGTCAGTCGCGAGCTTTGCGCTATCAGTGGGAGCGCTTTGGTCACAAGGCGTGAATGCGTCGGATGCGGTCGCAGCCCTATCAAACGTCCCGCCGCCACCTGGGCGTGCGCAAGTTCTTCGAGCTGACGATGTGACCATCGTGATTGATGATGCCCACACCGGCGGTGCTGCCTGGCAGGTGATGTCTGAGTGGAAACCACAATTAGGTGGGCGCCTTGTGTGCGTTGTCGGAGGCGGGGGCTGTCGGCCGATCGCGAGACGTCAGGGGTTGGGTCGAGTTTGTGGTCAAGCGGATGTATTGATTGTGACTGAAGACAATTCACGAACGGAAGATCGAGCGGCCATTGCCAATGTCATGGCACAGTCTGTGAGACGAAAGGGAGGTGATGTACGGCTCATTTTGGATCGACAGCGTGCCATTGAAGCTGCTGTGGCCAGTGCTCACCCTGGTGATGTGGTGTTGATACTCGGACGTGGAATGGAGAAATGGCTCGATCGCGGGGAACCGAAGCTTGTTCCGCTGCATGATGCGGATGTCGCATCACGGGCGCTGGCAGCGAGAGCTCGCTAATGCCCACCGTTGCGCAATGCGCCGCCGTCCTCGACGCGTGCGAGGTGCATGGACCGAACGTCACGTGGTCCGGCGTCGCGCATGATAGTCGTGATGTTGCGGATGGCGTGATGTTTGCAGCGCTGCCAGGTCAGCGTACAGATGGTCACGGTTACCTGTCTCACGCACGAAGCAGCGGCGCCGTTGTTGCTCTTGTTTGCCGGTCACAGATCACCGATAACCCGACCATCTCCCACGGGATGACACTGATTGCTGTCGATGATGTGGGAGACGCGCTCATTGCCATCGCTTCTTGGTATCGCTCAACACTGAGCTGCCCAGTCATTGGCGTCACCGGCTCAGCTGGCAAGACGACCGTGCGGCAGCTGATCGCGGCAGCCTTGCGATCAAAAGGACTTGTTTGCGCATCAAAACGCAGCTACAACAATCGACTAGGTGTCGCATTAACGCTGCTCAACACCCCTGAACACGCGGCGGCACTCGTTTGCGAAGTGGGAATTAGTGAGCGCGGGGATATGTCTGAGCTGGCGCGTGCTGTCAGACCCGACCTTGCCATCGTGGTCAATGTCGGCGCGGCGCATCTCGAAGGATTGGGAAGTATTCAGACGGTGAGGCGCGAGAAGCTGCGCCTCGCGGAGCAATCAAAAGGACTTCTCCCATCTCACATCGCTGCGTTGTTGCCGCAGGCGGATCCGACACTGCTAGCGTTGGCCCGAGAACTCTGCATTGACGGCGTCCAGACCTTTGCCAGTGATCAAGCGGCCTTTTCTCACGTCGACCGGGAGACAGCGACGGTGTCCGTGGGGGGCGAAAGTGCGGAGCTTCCGGTCGTGCCAAGTGACGCCATTGAGGCGGGAAACTGGGCGGCTGCGCTGGCGGCGGCTGTTCTGGCAGGAGAGGCGCTCCCTCAATGTGCGCGCGATATTGCGCTGGCCGACATGGAGCCCAGACGCTTCCAACGCCGGTTTCGCGATACAGGTGCGATTGTGATTGACGATAGTTACAACAGCAATCCCGTCTCGTTGCGGTCAGCGCTTGAACGATTCGCCAAAGAACAGACACCGAAGGTGGCGATTGTGGGAGACATGTTGGAGCTGGGTCCATCGAGTGTTGAGTGGCACAAACAGATGGGACGTGAAGCTGCTGATTTGGGTATAGACGCGGTACTCACAGTGGGATCGCTGGCGAGAGAAATGGGGCAGGTGTTCTCGCGATGTGGTGGCACGTGGCTTGAGGTCACTGTTGAACAAGCCGCCCGTGTGGCCACTGAACAGGCGCGAGAGTGCGGCGCGATTCTGGTCAAGGGGTCTCGGGCCACCGGTCTTGATCAGGTCGTGGATGCTTTGGTGAAACGGCCATCATGACGGGAACCATTGCCACAGCCACGCTGGTCGGGCTGCTTGCGGGTCTGTTGGTCTCCAACGTCACGATCAAAACAATCCAGCGTTTGCGGATTGGGCAACAGATCCGTCAAGTCGGTCCCAAAAGTCACTACGACCGCGCGGGTACACCAACGATGGGGGGTGTCATCATCATGATGGGCGCACTCGCGAGTGCGGCAGTCCATGCGTCTGCACTGAGTTGGCGTGGTTGGGCTGTCCTTGCTGTTGGGATGGCTTGCGGGGGGCTTGGCGGACTCGATGATGCTCTGAAGCTCATTGGTCGGTCGCACGACGGTCTTAAGCCGCGCTACAAAATGCTTGGTCTCATACTCATTGGCGTTGCGTTCATGGCGGGATTGGCGTTTGCGCCTGGTGGACTGCCAACACTTCAGGCTGTTCCGTGGCTGGGATCCATCTCGTTGGGCGCGCTGGTTGTAGGTGCGATTGGTGTGGTCGTGATCGTCGGGACAACCAATGCCGTCAATCTCTCCGACGGTATGGATGGACTGGCGGGAGGGGCGTGTGCCGTCGTGTTCTTTGCAGCCGCTCTTCTTCCCTTATCGCTGAGTTTTGCGCATGGTGATGTCGCGGTGATTTCAGCTGGGGCCGCGGGTGGTTGCCTCGCGTTTGTCTGTGTCAATGCTCATCCCGCGCGTGTTTTCATGGGTGACAGCGGATCGTTTTTTCTTGGTGGCATGGTTGCCACAACGGCGATCTTGCAAGGCGCAGTGTTCCTTCTTCCGATTGCTGGCGTGTTATTTGTGATCGAAGCGCTGTCAGTGATTGCCCAAGTGGGTTCGTACAAGTTACGCAATAAGAAACGTGTGCTTCGCATGGCGCCGATTCATCATCACTGGGAGCTTGGCGGCGTACCCGAGCCGCGGTTGGTGGCTCGCCTGTGGATCTTGACGGTTGCAGGCTGCTTGCTTGCGGCCTGGAGTATTGCGTCTTGAAGTCAGCACTTCCTCAACTGTTGTTGCTCGGTCTCGGCGAGGAGACGATGGACGCCGCGCGCTTTGCAATGGTGCGCGGAATGACTGTCCGTTGTGTGGACACTCGGGAGCACCCACCGCTTCTCCCGCTGGCGCGCGATGTCTTTCCGAACCTGTCTGTGCAGACTGGAGTCAGCGATGTGGGCGAACTTGGTGATTGCTCTCTCATTGTGAAGTCACCTGGTCTGTCAATGAGGCATCAGCTCGTACAGTCGGTGACGGCGCAACAACGAACGGTGCTTGGAATTCTTGACCTCGCGTCAGCATGGATGCCCGCTCCCCGACATGTCATCGCTGTGACGGGAACAAACGGCAAGTCATCAGCCGTGTCTTTTATTGCCGCTGTTCTCCGAGCGTATCAACCGCGCGCAGCTGTAGTTGAGTGCGGTAACTATGGATATCCGATACTGTCCGCTTTCTCACTGCGCCCGGAGTGGGCGGTGGTGGAGCTGTCGAGCTTTCAGCTGGAAACGCAGGCGCCTTTTGCGTGTGAGGTGTCTGTTGTACTCAACGTTCAGGAGGATCATCTGGATGTCCATGGCACGATGGATCACTATGCAAAAACAAAACGAGGCCTTCATCGATGTTCGTCTCGGGCGATCTTTAATGAGCGCGATCTCAGAACCATGCCTGAAGACGGTCATCCATGCGCGGTAGCTGCGCGCCTCGAAACGCCAGGTGCGGTCGCGTCGGCCGTTGCGACGGTCATGGGAGTACCCCATCACTATGTGGATCAGGTCGCGCGCGCGTGGCGGGGGTTGCCTCATCGCGGTCAAACACACTCCATGGCCGATTTTCACGTCATTGACGACTCCAAAGCGACCAATGTTGCTGCCGTCGAGCAGAGGTTACGGGCCATTGAACAGAGCGATGCTATTCCGCCCATTTGGTTGCTTGGGGGACGCTGGAAGCAATTGCCCGATGTGTCTTTAATGCGGCGTTTGTGCGCCTATGGGTGCGAAGTGGTGTGTTTTGGTGAAAGCGGTGAGTCGCTAGAACAGATGGCGCAGGAGCACCATTTCCCGATCACCCGATTTGATTCGCTGCGCGGTGCTGCGCATTCGGTGAGGACGCGCGCCATCGATACGAAGCGAAATATCGTGTTGTCTCCAGGGGGAGCGAGCCAGGATGAGTTTTCAGATTTCGCTGAGCGAGGTCGGCAATTTGTCCAATGGATGGAACGAGGCGCACTGTGATCGCTATTCCGCGCTGGGCGTACTGGGACCGTACGTTACTTGCGGTCTTGGGCAGCTTGGCGGTGGTCGGGTTTGCGACGCAGTACGGCATCGCGTCTCAGGCCAGCGTCACGGCGCCAGGCTTCAAGTTGCTCTTGTACTACGCCATTGCGGGGGTCGCACTGATAGTCGGTTGGCGGATACCGCGGCCGTGGTTGACCCGCACTTTCTGGTTTTGGGTTGCACTTGGGATCAGTCTTGCACTGGCGCTGGCGCCGTTTATTGCCGGGACGAGCACGAAGGGAGCATTCCGCTGGATCGCCATTCCCGGGGCCGGCGTGAGCGTGCAGCCAAGTGAATTGGCCAAGCTGGCCATGATTTTTGCCATTGCCATGTTGGCGCTTTCGCGGCAAGGGCTGCGACAACAACGGCGCGACGATACCTGTCTGTTTCGATGGTTGAGTGTGGGCGTCATGTCAATCATCATCGCAGTCTTGACGGCGTTGCAGCCAGACACGTCGGGAGCGCTCGTCTTGATGGCCGTGATTGGTTTCACTGTCATGATGGCCGACCCACCTTGGAAGTGGGTGGTTCCGAGTGCGGTTGCCCTGTTGGTGGCTTGTGTGGCTTTCATCATGAGCGACTATGCAGATGCACACGTCCAGCGCCGTCTAGAGGCCTTTACTTCTCAAGATGCAGTGCCGTCATTTCAAGCCACAAAAGCTAGCGAGGCGATCGACGCTGGCGGGCTGAGTGGTCTGGGATTGGAAGAAGGACGCAGAAAAGCGAGTATCCCTGATGCTGACTCTGACTTCATGCTGGCCGCGGCGCACCGGAATTGGGGAACAGCTTGGGCGGCGCTCATACAATCACTTGTCGCGCTACTGGTGTTTGTGCTCGTCTCTCGTAGCATGGGCGACCGTGATGTGCGCGATGAATGGCGTGCCGTTGTCGCGACCGGAGCAGCAATGCTCATTGCGGTGCCAGCGGTCATTCACATTCTTGTCAACTATGGATGGATGCCGGTCACCGGACAACCGGTTTTTATGGCGTCGCGAGGAGGGACATTCATGGTGTCAGCCTCGTTCTTGATTGGCCTCTCTCTCAACCGCCCCGACTAGCCTTCATATGCCGCGATCCAAATCTCGACGTTTCACTGTCGCCTTCGCGGGTGGCGGGACAGCTGGACACGTGTATCCGTTGCTGGCGATTGCCGAGCAACTCAAACTTCTCGGTGTCGACAGTTGTTGGCTCAGCATGACCGCAGTTGAAAGGAATCTCGCTAAGGAGGCCGGTATTCCGGCGATAAAGTGCTCCGATTTGATACCTGGTAACGCAAATATCGCCGTCCGCATTCTGAAACTGGCGCTGATCCCTTTGTTGCGGGGACGCCAAATTTTGAAGCGGTGTGATGCAGATCTTGTGTTTTCATCGGGAGGGTATGCAGCCACCCCTGGGAGCTTTGCCGCGGTTGGCGCTCGTCGTCCGATATGGCTTCTTGAGCAAAATGCTTTTTCCGGCATGGTAATCAAGGCCCTGACCCCATTTAGTGAACGGGTTTATCTCGGATTTAATCAAACGCTGCAAGGGAAAAAGTACCACAGAGAGGGGATACCGCTGCGCGCGGCTTTTGAGGGGATGGCTCCTCCCCCAAACAAAAAAGCGTGTCGTGTTCTCGTCGTCGGTGGTAGCAGTGGCGCTCAAGGGCTGTTCACCTTGCTGTGGCACTCGTTGTTCCACGGGCATGATTTACATGTGACTTGGGTAACAGGGCGGCTTCTTCATGAAACGGTGCGTCGGGAACTTAAGGCGCTGTCTTCGCGCATGTCAAAGACCGTGACCGTGGATTTGGTGGAGTACGCGACGGATATCCAAGATGACATCGCGAAGTCTGACGTCATCGTGACGCGTGGCGGTGCGTCAGCGTTGGCTGAGATTGTGAGCGCTCCCCGGAAGGCCATCGTTGTTCCGCTGCCTCATGCTGCTAAAGATCATCAGCGCGCGAATGCCCAGTTTGTCGCTGGTCGCCCTTGGGTGAAGATCGTTGAGCAAGCGGATGGAGGTGAGGCTTTGCATGACGCGATCGAAGAGATCCGCGTGATACCCAACCCTGTTGACATTGATGAGAAAGTGGCTTCTGTCGCAGCCGCGCGACGGATTGCGCAGCAAATTGTTGAGCGACTGAACGCGTGAGGGATCATGCGCGAGACGCGCACGGCCCACTTGCGCGTATTCGCCGTGTGCACTTCATTGGGATTGGCGGCTCAGGGATGTGCGGGATCGCTGAGCTCATGTATCACATGGGCTATCACATCACGGGATCTGATGCCAACCCATCCCCGCAAACGCGCCGACTTGTCGCGTTAGGTGTTGATGTTGCCATAGGGCATCAAACGCACGCTGCGCGCGGTGCTGACTTGGTGGTGTATTCGCCAGCGGTACCGGATACCAATCTTGAACTCGCATACGCCAGAACGGTTGCGACCGTCATTCCTCGCGCTGAGATGTTGTCGGGATTAATGCGTCTCTACAACGGCATTGCGGTGGCGGGCACGCACGGCAAAACGACGACCACCGGCATGGTCTCACATCTTCTGTCTCACGGCGGGATGCCGACAACATCTGTTGTCGGAGGGCTGCTGGCAGGACTAGGGAAAGGACGAGCGCTGGTCCGTCATGGTTGGATGGTGGCAGAAGCTGATGAGAGCGATGGGACTTTTGAAAGTTTGGCGCCCGATATCACGATCGTCACCAACCTTGATGCTGATCACCTCGAGAAATTTGACGGTGACATGAAGAAGCTTATCGCGCACTTCGAAGCGTTTTTGCATCGGTTGCCTTTTTTTGGCTATGCCGTGGTGGGGACGGACAGTGCCGTACTCAGGCAGATGGCTGCGCGGGTGCCTCGAAAAGTTGTGACCTACGGCGCGCATCCTGATGCTGACGTCCGTGTCACAGACATCGAACTGAAGCAAGATGGCGCAACCTTTGTGACCCATGGCATCTTTGGCGGAGGGCCCACTGAGGTATCAACGCCGCTGCGCGGGCAGCACATGGTGTTGAATGCGGTGGCAGCTTTGACGATAGCCAGTATTGAAGGGGTTGAGCGCGACGCGGCTTTGTCTGCGCTCATGAGCTTCGAAGGGGTTCATCGGCGCATGGAGGTGCGCGGGGAGACGACGGCGCTCGGTGTGAAGACACTGGTTGTTGACGACTACGGACATCATCCGACGGAATTGGAAGCCACTTTTGCCGCCGTGCGCGCGAGCTGGCCAGAGAGGCGATTGGTGGTGGTGTTCCAGCCGCATCGGTACAGCCGCACATCGTTTCATCTCGATGCCTTTGCATCCACGCTGGCGAGTGTGGATGAGCTCGTGTTGCTGGACGTGTATCCGGCTGGAGAGTCGATTCATCAAGGCGGGACCACGGAGGACTTGTGCCGGGTGATCCGTGAGCAGCGTCAAGTCACTCCCGTCTTTCCCAAAACGTTGAGTCGAGTAATGGATGCGTTGAAAGCGATTGTCAAAGAAGACGACGTCATTTTGATCCAAGGGGCCGGTGACGTGAGCAATCTGGCCTCGTCGTTGATGTCCCCCTCGCAATGAGAGTAGCCATCGCTTGGGGTGGCAATCGCAGCGAAGCAGATATTTCACGTCGCTCTGCGGATGCGGTTTTTCAAGCGGCCCGCCAACTGGGACATCAGCCGGTCCTGATTCCGTTGGAGGATCTCGGGCGAGAACTCATGTCTGACAGGCCAGATGTGGTTTTTAATGCGTGCCACGGCGCTCCGGGCGAGTCCGGGGCTGTAGCCACGATCGCAGAGATGTTCAAGGTCCCGTACACCGGGAGCGCCGCTAGTCCCTCGGCGTTAGCGATGAACAAGTTTGCCTGCTTGTCGCTATGGGGAAGGTGTGGGTTGCCGGTACTGGATGGGCGCTTAGTGACTTCGATCGAAGAAGCTCAACAAGCCTGTCAGGCGTTTGGCGGCACAGCCTTCATCAAGCCCAACTGCGGAGGGTCATCGGTGGGCATGTCAATTGCCGGACGAAACCACGCGCCGATTGATGAGGCGTTTGACATGGCTGCTAAACATGGGGATGTGCTCGCCGAATGCGTGGCTGACGGACGCGAATGCACGGTTGCCATCATAGACAACTGCCCACTTCAGCCGTTATGGATTAGCGCAGCAAATGCGTTTTATGACTACGACGCGAAATACTCTCGGCGCGACACGCAATACGTGCCTGTAACCGAGTCATCCGTGATCATACAAGCCCAGCGTGTTGCGCTGGAAGCCCATCGGCTGATTGGGCTGCGACACTGGTCACGCGTCGACTTGATTGTTCACAACGACGCGCTACATCTGCTGGAGATTAACGCCACGCCGGGAATGACGGCTCAGTCACTCGTCCCGAAAGCCGCTCTTCTTAGGGGATGGTCATTCGAGGATGTGATTGACAAACTCATCTCCTTGGCGGTTGGTGATTGCCTTGATGCGTAGTCACGAGTACTCGCTCCCGACAGTTCGGAGCAATACGGTCATCTTGTGGGTGGCGGCGGTTGTGTCGCCGCTCATGATTTTGATTATGGCCGTGATGACGTATGAGCCGATGTGGATGCGGATAAGCGTCACAGATGCCCATCAAGAAGAAGCGATCTGGTTTGACCCAGAGGCTGTTGCTCAGCAGTTTTTCCAACGCTGCAAGAAACAACGGACGTGTCTCACGCAAGATGCCATTGGTCTCTTCAATGACATCTTGCCCAGTGCGGAGTACATCAAGGCCAAGCTCACGTTTGACCGCGGGATTGATGTCGTGGTGCGTAACGCACCGCCGATTGCGATTACCAAGCGACATCGGCTTATTTTTGCCGATGCCACGATTTTGCCGCCGCCGCTGATCGACGACCTCATCGCGCGCCTGCCAGTTATCGATTCCGATCGAGAGCTCGCCCATGACGACGTCCTTACAGCGATTTCGTTGATCACAGCTGTCCACATGGCATCTAACGGTATTTCTGTGGATGCTGTGTGTGTGCCCAGTGACGCTGTAACGTCTTGGGCGGTTGTCGTAAACGGGGCGAGGCGTATTGAACTGGGTCGCCGCGAATTTCCCACACGTTTGGCTCGGGCGTTGGCATATCTTGCTTACGCACCGGATCGGCGGAACATTCGTGTGGTAACAACCTATTCTGCGGGTGTCACAACGGCGCCGGATCTTTACGCCGTTCACTGTCGGCGCACTGTAGACGCGTGAGAAGCTGCCTTCTCTTATTGACTGAGAGGTACTGGATATTGGCGATGCAGGCACGAACACAAGTGAAGGTGTATGGCATCACTGCGGCGCCCGAGACATCGAATCATGCTGCTGAGTGGTTGACGTCTGTCGTGTCACGGCTGCCAAAGGAAAAACAGCAAGAGTTGTCTTTGGTTCACTTTCGGTGGAGACAAGGGGTCCGCGTGCCAGACTCGTCCCCGGTGATTGCGGAGTACACCGCGTATTGGGGCGTCCCGCCTCTAAAGACCTATCTCACTTCGGGTGAGGATGCGCAGCAATGGCACGACGCCATTGCTGCGGTGTGGAGTCAAGAACGGCAGGGGGTCGTGAACTATCCCGTGGCGTGGAAATTGCTCGCACCTCTTCGCGCTAGTCGTGAGGCGGCAACACAGCTACTCACACTCTTGGCCGATGAGGGGTATGTATCTGGAGCGTCCTGGGTACGAAGTGATACGGGTTGGACGTTTGTCAGTGCGTCGTGCGTTTTCGTGAGTGGGGCCGGGGGCTCTGATGACGCAGGGTGGGTTGATGATGCCACGTTGGACGGGCGCGTCGATCGCATGCGCTATCGCGAGGCGTTTGAGACATTGTTCGAAGAGTTGTTTTCAGGCGCCAACAGGCCCAAGCGATCGACGATCAAAGTCGGACTTTTGCCGAGCCCGGCGACGGGAGATGCTGTGCATGTCGGAGCACTGGAGGCGACGCAAGCGACGTTTGGATCTCGGCTCGAGACTGGCGCGTTGCAGACTGTCATCGAATCCAACACCGGCTTATTAGCGCTCTTGGGTGCCTGCATGCGAGGATTGCACTAAAGTCATGGCCACACATGCCATCGTGATTGGAACCTCACCGTTGACTGATGGGTCGCCAGATGCGGTCTGGCGAAAACATCGACCTGTCTTGCTGTCGGCGACCCGCCCACCACTGGAAAGCTTTGAGATAGCACACCTTGCGCGCTTTCCTGGCTCGGTGGAGCGTACAACCGATGACTTGCCGCCGTGGTTGCATGACCACTGGGGGCAGGTGCCTGCAGTCACGGCGTTATTCGCTGACCTGGGTTCTCGTGAGGATGTCGGCTACTGCGACGCGGTGTTGCACCACGCACGCGAGCTCAACCTGAAGCACGCGCGAATTCGGGCCCTTGAGCCGTGGTGGTCAGATGCGATGGAACTGGTTGACGTGGTCGAGGGACGATGCCCAGGTGAAGTGCACTTGTGTGACAACACGGCAGATGCCGACCCTAGTATCTGGGATATCGGCCGCTCCAGACGGGAAAGACAAGTGTTCAAACTCTTCGTTCGTGGTGAGCAAATTTCGACCACGGATGCCGCATCAATTGCGCGTGCGCGCACCCTTCAAAGGGATGTTCATCGAATCGATGTGCTCCGCACCATATAATTCGCAATGAAAGCGGCCCATGCGTGTGCCGCATGGGTTGTCTTGGCTTTGAATGCGCACCTACGAACTTGTCTTTCTCACCCACCCTGATATGCTTGAGCGAAGGGGTGCGAGTATCGAAAGAGCTCTAAAAATTATTGAGAAAGATGGCACGATCCATCGTAGCGAAGATATCGGCCGGCGAACGCTGGCCTACGAAATGCAGCGCTTGCACAAGGCTGACTACTATCTTGTCAACTTTAGTTGTGCGCATGAGGCTCGCGAAGAACTTGACGAGATGTTGCGCGTCAGTGATGTAGTGGTGCGCCATATGATCGTGCGCCGTGAGGATGAACTGGAGTCGGGTGAGTCGCAGTTGCTGATGCAAGTGCGTGCTGAGCGCGAAGGCCGACAGTCTGTTGGCGACACACCCGACCGCAACGATCGTGACAGTGATAGTGATAGTGACGACGCTGAAATCGGCGTTGATGATGCTGAAGAGGGCAAAGAATCGTGAAAGAGCGTTTTACCAGGACAGCTGATCCCATCAAGCATGAAAAGCCATCGCTAGCGGATATTGATTACAAGAATATCTCGTTGCTACGTGGGTACCTCACTGATTCAGGGAAGATCGTCCCGATTCGTCGATGTGGCTTGACCGCGAAAGCTCAGCGCAAACTTGCGAAGGAAGTGCGTCGTGCTCGCTTTTTGGGATTGCTTCCCTACACAGACTGATCTCCAAAGCCAGGCGTGTGTCGCACGCGTATCGCTGGACTAACTGGATCGCTGGAGGGGTCACCTCTATATCGCTTGTTGCGTTAGCAGCAAAGGCGATTGTGTGGACAAGTGCTGACACGTTGGCGGGGTACGGCGTATCCCTCCTCACCGTTGCAATCACGTTGGCGGCGGCTGCCGCTCTGGGCATTGGCTCACTTTTCCTTGGTTTGGTGGCCAGTCTGGTCGCTATTGCCATGGCAGAGTGGCTCTTTGCTGATGCTCTAGACCCGACATTTCTCTTGGCGATGCCTGTGCTTGTCGTGCTGTCAACGATCCGAAGAGTGGGTTTGACTCGCCGCTTGCGATGGAGCGTATTATTGCTGGGATTCCCAGTGACCGCTTTAGTGGCTGATGGCGTCTTGGATTTCGATACCTTGGCGCTTCAACAGATTGAAACAGTACTTGTTGATCTTCAGGCTGCGTTGTCGTTGGGAGATTCATTGCTCGATGGACTCATTGCAGCCGTTGGGTTGGCAGCGGTATCCATCGCAGGGCTGATGGATGCAGGCTTAGGCGTTTTCTATGCCCGCATCAACATTGTTCTTCGAAATATCCAACTGGCAGGCACGAAGTTGATCTCATTTGGCATCGTTGCGGTTGGGTGCCTAGTTGCGTTCCTACATGGCAATGAGTCCGTTGTGGCTATACTAGCGCCTACGGTGCTTTGGCGAGCACTGTGGGTCGTGCTCTGCAAGCGCGGAATGCGGCCAACTTTAGCGTTTGTTTTGTCCTCAATTCCGCCCACATTCTTGCCGGCGATCCCGGCAGGCTTGTACTTGGGTGGACTGGGAATGGAACCGACAACGTGGGCAGCTATCGCGCTAATTGGTGTGATATGTGTGTATGTAATCGCCGAAGGCCTTCCGCAGATGCGGTTGGCGATTGACAATCAAGGAGATAAAGCATGAAAGTGATTTTGATGGAGCGCCTTGCTAACTTGGGCGGCGTTGGCGATGAAGTCGCCGTCAAAGACGGGTATGGCCGCAACTATCTGCTACCGAGCGGTGCTGCTGTCAGGTGTACGCCGGAAAACCAAAAGATGGTGATGCATCGACGGAAGGAGCTTGAGCGTGCCGCGCTGCAGCGCATGGAGCTGGCCGATCGTGTGCTTGAACAGTGCTCCTCTGTTGAATTGGTGATATCCGCTCGAGCTTTGGCCAGCGGCCGCTTGTACGGCTCCATCGGTGCTCGTGAAATCGCGACAGAAGCGAAAGCACAGGGCATTGACTTGGTACCGCAGATGATTCGCATGCCATCCGGGCCTATTCGTGCCATTGGGGACGCGGAAGGTATCGAGGTCGTGCCGCACCCTGAACGCTCTGTCACGATCAAGGTGTCCGTCACAGCGCTCTAGCTCGACTGAGTGCTTGAGTGGCGCGAACGACATCGCAGTCACCAACTGCGACACAACCACAAGCCGTACACCGATACGTTTCCGAATCTGCTGAGAGTCAAGTTCTCGGCGCCCTGCTACTTGATTACAAGCAAGCAGCGATGTCTCTTCCGAGCGCTTTCGAAGCGAACCACTTCTCCGAAGAGCGCAATCAGGTGCTCTATCGGTGCTTGGAGAAACTTGACTTAAACGAAGACTCAAACGTACCCACGCTTGAGCGTTTTCTGTCAGCAGCACAGCCGCAAGACCTCACCAGCTCTGGTGGCGCCGCGCGCTTGCGCGAATTGGCGATGGGCGTGGGATCTATTCAGGCCACGTACGGCTACGCCGAGCAACTGATTGATCTGGCGGCGCAGCGCGGATACGAGACCACGCTCAAAGAGTTGCTGCGGCGCCACAGTATTGGCGAGCAAAAAGCGGTTGAGGAAGCAGTCGAGGAAGCAGTCTCACAACTCTTTGTCTTACGCAGGCAAGAAGCAGGAGGTGCACTTAAGTCGCCTCTGAAGGTTGTTCAACAACTGAATGACGATATGGAGAAAACGCGGCAGCGTTTGGCAGACGGCACGCGGCGTGTCGTTGGGTTAGCCACCGGCTTTCATCGTCTTGACAACATCACTCAAGGGTTCCATGGCTCTGAATTGATCATTCTCGCTGCTCGCCCAGGGATGGGAAAGACCGCGTTTAGCCTCAACGTTGCAGCGTCAGCAGGGATGCCGTCGAGTGGTACAGACGTGCCAGGTCAGATTCTCGTGGCTAGCTTGGAGATGCCGGCCGTTCAGTTGTTTCATCGCATTATCGCGTTGACCGAGCAGGTGAATTTGAGCGTTTTTCGCCACCCAATCTACGATACCGATATGACCAAGAGCAAGATTGAACGCGGAATGGAGCGGTTGAGTCACAGCGGAATCCATACGATCGATTCCATTGATCTCACGCCACGTCGGTTGAAGGGGATTGCGCGTGAGATGCATGCCAAACCCACCGGACTCGACCTGATTGTGATTGACTACCTGCAACTGATGTCGCCCAACGAGAAGAGCAGTAATCGACAGCAAGAGGTGGCATCCATCTCTCGTGACTTGAAGTTGCTGTCTCTCGAACTGCAAGTGCCCGTTCTGGCGCTGTCGCAGCTGAACCGTAATCCCGTCGTTCGGCAAGGGAATGTCCCGATGCGGGATGCGGAGCTGTCGGATCTTCGAGACTCAGGGGCATTGGAGCAAGATGCGGATGTCGTGCTGTTTCTCGACAGCGATACCACAGGCAAGCTGGGCACGAAAGACTCTGGAGACATCGATTCCGCTGCTGAGGCGCCCGCTCGCGATCAAGGAGAAGCCGTTCGGTTGCGGGTCATGAAGAATCGCCATGGACAGACTGGGGTCATTCCGTATCAATTCCGCAAGAATATCTCACGGTTTGTCGAACTGCCGTAAAGGAGCTTGACCGCTGCGGTTGTGATGATTGGGTGGCAGTCCTACAATTCGTTTGACGTTTCGCCACAAGTTTGGGCATCGTGAACTTTGAATTTTCTCAAGACCAGCTCGTCGTTCGCGACGAGGTGCGTCGACTATTGGAGCAAGAAGGGTCTGTCGGGAAGATGCGTGAGCAACTCGACAACGCAGGGGGGTACGATCGCTCGCTGTGGACTTCTCTCGCAGAGCATGGCTGGCTAGCCACGCCGTTCCCCGAATCGATGGGGGGCGCAGGGCTATCTGAGTATGAAACCTGTTTGATCGGGGAAGAGATGGGGCGCCATATTGCGCCGGTGCCATTCGGCTCTTCAGTGGCGATCGTTGGCGCAACTCTTGTTCGAGAGGACGAAAGGCTTGCGTCTGAAGTAATTCCGTCCATTGCCAATGGCTCTATGATCGCAGCGTACGCCGAGCAAGACGGATCTAATCCCGTGCACTACGACGGCGAGACACTGACCGGTTCAAAGGTTGGCGTTGTTGATGGCGGCTCAGCCAATGGCTATTTGGTGACGGCGGACGGAAGCGAAGGTCGTGGTTTATTTTTTGTTGAAGCGGGTTCCGACGTCAGCGTCTCTGTGTATGACAGCATGGATCCGTCGCGGTCGCTGGCCAAAGTGACGTTTACAGGAGCAAAGGCCAAGAAGGTCGGCGGAGCGGAAGCGGTTGATCGTCTGATTGACCATGCAGGCACGTACCTCGCGTTTGAACAACTTGGCGTCGCCGAGGCTGCTATGGATATCGCCAAGTCCTATGCACTGGAGCGGTATGCCTTTGGACGGCCAATTGCAACATATCAGGCCGTCAAGCATCGCTTGGTGGACATGTACGTCAAGATTGAGTTGGCGCGGTCTAACTGCTACCGAGCCGCATGGGCATCAGCAACGTGTGCAGATGAACTGACAGAAGCTGCGTCAGCAGCGCGACTGTCGTCGATGGAAGCGGGCACGTTTTGTACGAAAGAAGGCATTCAGATTCACGGCGGGATGGGTTTCACATGGGAGTTTGACTGCCATCTTTACTACCGCCGAAACCGGCTGCTCGCGACCCATGTCGGCAACTCAATGCTTTGGCGAGACCGACTGATCGACGCTGTGGCACAACGCCGCGCCGTCGCTGCATAACAACACGGAAGAGGAGACGATCATGGATTTTGCTGATAACGCATCCGAAGCAAAGTTTCGAAAAGAAGCATCTGAATGGCTCTCTGCGAATGCAGAGAGAAAGCAACACGCTCGTGATATTTGGCGAGCTTCCGGTAATGATGGGGGGCTTGCGGAAGCCAAGGAGTGGCAACGGAAGTTACAAAGCGCCGGTTGGGCTTGCTTGCACTGGCCCAAGGAATACGGTGGCCGTGGCGCTTCGCCCATGGAACGAGTGATTTGGTCCCAAGAACTTGCGAAGTACAAGATTCCCGGCGGATTCTTTGAGATCGGTCAAGGGATGGCTGGCCCTGTCATGATGACATATGCCACCGATGAGCAAAAGAAAGAGCATCTGACTCCGATGGCCGCCGGCGAAAAGGTGTGGTGTCAGCTGTTTAGCGAACCCAGCGCCGGTTCGGATCTCGCCGGACTTGAAACCAAGGCCGTGCAGCAAGACAACGGTGACTGGATCATTAACGGTCAGAAGATCTGGACGTCGGGTGCACATTTCTCAGACTACGGCATCATCGTGACGCGTCACGATCCCAGCTTGCCGAAGCACCAAGGGTTGACCTACTTTTTCTTCGACATGAAGTCACCGGGCGTTGAAGTGCGCTCGATCAAGCAGATCAGCGGTGGTAGTAACTTCAATGAGGTGTACTTCACAGACCTGCGTATCCCAGATTCCCAGCGGTTAGGCGCTGTCGGTGATGGATGGAAAGTGTCGCTGACAACGCTGATGAATGAGCGGTTAGCTGTGGGTGATGCCTCTGGACCTGATTTTGACGAGGCGTTCGATCTCGCGTCATCCACGATGGTGGGTAACCATCGTGCGTTAGATGATGGCGAGGTGAGAGCGAAGCTTGCGCAGTGGTACTGTGAAATGTCAGGTTTGCGTTATACCAAGTTCCGTAACATCTCGGCGTTGTCCCGCGGGCAAACGCCAGGCCCAGAAGCGAGCATCACCAAGATTGTGAGCGCGAACAAATTGCAAGCGATTGGCGCTTTTGGCCTCGACCTCTGCGGGTCGGTGGCGAACGCGCGCATTCCCGGAGATGACAGCAGCATGTTCCAGTTGGCATACCTTGCCGCACCTGGTCTGCGCATTGCGGGTGGAACGGATGAGATTTTGCGGAATATCATCGCTGAGCGCGTGCTCGGGTTGCCACAAGATCCGCGGGCTGATAAGGGCATTCCCTTCAAGGACGTTCCTCGCGGCGCCAGCTAATCGGCTCGCGAGAATCGCGGCCATTTCAAGGTTCAATTACTCTTTGATGCCTTGAAGTGGCCGTACGTGATCAGATAGTCTGAGTCTGGCGCCTGTTAGGTCGGGCTAGATGTACCAGTTGCGCAATTGTGATGTACGTTTGCTCGCTTCGAGACGCAGGTGCCGTCTCTGCGTTCGACGCATGTCGGCAAGCTCGCAGGGACCGCAACTGCCTCAATGGATGAGGCAGTGAGTGTGAGACGGGTGTCTTACGACACCGAGAACCGTACGTTTTCTAGGATTTCTTTCGCAATCAGACGACCATTCTTCTGGCGATTGTCCACGACTAAGTCAGCAATTTTTCGGTACTGACCATCTCGCTCAGCATGGAGAGCTTCAAGGTACGTTCGAGGGTCTTGAGCGCCGTCTAACCCAGGGCGATTCGTGTCATGCATCACGCGCTCATACTGCACGCTGACAGGCGTTGCCAAGTAGACAACGTAGCCGCGGGCTGACAGCATATCTCGCGTTTCTTCATCGCTGACACAACCACCGCCAGTGGCCAGTACGACGCGCCTCATCTGGGTGAGCTCGTCAATAATCTTGCGCTCGCGTTCGCGAAAGCCTTCTTCACCTTCTTGGGTGTAGATCCAGTTGATATCCACACCCGTGCGCTTTTCTAGCACATCATCCGTGTCATGGAAGGCCATTCCGCATTGTTGCGCGACCACTTTCCCTGTGGTCGTCTTCCCTGCTCCCATCGGCCCGATCAAGTAAATGTTCATTTTCTCTCCTTACGTCCCTATCCGAAATAATCACATATTGGGGTAGTTTGGTCCGCCTCCACCTTCTGGCGTGACCCATGTAATGTTTTGGGCAGGATCCTTGATGTCACATGTTTTGCAATGCACGCAATTCTGTGCATTAATCACGAATTGTGATGAATCCTTGTCTGTCACTACTTCATATACGCCGGCAGGGCAATAGTGCCGCGCAGGCTCGCCATACAGAGGTAAGTTGTCTCGAATTGGCGTCTCAGGGTCGGCCAGAGTCAGATGGCACGGCTGATCTTCCTCATGATTTGTGGCTGACAGGAAGACGGAGCTCAGGCGATCAAAGGAGATCTTGCCATCTGGCTTCGGGTACTGGATCACGGGGCAGTCTGATGCTGCCTTTAACGTTGCATGATCGGGTTTTGAATCGCGCAGCGTCCCGAGACCTTTACCGAAACTGATGATTTGTTCAGAGAGGAACGCACCTCCGCCCAAGATACCACCAAAAGACTTCACCAGCGCTCCGAAGTTGCGGAATTTCCGTAACTCCTGACCGGCCCACGACGTCTCAAATGAGTGGTCATAAGGTGTAAGGGACCCGCCATCTTGCTGATGCGCAGCGATGGCCTCAGCTGCCAACATACCAGACTTCATCGCCGTATGAGACCCTTTGATCCTTGCAAAGTTCAGTGTTCCGGCATCGTCGCCAATCAAAAGGCCACCCGGGAAAACCATGGAGGGGCGAGACTGGGGGCCGCCTTTAATCAGGGCACGCGCCCCGTAGGCCACGCGTTCACCGCCCTGTAGCGTGCGAGCAATAGAGGGGTGGGTTTTCCACTGTTGGAATTCCGCAAATGGTTGCAAATGGGGGTTGGCATAACTCAGCGGCACGACGTACCCGACGTACACCTGATTGTTCGCGCCGTGATACATAAATGATCCGCTCACCACACCTTTGGCGGCTGGCCAACCGATCGAGTGCAGGATCAATCCTTGGCGGTGATTCTCAGGCTGGACGTTCCAGATTTCCTTCAGGCCAATCCCGTAGTGCTGCGGATCGCGGCCGAGATCAAGTCCAAAGCGCCGTATGACGCGTTTCCCCAAATGTCCACGGCACCCTTCAGACAGAACAGTGGTCTTGGCCATTAGATCCATGCCCGGGGTGAACTGTTGTTTTTGGTCGCCGTTGTGATCGACACCAAAGTCGCCGATGCGTACACCAGCCACGGTATCGCCAGGGCCATCAATCAGATCGGATGCCGCAAAGCCCGGGAAGATATCAATTTCTAGAGCTTCCGCTTGTTCTGCCAGCCACCGGCAGACGGCCCCAAGACTGACGATGTAGTTGCCTTTGTTGTGTAACCATGGTGCAAACATCACTGGCACGCGAACCGATCGACCTTTGGTCAAAAGCCGCACTTCGTCTTCTGTGACCGGGACATCGAGAGGTGCGCCTTTTTCGGCCCAGTCGGGAATCAATTCATTCAGAGCGCGGGGGTCGAAGCAGGCGCCCGAGAGGATATGCCCGCCAATCTCTGCGGATTTTTCAACGACACAGATGCTGGCTTCAGGTCGCAGTTGTTTCAATCGGATGGCGGTGGATAGCCCAGCTGGGCCACCTCCAACGACCACGACATCAAATTCCATGACATCGCGGTCAGGTTGCGCAGAACTGGGCATATGCGGGGATCTCCCAACTCTTTATGGTGACCCTCCGCCCGTCGCGCCCAGCGACAACGGAGGTGATTGCTTTCCCGATGCAGCCCTAACGTCGACCCGACTGCGAATTTGACGCTAGGACTGATGAATTATAAAAAGCTCGCCGCATATTGTGCAGACTGCCATAGAATCGGATAGGTATCGTCAATTTCTTAGGGACAACTTGTCGTGAAGGTGCTTGTGCCAATCAAGCGCGTTGTGGACTACAACGTGAAGGTGAGAGCAAAGTCGGATCACTCCGGTCCGGATCTCGCTAATGTCAAAATGGCCATGAATCCATTTTGTGAAATCGCGGTTGAAGCCGCCATCCAGTTGAAGGAAGCAGGGACCGCCTCTGAGACGATCGCGATTACGGTTGCGCCAAAAGAGGCACAAGAGCAACTACGAGCTGCCATGGCCATGGGCATTGATCGCGCGATTCATGTGACCGTGGATGCGGACGTTGAAACGCTTGCAGTCTCGAAAGTGATTGCCGCAGTTGCCAAAAAAGAGGGCGTCGAATTGGTGATGGCTGGTAAACAGTCCATTGACGGCGATAACAACCACGTGCCTCAGATGGTGGCTGCGCTTTTAGGGCAACCACAGGCGACCTACGCATCCGAAGTTAAGATTGACGGCGGCAAGGTGACGGTTTCGCGGGAAGTGGATGGTGGTATCGACACCATTCAATTGGGAATGCCCGCCGTTGTGAGTGCGGACTTGCGTCTCAACACGCCTCGGTATCCCTCACTACCAAACATCATGAAGGCGCGGCGTAAGCCCCTGGACGTGATGAGTGCGGATGATCTCGGCGTTGACGTCGCGCCTCGCCTGACCGTCGATAGTGTGGGACCTGTCCCCGAGCGACAAGCCGGCGTGATGGTCGAAACTGTGGACGAACTGGTCCAGAAACTGAAAACTGAAGCGAAGGTGATTTCATGACGACTCTTGTTGTAGGAGAGGTTGCAGGCGGGACCCTGTCTCGCGCAACGCGCTCAGCGATTGCGGCAGCCAAGTCCATTGGTGAACCCGTTGATGCGATCCTTGCCGGTGGAGACATTGCGTCTGCGGCGGCGGAACTGGCGGCCTGCGATGGGGTTGCGACGGTGTTTTGTGCATCTGCCGATCATCTGTCGTATCCGCTAGCCGAGGATGTGGCGCCGATCGTCACGCAACTCGTGAAGGAAGGCGGCTACGCGCAAGTCCTCATAGGCGCAACGGTAGTGGGTAAAGACCTCATGCCACGCGTGGCGGTGATGCTAGATGTGCAACCCCTCACTGAGGTGATTGAGTTTTTGTCCCCGCGTCAGGCCAAGCGTCCCGTTTACGCTGGGAACCTGATTGCGACGGTGACAAGCTCCGATAGCGTGCTGGTCGCAACAGTGCGCGCCACCGCGTTTGATCCCGTGGGTGATGGCGACGCTGGGACTGTCAAAGAGATCTCCGCAGGAGAGACATCAGGCCAAAGCGTATTTGTGAACTCCGAAGCGGTGGAGCGTGACCGTCCTGACTTGACGGCAGCAGATGTTGTGATATCAGGTGGCCGGGGTATGCAAAATGCCGACAACTTCAAGATCTTGGAGAGTGTTGCCGACAAACTCGGTGCTGCTGTTGGTGCGTCTCGCGCTGCGGTTGACTCGGGATTCGCGCCAAACGATCTTCAGGTTGGCCAAACCGGTAAGGTGGTCGCGCCCAAGTTGTACATTGCCGTTGGGATTTCTGGAGCGATCCAGCATCTCGCGGGGATGAAAGACAGTAAGGTCATTGTTGCCATCAATAAAGACCCAGACGCACCGATCTTTCAGGTTGCGGACTATGGACTGGTTGCTGACTTGTTCGAAGCCGTTCCGGAATTCGAAAGCAAGTTGTAATGACGAGCGCGGTCAACGGAGTTTCGCCGAGAGTTGCGACGGATCAGGATCCCCTGATGTCTGAGGCAGCCATCCATTATTTGAACAACCTTGTCGCTGACAAGAAGGATTCAAAAATCATCGGCATTCGGATGTTTGTGGATTCCCCTGGCACGCCGCAAGCGGAAACGTGCATCGCGTACTGCGTGGAATCAGATGTGGACAGCAAGGATGCCGCTGTGTCGTATGGCGACCTCACTGTGTGGGTTTGTCATCGCAGTCAGGCATTCTTGCTCGAAGCAACTGTCGACTATCTACAAGATGAGTTTGGTGGTCAACTGACCATTCGCGCACCCTATGCCCGGACGCCGAAACTGCCAGACAACGCAAGCTTTGAAGAACGGGTGAACTATGTCCTTTGGTCGGTGGTCAACCCCAATCTCGCTAGCCACGGAGGGACCGTCACGCTGGTCGAAGCCAACGAGGGGACCGTGGTGCTGCAGTTTGGCGGAGGATGCCAGGGTTGCGGCATGGTGGACGTCACGCTACGCGAAGGTATTGAAAAAACGTTGAAAGAACACATGCCTGAGGTCGAGAAGGTGCTTGATGTCACAGATCACACCGATCGCAGCCAGGCGTACTACCAGTAGATTTGTGTTGTTATGAGGCCAATAACCCGGCGATGACAGCGAAGAACACGACAAACGCCACAGTAAAGATCAAACCGCCGATGATGAAGCGGTATGGGGACTGCGAGGAGAAATCCTGCTCACGCATTTTGTTAGTGCTGACGCCCATCGCCGCTGCACATACACTCTTGACCGTTGATAGCACGTTTTTCACGGCACCTACCCGATGGACATCACACGGATTCTAAGGCGGTTCCTGTGAGTGGAAGTCAGCATCTAGCTCAGCTTGACCGCGTGCTTCGGCGCGGCGCTCTTGTTTTGGCGCCAAACCTCGCTTCGGCCACATCCATTCGCAAGAGGGCTCTTTCCCTCGACAGCACAAACACCCAGATTTCGCCACGGGTTCATCGACTTCGATCGTTGATAAATGAGGATTGGCATCAGGATGCCCAGAGCATGTTTGGTCGCTGGTCAGGTGGGTTGCTATCGGCAATCGATGCCCAACAGATGTGGTTGAAGCTGGTGCGTGAATCGCGGCTGGCGCAACTGGGCCAAGACATCGGCGGTGTTCAGTCATTTGCTGCATTGGCCACGAGACTAGCGCAGTTTCACGGAATGCTGGTCTTGTCGGATCGTCCGCGAGGGGAGGCCATTGAACGCCTGTCTCTTCGAGAATCACAACGGTTTCAACACGTGGAGAGTATGGTTGTCGATGTCACATCGACGATTGAGGCATTTGAGGCTCGCTGCGCTGAGTGGAAGACGGGCACGTGGCAGATGTACGCCACCCAAATGCTCGAGCGTGAGCGAACGCTTGGCCCTGAGTGTGTTGTGGTCGATCCTACACGTTTTTCCGGGCCGGAATTGCGCTTGATTACAAGCCTGTTTCACTCAACTGAAGAACTGCCCATCGGTGAAGAGGGTTCGTTTGATGAAGTGCCGCATGTCGCGTTTGATTGCTACGCTTCAACCATTGAAGAAGCGGAAGGAGCGGCCACCAAGATCGCAGAGTGTTTGCGGAATCATCCCGGTGAGCGCATTGGGGTTTGCACGCTTTCCGCTGAACCGATGCTACGCGCTGCAATGCGGCGCGCTGGGCTCTCGCATGCTGAAGCAGCGCTCAGCACCGACATGAGCGGGTGGTCGGTGTTGTACGGTCGAATCTTGGAATGGATCTGGATTGGCTTGGAGGGTGAGCAGGCCACCCAAGTGCTGACGAGTGTCATGCACCTTGACCCACTTGTCGGAATGCCGAGTCACTGGCAACGGATGAGGCGATGGGTGGCGAGGCACGCGTATGCGACGTCGACACTCCAAGAAGCGTGGGAGCAGTCACAGGGGCGCGCGCGCGGTGTGGCGGAGCTTCCAAAACTCTTTCACCGTCGACGCGACCGTCACTTAGCGGCGACGTGGGTTCGCGGAGCGGCGGATGTGTTAGCGCGATGCGGGGATATCGTGCCGCCTGGTACGGCGTTTCGCGATCAGTGGATTCAACACGTCCATACTCAGATCGCAAACATTCAAACAGCATCGGACGTCCTAGGTCTGATGACAGCACGTCAGTTCGTGACACATCTCGCCGACCGATTGAGCGCGTTTCACCCCTCCACAGTGGAACAGGTCTCGTTTTATTCGATGGAAGAAGCAACGTACACCCCATTGGATCACCTATTTGTGACAGGGGTGAGTGAGGACTCAGCGGCGCAATCTTGGTCATCACCAGCAAACTGGGATTCGAGTATCGCGCATTATTTCAAGGTGCCAGGGGGTGATCCGGGAGAGTTTGCAGCCCGGCACTACGACGCGTTTGCATTGCTCGTGCGCAGCGCGCCTGCGGTCACAGTTTCAACGTCAGAGATGTCTGTACTCTCCGGGAATGAGGTCCCGCAGTGCCTGTGGCTGAAGGCTGTCCAGTGGACAAAGCATCTACGTGTTTCCGGGGAGGTCGTGATCGCTAGCGATCTTATTCAAGATGTGAGTGCTCCGCTGGAGATAGGTAGCGGCGCGCCGTACCGCACACGTATCACCATGTTTTCGGAGCAGGTGAATGATCCATGGACAGCGTTTCGCAATCATCGATTACGCGCCGGCGTTGCTGAGCTCCAACAGGTGCCGGTGGATGCTCTCAGCCATGGCATGTGGCTTCACCAAGTGGTGCACGCTCTGCTGCAAGACATGATTGAGGGAGATTCTTCATGGGCGACAGTTGATGATGACGCCATTCGCCAAGCATGTGAGCGAGCCATACGAGATGCGACCGTGCCGCCGCATTTGCGGAGCGTCGAGCAATCACGTATTTTCGCAGCCCTGACAGAGTGGGTTGAGGTGGAGAACAGTTTGGAGGGAGCGCCGTTTGCAGCCGGACAACCGCATCAATCTGAACTCGATATCGAATTGAAGATTCCTATCAGCAATGGCGCGGGTATGGTGGCCCGTGGGCGCATTGATCGAGTGGATGTGGTGAACGAAGAACCAACGGCACCCAGATACATCATTTGGGACTGGAAATCATCAGAGAGCGCGAACGCACGAACCAACGTCAAAAAGAGTCTGGAATCGATGGCTGATTGGATGGGGGACCTTGAACATACCCAGGTTGTACCTGAGGTCATGCAACTCCTGTGCTACGCCTGCGCGCTTCATCAGTCAGCCGGTCAAGACGTCGGTGGCGTTGGGATCTTATTTCCGGTGCGCGCTCCCCGACGGCATGCGGCGGTCCTCGCTGCGCCTTCCGCATTGAAGCCAGGTGATCCTGCGCCGCCCGTGTCCCAGGAGAGAGTCGAGCAGACACTTCTGGCGATAGCTGCGGAATTTGCAGACGCTCGCCTGAGTACGCTCGCGAAAGACAAGCTGAGGGACGAGCGTTATCTGTCAGCATTCGACATTTTGTGGCGCACCCTTAGACCGGTCAAAACAGTATGAGATCGCTTCCGGATCAAGAGGCTAGGAGTCAGGCCGTATCGCCTCATCTCAGCGCAATTGTGCGAGCGCCTGCGGGGGCAGGAAAGACATCCCTGCTTGTCGCGCGTATGCTTCATCTTCTCCCTGTGGTTGAGCATCCCGAGGACTTGGTGTGCACGACTTTTACGGTGAAAGCCGCCAACGAGATGCGCCAGCGGGTGTCATCGGCGCTCATCGATGCGGCGAAGCAGCATCGCTCCAACACGTCTGAACCGGAATATCAAGCGGCCTGTGAAGCCATCCGACATGAACACGTGCGGAAGTGGGCGCTTGATCGCAACACTCAGCGACTGCGGGTGATGACGCTGGACTCCTTAAGCGGCAGCATCTGCAACATCGTGGGGTCGAATCCGATTGTGACCGGGCGTCCCGTCGCCAGCGATCTTGCGGGATTGGCACTCGCTGGGGCGCGCCGCTTCATGAACGAAGCCCCGACCTTTTTATCAACAGATGCGGCAGGTGCGAGCGCCATCTTAGAGGCGCTTGCCGCACCGTTTCATGGCAATCTCTCAAAGTTGACCGATTGGTTAATGCAGAGAATTTTGGCCCGTGCAGCGTGGGCGATTGACTTTGCTGAGATGCAGGACGGATCGGCAGGGGATAGCACAGTCGCTTACTTCAGATCGATTGACAAACGCCTTACCTATGGAAGAGATCAGGCGGCAGAGTCGCTGGGTATTGAGATTGCAGAAGTCGAAGGAGCCATTCAGGCTGCCGGCAGTGTCGCGCAGTTAATGGGATGGATCGCCACCAAGGCATACCGGCTTCGCAAGGTCTGTGCGAAGAAAGCTCCGCCAGCGGTCAGGGTTCTTTTTGATTTGCTGATTCGTGGCCACGAGATTGATCCCGCCAGCGTGGATGGCATGCTGGCCTTGATGACAGTAAGGCTCCCAACCACAACTGAAGTCACGGCGGCGGTCGCCGCGCCGGCTATTGTGGCTTGGAATCAGGTCTGGCGTGGCCTCCTCGCAGCGATGGACTGGGAAATGTTGGATCGCGGCGAAGTGGATCACTCAGCGCGCACGATCGCTGCGCTGTCTGCGGTCGGCGGCACAGGATTTCCGGAGGATAAGGGCCTCGAGGTGGGGGAGCGCATTCGCCATCTCTTGGTGGATGAGTTTCAAGACTGCTCACGCGCTCAGTACCGTACATTGCTCGCTCTGACAGAAGGATGGGTGCCTGGCGATGGACGCACCTTTTTTGCGGTCGGCGATGAGATGCAACTCGTGTATGCGTGGCGCGGGGCTGAAGAAACGGTATTTGATGATGCCAGACGTGAGTTCAAGGCCAGACTAGGGGCCCGTGACTTAACACTGATATGCAACTTCCGGACTCATGACCGCCTCGTTCAAGACGTCGGCGAACTGTGCAGGGTGCCACGGAGCAGTTTCGATCGGGCGCTGGGGCCGCAGACGTTTGATACCAATAACTGGGCGCACCTCAACGAGCCTCTTCTGTCGAAAGGACAGGGGCAAGAGTGCAAAGACTATCAAACGATTCCGGTTATTCGTTTCAAGGAAGGGTATGGCAATATCGCTGCGGCGCGTGTTGGGGCCGCGCGCTATGCTTTACAGGAGCTCAAGGCGAGCATCGCCCAGAACCGAACAGCAGCTATTCTGTATCGGACAAAGAATAGTGTCGAGCCGCTTTTACGGGTAGCGATGGAGCGCGGCATCGATCTGCGTTTGGGTGTTGGCGGCGGGAAGATTGCCGCTTCTATCGCGATTCAATCCTTGCACGCTCTGCACCGGGTTTGTGTCGATGAGATGGACGGTGTCGCGATGGCCTGCTTACTTCGGTTACCCGTGTTTGGGTGGTCAGCGCAGGAGTTCGCTGTTTGTGCTGACCATGCCGATGGCGACCTATTGAGAGGGCTGGCGTCCCAGGGTCACCGCGACTATCAGGTGATTGAACATGCGATGTCAGCATTCACCCAGCATTCAGGGGCACGAGATGCCGCGCTGCGCGCCGCATGGCAGGTGGTCGAGCGCGAAGTTGCCAGCCCCGTCAGCAGCCAGCCTGGGCTAGCGACTGATAAGGTCAGTTTCGAAGCGTACTTTGATGCGGCGCGCGTTTGTCCGTCCGAGTGGATGGGCGATCGCCTGGATGTCTTGCTCGACAAGGGGTATTTTTTGCCGCCCTCTGATGCAGGCACCCCGTGTATTGAAGCGATGACGATTCACGCGGCCAAAGGACTTGAGTGGGATGATGTGATTGTCTGGGAAGAGTCAGAAAAAAGCGTAAGCTTGGAGGACTTGGAGGTGCCTTTCCGCCGTGAACGCAGCTTGAGGGAGTTTTTGCCCAGCCAAGCTGGTGAAGACAACACCATGCGGGAGTATCAAAAACTGGTGACGAAAGCGCGTTTGCTGTCTGAGGCTATCCGTCTGCTGTACGTCGCTTGCACCAGAGCGCGAGAGCGATTGTGGGTGTTAGCTGTGCCTAAAAGTAAAAACGGTCCTCAAGTTCTCGCACATATCGTTGAGCGGATGGAAGAGCACCAACCGAGTGGCGACGATGCGGCAGAGATGTCTCAACGCCCATCAGCGGGACCACGGAAGTGGCAACGAGCCACACCGATTGAACTTACGGGCCTTCCGCCTCAACGGACTGACAAACCCAAGCGCATCGACCTAGATTTTGGCCCGCGATCTCGAGGTACCGTGATTCACGAGTGGTTGTCCAAGATGACGGAGACAACCTTACTCGCGCTACCGGATCGGGCAGATTTGCTGACGGCCGCCCATGCACGGCTGCGAACGGTTGGCTGCGCAGAGGATGATCGCGACGCGATGGCGCGCGACGTGGTTGATACGGTGGTGCATATCAAGAGCGATCCCGTCTTGAAGTGGATTTTGTCCGTTCACTCGGAAGGACTGGATGAGCGCGAGTATGAACTGACATCGTCGGATGGGACGGTGCATCGCATTGACCGGGTCTTTATTGATGATGGCGTGTGCTGGATCATCGACTACAAGTCTGATCTCCCTGTTGATGGCGCCAACATTGAAGGGTTTGAAGACACGCTGAAGCGCGACCATACCGCGCAATTGCAGCGCTATGGCGACGCCATGACGGCCGTGCTACCAGATGTTGTGTCCGTTCAGTGTGCGATTTATTCCACAGCCGTGGGAAAACTGCTCCATGTGGAGTTTGACGCTTAGAAGCGCCGCGAGAGACTGGCGTTGGTTGAGCATGACGACTGACCGCGCACAGTGAGCGATGTTGATGGCAACGCGACATCCCCAGATTGGCCTGTATGGCATGTGGCGTAGGCGTGAATTCCCCAACCTAACCCCGGCCACTGCCATTCCATCGCCAATCTCACGTGCGATGTCGCGAGATCAATGTCACGGATGATGCTACCCTGGGCCCCGTCTGCTGATCCAACGGCGTGTGCTACTTCGGCAACGAACTGCAGGGAATCGGAGATCTGTGTCGCCCATGACAGGCGAGACGCGAGGCTCAGCCCGTTAGAAAGCTGAAAAGAGCCGCTGCCCAGTGCTCCCAACAGTCCATCTGGCTCATGTCGTAGCTCCAGTTGCGCGATGATGGACCCCAGATGGAATTCAACCCACGCGGCGGCAAAGCCATGCCCGCCACCCGCATACAGCGCGATATGGTTAGACCCCATCAGCTTGCCTGATACCGTCGCTTCTGCCCAGCCAGCCAATGACGTGTTGCGGGAGACGACCGAGTACGGAAAGTCACGCGCAAATTCATCCACGGGGAGATAGGCAGAGCTTGATGTTCCACTCAGCGCCAAGGCTCCTGATGCCACGTTGCCCGTTGTCGGATCACGCAAGGTTCCTGTTGGCGTAAACACGCACGCACCGCCGGTCCCGCTAAAGTCCAGTAACCCTTGGCCAAAAACGCCGTCAATGCCAGGTCGACCCAGGTCCTCTGTGCATCCGAACAAGAGATCAAGGACATCACGCCGCGTCAGTGACGGCCAAAGGAGCCATAGCTGATCGATGACTGCTGACGCACGCGGTGTCGCGAAGCTGGTGCCGTCAGCGAGGTAGGGCAGATAGATACAGGCATCCCGAGCAACCGCACACACATTTCCAAAACGCCTACGGCCATCGGCTCTCAGGTGGCTGACGATCAGCAGTCTGTCGCCGCGCGCCATCAGTGCAAATTCGGCGAGCAGCGATAGCACCGAGGATCGACCTGTCCGGTTGGCTTCCGGGATGCGATCAAGGGTTTCGATCCCTTGCAAAGCGTCCAGCGATTCAGCCACGCTTGCTTCCACGGTCGCCTCATCAATCACAGTACGCCAGCTTCGTGGTTCGCTCACGGTCACCTCACCCGAGCGGGCTAACTGTCCGAGCGTCTCCGTGGTGAGGCTCGCGATGAAATCGTCAACCACCAGGGGAATGGCGAGATGAATATTGCTGATGTCATCATCCCGATCTTGGGGTACGAGTCGAAGGTGGCCTTCCGACTGCGAGAGAGTCTCGACCGTGCTTTGTGACAACGCGGCGGTTGATAGTGAAGGCAAGACGCGAAAAGTCCCACTGGCTGGGAAACTACCATTGCCCGCACCGGTGACGAACAAAAAGTCAAAACCTCTGTTGCGTGCAGTGGCTGTTCTGGTTTTTGCCAGATCATCAAGCTCTAAGAAGTAGTGAAAGCCGTCGCCAAAAGAGAGGTTGATGATCGCGGTGGTATTGGCGAGTTGCGATGGATCATCAAACAAGGGGTTACTTTCGACCCCAAGGCGCCATGCCTCAAGGGACTCCGAAAACCGAAATAACCCGTTTCCACTCGGTGTGCGCACTCCATTCGTGAAAGTGAATTGCGGGGTGATCTCTACCAAGCTGAGAGGGCGTAACCCTTCAATGCTCGCAAGCTGCCACGCACGATGGACATTCAGTCCATGCGCTGACTCTGGGATGAAGAATGGGAAATCTTCATACGTGATTGCGACCCATTCGTTAGATGGAAAGAGATTAGCGAGATCTCTGGTGGTATCGGGGTACCGCGTGAAGTCCACGAAGTCATCAATGATGATCGTTCGTCCTCGTGATCCGTTTGGGAAGTCACCTCTTGACCTTGCGTCGTCAACCCGCGCGAGGAATTGTTGATAACAGTTAGGCAGGGCCCGGCTCGGTTCGTAGCCGATTCCCGAGCTTGCCACGACCACACTCTCGCAATCAAAGGCACCGTCCCCAGCACCCCCCGCAGGCGGCGCTGGTTGTCCGGCTGAGGGTGATGACCCACATGCAGCGAGGAATAGCCCGGCCACAAAGCATGGCACGAAGACCTGAGATAGCCGAGCCATCGCAGCACAGGTTGCTTCAGGGTTCATGCGTATCGAGGCACGTTTGGTGCGGCAGACCCACTGTTTGAGACTGATGCGCCCGTAGAGTTCACTTAGAAGCGGCGAGAAACCCGCGCATTGGATGAACACGATGACAACCCCTGGATGGCAATCGCTGCAGAGGGCAGGAATGCTTGACCTGTTTGACCTGTATTGCAGGATGCGTACGCTTGAATGCCCCACATGGCATCCGGCACTTGCCAGTCAAATGTCACCTTCACTTGGGAGAGTTCCAGAGAAATATCCTGGATGATGCTGCCTTGAGCTCCTTGGGCGGATCCGATGGCGTGGCCGATTTCGGCGGAGAAACGCCATGAATCTGAGAGCTGCCGATTCCACGAAAATGAGGAGGCCAAGCTGAGACCATCTGAGAGTTGGAAAGAGCCGCTGCCCAATGCGCCCAGCAAGCCATCGGGTTCGTAGCGCATTTCTAGTTGGACTTGGATCGATCCCAAAGCAAACTGCAGCCATGTCGAACCGAACCCCTCGCCCGCACCGGCGTGCAAGGTCATGCGGCTCGCGCTGAGCAATTCACCGGAGACAGAGGCTTTTTCCCAACTGGCCCGCACTGCGTTCGGAGAAACAACCGTGTAGGAGAAGTCGCGTCCGAATGAGTCAATAGGGCGGTACGCCGACTCAGATGTCCCGCTCAAAGATAAAGCACCAGCGGTGACGCTTCCGGAGGTGGGATCGCGCAATGCGCCGTTAGGACTGAAGACGCATTCGCCGCCGGTCCCGCCGAAGTCCAGCAGTCCTTGGCCGTACACCCCATCCACACCAGAGGCTCCGATATCAGAGGTACAGCCGAACAACAAATCCAGAACGCTACGCCGACTGAGTGATGGCCACAACAGCCACAAGTGGTCGATGGCAGCGGCGACACGAGGAGCCGCAAAGCTCGTGCCATTGGCCAGATATGACACAAAAATACAAGAATCGCGGGTGACAGTACAGGCATTTCCCCATTCAGGGCCATTGCCAGCGGGATTCAAGTGACTGACCACTAAGAAGCGATCGCCGCGCGCGGCCAGTGCTAACTCTGCCAAGCCGGCAAGCACGGTGGTGTTGGTTAAACGGCCGTTTGTGAGATTGGGAAACTCAATGGAGAGGCTGTTGAGTTCATTCAGAGCTTCGACGACAAGCGAGGATGCACTGCTGGCATCAATAAATTGCTGCCAGCTCTGTGGGTCTTGCGTTGTCACCGAGGGAGATCGCGCAATTTGCTCTAACGTCATGGTGTCGAGGGCAGAAATGAAGTCATCCACCTCTCGATGAATGGCGAGCTCGCGGATCGTCGACCCTGCTCTTGGAACAATACGAAGATGCCCGGATGTCTCAGACAACGAGTTTGCGACGGAGGTGGGGAGTGCGGATGAGTGCACCGTTGGCAACACGCGGAAGTCTGGTGACTGTGCGCGATCACCGTTTTGAGCGGCCACCGTCAGGATGAAGTCGAATGACTGACCGCGCGCTTGCACATTGGACCGCGACGCCGTAAATGCCAGCTCCAAATAACTGCGAAACCCACCGGTCGCAGAGATATTGACGATGGCCGTCGTATTGGCCAGTTGTGTTGTGTCGTCAAATAACGGGTTCGCTTCAACGCCAGCTTGCCATGCAGCAAGGGTGTCCGACGGGTCGATGAAGAAGCTACCTGTCGGCGTGGGTACGCCGCCCATAAGTCTGGTGCTGGGAACGACTTGAACGAACGCTTGAGGGGCCAAGCCTTCGATGCTGGCAAGTTCCCATGACTGATTCACCCGCCAACCGTGCGCTGCTTGCGATACGGCGAACGGAAAGGCTGAAAGCGAGGTTGTCACCCAACTCAGGGTTGGGAAGAGGTTTCGCAGGTTGAGCGCTGTGGCAGGTTCCCCATCGATGTCAACAAATTCATCGACGATGATTGTCCGGCCTCGAGAGCCACTCGGTATCTGACTGGCTGTCCGAGCGTCATCGACTCGAGCGAGGAATTGTTGGTAACAGTTGGGTATGAATGACCGTGGCTGATAGGTAGTGCCGGATTGGGTCGTGCCTGCACTTTGACAATTCAAGGCTGTTCCGCCGCCACCGCCACCACCGCCGCCGCTTGGAGGCGCTGGTGTAGGCGCGGGTGGCCCAGGCTCAGAATTGGAGACATGTGCTGTCCCACACGCGGTGACAAACAGTGCCATCGCAACGAGAAGTGCTGGGGCTTGAGGCATCAGCGTTTGGAGACAGAGCCGCTCGTGATTCTAAGGAATCACATTTGCCGGCTAATGCGCATCGACTACGGCGTTTGGGATGCTGTGGGTGATGATGGCTGTTCGGATGCCAAGTACTGGATATCAATCAGAAATCCAAACATCGGATGATCGAAATAAATGACATCCCCATCTCGCACGCGACGCTCGGCGTGGAGTTCGAAGGTCACCGTCGCATTGGCGTCCTGTGGGAAAAGTTGGGCGCGCTTGCTGTGGCGGGTTTCGCGAGCCACCGAAGGCTCGTCGGTCCGTTTCATCAGATTGAGTGTCGTTTCAAACGATGGGTCACGCAACAATCGAGATACGTATGTGCCAAGGTCGGTTGTCGTTTGAGCGATCGTCAGTCCGGTCTTTGGGTCCCCTTCGCGATCGCCTGATGCTTCCAAGGCTCTGGTTACGAGGGTCTGGATGCGAGACGCATGAATTAAGTCACCCACATCTGTCAGCATCCACGAGTACGTTAGTGGTTCAGGCATTTGGGGGAAAATTGGGTCCACCTCATAGACGTGGTGCCATGCGTGAATGCGCACGTGATCAAACCCGCGGGAGTGCAACTGGATTAAGCCCGTTAATCGATGAATATATGTTCGTCCTGCGCTCTCAACACTGACTTCTCCGTGCAGCACAATCGCCGGCGCTTCATGAATGGCCACCCGCGGTTGATCCCACCCGAGGACGGTCAAGGGTGTGATGCCAGCGTGCGCATCTAGCGATCGTTCGAGCGTACGGAACGTTAGCTTCGAGTCTGGAAGGGGGCGAAACCATGTGCGAGATGTGAGAGGCGTGTCCGGTGTTTGTGCTTCATCATCTGCAGGTTCACCGGTATCTGCCGGCTCAAGTAAGTGAAACCCAACCATGGCAGATGGTTCGTCTTTGGGTTGCGTGGCAATGCGCACGGAGTCAAAGAGGTCAATCAACGACAGCCCGGCTTCCTCTGTGTGTTTGTCCGCAATCCTTGAAATATCAATGACGTGCTCAATTGAAAAGGGGGAAGGGTCCCGCCATTCTTCCGACGTCTCGGGGAGGTCCGGCCGCACAAATCCCAGCACTTGTATACGCACGCCAGCTGTCCCATCCATTCCTTCAGCTAACGGGGGGATCTGAGCGATTGCTGGTGCCCAGGTCAGGGACAAGAACGTCAGCATCAACCGTATCATGCGGCGGCAGTGTGCTCTTGCACAGACAACGGACACCCGAGTGTCTCAAACATTTGCGACAGTAGATGCAAGCATTCCTCTGGGTCAGCATGTCCGATGCCGAGGCGTAGTTGTTCGCGCTGGAGTCGCACAGACGTGTGGTTCTCGGCGGCAAACCGCGCGAGAGCTTCCACTTGTGTGGCCGGAGGGTCTGGGGTCACGCGTACGACGGTCGCCTGCGGCTGAGCATGGATATTGGTGACGCAGCATCGGATCGATGCAGTCTGTAGCCTAGTGTTACGCAAAAGCGCGCGCGCTTGGTGAGGGAGCGGGCCAAACCGGTCCAACATTTCCTCGCCGAGGTGATTTACAACTTCAGCGGATGAGGCTCGGGCCAATCGGCGATAGACACTGAGGCGCTCACTCGCATCGGGAATATAGTCGGATGGCACGTACGCATCATCACCCAAGTCAATGCGTGCGGGTCCTCTGATGGATTGGCCCGTCATCCACATATGCAGTGCATCTTCACGCCCATCGCCGCGAGACCTTCGCGCGATGGCGTCTTTCAGCAAGGACGAATAGAGGTTCGCACCGACGGCATTGACATGCCCGCTTTGCGCCGTTCCAAGTAGGTCTCCGGCGCCGCGAAGCTCCAAGTCACCCATTGCCACGTCAAAGCCGCCGCCCAGCCTCGATGCTTTTCGAAGGGTGCGCAGTCGCCGTAAGGCGTCACTGCGTTCGTCAAGGGAGTCTCGTCTGACAAGTGCGAAGCAATAGGCTTGACGGTCCGATCGTCCAACACGTCCGCGCAGTTGATGCAAGCTCGCTAATCCAAACATTTCCGCACCATCAATGATCATCGTATTCGCGCGTCGGGAGTCAAGACCCGACTCTAGGACGGTCGTTCCCACGAGTACATCGATTTGACCTTGGTGGAATGCCTCCATCGTGGAGGACGCGGTTACTGCAGTTCCCTGGCCATGAATCGTTCGAATGCGCGCATCGGGGACGAGCCGTTGGATATTGTCGGCCGCCCGTTCGAGATCAGCGACACGATTATGAACGTAGTACACCTGCCCGCCGCGAGCAATTTCCCTCTCAATCGCATCTCTCACAATATGGGCATCGAAGTCACAAACGACCGTTTGGACTGGCAGGCGACCTGCAATCGGGGTTTGAAGGGTCGAGAACGATCGAATTCCACTCATCGCCATTTCCAGTGTGCGCGGGATAGGGGTCGCACTCAATGACAACATGTGAGCCGTGGCGTGCATTGCCCGCAATTTCTCTTTGTGAGCCACTCCGAACTTGTGTTCTTCATCAATCACAATCAGACCCAGTTTCGCGAATAGGTTATCCGCGCTCGCAACCGCGTGTGTCGAGATCAAGACGTCGATCTCACCGCGCTGAGCTTGTTCTTCGATGCGCCTGCGCGCGGCTGACTGAGCGGGCGGAAGGAGTGCGACAGAGATGCCAAATGGCTGCAGTCGGTTAGAGAGTGTTTGCATGTGCTGGCGCACAAGAATTGCTGTGGGTGCTAGGACGCATGACTGCGCACCTGATTTTGCTGCCACGAATATCGCACGCGCCGCCACTTCTGTCTTACCGAATCCGACGTCACCACAAAGAAGCCGGTCCATCGGGACATTGCCACTGAGATCCGAGGCAATTTGCCATGTGACCGCGAGCTGATCAGGTGTGTCATCCCATGGAAAGGCGTCTAGGAACCCCGTGAGCTCAGCCTTGTCAGCCGGGAGGGGGCTCGCAGTCTCCATGGCACGAAGTGCGTGCAACTGTATCAGTCCTTCGGCACACTCTTCAGCGTTCTCAATGGCGCGTTTCACGCGTTTTCTGCCTGACGCTTTTTTCCCCAACCGATCCAATTTAGGCGGGACATCGGTATCTGAGTGTCTGATCACGTGCACGAGGCATAAGTCACGCTGCGGAACGTACAGCACATCGCCGGCAGCGTACTCGAGCTTGCCATATTCCACTTCGCCAGATCCGAAATTGTGTCGTTCCAGTCCGATAAACCGACCAATGCCCTGGTGGACATGAATGATGTAGTCGCCTTCTTTGAGGAAGTCAATGTCGTCAATGCGCATCAGAGAGCGCTGCGATTTATTTTGGTGGTTTGCCGACACATGGGAGCGTTGCGAACTGGATGCGCCTGAGCGATCATCGAGCGCAATGGCGCTAGCGTGTGTCGCAATGCGGAAGGTTTCTGCGCGCGACTCGATCTGCTCGAAGGCATGCTCCGGTGAGAGAAGAATTTCCTCAGCTCGCAGTACGTCAAGCACTCTGGCTTCGCGAAGTGACTTCTCAGCGCGAACAGCTCGCTCGAAAAATGCGTGGGCTTGGGCTTTCGTGTCGTCCGTGAGCCGGATATGTCGGAAGTGCTTGCCGGCAATGTCAAACAGTGTGGCCATACGGGGGTGAAACACCGGCGCGAGACGTTCACATCCATCTTCATGGTTTCCCGCGAAGATCTGAGAGGCCAGATTCGACACTGGCTCTGTGACGTTGAAACGGTCGCAGTAGCGCGCACGGGCAGCAGCCAGGTCTATGGCGTTGCCTCGCCATAACTGACACGGTCCCAGTTGCACGCTCTGGGCAGTTCGCAAGGTCCGTTGAGTATGAGGGTCAAACCAAGACAGCAACTCGACGACATCGTCGTCATATCGGACCCGCAGGGCGTGCGCCTGCGTGGGGGGGAAGATATCAACGACGGCGCCTCGAACCGCCACTTGAGACGGAAACTCCACACGGGACGTGCGGACGTACCCCGACTGCACGAGCTGCTCGGCAAATACGCCTGGAGAGGGAAGGGTCATGCCGACCTTGAGCTCAAGCGTCGTCTCTTTGATAAATGACAGGGGAGGAAGACGCTCCAAGAGTTGGTGCGCACTCGCCACAAGCGTGTCGTATTGACCTGATGCGAGCCGAGCGAGGGCCAGTAACCGCGTAGACGTGACCGAGGGTGTCGGGGAAAACGTGTCGTACGGAATGTGTTGCGACTCGGGCAACCGTAGTACGCGCCGACCGGTTGCAATCTCAGTTGCGACAGCGTCGGCTTCTAGCGACCGGCCAACGATCATCAATGCCGGTTGTCCGGAGGGTGTGTCCCACTGATCGATCGCATCGCGCAGATGCGCTTCGTTCAATCGGGTCGTCGCGCGATTAGTGGTGGAATTGTAGGCTCGTGTTCAATTCGTTGGCGTGACTGAGGCCATTACAATGTGTGCCAAGCGCTCCCCATACGATGAGCCATGGATACAGCCTACTCTGCTGAAGAGCTCGCATTTCGCGATGAAATCCGTGCTTTTGCACAAAACGAGATACCAGACGACATCAAGGCTGCTCAAGCCGATGGTGCGCGCTTAGGGCGCGATCTGCAGATCAAATGGCAGCAAATCCTCGCTAAGAAGGGTTACTTTGCCGTGAATTGGCCAGTGGAATATGGTGGAACCGGCTGGACGTCCACGCAGAAGTACATCTTCCAACAAGAGATGGCTGCGGCAAATGCACCCAGCGTGGTGCCATTCGGTGTCACGATGGCAGCTCCCGTGATCTACACCTATGGCAATGAGGAGCAAAAACAACGGTTTTTGCCAGACATCCTAAACACAAATGTGTGGTGGTGCCAAGGGTATTCCGAGCCAGGTGCAGGATCAGATCTTGCGGCCCTGCAAACTAAGGCTGTCCGTGATGGCGACCATTACATCGTCAATGGCCAAAAAACGTGGACAACGCTAGCGCAACATGCTGACTGGATCTTCTGTTTGGTACGAACATCGAGCGAAGGGAAACGTCAACAAGGTATTTCGTTCTTGCTCATCGACATGAAGACGCCAGGGATTGAGGTTCAGCCCATCATCACGATGGAAGGCTCTCATGAAGTGAACTCGGTGTACTTCACGGATGTGCGTGTTCCGGCTGAGAACTTAATTGGTGAAGAAAACAAGGGTTGGACGTACGCGAAGGTGCTGCTTCAGCACGAGCGGACGGGTATTAGCGGAGTGGCGCACTCCAAACGCCAATTGGCACGTTTGATTGAAATTGCGACAAAAGAAGTACGTCGTGAAGGTCGCCCGTTGATAGAAGATCCGGATTACTCTCGCCGTGTCGCGGAAGTGGAACTGGATCTTCTTGCCTTGGAATACTGCGATCTTCGCGTGTTATCGGATGTTGCCACTGGGCGAGCACCGGGACCAGAGTCGTCGCTGCTCAAGATCAAAGGCACGGAAATTCAGCAGAAGCTGACGGAATTGCTGGTCGAAGCAGCTGGGGAGTGTGCTCTGGCTTTCCAAAGCGCCGATTCAGGCTCCAACGTTCGCGTTGGCCCGTCATGGAGTTGGGCGGCAGCACCGCAATATTTCAACATGCGTAAAGCTTCGATCTACGGTGGTAGTAACGAAATTCAGCGCAACGTCATGGCTAAAGCCATGCTAGGCTTTTAGTTCACATGGTTTATTGGAGCGAAGCATGAATTTTCGTTTAAGTGAAGAACAAGGTATCTTGCGCGACAGCATGCGCCGATACTGTGAGAACGAGGCGACGATGGAAGCTCGTCTCGCCGCATCTCAATCGCCAGACGGGTACTCAAAGGAGTCGTGGAAGGCGATAGCGGATCTCGGCTGGCTTGCTGTTCCGTTCACGGAAGATCAAGGTGGTTTGGGCGGTGATCCCGTCGACCTGATGGTCGTTGGTGAGGAGTTTGGACGGGGCTTGTTGGCAGGACCGTACCAGACATCTGTCGTATGGAGTGGCGCAGCCTTGCGTGCTTCAAAAGCGCCCATCGCATCGTCATTGATCGAGAAAGTGATTTCTGGCGACGTCATTCTAGGCGCCGCATTCAGCGAGTCCAGCTTGAATGGCGGGGGCTGCGATGTTGCGACCACAGCAACAAAAACTGCCAGCGGGTTTACCATTGAAGGTGCGAAATCTGCTGTTTTGTACGGTGACGCGGCCGACGCCTTTGTGGTGTCAGCAAAAACGAAAGATGGCATCGGGGTGTACGTTGTGCCTGCCGACGCCAAGGGTGTCACCGTTGTTGGGTTCCCCACGGTAGACGGGCAACGCGCTGCAGAAGTGACGTTCGAAGCGGTGGAAATTGACTCATCCCATGAACTGGCAGGCCCAGAAACGGGTGAGGAAGTCTGCGAACTCGCTTATCGCGACATGCTCCTGTTTCTTGGTGCCGAGGCCGTCGGCCTGATGGATGCGATTACAGCACAGACAGTGCAATATGCGAAAGAGCGTAAGCAGTTTGGTGTTCACATCGGAGCATTTCAGGTGCTGCAACACCGCATGGTTGATATGACGATGGAGTGCGAACTCTCTCGTAGCGTTCTGTACATGGCAGCGATTGCTCATCGTAAGGGTGGTGCTGTTGCTGATCGGGCCGTTTGCGCGCTCAAAGCGCAGGTTGGCCGTTCAGGCCGCTTCGTTGGGCAATCAGCGATTCAGACGCATGGCGGCATGGGCATGAGCGAGGAGGTTGATGTCAGTCACTTCTTCAAGCGCTTGACCTGTATTGACGTGACATGCGGAACAGGTGATTCACACCTCCGTTGGTTCGCACAAACCAGGGCTTAATTCGCTAACAGCGAACAACCCCCACAGACAGAAATTCGGAGGATAGCGGTGAGTTCTGGCAGAGTTGGATTGCCGGCAGACGCCTTTTCAGACTGGAAGCAGCGAGAAGACATAGCGGAAAAGATGGTTCCCGTCGTGGGATCCTTGTTCCGTGAGCGAGGTGTTCGATGCTACATGTTCGGGCGGATGATGATTCTTCGCTCGGCGATTGCCCTGATGAAGGCGCATCGTTTCGCACGACAAACAACCGGCGGTGAACTCAGCGAATTTGAGACATGGCCGATTCTCCAAGCGTTAGCCAAGCTTGACCTTCCGCCGTGCGAAGTGGATATTGGTCGCTTGTCGCGCGGATGGATGGAGTCGCAAGAGAAAAACGTTGATGCTTACGTCAAACGCGAAATGCAACCTGCACTAGCGCTGCCGACCGCCATCATCGACAAACCGAAAGACGTGGTGTTCTTTGGTTTCGGCCGCATTGGTCGGTTACTCACTCGCATCATGGTGGAAGATGTTGGGGCTGCAGATGGACTGCGCGTCCGAGCTATCGTGTTACGTCATCAAAAGAACGACAGCGCATCACGTCGGGCCAGTTTGCTCCGTCGGGATTCGATTCACGGAAGTTTTTCTGGCACCATTCGCGTGGATGAAGAGCAACAGTGCTTGTTCGTGAACGGACAACGCATTGACATCATCTACGCTAGCGGTCCGGGGAAAGCTCCTTTGGCCGATTACGGTATTGAAGATGCGCTTTTGATCGATAATTCCGGTGTCTGGAGTGATCGTGATGGACTATCCAAGCATCTAGAGACGTCTGGTGTCTCGAAAGTGCTTTTGACGGCTCCCGCGAAAGGGGATGTCCCCAATATCGTGTACGGCATTAATCATATGCATCCTGGTCTGATCAATGAACCGATTGTGGCTGCGGCGTCTTGCACAACGAACGCGATTGTGCCGCCATTAAGGGTCATGCATGATCGATTTGGAGTCACTGACGCTCATGTCGAGACGGTGCATAGCTACACCAACGACCAGAATTTGGTGGATAACTTTCACCCGAAAGTGCGGCGTGGACGTGCGGCACCGGCCAACATCGTGATTACGAGTACTGGTGCTGTTGGTGCAGTGACGAAGATCCTGCCGGAGCTGTCGGGGAAGATGACCGGAAATGCCGTGCGGATTCCCACAGGGAACGTCTCGCTTGCCATTCTGAGCCTAGGCCTTGAACGCGAGACTACAAAGGAAGAGGTGACAGATCTGTTCCGTCATGTCAGTCTGGACTCGCCGTTGATGGAAATTGTCGAATTCGTTCAATCGCCGGAAGCTGCTTCCAGTGACTTCAATGGCGCGACCTTTGCCGCCAGCGTGGACGCTACGGCAACCATCGTTGATGGAAAGCGCTGCATTCTGTATGTTTGGTATGACAACGAGTATGGGTACAGCTGCCAAGTGCATCGCTTGGCGCAGCTCATCTCCGGTATGCGGTACCACCGGTACCCCGACCCTGTCTCACTGGCAGGCATGAATTCTTCATGAAGTCTCATCGCATTGCGACCTCAAGAGGGCTAGAGTTACCGATCGCGGGTTGGCCAGAGCAGGCCGTTTTTGACGGCGCCCAGCCTTCGGTGGCTGGTGTGGTTGGCGAAGATTGGCCCGGCATCAAGCCGCGGGTCGTGGTTCGCGAAGGGGAACAGGTCAAGGTCGGTCAACCTCTCCTGTACGACAAACGCAACCCAGATGTTCCTATCACGTCACCTGCTGGCGGTACGGTGACGACGATTGCAAGAGGTGATCGCCGGAAGTTGCTGAGTGTCTCCGTCACGATTGACGGTGAAGAGCAATACGAAGACTTTTCTGAATTCCATATCGATGAAGGGAGTGAGGTGAGCGAAGCGTTTCTTCGCAAGGCCCTCGTGACCTCAGGGTTGTGGAATGGTTTTCGGACGCGCCCATATTCACAAGTTCCGCAACCAGATGCGACACCTCAGGTGATTTTGGTCAACGCCTGTGATACACACCCCTTGGCAGCAGAACCGTCACTGGTGTTACGTTCGCGAGCCTCCCATTTCTCCCGAGGTGTCGCTGCGATTGCTTCCGCATTCCCCTCGATACCGGTTTTGGTGTCGTATGAAACAGATCATGTGATTCCACAGCTCCGCACCGAGGGAAATGTGCGCCTAGTGGAAGTGCAAGGCCCGCACCCATCCGGGTTGAGCGGAACAATTTTGCACTTTGTCTATCCAGTGTCAGCCGAATGTGTTGGATGGACGATTGGCTATCAAGATGTCATTGCGATCGGTGGGTTATTGGCGACTGGGCGGTTAGATCCGACACGGCATATTGCCATTTGTGGGCCACCTGTGCAACACCCGCGCATCGTCACAACACGAAGTGGTGCATGCGTGAGTGAAATCATGGACCGCGAAGTGACGGGAAAGCCGCGTCTGATCTCCGGATCACCTCTCGGTGGGTATCGTGCAGAGGGGCCGACAGACTTCTTGGGTCGATACCACTTGCAAATGTGCGCGTTTGAGGAATCGGATGCGCGCAAGGTATTGAACTGGGCCAACCCCGGTTTAACGGAGTATTCCGCGCGTCCGGTCTTTGCCTCAGCGCTGATGCCGGGCCAAGAGCACCCGTTAACAACAGGTATTAATGGCGAACCGCGGGCGTATGTACCGCTTGGGATTCATGAGGAAATTTTCCCTCTAGATGTGGATATTTCACCTCTCCTGCGGGCGCTACTTGTGGGAGATATCGTCGAAGCTGCACGATTGGGTGCTATGGAGCTTGACCCTGAAGACTTGGCAATTTGCACGTTCGCGTGTCCAAGTAAGTTTGATTACGGCCGAATTCTGCAGCGGCAACTTGAACGCATGCAGTCAGAACTCTAATGATTAGTCGCGGTATTGAGCGCCAAATCGAGCGTTTGAAGGATCGGTATAGAGACTCCATCGCATTGCCGCTCATTGGTGCGGTTGAGAACCTTCTGCTATCGGCACCCGGAAACACAGGCGGCAATGTGCATGTGCGTGATGGCTCAGATCTGCAGCGCATGATGGTGATCGTCTGGGTCGCATGCTGGCCCGCATTGTTTTTCGGCATGTACAACACTGGCTGGCAGGCGCTGTCGGCCATTGGCTCAGGTGAAGCGATGCTGCCAAGCGATTGGCACGGCATCATTATTCAGTTGCTCGGGGCTACCAATCCTGACAGCATTCTGGATTGTCTGATGTATGGGGCGGCATTTGTTGTGCCCTTGTACTTGGTCGTTTTTGGCGTTGGAATTGCTTGGGAAGCCTTGTTTGCGGGCGTTCGTCGTCACCTTATCAACGAAGGCTTCTTCGTCACCTCCATCCTCTTTGTGCTGGCTTCGCCGCCGGATCTTCCATTGTGGATTGCGGCACTGGGGATCAGCTTCGGTGTTGTGATCGGGAAAGAAGTCTTTGGCGGTACGGGCTACAACATCTTTAACCCTGCCCTGACAGGTCGTGCGTTCATTTACTTCGCTTATCCAGCCGAGATGAGCGGGGACCTTGTGTGGGTCGCAGCTGACGGGTTCTCCGCGGCCACGCCTTTGGCAGTTGCAGCGGCTGGTGGAGTGCAAGAACTCGAAAAAGCATTCTCATGGGCCGAGATGGCCATTGGTTGGGTGCCAGGCTCCATTGGAGAAACCTCGGTGATCGCCATTTTGGGCGGCGCCGCGTTGCTGCTGGTCACGCGCGTGGCCTCGTGGCGCATCATGCTTGGGGTGTTGATTGGCACCTTTGTAATGACGATGCTTGTCAATATCACGTCTCCGGGCGAGGAGAGCGTGCGCGCTGTCAGCATTCTGTGGCATCTTGCTGCAGGAGGATATCTGTTTGGCCTTGTTTTTATGGCAACAGAACCCGTGACAGCAGCGCACACCAATAGCGGACGGTGGATATATGGAATCTTTATTGGCGCAATGGTTGTGTTGATACGGGTGTTTAACCCCGGGTTTGCTGAAGGCATGATGCTCGCCATTCTGTTCGGAAACCTCGCGGCACCGCTCATTGATCGGTACTGCATCAATCGGCGATTGAAGCAGCGGGCAAAATTTGTGAAAGAAGCACGCACATCGATTGACCGGTATGTCGGAAAGCCAGCAGAATGAGTAGTCAAGATAACCGCACGCCTCCTCTAGAGGGGACAGCTCTTCTGAAGCGCATCGCGATCGTCACGATCGGAGTCTGTCTGGTGTGTTCGATCGTGGTGTCCGTGACAGCGGTCTCGCTCCGTGATCGTCAGGAACAGAATAAGAGTGAAGAACGCAGGGTGAAGATTCTGCAAGCCGCAGGCGAGTATCAAGCTGGCGTTCCCGTGTCTGTTCAGTATGAGCATGTCGAAGAGCTGATCGTTGACCTCGATACCGGCGAAGTATTAGCAAATGCTCCAGTGGAATTTGAGGATAGCGTGGAGTTAACGCGGCAAGAGGAGTATTCCCGCGCGCTCACGCCCGACGAAGACATTGCGGTGATTCGACGCCGGGAACGCTTCAAGCGCGTTTTTGTCTATACATCCGAAGATGGGACTCTGGAATCAGTGATCTTTCCTGTGCGTGGATATGGACTGTGGTCCACCATGCGAGGATACTTGGCCATTGACGCAAAACTCGAGACCGTTCGCGGTATTGAGTTCTTTTCCCACAAAGAGACACCTGGCTTAGGCGGTGAAATTGACAACCCGCGTTGGAAGGATACGTGGCGCGGAAAAACCATACTGGAACCATCAGGAACGGTGATTTTGTCTGTGTTGAAAGGTCGGGTTGAGCCGACTTCGCCGGATGCTTTCAAACAGATTGATGGCCTCGCTGGAGCGACGTT